>CAYMEY010000004.1:98319-305054 GCA_964389795.1 uncultured Alcanivoracaceae bacterium
GTGGCTTTACGCCGCAGTACAAAGGGCTGCAGGAACTGTATGACGAGTACAAGGACAAGGGCCTCGAGATTCTCGGCTTCCCCTGCAACCAGTTTGGCAAGCAGGAGCCGGGCAATGCGGACGACATCAACTCGTTTTGCGAACTCAACTACGGCGTCAGCTTCACCATGTTCGACAAGATCGACGTCAACGGTGACGGCGCGCACCCGTTGTATGCGCACCTGAAACAGGAAGCACCGGGTCTGCTTGGCAGCAAGGCGATCAAGTGGAACTTCACCAAGTTCCTGGTCGACAAGAGCGGCAAGGTGGTGAAGCGCTATGCGCCCACCGATACCCCTGCGTCGCTGAAGAAAGATATCGAGAAACTGCTCTGATTGTTTTGCGGTCAGGACTCCCTCCCCTGTAAGGGGAGGGCTGGGCAGGGGTAAGCAACCTTCAATCTGGCGCCGCAAAGATGGCCATGTTGTTCATCCCCCTCCAACTCCCCCTTTTCAAGGGGGAGAGCTTTCAGGCTGATGTTTCTATGTAGGAGCTTGCCTGCAAGCGAACTGGCCTTTCCGAACGCCGGTTCGCTTGCAGGCAAGCTCCTACAGCAGGGTCATGCGGAGCGCGCCTGTTGCATTACCTGCGCGCCAATGCCTGCCAGGCCTGGTAGCCGCTCAGGAAGATCTTGCCACTGAGCTGCGCCGGCAATTCGCTTTCATTCAGCTGGTCCTGCACCGGGCCCTTGACCTCCGCCAGATGCAGACGCACCTGTTGCGGCGCCAGATCGGCATTCAGGTGCAGCAGCATTTCCAGCGCCGTCACATCGACACGGCTCACCGACGACATCAGCAGCACCAGCTCGCGTGCATTCGGGTTGGCCGCCAGCGCCTGCAGCAGTTGTTGCGCCACCGCTTCGGCATTGCCGAAAAACAGGTTTTCATCCACCCGGATCATCAGGACCTGTTCGTCAGTGATGACTTTGTGGCGGGTGACGTTGCGAAAGTGCTCGGTATCCGGCACGAGTCCCACCACGGCAATGTGCGGGCGACTGGAGCGCCACACCAGCGTCATCAGCGACAGCATCACGCCGACGCCGATGCCGACTTCAACGCCAAGCAGCAATACTCCGGCGGTGGTACCGATCATGGCTGCTGCCTCGGCGCGGTCGTAGCGCCAGGCCTGCCGGAATGCCTTCAGGTTCACCAGCTGCACGGCGGCGGAAATAATTGTCGCCGCAAGAATGGTAATCGGCAGATAGACAAACAGGCCGGTGGCAAACCACAGTGCCAGCAGCACAAAGCCAGCAGAAAATACGCCTGAAAGCGGACTTTTGGCACCGGCCTCGGCGTTCACCAGCGTGCGTGAAAAGCCGCCGGTAACCGGAAAGCCCTGTGCCAGCGCGCTACCGATATTGGCAGCGCCGAGCGCGCGCAGCTCAGCATTGGCGTCCAGCGGTACGCGTTCTTTCTGCGCGAATGATTGGGCAATCGAGATGCTTTCAACAAACCCGAGCAGACCAATCACCAGTGCTGGCAACCAGAGTTGCTCGATCCAGTCGAGCCGCAGCGTCGGCACGCCCAGTGTTGGTGAGCCGACCGGCAGCGTGCCGACAACGCGCAGCCGGTCGGCCCAACCAAGCACAAACACCAGCAGCGCGCCGAGCAGCAACAACAGCATGGGCACCAGTCGCTGGAAAGTGCGCGCGGCATTACCGGGTACACCGAGCCGTTCCAGCAGAGGTACCGTGTGCTGGCGAGAGAGCAGCAACAGCACCAGCGCAGTGCCTCCCAGCAGCAGGTCATACAGGTTGGTGTCCGGCAGCGCACGCAGCAGTTGCCAGGCCAGTTCAGCACTCGACTCGGCGTGGACCTGCAGCCCGAGCAGAGGCTTCAGCTGACTGATGATAATCAGCACAGCGGCGCCGGTGATAAAGCTGGTCACCACCGGATGGCTGAGCAGTTGGGCGAGTGCGCCGAGTCGCAGCGCGCCGGCGGCAAACAGCATGACACCGGATAGCAGTGCCAGCAGGGCGGCGGCCGCCACATAATCGCTGACTGACAGATCCGGCAGCGTCGCCAGTGCGCTGGCGGTGAGCAGGGAGGTAATCGCCACCGGGCCCACGGACATCACTGAGCTGGAACCAAACAGCGCATACAGCACCACCGGCAGCAGGCTGGCATAGAGCCCGTATTGCGGCGGAACGCCGGCCAGAGTGGCGTAGGCGAGACCCTGCGGAATCAGCATCAGTGCCACCACCAGCCCGGCCACCAGATCATGGCCAATGGCGGCACGCTGGTAGCGAGGCCACCAGGGCGGCGTCAGTTTGCCGAGCAGGGTGGCGACCGGTCTCATGCGGGTTTCCTGGCCTGCAACAGTTCAAACATAGCCATGCCGGCGAGCATGGCGACACCAAAAACCAGTGCCTTGGGTGTCAGGGTGCCGAACGCGACCACCGCCGGACCGGGGCAGAAGCCGGCCATGCCCCAGCCGATGCCAAAGCCGAGACTGCCCAGCACCAGTGGCTTGTCGATATCGCGTTTGGTTGGCAAGCGCATCGGTTCACCAAAGAAGCTTTGCGTGCGTTTGCCGCCGAGTGCAAAGGCGATCATGCCGACGGCAACGGCGCCGGCCATCACCATGGCCAGGCTCGGGTCCCAGTTGCCGGTGATATCCAGAAAGCCGATCACCTTGGCCGGGTTAGCCATACCGGACCAGAGCAGACCAAGTCCGAACAGCAAGCCGGTGAAGAATGCAGACAGATGATGTTTTTCCATGTCAGCCTCCGATCAGGTGACGCATGATGTAAACGGTCATAAAGCCGGTGCCCATAAACGACGCGGTGGCGGCAAGTGAGCGCGGTGACAGGCGCGAGATGCCGCAGACACCGTGACCGCTGGTGCAGCCGCTGCCGTAGCGGGTGCTGGCGCCGACCAGCAGGCCGGCGACTATCAGCAACGGGTAGCTGGCGTCGATCTGCATCGCCGGCATGGGCAGAAGCAGCCCCCAGGCCAGTGGTGCCAGCAACAGCCCGCCGACGAAAGCGGCGCGCCAGCCGATGTCACCGCGCACCGGTTTGACCAGTCCGCCGACGATGCCACTGATGCCGGCGATGCGGCCGTTAAGCAGCAGGAACAGGGCGGTGGATATCCCGATCAATACGCCGCCGGCGAGCGACGCCCAGGGGGTAAAGGCATTCCAGTCGATAGTCATTTATTTGCCTCCTTTTGGGCAAAAGCGTTGATACAGCACTTGTAACACCGCCATCGCATCGTCGTTGGCGATACGGTAGTAGATGTGTTTGCCGTCACGCCGTGTGTCCACCAGACCCTCGCGGCGCAGCACACCGAGGTGCTGGGACAGCGAGGGCTGATAGACACCACAGGCAACTTCCAGATCACTGACACAGGCTTCGCCCTGGCTGAGCTGACACAACAGCAACAGCCGGTCTTCATGGCTGAGCGCTTTCAGCAACGCTGAGGCGCCGCTGGCGGCGGTGCGCATCAGGTCCAGATCCAGTACTTCGGTGGTCATTGCAAAATCCTCACTGCCGGGGCTTGCAAACATTATATAAAAATATATTATGTATTCAAGCATAATATTGGAGGTGCCCATGAATACGCAGGTGCAGGTCAAACCCGAGGTACACGCCGTCATTGATCTGGACTCCGAGACCTGGTCCTACGTGGTCTATGACCGTGACGGTGGTCGCGCTGCGGTGATCGATCCGGTGTTGGACTTTGACCCCAAATCCGGCCGCACCCGGACCGACACGGCGCAACAGCTGGTGGATTTCGTCAAGGCCAAGGGTCTGACGGTGGACTGGATCCTCGAGACCCACGCCCATGCCGACCATATTTCCGCCGCGCCCTTTGTGCGTGACCAGCTGGGCGGCAAGATCGCCATCGGTGAGCACATTCTGGCGGTGCATAAGATCTTCAAGCAGGTGTTCAATCTGGAGAAAGAATTTCTCTGTGATGGCAGCCAGTTCGACCACCTGTTCAAGGAAGGCGAGACCTTCCGCATCGGCGAGCTGGAGGGCAAGGCGCTGTACACGCCGGGCCATACGCCGGCGGACATGTCCTATCTGATTGGCGATGCGGTGTTTGTCGGCGACACCCTGTTCATGCCCGACGTCGGTACCGCGCGTTGTGATTTTCCCGGCGGTGATGCCCGCACGCTCTATCAGTCCGTGCAGGCGCTGATGCAGTTACCGGATGATACGCGCATGTTCATGTGCCACGACTACCCGGCGGAGCGCGAGCACCGTTATCTCACTACGGTGCGCGAACAGCGCGAACACAATATCCACGTGCATGCCGGAGTCAGTGAAGCGGAGTTCGTTGCCATGCGCGAGAAGCGTGATGCCACCCTGGAGATGCCGCGGCTGATTTTGCCGTCGATTCAGGTCAATGTGCGGGCCGGGCAGATGCCGCCGGCGGAGGACAACGGCACTGTCTATCTGAAGGTGCCGATCAATGCCTTGTAAGCGTTGAGGGAATGGCGAGCGTCAGCTCGCCACCAGTGCAAACGGCAGCACGCCGTAGTAGACCGCGTAGAAGTGGCAGGCGCTACCGCCAATCACGAACAGGTGCCAGACGGCGTGGTTGTAGGGCATGCGCTGCATCAGATAGAACACCACGCCGACGGTGTAGACAATGCCGCCGGCCAGAGTCAGGGCCAGCGCCTGCTGGCTGAGATTTTCCACCAGCGTAGACGAGGCAAACAGGATCAGCCAGCCCATGCCGAGATAGATCAGTACCCGTGTGAGCTTGTAGCGATCACCGAACACCAGCTTCAGGGCGATGCCCGTGAAGGCCAGTCCCCAGATGATGCCAAACAGTGTCCAGCCCACGGGACCGCGCATATTTACAAGCAAGAACGGTGTGTAAGTGCCCGCTATCAAGGCGAAAATGGCGCAATGATCAAGCATTTTCATGGCCTGACGCAGGCGCGGATGGCGGGCGCTGTGGTACAGGGTGGAGGCCAGGTAAAGCAGGATCAGGCTGGCGCCAAAGACGCTGAACGAAACGATTTTCCAGACGTCACCGAGGCGGCTGGCGGCAACGATCAGCACCACCGTGCCGACCACGCTCGCTGCTGCGGCAATGCCGTGAGTCCAGCTGCTCAGCACTTCGTCGAGCCAGTGATGGATGTTGTCGCGGGAGATTGTCATAGCTCACTACCCTGAGGCCGACGCCGGCATTTTGCAACCGGCGCAGACTGATGGTGTCAGCGTCGGCGTCGCCGGACCAGCAACAGCAGGACGGCGACCAGGGCGGCGGCGGTGCCGCCACCGCTTTTCTTTGCCGCCTTGGCGGCCACCTCAAAGCCGAGGCGACTGTCGCTGTTGTTGGACGGGTCACTGTCTGAGCTGGTCTGGCTGATGCTGGCGCTGAGGTCATAGCTGAGCATCTCGCCGACTTTACGCGGCAGGGCGATGGTGCGGCTGAAGATTGCGCTTGGCGCCAGGTCGCCCAACGTGCAGGTCACGCTGGTATCGCTGTCTGCGATGCAGGGCGCCGCATCGGTAAAGTCCAGCGGCAGGCTGGCGGTCAGGGTCACGCTGACGCCGGTGGCAGCATGCAGGTCGGAGGTGTTGCTGACATTGAGCTCAAAGCTGGCCTGGCTGGCATTGAAGCCGTCCAGATCCACTTCCACATCCGGCGAGTTGGTGAAGCGGATGTCCCACACCGAACTGTTGTTGCTGACGCGGTAATCGTCCTTGTCCTGCGCGGTAATGAGGGCACTGACCTCGGTGCTGCGCGCGCCGCCATCAGTGTCGGTGACGTCAAAGCGGTAGCTGATCGAGTTGCCCGCCAGCAACGTCCCGGTGTCATTGCAGTTGAGGATCAGTGCGCCACTGTTGCTGCAGCTCAGGGTGCTGTCGACGCTGGTCGCCAGTGACAGATTGCTGGCGCCCTCCAGCCGCAGGCTGAAATCGGTAAGGCTGTTGATGGCACTGCGATTCTCAACCAGAAGTACAAACTCGTTGGTGCTGCCCGGGACCAGATCACGGGTGGCCGCGGAGACACTGACGGCGAGATCGGCAAGCGGATCACCAAGGCCACTGGTCTGCTGCTCGATCCAGCCGGTGTAGGCGCTGACCTGGGTGTAGACACCGGGCTGGTCCTCGCTGTTGCAGTCACCGCTGCCGTAGCTGGTCAGGCCCACCAGCACATCATAATTGTCCGCCTGTGTGACCTCGGCGCTGGCCAACGGTACGAACAGTGGCCCGCCGCTGTCGCCAAAGCAGGTGTCGGCGCCAAACGGCTGGCTGCTGCTGTCCGGGTCCGGCTCCCAGGCACCGACCACGTTGGCAGGCTTGCTGCCCGGGATCAGCGCCCGGCGCAGATAATCAAGAATCAGGACCTGCAGGGTTTCCGGCTGGTCAGCGCTGTCAGCATTGGCGGGATCAAATGAGGCGGTGTCGTAGGTACCCCAGCCCATGGCCGAGACCGCATCATTGTCGCGCGACAGGGCATCCAGTTCCGCCATGCTGGCGGCGTCGGCGAGGCTGACAGTGTCGAAGGCAAGCTTGCCACTGAGCTGGACCAGTGCAATGTCGAAGCCGCTGCTGACGTCGGTAAAGCTGTTATGCAGGGCCAGCGCAACGGCATCATAGTCAGGCTGAATGCGGCTGCCAGGCGGTCCGATATCCGGTTGATTGATGCGTAGCAGGACCTCTTCAGCGGTGCTGCCGTCGTCGAGGCAATGGGCGGCAGTCAGTACCCAGCCGGGGGCAATCAAGCTGCCGCCGCAAAAGGGAAACACCACGTACTGATTGGTGTCCGGGTTGTAGCTGTGCAACCCTGCCATCCATGGGTAGCTGCGGCTGGCGTCTTCGCCACCGACAATCTTGGCGCTTACTTCGGCGGCCTGTAGCTGGCTGCTTGCCAGCCAGACTGCACACAGGCCCGTTATCCAGTACTTCACGGCGCTGTCCTCTTCCTTGTCAGCGGCGGCATTCTACGCCAAACCCGACAGTTTTCGCATGGTGGCAAACTGCCTGTCGGCGCAGGGTGAACTGCACATTAGCCGTGTGGCGGGGCTGCCGGGTGTATATTGGAAGCCTGAACGTTGATCCTGGCGCCGGACAGCGCCACGACACGCCGATGCATGGAGGGGAAAAGATGACCACTGAAGCAGAAAAAGTCTCGGACGTGATGAGCAAGCATCCGGCGTCCTTGCGCGCTGGCACCGAGCTGACCGCCGCGGTCGATACGCTGCTGAAGCTGAAGATGACCGGCATGCCAGTGATTGATGCCAGTGAGCGCGTGGTGGGTTTCTTGTCAGAGCAAGACTGCCTGCGCAGCCTGATTGTCTCCAGTTATCACTGCGAAGGCTCGCCGGCGGTGGATGACCTGATGCACACAGATGTGTTGACCGTGCGTCCGGATGACGCGCTGGTGGATGTGGCCGAGCTGATGATCAAACAGAAGCCGAAAATCTATCCGGTGGTGGACGAAGGCGGTCGTCTGGTTGGCGTGCTCAGTCGCGGCCAGGTGCTGGGGGCATTGAAGGACATGCGGCGCGCCTGCGATCTGGGCTGATGTCTTCCAGCTGCGCAGCGACGACGGTGATTGGCCCGCCTGAACTGTGCGCTGGCATCAACGCAAATTGGCACCGGCAGGCGGGGCTGCTAGCGTAGGGCTCTTTTGATTCGACCGGGGCCCGTCAGATGGACTATCAGGATATTCGCTACAACGTCGCCAACCACATTCTCACCATCACCCTGCACCGTCCTGAGCGCATGAATGCGTGGACGCTGCGCATGAAGGACGAAATGCTGGATGCGCTGGCGCGTGCCAATGCCGACGACGACATCCGCGTCATCGTCGTCACCGGCGAAGGCAAGGCGTTCTGTGCCGGCATGGAACTGGTGCGTCCGGAAGGCAATATTTTCGGTTACGACATTCCCCAGGGCGATGAGCTCAACATCGACGAAATCCGTGATTCCGGCGGTGAGTTGTCGCTGGCGCTGTTTAACAGCAACAAGCCGGTGATTGCCGCCATCAACGGTGCGGCGGTGGGTATTGGTATCACCATGACGCTGCCAATGGATTTTCGTATTGCTGCTGAAGGCGCCAAGCTCGGTTTCGTCTTCAGCCAGCGCGGCATTGTGCCGGAGGCGTGTTCGAGCTGGTTCCTGCCACGCGTAGTCGGCATGCAGCAGGCGCTGGAATGGGTGTTGTCCGGCGATATCTTCACCGCCGAAGAGGGTCATGCAGCGGGCCTGATCAAGAGCCTGCACCCGAAAGAATCGGTGCTCGATGCCGCCTATGCGCTGGCGGAAAAACTGATGCGCAAGAGCTCCGCTACCTCGGTGGCGCTGGCGCGCAAGATGCTCTGGCGCAACCCCAATTTCGATCACCCCATGTCTGCCCACCAGATCGATTCGCGCCTGATGTACCTGACCAGCGAGCGCATGGACGGCCGTGATGGCTTCGGCGCCTTCCTCGAAAAGCGCGACCCGATCTTCACCGCCAAAGTTTCTGAAGACCTGCCACCAACACCGTTCTGGCCGGAACCAGCGCTGAAATAATCCTCTCCCTCCAGCCCCGCCAACCGCGCACGGTTGGTAGGAGCTTGCCTGCAAGCGATCCGGCGTTCGGAAAGGCCAGTTCGCTTGCAGGCAAGCTCCTACCGGCCCGGACGCCTGCCGACGTGGGTGCCAGGCGCGCAGCAGCCCGGTACAAGGCGGCGCGCTGCCGACATGGCTAGACTGGCTGGCAACGATGAGACAACAGGAAGGCTGTCATGCGTACACTCGAACAATTTCTGCAGGCTTACGGTGAGAGTCACCGCAATCCGCTCAATCAGCTGATTCACTTTATCTGTGTCCCGGCGATCTTCTTCTCCACGCTCGGTCTGCTCTGGCTGGTGCCGATTGGCAGCTGGCTCGGGCTGGAGGGTACGGCGGCGCAGTGGACCAACGGTGCCACCGCAGTCGGCGTGCTCGCGGCGATCTTCTATTTGCGTCTGTCGCTGGCGGTGTTTGCCCTGATGGTGCTCTGGTTCGCGCTGTCCGCGCTCGGTGTGTTGGCAATCCAGCAGGCCGGCTGGTCGTTGCTGTGGATCAGCGTGGCAGTGTGGGTACTGGCGTGGATTGTCCAGGTCTATGGCCACAAGGTGGAAGGCAAGAAACCCAGCTTTGTCGATGATCTGATTTTCCTGCTGGTCGGTCCGGTCTTTGTTTCTGTAGAGATTGGCGCCAAACTCGGTATCAAGACGCGCTACGCCCTGCACTGATCAGTCGCCGTGGCGTAGCAGCTACGCTGCGGAGGCACAGTGGGAGAGAAGACGCCGTTGCACGGCGCCCTGTTTATTTGGCCAGGCTACTGGCTGTTGCACGGCGCTGAATTGACCAATCGCCGACACAAACATGTGTCGGCGTCGGTGCTGGTGGGTCTGGACGGTCCGATCCGGGTCGAAGCCAATGATTGCTGGCATGAAGTGGAAGGCGCCATCGTCGCGCCGGAAACCGAGCAGGCACTGGACAGTGCCGGCACCCGCACCCTGATTATTCACCTCGATCCCGATCAGCCGCTGTGGCGGCATTTTCTCGTGGCGCTCGATGGCGAAGGCTACCGCTCGTTGCGGCGTTCAGTGCTGCAGTTGCCACTGTTGCAGGCGGCGGTGGACGCCGCCGACATCGACGCCGTGCAGGGCTGGTTGCAGCAGGTGGCGCAGCAGTTGTGCTCGACGCCGCCGGCACTGGATCCGCGTATTGCAGAGGTCACTGCGTATCTGCGTCGGCACCTGCCGGAGAAGGTAGATCTTGCCGAGCTGTCGGCGGTGGCCAATCTGTCCGGCTCGCGCCTTACCCATTTGTTCAAGCAGCAAACCGGGGTGACATTGCGACGATTTCTGGCCCATCTGAAAATCCAGCGCGCGGTATTTACCTGGCGGCCCGGCATGCAGGTGGCAGAGCTGGCAGCGCTGGCAGGTTTCTATGACCAGCCGCATCTGGTGCGCACGGCGCGGGAAATGTTTGATGCCATGCCGTCAGTGATTGGTGGCAGTACTGACCTGAAAGTGTTTCACGCCAGCGACGCCGCCTATTGATCGCGAAATTGCGACGGCGTCATGCCGGACCAGCGCCGGAATGCCTTGGCGAAGGCGCTCTCGTCGGAGAATCCGAGCTGTTCTGCGATCACGATGATTTTTTCCTCACGCAGCAGCGCCGCCTCGGCGAGGATGCGCAGTTCGCGGTCGCGTAACTGTTTGAATGACAGCCCTTCGTCTGCCAGACGCCGATTCAGGTGGCGCCCGCTCATGGCCAGCATCTCGGCAATGCGTTCCTTGCCCGCGCTGGGGTGCTCACGAATCAGGGCGCTCACCGAAGCACTCAGACTCGACTCGCCCAACTCACGCAGGCGGTTGTCTGCCAGCAGGCGCAGTTGATCGCGCAGAGCACTGTTGGCCTGAATCAGTGGCAGCGCCAGTTGCGCGGTGGAGAAGCGCAGGAAGTTACTGTCGCTGCCAAAATGCACCGGGCAGCCAAGCAAGCCGGGGTAGCGACTGGCGTCGTCCAGCGGCGCGTGGGCGAAATGTACAGACTCCGGCATAAAGCGCCCGCCGGTACTCCAGCGGCTCAGGTGCAGGATGGCACTCAGCACCGCCTCGACCCGCTGGGCCTGACAGACCTCGTAAATCGGGGCATAGCGCAACGTCACCTGATCGCCAGTGCTGTTGACTTCCACCTCGCCCCCTTCGCCGATGATCGGCAAATACTCGTGCAGGATGTCCAGCGATTCGCCGTAGTCGTCGCAGCTCATCAACAGCATACCGGCGACATCAAGATGGCCGACCTGCAGGGTCAGCCCGAGCTGCAGTCCGACCAGTGCATCGTCGGCACAATCCACCAGGTGCTGCCAGAGCTGGTCCTGTACGGCCAGCGGCACCCGTTCACCGTCGGGGTGCAACGGTGGACCGGGCAGCCCCAGACGCTCTGCGGCTTGCAGCAGGGCCTGGCTGAAACGCTGGGTGACGGTGGGAGTATGCATGGTCCTGTTTTGTCGGTGTCCTGTCCTGAACGCGCCGTTACAGAGTAGGACAAAGCGCTTAGCCTGACGACTGCTAAAACTGTGAGAACTGCTATGTACGCGATTATTGGCGCCGGCCCCATGGGCCTGAGCATGGCCCGCAACCTGAAGAAGCTGGGCATTCCCTTTACCGGGTTCGAGATCCACAACAATGTTGGCGGCCTGTGGGACATCGACAGTCCGACCAGCACCATGTACGACTCGGCGCATCTGATTTCCTCGCGCACCATGACTGAGTTCGCCGAGTTCCCGATGGACTCGTCAGTCGCTACCTATCCGCATCACAGTGAGCTGAAAAAATACTTCCGCGATTACGCCGAGAAGTTCGGCCTGTACCCGCACTACGAATTTGAAACCGAGGTCATGTCGATCGAACCGGTGGGTGACAACTGGCGTGTGATCACCCGCCATCAGGGGCAGGAGCGCACACGCGTGTTTGACGGTGTGATGATCTGCAACGGCACCCTGCATCACCCGAACAAGCCGAGCCTGCCGGGCAACTTTACCGGCACGCTGATGCATTCCAGTGAGTACCGCAGTCCGTCACTGTTTGCGGACAAGCGCGTGCTGATGGTGGGATGTGGCAATTCCGGCGCTGACATCACCGTGGATGCTGTGCATCACGCGCGCAGTGTCGATCTGTCAGTACGACGGGGTTATTACTTTCTGCCGAAATTCCTGTTCGGCAAACCGATCGATACCATTGGTGGAAAGATTACCCTGCCGCGCCGCTTGAAGCAGTGGCTGGATGCCCGCCTGATTCGCATGGTGCTCGGCAAGCCGTCTGATTATGGGTTGCCGGATCCGGATTACCGTCTGTATGAATCTCACCCGGTGATGAATTCCCTGTTGCTGCACCATGCTGGCCATGGCGATGTCAAAGTGCGTGCGGATATCAAGCACTGCGATGGCAAGCGCGTGCAGTTTGCCGATGGCAGCGACGCCGAGTATGACCTGATCATGTTGGCCACCGGTTACGATCTGCACTATCCATTCATCGACAAGCAGCATCTCAACTGGCAAGGCGCGGCGCCGCAGCTGTATCTGAATGCGTTCCACCCCGAGCACGACAATCTGTTTGTCATGGGCATGGTCGAAGCCACTGGTCTGGGCTGGGAAGGACGCAATGAGCAGGCACAACTGGTGGCGGCGTACATCGATCAACAGCGTCGTCAAAGTCCGACGGTGGAGGCGTTCAATCAGCGCAAGAAAGCACGCTATGCGCAGCGTCTGGACGGCGGTTACGATTACCTGCAGCTTGATCGCATGGCGTACTACGTCAGCAAGGATGATTACCGTAAGGCGCTGCATGAAGAATTGCGCGCGCTGCAATCAACTGCTGCGCATGTAACGCCAGCGACAGCCTGAGGTTACTGATGGAGTTCAGCAGTACAGATCTGATTGTCCTCAATGCCACGATCGCGGCGATGATGTTTGGCGTGTCGTTGCAGTTGACGCCGTCAGATTTCAGTCGTCTGGTGCGTGCACCGAAAGCGCCGTTGGTGGGATTGTTTGCGCAATTCCTGTTGTTGCCGGCGCTTACCTGCTTCGCCACCTGGTTGTTCAATATTGATCCCCAGCTGGCGCTGGGGATGATACTGGTGGCGTCCTGTCCGGGTGGCAGCTTCTCCAACATCATGACCTGGATCGGGCGCGGTAACGTGGCTGTGTCGGTGACGATGACGGCAATCTCCTCGCTTGCCGCAGTGGTGATGACACCGTTCAACTTCGGACTGTTCGGCTGGCTTAATCCGCACACGCGCACGCTGCTGACAGAAATATCGGTGCCGCCGATGCAGTTTCTCGGTCTGGTGGTGCTGGTACTGGGCGTGCCGATTGTTATCGGCATGCTGCTTGGTCAGCGCTATCCGGCGTTGGCGGCCAGGTCGGATAAGCCGATGCGCATCCTGTCGTTGCTGGTGTTTCTGGTGTTCGTGGTGCTGGCGGCGGTGAAGAATTCTGATTTGCTCGCCGGTGCGTTGGTGACGATTGTACCGCTGGTGGTCATCCACAATGCGCTGGCGCTAACCATAGGCGCCATCAGTGCGCGTGCTGCAGGGCTGCAGCAGGCTGACCGCCGCGCGGTCACCATGGAAGTGGGTATCCAGAACTCCGGCCTGGCGTTGACATTGCTGTTTACTTTCTTCGCTGACGCAGGCGGCATGATATTGATTGCCGCGGCCTGGGGCGTGTGGCACTTGATCAGCGGCTTGTCGCTGGCGTTGTGGTGGTCTAAGCGGGAGCCTGCGCAATGACAATACGAATTTTGATCACCGGTGCTGGCGGCTATGTCGGCAAGCAGCTCGGTGAAAGTCTGTGCGCGCATTACTATGTGCGCGGCGTCGACCTGCGTGAAGTCGCGGCTGACTTTCCGATCACCGCCATGGATATTCGCGATCGCGCGCTCGGCGAGTTCATGCGTGAGCATCGCTTTACTCATGTGGTGCATCTGGCGGCAGTGCTTGAAGACAGCGGTGACCGTGCACGTGATTTTGATATTGATGTTAATGGCACCGCCAATGTGCTGGACGCGTGTGTACAGAATGGCGTCAAGCATTTGACGGTGACCAGCTCCGGTGCGGCCTACGGTTATCATGCGGACAATCCGCAATGGCTCAAGGAAACCGATGCCCTGCGAGGCAACGTCGAGTTCGCTTACTCGGATCACAAGCGTCAGGTGGAAGAAATGCTGGCGCGATATCGACAGCAGGCACCGGAGCTTGCGCAGCTGGTGTTGCGGGTGGGCACGGTGCTTGGTGCCAATACCCGTAACCTGATTACCAACCTGTTCCAGCGACCGCGCTTGCTGGCTGTGAGTGGCAGCCACTCACCGTTTGTCTTTATCTGGGATAAGGATCTGCTCGCGATTATTGAACAGGGTGTGCGCGAGTCTGTCGTCGGCATTTTCAACGTCGCCGGTGACGGCGTCATGACCATGGCGGATATTGGTGCGGTGTTGCACAAGCCAGTGCTGACGTTGCCGGCCTGGTTGATTCAGGCGGCGTTGGCGATTGGCAAAAGCCTGGGGCTGACCCGTTACGGTCCGGCGCAGGTGAAGTTCCTGCGCTATCGTCCGGTGCTGGATAACCACAAGCTGAAAACGCAGTTTGCTTTTACACCGCAAAAAACCAGTGCACAAACTTTCGACTGGTATGCACAGCACGCGCAGCAGCGAGGTGAATCATGAAAGTCATACTGATCACCGGCGCCGCCAGCGGTCTGGGCTGGGAGTTGGTGCAGCAATTCTACCAGCGTGGTGATTTGCTGGTGTTGGTGGATATGAATGAACCCTTGTTGCTGCAACGCAGCGACGAGCTGGATGATCCAGCAAGGCTGCTCATGCTGGCGGGCGACATTACCCAGGCCGCGTTCCAGCAAAGATTGCTGGCTCAGGTGCAGTTGCGTTTCGGTCGGCTGGATGTACTGGTCAACAACGCCGGTATCACCCACAGGTCGCTGGTGGAAAACACCGATGCGGCGGTATTCAGAAAAGTCATGGCGGTGGATTGGCAGGCACCGGTGGAGTTAACCTGCGCCGCGTTGCCGCTGCTGAAGACGTCTCGAGGTTGCATCATCAATGTCGGTTCCATGGCTGGCTGGATGCCGGTACTGGGTCGCGCAGGCTACTGCTCGGCAAAAGCGGCGCTGGCACAATTCTTTGAAGTGTTGCGCGGAGAAGTGGCGCAGTACGGCATTCATATCCTCAATGTGTACCCCTCGTTTCTGGATACGCCGATCGAGCAGAATGCTCTCGGCGGTGACGGCCAGAAAGCGCGTCATGCCCGCTCCACCACCGGCACCTTGCGCAGCGCCAGCTGGATGGCAGAAAAAATTCTTTGTGCCGCAGACGCCCACAAGCCCTGGTTGTTCCCCGACCGTTTGTCCTGGTTTGGCAGCGTGCTGTGGCGACTGTGGCCGTCGCGTTATCTCGCCCTGATGCACAAGCGTTTCGCGGTTGAATTGCAGCAATGACCTGGGCGGCTGCCGCACTCGGTTTATTTATTCTGCTTGCCTATACCGCTGAAGCGGTGACCGGCTTTGGCAGCATTGTTATCGCATTATCGTTGGGCGCTCTGTTGTTCCCGATTGACTGGCTGCAAACATTATTGGTGCCGTTGAATATTTGCATGACCGGCTATCTGAGCTGGCGTCATCGCCGACATATCGATCGTCGCTTGCTGATCCGGCTGGTGCTGCCGTTTATGCTGGTCGGCACCCTGCTCGGGGTGGTGTGGCAGCCGTGGCTATCGGGCGCACTGTTGAAAGCGTTTTTCGCGTTGCTTGTGTTGTGGTTCGCCTTGCGCGAACTCTGGCGCGCGGCGCGTGGCATTGCGGTGCGGCAGCGGCCACCCTGGTGGGCGCGCGGCTGGGTAGTGATGGCGGGCGTCAGCCATGGGTTGTTCGCCTCGGGTGGTCCGCTGCTGGTCTACGCGCTGGCGGGTGTGGCGCTGGACAAGGCGCGCTTTCGCGCCACCCTGATTCTGGTCTGGTTTGTGCTCAACAGCGTGTTGACGCTGGTGTTCCTCTACCAGGGTCGATTGCAGCCACAGCTCGGACTGGTACTGGCCTATCTGCCGCTAATTCCGTTGGGCGTTGTGCTGGGGGAGTGGTTACACCGGCGCGTCGACGAAGCGGCGTTTCGACTCTGGATATACCGCTTGCTGGTGCTGGCGGCACTGGCGCTGCTGCTGGCCACGGCGCTGCCCTTCCTGATGGCCTGAGCGCCGCTGGCGAGTGGCCAGCAAATCCCTTACCTTGTGCACCGCAGAGGAAGCAGGGAGTCTCCATGGCGGTGGATATCAGTACAGTCACTGGCGCAGCCATTGCGCCCTGGCTCGACGCGCTCGCGGCGCTGCGCATCCAGGTGTTTCGTGACTGGCCCTACCTGTACGAAGGCACGCTGGAGTATGAGCGCAGCTACCTGCAGCGTTACGTTGATGCTGAGCAGGGACTGATGGTGCTGGCCCATGACGGTGATGCCTTGATTGGCGCCTCCAGCGGCTTGCCCATGGCGGCGGCGGACGCCGAATTCCAGCAACCTTTCCTTGACGCCGATCCCGGCGTTGACCAGGTCTTCTACTTTGGCGAATCGGTGCTCCATCCGCAGTGGCGCGGTCAGGGTCTGGGTCACCGTTTTTTCGATCTGCGCGAAGCTTTTGCCAGACAATGTGGGTATCCATTTGTCGCCTTCTGTGCCGTACAACGGCCAGCGGATCATCCTTCACGTCCGGCCGCCAGCCGCGACCTGACGCCGTTCTGGCGCGGCCGGGGCTATCAGCCCCTGGCCAACCGCCAGTGCCAGTTTCACTGGACCGATGTTGGTGAGACTGAACAGTCGATTAAACCCATGCAGTTCTGGGGCAAATGTCTATAATTTCACCTTTCCACTCACACCGGGGGCAGGACGCCTTATGTCACTGAGCCACTTTTTTCGGGTTTGTATTTTTGGGGGAGCCTTGCTGGCACTGACGCCATTGGCGCAGGCCGGGGCCATGGAGGATCTGATTGCCGCAGCGCAGGCGGATCTTAATCAGGGCCAGGCGGAGCAGGCCTTCGACAAGTTGTCCGCGGCGGAAGCCAGTTATGCGGGCAATGTTGAATTCGATTACTGGTTCGGTCTTGTTGCGGTGCGTGCTGGCAAGCCGGGCCGCGCCAGCTTTGCACTGGAGCGCGTGGTACTGGAAAAGCCCAATCATGCCGCGGCCCGGCTCGAGCTGGCGGCCGCTTACGTGCAGTTGGGCCAGAGAGATGCCGCGGTCGATGAGCTGGAAACGCTTGATGGCATGAATCCGCCGCCGGAAGCACAGGCGCGCATCGCCGCCCTTAACAAGGAACTCAACCGTCAGGCCAACAGCGAGCGCAAGCGCCGCAACGGTGGTTACATCGGTCTGGAGTTCGGTGATGACGACAATGTCGGCACCTGGCCAAACGGGTTCGAGCTGTTCCCCGGGGCGACTCTGGAGGCAGTCGAGTCAACCTTTGCGGCGCTCAAGGCCGGCTACTGGCACAAGTTCAATGTGGCATCGGACCAGAAGCTGACGTTGAGCGCCAACGGCCTGTTCCGTCGCAACAGTGAAGACGATGCTGAGCAGTTCGATCAGGACTACCTCACCGGTCGTGGCGAATGGGTCAAGGATCTCGACGGCAGACGTGAAGTAGCGGTGGCGGCAGATGTCGCCAGCCTGAATCTGGATGGCGAGGGCTACTACATCATGTACGGCCTTGGTGGCGAGTTCCGCACCAAGGTGTCTGACACCGCCCGTTTCACCGCTGGCGCGCTGGTGCGGCAGCTGGACTTTGACCTCGACCAGTACGATCACCTGCAGTCGCGTCTGCTCGGCCGCATCAACCACCGTCCAAGTCAAAAGCTGGAAGTGACGTTTGACTTTACCGCGGATTATGAAGCTGCCGACAACATGCGCGCCGGTGGCGATGCGACCGTGCTCGGTATCAGTGGCCTGGCCTGGTATGGCGTAACCCCGCGTCAGCGACTGGGCGCCTCACTTGGTTACAGCAACGCGTCCTACCACAGGGATTACGAGCTCGGACAGGCAATCAACAGTGAAACCGGGCCGCGTGATGATGACCGTCTGACCGGCAGCCTCATGTATGACTTCTTCCCGGGCCAGAGCTGGCAAGTGCGTGGTCAGGCCATGTACCGTGATCAGCAGTCTTCACTGGAAGCATTCACCTATGATCAGACCGTGCTGTCCGCCGGTGTGAACTACTACTTCTGACAGGGAGGTTGCTCATGAAAATCAGCAATCGCATATCAGCTCAGGTTTTAGCGGCGTTGTTACTGGTGTTTTCTGCGAGTGCGCTGTGGGCAAAAGCTGAAGCTGGCAAGATTCTGTATTCACGCGGCGTGGTGTCGATCATTGACGAGCAGGACAGCTCGCGTGGCGGCAAGACTGGCTCGGTTGTCTTCGAAGGTGATCGCGTGGTCACCGGTCGTGGTGCGTTGGCGCAAGTGCGACTGACCGACGGCGCGCTGATCGCATTACGCGGTAGCAGCGACTATAAAGTTGAAAAGCAACAGTTCGGAGAAGACGAGGGTCTGTACGAGCAGGCTGGTAAACTTTTCACCGGCTGGATGCGTTCCATCACCGGCACTATCGGCCAGAAATATCCGCAGAAAGTCACGCAGCGCACTGCCGTGGCGACTATTGGTATTCGTGGCACTATCTATCAAATCATTCATATTCCACCGGAAGGGTTGCCGGGTTTTGCCGGAGAAGAGCCGGGCACCTACGTATTCCTGGAAAGTGGATCAGTGGAGCTTACTGGCGAAGGCGGTACGCGCCTGTTGCAACCCGGCGATGTGGTGTTCATGCCACTCGCTGGCGGTGCGCCGCGTCTGGTGCCAAACAAGGCGCAGATGTTTCTGGATGCGGAAGATGGCGTGATCGAGTTTATTGACTCTGAAGACACCGAGTTCTCTCGTGAGATCAATGAAACCCTGGCGGAAGTGCTGAATCCGGCCAAGCCGCTGCAAAATTTTGCTCTGATGGGCTTTGCGGAAAATTCCGGACGCTTTGATAACCATGACTCGTTTGCAAGTCTTAGTGGCGTGCAGACATCCGGTTCTGGCGCCGGGCTGGTGGTTACCAGTTTGACCTATGATCCAGAAGTCCCGAACACCTATACCGCCAACGCCGGGGCGGCGCCGGTAGACGCTGGCTATACCGTGCTGACTGACGGTTCGTCTGTACACTGGGGGACCTGGCGTGCTGGTGACTACACCTATGATGATGGTGGTGGGCCGTATGTCCCGACCTTGCCTTGGCAATACATTATCGCCAGCAATTACGTCGATCTCCTCAACGTAACCGGTCTGATGGGCTCCGCGACCTACAATTACATTGGTGGCAGTCAGCTCACCGATGCCGCTGGCTTGACGGTGGCCAGTCTGCTCGGTACCTCGTACATCACGCTGGATTTCGCTAACAGTGGTTTCGAAGTGTCGGACCTGTTTCTGGCTACGGATAACCTCGGCATATTTTCCTGTGTCAGCATCTGTTCTCTGCAGGATCTGCAGCAGGGCAGTATCAACGTGCAAAATGATTTGGCGACCTATGGCGGAAACGTTGGCGGCTCCTTTGTCGGCAATGGATCAGGCCTGATCATGACGCTGGATCTCTATGATTTCAGTCTTGGTAACGCGGTCAGAGGCACGGCGGCTTTTGGTACCGATACGGCGCCGGAGTTTGGTCGGGCCTTCTTTGGTGGCAATCAGGACGGCACTTTCAATAACGTCAGCGCGGCAAACTATTCGCCCTCAAGCATCACGCTGGCCGGCTCTGGTTCCGGTCAGTATGTCAGCGCAATGAGCATGACGGTGGAGGGTGATTACTTCTATGCCGGCTTGTCCGGAGGACCTGATACACAGGGCTATCACCAGTTGGCGAGTGGCGGTGAAGTCATCTGGGGCATCTGGGATGCGGGTAACTACACTGTGGACATTGGCGATGGTGGTGGTGCGCAAGTCGCAAGTTCTGCACCCTGGCATTACATGTACAGTGCAGATACGGTGGATGCACCGCAGTTGTCAGGCCTGACAGGAACCTTCACCTACAATTACGTGGGTGGCACGGACTTGATCGGTGCGGCGGCCTATACACAGATCGATAGCGGCACCATCAATGTCAATTTTGGAACGCAGGAAATGTTCGTTGACATGACTATCTCTGACGGTGCGGCCTTGTCCGTATCCTTGAGCAACGCAGATGCCAGTTATAACGGTTTCCGCAGCATTTCCAGTTTCTACACCACTGGCATTGGCATCATTGATGACCCGCTCAACACTTTTGTTTCAGGTGTTGTTGGCGGTACTTTTGTGGGCCAAGGCGAAGGCATTATGACTTCTGTGCAGGTAGTTGATTCTGCAACTGGCACCTCTTACGGCGAGGCGGTATTCGAAACCGCTGGCGCGGTTGCGGTGCCTGCACCTTGATCCTGCTCTACAGATAAAAATGGCCGCTTAAGCGGCCATTTTTATTGCTGTGGTTTATACCTGAGTCAGTCTTTACCTTTTTGTAGCAGAACAACATTGTCTTCCGGGATCTCCATTCTCCATCCCGCCTGCTTTGCCCAATGTGAAAAGGTGTCCGGATGATAAAAGCACACATGTGTGGGGTCGCGTCGGTAATACCAATTGTCGAAATTTATGTCGTTAGTTAGCCAGGAAGTCATGATGCCGAGCCAGCCGTCTGGCTTCAGCAGTCGATCCAGACGGTCAAATTCTTCGCGTGGATGATGAAAATGTTCTGCCGCTTCTGTGCAGGTAATGAAATCATACTGCTCTTCAAGTAGATCCTCATCGTTGGCGTAAATCGGATCGTAGAGTTCCATCGCGTGTCCCGCCTCTGACAGCATCTCAGCGAGTGCCGGTCCCGGGCCACAGCCATAGTCGAGGCCATAGCTGGCGGGCGCCAGCCGTTCCAGTAACGGGTGTGCCAGGCGTCGCAGGAAGGCGCGGTAGTTGACGTCGTAGATATCGTTTTCATGCAGGTCGTAGTGCTGGCGCTCGGTGGCGGCGTCAGGAAATTGCGCCGGATCCAGCCATGTCAGGCGGCAGACATTGCAGCGAAAATAGCGCTGCGTATCGACGCACGCAAAGCTGAGCACATCCTTGCTGTCACAGAGTAGGCACGCCACAAAAAAATCCCCCGGAATGACTGGGTGTCATTCCGGGGTCAAGACTAGCAGTCCACGGGAGTGTCAGAAAGCAGCAGGCAATCGGATTTCAGAGTTGAGTCAGTTTCTTGATCGACACCAGGCGCAGGATCACACGCAGGTCTGCATCGTGTGGCGGCTTGGTCAGATAGTTGTCGCAGCCGGCATCGTGCCCGGCACTGTGGTCGTCGCTGGCGGCGCGCCCCGACACCATGGCAATGCGGGTCGGACGCAGGCGCTTGATCTCACGGCAGGCCTCCAGACCTGACATGCCCGGCATTTCCACATCCATAAAGACGATGTCATAGGGGTTGGAGCGTGCCATGCGCAGCGCTTCATCGCCGGAGCTGGCCATATCGATAATCAGGTGCAGGGAGTCACCCGCCAGTTCACGCAGTTTGAGATTGAGCATCTCGCGCATCACCGCGCTGTCGTCAACCACCAGCACATACAGGGTGTTCGGATCTTCAATGGCGGGCCGTTCCGGGATAACGCCGGTATCGGCGAAGTACTGGCTGCTGAGACTGTTCACGTGTGGGTCCTCCTGACCGTCGTTACTTCAGGGACCGCCATCCACGGCGGCCGCAACAGCACCTAGTAAAGGAGTGAGAGGGCTTGTGCGCAAATATTTTTATAGCATTTAAGCATTAGCTATTCATAACAACTAATACTATGAGCGTAGTATCAGGGGGTTGGCGATGCGGCCGCGTCGGGCTGGCGTTGTCAGCGACGGTCATTTCCTGACCAGCGGTAGTTCCCGGTCCGGCAGGTCAGTATGCTGCCAGCTCGGCGGCGGCAGATTGCTGGAGAAGGGCATGACAAGGAGACGGGTTGCAGGCGGGTCAGTGGCACTGATTCTGGTCGTGCTGATGGGCTGGTACGTCACCCTGACGCCTCCCGCCAGCGGGGACTGGAAGCCGCAGTTTGCGCGTTTGCCCACCGTGGCGGTGGATGGCGACAAGCTGCTGATCGGCGACCTGCGTGACTTTCGCTACGATGCCGACGGCGCCATCCGTGAAGCACGCTACCTGGCCGGGGAATTCCGGTTGTCGCAACTGGAGAGTACCTGGTTCGGCCTGTCCCATTTTGGCGAGCATGGGCTGGCCCACGCCTTTATGGCGTTCCGCTTCAGCGATGGCCAGCATCTGGCGGTATCGATCGAGGCGCGGCAGGAACGCAGTCAGCCGCACTATTCGCCACTTGCCGGCACCTTTCGGCGTTATACCAAGTTTATGGTGCTGGCCACTGAGCAGGATGTGATCGGCTTGCGTTCCCATGTCCGCAAGGAGCCGCTCTTCCTTTACCGGCTGTCTCTCAATCAGCTGCAATCGCACACCCTGCTGCTGAACTTTCTGCGCCGCGCCGACTATCTGAGCGCGTCACCGGACTTTTATAACACCCTCACTGATAACTGCCTGACCGGCCTGATGCTTGAAAGTGGCCGCTATGAGGATCTGCACAGCTGGCTGGATTACCGCATTCTGTTGCCGGGGTACGCCGATGAAATGCTGCATGAGATCGGGGTGCTGGCCCATCAGGGCGATATCGAGGCGGTACGTGCCGAGGCGCAGGTGCCAGCGCAGGTGTCACCGGAGCAGCCGGGCTTTTCGGATTTGATCCGGCGCCTGCCGGTGGGCGGCGCCGAAAACGAAGAAGGGACCTGATTGCAGGTCCCTTCTGGATTGGCGCACCCGACAGGATTTGAACCTGTGACCCCTGCCTTCGGAGGGCAGTACTCTATCCAGCTGAGCTACGGGTGCTGAAACTTCTACTTTGTATAACGTTCGGGGACCGGATTCACCCTCTGGCAGTGCGCTGCACTGCTGTACTCCCCTCGCTGCGCTGCGGGTGCTGAAACCGTTGCGCCCTTTGGGCGCGTTCGCTTGCAGGCAAGCTGCTACGGGCCGGGATGGGTTCTGGCCCCGGGCGCGGCGCCGCTGTGGGAGCCAGCCTGCTGGCGAACCGGGCGTATGTCGTTGCCATCGGCGGCCCAGCGAATCAGGGGGGCGATAATAGCGGTATCGCGCCGTCAGCGTCCACCGACGTCAACCCAGCGAGCGCTCAGGCTCGGCAATGAAGTAGCCCTGAAAGTGGCGAATCCCCAGCTCCCAGAACAGGCCCACGCGGGCAGCATCCTCCAGGGCAGTGGCGATCAGCGCCACGCCGGGCGGCAATTTGCCGGCAAACTGGCGCAGCGCTTCAGGAATATCGCGCGGCTTGATCACGCTGTTGCACAGACCGGCGTCGAGTTTGATAAAGCGTAGCGCAGGCAGGCGGGTGAGCGTTGCAGTCTGGGCACCGCCGCTGGCGCGATCGATCATCAGACCGATGCCCAGCTGCTGCAGACGTGCAGCAAACCCGGCAATCACATCGGTGTGTCGCAGCACGATGTCTTCGGGCAGGGCAATCAGTACGCGCAGGCGTGATTTGTCGCGCAATGGCGCCACCAGCGTGCCGAGGAACGGCAGCAGACGCGACAGCTCGGCCACCGGGCTGGATAACTTGATCGCCGCGCAAAGAATGTCGCCGCGTTGTTTTTCTGCCTGGGCAACCGCGCCAAGCGCGTGTTCGAGCACCCAGCGGTCGAGCGTGTAGAAGCCGCCGTCCAGCTCGGATTCAACCCAGGGGAAAAACTGTGCCGGCAGAATATCCGGACCATTGTCGTCCGATAGCCGCACCAGTGATTCCACCATCGCATCGCCGGACTCGAGGTTAACGATGGGCTGGTAATCCAGACGGAAAGATTTTTCCTGCAGCAGGGTTTTGGTGCGCGCATCCAGCGAACGTGATTGCGCCGCCTGCTCCGACTGATCCCAGCTAACCTGATTGCCGCCCCGGGTTACGGCTTGCGCATGCGCATGTTCAAGTTGTTTCAGCGCCTTGTCGAGTGTGGTCGGCGCCAGCAGTGGCATGGCGCCGATGCTGACACTGATCAGCTCCTGTTTATTGTCGCTGTACTCAAGGCTGCGCGCTGCAGTAAGTAGCTGACCAAACAGTTCGTCGCGATCAATATTGGCAGGCGCGCGGGCATGCACCAGCCAGCTCAGATCGCCATACGCCGCCACCGACATCGACAGCGTGGTCTGCCGACAAAGGAAGTTGCCAAATTCGTCAGATTTGCGCGCGGTTTCCAGATGGCCGTACTTGTTCCGCAAATGATCAGGGCGGTCGAGACTGATATGGGCAAGATAATGTGCGCTGTGCAGATCATCAGCAAAGCCGTGCATGAGCTTGCGGTCCAGCTCTGAAAGGAACGCGGCCAGATTCAGCAGTCCGGTTTCGCGTTGACGACGGGTGACCTTGCGCAACAGATGCGCCACGGCATCAGATTTGCTGATCTGGTTATGCAAGGTGGTGAGCAGCTTTTCATCACTCAGAGGTTTCTGCAAAAACGCACTGCCAACCAGACTCAGGTTCGCCTGCCGCGCTCGCGCCTGTTCGGAAGCCGATACGAAAATAATCGGGATCGCCATAAAATCCGGATCCTGACGCAGCATACGCGCCACTTCCTCGCCATTGCATTCCGGCATCTGGTAATCAAGCACAATCACATCCGGCTGAAATTTCTTCAGTGTCTGCAACAGCGCCAGCGGATTGTGCAGGCTCTCCATGACGAAGCCGGCATGCTCCAGTACCAGCTTGAAATAGGCGGTCAGTTCGCGGTCGTCATCGACCCACAATACCTTTCTTCGCACCCCGGCATCACGCTCGAGAATTTGCGCAATCAGCACACCGATGTCGTCGCGGTTGATCGGCTTGGCCAGATACGCAGCGGCACCGGCGCGCAATGCGCGAATGCGCGCAACAATATCGCTGCGCGCAGACATGACGATGATCGGTGCCTGAGCGGCCAGCGTGGTCTTGAATTCTTCCATCCAGGTGATGCCGCGCACCGGGCTTTCGGGAAAACTGATGTCGAGCAGAATCAGGTCGACCGGCGTGGTCGCGGCCGCAGCAAGATAATCATCCGGCGATGAAAAACTGTGCACGCTGTAGTTCATGCTGGTCAGCAGCGCTTGCATCAGGCGCGACTGGTCCGGGTCATCCTCGATCAACGCAATCTGCTTGCGCGTAGTCGTCACGGGTGTTTCGGCGAGCAGCGGCGGTGCATCCGGTTCGGCAACACTTTGTGCGGCATCCGCGCAGGCTCGGGTCAGCCCGCGCAGGGTGGTGGCAAGCTGTTCGCGTTGATCACTGTCCGGTACCGCTTTGCCCAGAGATGTCAGTGTCTGTTCCAGCAGTGCTGCATGACGACTGATATCGGGCAACTGATAGGTGGCACCACTGCCGGACAGTTTGTGTGCCAGCTGCAGCAACTGCGCCACTTGGGCGGCGCTCCAGTTGATGTGCAGGAGGCTGTCCCAGAGGCTGGTGATCTGCTCGAGCCTGGCCGGCAAACCGTCTACATAACGTTGGCGAAGCTCGCGGTACTTATCGGCGCCGGACGACTCCATTGCGGGGGACTCCATATCATCAAGAGATCGCTTGCTAGACCGCTTAAGGGTACCTACATTTAAGCCGATACGCTGCATCACGTTGCCCCTTCACGCGCGTGTCACAGCCAGACAAAACTGCCGTCAGGTGTGTCCGATGCTCTCGCCGCCAATTGCCGCCAACGAACAGCAACGTCTGCAGGCGTTACGTGATCTGCAGTTGCTCGATACCCCGCCGGAAGAGCGCTTTGATCGCCTGACGCGCCTCGCCCGTGCATTGTTCGATGTGCCCATTGCGTTGGTCAGTCTGGTCGATCAGGACCGGCAGTGGTTCAAGTCCTGCGTCGGGCTGGACGAGAGTGAGACACCGCGCAGTGTCTCCTTTTGCGGGCATGCCATTCTCGAGCCGGACACCTTCCAGGTGCCCGACGCTCATCAGGATCCGCGCTTTGCCGATAACCCGCTGGTGACCGGCGCGCCGCACATCCGTTTTTATGTGGGCGCCCAGTTGCGCACACCCGCCGGCGATGCCCTCGGCAGCTTGTGTCTGATTGATACCCGGCCGCGCCAACTTGATGGGCAGCAATTGCAGCAATTGCGCGATCTTGCCGACTGCGTCGAAAACGAATTGCTGCAGGCCGAGCTGGTGCAGGCGATGACCGAATTGCGTCAGTCACAAAGTTTTAACCACGCTATTCTGGAGACCGCGGCCGACGGCATTATCACCATCGATGAGCAGGGCGTGATCCAGCTGGTGAACCCGGCCGCCTGTGACATCTTCGACACGCCCCGTGAAGGTCTGGTTGGCAAGCCGGTACTGGCGTTACTGCCGGAAGCTGACCGGCCGATGGCGCAGGCATACCTGGCGCAGCTGCAGCAGCGTGACCGCGCCGCGTCACCGATGATCCGCCGTGTGATGACCGGCCAGCGCAGCGACGGCAGCTGTTTCCCGATGGAGCTGTCACTCAGTGCCCTGTCACTGGTGGGGCGTCAGGGCTTCACCGGCATGGTGCGTGACATTTCCGAACAGCAGCGGCTGGAGCAGGTGAAGGCGCAATTTATTGCCACCGTCAGTCATGAGTTGCGCACCCCGCTGACTTCCATCCGTGGCGCCGTTGATCTGGTGCTGGCGCGCTCGGCCGACCTGTTGCCCGAGAAATTGCACGGGATGCTGCAAACCGCCAGCCGCAACGGCGAACGCCTGACGCTGCTGATCAACGACATCCTCGATCTCGAAAAGCTGCAGTCCGGTGGCTTCGATTTCGTCTACGCACAGCAGGACCTGTACCAGCTGGCGGCGCTGGCGGTGCAGGCCAATCAGGGCTATGCCGAGCGTCATCAGGTGGAGCTGGTGCTGTCGGCATTTTCCGGCAGCGCACCGGTGTGGGCGGACGAAGCCCGGCTGATGCAGGTATTCGCCAACCTGATTTCCAACGCCATCAAGTTTTCGCCAGCGCAGGCCACCGTCACCGTCGCGCTGCGGCGTCTGCCTGGCGTCTTCCGGCTGAGCGTGTTTGATCAGGGCGACGGCATTCCCGCCGCATTCCGTCAGCGCATCTTCGGCCGCTTTGAGCAGGTCGACAGCTCGGACAGCCGCAAGAAGGGCGGCACCGGTCTGGGTTTGAGCATTGCCAAGACGATCATTGAAAAGCACCAGGGCGTGATTGATTTCGACAGTGAAGAGGGTGTCGGTACGGAGTTCTTTTTCGAGCTGCCGGCCCATGACGTTGATGCCGCCGACGGGGACCGGAACTGATGGCCGCTGCGCAGGTGTTCTATGTGGATGACGACGAGGACATTCGTGCCATCGTCGAATTTGCCCTCGAAGACGAGGCCGGCGTTGCACTGACCCTCTGCGCTTCCGGCGCTGAGGCGTTGGTCAAAGCACAGCAGTCGCCGCCGGCGCTGATCCTGCTGGATGTGATGATGCCGGAGCAGGACGGACCGGCGACCTTGGCACAGTTGCGCGCCTTGCCGGGCACGGCCCGGACACCGGTGGTGTTCGTCACCGCCAAGGTGCAGCCGGAGGAGGTGCAGGCGCTGCTGGCGCTGGGGGCCCAGGACGTGGTGGCCAAACCGTTTGATGCTCTGTCGCTGCCAGCGCGGGTCAGGGCGCTGCTGGAGCAGTTCGCCGGCCGCTGAGGTAGGCGGGCGCTATCAGCAGGGTGCAGACGGTAGTCAATCGAGGGTAATCGGCGTCGCCTTGAGCCCTTGCGGCTGTATATGATCATGGTTGCTACACACGCAAGTGCATGACAATACAAATAATTCCGTAGTATTTTCGCTGAGCTCTGGCGTTTTACAGAGTTTTGCAAACCCATCAGGGCATCCCACTTATGCTCTGCGAGACAAGGAGATGGACCTTGCGTATCGCCTATCTGGAAGATGATGCGGCCCAGGCAGAACTGGTGCGGCACTGGTTGGTCGAAGCGGGGCATACATGCGCACACCATGGCAGCGGACGGGATTTCATGTCGCTGCTACGTCGCGAAACCTTTGATTTGCTGGTGCTCGATTGGGAAGTGCCGGACATGACCGGGTTTGCGATTCTGGAAGAGCTGCGCGCCTCCGGCAATCGCGTGCCGGTGCTGTTTGCCACCCAACGGGACGACGAAACTTCCATAGTCGGTGCGCTCTCGCATGGGGCAGACGATTACATGGTCAAACCAGTCAGACAGGCGGAATTGCTGGCGCGCATCAACGCGCTCGGCCGCCGTTCGGGTATTGCCGAGGAAGGCGATGCCGGGCAGTTCACCCTCGGCTGTTGGGATGTGGACCGCGAGAAGCGGCAGATCCTGGTCGACGGTGAGGCCGCCAAACTTACCGACAAGGATTTCGATCTCGCCTGCTACCTGTTCCTCAATGTCGGCAAGCTGCTGTCGCGCGCCCACCTGCTGGAAAAGGTGTGGGGCATCATGACGCCGATTGAATCCCGTACGGTGGACGTGCATATCAGCCGTATCCGTCGTAGCCTGCAAATCCGCCCGGAAAGGGGCTATCGTATCAAGACCGTGTACCAGCACGGTTATCGACTCGAAGAGGCAGGCGACCAGGGAGAGTAACCATGCCCAGGCTTTGGCTGATGCTGTGGTGCCTGATCACAGCGGGGGCCGTTTGTGCTGAAGACCTTCAGTACACCTTCCGTCCGGGTGACTCGCTCTGGCGTGTCTGTGAAACCTTCGCCCGTGATCCCAATCATTGCTGGCAGCAGCTGGCGCAGCACAATGGCATTGCCTCGCCGCGGCAGATCAAGCCCGGCACGGTGCTGAATATTCCCTCTGACTGGTTGAAGCAGGAGCCGGCGCCGGTGAAGGTGCTGGCGTCGATCGGAGAGGTGGTGCTTTATCCTCAGGCTGGTGGCATGTCGCAGTCGCTGCGCGCCGGCATGACCGTGCGTACCGGCGACGCCGTTGAGACCGGCATGGACGGCAGTGTGCGGGTGCTGTTCGCCGACCAGTCGGAAATGATGATCAAGCCCGAGTCGCTGGTGATCTTTGATCGCTATAGCCGTTTCGAGGAGAGCGGCATGGTTGATACCAGCCTGCGGCTCGAACGTGGTGAGATTCGCACCTATGTGCGGCCCAAGCCGGAAGGACGGGGTCGCTTTATCATCAATACCCCCAGTGCTGCCGCAGCGGTGCGTGGTACCCGCTTCGATGTCGAAGTGGATGCTGAAGAAGTGACCCGCAACATCGTCCACGATGGCTCGGTGGCGTTGTCGGCGCAGGGGCAGGAGCAACTGGTGGACGCGGGTTATGTCAGCAGCGTCTCCCCCGGCGAGCCGCCGTCACCACCGCGCGCTATCCCGGCCGCTGTCAGTCTCAATGCCAGCGCCGCCAACGGTGTGGTCAAGGCGGGCTGGACGACCCAGGCGGACGCCAGCGGCTACTGGCTGGAGCTATACCGGTTGCCTGATCGCGCACTGCTGCGCACCGAGCCGGTCAGCCGCACCGACTGGCAACTGGCGTTGCCGGACGGTGAGTACGAGATCGTCGTGCGTGCCATTGATGCCGAGGGTGTGCGCGGCCATGAGGCGCTGCAGCAAGTCAGTGTTGCGCCACCGCCGCCGGTGGTGGAGGAGCCGGCCCCTGCCCGCACCGGCCCGGACTGGCGTGGCTTCGGGTTGTTCGTGGTCGGCGTCACCCTGATGCTGCTGTAAGGAGCGCCGATGGCTGTGCGCTCGCGATACCAACGCCGGTTCTATGTCGAACATCTGGTGATCACGCTGGTGATCGCCCTGCTGTCAGCGCTGCTGGTGTTTGCCGCCACGCCTAATTTCCTCGATCGCTACTTCTACGACGTCATGCTGCGCTCGCTACCCGGTGAGCAGGAAACCGATCTGGTCATCGTCGGGATCGACGAATTCAGCTTGCGCGAGCTGGGCCGCTGGCCGTGGGACCGGGACAAGCTGGCCACGCTGATTGATCGTCTGCATGAATACGAATCAGGTCCGGTGCTACTTGATCTACTGCTCACCGAACTGGACCTGAGCCGGCCGGAGGGCGATCAGCGGCTGGCAGCCGCGTTAGGCAAGCACGGCAATGTGTATTTGCCGGTGCACATTGAGCAACAGACGTCCGGCGGGCAGTTGGTCGAATTGTTGCCGCATCATCGGTTTGCCAGTCAGGCACGCGCGCTCGGCCATGTGGATCTGGAGGTCGACCCGGATGGCGTGGTCCGCTCCGTCTACTTGCGCTCGGGCATCGGCCAGCCCTGGTGGCCGCATATCGCGCTGGCGATGCTCGAAGACGAGGCCCCGTCGTTGGCGGCGCGCTTCAAGGCCAGCCAGAACTCGCGCCGCGGGGCGCTGGCCAATGTGCGCGAGTACCCGCGTCTGATCCCGTTTGCCGGTGACGCCGGCGCTTACCCGCAGGTGTCGGCAGTCGATGTGATCAAGGGCCGTGTGCCGTTGCAGCTGCTGAGTGGTCGCACCGTGCTGGTCGGGGCGACGGCAGCCGGGTTGGGCGATACGCTGGCGACGCCGTTATCGGTGTCCGGTCAGTTGATGCCCGGCGTCGAGGTGAATGCCAATATTCTTGATGCGTTACGGCGCGAACATTTGATCCGCACCGTCAGCACCAGTACCGCGCTGTTGCTGACGCTGGTGATCGGTCTGGTGGCGCCGCTGATGTTGCCACTGGTGCCGCCGCGCTTCGGCATGCCGCTGATTGCGGTGGTGATGGCGTTTACGCTGGTGCTGGGCTACTTGCTGCTGCGTCACTTCCAGCTCTGGTATCCACTCGGCGCGCCACTGCTGGTTGCCCTGACCGCCTACCCGTTATGGACCTGGCGGCGACTCGAATACACCCTCGATTACCTGCGCACCGCCATGTCGCGCCTGTCCCGCTATACGGCGTTGAACCGTCGTCTGGGTGAGGCGGAGTCGGTGGCGCCGCTGTTGCGCATGCTCGAGCGTGCCCTGCCGGTGGCGGCCTGGCGTCTGGAGCGGCGTGGCAGCGGTGAAGTGCAGGCTGGCGGCGAAAAGGTCAATGAGCGTGTCTGGCAAACCCCGCGCGCCAGCCACTACAGCTTTCAGCGTGGTGAAGACCGCTATGAGCTGGGCGTGCTTTGGCGTGACGAAAACATCGATCCGCGCCTGCAGTCCTGGGTGCTGGCAATGGCCAACCGCGTCAGCATTGCCCAGCGCACCGGCGCGGCCGCCTACGAGGTGGTGGAGAACTACATTGAGCGGGTGGCCGAAGAGGAGGTGCGTCAGCAGGCGCTGACCCAGTTCTTCAATGCCAGCCTTGAGCAGCTGCGCGAAGGCGTGCTGATGTGCGATGCCTGCGGCAGCGTGTTGTATGCCAACTCCCTTGCGCTGCGCTGGCTGGATCTGGCGCCGGAGCAGATCGACGGCCTGCACGTGCTGGATTTGCCGCGCGGCTTGCAGTGGCCGGACAAGCACGGCAGCTGGGCGGATCTGGTGGCCACAGCCCTGCGCAACCGGTTGGTGTCACTGGAGTGTCGCCGTGACGCGGATAACCGCGAAATGCTGCTGGAGCTGTCCGTGGTGGACGCCGGTATGCGGCCGGGCCGCGTGCTGATTATCACGCTCAAGGATGTCAGTGATATCAAGAGTGCGCTGCGCACACGCACCGAGCTGCTGGATTTTCTCTCTCATGATCTGCGCTCACCGATGATCTCGGTGCTCGCCTTGGCAGAAAAAATGCGCCATACCGACAAGGGCGAGGGGATTGTCGAGTTCCTCGACAATATCGAGTTGCATGCCCGCAAGAATCTGAGTATCTCCGAGCAGTTCCTGCAACTGGCCCGGGTCGAGGCGCTGGATCAGCTCGAGATGGCCGAGCTGGATATGTTGCCGGTGATCGAAAGCGCGATTGAGCAGGCCCAGCCGCAGGCGGCGGAGCGGGACATGAAGATCCGCTTCCACTACGACGCCCGCGCCGACGTCTGGGTGAAAGGCAACCATGAGTTGCTCGAGCGGCTGGTGCTGAATCTGCTCACCAATGCCATCAAGTACAGCCACCGCGGCAACAGCATTGATGTCACCCTGTCTGCCGCTGACGGCAAGGTCAGCTGCGAAGTGCGTGACCGTGGTATCGGCATTGCGCCGGAGTTTGTCGACCGGCTGTTCGAGCGCTACACCCGATCCGCCAACAAGGCCGCCAGCAAGGAACGCGGCGCCGGGCTGGGCCTGCGCTTCGTCAAGGTGGTCAGTGAGCGCCACGGCGGCAGCATGCTGGTGGACAGCTGTGAAGGCGAGGGCAGCCGCTTTACCCTGCTGCTGCCGCAGCTGCACCTGGTGGAAGGCGAAAGCTGACGATCACGTGTATTCCACGGCGGTCATGGTTATAATGCGCGCCGTCCACGCCTGAGCGGCGTTCCCGATATCTGAGGTGATTAACGTGAATAAGCTGTTCCCGATGCTGGTAGCATCCCTCGTTTTCGTATCTGGCGGCCTGGTAGCGGGTCAGAGCACCAAGGAAATTTCCCCGTATCCGCTGGGAGAGCGTTCGGTATTCAGCGATCGCGCCACCGCCGAGCGTCTGAAGCCGGTCGGCTCAGTATGTGTCGAAGGCGAAGAGTGCGGCAGTGCCAGCGAAGAAGTGGCCAGCGGACCACGCGGCGGTGAAGAAGTCTACGGTGCTGCTTGCGCGGCCTGTCACTCCAGCGGTGTGCTGGGCGCGCCGAAAGTGGGCGATGTTGCTGGCTGGAAGTCACGTCTGGCGAAGGGTGAGTCAACCCTGGTCAAGCACGCGATCCTCGGCTTCAACGCCATGCCCGCCAAGGGCGGCTGTGCCAGCTGCTCCGATGAAGAAATTACTGCGGCCGTTGAGTACATGATCAAGAACAGCAAGTAACCTCTGCAAAGAATAAAAAAGCCGGCGCAAGCCGGCTTTTTTATTTGTCCTGCGCTGTCCCATACAAGCACGATGTTGTGTAGGAGCTTGCCCGCAAGCGAACCGCCAAAGGCGGATCGAGACTGGCCTCATCCGGGCCGCTTTTGAGCACCCGCGCCCGTCCCGCACCCAACGCCCACGCGGTCGATAACCGCACCAACAAAGCGAAACGCTGGCGTGCCATCACGCCGCGTTCAATCGCTCAGCATTGCCTTCAACGCCGCCAGCGTATCTTCGGCGACCTGTTCATTCTTGCCGTCGTCCTGCGGCGCACCTTCGCCAATCCACTCCAGATCTTCCTGTGGCATTTCATCGATAAAACGACTCAGTGACGTGTCAATCTTCTCGCCGTACTGCTTGCGTGTCATGGCCTGCGTCATCGCCAGCGTCTGGCGCGCGCGGGTAATGCCGACATACATCAGCCGGCGTTCTTCAACAATGTTGTCTTCTTCGATGCTGCTGCGGTGTGGCAGCAGCTCTTCTTCAACGCCCATCAAATAGACGTGCGGGAACTCCAGCCCCTTGGAGGCATGCAGTGTCAGCAGCTGAACGCGATCGGAGTTGTCTTCTTCATCCTGTTGCTCAAGCATGTCGATCAGCACCAGCTTGGCAATCACCGATTCGAGATCACTGTCCTCGTCTTTATCGAGCATGCGCTCAATGCTTTTGACCAGCTGCCAGACGTTCTCGATACGTTTCTCTGCGATGCGTGGATTGCTCGCTTGCTGCGCCACCCAGCCCTCATAGTCCATGTCGGTAATCAATTCCTTGACTGCCTGCAGGCTGTTTTCACTGAAACAGAATTGCCGTTTGGCATCGAGCCAGCTCTTGAATTCGTTCAGCCGTTGCGCAGGTTTGGCTCCGACCATGTCCTGCAAGGCAAAGTCGTCAGCGACGTGATACATGCCTTGTTGGCGCCGCGCCGCCCAGGTGGCGAGCTTCTCCAGCGTTGCCGGGCCGATCTCACGGCGTGGTGTATTGATGATGCGCAGAAAGGCGTTGTCATCATCGGGATTGACCAGCAGGCGCAGGTAGCACATCAGGTCCTTGATTTCGGTGCGGGCAAAAAAGCTCTGGCCGCCAGATACCTTGTACGGGATCTGCATGGTCTGCAGTTTCATTTCCAGCAGGCGCGACTGGAAGTTGCCCCGGTAGAGCACGGCAAAGTCTGACCACTTGTAGCCGCGCGTCAGGCGCCGATGCATGATGTCGCTGGCAATCCAGTCAACTTCGGCCTCATCACTGCGCAGCGTCGCCATGCGGATCGGATCGCCATAGCCGTAATCGGACCACAGCGTTTTCTCGAACACGTGCGGGTTGTTGGCAATTACCGCGTTGGCAGCTTTGAGGATGCGACCGGTGGAGCGATAATTCTGCTCCAGCTTCACCACTTTCAGCTCCGGAAAGTCCTGTTGCAGTTGCGCCAGGTTTTCCGGGCGCGCACCGCGCCAGGCGTAGATCGACTGGTCGTCGTCGCCGACCACGGTAAATTTGCCCAGCGGTTGCACCAGTAACTTCACCAGCTCGTACTGTGCACTGTTGGTGTCCTGATATTCGTCCACCAGCATGTAGCGAATGCGGTTGCGCCACTTCTCCAGAATCTGTGGCTGCTGGCGGAACATCTCCACCGGCAGCTGGATCAGGTCGTCGAAGTCCACCGCATTACAGGCGCGCAGCATGCGGTTGTAGTCGGCGTAGATCAGGGCGGCGCGAACATCATCATCGGTCTCCGCCAACGACGGCGCCTGTTCGGATGAAATCAGGTCGTTCTTCCACTGCGAAATGCGGTGCTGGATATAGTCCACCGCCTGCACATCCCGTTCTGACTCGCCACGGAAGAGCAGATCCTTGAGCAGTTCCTTGCTGTCGGATTGATCCAGAATGGAGAAGCCGCGGCGCAAACCCGTGGCGGCCATTTCCTGCTTGAGGATGCGTAGCCCAAGGTTGTGGAAGGTAGACACGATCAGGCCGCGCACCTGGTCACGTGTCGCCAGCTTGCCGACCCTTTCCTTCATTTCCCGTGCGGCCTTGTTGGTAAAGGTCACGGCAGCAATATTGCGCGCGTTCATGCCGCGCTCCTGAATCAGCCAGGCAATCTTGCGGGTGATGACGCTGGTCTTGCCGGAGCCGGCGCCTGCCAATACCAGCAACGGGCCATCGGCATAGCGGGCGGCTTCAAGCTGGCGGGGATTCAGGTCGTTCACTGCGCGGCCTCTCGGATCGGGCGGCCATCATACCAGTCGTGCGTCTGGCCTCCAGTCTTGCTGGTCGGGAGGGCCGCGGTTTTTTCTGCGGTAAGTACCCGCTGTCAATGCAGCGCCGATTCCGGCGCAATCGTGGCTGTCGTCACCGGCATGGCTGCGGTAGCCTTGCCCGACAATAGTGACTAGTGATGCTGGAGTTTGCATGAGCGACCTGTTCCGACTTGATGGCAAAACCGTACTGATCACCGGCGCCTCCAGTGGCTTCGGTGCCCATTTCGCCGAGGTGCTGGCTGGTGCAGGCGCAGATCTGGTGCTGGCCGCGCGCCGTGCAGACAAGCTGGAGCAGACCGCACAGGCGGTGCGCGCGATCGGGCGGCAGGCTCACATAGTGGTGATGGATGTGGCCGACTACGCCAGTGTCGAGCGGGCATTCGCGGCCATGCCGGATATCGATGTGGTGATCAACAATGCCGGCATCAACCGCGTCGGCACGCTGGACGGCCTGAGCGAGGACGACTGGGATGCGGTGATCGAAACCAACCTCAAGGGGGTCTGGGCGGTGAGCAAATGCGCAATCCAGCGCTGGCGTCAGCGAGGTGTGCCCGGGAATATCGTCAACATAGCATCTGTACTGGGCCTGCGAGTGGGTAACCAGTTGCCGCCGTACGTGGCCTCCAAGGCGGGCGTGGTGCAGCTGACCAAATCCATTGCACTGGATTACGCCCGCCACAGCATTCGTTGCAATGCTATCTGCCCCGGATATTTTATTACCGACATCAATCGCGAATTTTTCCAGACCGAGCATGGCCAGAAGATGATCAAGCGCGTGCCGTATCAACGCCTCGGCGAGCTGCCGGATCTGGATGGGCCGTTATTGCTGCTGGCCAGTGATGCGTCGCGCTATATGAGCGGTGCGGCGGTGCCGGTGGACGGCGCTCACCTGTGCTCAACCTTGTAAGCCGCTACTGGCCGATACGAAAACTGAGTGCTTCGTGCAGGTGCGACGGTTGCACCGAATCAGCCTGATCAAGATCGGCCAGTGTGCGGGCAACACGTGTCAGGCGATGTAAGGCACGCGCAGAAATACCCAGGCGTTCCATCGCGGTGATCAGCCAGTGTCGGTGGTCCTCTATGATCGGTTTCAGTTCGTCGGTGGTGAGTTCCGCATTGAGCTTTTGCTGGCGCTGCAGTTGTCGCTGCTGCGCGGCGCATACACGCATGCGAACCTTGTGGCTGGATTCACCCGGTGCCGCAGACAGCAGTTCCGTCGCCGTCACCGCGCGCACGTCGATTTGCAGATCAATGCGGTCCAGAAACGGGCCGGAAAGGCGCGCCTGATAGCGCCGTGCTTTTTCACAGTGATATCCGCAGCCCTTTTCCGGGTCACCCAGGAAGCCGCATGGACAGGGATTCATGGCGGCGATCAACTGGAACTGTGCAGGAAAGCGTGTCGAGTGCGCCGCCCGGGCAATATTGACGCTGCCGGTTTCAAGCGGTTCGCGCAGCACTTCCAGCACATGTCGATCGAACTCCGGCAACTCATCCAGAAACAGTACACCCCTGTGCGCCAGCGATATTTCTCCGGGCCTGGGTGTTTGGCCGCCGCCCACCAGTGCCACCGCGGATGCCGTGTGGTGTGGCGCACGAAACGGCCGCTGCAGGAACTGGTCCGGCTGTCGAGGTTGGTGCAGCGAATGGATGGCGGCGACTTCCAGCGCCTGTGTTTCGGAGAGTGCCGGCAGCAAACCGGGTAGTCGGCTGGCCAGCATGCTTTTGCCGCTGCCGGGTGGCCCGCTCATCAGCAACGAGTGCCCGCCGCTGGCGGCTATTTCCAGTGCGCGTCGCGCATGTTGCTGGCCGCCAACTTGTGACAGGCAAAGGTTCGTCGCTGGCGGTGACGTGGTTATGTCAGGTGCCTGCATCAGCGGGAGTTGTTCAATGCCACGCCAATGACTGCATACCTGCAGCAAGGTATTCGCCGCCAGTACGCGAGTGCTTCGGCTGAGACTGGCCTCGACGGCGTTCGCGTCCGGCACGATCAACGTGCGTGCGGCGCTGGTGCAGGCCAGCGCTGCGGGCAGCACCGCTTGTACCGGCCGGATCATGCCATCAAGGGCTAATTCACCAAGATATTCTTCCGCCGCGTCGCGTTCAGGCAGTTGCTTGCTGGCGACCAGGATGCCCAATGCAATGGCAAGATCAAATCGGCCGCCGGATTTTGGCAGGTCAGCCGGTGCCAGGTTGACGGTGATGCGTTGCTGCGGGAACTGGAAGCCGCTGTTGACCAGCGCCGAGCGTACCCGCTCGCGACTTTCGCGCACGGCGGTTTCGGGGAGCCCGACGATAGTGAAACCGGGTAACCCGGGTCCGAGGTGGGTTTCGACCCGCACTGCCGGGGCGTCCACGCCGCGTTGGGCGCGGGTGTACAGCGCTGAAATGCCCATGTCGCGTTCCGTTAAATGGCGAACCGGAAGCCTAGCGGTAGACGTAACCGGCGCCTGTCAGCCTGCCGCTCGTCGGCTGGTACGCGGGCGTGACCAGAATTTGCCAGCCGGCGTTAACCGCGGCGCGTAAAAGCAACTGCTTGATTTTGGTGGGCACGGCGGGATTGCGTTTACGGCTGTTACGCTTTTGGGCCGAATTGACGACGTGAATGTAGGAAATCGTCCATTGTTTGATCAGGCAATCACGTAGGATGCTGTGTCCTTGCTATCAGATCAGCGCCACGGAGTCAGGCGCTGCCACTATCTCAGGGAAGTGATGTCATGCGAGCCTTCAGCGTTATTGTTGTCAGTCTGTTGCCCCTCAGCATCCTGCATGCGGATTCTGCCGAGCAGCGTCAGTTGAACAAGTACCTGTCCCTCCAGCAACGCGTGCAAGCGGCCTGTGTCGATGACGCCAACAGCGACCTGTGCCAGGCCTGGTTGCAAGGCATGTATCAGGGCGTGCAGGCGATGGGCGAACAGGTTGAGCAACTGGCGTCGCGCTGGGCGCTGGTACATGAGCTCGACCAGACCAATCACCCGCGTGCCTGGATTACCCGTGATGTGCTCAATGCCGTGTCCTGTTCGCCCGACGCCCTGACGTTCGTTTCCAGCTACAACGGATCGATTCAGCAGTCAGCGGCGCGTTCCGCCGCGGCGCACGTGGCCAGCAATTGCGGCCCCATCTGGACCGCACAGCACCTCACTCCCTACGAGGCCGAAACCGTCAGCGTGTCGCTGCAATAGCGACACGCACCCGCTTAAGTCCCCGTCACGCAAAGTACGCAGGCCACACTTTCTGCCTGCCTTGCCGCGTACCGCACCAGCCTGAAGTAGACATTCATTTTCGCTGCAGGGTGAAGGCAGCCCGAAGCTGCCCGCATCCCTCTCGATGCCTGCGACGCGCGTTCTGCGTGCCGCTGCCCTGCAACATGGGCCATTACCGGATTCCCGACAGGCCACTGGCGCTTTTTGCTAGTGGATTGGCGAGTTTCGTCCTGATCCGAGCGCTACCTTGGGCTCCGCGACGAACCGATATGCCGTGTGCGCACACTTTTTTGTGGCACTGGCAACGCCAATAAAAAAGTCGAGAGGACAACAACATGCACACGATCCGCCTGTCCCTGCTAACGCTGTTAGCGCTGCTGTGTCTGCCTTCCCTGTCTGGCGCCCAGATTGCCGGGTACAACATGATTCTGGTGCATGGTCTGCACATCGATGATGTCGTGCTGCGCCCGAGTGATGAAGAAGTTCTGGCCCGACTTTCGGTTGGGCAGTTCTGGCGTGATCGTGCTGAGGGCTATCTGAACTGGAGTGGTGCTGACCGGCTGGAGGGTGGCATTGCCGAGATGGTGTTCGAGCAGGCCAGTGATCTTTCCCGTCGTGGCGTGTGCAAGGTGGGCTGCGTATTGGTGACGCACTCCACCGGTGATCTGGTTAGTCGCTATTTTATTGCCAACCAGGAGGCCTGGTTGACCGCCGCGGGTCTGCAGCCCCTGAACATTGTTGCGACGCTGGATCTGGCGGGTGCGGGTGGTGGTACCGATCTCGCTGATGTTGCGGTGCTGGCCGTCAGCGGTGGCGCAGTCACCGCCGAATGGATCTGGGCCATCAATATGATGTGGAATATTCGTCTGCAGGATCTGGCACTTGATCAGCTGGGAGTGATTCGCGATCTGGCCACCAACAAGGCGCGCAGTCATGCCAACTGGCCGGAAGATGTGCCGCGCCTGCGCTTTTCAGGTGCCGGCGGGGACTTGATGGAACTGGGTATGGGTCAAGTGCGTACGGTAACCAAAACAATTATTCGCGGTGCTGATGATACCGTGGTGCCGGCGCATTCCAGCTGCGGTGCCGCAGCGCCCTATCCATATGAGAGCTGCTCTTCCAGTGTCGCCTACGATGGCAAACGCGAGTGGGAGTTTGGTCCGGGCGGTCTGATGCCGAATCACTATCCGGTGCTGATGTCCAAACACTACGATCATTTCCAGATCACCTCGGACACGCCGCAAGGCAAAGTCACTTATGTGATGAACAATTTCAATGCCGGCCTGAATGTCGACTTTGCCACCAGAACGAAAACGGTCACCGCGCCCTGGTGGGATCTGTTCACTGAAACCGGCACCTGGCAGTACGTCTCCGGTTCCGGCAGCACCGCCATGTCAGTGCTGATCTACAACACCCTGAATAACTGATCTTCCTCAAAGTACGACGACTGGCCCGGTCCATGGTTCGCCCACATACGGCGGCATGTGCGCCGGGCCTTTTTTGCTGCTGGCGACAGCGGACAGCGCTAGCACTCTGTGACTGACCTGTGGATGACGGAGTAACGCGATGAAAAAATTATCTGTTATCGCCGTTACGGTGACAGGCGTGCTGGTGGTTGCATTGCTGTTATGGCGAGTCAATGCCGTTGAAGAGCGCCATATCAGCGTTGACGTTGCGGCGGTACAACCTGACGCAACCGAAGCGTCGTCCGGGAAGACGCCAGACACGGCGCAGGTAACACACGCACCAATGCACGATGCGCCGGCGAATCCGATGAAGCAGCAACTGGCGCAAATCGCCGACGCCTACAGAGAGTCCATGCGTTTCCCGTCATACTCGAAACCACTTAGCGAAGACGATTGGCAAATGTTGCATCCGCGCGCCTTTGTGCCCGATGAGGTGCCGGTAGACGGCGTGCCGGATCTGCAGGTATCGATTGAGCTTAATCAGTCCATCAATGATTTGCGTCAGCCGTTACCAGTGCGTGTGCTGGCCGCGTCACCGACACCGCTGGTGGCGACAGTGGAAGTATCCTTGCGCAATGGCGACACCCGCACGGCAGCGATCAGGCTGCAGGCGAGCGCGGCGAGATCAAATGTGCAGGTGTTTGAAGGCGTGCTGCCAGCCGAGCTGCTTGCGGCGGCAGGTGCTGGCGAAGTGGTGGCGCTGGCCAATTTGCAGTTGTTCAGCGGCAAATCGGTAGCGATGACGGCGTTAACCAGTCTGTATGGCAGCGGTGCAGATTTGCGCTATCTGGCCGACGCCTATGTGGATGGCGCCAATCTGGTTATTCCCGCGCACTTTGACGTGTATCAGGAAGGTTTTTATCGCGTGCAGGCAAATCTGATGGACGCTGCGACCGGCAATCCGGTTAGTCATCTCAACGCCGCATTTATGTTGTCTGCGCAGGCGCCGGTCGGTTTGATGAAAGTGCATGCTGAGACCTTGCGTGCGATGCAGGCGCCGGGTCCCTATGTACTGACGGATTTCGATATCGTGCGCAGTTCATCCTGGCCCGGAGACAGCAGTGGATACGGCAGTGCGATCAAGGATGCTTACGAGGTTGCCGGTTTCAGTCTCGATCGCTACAGCGATGAGCCTTACGTAGATGCGCAGGCGCAACAACGCCTGCAGTTTCTGCAGCGGTTTTCAGAGCAAGGCTTGCAGTGATGGCCGCAGTACAACTGCCTTGCGGTAAGCGTTTCAGGCTGACTCGTTGGCGCGCCGCATAAGCGCGGCGCCGACACAGAGGCCGTAACCGAGTACAGCGATCAGCGCGGTCAAGGCGATTTGCCATTGCGCCGCCGCCAACACACAGGGTGCACACTGGAAAAACAATGCGCCGCCCACCAGCACGGCACTGAATCCGGATACCAGCAGCCACAGTGACGCGGACCAGAGTGCGCGCTGCAGCGCCAGCCGCCAGGCCAGTGTGATCAACCACAACACCAGCAGCGGCGCCAACGCCAGCGCGAAGAACGCGCTGGGCCGGTTGTTGATTTCCGGCCATTGCCAGGGTTGCTCGGCATCCGGCGCCAGTTGTTGCTGCAACGCCTCCGGCATCGACCATTCATAACAGCGCAAGGTGCAGCCCTGAGCGTTGCTCAGCGCCGGGTCGGCGCCATAGCGCAGCAACAACGACACCAGCGGCCACAGTTGTCGACGCGCGGCCAACAATAACGCTGGGTCGCCACTGCTGTGCAGGCTGTTGGCATCCACGCCGGCCACCAGCAGGGCTTCTACCAGCACCGCCGAAGGTTCGGGCTTGAGCAGATAATCGGTAAGCCAGTGTGCGGGCAGCGGCTGCATGTCAGGGCGCTGTCGCAACAACGTTTGTACTACTGGCAGGCGGCCGCGTTGCAAGGCCACCGGCACAAGCAGGTCGAGGGTCTTGTCACTGGCGGGCGTGCGCTCGAGCAATGTACGCACCAGCCAGAGATCATCGCTACGGACGGCCAGCTGCAAGTCGCTCTGTGACTGGGCGTCGCTGTGCGGACGGTAACCGGCGGCGAGCAGCTGTTGCGCGCGCGCCTCGCTGCGGACAGATTCGGCGTCAGGGTATTCAGCATTGGCAGCGGCGGTGGGCACCAGCACGGTGCCGCTGACATCGCCGCGCTGGTTCGGATCGGCGCCGGCGCTGAGCAGCAGTTTGACGGCATCGGCATCGGCAAAGTAGAGGCTTGGATAGCCGCTGTTGGGCAGCAGCGACAGATCCCAGCCTTGCGCGAGCAGCCAGCTGAGCTCATCCGGTTTGCCAAGCATGGCCAGCCGCCAGGCCAGATCGCGTAGTTCCAGCGTCTGCAGGCTGGCCGGATCGGCGCCAGCGGCCACCAATCGCTCCAGTACCGGCAAGGGCGCGCCTTGCCACAGTGATTGGCCGAGATGGCGACTGGCGGTGTCCGTATCCAGTGTCAGTTCAGGCAGTTGCTGCAGCAGCAGGTTGAGCTTGTCGGTGTGTCCGAGTCGCGCCGACTGTTGCGCCAGTTCGATCAGCAGGGCGTTATCGCTGTCGGCGTCACTGCGCGCCAGCAGCAGCGCAAAGGTATCCAGGTTGTCGTCACTGGCGGCGGCATACCACAACGGCGTGTAGCCCTGCTGATCCTTTTTCTGCGGGTCTGCGCCCAGATCCAGCAGTAACTGGGTGACGGTGGCGTTGGGCTCGGCGGCCGCCAGGTGCAAGGGGGTCACGCCCTTGATGTCCGCCAGATCGGGCAAGGCGCCTCGGGCCAGCAGCAGCCGTGCGCCATCGACGTACAGGTTCACGGCCTGGGCCCGGCCGGCCACAGACTCGAGCGCTGCGTGCAGGGCGGTCCGGCCCTGCTGGTCAATCTGATCGCGCGGGACGCCGGCATCCAGCAGCAGCCTGGCGCTGTGGTGAAACGCCGGATCCTCGGCGGCCACACCGCAGCGAAACAGCCGGTGCAGGGCAGATTCTCCGGCCGCATTGATCTCATCTGTGGGTGCACCATTTGAGAGCGCGGCCTCAATGGCGGCATTACCATCGCAGACCGCCTCAAACAGCGATGCGGCGCCCACACCGGGCGCCGCCAGACTGCACAGCAGTAAAAACAGCGAACGCATCACTGGTCGGCCAACTGGCGCTCCAGTTCTGACACCGCCTGCTCAAGCTGTTCCAGCCTGGCGCGGGTGCGTCCAAGCACCTGCTGCTGGACATCAAATTCTTCCCGGGTGATCAGGTCCAGACGGCTGATGGCCTCGCGCAGCACCGCTCTGGCGTTGGCTTCCACCTCGCCGCGCAGCTGGCCGATCCCGGCAGGCAGGCGCTGGCTCAACTCGGCGACGATGCGATCTATCAAAGGTTGGTCATTCATTGCTTGGGTCCCCTGCGAAGGCGCCAAGAATAGCACGGGGTCAGGCGCTCAGACGAAGAGCACTGATTTGGTGCGCGCCCAATAAGCGTGCACCACGCTGGTCGGGCTGCGCCTTGTTCAAATATTAGTGCAAGCTCTAACGCGCTGATTTTAAAGGCATACACCAAGCTGGCACAGAGCTTGCGATATGTGGCCAACCAGAGGGCATTCCTCTGCAGAACGGGATGAGGCTGCGCCTCAAAACGGAACGGTAAGGCGCCTCGTTGGGCGCGAGCCATCAGGAGACCGACATGAAGCTTGTTACTGCCATTATCAAGCCGTTCAAACTGGACGACGTGCGTGAAGCACTGTCCGAGATCGGCGTACAGGGCATCACGGTCACCGAGGTTAAGGGCTTTGGCCGCCAAAAGGGTCATACCGAGCTCTACCGCGGTGCCGAATATGTGGTGGATTTTCTGCCCAAGGTGAAGATCGAGGTGGCTATCGCTGATAGCGCCCTGGATCAGGTAATCGAGTCCATCGCCAAAGCTGCGAACACCGGCAAGATTGGCGACGGCAAGATTTTCGTAACCACCCTGGAACAGGCAATCCGGATTCGTACTGGGGAAACTGGCGAAGACGCGGTTTAACCGTCGCGAATCCCAGACCAAATAGTTTGATGCTTCCATTCGGAGGGTTTCACCGTGGAAAATAATGTTTACGAACTTCAGTACGCCATAGATACGTTTTACTTTTTGATCTGTGGCGCACTTGTAATGTGGATGGCTGCCGGCTTTGCCATGCTGGAAGCCGGTCTGGTGCGTGCGAAAAACACCACCGAAATTCTGACCAAGAACGTCGCGCTGTATGCGATCTCCTGCATCATGTACATGGTGTGTGGTTACGCAATCATGTACGGCGGCGAAATCTTCCTGTCAGGCATTGCTGATGTAGATGCTGACGCGGTTCTGGGCGACTTCGCAGCACGCGAAGACGGCTTCCGCGGCGGTTCCATCTATGCTGGTGCGTCCGACTTCTTCTTCCAGGTCGTATTCGTCGCGACCGCCATGTCGATTGTGTCCGGTGCGGTCGCTGAGCGCATGAAGCTGTGGGCCTTCCTGGTCTTCGCAGTGGTCATGACTGGCTTCATTTACCCGATGGAAGGCAACTGGACCTGGGGCGGTGGCTCTGTGTTTGGCATGTACACGCTGGGCGACCTTGGCTTCAGCGACTTCGCCGGTTCCGGTATCGTTCACATGGCGGGTGCTGCTGCTGCACTGGCCGGTGTACTGCTGCTTGGCGCTCGCAAGGGCAAGTATGGCGCTAACGGCCAGATCAACCCGATCCCGGGTGCCAACCTGCCGCTGGCAACGCTCGGTACCTTCATCCTGTGGATGGGCTGGTTCGGCTTTAACGGTGGTTCCGTACTGAAGCTGGGTGATATCAGCAACTCTGCATCCGTGGCGATGGTGTTCCTGAACACTAACGCTGCTGCGGCAGGTGGTGCAGTGGCTGCTCTGGTTGTTGCGCGCATCCTGTTCGGCAAAGCCGATCTGACCATGCTGCTCAACGGCGCGCTGGCTGGCCTGGTGGCGATCACTGCTGAGCCTTCCACGCCGACTGCACTGGAAGCGACCCTGTTCGGCGCGGCTGGTGGTGTGCTGGTGGTGTTCTCCATCCTGGCGCTGGACAAGCTCAAGATCGACGATCCGGTGGGTGCAATTTCTGTCCACGGCACCTGTGGTCTGCTTGGTCTGCTGCTGGTTCCGGTTACCAACGGTGATGTCAGCTTCACTGGCCAGTTGATCGGTGCTGCGACCATCTTTGTCTGGGTATTCGTTACCAGCCTGATCGTCTGGGGCATCCTCAAGGTAGTTATGGGCCTGCGTGTCTCTGAAGAAGAAGAGTACGAAGGTGTCGACCTTGCCGAGTGCGGCATGGAAGCCTACCCGGAATTCACCAGCGCCAAGTAATTGGTCTGGGTTTCCAGAAAATAAAAAGGGCTCCTTCGGGGGCCCTTTTTTATGTTCTGAAAATTTGTTGCAAGAAACTGCTTCGAATCTGTACAGCCTTCACAGATGCCCCCACGTAGGAGCTTGCCTGCAAGCGAACCCGCCTCGCCGACCGCTCATTCGCTTGCAGGCAAGCTCCTACGGGCCCGGACATCTGCACGCGTTGGGAAATGCGCATTGTCTTTTGTAGGAGCCAGCCTGCTGGCGAACAGACCTTGCCGAGCGCCTATTCGCTTGCAGGCAAGCTCCTACGGGGCGCTTCGGGAGGGTTAGCCGCGCGGGCGGCGCTTCGAGAACACCATGGTTTCTATGCCGGGCAGTGAGAACGGCAATTCCTGCCAATCGCGAATGTGATACTGCTTTTTCTTCAGTCGCTTTTTCATGTCGCGCAAGGTATCGAGGGGCGCGCGCGTGGACACCATATTGGCCAGCCAGTCGGGAATGGCGCCGCCGGGATCGGCAAAGGTCTGGAAGGTAATGCGCGTCCAGCCATCCGGTCGTGGCTCCAGCAGGAACATGTTTTCGAACTCGGGCATGCGCACCGCCTTTTCCTGTTCGGCAAGCAAATCATTGTCTGCCCAGGTATGAATGGTGATGGTGCGTGTCTGCGGATCCTGACTGATGCGCGTGCGGGTGATGACATCGCGATCATCCACTGGCCAGATGCCGGCAATGCGGATATAGACCACATCGTCGCCGATATCACGGTAGTGTTGCGCGCTCTTGCACTGGAATACCCAACGCGGAAAGTTTTCGATGTCGGCGAGCACCGCCATGACTTCGAGCTGGGAGTAGGGCACTTCCATTCGGCCACGAAAGGCCTTCAGCTGCTGACCCGGAATTTCCCGATCCCAGGTTTTGATGTCGCCGCGAAACACACCGTCCTGGGTCAGGTGCCAGTCGTTGTCGGTGTGTTGGGACGCCTGTGCTCCCAGGCTCAGGGCCGCAGCGGTGAGGGCGGCGGCCAATCCTTTGAAATACCGCATAAACCGTTCTTGTTATAAGGGAAGACGGCGGCAGGGTAGCGCGCCGTCTGCGGCGGTGAAAGGCCTTTAGCCCATCTTTGCGACCATTTTGAGAGGCAGGTTGCGCATCAGGAAGCCTAATGGCCCCCATGGCCAGCGCGGCACACTCGCCTGAGCCGGTTCTTTCTCGATCGCGTGCGCCAGCAGTCGGCAGCCGGTCTCGGTATCCACCATAAACGGCGTGTTCTTCACTTTTTCGTTGATTTCCGAGCGGATGTAGCCCGGGTATATGGTGGTCACCTTGATCGGCTTGCCGAGCATTTCTGCGCGAATGCCTTCGGTGAGGGCCGCGACACCGGCCTTGGTGGCGGCATAGGTAGTGAGGTTCTTCGGCATGCCGCGCATGGCGCTCATGGAGGAGATCATGACCAGATGGCCGCTGTTCTGGGCGCGGAAAATTTCCATGGCCGCTTCGCACTGTGCCAACGCGGCGACGAAATTGGTTTCCGCCGTTTGGCGATTGGCATAAAAGTAGCCGGTGCCCAGCGGCTGGCCCTTGCCCATGCCGGCGTTGACGATCACCCGGTCGATGCTGCCAAGTTCCTGCTGGAATGCCTTGAACACCTCGAATACCTGATCGTAGTTGAGCACGTCCAGTGCCTTGATGGACACCTTGATATCAGGATGCTTCTGCTCCAGTTCCTTTTTCAATTCCTCGAGTCGTTCAGTGCGCCGCGCGCACAGCGCCAGATTGCGTCCCATGGCGGCAAACTCTTTCGCCATGCCGCGACCCAGTCCGGAGCTGGCACCGGTAATCAGAATGGTTTTACGCATCACGCTCTCCCTGTAACGTCAGGTATGGTTGCCTGACTGCTTATTAACGATAGGTCAGCAGATCTCGCTGCTCGCCTTCAAAATGCGGGTGTTCATTAAAAGTGCTCAGATGCATGCCGCGCTTGCCGACCACCACTTTGGTGATACTGGCATTGGCAATGACACGGTTGAGGCGCATCCATTCACTGTCTGGCATGTTCCAGAGCTGCTTTACCACGGCGCTGATAGCGCCGCCGGAAGTAAAAACCAGCGTATTCTTGTGTCCGGATTGTGCAATCGCTTCCAGGCCTTGCTGTACACGCTGCATGAACGCGGGCCAGCTTTCCTGATAGTCATGGTCGTACTGACGGTCAACCCAGCGATGCAATGCTTGTTCGAAAATTTCCTGGAACGCTTCTTTCGGTCTCAGTGTACGAGCCAGATCGGCAAGCATCAGTGTGCGACTCTTGTACAGCGGCTTGTGTTTGACGATCAGTTCCTGATGGTCATATTCGTTCCAGCGCACATCCTCCTGCCACTGTCGCGGTATGCCCATGGCCTTGAGTGCGCGCTCGGCAGTTTGTCGGTGGCGCCGCATGCCGCCAACGATGACATGCGCCGGACCATCAATGCGCTGTGCCAGCGCGCTGCCCAACAGCATCGCCTGAGTAACGCCCTGATCAGACAGCGCGTCATAATCACGCTTGCCCCAGGACGCCTGGCCATGACGAATCAGATATATCGCTGCCATGAAGTGTCCGTCATTATTTGGCGCGCTTGATCGCGCGTTTGCTGCGCCAGTGCAGGTAATGGTTGGCCAGCCAGAATTGTTTGAACGCCGGGTTGCGTGTCTGCTTGTGGTGATAGCGGTAATAGATCTGCTGGATAATCACAGCCAGACGGAACAGCCCGTAGACTTCGTAGAATGTCCAGTTGTCTGTCTTGAAGCCAGTCTTGTCGCAATAGTACTCAACCACTTCTGCGCGCGTCAGCATGCCAGGCAAATGGGTCGGCTGGCGGCGCAGGGATTGCTGCAGACGATCGTCACCCGCTTCAACCCAGTAGGCCAGTGAATTACCAAGGTCCATCAGCGGGTCACCCAATGTCGCCATTTCCCAATCGAGCACGCCGATAATGTTCATCGGGTTATCAATATCGAGCACAACATTATCGAAGCGGAAATCGTTATGGATAATGACGTTGGCGATATCATCGGGCATATTCGCTTTCAGCCAGTCCATCACATAGGTCCAGCCCGGGACGTTCCAGGTTTTCGATTTTCCATAGCGGCCGCTCCAGCCGCCAATCTGACGCTCGACATAACCAAAGCCCTTGCCAAGCTGCTCAAGTCCCGCAGCGCTGTGGTCGACCAGATGCAGTTCAATCAATTTATCGATTACGCCAAGGCAAAGGTCGCGGGTTTGCTGCGGCGTCAGCGCCAGTCCGCGCGGCAGATTGGCGCGTGGAATGATGCCGACAATGCGGTCCATGACATAAAAATCGCAGTCCATCACCGTGCTGTCCTGACACAGTGCCACCATCTCCGGCACCGCTGGATATACAGGCTTGAGTGCTTTCTGCACGGCGAATTCTCGCGCCATGTCGTGCGCACCCTTGGCAATGTGACCAAAGGGCGGGCGGCGCAGAATCAATTCGCGGTTTTCATACTGAAGCAGATAAGTCAGGTTGGAGGCGCCGCCGGAAAACTGGGTAACGTCAGGAACACCCGCCAGGTCGGGCAGTTGCTGTTTCAGCCAGGCATCGGTACGCGCCACATCAAACGACTCACCCTCGCGAACGGCTTTGGCGCTGTCGAGCAGGGCGGTGTTGCTCATGCGTTACGTTCCAGTTTGTTCTTCAGGCGGCGTCCGGCGTCGGCAAGACCGCGATTATACAGAAATGGCACATAGCGCTTGATCAGGTACAGGGCTTTGCCTTCGATGTGCGGTAACACCATAAAGGTATTGCGGCTGGCACCACGCACAATCTTGTTGGCTACCTGCTCGGCACTGAGTTTGCCGCCGGCCAGCAATTTGCGCACGGTTGAATCCATGCCTTGTTCGGAGCTGCGCATGGTGTCTGCCAGGTTGGTCTGAAAAAAACTTGGGCAGACGACGGTGACACCAATTCCGTACGGCGCGAGTTCATGCCGCAGGGTTTCCGACAGTGATACCACGCCGGCCTTGGTGACATTATAGGAACTCATGGTCGGCGCGTTGGCGACAGCGGCAAGAGAGGCAATATTCACCAACTGGCCAGAGCCCTGCTTCTTCATCATCGGCGTAAAGGCGCGACAGCCGCGCACCACACCCTTGAGATTGATGTCGATGATCCATTCCCAGTCCGCCATCGACATGGTGTCGATACGTCCGGCGGCGGCGACGCCAGCATTGTTCACCAGCACATCAATGCCGCCCCAATGCTTCTCGACCCACTCGACCAGGCTGGTCCAGTCTTCATCAAGCGTGGTATTCGCTACCTTGAAATGAATATCGCCGTGGCGACGCAACTCGAATACCGTCTGCTCGCCGCGTTCAGCATGAATGTCGGTAATCAGTACCTTGTCACCGCGTTTCAGATACTGCTCCGCCAGTGCCTTGCCGAGTCCTGATGCGCCACCGGTGATAAGAATGCGTTCGCTCATTATATTTTCCTCAAATAATGGACCTGCAGGAGCCAGCCTGCTGGCGAACCCGCCGCAGGCGGAAATGTCTTCCCCGGCAGGCTGGCTCCTGCAGTGAACAGTTCAGTGCTTGTATTTCATCAATTCAAATTTTGCCACCAGACCGCGATGCACTTCGTCCGGGCCATCGGCAAGACGCAGGGCGCGCGCCATGGTCCAGGCTGGCGCCAGCGGGAAGTCATTGCTCATGCCGCCGCCGCCATGCAATTGCATCGCCATATCGATCACCTGCTGTGCCATATTCGGGCACACCACCTTGATCTGGGAAATCTCACTCATTGCGGCAAACACGCCTTTGGTGTCAATCAGCCATGCCGCCTTGAGCACCAGCAGGCGCGCCTGTTCGATGGCGATACGGGCGTCGGCAATGCGCTCGCGATTGCCGCCCAGATTGATAATTGGCTTGCCAAACGCAACGCGTGTGGTGGCACGTTCGCAGGCCAGCTTCAACGCCATTTCCGCCAGTCCGATCAGACGCATGCAATGATGGATGCGGCCCGGGCCCAGACGCCCCTGGGCAATCTCGAAGCCGCGACCGGGGCCGGCGATGATCGCCGACTTCGGCAACCGTACATTGTTGAACTCGACTTCGCCATGGCCATATGGTTCGTCATACATGCCCATGGTTTGCAGCATGCGCACGACCTTTACGCCGGGCGCATTTTTTGGCACCAGCACCATCGAATGCTGCGCATGTCGGTGCGCCGATGGATCAGTCAGCCCCATAAAGATGATCACTTCGCAATTGGGGTGACCGATGCCGGTGCTCCACCACTTGCGACCATTGAGTACGACTTCGTCACCATCGATGACGGCGGTGGCCTCCATATTGGTGGCATCGGATGACGCAACCGCCGGTTCGGTCATGCAGAACGCCGAGCGTACCTTGCCGTCCAGCAGCGGCTTCAACCATTGTTGCTTTTGCTCTTCGCTACCGTAGTGGTACAGCACTTCCATATTGCCGGTGTCCGGCGCGTTGCAGTTGAAAATTTCCGGTGCAATGGCGGACTGCCCGGTGAGTTCGGCGATCGGCGCATACTCGCTCACCGACAGTCCGGCGCCGAGCTTGTCGTCGGGTAGAAACAGGTTCCACAGGCCGGCATCACGTGCCTTCTGTTTCAATTCCTCAATGATCGGCAACACTACCCAGCGGTCATTCAGACCCTGCAGTTCATGGTGGTAGGCCTGTTCGCGCGGATGGATTTCTTCATTGATAAAGCGTCGGGCGCGCTCCAGATAATCACTGGCTTTGGCTGAGTGAGAGAAGTCCATCCTGATCTCCTGCTGGCGGCAAGGGTGGTATCGCCCTGCGGACGGGGCCGACGATGGCGATGCGAGGATAGAGAGTGTGGCGACGGCGCTTGAATTAATCCAATGAATAGTGTTTATCTCACACTATGCATGAAAATAATTTAGCCAGACTCGATCTGAACCTGTTCGTGGTGTTCGAGGCGATCTATCGCGAAGGCAGCATCAGCCGCGCCGCCCGTGGCTTGAACCTGACCCAGCCAGCGGTCAGCCATGCCCTGGGTCGGCTGCGCGATCGCCTGCAGGATCCCTTGTTTGTGCGCCGCGGCAACCAGATGGTGCCGACGCCACGGGCGCGAGCGCTGGCGGAGCCGGTGCGCGAGGCGCTGTCCGGCCTGCAGCATTGTCTGGCCGGGGAGGGTGCGTTTGATCCCGCCACCGCGCGCCGTGGCTTCAGTCTGGGGCTGCGTGACGGCCTGGAGGCCTGCATTTTGCCGCCCCTGATCCGGTACCTCGAGCAGCAGGCGCCGGGCATCGACATCAGCTCCCTGACCGTGGCGCGTCGTGACATGGTGCAGGAGCTGGCGGCGGGGCGGCTGGATCTGGCCATGGACGTGCAGCTGCCCACCGGCGACGACATTCGTCAGCAGGCATTGCTGGAGGTGCCGCTGGTGGTGCTGATGCGTCGCGATCATCCGCTTGCTGCGGGCGGGCTGACGCTCAAGCGTTATCTGGCGGCCAGACATGTGCTGGTGTCGTCACGCCGGCGCGGGCCAGGTCTGGAAGACTTTGGTCTGGCCCAGGCCGGTTACCTGCGCACACTGGCGTTGCGTTGCCAGCATTATCAGGCGGCGCTGGAGGTGGTGGCCGCCACCGACCTGTTGTTGACCCTGCCCGAGATGCTGGCGCAGCGTCTGGCAGACGGACAACGCTTTCTGATCCGGCGATTGCCGGTGGCGCTGCCGGCGATGGCACTGTATCTCTACTGGCATCGCGATCAGGATAATGATGCGGCACATCAATGGCTGCGCACGCTGTTTATGCGTGAATTGCGCTAAGGTCGTCTGTGCGCTCGCCGGTCGAATGCGTACTCGTTAACAAAGGAATGCCATGATTTCAAAACTGCCCCGTTGGGTGGAAACCGGTGCTTTGCTGCTGGCTGCGTTGGCGGGCATCGTGAATGCCGTCGGCCTGCTGGGATTCCAGCACCAGTCGGTGTCGCACTTGTCCGGTACGGCGACCATGCTCGGCGTCGAACTTCTGCAAGATGCCTCAGCAGGTTGGCATCTTGCCGGCGTGCTTCTCAGTTTTATGCTTGGTGCTGTACTTAGCGGAGTGCTGCTGGGGAACACTGCGTTGAAACTCGGGCGGCACTACAGTGTGGCGCTATTACTCGAAGGCGGGTTGCTGATCGTGGCGGCGCTGCTGTTGAAACAAGGCATGTTGAGCGGACATTATCTCGCCTCCGCAGCATGCGGTTTACAGAACGCGCTGGTGACTACCTACAGCGGCGCGCTGATCCGCACCACCCATGTCACGGGCCTGTTTACTGATCTGGGCATCATGTTGGGCTTGCGATTACGCGGGCAAGCTTTCGATCGTCGACGTGCATTGCTGTACTTGTTGATCATTGCCGGCTTTGTCCTCGGCGGCAGCATCGGTGCCGCCCTCTACAACGTGCTGGCAGTCAGCGCGTTGCTGGTGCCGGGCGGGATCGCGATCCTGCTGGCGCTCAGTTATGCCCTCTATGCCCGCCACGTTACGCGGGCAGCGACACAGGAGTGATGATGCAAACACTGGAAGAGTTTCTGGCACAGGTCGAACAACGTGATCCATACCAGCCATTCTTTCATCAGGCGGTGGCAGAAGTGGCGCACAGTATCTGGCCATTTGTCATGGCAAACAGTCGTTATCAGGAGCAGGGCCTGTTGCAGCGACTGATCGAGCCGGAACGCATTATCCAGTTTCGTGTGCCTTGGGTGGATGACAGGAATCAGGTGCAGGTCAATCGCGGCATGCGCGTACAAATGAACAGCGCCATTGGTCCGTACAAGGGCGGTCTGCGCTTTCATCCCGGCGTCAATCAGGACGTGCTGAAGTTTATGGCATTCGAGCAGACGCTGAAGAATTCTCTCACCACCTTGCCCATGGGTGGTGCCAAGGGCGGCGCGGACTTTGATCCGCGCGGACGCTCTGACGGTGAAGTGATGCGCTTCTGTCAGGCATTCATGATGGAGCTGAGAAAATATATTCGTGCCAACTGGGATATTCCGGCGGGCGATATCGGTGTGGGCGAACGCGAAATAGGCTATCTGTTTGGCGCCTACAAGAAACTTGCCGGTGAGTTTGCACCGGTGCTTACAGGTAAGGCGGCCAGTTATGGCGGCAGTCTGATTCGCCCGCAAGCCACGGGCTATGGCCTGATTTATTTTGTACTGGAGATGCTCGAGCTGTACGGCCGTCCTCTGGCAGATCAGAAAGTACTGGTGTCTGGCAGCGGCACAGTGGCGCTGTATGCGGCCTATAAAGCCATTGCCGAAGGCGCAAAGGTGATCACGCTGTCGGATAGTGACGGTGTGCTGGTGTTTCGTGACGGCATGAAGATTGAACACTGGCAAACCATTGCCGACCTGAAGCAGGAAAGGCGCGGCCGTTTGGCGGAGCTGGAATCACGCTGGCCGGAGGCTAACTATCACGCCGGCAAGACGCCCTGGTACTTGCATGGCGATATCGCCTTGCCTTGTGCGATCCAGAATGAGCTGGACGGCAAGGCGGCGAAAATGCTGATCGACAATGGCTGCAAGTTAGTGGCAGAGGGCGCGAATATGCCTTGCACCTTTGAAGCGATCAAACTGTTCAGCGCTGCCGGCGTGGCGTTTGCGCCCGGCAAGGCGGGCAACGCTGGCGGCGTCGCGGTCAGCGGCATGGAGATCACCCAGAATACCTTGCGCACCAGCTGGAGCAGTCAGGAAGTGGATGCGCAGCTGCGTGTGATCATGCACAAGATTCACGCCGCCTGTGTGCACCACGGCGCGCAGGATGGCAAGACTGCAATTGATTATGTGGTCGGTGCGAATGTCGCAGGCTTTGTCAAAGTGGCCGACGCAATGTTGGCACAGGGCGTGGTTTGACGCCCCTCCCCCGATCGGGGGATGGCAGGTTGTTAGCCATCGTCGCACTCTGCTGCCATCCAACTCGGGAGCACAGTGATGAATACCATAATCAGATTTGCATCGATGCTTGTTCTGGTACTGGCCTGCCTGCCCACTGCCGCGCTGGCGCTGGGTACATGCGCGATCCGGGATTTCGAGCCGAACGCAGCCGACGTAGAGCGACTGGAAAGCGGTAACGTGGGTGCGTGGGACCAAAGTTTCGATCAGCGCCAGATTGATGTGGAAGATGTTGACGGCAATATCTGGAGCTACTACGCACTGGAGCGTCGTCCGCCCGGTGCTACGAAGCTGGTGGTGTTCTTGCATGGCTTTCTGGAATTTGCCAATGCCTGGGAAGAACAGCTGGATTACTTCGGCAATCAGTACCATGTGTTGGCGCTCGACCTGAAAGGTCATCGCTATTCGTCGTCTCCTGATATTGTCGAGGAGTACGATTTCCTCGAAATTGCATATGAACTACGCAAATTGATCAACTGTGTTGGGTATGAGTCTGCAACCGTAGTGGGACATGACTTTGGCGGTGGCATCGCCTGGGTTCTGGGTATGCAGCACCCGGATGTGATTGATGGTCTGGTGATTATAAGCGTACCGCATCCCTACCTATTTGGGCGCGCGCTACTGAATCCTGACAGCGACCAGGCGCAGCGCAGCAAGTATGTTGATTACGCGCAGGGCTACTCGTTGGCGGACAATCTGGCGTTCTCGAGCGTAATTCTCAGTGATACCAGCATATTCAAAAGCGGATTCTATGACGGCAAGCGCATTTTCCGTTTGATGAACGAGGTGTGGTTTCCGCTTAGCGGCTGGAAACAGATGAAACACTACTACCGCGCCATGCCGTATCCCGCCAATGCGCAGGATTATCCTGAAGAGTTGACGCCATTCCAGCAGAAGATCTATCGCGTCCGACGGCCAACGTTGTTGATGTGGGGACTGGCGGACAAGTACTTTGCCGAGGATGCCTATGCCGGTGTGGAACAGCTGGTTCCGGATCTGGAGACGGTGATCTATCCTGATGGCACGCACTTCCTGCATCATGATGCGCAGGACCTGAACTACCGTATCGAAGCATTTCTGGAGCGTGTCTATGCTCAGCCATAGCATCAATCTTGAAAAGCGTAAGGCACCGCCAATGCCGACGCTGTCCTTTGATCTACTGCGAGCGGCGGAGTTGGTTCCCAGACAGGTAATAGTCAAGTCCGGTATCAATACGGTGCTGGGCTCGCTGATACTCGCGTGTGCCTATCGTGAAATATTCTCCTTGCACCAGACGCCGGCGATGATGTGGTGGGCGGCGATCGCGCTGCCGCTGGCGTGCGCGCTATGCTACCTCTACCTGCTGGTGGCATTTACGCGCAATGAGCTGCGACGATTCCCTTCGCATCAGCATCCCGTATTGCTTGGCCTGAGTACGCTCGCGTTTCTGTCCGCACATTATCTGGTGGTGGCCTCGGTGCCGCTGAATATCGATCTATATGTGGTGAGCTTTATCTTGCTGCTCCCGGCTGCCTTTCTTGCCGGGCTGCCAGCCTGGCAGGCAATGCTTGTGCTTTTGGCGTCGGCCATCAGCAGCGTTGGTCTACTGGGAGAGCACTTGCCGCTGGTCTACATCGGCATGATTGCCATGTCGCAAGTTCTGATGTGGTTGGTATTCGATATTATCATTGACGAGATGCGGCGCTATGCCATGTCCATGCTTCAGTTGGCGGAGCTGCGCGGTACGCGGCGCATGCTGGATCAGGTTACGGCCCAGGAAACCCGTGATCGAATTGCCCGTGAGCTGCATGATGAGCTGGGCCATCTAACCACCGTAATCAGTCATAACCTGAGCCAGTTCAGCTATCACAACAAACCAGTGGATCCCCTCGTCTCCAATGCGATGGAAATGACACGCAAGCTCGCTGCGCAGGTGCGGGAAGTGTCGCATGCCTGGCAGGACGGCCAGTTTGACGTATTTGCTGCAGTAGATGAACTATCCAGAACGATTCTGTTTCCACGCATTCATGTGGATCGAGATGGATTCGGCGGAAAAGTATCTGCGCGCCATGGTCGTGCCTTGTTCCGGTGTTGTCAGGAACTGGTTACCAACAGTCTACGTCACTCCAACGCAAGCGATGTCTATATTCTGTTTATCAGTGCCGGCAATGGTCTTCGCGTCACCATCGAAGACAATGGTACAGGCAAGAAGGGACTGGTGCCGGGGCGTGGACTAGGTAGTGTTCAGCAGCGTCTGGATGAAGTGGGAATCGAAGCAACCCTGTCTCTTGGTGAGGATGGTTTTATCGCTGAGCTGGACGTGCCCGCGTCATGAGTACGGGTGTCTTGCTGGTAGAAGATCAGGCCTTGGTGCGAGCCAGCCTTAAATCGCTTCTGAACAGCACGGAGAAGTTCAGCGTGATGGCGGTGGAGAGTGTTCCGCAAGCGCTGGACGCTTTGGCATCAGCGCAGCAGTTTGATCTGGTGCTGTGCGACTATCAGCTACAAGGTGATACCGCTGAATCACTCCTGCGTGCAATGTATCGCTGGCCCGGGTTGCCGGTCGTGCTTCTGACTTCACAGGCGAATGCCATGTCATTGCAGCGCTGTCGTGACTTGGGTGCGAGCGGCTTTCTGTTCAAAGAATCCGGGATAGAAGAATTCATTGAAGCACTGGATGCGGTGGTCGCCGGGCACGAGTGTTTTAATGCGCCGGGTCTGCCGACAACAGCAGATAATCTGGAGCGGCAGGGAAGATTTGAGTCTGTCAGTCTGACCGAAACAGAATTGACGGTGCTGAAGTGGTTGGCTACCGGCATGAGCAACAAACAGATTGCTCTGGCCACAGGCAAGAGTGCTGAAACCATCAAAAGTCATGTTGCCAGTGTGCTGCGGAAACTGCGTTGCAAGACGCGAACGCAGGCGGCGACCAAAGCCGGGTTATACCAGCTGCTCTAGTTGTTGGAGCAAAGCCCGGTGGCGCCGGGCCCGCTGCATCTTTGTCAGCTGATGGCTTTCTTCATGAACGGCGGTAAGGTTAGCGCGCCGGTATGAATATCTGCAGTGTAGTAGAGCGTTTCAAAACCGGCCTTGGCGGCATCATCCTTGCGGAACGTGGTGACGTCGCAATCCTTGCCAGCCATGGTGCAGCTCCACCAGCCTGACGGATACACCGGCTGCGGGAACGGCAGGGTTTGGGTGGACGTGAAGCCGGCTTCGCGCATATTGGCGTGCAGATCCTTGATAATGGTGTCGCTGTGCAGCAGCGGCGACTCGGATTGCTGCACAATGATGCCGCCGTCACGCAGTACGCGGTGGCAGTCGCGGAAGAAGTCTGCCTTGAACAGGCCCTCCGCCGGACCTACCGGATCAGTGGAGTCGACGATAATCACATCGATGCTGCCGGCCTCGCACTCGCGCATCCACTTGACGCCATCAATAAATAGCAGCTCGGCGCGCGGATCGTTGTTGGATTCGCACAGCTCAGGAAAATACTTCTCCGACATGCGCGTGACCATCTCGTCGATATCGATCTGCGTGGCCTTCTCGACACCCGGGTGCTTGAGCACCTCGCGCAGCGTGCCGCAATCGCCGCCGCCAATAATGACAACGTTCTTCGGACTGGCGTGCGCAAACAGCGCCGGATGCGACATCATCTCGTGATAGAGGAAATTGTCACGGCTGGTGACCATGGTGCAGCCGTCAATGGTCATCAGATAACCGAAGGTATCGGTCTCCCACATCTCGATATGCTGGTAAGTGGTTTGCACTTCCTCGATCTTGCGTTTCAGGCGCAGACCAAAGGCAGTGCCGGCCGTATCGAAGTGTTCGAAGAACCATTTGGATTCGGTCATGACTGTCTCCTGTAAAAATGTCGGGCCGCCGGGCGGCCGCAAGGGGCGCATTCTAGCCTGAATGCCAGGCGAATTCGCTACCGCTAATCACGCATACCGCAGCTTTTCCGGCGTGAATCCCGGGCGCCACCTTGTACGCCGCCGATATGGCATTGGTGTGACTGTCCGGGTGCGAAAAGCGCATGCAGGAGTCGGGCCGACTTGCCATAATGCCCGCACGATCCGCCTTTGCCGTACAGGAGACAGAATGAACAAGGCTGCCAGCAGCGACGCCATGCGCATCTACAACGTTGACCGTTGGGGTGACGGCTATTTCAGTGTCGACGGCGACGGCTTTGTCACGGTCAAACCCTGCGGCAACAGTGACGGTCCCGATGCCCGCCTCGACGATGTGCTCAAGGCCTGCCGTGATGCCGGCCTGCGCAGCCCGGTGCTGGTGCGCTTTGCCGGCATTCTGCGCCATCGCGTCAAGGTGCTGGCCGCTGCCTTCCGCCAGGCCATTGATGAGCAGGGTTACGGCGGCCACTACACGCCGGTCTATCCGATCAAGGTCAACCAGCAGCGGCGCGTGGTCACGGAAATCCTGCGTGCCGGCGATGAGGGCGAAACCGTGGGTCTGGAGGCCGGCTCCAAACCGGAGCTGCTGGCGGTACTGGCGCTGTCCCGTGGTCAGGGCGCCACGGTGGTCTGCAATGGCTACAAGGATCGGGAATATGTGCGGCTGGCGCTGATGGGGGAGCGCCTCGGCTTTCACGTGCACATCGTGGTCGAGAAGCTGTCCGAGCTGGAGCTGATCCTGCGCGAAGCCAAGGCGCTGAATGTGGCGCCGCGCATTGGTCTGCGCATTCGCCTGATGTCGGTCAGCAAGGGCAATTGGCAAAACTCCGGCGGCGAGAAATCCAAGTTCGGGCTGTCCGCATCGCAATTGATCGAAGCCGTGGACATCTGTCGGGCGGCGGGGCGGTTGGACTGCATCCGCATGCTGCATTTCCATCTGGGGTCCCAGGTCGCCAACATCCAGGACATCAAGTCCGGCATGCGTGAGGCGGCCCGTTACTATCAGGAGTTACGCGCGCTAGGTGCGGCGGTGGACACCATGGACGTGGGCGGCGGTCTGGGTGTCGACTACGAGGGCACGCGCTCGCGTTCCTACTGTTCCATGAATTACGGCGTGGCGGATTACGCCTGGTACATCGTGCAGACATTGAAAGAGAGCGCGGACAAGGCCGGCCTGCCAATGCCGAATATCATTTCCGAATCGGGCCGGGCGCTGACGGCGCATCATGCGGTGTTGCTGGTCAACGTGATCGACCGGGAGATGCTGCGCGAGCAGCCGATGCCGGCCTTGACCGGCGAGGCGCCGCAGGAGCTGCATCAGTTGGCGCAGTTTTCCTCGGTGCTGCAGCAGACGCACACCAATCTGCTGGAGATCTACCAGGAAGTGCTGTCACTGTGGCAGGACGCCAACCACCGCTTTCTGGAAGGCCAGCTCAGTCTTGAGCAGCGTGCCCAGGCAGAAAAGTTGTATACCAACTGCTTGTTGATGATTCGCGCCAAGCTGGATCCTTCGCGTAAACATCAGCGTGCTCTGCTCGATGAACTGAATGAAAAGCTGGCGGACAAGCTGTTCGTCAATTTTTCCCTGTTTCAGTCGGTGCCGGACGTGTGGGGCATCGATCAGATTTTTCCGATTTTGCCGATCAGTGGCCTGAACGAAGCGCCGACACTGCGCGCCGTGTTGCAGGACATTACCTGCGATTCCGATGGCCGGATTGATCAGTATGTGGATGGCGAGGGCCTGGAGACCACCTTGCCATTGCCGGCTGGCAATAATGGCGAGCTCGGTATCTTTATGGTGGGCGCCTATCAGGAAATTCTGGGCGACATGCATAACCTGTTCGGGGATACCGACTCCGTTGATGTCGAGATCGGTAGTAATGGCGAAATACACCTTGATCATGCCATTCAGGGTGATACGGTGAGTTCGGTATTACGCTATGTCAATTTTGAACCGGACAAATTGTTGGCGGCACTGGAGCATCGCTGCCAGGATGCGGAACTGGAAGACGACGAACGCCAGCAGTTCCTCAATGACATCCGCGAAGGGCTGGCCGGCTACACTTATCTGGAAGAATAGCGCCGGCAGCGGAAACTGGCGGCCATAGTCGATAACAACATACGCACACAGGGATAGCGCCATGAAAATTGCAGCGGGCAAGGCAACAGACATTCCTCTCGGCGAAAGCCGTCTGCTTCAAGCCGGTGAACATGCGGTTTTGATGTTTCATCTGTCGGACGGATTTTTTGCCACCCAGCCACGTTGTACGCATGTGTTTGCGCCGCTCAAGCGTGGCAAGATCCTGGAGGACAAGTGCGTTCAGTGTCCGTTGCACCGGGCGCGCTTTGATATTCGCACCGGCGAAGTGATCGACTGGGCGAATTTTCCGCCCGGCGTCCAGCTGCTAAATGTGGTACGAGGCGAGAAGAAGCTGAAGACCTGGCCGGTGGAAGTCGAAGGCGACCAACTGTTTATCGTGGTCGAATGACTGACACGCTCTCGCCGCAACAGGCGCAAGCCGGTCTGGCGCGGCTTGAGCGGCTTGCCGATCTCACTGATACGCGCTTCAGAATTCCGGTTCTGGGTATTCGTTTCGGTATTGATGCGCTGCTCGGGCTGATCCCGGTGATCGGCGACGGCCTGGGCGCGCTGATTTCTCTCTATCTGCTATTCGAAGCGGTGCGGCTTGGCCTGCCCTGGCGGTTGCGTGTGCGCATGCTGATCAATATCGGGCTGGATTTTGTCGTCGGCCTGATTCCATTGGTGGGCGATATTGCCGATGTGGCATGGCGCGCGAACACGCGCAATACGCGCCTGTTGCGCAATTGGCTTGAGGCGCAACAGACGCCGGTAACGGTATCGGCGCGAGCGGTTTCCGGCATGCGGCTGACGACGGTGTTATCAGGGATTCTGGTGGCACTGGTATGTGCCGCTGCGCTCTACCTGTTGTGGTGCGCTGAGCAGCCGACATTCTGAGACGCGTTAGACAAAGCCGCGGCTGCGCTGTGCGATCACCTGGGCCGGATCGAGCACCCGAGGTGGCCGCGCCACCAGCAGGCCCTCGCAGTTCGGGCAAATGTGCTGCATCTTGATGGCACACGCTTCACAGAAGGTACATTCATAGGAACAGATAAAGGCAACGCCATCGGCCCGCAGGGGGGCGTTGCACTCTTCGCACGCAGGTTTCATCGTCAGCATGTCGCCCTCCAATGGCGTCATCGTTCCTTCAGGAATTATTGTTATCCTTTTTCTGCGCACGCGGATGTGCGGCGTCATACACTTTTGCCAGATGCTGGAAATCCAGATGGGTATATACCTGGGTGGTGGACAGGTTGGCATGGCCAAGCAATTCCTGCACAGCGCGCAGATCGCCGCTGGATTCCAGCATATGTGTCGCGAACGAATGGCGCAGCATATGCGGATGCAGGTGCTTGTCGAGACCACGCTGGCTCGCCAACTTTGCCAGACGGTCTTGCACCGAGCGCGCACTTAATCGGCTGCCTCGCTGACTGACAAACAATGCTTTCTCGTCATTGCTTTTGACCAGCAGCGGGCGTGCTTTCAACCACAGGCGTACGGCATGCAATGCCGGTGCGCCAATCGGCAGGTGACGTGACTTGCTGCCTTTGCCGGTGACCACCACTGCGGCGGCGCGGTAATCAATGGTGTCGATATCCAGGCTCAGCACTTCAGCAAGTCGCAAGCCGGACGAATAAATCAGTTCCATGATTGCCTGGTCGCGCTGCTGCAGCGGATCGTCGCCGGTGTTGTGATCGAGCAGGCCGCTGACTTCGTCCACGTCCAGTGCCTTGGGCAGACGCCGGCCGCTCTTCGGCGCACGGATGCCTTCGGCGGGATTGTCGCGCGCACGCCCTTCGCGTAACAGCCAGCGATAAAAGGTGCGCAACGAAGACAGGAAGCGTTGCAAGGTGGTGCCGCCTTTGCCGCGACGGTGTAGCGTGGCGATCAACAGCCGGACTTCATTGGCGCCGACCTTTGACCATTGCTCAAAGCGACGCTCGCGCAAAATCTCCGCGCACTGATGAAGATCGCGGCCGTAATTGTCCACCGTGTGGGCAGACAGCCGCCGCTCAGTGACGAGATGTTGAAGAAAGCCATCAATGTCGTGGGTCAGGGCGTCAGACATGCAAAACAGCCTAGCACTGAATCTGTGACAGTCGGTAGCGTCGATTGGAGGCATTGGCTGTACGCACGTACGCGTTGGCGCAGGTGCGTACAGCAAGCAGATCAGGCGCGGCGGGCCTCGAGCTTGTTGTGGTTTTTCAGCAGTTCGGCCAGCCGGCGTGCCAGTACTTCGCCCAGATGGGTCACGAACAGGGTGCCGAGCGAGCTGCGGAAATGCTGCGCATCAAAGCTGCCGATTGCCAGCAGACCCTGTTTGCCGTTGAAGTCCAGCGGCACCATGGCGGCAGACTTCACATCTTCGGCGTCTTCCGGGAACAGTTGCTCCAGTTCCGCCGGACGTAGTACGCCGCAGAAGGCGTTGCCGCTGCGCAGCATGGTTTGCAGCGCGTCATGCAGATCGGCGTAGGCCTGGCAGCGTACTTGCTTGCGCAATTCGCCAGTCAGGTTGAGGTCGCGATCATAGACAATCAGGGCAACGGCATCGGACCTGAAATCGTTTTGCAGGCTGGAGATCAGGGTGCGGAACAGGGCTTCGGGGGTGCGTTGTTCAATCAGTGCCAAGGTCAGTTTGCGGGTCTTTTCAAACAGCTGGTCGTTTTCGCGCGCCACATCAATCAGGTGGTTGAGACGTTCGCGCAATTCCTCGTTACGTTCGCGCAGGATCTGCGCCTGACGCTCGAGCAGTGACACGGCTTGACCGCGTGGGTCTGGCAGGCGGATCAGTTCAAGTAGCTCTGGGCGGTGCTGGAAGAAGTCCTTGTGTTCGCGCAACCAGGCGGCAACCTGATCCGCCGTGACCTTTTTTTCTTCTGACATTGCCTGTTTACCCCTGAGGTCCTTCCACCACGATGTGGCCATCATAGACGTGGGTCGCCGGGCCTGTCATCAAAATGCCCCCCTCGCCGCGATAGGTGACGGTGAGTGAGCCGCCGGGCAGTTCCACCCGCACGCTCTGGTCGAGAAAGCCGCGCCGCTGGCCAATCACCACTGCGGCGCAGGCGCCGGAGCCGCAGGCCAGGGTCTCGCCGGCGCCGCGTTCATACACGCGCAGGCGGATATGGTCGCGGCTGAGAATCTGCATAAAGCCGACATTCACCCGCTCAGGAAAGTCCGGGTGCGACTCCAGCGCCGGGCCGACGGTGTCTACCGGGGCGGTGTCGACGTTCTCCACCAGCAAGGTGCAGTGCGGGTTGCCGAGGCCGACCGCGCCGACCTCGTAGGCATTATTATTGGCGACCAACAGGTAGGTGTCGGATTCGGCCGCCGCGGTCAGGGGAATGGCGTCGGGGGTCCAGCGTGGTGGGCCCATGTCGACGGTGACCATCTCATCATCGGTGACATGCAGGGTCATCTGGCCAGCGGCGGTCTCCACCCGGATGTCGTGTTGGTCGGTGAGTCCCTGCTCACGCACAAAGCGGGCAAAGCAGCGCGCGCCGTTGCCGCATTGGCTAACTTCCGAGCCGTCAGCATTAAAGATGCGGTAGCGGAAATCGATCCCGGCGGTGGCCGAAGGTTGCACTACCAGCAGCTGGTCGAAGCCGATGCCGAAGTGGCGGTCAGCAAGGTGCCGGACCTGCTGCGCAGGCAACGGCAGGCCGTCCGCGGGCAGCGGCTGGCGAATGCCATCGAGCACCATGAAGTCATTGCCCAGGCCATGCATCTTGCTGAAATAAAGCTTCATCGACATTCCGCGGTTGTGTCGTACCAAGGGCGACTATTGTCGGCGTTTCAGCCGGGCGGGGCAATTGGCGCGCCAGCGTTCCAATCAGCCTGTGCTGATGTAAACTAGCGCCCCTGAACAGGCACAGCCTTAGAACCTTTACGTTCGAGCGAGCAGGTTATGACACAGTTTTGGAGAGGTGCCAGAGTGGTTGAATGGGACGGTCTCGAACACCGTTGATGGGGTGACCCATCCGAGGGTTCGAATCCCTCCTTCTCCGCCATATAAAAAGCCCCGCAACGCGGGGTTTTTTATATGGCGGAGAAGGATGACTTGATGAGAACCCTCCGTTCGACCAGCCGCGTCAGCGGCGCAGGACGCACGCAGTGCGCCCCGAAGGGGTGAGTGATCGCCCAAAGCGATCACGAATCCATCCCTCCCGCGCAATGCGCACCAAGCCCCCCACGTGTGACGCGGGGTTTTTTATATGGCGGAGAAGGATGACTTGATGAGAACCCTCCGTTCGACCAGCCGCGTCAGCGGCGCAGGACGCACGCAGTGCGCCCCGAAGGGGTGAGTGATCGCCCAAAGCGATCACGAATCCATTCCTCCCGCGCAATGCGCACCAGACCCGGTCACTTTAGCCGTTGAATACATGATCGTGCTCAAGGCCAGCTCTAGAGTAGGACGCTGACGCTATCCGGGAGAGAACAATGACAGCAACGCCCTCACTTAAAGGCAAGGTATCAGAGCAGGAATGGGCCCTGCGTGTGGATCTGGCGGCGGCTTACCGTCTGGTGGCGCTGTACGGCTGGGATGATCTGGTGTTTACCCACATCTCGGTGCGCATTCCCGGCCCGGAACACCACTTCCTGATTAATCCCTACGGCATGATGTTCGACGAGATCACCGCCTCCAGCCTGGTCAAGATTGATCTGCAGGGTAACAAGGTTGAAGACGCACCGTACCCGGTTAATCCGGCCGGCTTCACTATTCACAGCGCAGTGCACGCCGCGCGCGAAGATGCACAGTGCGTTATGCATACCCACTCTATCAATGGTGTGGCGGTGTCAGCGCAGAAGCAGGGCGTACTGCCCTTGTCGCAACAGTCGTTGTTCGTGCTCGCCTCGCTGGGCTATCACGATTACGAGGGTGTGGCTCTGAACCCGGATGAAAAGCCCCGATTGGTGGCCGATCTGGGTACAAATAAATTCCTGATGCTGCGCAATCATGGGTTGCTTACTGTCGGCAGCACGGTTGCAGACGCTTTCCTGTATATGTACCTGTTTGAAGCGACCTGCATGATTCAGGTGCGTGCATTGGCTGGCGGCAAGGAACTGGTGGAGGTGGATCAGCGCATCGTTGCCGGGATTCAGCAGCAGGCGGAGCAAGTGACCAAGGGCCTTGGTGGTGCGCTGGCCTGGCCCGGATTGTTGCGCAAGCTGGACAGGAAAAATCCGGGCTACGATCTGTAAGCGTTTGCGTGATCGGAGCGTTGCCGCGGCCTGCGTCGCGGTATCGTTCCATGTGCTTCCGATGCAGCGACTAGATACTGACGAAGGCGGCGGTGTACAGCACCGGTCCGGTGGGCAAGCCGGTGGGTGAGCCGCCGGCGGGTTCAAGGCTGATGGCAAGCAGCTTGCCTGCGGCGAGTGCGCGCTGTTGGCTACTCGAAAGTGTCAGCCGCTGTTCTTGCTCGCTGGCGTGCAGAACGCCGAGAGACACCGGCGCACCGTCAGATGGCAGCGCCCAGAGCTCGTAATCCTTATCTGGCGCCGCATCAGTGGCCATGATCGCACGCACACTCAATTGCGCGAAGCCGGCATCTGCAGAAAAACGCCATTGCACGCCTTGCTGTTCAATTGCCATGGCCGCAAAGCTGGGCGCCGGCACTACGGTGGGCGGTCGCGAAAGCCACATGGTCACCGCCAAAGCCAGCACAGACAGTGCTGCAACCATGCTCGCCCATGAGCCCGGCGCGCGCGAGCGCGCTTCGCTGACACCAAACAGACGTTGTTCGATGCGATAAAGCAGCTTTTTTGGCGCGGTGATCGGTGGCGGCAACATCAATAATGGCCCGAGCTGTGTTTCCCATTGCCATACTGCTTCGCGCACACGCCAGTCGAGCATCATCAGCTTTTCCATGCGTTGCCGGGCGCTGTCACTGAGCGTGCCAAGCACATAACGGGCGGCGATTTGATCGCGGCTCTCAGCAGACAGTCTCATTGGCTCAGACACTGCTTCAGGCTGAGCAATCCGCGGCGCAGCCAGCTTTTGACCGTGCCGAGAGGCTTTTGCAGCGACGCTGATAATTGCTCGTGGGTCATGCCGTAGTAAAAGCTCATCAGGATACTGGAGCGCTGCTCTGCGGAAAGTTGCTGCATGCAGCCATCCAGTGCGAGGCCGCCATCATCACCGTGCTCAGCATCGACAAGTTCAGATAAATCATCATGCATGTCGTCGATGCTTAGCGTGTTGCCATGATTCTTTCTCAGCATGTCAATGCATTGGTAGCGCGCGATTGTCATCATCCAGGTAAGCGGCGTGCCGCGCGCCTCATGATACTCGCCGGCGCTGTGCCAAACGCGGATGTACGCCTCCTGCATGGCATCTTCAGCACGTGCGCGATCTTGCAGCAGGCGCATGCAAATCCCCATCATGCGCGAGCTGGTGCTTGCGTAAAGCCGCTGAAAGGCTGTGCGATCGCCACGGCTCACGGCGGCGAGCAGGCTGATCAGAGGTGATCCGTCCGTGTCCACCACGCACTCCCAATTACTCCGGATGTTCACTCTGTTCTCGCGAGCGTCAAGCGCTTGTGAATGCCCTGTTCGAGATACATAAAATAAAATTTCTTCGTGCATCTGAATCTGCATCCTCTGCGTATAAGCCTGTGTTGATTCAAAACAGAGATGGAGACAGACAATGAATAGATTGGCAAAAAAGGCCGGATTGGCAGCGGCGATAGCCGCCAGCTGCATCATGTCCGGAGTGCAGGCGTCAAGTCACCGTGAGGCACCATCGATCACGGAGAAGCCAAAAGTGGATGCGAGCGATTTCTACATGTTTCGCAGTTATGAAACCGGGCGTGAAAATTACGTGACGTTTATCGCGAACTACCTGCCGCTGCAGGATGCCTATGGCGGACCTAACTACTTCGATCTGGACTCGGATGCGCTGTATGAGATCCATGTCGACAACAATGGCGATGCGGTCGAAGACATAACCTTCCAGTTCCGCTTCTCAGACATCGTCGCTGACCTGAAGGTGCCGGTGAATGGCGTCATGGTCAGTGTGCCGCTGAAGAACATTAATGCTGTCGGGCCGACCGCCGAAGATACTGCAGCAGTTAATGTGCGTCAGGAGTATAGGGTGTCAATCGTCCGGGGCGATCGTCGGACCGGGGCAGAGTTTTTTGTAGGAAATGCCGACGATGGAGGTACGGTTTTTCGCAAGCCACTCGACAACATCGGCAATAAGTCAATCGATGACTACGCCTCCTACGCCGGAGATCACATCTACACTGCGTCGATTCCTGGTTGTGACGACGGTCGCGTGTTTGTCGGTCAGCGTAAGGAAGGTTTTGCGGTCAACCTCGGCGAGATCTTCGATCTGGTCAACACCAACCCGCTCGGACCAGTCGATGGTGAAACCAATACATTGGATGACAAGAACGTCACCTCTTTGGCTTTGGAAGTGCCAATCTCCTGTCTGACTACTGGTGGCGATGACGTGATTGGTGCCTGGACCACTGCAAGCCAGCGTCAGGCGCGTGTGCTGAATCCGTCGCCGACTTCCACCGGCATCGGTGCATCACGCGAAGGTGGTGCCTGGACGCAGGTATCCCGTCTCGGTATGCCGCTGGTGAATGAAGTCGTCATTGGCCTGAAAGACAAGGATCGGTTCAACGCCAGTGAGCCCAAGGATGATGGCCAGTTTGCCACCTATGTCACCAATCCGACCTTGCCTGAGCTGCTAGAGATTCTGTTCTCGGGAACCGCGGTTGCGCCGAACCAGTTTCCGCGTACCGATCTGGTGGCTGCGTTCCTGACCGGACTTTCCGGACTTAACCAGCCGACCAGTGTGACGGCATCAGAGATGTTGCGCCTTAACACCACTGTGGCACCGATCAGCGCTGCGACGCAGGAAAATCTGGGTGCATTGGCGGGTGATGTGGCTGGCTTCCCGAATGGCCGTCGTCCTGGCGACGACGTTGTCGATATTGCCCTGCGTGTGGTTATGGGTGCCTTGATTGAAGACGCCACGGTTGCGCCAAACAATACTGCGCCGCTGACCGATGGTGCGTTCGTGGATTCATCTTTCTTCGATGACACCTTCCCCTACCTGACAACGCCGCTGGCCGGTTCGTTGATCACGCCTTGAGGAGGATGCCGTAATGAAGAAGCTTCTCGGTACCATTGCGATTGGCGCGCTAACACTCACTGGCTGCGGCGGCGATGATGGCAAGAAAGCGGGGGTGGTGAACTTCACCAGCTTCGTCAAGCAGCAGGTAGTGGAGACCGATAACACGCTGACGCCGGTCGAGATCAATCGGTTCATATTCATCGACAGAGACCGCAACAATGATCAGGCATACGACGATGTCCTGGCTGACATGTAGTCGCCGTCTGATCGTCGCCGCGCTACCGGTCTTGTCGACCGCGGCGCTGGCGGCCCCCGATGTACAACAGCCCCTGCCGGATCAATTGATCTGGCAGGGCGCTGTCATCGTTGCACACAGCAACGACACAGCAACGGAGGTTGATCAGAGCACCTTTCTCGCCACAGTGGATGGGTTGCTGCAACAGTCCTCCCGCAGTGGTGATCCCAAATTTCTTGGTGAGGCCAACGCACGCCTTGCTGCGCTGCAGGCGCATCAGTGGACCACAGAGCTGCTGATAAGACGCGCCGTAGTTGAGCAGCGCTTGCATCAGTTCGACCGCGCCAGTCAGACCTTGAATACGGTACTCGAGCGTGAGCCCGCCCAGGCACAAGCGTTGCTGATCGCGTTTGCTGTGGCACTCACGCGCGGCGATCAAACAGGCGCCACGGCGTACTGTGCCCGTTATGGTGAGCAACGCAGTGATCTCGCCGCACTGACATGCTCGGCGTTGCTGCAGGCCCGGCGTGGTGACGTCAATCAGGGCGCTGCACGATTATCGGACGGTATCGCCGCGTGGCGAGGGAGTCGTGCCGACGGCGTTTATGTCTGGGCGCTGAGCATGCTGGCTGAAATGCTCTCCGACCAGCAGCCTGAGCGCGCGTTGCGACTATGGGCGCTGGCCCATGCGCTGGATGCCGATGATCTGTATGTGCGCCAGCAATATGCCGATGCCGCGCTGCGTGCGGGTGACACGCCGCGCGTGCTTACACTCACCGATGGTTGGGAAGGCGTCGAAGGATTGGCATTGACACGTATTCTGGCGTTGCGCCAGCAGGATGCGGATGCCGCGGACCTGCTTGCCCGGTCGCTGGCAGCACGTTTCGATCAGGCGCTCGCCCGCGGTGATTTCCTGCATGCCCATGAATACGCGCGCTTCCTGCTCGACGTGGCGGGCAAGTCTGACGACGCCTTTAACTGGGCATGGAAAAACTGGCAGCAGCAGAAGCAGCTACCGGATTATCGCTTGCTGCAACGTGCGGCGTTGAGCAGTGATCAGCGCGCGGCGCTGCCGTCTACGTTGCCCTGGCAGGAAGGTGGTTAGCATGAACCGACTGATAATCACATTGATGGTCTTGCTGGGCTCGCCGTTCGCGTTTGCGCACAGTGCCAGCAGCGCCTTTCTCTACTGGCAATCGGATTCGGCGACGGCACGTCTGGATATTTCATTGACGGATATGCAGCGCCTGATGCCACTGGACCGCAGTGGTCAGGGGCGCTTGTACTGGCGTGATGTGCTGGCGCAACAGCAGGCCATTGCTGCACGACTGGCGCAGGATGTGGTGCTTGGCCAGCCCGATAACGCTTGCGCCACACGCTTTATGCCGCAAGGGATTGCCCGTTACGGCGATGGCGACTACCTGTCCTTGCAGGTGACATCCGACTGCCAGATGCCCGCGTTACTGCGCTATACGCTGTTCTCCGCCATCGACAGCGAACATCGCTTGCTGGCTTACCTGGAGCGCGGCGAACAAGCTCAGCTGGTGGTGCTGAACCCGCAACAAGGCGCGTTGCGTCTTGATATCGCCGGCTCCGAAACGGCTGTGTTCACGGCATTTGTCTATCAGGGCATGCTGCATCTCTGGCTCGGTTACGACCATATGCTGTTTCTGCTGACGTTGCTGCTGGCGCTGTGCTACGAGTCAAGGAAGCGCGACGCTGGCCCACTCTCAGCACGCCGGGTCATGACAAGGGCGCTGGCGGTGGTGACGGCATTTACCGTGGCCCATTCCATCACGCTGGTTGTTGCAACGCTCGGTTGGGTGTCACTGCCAATCCAGTGGGTGGAGGCAATCATTGCGGCATCCATTGCAGTGGCAGCGATCAATGTACTGTGGCCGATATTTTCCCGGCGCACCTACCTGCTGGCGTTTGTGTTTGGCCTGATTCATGGCTTCGGCTTCTCCAGCGTACTGGCGGACCTGATCGACATAGGCGGTCAGCGTGCCATTGCTCTGGCCGGGTTTAATATCGGTGTTGAAATCGCACAGGCCATGCTGGTGGTAGTCTGTCTGCCAGCGTTGGTATGGATGATGCGACGGCAGCTTTTCAATCAGGTTGCAGTGCCTGCCATGGTGATTGCGATCTCCACGCTGGGCATGGTGTGGACAGTGGAACGGGCGCTTTGGTGACGCAGCGGCTTACTCTGTTGTCCTGCGTTGCCGTTGTTTCGGCCTCCCGTCGGGAGGCCGCTTTTTGATAAAAATCCAGACTCGTGTCAGCGGCGCAGGTACTGGCGGAAATCGGTATTGAAGTAGCGATACAGCACACTGCGCTGCTCTTTTTCAGACTGACGCCAGCCATAAATCTCCGGGCGCTGCGTTTCGATCGCCAGCGTATCAAACAGTAGCCAGTCAAACAGTGCCAGCGATCCGCAGACATTCTTCGCCGAGTTCTTGCCGCGGGCATGATGGTGGTGATGCTGTGTCGGGAAGGTAATCACATGCGCCAGTGCCCACATGGTTTTGCGCACCCAGGCCCAGCGGTGATTATGAAAGTACAAATCGTAATTCCAGTTGCAATGGGTATGTGCAGCCCACAGTCCCTTGATCACGGTCGCCCACAGGAATACTTCGGTCAGTCCGAGATAGAGTCCGAGCAGCTGGAACCAGTAGTTCGGCATGATGAACCACCACAGCCAGCCATTGGTAAAGGTCTGGGTCACCGAGATCTGGCCGCGATCGTCATCGCCGCTGATATGGTGGGGACGGTGTGACAGCTTGTAGAACGCCTGCACGGTTTGCGCCCAGCGCCACTTCGGGCGTTTGCTGTGGGCAAAGTAGTGGCCGCTGCCGTGCAGCAATTCTTCGAGAACGAAAAAGCCCAGCAGTGTTGGCCAGAAATATTGCTGGTCGAGCCACGCCAGTGTGCCGGCGCTGCCCGGAAAGGCGAACGTCAGGGCGGTGGCGATAATCAGCAGCACCAGCGGCCGCTGTACAGTCACCATAAAAAAGGTGGTGAGGCCGGCAATTTTCCAGTCGCGGGCGGTGCGCGCGCCGTTGGCGCTGCGGCCGCTGAGCCATTCCAGCACGGCGGCGATCAGGACAAAGGCGATTACGGACAGGCCGACGAGATCATTGGTGGTCATTATTGTTCTCCCGAGTTTTGTGGCGCTGAGTTGATGCTGGCGCTTTCGGGGGTTATCCGTCTAATCAATATCCTGTATATGTAATATCCATGAAGCTGAACTTAAGGTCCGTGGACCTCAACCTGTTGCCGATCTTTGTCGCCGTGGTCGAGGCTGGCCAGTTGTCGCGTGCGGCGGACCAGCTCGGCATGAGCCAGCCCGCGGTCAGCGCAGCGCTGCAGCGCCTGCGCCTGACCGTCGATGACCCCCTGTTTACCCGCACCCGCGCCGGACTGGTGCCGACGCCGAGGGCGCGGGAGCTGTACCAGCATATTGGCGGCAACCTGCAGGCGTTGGCGCAGGCCATGGACCCGGGCCTGCAGTTTGACCCGGCAGCCAGCGATCGCACCTTCCGCCTGATCGCCGTGGATTATTTCGAGATGCTGATGGTGGGGCCGCTGGTGTCGCAGTTACGCCAGTTCAGTGATGCCTTGACGGTACAGGTGCAGGCACAGATGCCGGGCTGGTCACGGCAGCTGCTGGCCGGCGAAGTGGATTTCGCGCTGGACACCGAGATGGTCGAGGACGACCGCTTGCAGGCCGAGGTGGTGACCCATGAAACGTTGGCCGTGGTCGCCCGCAGTACACATCCGAGTCTGGGCAAGCAGTTGTCACTGGAGGATTTTCTCGGCGCTGAACACGCGGTGTTGCCGGCACGCGAACAACGGGTGTTGCCGCTGGACCAGATATTGGGGCGCCCGGGTTGGCGTCGGCGCGTGGGGGCGCAGGTCAGTCAGTACAGCAGTTTGCTGGCGGTGGTGGCGGGCAGTGATTTGATTGCCACCGTGCCCGAGCGTCTGGCGCAGCGCTATGCCCATGCGTACGGCGTCAAGGTGTTGCCGTTCCCGGTGGCAGTGCCGCCTGTGCCGATCTACCTGATCTGGCCGCGAGCGCTGGACCAGGACCGCGCCCATGCCTGGATGCTGACGCAGTTGCGGACGGCATTCAGCGCGTTGCGCTAGCCGCCTTCAATGCCGCCGAACCAATTTTCAGAATGCGGCTGTCGCCCCAGGGCGTGCCTTCGCCAGCATTGACGGTCAGCGCCACAGAAAGATTGCGCTCAGGGTCGGCCCAGGCGCCGGAGCCACCATAACCAAAGTGGCCAAACGCCTGCGGCGGCCGACGCAACGACCAGACGAAGGGCTGGTGGTAACCCAGTCGCCAACGCATCGGTGTATAGAAGGCGCGATCCAGCGAGGTGACCTGCTGATGACTCAGCAGCGCAGCGGTCTGTTGCGGCAGGATGCGCACACCGTCCAGTTCGCCGCCGTTGGCCAGCGCGGCGTAGAAGCGCGCCAATGAGCGTGCAGAAAACACGCCACTGAAGCCGGGCATGGCGGCGCGCAAAGCGGGCGATGTGGTGAGCTTCTGTGCGCGAAAGCCTTTTACCGCCACCGATTTTTCAAACCGTGTGAGATCGGGCAGCACACCCGCACGCATCATCGCGCCAACACCTTGCAAGGCGCTGCGCGTCAGCTGCTTCTTGACCTGCTCGCCGAATGTCGGTGGTTTGGGTGTGCTGCCCGGTTTGCGCCCCATCAGCAAATCGGCAACGCGGTGGTGCTCGCTGTCCGGAGTGCCAACATAAAAGCCATCCAGTCCAAGCGGCCGCGCAATGTCTGACTGCGTCAGCGCGGTCACACTTTTGCCGGTGACACGCTGCACCACTTCGCCCACCAGCCAGCCGAACGTCAGCGCATGGTAAACCGGGTGCGGAGCGAGGCTGCGATCGGCGGGGGCGCGAGCCAGGGCGGTGCACACAGTGTCCCAGTTCAGCAATTCCTCGAACGACAGGTTCAGATGGTCCATGCGGTACATACCGGCGCGGTGGGTAAGCAAATCGCGCACGGTGATATGTTGTTTGTTGTTGGCGGCGAATTCAGGCCAGTAGTCGGCCACCGGCGCATCGTAGTCGATCAGGCCCTTGGCGGCTTGTTGATGCAGCAGTGTGCTGACCACACCCTTGGTGGTGGAAAACGATACCGCCAAGGTGTCATCCTGCCAGGCATCTCCATTCCAGTTGCGCGTACCGGTCCATAGATCTACAACAGGTTCGCCCCGGTGGTAAACCGACACGGCGCCGCCGCCGGAGTAACGACGTATTTCTTTCTGAAACACGTCGGCGACCGCTTTGAATCGCGGGTGATAACTACCGGGTGCGCAGGGCATGCAATGAGCTCCGTAAGAGTTTCGTTGTTATACTGATTGCCGGGTGAGATCACAATGCCTGCGCAACGAATGACACAAATGGATAGCTCTCTGGCTTGTGGCAAAGGATGGCTGCGGTTTGGCACGCTGTCGAGCGGATGATCGCTTTAGCCAATCAAGTGTGCCAATGCACCGTGACTGGCTGTTTTGAAGCAACATAAGTGAAAGGCCCGCTAATGCGGGCCTTGTACTGCTATATTAAAAACGCTGGCGCATGCCGATGCTGGTGCGTGTCACTTCAACTGAACCATCGTCAAGAGAAGGATAGAGGAGATCATCGTCCGCAGACGAATAGCTGAGTACTAACTCGGGCGCGCCTGGTGCAAATTCCAGTGCAAGGTCTGCGCCGTAAGTTGCTCCATCAAGCTCCAGTGTGTCTCCGAATAACTCGCCTTCAACCTTCCCTTTCTGATACCAGATGTTCGCCTCAACCATGCTGGCGCGGGCGCGCACACCGATGCGCCCGAAATAGCCATCAAGTGGGGCGTAGGCATAGTGCTTGCGGTTGAGGCCGGCTTGCGCGTAGAGCGTAGCTATTTCGGCGAGGGGCAAATGCACGCCGGGACCAAAAGCCATTGAGTCGGTAATTGAAATATCGTCGCCATCAACGCCTATACCGGGTGCAACACCATCTGCCTTGGCCCCAAGCCGAATAAATTCGGCGCCGAAGTATGCGATGTCTCCGATCTCGAACGCGCCACGGATTTCAAAGCCACTTGCGATGTCGAAGTCCACTGTGCCGCCATTACCTTTGATGGTTGAATCGCCGGCAAACACATAGCCGAACTGTACGAAGTTGAAGGACAAGGGTGCCGGCGGTTGTTTGTTGCCAGCTGCTCCTGTATCGGCGCCAAAGATATGACGATAGCCCAGTTGAAACTCTGTCAAGTCAACACGGGTATCGGGGAAGCCGAGTACAGAGCCTTCGACGTCGGCGTCACCCGTGGTATAGCCAAGACGAATGGCATGCGCTGGTGAGATAAAATACAGTCCTTCCAGCGTGATCAGTGAGGGATCGAAGTGAGACTGATCGCCGTTGGTGTCGCCATCCATGGATGAAAATGAATAGCTCAGCGAGGTTTCAAACTGCGGTGAAACACTCAGCCGGGCACCCAGTGCGCCGCCATGGCCTGATACTGATGAGGCGACTACAACCGCCTGATTCAGAGTGAGTTGTGCCCACAAATCCAGGCCCATACCGCCTACGGCCACGGGGAAGTGGAGGCCAGGGCCGACGCTCGTCCATTCAGCTACGCTGATGTCAGTCTCGTCCACGCCAACGTCATCGCCGTCGCTGATGGTGCTGTTACTCATGCCGCGCAGGAAGAACATGTCAGAGTTAAAGCTGGTGGCGGTATCAATGGTGTAACCTTTGTAGTCGACGGGGTCTGCGCCCGGTTCATCGACTTCAAACTCTCCGCTGAAGCTGTAACCCAGATCCAGATAGTCCCAGCTCGATGCTGCATTGGCGATTGTGGGGTTTGCTATGCAGCCGACAGCTATAGCGATGGAAAGTGATAGTCGCTTATTCATGCACTTTTCTCTATGTAAATGGTATGCGGAGGCGTTGCGACAGCGTCATAAAGACGCCGCCAACTTGAATGCGTCAGGAGAGGGAGTTAAACATATTTCACAACGCTGGTGAATTTCGCATGACGCAATTCATCATGTGCAAAAAAGTGCAACGCATGGATACTTGCTACCTGTGCATCAGGGCAACAAGCTTTCCAGCCGCAGTTGCTCATCAAAGTTTTCGCGCTGCCGCACCACGAAGGCCTGATCACCATCGACGATGATCTCCGCCGGACGATTTCGGGAGTTATAATTGCTGGCCATGGCGAAGCCGTATGCACCGGCACCCTTGATGGCCAGCAGGTCGCCCGCCTCCAATGCCAGAGTGCGTTGTTTGCCGAGGAAATCACCGGTTTCACATACCGGGCCGACAATATCCCACTCTCGGCAATCCGCATCGTGAGGTTGTACCGGCACGATATCCATCCACGCGGAGTACAGCGCAGGACGAATCAAGTCGTTCATAGCGCCATCGACAATGGCGAAATTTTTGTGCTCGGTCGGCTTGAGGTAAAGCACCTGCGTTACAAAGACACCGGCGTTGGCGGCGATTGAGCGGCCCGGTTCGATATGAATCGGCATATCCGCCGGTACTTTTTCCACCAGCGCGGCAATGTAGTCGGCCTGCGCAGGAACCTCTTCATCCTTGTAGCGCACACCAAGGCCGCCGCCGAGATCGAGATGGCGAATGGCAATGCCCTGGGTTTGCAGCTTGTCCACCAACGCCAGCACTCGATCAATGGCATCACGGAACGGCGCGAGCTTGGTCAACTGGCTACCAATATGGCAATCCACGCCAATCACTTCGATATGCGCCATGTCCGCGGCGAGCTGGTAAATTTCTGGCGCACGATTGATGTCGATGCCGAACTTGTTTTCCTTCAGGCCGGTGGAGATATACGGATGGGTTTGTGCATCGACATCCGGATTGACCCGCAGTGCCACGCGCGCCACCGTGTCCTGCTCGCCGGCGACCAGGTTGAGCAGATCAAGCTCGGCTTCGGACTCGACATTGAAGCAATGGATGCCGGCCTTGAGTGCCATCTCCATCTCTTCAGCGGTTTTGCCGACGCCGGAAAATACGATCTTGTGCGGGTCGCCACCCGCGCGCAGTACGCGTTCCAGTTCACCGCCGGAGACAATGTCGAAGCCGGCACCAAGACGCGCCAGCAGGTTCAGTACCGCAATATTCGAGTTAGCTTTGACGGCATAGCAGATCTGGTGTGGATGATCGCCAAACGCCTGATCAAAGCCGAGATAATGTTGTTCCAGCGCCGCGCGCGAATAAACGTAAAGCGGTGAGCCGAAGCGCTCGGCAAGGTGCGCTATTGGCACTTCCTCGGCATACAGTTCGCCGTTGCGATATTGAAACTGGTCCATGCGCTTGTCCGTTCCGGTTGCCTTGTGCAGCTCGCCGGTCGGCGCGCTGCACGAAAATTATTGATCGTCTGCTTTGCTGTCGCTGTCCTGTTTGTCTTCCGTGGCGGCCGGGGCGACGGCGGGCTCGGCGGATTGTCTGGTGGGCGCCGCAGTGGCTTCAGGCTCCGGCGCAAAATACAGCGAACCCTTTTGCCCGCAGCCAGACAACAGCATCAAGCCACATAGTGCCAAAGCGGCTTTCACTTCAGAGCCTCGCGTGCGCGCACAATGGCGGCGCGTACCTGATCCGGTGCGGTGCCACCAATATGATTGCGCGCACTGACGGAGCCTTCCAGTGTCAGTACTTCGAAGACATCTTCATCGATCTGGTCACTGAACTGCTTCAATTCTGAAATCAGCATTTCGCTCAGATCTTTTTTCTTCTCGACGCCATAGGCAACTGCCTTGCCAACGATTTCGTGCGCATCGCGGAACGCAATGCCCTTGCGCACCAGGTAGTCAGCCAGATCGGTGGCAGTGGCAAAGCCGCGCCGAGCTGCATCGCGCATCACCTCGCGGTTCGGTTCAATCGCGGGAATCATGTCAGCGAATGCACGCAGGCAACCCTTGAGCGTATCCACTGCATCGAACAGCGGCTCCTTGTCTTCCTGGTTGTCCTTGTTGTACGCCAGTGGTTGCGACTTCATCAGCGTCAACAAGGCGATCAGATGGCCGTTGACGCGGCCGGTCTTGCCGCGCACCAGTTCCGGTACGTCCGGGTTTTTCTTTTGCGGCATGATCGAGCTGCCGGTGCAGAAGCGATCCGGCAAATCGATAAAGTTGAATTGCGCACTGGTCCACAGCACCAGCTCTTCGCTCATGCGTGACAGATGCGTCATGCACAGTGCCGCCAGGGCGCAGAACTCAATGGCAAAGTCACGATCACTCACCGCATCGAGAGAATTAACACAGACTTCAGCGAAGCCGAGCAATTCACGGGTGCGTTCGCGGTTGATCGGGTAGGTGGTGCCGGCCAGCGCGGCGGAACCGAGTGGCATGCGGTTAACGCGCTTGCGGCAGTCCGCCAGACGTTCACGATCACGGCGGATGTTTTCATTCCACGCCAGCAAGTGGTGGCCAAAGGTCACCGGCTGTGCGGTCTGCAAATGGGTAAAGCCGGGCATGATGGTGGCCGCTTCGCGTTCGGCCAGATCCAGCAAGCCCTGCATCAGGCGCGCCATCTCGCCATCGATAAAGTCGATCTCGTCGCGCAGCCACAGACGGATATCGGTGGCCACCTGATCGTTGCGCGAGCGGCCGGTGTGCAGCTTCTTGCCGGTAATGCCGATGCGCTGGGTCAGGCGTGATTCGATGTTCATATGCACGTCTTCGAGCGCCACCGACCACTGGAACTCGCCGCGTTCGATCTCGGCCTTGATCTCGGTCAGGCCGTTGATAATGGCGTCGCGTTCTTCATTGGTGAGCACGCCGACCTCGGCCAGCATGGTGGCATGGGCGATCGAGCCACGGATGTCCTGCGCGTACATGCGCTGGTCAAACATCACGCTGGCGGTGAACTGCTGGACGAATTCATCGGTGGACTCACTGAAGCGTCCACCCCACAGGGTGTTCTGTTTCTGGTCTGTCATCGGCTTGGTTTCAGTCTGGTTGGCCGCAAAGGCGCGCAGTATAGCATTTTCGTTCGCCGCAATGCTGCGGTATAACAGGAGACGGTTGCAGTCGGGTTGCCGCTGCACCGCCTTTTTCAGGGAGACTAAATGGCGTTAGCACCCACGGGGGCCTTCACGGACGGCGGACGGTTGTTCCTGCCGAACCTGTGCTCTACCCGATCGGTCCTGGTGGTCGTGGTGGTGGCTGAGCTGATGGCGGTGGTGCTGTCGCTGACCGCCTACTATTACGAGGGCTTCAGTGTTGAGCGTCTGGCGCTCAGTTCCCTGTTCATTCAATGGGTGGCCCTGACCAGCGCCGCCCTGCTGTGCGCCCTGCGCGACTGGCTCAACCGCCAATCCCTGATGCTGGCCGCCTTTCTGGTGGTGCTGGTGGTGGTGGCCGATACCTTCTTCTTCAGCCTGCTGGCCCGAGGCGTGATGCAATGGGTGTTGCAGGTGGGCCCGATCCAGGCACTGTGGAGCCGCGAAATTGTCATCAACTCTGTCATCGCCGGCATCATAGCCGGCACGGTGATGCGCTACCTGTACGTCAACGAGCAGCTGCGCGAGAAGGGCGAAGCCGAGCTGCAGGCGCGCATTCAGGCGCTGCAGTCCCGTATCCGGCCGCACTTCCTGTTCAACAGCATGAACATTATTGCCAGCCTGATCAGCGTCGATCCGGACACCGCCGAGCAGGTGGTCGAGGATATGTCGCGGCTGTTCCGCGCCAGCCTGAAAGAATCGGGCGCGGTGGTGTCGCTGGAAGAGGAGCTGTCCCTGTGTCAGCGCTATGCCCGTATTGAGCAGCTGCGCATGGGGGAGCGATTGCAGGTGGACTGGCAGATCGAAGAGGACGCCCAGTACGCCGCCATCCCCCTGCTGACGTTGCAGCCGCTGCTGGAAAACGCTATCTATCACGGTATCCAGCCGCTCGCACAGGGTGGTGTGGTGTCGGTGCGCGCCGCAGTGGAAAACAACAAACTGGTGCTGTCCGTCCGGAATCCTCGACCGTCCGGCGAAAGTCCGCACCGCGGTAACCGTATGGCACTGGAGAATATCAGGCATCGGCTACAGGCTTTATATGGAGAGGCGGCTCGGGTTGAGGCCCGGCCGCTGGATGATCAGTTTGAAGTACTGATCAGTTATCCGTTCAAGAACTGCTGACCCACAGCAGCACTGCGAAAGGGGAGTCGCTATGCGGGTAATGGTTTGTGATGACGAAAAGCTGGCACGGGATCGGCTGGTCCGGCTGGTGTCGGATCTGGATGGCGTGTCGGTGGTGGCCGAAGCGGGCAACGGCCGCGAGGCCCTGTCCCAGGCACAGAGTAGCCGTCCGGACGTGGTGCTGATGGATATCCGCATGCCGGATATGGACGGGCTGGAAGCTGCCGAGCACCTGCTCAAGAGTGAGTCGCCACCGGCGGTCATTTTCTGCACCGCCTACGACGAGCACGCCCTGCAGGCATTCAAGGTGCACGCCGTCGACTACCTGCTGAAACCGGTTTCCCGCGATGACCTCAGCGCCGCTCTGGGTCGTGCCAAAAGCATGACTCGCGGCAAGTTGCAGGCGCTGGAAGGCGAAGTTCACAGCGACGGATCACCGCGCCGCAAGCACATCAGCGCGCGCACCCACAAAGGCATCGAGCTGGTCGGCGTCGATGACGTGCGTTACTTCATGGCGGACCAGAAATACGTCACCGTGCGTCATGGCGAAGGCGAGGTCCTGATTGATGAAACGCTCAAGGAACTGGAGGACGAGTTTCCCAATCTGTTCGTCAGAATACATCGCAATGCACTGATTTCATTGCGTTTTCTTGAGGGCATGGAAATGTCCACGGCCGGTCACTACCAGGTGCGGCTGCGCGGTATCGACGAGCGCCTGACGGTCAGCCGCCGCCACGTTGCCGGCCTGCGCAAAGTGATGGCGCGGCTGTAACACAAAACCAGCGAACCAACCCCGCACCGGCTCTGGCCAGCCGGTGCAATCATGCTATGCTTGCCCGGCACTGTCCCAACTGAAAAAAACAACAGGGGAAACCAATGAAAAAGCTGTTCGTGCTGCTGGCGGCGTTCTCTTTGCTCGGTGGCTGCGCCACTGCCATGAGCCCGGTAACCGGTACACTCTATTCCAATATTTCAGCGCCCATTACGGCCACTGCGGCACCTGATCAGCCGCAACGCGTTGGCCGTGCCAGCGTTCGTTCGATTCTCGGCATCATTGCCACTGGCGATGCCAGCATCAACACCGCCGCGCGCAATGGCGGTATCCGTGAAATTCACTACGTTGACTACGAGTCACAGAACTTCTTCGGCATTCTCGCCGAGTTTACTGTAGTGGTGTACGGTAACTGATCGACCCGGGGCCCAGTGCGGGCCCTGACACCCTGACCGACAAGGAGATCGCAATGAAAGCATTGAAAACCTTGGTGCTGATGGCGGTCGCCTTTGTTGCCGGCGGCTATGCGGGAAGCTGGTATACCCTCGAACAGGCCAACCAGCAGATCGACCAGCTCGCCCTGTTCGGCTTTGCGTCAGACCTGCGCCATAACGTCAGTGTGGCAGAGTCCCTGCAGCAGGGTCGTACCGATGAGGCCATGGAGCAGGTCGAGTACCTCGCCAGCACCACCTATGTGGTGCTGTGTGCCAAGGCCCAGCAGCCGGATGCCGGTGTCGATCTCTATGTCAGCGAAGCGATCACCGACGCCGCCGGCCAACTGGAACGCACCAACTGCCTGCCCGGGCACAAGCTGTAACGCCCCGGCACCCTGATTCCCTGACCGAACCTCCGTCATACCGGCGTGGCCGCGCTGCCAGTGAGCTGGCACAATAGGCGCGCTTTTTTACCGAGGTTCCTCATGTCCCGCATTCTCCGCATCGCCACCCGTTCCAGTCCGCTCGCTATCTGGCAGGCAGAATTTGTCCAGCAACGCCTTGAGGCATTGCATGATGGCCTGCGCGTCGAACTGCTGCGCATCAAGACCCAGGGCGACAAGATTCTGGACACCCCACTGGCCAAGATCGGCGGCAAGGGCCTGTTCGTGAAGGAGCTGGAGCAGGCCATGATGGCGGCTGAGGCCGATATCGCCGTGCATTCCATGAAAGATGTGCCGATGGAGTTGCCGCCGGGGTTCGCGCTGCCGGTGATCTGTGAACGTGAGGATCCCCGTGATGCCTTTGTCTCCAGCCAATATGGCCACCTCGATGCGTTGCCGCAGGGCGCGCGCGTTGGCACCTCCAGCCTGCGCCGCAGCGCCCAGTTGAAAGCGCTGCGTCCGGATCTGGACGTGATCAGCCTGCGTGGCAATGTGCAGACCCGTCTCGGCAAGCTTGATGACGGCCAGTTCGACGCCATTCTGCTGGCCGCAGCGGGTCTCAAGCGGTTGGGGCTGCAGCAACGTATTCGCTATGAGCTGCCGCCGGAAGTCTGTCTGCCCGCGGTGGGTCAGGGCGCCGTCGGCATTGAGTGCCGCGCCGACGATGCCGAGACGGCGGCGTTGTTGGCGCCGCTTAACGACACCGACACCTGGGACCGGGTGGTGGCGGAGCGCGCCATGAACCGCCGGCTGGAAGGGGGTTGTCAGGTGCCGATTGCCGGCTATGCGGAGTTGCAGGGTGATCAGTTGTGGCTGCGCGCATTGGTGGCCAGCGAAGACGGGCAGGAAGTACTGCGCGTTGAAGGTCACGCTGGACGCGGTGATGCAGAAGCACTCGGTATCGGGCTGGGAGACCAGCTGCTGGCGGCCGGCGCTGATCGCATTCTCGCCAAGGTGTACCAGCGCGCATGACCACGCCGGCCCATGTGCTGGTGACGCGGCCGCAAGGCCAGCAGCAGCCGTTGCTGGACGCGTTGCAGCAGCGCGGCTATCGGGCCAGTCACTGTCCGGCACTGGTGATTGCACCGTGCACGCCGACCGCCACCGAGCGTCAGTGCCTGCTCAATCTGGATCACTATCACGCCGTCATTTTTATCAGTCGCAATGCTGCCGAACTGGGCGTGCAACAGCTGCAGGACCTCTGGCCGCAGTGGCCGGTGGGGGTGTTGTGGTTGGCGGTCGGCGAAGCAACCGCGCGGGTACTGCGTCAGGCCGGGTTGTCACCAGAGCATCCCGGCGAGGGTTTCAACAGTGAAGCGCTGCTGGCCATGCCCTGCCTGCAAGCCGTCGCATTGCGCGAGCGCAAGGTGCTGCTGCTGCGCGGTGAGGGTGGGCGTGAATTGCTCACGCCAGAGTTACGTCGACGTGCCGCCGGGATTGATGAAGTCGTGTTATACCGGCGCCACTGCCCGGCGCAGATCATCTGGCCGTCGCAGCCGGTGGACATCGTCATGGTCACCAGCCAGCAGAGCTGGGAATGTATCCAGACAAAGGTACCGACGACCTGTCGCGTGCTGGCAGGCAGTGAACGCATTGCCGCGCTGATTCGTGCGCAGGGCTTTGACGTCATCGCCGCCAGGTCGCCGCACGATGAAGATATGCTCGACGCATTGCAGCGGTTGTAATCACTGCCGCGTCAGGTGTCGCGAATGGACGCGCACAGGCGGACACGATAATGTCTGCCCAATGCGCACGACTCAGGACCCGCCGATGCGATCACAACAAAAATTCCCGATTCGTCAGCATGGCGCTGCATTGTTGAACCTGCTGGTGTTGCTGCTGGTGATTGCCATGGCGGCGGGCGGCTGGTTTGGCTGGCAAATGCTCTCCGCGCTTGGCGACGACAACCAGGCGCTGCGTGAACAGTTAGCCAACCTTGAGGCAGCGCAATCCGGTCAGACGCAAGCCACGGCCAGCCAGCTGGCGGATGCCGTCGAGCGTCTGGACGCACTGGAAGTCAGCATGGCCAATCGTGATGAGCTGCTGGCACAAATGCAGAGCGGTGGGCAGCGCAACTGGTTGCTCAATGAAGCGGAGGCGCTCGCCAGCCTGGCGCAGGAAAGGCTGGAGCTGACCGCCGATATCGCCGCGGCGCAACGATTGTTGCAAGCCGCAGACAAAACCCTCGCTCGCATCAACGATGCGCGCATGCTGCCGGCCCGCAAGGCGCTGGCGGCGGACATGGAAAAGTTGCGTGCCGCGCGTCAGGTTGATGTGCAGGCGTTGATCCTTCAGCTCGGCGCACTGCAGGGGATGCTGGATGAGCTGGCTTTGCCGGTGACGGCAGGGGAGCCGGAAGTGTCCGAAAAAGCGCCGCTGACCGACACCGCCAGCTGGTGGGAAAAAGTACTCTACGGTTTGCCGGTCAGCGTACAACGTCAGCAAAGTAACTTGCCGTTGCCGCTGGATGCCCAGCAGGCATCAGCGCTGCGCCTGTATCTGGACAACGCCTTGCAACAGGCGCAGCTGTCGTTGCTGCAAGGCAAGACCGACGGCTACCGTCAGGCATTGACGCAGGCCGATCAGGCAGTGGCAGTGTGGCTCGACAACGGCAACAGCCGGGTCAAACACCTGCGTGCGGCGATCGCCGACTTGCAGAACACCGATGTTGAACAGGCGCTGCCGCAAATTGGTGACGGATTAAGTGCAATACGCGGTCTGCAGGCGGAGGCAGCCAAATGAAGCAGCTCGTTGCGCTGCTGGTGCTGGTGCTGGTGGCCGGCATCCTGTTCGGACTCTGGGTGCTGGAAGATCCGGGCTATTTGCTGATCATTCGCGAAGGCGTTCAGATCGAAACCAGTTTCGGCTTTGCCCTGTTTGTGCTGATCATAGGCGCGGCCCTGGTCAGCATTCTGACGCTGGTGCTGGCCACAGTCTGGGATGTGTTGTCGCCATTTGGTGCCGGTGGACGCTGGCGCAACTATCTGGCGCGCCAGCGTATGCAATCCGGTTTTCAGGCCTTGGTGGAAGGCCGCTGGCAAAAAGCCGAACGCTTGTTGTCTGCCGCGGCGCAGGCACCGCAGTGGCGTGTGATGGCAGCACTGGGTGCCGCCCAGGCGGCGGCAGAACAGGGCGCAGACGAATCCGTGCGTCGTTATCTTGAACTGGCGCATCACGCCAAACGCGGCCGTCTGGCTGCCGGTCTGCTGGCTGCCAATATTGCCCTGCAGCAAGGTTATTACTCCGAAGCACGCAATGAGCTGAATGTGTTGCGGGATATCGCACCGCGTAATCCGCGTTTGTTGCGCTTGCTCGGTGACACCCTGACGCGCATGGAAGACTGGGAAAATCTGGTGCCGCTGTTGCCGTCCCTGCATCAGGTCAGTCAGGACGCGCGCGCCATGCGCCGGCTTGAACGCCGTGCCTGGCATGGCTGGATGAAACAGCGCGCAGAAAACTCCACCGCACGCACCAACAAGGAAGGTCTTGAAGGCTTGCGTGCGATCTGGAAAAAGATTCCCGCCGAACTGCAGCAGGACGTGACTTTGCGTGCACAGTATGCCGGCTATTTGGCACAGCTGGGTGACGGCGAAGCGGCGCTGACCCTGATTCGTCGTGACATCGACCGTCATTGGGACGATCGCCTGCCGGCGATTCTGGAATCGATCGACAATGTTGCGCCGGAACGCTTGCTGGCCTTGCTCGAGCACTGGCTGGAACAGCGCCCCGGTAATGGTGTGCTGTTGTTGACCGCCGGCCGTGTGGCGCTGAAGGCGCAACTGTGGGGCAAGGCACGATCTTTCTTTGAAGCCGCGGGCCATGCCGGTAACGTCACCGCTCTGGCGGAGCTGGCGCGTCTGTCGGCGGCGTTGGGCGATCACCAGAAAGCCCTCACTGTATTGGAAGATCGCCTGCGCCTGATGGACGAGCACCTGCCGGAACTGCCGCTGCCGGCACGTAAAGGCATCAGCGAATAACTGCCAGTGACAGGTTGCGATCATGCTAGACTGCGCGCCTTTCACCGTTGGACCCCAGCATGACTGAATCCCTTCCTGTATTGCGGCTCAAGCGTGGCGAGGATCGGCGTTTGCGTGCCGGCCATCTATGGGTCTATTCCAATGAAGTGGACATCGCTGCGACGCCACTGAGAACGCTGGCGCCGGGTTGCGATGTGATCATCGAGGATGCGCGCGGAAAGCCGCTCGGTCGTGCCTACGCCAACCCGCATTCGCTGATCAGCGCAAGGCTTTACAGTCGATCGGTGAAGCAGCCGCTGAACCGGAAATTCCTGCAGCAGATGATTGCCCAGGCAGTGAGCTTGCGTGAGCAGATGTTCCAGCAGCCCTGCTACCGGGCAGTATTCGGTGAAAGCGATTTGTTGCCGGGGCTGGTGATCGATCGTTACAACGAGACGTTTGTGGTTCAGTCGGGCACCGCGGGCATCGATGGTGTGCTGCCGGAGATTGCCGAGGCGCTGGATGCCCTGTATGCGCCGTCAACCATTGTTGTTAAAAGCGAAGGTGTGACCCGCGAACAGGAACAGCTCGGTGACGATGTGCGTGCCCTCAAAGGCACGCTACCGGAACAGATCAGCTTGCAGGAAAATGGCGTGCAGTTCAGCGCGCCACTTGCGCAGGGACAGAAAACCGGCTGGTTCTATGATCATCGCGCCGCGCGTCGTCGCATCATGCCGCTGTCGCGTGATGCGCGCGTGCTGGATGTGTTTTCCTACTGTGGCGCCTGGGGTGTGCTGGCCGCCACCACCGGCGCGCAATCGGTGACCTGTCTGGATGCGTCTGAGCGAGCGCTGGAATTCGTCCACCTTAACGCCCGGCAAAATCAGGTGCAGGACAAGCTGCGCACGCTGCAGGCGGATGCTGCCAGCGGCATGAAGGAATTGCTGGCGGCGGGTGAGAAATTTGATCTGGTGGTGATCGATCCGCCGGCCTTTATCAAACGCAAGAAAGATTTCAAGAATGGTCTCGGTGCCTACCATCAAATTAATGAGCTGGCATTGCGGTTGGTGGCGCCGGGTGGCGTACTGGTGTCGGCATCCTGTTCCATGCACCTCGGCCGTGATCAATTGCTTGATGTGATGCGCAGCAGCGCGCGTCATCATGATCGTTATATCCAGATATTCGCCAGTGAGGGCCAGGCGCAGGACCATCCTGTGCATCCTGCCATTGCTGAAACCAGTTATCTGAAGAGCTGGTTTGGCCGCGTATTGATGAACCCCTGACGCCGCTGGTCCCCGCATAGCGACCGTTCATGCGCGCTATTGGAATGAATATTTATTCCAACAGCCCTGTTTATCTTGTTTGGCTATATATCCCGTAATCTCCTTGACCCTGCCGATGCACAGCATGAGGCTGGAAAGCAGTGCGGTGCCATGGGCTCAGCCTGTGGCGCTGCCTCAGGTCGTGCTCAGGAGGATTTTCGAATGATTGAACGCAAGGATTACATCGCTCGCATCAAAGCCAAACTGGATGAGTGGGATGACGAACTGGAAAAACTGGAAGAGCGTGCGCGCGAAGCCACCGGCTCTGCGGCAGAGCACTGGGAGCGCCACAAGATGGAGCTGCAGGAAGTGCTGATCGAAATGCAGGATCGCATTGACGAATTACGCGACGGTGCCGGCGAAGCCTGGGGCGAGATGGGCGACGGACTTGAGAAGGCCTGGAGCAAGGTGTCCAGTGACCTCGAGTCCCTCACTGACAGGCTGTTCCCCGGTAACTGACAACAAACACCCTTTCCCATTCTTTCCTCGTTGCGCCGGTATCCCATCAGGGGCCGGCGCTTTTATTTGCGTGCATGCTGCAAAGGCACTTGTCGTGTCTGGCGGCGGTCTCGGCACGCAACGGTTTTTCGCCTGTGACGGCCAGCGCCGTGCTAGTCTTGCTCGCCATGAGTGATGCCAACACCAGTATTCATCCCTACGAACTGCTCAGCCCCGATCGGGTGCTGGAGGCGGTCGACAGCACCGGGTTGCTTACCGATGGACGCCTGCTGGCGTTGAACAGTTACGAGAACCGCGTCTATCAGGTTGGCATCGAGGAGCAAGCGCCCCTGATTGCCAAGTTCTGGCGACCGGGTCGCTGGAGTGACGCGCAGATTCTGGAGGAGCATCAGTTTATCGATGAGCTGGTGCAGGCTGAGCTGCCAGTGGTGGCACCGCTGCCGGATGCGCAGGGCAAGACGCTCAGGCGTTATCAGGAATTTCGTTTCAGTTTGTACCCGCGTCGCGGCGGTCATGCGCCGGAGCTGGACAATATGGACCATCTGTTGGTGATGGGACGCTTTCTTGCGCGCCTGCATAACATCGGTGCGGTCCGACCCTTCGTCCACCGACCGACACTGGATGCGCAAAGCTTTGGCCATGACAGTATTGCGCTGATTGTTGACAGATTTATCCCCGCGGACCTGCGCGATGCCTATGTCACGCTGACCCGTGACCTGATGCAGATCGTTGATGAGAAAATGGCGCGTGTGGCGCAGCTGCAGGTGCTGCGCGTGCACGGGGACTGCCATGTCGGCAACGTGCTCTGGCGTGATGACAATCCGCACTTCATTGATTTCGATGATGCGCGCATGGCGCCGGCGATACAGGATATCTGGATGTTGTTGTCCGGTGACCGTGACGCCCAGACCCGGCAGCTGTCAGAAATTCTTGAGGGCTACGAGGAGTTTCGCGACTTTGATCCGCGCGAGTTGCATCTGGTGGAATCGCTGCGCACCCTGCGCATGCTGCACTTCTCTGCCTGGATCGGTCGCCGCTGGGACGACCCGGCGTTTCCCAAAGCCTTTCCCTGGTTTGATTCGCCGCGCTACTGGGGCGATGAAATTCTCAATTTGCGCAACCAGCTGGCGGAACTGAACCAGCCGGTGCTGACATTACAGCCCTGAGTGCTGCTGTGGCTCAGTGCTGGCTGAAGGTCTCGCTGGAACCATCCTTCTGGAACAGCAAGACATCGTAGGCATCATGGCGATCGCCCATCTCCATGCCGGGTGAGCCGATCGGCATGCCCGGCACGGTCAGGCCCTGTGCCGCCGGCTTTTCGTCAAGCAGACGCTTGATATCAGACGCCGGAACATGGCCTTCAATCACATAGCCATCTACAAACGCGGTATGGCAGCTGCCTTTGCCCGCCGGAATACGTGCCTGCATCTTGATCGGTTGCATGTTTTCGGTGTCCTGAACGGTGACGTCAAAACCGTTCTCCTTGAGATGATCCACCCATTTCTGACAGCAACCACATTGCGGTGACTTGAATACTTCGACGGTGGGCGCCGCCCAGATAGGCGTGGTCAGTAGGGTAACGAGCAAGGCCGTGAGCGTACGTTTCATGATCTGCGTTCCATTAACAGTTTTGCTGATTGCAGCATCCCGGGGTAACCCCGGGGTCAACGTGAATTATCGGCGCCGAAGCGGAGATAATTTTTATTTGCGAAGCTGATCACAACCATAGTGCCACACGCGTCAATTTCAAGGCTGCACATGCCGCAATCCGACGTATGAACAGAAACTTGCGCTGACGCAGTGAGTCTGATCTCGCGTTGCAACCCGGCGGGGACCGGGCTATGTTGCTGTCGCCGGTTGTTACCGGCCCATGAAAAAGACCGAGGAGAGTGTAATGAAGCGTTTTGCATTGTTGGCATTGCCATGTGCCGTACTGGGGGCGCCGGCGTTTGCTGCGGAGCCGGCAACTTCAGGTGTGCGGGATAACGGCTTTTCGTACAACTATTTTCAGGCGGGTTACCAGAGCCGTGATTTTGACGGTGCTGGAGATGCCGAAGCCGATGCGCTGGATGCTCAGCTGTCGTACGCGCTGGACGAGCACCTGTTTATCCGCGGTGAGGCGCAGCTGATTGATTATGACCCAGGCGATGCGGATGGCTGGATGATTGCCGGTGGTCTGGGTTTTCATACTCCCATCTCACGCGGCCTGGACCTGGTGCTGAGCGGTGATCTGGTGCATGTCGATACCGATTTCGGCGATGACACGGGCTACCGCGTGCGTGGCGGCGTGCGCCATGCAACTGCCGAACAGCTTGAGCTGAGCGGCGGCGCTTACTTGCAAGACGTCGATGGCATTGCAGACAGCGAGTTCGGCATCTACGGTGATGCGATGTTCAAGGTCAATCAGGACGTTGGCGTGGGCGCCGGTCTGCAGCTGGGCGATGATTCAGATGTGTTTGAGTTGTTTGTGCGCGTCAACTTCTGATCACGCGCAACGAAACAGGCACCACGAAAAAGGCGCAGCATGCTGCGCCTTTTTTTATGCCTGACGAATCCGCACATCAGTTGCGGCCGACACCCGCTGCGTGTAATGCCTTCTCACTTTCCGCCAGTGCCGCATGTATTGCCTGCAGGCTGGTCACGCGCTGACTGTCGTCAACGGCGGGCAAGGGCCCGGGCAGGGTGTTGTTGTTTTCCAGGCGCAATGGCAGCCACTTTGCCAGCGCGCCGTCCGCCGCCAGCCAGGCTGTCAGCCCCTGTTGCAGGCTTTTGCTCGCCGCTTCGCGCACGCTGCTTGCCATAAAATCCTGACTGACACTGGTGTGGTCGCGCAGCCCTTCAAGCTGGATCAGACGCGCCACGCCCTCGCGCATGGCACCCACCGGACATTGGGGTGAAATCTGCAACGGTGTGTTGTCGGACCGTGCCAGCAAGGTCAAATCTTCCACCAGCAGGTCGGTGACCAGTTGCAAATAGGCGCGCCGGCGGTTGGCCGGTTGGTCGGGCAACTCGCCGAGCATATCGTCGCTGAGCTCATTCACCATGGTCAGGGCGTCAACACTGCGTGGATGATCCGGCTCGCCATTAAGCAGAAAGTGGATCACCTGAAAGCCGATGCTGGCTTCGCCTTCCAGAGTGGCATCTTGCTGTTCGAGCAGGGCTTCGCGGGTGAGCACCAGCGCCACATCATTGACGATGCCGCTGTCGGGCCAGTCGTTGAGGCCGTCAATATAGCCAGGCAGGATCGGGAAGCTGTCGGCACGCTGCAGGCGCACCAGATCCACCGGGTTCTGGGTGCCGCGGCAAAGCAGTACCACAAAGGATTCATTGAAGCTCTGGTACAGATGACTCCATGCCTGACGCGCCGTGCTCAGCCGTTCGGTGCTGGTGTCATCGAGCAGACCGTCAATGGCATCAGCAAAGCCGGTGGCGCTGACGGTCAGTCGGCGCAGCCGGGCTTCGCTGTCGCTTTGCAGGGCCGCCGCTAACGCCTTTTCAGCGTTCAGCCAGGGTGCTGCTTCGGAGACTGTCTGCGTCTCCGCTTCCGGCGCTGGCGCCTGGTCGCAGCCGCTGAGTGCAAGCAGGCAAGCAAATAACCATAGTAATCGCATGGCTTATGGTCCTCTCAAACTCATCACCGGCCAGCCACGCTCCAGGGCTTCACGTTCGAGCGTCGGGTCCGGGTCCACCGCCACCGCATGGGTCACGGCGCCAAGTAGCGGCAGGTCGTTGTGTGAATCCGAATAAAAACTGCTGTCCTCCAGCGTATGCGGGCCACAGCGTAACCAGTCGTGCAGTCTGACCACCTTGCCATCGCGGTAGCAAGGCACACCGGTGATCTCACCGGTATAGCGTCCGGCTTTCATCTCGGTGCTGGTGGCCAATAAATGGTCCACGCCCAGCCGTTGCGCAATGGGTGCGGTGACGAAGTCGTTGGTGGCGGTGATGATCAGCAGGAAATCGCCGCGCGCCCGGTGTTCGGCCAGCAAGGCCTCGGCTTTCGGCAGGATGATCGGCTCGACCACCTCCTGCATGAACTCCGCCCGCCAGCGATACAGCTCGGCAACGTCATGCTCCGCCAGCACGCGCAGTGCGAAACGCAGGTAGGCAAGAATATCCAGCCGGCCGTTGACGTAGTCCTGATAGAACTGGTCATTGGTGCGCTTGTACAAGGCACCATCAACGATGCCGCGGTCGACCAGAAAATCGCCCCACAGATGGTCTGAATCCCCCGCGATCAGGGTGTTATCCAGATCGAATATTGCCAGTGCCATGCTTCCCCCAGTCACTTCACCGGCAAGGATAGCAGAGCACCCGTTGATTGGCGTGCGTTGTGCAAGGTTTAATGATCGTCAGTAGGCCCGGAATCTCGACTGCTTCACAGCAGCGTTCAACCGCGGCGCCGGAATCAGGAAAGGCAATGACTGGGATAATTGACGAGAACGGTTTCCGACTGAATGTCGGGATCGTCCTGCTTGGCCCCGAGGGGAGGGTGTTCTGGGGTCGCCGCATCGGTAATCGCGATGCCTGGCAGTTTCCGCAGGGCGGCATGGCGCCAGGGGAAACGCCCGAACAAACCCTGTACCGTGAGTTGCACGAGGAAGTCGGGCTGAGCGAACAGGATGTGGAAATTCTTGCCGCCACCCGTGGCTGGTTGAACTATCGCTTGCCGCGGCGGTTTATGCGCAAGCGTCAGACCGATCAGCCGCGGGTTATCGGCCAGCGGCAGAAGTGGTTTCTGCTCAAATTGGTCAGTGATGAGCAGGCGATCAATCTGGCGGCGACGCAGGAACCGGAGTTTGATGAATGGCGCTGGGTCAGCTACTGGTACCCGGTGCGCAAGGTGGTGCATTTTAAACGTGGCGTCTATGTGCGGGCCTTGCGCGAGTTTGTCCCGGCCATGAAGCGCCACCGTCAGGAAGCCAGCGATGCTTGATATCCTTCGCCGCATTGTTCAGGAAGTGAACAGCGCCACGGATCTGCGCGAAGCGCTGGATCTGATGGCCAAGCGCGTGCGCGATGCCATGGGTACCGAGGTATGCTCGATCTACCTGCTTGATGAAAGCGGTCAGCGCTTTGTCTTGATGGCGTCTGAAGGTCTCAAGCGCGAAGCTGTTGGCAAGGTCAGCCTGGGGTTGAACGAAGGCCTGATCGGTCAGGTCGGTGCGCGCGAGGAACCGCTTAACCTCGAAGATGCGTTCCAGCATCCCAAGTTCATTTATCTGGCTGAAACCGGCGAAGACCCTTTCCATGCTTTCCTTGGCGTGCCGGTGATGCACCACAAGAAAGTGCTTGGTGTACTGGTGGTGCAGCAGCGCGACATGCGCCGCTTCGATCAGAGCGAAGAAGCGTTCCTGGTCACCATTTCTGCCCAGCTGTCAGCGGTGGTGGCGCATGCACGCGCCACCGGTGGTCTGGCGGCAGTGGATACGTCAGCCGCACCGTTGCCGGCATTTTTCGACGGACTTGCCGGCAGCAGTGGCGCCGGTATTGGTCAGGCAGTGTTGCTCTATCCGCCAGCGGATCTGGCGGCCGTGCCGGATCGGCAAACCGATGATGTGAATGCCGAAATCGCCTTGCTCGATCGTGCGCTGGTGCGTGCACGCACCGAAGTGCGCGCACTCGCGGAACAGGCGGGCAAAAGTCTGGGCAAGGAAGAGCAAGCGCTGTTCGAAGTCTATCTGCGTATGCTCGATCGTCATGCCCTGGCCGCCGAAGTGATTGAAAAGATTCGCGCCGGCAACTGGGTGCAAGGTGCGTTGCGCATGGTGGTGGATGAGCATGTGCGCAACTTCGAAATGATGGACGATGCCTACCTGCGTGAGCGCGCCGCGGATGTGCGCGATCTCGGTCGCCGGGTGCTCGCTCATTTACAAAGTGATGACCGCAAGACCCAGGACTTTCCCGAGGCCTGTATTCTGCTCGGCGATGAAATCACCACGCCTATGCTGATGGAAGTGCCGCGCGACGTGATCAAGGGCATTGTGACCACGCGCGGTTCGCGCAATTCGCATATGGCCATTGTCGCCCGCGCCATGGGTATACCGACGGTGGTCGGCGCGCATACCTTGCCGCTCAAGCAAATGGACGGCCGCGAAATTATCGTCGATGGTTTTCGTGGACGGGTTATTGCCAACGCCTCGCCGGAGCTCAAGCATCAGTTCGAGCAGATAATTCGCGAAGAAGAGAGCCTGCTTGCCGGTCTGGAGAAGCTGCGTGACCTGCCTGCCGAGACGCAGGACGGCAAAGGTTTGCCGCTGATGGTGAACACCGGCCTGATGACGGACATCTCCCGTTCGATTGAGCGTGGCGCCGAAGGTGTGGGCCTTTATCGCACGGAAATTCCATTTATGGTGCGTGACCGCTTCCCGTCCGAAGAAGAACAGCGCGTTATTTACCGCGAACAGTTGCTGGCATTTTCACCCAACCCGGTGACCATGCGCACACTGGATGTGGGCGGCGATAAACCGCTGCCATATTTCCCGATCGAGGAAGAGAATCCGTTTCTCGGCTGGCGCGGGATTCGTATGACGCTCGATCATCCGGAGATCTTTCTGGTGCAGATTCGCGCCATGCTGAAAGCCAGCGAAGGATTGCACAATCTGCGTATCATGCTGCCCATGGTCACCTCCGTGATTGAGGCGGAAGAGGCATTGCACCTGATTCACCGCGCGCATTCCGAGGTCAACGGTGAAGGCATTGATGTGGTAATGCCACCGGTGGGCGTGATGGTCGAGGTGCCGGCGGTGGTCTACCAGACCCGCGCGTTCGCACAGCGCGTGGATTTCATGTCGGTGGGTACCAACGATCTGACCCAGTACTTGCTGGCGGTGGACCGCAACAACCGTCAGGTGGCGAGCCTGTACAACTCCTTCCATCCGGCGGTATTGCATGCGCTGATGCAGGTCGTGGAGCAGGCGCATGAAGAAGGCAAACCGGTGTCCGTGTGCGGCGAGATGGCGGGTGACCCGGCGTCGGCGCTGATGCTGCTGGCGATGGGCGTTGATTCGCTCAGCATGAACGCATCAAACCTGCTGAAAGTGAAAGCGGCAATCCGCAAGGTCAAGATCACCTTTGCACGCAAGCTGCTCAGTGAAATCATGGCGATGGATAACGCCGAAGTGATTACCGCTTATGTGGATCTGCAACTTGAGAAAGCGGGGCTGGGTGAACTGCTGCGCCACCGGCGTGCGGTGGCGCACTGATGATTACTTTGCGTTCAGGACACGTGTGCCCGCTGCCAGATCGTGGATGCAGCGCTTCTCTTTGCCAAAGATAAACAGCACATTAACGATGGCAAACAACGAGCCAATCAGCGGCACCTGGGCGGGCAAGAAGAACACCGCGTAGCGTTTCAGGTAATCGCCCACCGACGGGATATTGCCGTTCAGATCAACAATCTTGATGCCCACAGCCATCTTGCCGATGGTCTGGCCGCGGTCGATCAGAAACTTGCCGTGGATCAGCACAAACGCCACCAGTGAAATCACCAGCATCATCAGGCTGAACATCAGGCCTGGCTGTTTGCCCGACATGGCGTCAGTAAACACGCCGCTGACCATCATCACCGGTATGGTGATGGCCATCATGATCACCGTATCGATGATGGAGGCACCGAGGCGGGCCCAGCGCGATGCCAATTGGGCGTCCACACCGGCGATGTCAGTCGGCGTGACCTCGGCGCTGGGGGTCTGATAAGGGTTCTGGGTATTATTCATGTCGATCTCCCGAATGTGTGTCAGAGCCTCTTATAGCACGGCTTGATGACAGCGAAACCTGTACCGACTTCGCAGAAATAAAAAAGGCGCTCAGATGAGCGCCTTTTTACATTCGACCCGACAGATCAGTCGTCGCCGCCCAGCGCTGACAGGATATGCAGCAGGCTCATGAACAGGTTGTAGATGGACACGAACAGCGTCACCGTGGCCATGATGTAGTTGGTTTCGCCGCCGTGGATGATGGCGCTGGTCTGCCACATGATCAGCATGGAAGACAGCAACACAAATGCACCAGATACCGCCAGTGACAGTGCCGGCATATCAAAGATCATGGCGCCGATGCCGCACAGGAAAGCAACGAGCAGGCCAACCATGAGGAAATTGCTCAGGCCGCTGAAATCCTTCTTGGTGACCAGCGCAATGCCGGACATCACCACGAAGATGGTGGCGGTGGAGGCCAGTGCCATGGAAACGATCTGCGAGCCGGCGGCAGACTGCATGAACATGCCGATAATCGGGCCGGTAGTGAAACCCAACCAGCCGGTGATGGCGAACACGCCGAGAATGCCCCAGGCGCTGTTACGGGTGACGTTGGTGAAGATCAGGGCGCCGAAGTAGACACCGAGCACCAGCCATGGGTTGATGAAGCTGATACCGGCAGACATGGCATACCAGGCCATGGCGGCGGAAAACGCCAGCGACATGCCCAGCAACATATAAGTATTGCGCAGCACAGAGGCTGCAAGCTCACCGGAAACCGGCGTGGCCACCTGTGCAGCGGGTGTGGCGTAATAGGAATTCTCGCGCATGACTAGCTCCGTTGTTTGCGTCAGTGAGCCTGATATTAGGGAGCGCGGGCACAAATTCAAGTGAAACCGGCGTCGCTAAACAGGCTGTCACAATTGGACATCACCGCCGGTATCAGGTTCAGCGCCTTCTTATTTAAGAGATGCTGCCGGCCATTCCCATGTCGTGCCCGACGGGAATGCTTCCGTAGGAGCTTGCTTGCAAGCGAACCCGCCTCGCCGATCGCCCATTCGCTTGCAGGCAAGCTCCTACCGGCCCGGACACCTGCAAGCGTTGGGAAGTGCGCATTGTCTTTTGTAGGAGCCAGCCTGCTGGCGAACAGACTTTGCCGATCGGCGGTGTGCTTGCAGGCAAGCTCCTACGGGGAAGAATGTAGCGATCAGCCTTTAGCGAGCAGTTGCGCCGCCTGTTTGGCGAAATAGGTAAGAATGCCATCGGCACCGGCACGCTTGATGCTGGTCAGTGATTCCAGAATCACTTTTTCCTCATCCAGCCAGCCGTTCTGGAACGCCGCCTTGTGCATGGCGTACTCGCCACTGACCTGATAGACAAAGGTCGGCACGGCAAAGGTGTCCTTCACGCGGCGCACAATATCCAGATACGGCATGCCCGGCTTCACCATCACCATGTCCGCGCCTTCTTCCAGATCCAGCGCCACTTCATGCAGCGCTTCATCGCTGTTGGCGGGATCCATCTGATAGGTTTTTTTATCGGCTTTACCAAGGTTGCCAGCAGAGCCGACGGCATCGCGGAACGGGCCGTAATAGGCTGATGCATACTTGGCCGAGTAGGCAAGAATGCGCGTGTGGATATGACTTTCTTCTTCCAGCGCTTCACGCACCGCACCAATGCGGCCGTCCATCATGTCGCTGGGGGCGACTACATCGGCACCGGCTTCGGCATGGCTGAGCGCCTGCTGCACCAGTGCGGCCACGGTCTGGTCGTTAAGCACATAGCCGCTGTCGTCAATGATGCCGTCCTGGCCGTGGGTGGTGAACGGGTCCAGCGCCACATCGGTGATCACGCCCATCTCCGGCACCGCCTCCTTGATCGCGCGCACCGCGCGCTGGGCCAACCCGTCCGGGTTCCAGGCTTCGCGGGCATCGAGGCTTTTGGCTTCCTGCGGTGTCACCGGGAAAAGTGCGATCGCCGGGATGCCTAATTTCGCGAGGAGTTCGGCTTCGCGCACCAGCAGATCAATGCTGATGCGCTCAATACCGGGCATGGAGGCGATCTGTTCGGTACGGTTTTTGCCTTCCAATACAAACATCGGGTAGATCAGGTCGTCGACACTCAGCCGCGTCTCGCGCATCAGGCGACGGGAAAAGTCGTCGCGACGCATACGGCGCATGCGGGTGGCGGGCCAGGGGCCGCGGGGCAGGTTGACGTCACTCACGTTGAACTCCCGTGTCGCAAAGGGCTATCGGCGCAAAACAGGCAGCTAGTGTAACGTGAAATGGCCGCTGGACTCTAAGCATGAGTTTGTAGAGGCTGTGGCCAGTCGAGGCCGCAGGCGATCGCGTAAACACGGAGGAAGCAAATGAAGAAGGTAGTGATACTGGCGCTGGTGGTGGCCGCGGTGGTGGCCTGGTGGGCGCTGGATCTGGGGCAGACCTTCTCGCTGGCGGGCATCAAGGCGCAGCAGGCGGATATCCAGCAGGCGTTTGCCGCGCAGCCGCTGCTGATCGCGCTGGGCTTCTTTCTGATCTATGTGGCCGTGACCGCGCTGTCGTTGCCTGCCGCCGGCCTGCTCACCTTGCTCGGCGGCGCCGTGTTCGGCCTCTGGGCCGGCACCCTGATCGTTTCCTTCGCCAGCACGTGCGGCGCAACGTTGGCCATGCTGATGTCGCGCACCCTGCTGCACGACTGGGTGGCACAACGCTATCGCAGCGCCTACGAAAAAGTGAATGCCGGCATTGACCGTGACGGCGCCTTTTATCTGTTCACCCTGCGCCTGATTGCCTATGTGCCGTTCTTTGCCGTGAACCTGGTGATGGGTCTGACACGCATGCCGGCGCGGCGTTTCTTCTGGGTCAGCCAGCTCGGTATGCTGCCGGGCACCTTGCTGTATGTGTATGCCGGCCAGCAGCTCGGCCAGATTGAATCACTGGGCGATATTCTCAGCCCCGGCATTGCGCTGGCGTTTGCGTTGCTGGCGTTGTTCCCGTGGCTGGCTCGCTTGCTGGTGGATCGATTGCAGGCGGCAAAGATGTACAAGGATTGGGACAAGCCAAAAAGTTTTGATCGCAACCTGATTGTGATTGGCGCTGGCGCCGCCGGACTGGTGACCAGCTATATCGCTGCGGCAGTTAAAGCCAAAGTCACCCTGATTGAAGCTGGAGAAATGGGCGGCGACTGCCTCAACACCGGCTGCGTGCCCTCGAAAGCACTGATTCGTTCCTCGCACGTCAATCACCTGGCGCAGCGCGGAGACGAGTTTGGTCTGAAAACCGTCACCTACGGCGCAGACTTTCCGCGCCTGATGGCGCGTGTGCAGAAAGTGATTGCCGACATCGCGCCGCACGATTCTAAACAGCGTTACGAAAGCCTCGGTGTGGAATGCATTGAAGGGCGCGCGCGCATCACCAGCCCCTGGTCCGTGGAAGTGAATGGCCAGACATTAACGGCGCGCAACCTGGTGATTGCCACTGGGGGGCGCCCCAAAGTGCCCAGTATTCCAGGCTTGAGCAGCAGCGGTTACCTGACCTCGGAAACCCTGTGGCAGCTGACCGAGCAACCGAAACATTTACTGGTGATGGGCGGCGGCGCCATCGGTTGCGAACTGGCACAGGCATTTCGCCGGCTCGGCAGCGACGTCACTATTGTCGAGTTTCTCGATCGACTGGTGGCGCGCGAAGATGAAGAGGTGAGTACTGCCATGCGCGCCGCCCTGGAAGCTGATGGGGTGCGTGTGCTTACCGGCTGGCGTGTGGTGAGCGTGGAGAACGGTGGCAGCAAGAAACTCGATTGTGCGCCGGCCGCTGGTGACGGCGAGCATCTGATGGTGGAAGGGGACCAGTTGCTGGTGGCGGTGGGCCGCGAAGGCAACACCGAAGGCCTGGGCCTGGAAAAACTCGGTCTGACGGTAACGCCGCAGGGCACATTGGAAATCAACGATTACCTGCAAACCCGCTTCCCCAATATTTACGCCTGTGGCGATGTGGTCGGACCGTATCAGTTCACCCACGTGGCCGGCCATCAGGCCTGGTACGCCGCGGTGAATGCGCTATTTGGCTACGCGAAAAAATTTGCCGTGGATTATTCCGCCATCCCGTTTGTGACCTTCACCGATCCGCAGGTGGCGCGCGTAGGGCTGAACGAGACCGAAGCCAAACAGAAAGGCGTGGCATTTGAGGTGACCCGCTATGGCATCGACGATCTGGACCGCGCCATCGCTGAAAACGAAGCGCATGGTTTTATCAAGGTGCTCACCGTGCAGGGCAAGGACCGCATCCTCGGCGTTACTATCGTCAGCCACAACGCCGGCGAACTGATTGCCGAATATGTGCTGGCCATGAAATACGGCCTCGGCCTGAACAAGATTCTCGGCACTGTGCACGCCTACCCGACCATGATGGAGGCCAACAAGTATGTGGCCGGCGAGTGGAAGCGGGCGCACGCACCGCAGGGGTTGTTGAAGATGGTGGCGTGGTGGCACAGGCGGCGGCTTGGTTAGCGCAAACATTTCCTCCCGGACTTCAGAAAGCTTTCTATAGAGTGTTGTGACGCTTCAGAATTATTGATGCATTCAGGGGGGTACAATGGCAAACCAGCGCATCATCCAATGGATCGGCTGGGCCGCATCGGTCGCTGCGGTAATCATGTTCTTTTCCTATATCGATCAGGTTCGCCTGAATCTCGCCGGTAACAAGGGCTCACTAATCCAGCCCGCCGCAACTGTCATCAATTGCACGCTCTGGTTTATTTACGGTTTCGGCAAAGTCAAAAAGGACTGGCCGATCATGGTCGCCAATTTCCCCGGCATCGTGCTCGGCGCTCTCGCGTTCATGACAGCGCTCTAATTGCTGGCGGTGTTAGCAGGATGGCAGTGATGAGAGAGTCGCATCGTCTGGCGCTACTGTGCAGGAGTAAGTAATGAAACATAGCAATGCTGTTGCACAAAAAAAGTGGTTTGCAGTCTGCACGATATTCACCATGTGCGTGCTGTCGGGCTGCGTGGGCATTACCGTTCAGATGCAGAAGACGAAGCATGTCTATGGCTCTGATGATGTACCGATGATGCTGCCGGCTACCAGTCAGGAACTGGTCCAGAAGCAAGGTCAGCCGGTAGTGGTCAGGAGTTCAGAAAGCGGGCAAGAGTACGTCTACCATGCTGGCTACGACTGGCGAGGTGTCGCGGTCTGGCTGTTGCTGCCCGTGCCGTTGATGTTGCCAGTGGGTAACCTGGAAAGCGTGTATATATATTCCGGAGAGGATCGGCTGGTGGGTGGCTCTTACGAGACCAATGTCGAAAAAAACTACGGCACAATCGAAGCCATTGTCAGTACTTACTAGAAGTCTGGTGCGCCCACGGTCTTGGTCAGTTTCCCGCTGAATTAAATTGGCTTGGCTCACCCGCCTTGCCAATCCCCGGCTGCCAGCGCTGCTCGGCAAAATCGAATTCGCCGTCGGCATGAAAGCGCACCACGGTGCTGGCGCGGGTGCCGTAGGTGGCCGACTGGATAAAGATCGGTGCCACCAGTCTCTCCAGTTCCACGCCCACGCCGGTTTCCGGCAGGTCTTCGTCCGCCGGCACCTGCTCATCGGCGAGCAGGGTGAGCAGGCCGTCGGTGCTGGCGCCGTTGGCGATCTGTTCTTTCATCAGCGCCTTGCCGCGCACAGTCTTGGGCCACTGGGTATCCAGCAGGCCGTTACTCAATGCATGGATGCCGGAGGTCACCGCCTGCGGTTCGCCGCCGCGGTTACCCATGTACCAGAGCGATTTGCCGTCGCCCACCAGCAGGTTGAAGCCACCGTATTGGTCCTGTTCGGGCACCAGCTTTTCCAGCCATTGCTGCGGCGTGTCGCGGCTTTCCAGAAACCCCAGTGGCAGCATGCCGCGCGAGCGGTTGCCGGGGGTGCGGTCCTGGATCGGTTCGCGGTAGTTGGTCACCGCGGCAAAGCGGCCGTCACGGGTGACGCCCAGCCAGGTGCCGCCGGCGGCGAGATCGAGGCCACACAGCAGGTCGCCGCGCCAGCGCGCCGCTTCGGCGGGGCGGTGGTGAAATTCGTCGCGGTTGGCGGCAATCAGTAAGGGATGGTCGGCATGCTGTTGCCAGGCGAACAGGATGATGCACATAACTGCGGGCGTCTCCGTGCTGAGCGGTAATGCGCGACCGGTCCAGCCTGACCGGATCGCAGCCGAATGCTAGCATAGCCCGCCAGATGTCGGGGGGAATGTGTTGCAGCCAGAAATTATCGCAGTCACGGCCGTGGTCGGGGTGCTGGCGGGGTTATCCTCGGGCACGCTCGGGCTGGGCGGTGGCGTGGTGGTGGTGCCGGCGCTGCTGGTGCTGTTCCACCAGTTCGGTTTCGATCCGGCCACCCTGACGCAGCAGGCGGTGGCCACGTCGCTGGCCTGTATCGTGGTGACGGCATCGGTGTCGCTGGTGTCGCATCATCGCCTCGGCGCCTTGCGTGCGGCGCTGATCGTGCCGCTCGGTGCCGGCATTGTGATCGGCGCCTTTGCCGGTGCGCTGTTTGCCAGCCAGGTGGATGGCCCGCTGCTGATGCGCTGGTTCGGTGTGCTGGCGTTGCTCGTGGCAGCGCAAATGTTGCGCGCATCCACGCGTCACAGGACCGAGGCTGAAAGTGAGCGCTTGCCAGCGTGGCCGCTGCGCAGTTTGGCGGGGCTGGGGATTGGCGCCGTGTCGGCCATGTTCGGCATCGGTGGCGGCTCCATGGCGGTGCCGCTGATGAATCACTGGCGTGTGCCGATGGCTCAGGCGGTGGCGGCGTCGGCGGCCTGCGGTCTGCCGATTGCGCTGGCCGGCAGTGCCGGTTTCATTGTCGGCGGCTGGCAGTTAACCTTGCCGCCGGGCAGCGTTGGCTTTGTCTATCTGCCGGCGGCAATCAGCATTGTCGTCGCCAGCATGCCGGCGGCCTGGTATGGCGCACGCATTGCACACCGTCTGCCGGCAATACACCTGCAGCGTCTGTTTGCTCTGGCGCTGATCCTGATTGGCCTGAAACTGGTATTTGGCTGAACCCATGTTGACCTACCCGAAAATTGATCCTGTGGTATTCGAGCTCGGCCCGGTGGCCGTGCACTGGTACGGCCTGACTTATCTGATCGGCTTTGTCGCAGCCTGGTATCTGGCGGCGCGTCGTGCCGACAAGCCCGACAGTGGCTGGAATCGTGACCAGGTCGGCGACCTGATTTTTTATGGCGCCATTGGTGTGATCGTCGGTGGCCGTCTGGGTTACGGCATTTTCTACGGTCTCGATCAGTGGTCACAGGACTGGCTGTGGATTGTCAAATTGCAGCAGGGCGGTATGTCGTTTCATGGTGGCATGCTCGGTGTGCTGACGGCGTTCTGGTATTTCGCGCGCAAGACCGGCAAGACCTATTTCGATGTCGCCGATTTTATTGTGCCGATGGTGCCGTTGGGGCTGGCCAGCGGTCGTGTTGGCAACTTCATCAATGCCGAGCTGTGGGGCCGTGCCAGTGATCTTCCCTGGGCAATGGTGTTCCCCACCGATGACAAGCAGATTCCCCGTCACCCGTCGATGCTGTACGAGGCGGTACTTGAAGGCGTGGTGTTGTTTGCGGTGCTGTACATTTATTCGCGCAAGCCGCGTCCGGCGGCGGCGGTGACGGGATTGTTTGGCGTCGGGTATGGCGTGGCCCGTACCTATGTGGAGTTTTTCCGGGAGCCGGATGCACATATCGGTTACCTCTATGGTGGCTGGCTGACCATGGGCATGCTGTTGAGTGTGCCGATGATTGTCGCCGGCGCCGCGATGATGATCTGGGCCTATCGGCGGAGAACAGCATGAAGCAGTATCTGGAGCTGTTGCGCCATGTGCGTGACAACGGCGTGTACAAAACGGATCGCACCGGCACCGGTACCTATGCCGTGTTTGGTTACCAGATGCGTTTCAATCTGGCCGATGGCTTCCCGGTGACCACCACCAAAAAGCTGCATCTGAAATCGATTATTCATGAGCTGCTCTGGTTTCTCAGCGGCGACACCAATATCCGTTACCTGAAAGAAAATGGCGTCTCGATCTGGGATGAATGGGCAACCGAAGACGGTGAGCTTGGCCCGGTGTATGGCGAGCAGTGGCGTAGCTGGAAAACCCACGATGGCCGTGTGATCGACCAGATCAGTGACGTCCTGGCGGAGCTCAAGCGCAATCCGGATTCCCGGCGTCTGGTGGTGTCCGCCTGGAACCCGGCGGTGCTGCCCGACCCGACGGTGTCACCGGACAAGAATGCCGAGATGGGTCGTCAGGCGTTGCCGCCGTGTCATTGTCTGTTCCAGTTTTATGTGGCCGACGGCAAGTTGTCGTGTCAGTTGTATCAACGCAGCGGCGATATCTTTCTCGGTGTGCCGTTCAATATTGCCTCTTACAGTTTGCTTGCCATGATGATGGCGCAGGTGGCGGGGCTGGAGCCGGGCGATTTTGTGCATACGCTCGGTGATGCGCATCTGTATTCCAATCATCTTGAACAAGCGGATCTGCAGTTGTCGCGTGACACACGCGAACTGCCGACCATGAACATCAATCCGGATGTGAAAGACCTGTTTGCCTTTACGTTCGATGATTTCGAACTGGTGGGTTACGACCCGCATCCGCATATCAAGGCACCGGTGGCTATCTGATGCAGTTATCCCTGATTGTGGCGCGCGCCAGCAATGGCTGTATCGGCCGTGATAACAAGCTGCCTTGGTATTTGCCCGGCGATTTGAAATATTTCAAACGTACCACGCTCGGCAAACCGATCATTATGGGGCGCAAGACCTGGGAGTCGCTGAAGGGTCCGTTGCCGGGGCGTTGCAATATTGTCATTACCCGTCAGGCCGGCTATCAGGCGGACGGCGCCAAGGTCGTGGCAACGCTGGACGAAGCGATAGCTCTGGCCGAAAGCGTGGCATTGATTGATGGCGTCGACGAGGCAGTGGTGATTGGCGGCGCTGAAATCTACACACTGGCATTACCGTATACCACGCGGTTGTATGTCACGGAAGTGCATGCGGATGTCGAAGGTGACGCATTTTTTCCGGAGTTTGATCTGCAGCAATGGCGACAGCTGGAGCGCGAAGATTTTACCGCCGAGCCGCCGAACCAGTACGACTACAGTTTCGTCGTTTATCAGCGCGTTTGACCCCCTCTGTCTCCCCCTCGTTGAGGGGGAGAACCCTCAAGCAAGCGTGTCATTTCGCCCCTGTACCAAGCCAAAAGCCAAAAGCAACAGAGCTATAAAGTCAGCGAAGTGAGTGCGAGGGATGCAGGCATTGGTGAGCAGGAGAGCTTTCTCCCTCCCCTGAAAGGGGAGGGTCGGGGAGGGGTCGGCCACGTTCGATGGTTGCAGCGCGCGACAAGCACACTTGCCATCAAATAATTTAGTCAGGAATCAGAACAGACTTATTCCGGCAGGCGCGGCTCAACTGTGATTTCAGTCAGAACGGAATTGCTGATGATGCATTTCGCGCGCGCCTTACTGTGCAGGGCAATAATCTGCTCTTTGGTCGGCTTGTGGTCGCCGCCAAAGCTGGCCTTCGGTGTCAGCAGCACTTGCGCTACGTACAAACGGCCATCCTTGTTCTTTGCCAGCACACCCACCGGATCATCCACATAACGCGACACGCTAAAGCCTTCGCGCGCGGCTTCGGTGACAAACGACAGCAAATGGCAGCTGCAGATGGACGCCAGGAACGTTTCTTCGGGGTCCATGTAATCAGGCTTGTCGCTTTCGCCGGTGGGATCAATGGCCATCATCTGGGTGCCACTGTCGAGCGTCCAGCTATAGCGCTCGTCGTCTTCGCTGGCGTCCCAGTGCAGATGGATATGATGTTGCGGCATGGCAAGAACCCAAAGTCACAAAGTGTGGACGATGATACTAACCCGTACAGGCATGCCGCAGAGATGGCAGATTGTAAAATCCTGTCAGTGAACCGTTGGCGCTGCTGGAGTACGCCAGGCCTGAAACAGCAGCACTGTCGCGGTGACGCCGAGCATTTTCTGCATCAGGTCACTCACCAGCAACACGCCGCCATGACTGCCCAGCACAGCAATCAGTACGCTGCTCAGCGTCGCCGCCAGCATCAGCACCAGGATCAACAACAGCATCCACGAAATCAGCAGTGGCCACTGCTGCGTCTGCGTTTGTATCAGGCTGGAGGACAGCGCCTGCACCGGTGATTGGCGATCCAGCGCGGTGTAGAACACCGCCAGCGACAGGCGCAAATAGCCCCAGACGCCAGGCAGAATAAACATCATCATCAGTGATGCGGCTGGACCACTGGCCAGTACAGATGCCAGCAGCACTGCGCCCACTAATGGCATCACCATCAACAGCATGCACAGCGCCAACTTCGGCATCAGGTATACAGAAAACAGTAAACAGTCTAGTAGCGGACGTGGACGTCCTTTCGACAAGGCGTCGAGTTGGCAGATCAGTGCGCCTTCGGCCAGCACCTGCAGCACCATCATGGCGGCGACTGTAGCAAAGTTGGCGCCGACCAGTTTTTCGTCTTCGAAAATAAATACATCGCCAAGCAGCAATTGAATGCCGGTGCCGATCAGTGCGAAGGGTAGGCAGACCAGAAACAGGGGCAGCAGGTTTTTCCACCAGAACTGGATGGCCAGCAGAATGCGATCAAATACCATGGTGTGTGACGCCAGCGATTCGGGGCCGGCAGTTTACCACCAATATTTGCCCCAGTTCTCCGGGTTGGCCCAGAAACGGGAATTGTTCCAGCTGCGGGTGAAGTTGTAGCTGTCGAGCTCATAGCTATACAGGCTCATGCTGCGCTCGCCATCGCTGAACTGCTGCTGACGGCGCATGCCCATGCCGAGAAAGTCCGACAGCTGCCAACGTAGCTTCTGTGGCGCCAGTGCGGGCTGGTAGAGCACCAGCATGGCGTCGGAGTGCAGATGGCGTACCAGGCCGAGCAATTCTTCGCCGCTGTGACGGTTCATGTACTCCAATTGATCGGCAATCACCACCAGATCAAACCGTTGGGTGTCGGCTAATGCGGCCAGCGGGTCGAGTTCGGCGATCCAGGTCAGCGCGCAATCGTTGTCGGCGCACCAGGCATCCAGTGCCGGAATCGGATTCATGCTGACAATCAGCAGGGTGTCGGGTTGCAGGCTGTCGAGAATACCGGCCAGCTGCTGCTGCGGAGAGATGGTGGTAGTCGCCACCGGGGATGAGTCTGCCAGGACGCTGTTCATGCAGATCAGTCTAGACCTGCTGCGCCGGTAATGAAAAGCGCTGGCACAAAAAAACGCAGAATTGTCAGGCAAACGGTGGTGAAAGGCAGAATAGCGGTTCGCAACGCCAAAGACGTTGCGAACCAGTTTGCACATCAGGCGCCGAACAGGCCCTTGAAGAAGTAGAAGAACAGAATCGCCAGCAACGCGCCGGCGGGCAGCGTGACTACCCAGCTGGTAAAAATGGTGCCGATTACGCGCAGGTTGAGTGAGCCGATGCCACGCGCCATGCCCACACCGAGCACCGCGCCCACCAGTGTGTGGGTGGTGGAAATCGGCATGCCGATTCCGGAGGCCATGACCACGGTGGTGGCGGCGCCGAGTTCGGCAGCGAAGCCGCGGCTGGGTGTCAGCTCGGTAATTTTCTTGCCGACGGTGGCCATCACGCGCGCACCCAGGAATGCCAGACCGGTGACGATGCCGATCGCGCCCACCAGCAGAATCCAGTGCGGCATGGCGGACTTGCTTGCCACCTGGCCGGCGTGGGTCATAACGCCGTAAATCGCCGCCAGCGGCCCAACCGCGTTGGCCACATCATTGGAGCCGTGAGCGAACGCCATGGCGCAGGCGGTGAAGATCATCAGGATGGCGAAGATGCGTTCCACCGAGGTAAAGCGGAAGCTGCGGTCGGCCTCCGGGTCTTCCTTGATGCGTGCCAGCAACAGGGCGCCCAGTGCCGCCACCAGTAGTCCGGACGCAAACGAGATGCCGATGTTTTCCAGCACCGAGAATTTGATGCCGACGTGCTTGAGGCCCTTGGTCACGGTTACCAGTGCGATCACGAAACCGGTCATGAACATGTACACCGGTACGTAGCGCTTGGCGCGTTCAAACGGATTGTCGGTATCCAGAATCAGGCGCTGCACACTCTTGATCAGCACGAATGAGATCACCCCGGCGAGCAGCGGTGACGTCACCCAGGACATGACGATGCTGCCCATCTTGCCCCAGTTGACCGCGTCGGTGCCGATGCCGACGGCCACACAGCCGACAATCGCGCCAACGATCGAGTGGGTGGTGGACACTGGCCAGCCCGCCGCAGACGCCACCAGCAACCAGATGCCAGCGGCCAGCAGCGAGGCCAGCATGGTGTAGACCAGATAATGGGGAATGTCGATAAACACTTCCGGCGCGATGATGCCCTTGCGGATGGTGTCGGTCACTTCACCGCCGGCCAGATAGGCACCGGCAAACTCGAACACGATGGCAATCATTACCGCCTGTTTGACGGTCAGCGCGCCGGCGCCGACCGAGGTGCCCATGGCATTGGCGACGTCGTTGGCGCCCACGCCCCAGGCCATGAAGAAGCCGCACAGGGCGGCAAAGATCAGGATTACATCAGCATTTGCCAGCAGGAATTCCATGCCAGACCCCTTATCGTGCGACCAGCATATGCAGGTAACCGCCCACTTTTTGCGCACGATCAGCCAGATCGCCCACCCATTCGATAATCTTGTACAGGAACATCATGTCCACCGGCGGCCACTCTTTCTCGAGCTGGAACAGCTCGGCGCGGATGGCAATCTGCTGGTCGTCGGTGTCGTGCTCGACCGTGTCCAGCTCTTCGATCAGGCGCTCGATAAGCTTCACCTCGCGGCCGCCGAAGCCGGTCTCGAGCAGCTCGTCGAGCTCGTTGATGGCGCGCAGCGCCTGCGCCGAGGCATCTATGGCGCGGCTGACAAAGCTGGTCATGGCCGGTGCTACGGCGCTCGGAATGCTCATCTGCCGGCCCAGCATCAGGCCGGCGATATCCTTGGCTTTGTTGGCGACGCGGTCCTGCACGCCGACCATGTCGAGCAAGTCGGTGCGGGGCATCGGCAGGAACAGGCTGTTGGGCAGGTTGAGGCGGAACTCTTTCTTCAGCTCGTCCGCTTCGTTTTCCAGCCGGGTAATGTCCTTCTGGATCTCTGCTGCCAGTGCCCAGTCCTCGTCCGACACGGCGGCAAAGAAATCTGACAGTCGGGCCACGCAGCTGTGCACGGTTTCGTAGTGTTTCTGCAGGGGCTTGATCGGTGAGCGGCCAAACAGGCCAGCGATTGAACTGCCAAGTGACATGGGCGTCTCCAGCTTGTCACGGGAATGTCATATGGGCGGCGAGTATAGACCCTGAGGTCGGCGCTGTCAGGCTGAACGGACGCTCAGGAGAAAGCATGGCCAGTCACCCCGGCACGGGGTAAAGTAGCTGCAAAAACAGGGAGATCCGCGTGACCGCGAAAGCCCAATCCAAGTCTGGTCCGGCGCAAAACATGAGCGGCGTCACTATTGATGTGCGCTGGATCATGCGCGAGCTGCTGGATGAGAGGCGCGTCACCCAGGAAGACTTCAACGTCATCTCCACCACGCCGCGTGAAAAGAGTGAGCTCGGCTGGCATGCCACCCAGGTGGTGGCCAAGTACCGGCTCAAGGATGCCCAGCGCGGCGACAAGCCCATCGACATGAGCTTCCTGACTGACTGGCTGGCGCAGAAGGCCGGGCTGCCGGTCTATCACCTCGATCCGCTCAAGGTCAAAGTCGACCAGATCACCACCGTGATGTCCTACGCCTTCGCCGAGCGTCACGGCTTGCTGTGTGTGGAGGTCGCGCGCGACAAGGTGGTGGTGGCCTGTGATCAGCCGTTCCTGCACAGCTGGCAGGATCACCTCAAGCAGGTGTTGCGCGATCGCACGCTCGAGGTGGTGTTTGTTGATCCGGAAGCGATGCGCCGTTATCGCATCGAGTTCTACAACCTCAGTAAGTCCATTGCCGGCGCTGCCGACAACAGCGGCCAGAACCTGTCTGGCGTCACCAACTTCGAGCAATTGCTGCAGCTCGGTGGCAAGGGCAATCTGGACGCGGACGATCAGCACATCGTCGCCATTGTGGACTGGATTCTGAATTACGCCTTTGCCCAGCGTGCGTCCGACATCCATCTTGAGCCGCGTCGTGATCTGGGCAAGATGCGTTTCCGTATCGACGGCGTATTGCATGATGTCTATGAACTGCCGGCCACGATCATGGCGGCGGTGACGGCGCGTCTGAAAATTCTGTCGCGCCTGAATGTGGCGGAGAAGCGCAAGCCACAGGATGGTCGTCTGAAGACCGTTGGCAGTGGCGGCGAGGAAATCGAACTGCGTATTTCCACCTTGCCGACCGCGTTCGGCGAAAAAATGGTAATGCGTATTTTCGATCCGGATGTGTTGCTGCGCAGCTTCGACCAGATGGGTTTTACGCGCGAAGATTACGATGCCTGGCGTCGTATGACGCGTAACACCCACGGCATTATTTTTGTCACCGGCCCGACTGGCTCCGGTAAGACAACAACGCTTTATTCGACCTTGAAAGAGCTGTCGACGCCGGAAGTGAACGTTTGCACCATTGAAGATCCGATCGAAATGGTGGAGCCGAGCTTCAACCAGATGCAGGTGCAGCACAATATCGATGTCGGTTTTGCCGAAGGCGTGAAAGCGCTGCTGCGTCAGGATCCGGATATCATCATGATCGGTGAGATCCGTGATCTGAAAACTGCCGAGATGGCGGTGCAGGCATCGTTGACTGGCCACCTGGTGTTGTCCACCTTGCACACCAATGACGCGCCCTCAAGCATTACCCGTCTGATTGATCTGGGTGTACCCAGTTATCTGATTACCGCCACGGTGATCGGTGTGATGGCGCAACGTCTGGTGCGTACGCTATGCCCGCACTGCAAGGAAGAGGTGCCGCTGGATGAACAGGCGTGGGCGGATCTGGTGCGACCTTTCAAGATGAAAGCGCCGGACAAGGTCTGCCGTCCGGTGGGTTGTCTCGAATGTCGTGGTACCGGTTATCTTGGTCGTATGGGTGTGTATGAAACCATGCCGATGAATGCCACGCTCAAGTCGGCGATCAATCGCGAGGGCGACCTCGAATCCATTACCCGCCAGGCCTTGAAAAACGGCATGAAGCCCTTACGTATCAGTGGTGCGCACAAGGTCGCACGGGGGCTGACCACGATTGAAGAGGTCATGCGCGTCACGCCTGTTCAGGATGTCCTGCTTTAAAGGCCGTTATCATGACGGTCTGTTCCACCCGGTTTTATCAGCACTGATTTATTAACGCCGACAGGGTGTCGGCCATGTTGGAGAGCGACAAATGGGATGGTCCTTGATTGCACTGGCAATACCGGTAGCGATTGTTTTCTTGCTGTTTATGGGTATCAAGAGTGTGCCGCAGGGCTATGAGTACACGGTGGAGCGATTTGGACGCTATACCCATTCGCTCAAGCCCGGTCTCGGTGTGATTGTGCCGGTGATGGACAAGATCGGTTACGAGATCAACATGATGGAAACCGTGATCGACATTCCGCCACAGGAAGTCATTTCCAAAGACAACGCCATGGTCACCATTGATGCGGTGTGCTTTTTCCAGGTGGTGAACTCGGCCAAGGCGGCCTACGAAGTGAACCATCGTGAAATGGCGATCCGCAATTTGACCATGACCAATATCCGTACCGTGCTCGGTGCACTGGATCTGGACGAAATGCTCAGCCAGCGTGATGAAATCAATGAGCGTCTGTTGCGCATTGTCGATAACGCCACCAACCCCTGGGGTGTGAAAGTCACCCGTATCGAAATCAAGGACATTTCACCGCCGGCGGATCTGGTGGCGGCGATGGCCAGCCAGATGAAAGCCGAGCGGGAGAAACGCGCCAATATTCTCGAAGCAGAAGGCTTGCGGCAGGCCGCCATCCTCAAGGCTGAAGGTCTGAAGCAGAGCGACATCCTGCGCGCCGAAGGTGAGCGTCAGGCGGCGTTCCTGGACGCGGAAGCACGTGAACGTGCGGCGGAAGCGGAGGCGCGCGCCACCCAGATGGTGTCCGAGGCGATTGCCCAGGGTGATGTGCAGGCGATCAACTATTTCGTTGCACAGAAGTATGTCGAAGCGCTAGGTCAGATCGGTACCTCAGCGAACAGCAAGGTATTCATGCTGCCCGTGGACGCCACTGGCATTATGGGTGCGATTGGCGGTGTCACCGAAATCGTGCGCGAGTCCATGAGCAAGAAAGGTAACGCCTGATGGAGCTACTGTACGCGCTGGACTATTACCACTGGATCATCCTCGGCATGGTGCTGCTGGTGCTGGAGATTTTTATCGGCGGTGCCTTTCTGATGTGGTTGGGTCTGTCTTCCATTGTCGTCGGCCTGCTGGTGTTGCTGCTGCCGTTTGTGGGCGTGCATCCGTCATGGGAATGGCAGCTGGTGTTGTTCGGTGTTGGCGCGGTGAGCGCGTTGATGTTGTGGCGGCGCTATGTCAAAGACGAGCCCGCCCATGAAGCACCGGGGCTGAACCAGCGTGGTCGTGACCACGTTGGCAAGATCGTAGTACTGAAAACCGCCATCGAAAATGGCGAGGGTGTGGTCAGCATTGATGACACCCGCTGGCGTGTCACCGGCCCGGCCTTGCCGGCGGGCGCCCGGGTCAAACTGCTGGCACTCGATGATATGGTATTCAGTGTCGAAGCCGCTGAAGACTGATTGATGTCGCTGCCTGATCTCTCTGCATTGCCAGCGCCGTTGCAGGCGCTGGTCACTACCCATCTCGAACACTTTGCTGACAGCGGTCAGGATCTGCCGCCGGGCCTGCAGGCTGACGTGGCGACGGTCTGGGCCGGATCAGATTATGTTGCTGAGCAGATGTGTCGCCGGCCTGAGCTGGTTGAGTGGCTGGCGCAACAAACCCTGACGCAGCCGCTGGATGCTACGGCGTTAAGGCAAGCGCTCGCGGCCATGCTGAACGAGTGTGACGATGAGGCTGCCTTGCATGCGGCGCTGCGGCAGTTTCGTCAGCGCCACCAGTGCCGCATTGTCTGGCGTGATCTCACCGCGTTGGCAGACTTCCGGGCGACCGTTGCTGATCTGAGTCTGCTCGCCGATACCCTGATTGATGGCGCACTTGACTGGCTCTATCAACGTGCCTGCGCAAAAGACGGAACGCCCCGTGATGACGCGGGCCAGCCGGTGCAGCTGGTGGTGTTGGCGATGGGCAAGCTTGGCGCGCGCGAGTTGAATCTGTCGTCCGACATCGATCTGATTTTTACCTATGAAGAAGAAGGTCAGACGGACGGCCCGCGCGAGCTCAGCAATCATCAATTTTTTCTGCGCCTTGGCCAACAACTGATCAAGGCACTCGATGCCACGACGGTCGACGGTTTCGTTTTCCGTGTCGACATGCGTTTGCGACCCTGGGGTCAAAGCGGCGCACTGGCGATTGGCTTTGACGCCATGGAAAGTTATTACGAAACCCAGGGCCGCGAGTGGGAACGCTATGCGTTGATCAAGATGCGACCGGTGGCTGGCGATGTCGCCGCCGGTATGCGCTTGTGGCAGCGTCTGACGCCGTTCGTGTATCGCCGCTACATTGACTACGGTGTGTTCGAATCCTTGCGCGAAATGAAAATGCTGATTGACCGCGAAGTGCATCGCAAGGGCGCCAACGACAACGTCAAGCTCGGCCGCGGCGGCATTCGTGAAGCCGAGTTCATTGTGCAGGTGTTCCAGTTGATTCGCGGCGGACAGGATAAATCCCTGCGCGAGCCGCATCTGCTGACCGTGCTGCCACGTCTGGCCGACCTTGGCTTGCTTGATGCCGATGTCTGCGCCCAACTCGGTGAAAGCTATACCTTCATGCGAGATGTCGAGCATTGCCTGCAGGCGGTGGCCGACAAACAGACGCAACGGCTGCCAGGGGACGAACTCGGCTGGCAGCGTCTGGCATTCGCCATGGGCGCAGACAGCGTCGAGGCGTTTCAGGCGCAACTGCGACAGCACCGCGACCGGATTCGTCTGCACTTTGATCAGGTGGTGGCGGACCCCGAGCGCGACGGCAAGGCGGTCAGCCAGGTGGATGTCGAGCTGCTGGAGCTGTGGCTGGGTCGTCTCGACGACAGCCGTGCCGCGGCGCTGCTAACGGCGCGTGGCGTACAGCAACCGGAGCAAGCGCTGGAGCAACTGGCACAGTTTCGCGACAGTCGCGTGCTCTCGAACATGCAGACCATTGGCCGCGAACGGCTCGACCGATTGATGCCGCTGTTGCTGGCGGAGCTCGGCGTGCAGGGTGAGGGCGAACTGGCGCTGACGCGTCTGCTGCGATTTCTCGAATCGGTGGCGCGGCGCTCGGCCTATATCGCCTTGCTGGTGGAAAATCCCAGCGCCTTGCAGCAGCTGATCAAGCTTTCCGCCGCCAGTCCCTGGATCGCCGATCAGTTGGCCCGGCACCCGGTATTGCTCGATGAGCTGCTCGATGTCGGCTCGCTCTATTCGCCACCCAATCGCGAACAGCTCGATGACGAGTTGCGCCAGCAGATGTTGCGCATTCCGGAAGAGGATCTGGAGCTGCAGATGGAGGCGCTGCGGACTTTCAAGCAGGCGCACCTGCTGCGGGTGGCGGCGTCCGAGATCACCGAGTCCATGCCGCTGATGAAAGTCAGCGATTACCTGACCTGGCTGGCCGAATCGATCCTCAATGAAGTGCTGCGGCTGGCGTGGGCGCAGATGGTCGACAAGCACGGTCGGCCGAGCCGCGAGGATGGCCAGCCCTGTGATCCGGATTTCGTCATCATCGCCTACGGCAAACTCGGTGGTATCGAGTTGAGCTACAACTCCGATCTGGATCTGGTGTTCCTGCATGATGCCGCGGCAGCGGGCAGCACCGATGGCGAGCGGGAGGTGGCCAACGAGACCTTCTTCGCCCGGCTTGGCCAGCGCATCATCCACATTCTTACCACCCGCACCATGAGCGGCCAGCTGTACGAGGTGGATATCCGGTTGCGGCCGTCCGGGGCGTCCGGCCTGCTGGTCAGCTCGCTGGCGGCGTTCCGCAATTACCAGCGCGATCAGGCCTGGACCTGGGAGCATCAGGCGCTGGTGCGCGCCCGGGTGGTGGCGGGCTGTGAACGCGCCACGGCGAAGTTCGATGCGATCCGCGCCGAGATCCTCGGCAGCGACCGTGACGAAGCGGCCCTGCGGCAGGAAGTACGCGAGATGCGCGAGAAGATGATCACCCACAAGGGTCAGTCAGATCCGGCGCTGTTTGACCTCAAGAATGATGCCGGTGGTATCGTTGATATCGAATTTGTGGTGCAATATGCGGCTCTCAGATGGGCCTCCCGCCACGGTGAGTTAACCCGCTACACCGACAACGTGCGGCTGCTGGAAACCCTGGCAGCCCTGGCGCTGATGCCGGCGGAAGACGCCGACATGCTCCGGCAGGCATACCTCGCCTACCGCTCCGCTGCGCACCGCCTGGCGCTGCGCAAGGACACCGCCATCGTCGAGGCTGAACCCTGGCGTCAACAACGCGAGGCAGTTCGCGCTCTCTGGGACCACTGGTTTAACCAGTAAACAACCTTAATTGATTTTGCGGAGTTGCCTGCCATGTCGATGGCTGATCGTGATGGTGTTATCTGGCTAGATGGTGAACTGGTACCGTGGCGCGATGCCAAGGTACATGTACTGACGCACACCCTGCATTACGGCATGGGCGTGTTTGAAGGTGTGCGCGCCTATGCCACGGATAAAGGCGCGTCGATTTTCCGTTTGCGCGAACATACCGACCGTCTGTTCAACTCGGCACACATCATGAACATGAAGATGCCGTTCAGCAAAGAGCAGATCGACGAAGCGCAGAAAGCGGCGGTGCGCGAGAATAACCTGCCATCAGCTTATCTGCGTCCGATGGTGTTTTATGGCAGTGAAGGCATGGGTCTGCGTGCGGCCAACCTGCAGGTGCATGTGATGGTTGCGGCCTGGGAATGGGGCGCCTATCTCGGTGCAGACGCGCTGGAAAATGGTATCAAGGTGCGCACCAGCAGCTACACCCGTCACCACGTCAACATCAGCATGTGCAAGGCCAAGGCCAATGGTCACTACATCAACTCCATGCTGGCGTTGAATGAAGCCCTGAGCGCTGGCGCCGATGAAGCATTGCTGCTGGACCCGGAAGGCTATGTGGCTGAAGGCAGTGGCGAGAATATTTTCGTCATCAAGGACGGCGTTATCTATACGCCGGAGCTGACCTCCTGCCTGGATGGCATTACTCGCAAGACGCTGATCCAGCTGGCGGAAGACAACGGTTACAAGATCATTGAGAAGCGCATTACCCGTGATGAAGTGTATATCGCGGATGAGGCTTTCTTTACCGGTACCGCTGCAGAAGTGACTCCGATCCGTGAGCTCGACGGCCGCCTGATTGGCGCAGGCCACCGTGGTCCGATCACGGAAGTGTTGCAGAAGCAGTACTTCGATCTGGTGCTGGGCAAGCTGGAAAAATACAACCACTGGCTTACCCCGGTCGCCTGATCACGCCGGCGTCGCGATGATGCCGGACGGAGAATGTGCCTGATGCCTGTTCAGTCGTCCCATCGCATCCTTGTCGTCGGCCCGTCCTGGGTCGGCGACATGGTGATGGCACAAACCCTGTTTTCTGCCCTCCGACAACAACATCCCGATTGTCTTATCGATGTGCTGGCACCGGACTGGTCGCGGCCGATTCTCGAGCGTATGCCGGAAGTGAATCAGGCGCTGTCGTTGCCGTTTGGTCACGGCGATTTGCGTTTTGGTGAACGCAAGCAGCAGGGGCGTGCAATGGTGGGGCGGTACGATCAAGCGATCGTGTTGCCGAATTCCCTGAAGTCGGCGCTGGTGCCGTTCTGGGGAAAGATCCCTATGCGCACTGGTTGGCGCGGCGAGATGCGTTACGGCCTGCTCAACGATGTGCGCAAGCTCGATAAAGACAAGTATCCGCTGATGGTGCAGCGCTTTGTTGCGCTGGCATTGTCGGCGGACGCGCCGGTGCCGTCGCGCGAAGATATTATTGCGCCGCATTTGCAGGTGGATGCCAGCAAGGCCGATGCGGCGCGGATGAATCTGGGGCTTACCCAGAGCCTGCCGGTGATGGCGATTTGTCCTGGTGCCGAATTCGGTCCGTCCAAGCGTTGGCCCGATGCTCACTACGCCGCGCTTGCTACCTCGCGCTTGCAGGAAGGCTGGCAGGTCTGGATTTTTGGTTCCGCCAAGGATCAGGAAGTCGCGGAAATGATTGTCGCGCAGGTGCCGGAAAAGTATCGCGGTCGGGTCAGGGTTCTGGCTGGCCAGACGTCGTTGGCGGAAGCGGTCGATCTGATGGCGCAGGTGGATGTGGTAGTCAGCAATGATTCCGGTCTGATGCATATTGCCGCGGCACTGGATCGTCCGTTGGTGGCGATTTACGGCTCTACCTCGCCGGACTTTACGCCACCCCTGTCATGTCAGATTGAAATCTGCCGGCTTGGTCTGGAGTGCAGCCCCTGTTTCGAGCGCGAATGTCCGCTCGGCCATCTCAATTGCCTTAAACAGCTGATGCCGGAACAGGTTGCTGCCGCGGTGCAGCGTCTGGTCGATGCGGCGCCGGTGGCATGGCAGGACCAGTAATGAGAGTGCTGCTGGTGAAGACCTCATCGCTGGGCGACATCGTCCACACTTTTCCCGCACTCACCGATGCGCAGCGCGCGATTCCCGGTATCCGCTTCGACTGGGTGGTGGAAGAAGCGTTTGCGGACATCGCCGCGCAACACCCGGCAGTCGACACAGTAGTGGCGTGTGCAATGCGACGCTGGCGTAAAAACCTGATGCACACCTGGCGTTACGGCGAATGGGCTGACTTCAAGCAGCGTGTGCGTGGGCAACAGTATGACCTGGTGATCGACGCGCAGGGGTTGGTGAAAAGTGCGCTGCTGACACGCCTGGCCTCGGCGCCGAAGGCCGGACTGGATGCGCAATCCGCGCGCGAACCCTTGTCTGCTGCGGTGCTGGATCGTCGGCTCGCCGTGGCAAAGGGACAGCACGCTGTGGCGCGCACGCGTCAGCTGTTTGCCGAGGCGCTTGGATACACCGCACCTGAGTCGGTGCCGGACTACGGCCTGCGTGCAGAGATTCTGCCGACGGGCGCCAGGCGGACGTTGGTGTTCTGTCATGGCACCACCTGGGAGAACAAGCACTGGCCGGAAGCGTACTGGTGTGATCTGGCGCAGCTTGCCGCAGTCGCCGGCTACCGTGTGGTATTGCCCTGGGGAAATGCCGAGGAGCAAGCACGGGCGCGGCGCATTGCCGGTGTTGTCTCCGGCGTACATGTGCTCAATGCGATGACGTTGCCGGAGCTGTTGAAGGAGTTTCGCGGCATGCACGGCTTTGTTGCTGTGGACACCGGGCTCGCGCATTTGGCCGCCGCTGCGGGCCTGCCGGGGATTGGTCTGTACGGGCCCACCAGCGCTGCGCTTACAGGTGTTGTTGGCAGGCATATCGTGAACCTTTCAGCGGATTTCCCCTGTGCGCCGTGCCTCAAGCGCCGCTGCACCTACCGCGGCGATCAGGGGGCGGGAATCGAACCTCCCTGTTTCAGCACGGTCTCACCCGGGCGCGTCTGGCAGGCCCTGAGTGATGTATTGTCTGCCAGTCAGCCGTCACGTATTCCAACCAGTGGAACTGAGTAATGAAGTTCTTTCCAAAGCATCAGACCGAGAATGTGCGCCTGCTGTTTTTTCTGCGTGGCCTTTACAAGTTCCTTGCGCCGGGGGTGTTGGCAAAAAGATGTCTGACGCAGTTCTGGGAGTCGCTGGATGCCGAGCGCCGGGCGGCGCTGCAGGCACGCGTCGACTACTATTGTCGACTCGATACGCCTTTCGATGTGGGTGCCAAAGCGGTAGCGATTTCCACCTTTCGCTGGTCGGCCATCGGCAAAAAGACAAACTATTATTTTGATCTGCTGGAGCATCTGCGTCTGTTTCCTGGCAGGGCACGCTTTAATTACCGATTCGGCGACAAGACCTTCATCCCGGAGCATCCGTCGTTCGTCAAGGCGCGACCCATCGAGGGAGATGTGGGTCATTCCGTGCTGATCAATCTCGACAAGATCCGTCACTTCAATTTCGTTCATGACCCGCTGCCGTGGGAGCAAAAGAAAGACATGCTGGTGTGGCGCGGATCGGCGAAGCAGGAACATCGCACGCGCATGTTCGAAAACTATTTTGGCCACCCGTTGTTTGATCTTGGGTCGACCTATTACCGCGGTGGGCCGGAAGCGTGGCGCAAGCCATTCATGACCATTCGCGATCAGCTCAAGTACAAGTTTATCCTGTCGATCGAAGGCAATGATGTTGCCACCAATCTGAAGTGGATCATGTCGTCCGGTTCCCTGTGCTTTATGCCCAAACCACGTTTTGAAACCTGGTTTCTCGAAGGTACATTGATCGCTGGAGAACATTACGTCGAAGTGAAGGATGATTTCTCCGATATGGAAGAGAAAGTCCTTTGGTATCGAGATCGCCCGGATCAGGCGAAGCGCATCGTTGCCAATGCCAATCGGTATGTGCACGGCTTTGCTGATGCGACAACGGAGGCGGCGGTTGCGATGAAAGTGCTCGAGAAGTATTTCCGCTTGTCTGGACAGTTAGATGGGTAACATGCCTGAGGTACAGCAAGATGGCGCACTGCGCCTGACCTTTGCCACGCTGCGCTACTATCCGTTCGGTGGTCTGGAGAAAAGCTTCCTGAATATTTGCAAGGAGGCGATTCGGCGCGGCCACAGCCTGACAGTTTACTGTAGTAGCTGGGAAGGAGATCGCCTGCCGGGCGCTCGTATCATCGAGGTGCCGCTGTCAAAGCATTCAAATCATGCCCGGCTCGGAGAGTTTCACCAGAAGGTGATGGCAGCACGGGCAAACGCACCCGATGATGTGTTCGTCGGTTTCAAGCGCATTCCTGATCTGGATCTTTACTACAACGGCGATGTCTGCTTTATCGACGAGGCGGCACGCAAACACGGCCGTTGGTATCAGTGGACGCCGCGCTACCGACAGATGGCAGCGTTCGAACAAGCGGTGTTCTCGAAGACAGTTACTACCGAGATCCTGTTTATTTCGCCCAGAGAGAAAGACATCTATCAGCGCGTTTATGGCACACCGGAGCAACGTTTCCACGAGCTCCCCGCCGGCATAGACAAACAGGCGATCCGTGCGGTGGATCGGGCGCAAGCGCGTATGCAGGTGCGCGCGGAACTCGGATGTGCCAGTGATGACACGGTACTGATCATGGTTGGATCGGACTTTCGCCGCAAAGGTGTGGATCGCGCCATTCGTGCGCTGGCGGCGGCGAACAACCGGCGTGCGCGCCTGTGGGTGGTTGGTGCCGGCGACAGCGCGTCTTATGTGCGCCTGGCCAACAAGCTTGGCATCATTGATCAGATTAGCTTCCTCGGCGGCCGCAGTGATGTGCCGGTGCTGTTAGGCGCGGCAGATATTCTGTTTCATCCGGCCGTGGTAGAAACGGCAGGAAATGCCATTCTGGAAGGAATGGTGGCGGGCTTGCCGGTAATTGTCAGCGCCAGCGCCGGGTTCAGTGCACATGTGGCGCGCGCAGGAGCTGGACTGGTGGTAGATGACCAGCCCTTCCAGCAAGCGCATTTCGATCAAGCAGTGGCAAAGCTGTTGGCGCAGCCTTCGTTGATCGCGGAACTTGGTGATAACGGCTATGCCTATGCCGATCAAACCGACTTGTACCGGCGACCTAAAGTGGCGGTTGATGTCATGGAAGCCATAGCAAGGAGAAAACGTGGTGCAAATCTGGCTGGCTGACGATATTGCCAGGGTTGCGCCGGATGATCCGGTGCAGGCGTTTGCGTGGGCGATGTCGCTGGACGGCGAGTCGGTGCGCAAGGTTGAGCGGCGGCATACGTTTCGCTTGACCATTGGCGAAGGCGAATTCTTCGTCAAGCAGCACCAGGGCGTGATGTGGAAAGAGTGTCTGACTGATTTGCTGCGTCTGGCGCGGCCGATCCTGGGAGCGGATAACGAGTTTCGGATGACGCGCCTGGTCAGGGCTGCGGGGCTGCTAGCGCCTGAGCCCGCCGGAGTCGGATACGCGACGACGCTCAGGTCGCGGCAATCATTCCTCATTACGCGCGCACTTTCGCGCACGCTTACGCTCAATGAAATCGCCCATGACTGGTGGCAGGCACCACCAGCTCTACCGCTACGCCGCGAAATTGTAAGAAGGCTCGCAGAGAGCACGGCTGCCTTGCATGCATTGGGCGTCAATCACCGTGACTTGTATATAAACCACTTCAGAGTGCCGACCGATTCGCTGGCACAGGGCGCTCCGGAGTTATATCTGATGGATCTGCATCGTGCGCAGCATCGAGCCTCTGTGCCGAAGCGATGGCTGGTAAAGGATCTTGGCTCGCTGCTTTTTTCCTGTCTCGACAAGCCGCTCAGGAAATCGGATGTGGCACTCTTTCTCAAACACTATCACAACAGTGCCCGTCTCAATGCAGAGCAGCTGAGCATATGGCGTGCCGCTGCAAAGCGCGCGCTGAAAATGCGTGCCAGACATGTCAGGAAGGCTGGCAATCAAAGTGGCAGACCTGTTGGAAGTACGCAGCCGGGTCTGGAATCCTGGCTGGGTGAGTGGCTCTGATGCTGTCGCTGTTTGTTGTTGAGTCGCCATTTCAGATGATTAACGCCGTTGAGGCGCGCCATCATTTTGCTGTGCCCATCGAGCAGGCAGCGTTGATCATCAAGAGGGGAGTTTCGGTCGAAAACCAACGACTGACGCGTCTCTTGTGCGACGATTCCCAGTGGCTGTCCGTGCTGGAAATTGGTGATCCCAAGAGTGTGCCAGGCTATATACGGTGCGGACTGGCAATCAATAACTGGTTGCAGCGACTGGGAGAGAGGCCTGAGCGTGTTTTTATTGGCGACTACCGTTCCCGATACATGCGCCATCTTGCCAATCGATTCGCCGGTGACGTCGTGCTGGTTGACGACGGTGCGGCCAGCCTCACTGTTGCAAGGCAGCGTTGTCGCGGCATTCCTTATGCGCGCCGCTATATGGGCATCAGGCGTTGGATCAACAAGGGGCGGCTGCTTGGTTATCAGGATGGCGACATCCCGGCGATCACCTTTTTTTCGTCCTTTACGTTTGATGTGCCGGACACCGATCATCTGGAGCACAATGCTTACTCGATATTACGCGCCAGACTGGGCAGCTATGCCCGTGAGGATGTCTGGTACTTTATTGGCTCTCCGCTTGTGGAGCTGGGCATAGTGTCGCTTAGCTGGTACGTCGAAGCGCTGCGAAAGATATCTTCACGATATCAGGGAAAAGTGGTGTACATCCCGCATCGCAGGGAGTCCGGTGATGGCGTTGCCGAACTGTGCAAGACGCTTGATTGGGGGCAGCGACGTTTCGATCGGCCGATAGAGCTTGAGTTGGTCGATGCCAAGCATTTGCCGGTGGGTGTGGCGGGTTTCTATTCAAGCGCCCTGCCGAGTATAGCCGGGATCCTGGGTGAACTGTTGCCGGTGCAGAGCTACCATATCCCGGAAGCAGACATTACGTCGGCTGAACTCCGGGAGCCTATTCAGGCGGTGTACCGGCACTACCACAGTGATATGGAAGATGGATCATTGAGTGTGCTGACGCTCGATGGCAATACGTTCGGTTCCTCGATGGAGGCTAGTGAATGAAGCCAGGGGTCAATCCGGTCAGTGTGTTTTTGTATGTCATTGCTCGCGAGATTGGTGCGCTCTATAACCGCCTGCGCAAGCGCTATGTCCAGTTCCGGGCAGAGTATGAGGTGGCAGAGTACGTTCCGCCGATGAAGGCAAAAGGTGATACCAAGCTATCGCGTAATACATCGCTTGGCAGGAACTGCAACTTTAACGGAATGCATGTTGAAGGTCGCGGCAAGGTGGCTATTGGCGATAACTTCCATTCCGGCAAAGAGTGCATGATCATTACCGAGTTTCACAACTACAAAGGTGATGCGATTCCCTATGACAATACCAACATCAAAAAGGACGTGGTGATTGGCGATAATGTCTGGTTGGGAAACAGGGTAACGATACTTGGCGGCGTGACCATCGGTGAAGGGGCTATCATTCAGGCGGGCGCCGTGGTGGTGAAAGATGTGCCGGACTATGCGATTGCTGGTGGTGCGCCTGCGGTAACTTTCTCTGCACGTGACTCGGAGCATTACCAGAGACTGAAGGCGGAGCAGAAATTCAACTGAGAGCTTGCTTGCGTTGTTGTCGCGCGATGAAGCGTCCGGCAAGCTCTTTCCACCAATCCATTCTTTCATGCTGCAATGTGCGCGCCTGTAAATAGGCGTCAAGGAACCTTAGTCGGTCACTGCGATGAAGTGTTCCGGGCAGCACCCAGAAATTCAACTGTGACAGATTTTTCAGCGCCAGCGTTCGGGAAATAGGCCGGCCGTATAGTCGCGTGCTGTCGTTATCGAGAAAGGTGAATCGGGATCGCTCGACGTCATGGTCGGGTGCCACGATCAGGTTGTAGCAGTTCAGGTCGCCATGGTAGACGCCGCTCTCATGTAGCGCGGCGACAGCCAGAGCCAGGGAATGAATCAACGCCTTTTTGTCTGCGGCGGCAAGCGAGGGCAGCAGAGCGTGCAATGTTTGCCCGTGCGCTCTCGAGGTCAGCAGAAACTCCCGCGATCCCGCCAGTCCGCGAGCCTGAATGGGAGCGGTGGCGATTCCTCTTGTATTCATGCCTTGCTCGCGCCGCGCCAGTCTTGCAGCGCGGCCGACCCGCCCAATCAGCAGGCGTGCGGGAGCAAATGCTGAGGCGCGTGACAGGGGGGTGGGGGCAAGGAGCTTGATGAAGTGCCCCGGACCAGCCAATACCGAGTCCCGGGAGCCGGTGCGCACTGGCTCCCAGCCGGGCTCGGGGCTGGCGTCAGCAGCGGCGAGAAGCGCGTGTCGCGTGTCGTTGTCCAGTCTGCCAGCCAGCAGATAGAGCTTGGTCATGGGGGCCCGGGATTTGTCATGGAAGGCGCTAATATGGCGATCAAGCCCTGTCTTATCAAGCGCTTGGCCACACGCCGGGCCATGACGCTGCGCGGGGCGTAGGATACAATGCACGGCGCCCCAGCGCGGAGAAGCCCGGGGCGCGTTCCGGCGGTCAGGTGCATGCCGAGCCCGAAATTCTGTTCAGTGGTGAAGTTATGGCAAAAGGTAAGGTGCTGGTTACCGGCGCGGATGGATTCATCGGTTCACATTTGACCGAGATGCTGGTCAAGCGAGGCTATACCGTCACCGCATTGTCCCAGTACAACTCGTTCAACTACTGGGGCTGGCTGGAAGACGTCGACTGTCTGGGCGATATCGAAGTGCTCAGTGGCGATGTCCGCGATCCGCATTACTGCAAGCACATTACCAAAGGCCAGGACATGGTGTTCCACCTGGCAGCGCTTATTGCCATTCCCTACTCATACACAGCACCGGACAGCTATGTCGACACCAACATCAAGGGCACGCTGAATATCTGTCAGGCTGCCATGGAAAACGGCGTCGGCCGGGTCATCCATACGTCCACCAGTGAAGTGTATGGCACGGCGCAATATGTGCCGATCGATGAAAAGCATCCGCTGCAGCCGCAGTCGCCGTACAGTGCGTCCAAGATTGGCGCTGATGCCATGGCAATGAGCTTCTTCAATGCGTTCAATTTGCCGGTGACGGTGGCGCGCCCGTTCAATACCTATGGGCCGAGGCAGTCTGCGCGTGCGGTGATCCCGACCATCATCACCCAGATTGCCAATGGCAAGAAGGAAATCAAGTTGGGTGATGTATCGCCGACCCGCGACTTCAACTATGTCGAGGATACTTGCACAGGCTTTATTCAGTTGGCCGAATGTGAGCAAGCCATCGGTGAAACTGTCAATATCGGATCGAACTATGAGATCTCGGTGGGCGACACGCTGGAGTTGATCCGCGAGTTGATGAAAAGTGATGTGACCTTCATTACTGATGAGCAGCGAATTCGTCCGGAGAAATCCGAAGTATTCCGTCTGTGGTGCGACAATACCCGCATCCATGCCATGACCGGGTTCAAGCCGGACCATTCTATTCGCGAAGGCTTGCAGAAAACTATCGACTGGTTTGTTCAGGACAAGAACCTGTCAAAGTACAAAGCCGATATCTATAACGTGTGAGCGTTTCCATGCATAAAGAACTCATCAGGTTTGTTCGCGAGCAGTATCGTAGCGATGAGTTCATACCGCTGCATGCGCCGGTGTTTCTGGGCGCTGAACAGGAGTATGTGGCGCGGACCATAGCGTCAACCTTTGTGTCCAGCGTGGGTGCCTTTGTCGATCGCTTCGAAAAAGACATGGCTGCATATACCGGCGCCGAGGCAGCCGTGGCTGTCGTCAACGGCACTGCTGCCTTGCATGCGTCACTGGTGCTCGCCGGCGTGAAGCAGAATGATCTGGTTATTACCCAGCCGCTGACCTTTATCGCCACTTGTAATGCTATTGCCTACTGCGGCGCCACCCCGGTTTTTGTTGATGTCGACAAGGCGACGCTGGGCATGAGTCCGGACGCGCTTGAGCACTGGCTGGACAGCCACGCGGATATCGACAGCGCAGGTATCTGTCGATATCGCGAGGACGGACGCGCCATCAAGGCCTGTGTGCCAATGCATACGTTTGGTCATCCGGTGGAAATTGATCGCATCGCAGAAATCTGCCGAAAGTGGCATCTGGCGCTTGTTGAGGATGCGGCTGAGTCGCTGGGCAGCTTGTACAAGGGCCAGCACACAGGCACCTTCGGTGATATTGCTGCGATCAGCTTCAACGGCAACAAGATCATCACTACCGGTGGTGGCGGCATGATTCTGTCCGATGCCGGCACGGCGGCCCGCGCCAAGCATCTCACCACCACCGCAAAGAAGCCGCATCCGTACGAGTATGTGCATGATGAGCTTGGCTATAACTACCGGCTGCCCAATATCAATGCGGCGCTTGGCTGTGCGCAGCTTGAGGCTATTGAAAGGTTCGTCGCGGCGAAGCGAATCCTTGCCGGGCGCTATCGGGAGTTGTTTCTGAACACCGAATTGACATTCGTGAATGAGCCAGAGCATGCGCGATCCAATTACTGGTTGAATGCAGTTATCTGTACCTCACGAGATCAACGTGATGCACTGCTTGAGCACACCAATGCATCGGGCGTTATGACGCGCCCAGTCTGGCGTTTGATGAATCATATTCCGCTCTATGAGTCGTCTTTGCGCGGTGAGCTTGGAGATGCGGAGTGGCTGGAGCAGCGACTCGTCAATCTGCCGAGTAGTGTTTTGCCGGAGTGTCTTGCGTGAGAAGTATCGCGGTATTCACTGGCACCCGGGCGGAGTATGGGCTGCTGCGCTGGTTGATGCAGGATATTCGGGCAGACGACGACTTTAGTTTGCAAGTAATTGTCAGTGGCACACATCTGTCGCCTCGGCATGGAGAGACATGGCGGGAGATTGCTGCCGATGGCTTCGAAATCGACGCGCAGGTAGACATGCAGTTGACGTCTGACACGGCTACGGGTGTGGTTAAGTCGATGGGTATCGGTTTGGTCGGCTTTGCTGATGCGCTGGCACGACTGAAGCCCGATGCCATTGTTGTGCTTGGCGATCGATATGAAGCTTTGGCCATGGCGCAGGCGGCGTTGATACACAAGGTACCCATCATGCATCTGCATGGTGGCGAGCTTTCTGAAGGCGCCTACGATGACGCCATTCGCCATGCCATCACCAAGCTGTCGCATTGGCATTTTGTCGCGGCAGAAGAATACCGTCGTCGGGTTATTCAGATGGGAGAGTCGCCGGACAGGGTTTTTAATGTAGGCGCTATTGGTCTTGAGGGAATTCGCCGAACGCCAAAAATGAGTTTGCAAGAGCTGTCTGAGAGCCTTGGCTTTGATCTGCGTCAGCCCTATTTCCTTGTTACCTATAACCCGGTGACGCTGATGCAGGAGCCGCCGGCAGAAACGTTTGCGCAACTGTTAGAGGCACTGGATCAGTTTCCTGATCATCAGCTCATCTTGACCTATCCTAATGCTGACAACGGCGGTGGTGAGATTATCAAGGCGCTGGAGGCGTACGCAGCCGCCCGGACAGATCGTGTGCTCGCTATTCCTTCGCTGGGCAGTCGACGTTATCTGAGCGCCATGAGTCAGGCGGCGGCGGTCATCGGTAATTCGTCAAGCGCACTGATTGAGGCGCCAGCCATGCATATACCGAGTATCAATATCGGTGTGCGCCAGCAAGGCCGGCTCAGCGCAGATTCGGTGATACACTGCCAGACAGCCAAGACGGACATCCGGGACGCAATCGATAAGGCACTGTCGCCGGAGTTTCGGGAGCGCTGCGCTGTAGCCAAGAATCCCTATGGCGATGGCCAAGTGGCAAAGGCCATCATCGATATCATGCGGGAGCAGGACTTTTCCGTGTTCAAGCATTTCCACGATCTGGATTGCCGATGAAGATTCCATGTACCGATCGCGTCTATGTGATAGCCGAAGCCGGTGTTAATCACAACGGCAGCAAAGAAAAGGCCTTCGCGCTGATAGACGCAGCGGCTGATGCCGGCGCTGATGCGGTCAAGTTCCAGACTTTTGACGCCAAGCGACTTGCTGCAGCCTCCGCCCCGAAGGCTGCCTATCAAAAGGCCACCACCGATCAGGCGCAAAGCCAGTTGGAGATGTTGCAGGCGCTGGAGTTGCCACTTGACTGGCATGCGCCGCTGCAGGCCCATGCGCATCAGCGCGGCATCGAATTTCTATCCACTGCCTTTGATATCCAGAGTCTGGAGTTTCTCGAGACGCTGGCGCTGCCGTTTTTCAAGGTGCCTTCGGGGGAGCTGACCAACTCGCCCCTGTTGTGGCGTTTCGCCCGTAGCGGTCTCCCGCTGGTGCTGTCGACCGGCATGGCAACATTGGCGGAAGTGGAACAGGCCCTTGCGGTGGTGGTCCATGGGCGCTCGCACAAGGCCGAGCCGGCACATCTGGACGATGTCTGGGCATGCTGGAGTGATGCGGCGCGACGCGACGCGCACACGGGCGATATCGTGCTGCTGCATTGCACGTCCCAGTATCCGACACCGCCGGCGGAAGTGAATCTGCTCGCCATGGATACGTTGGCGGATGCGTTCGGTTTGCCGGTGGGCTATTCGGACCACACCCAGGGTTGTCTGATTCCGGTCGCCGCCGTGGCGCGGGGTGCCTGCCTGATCGAAAAGCATTTCACCCTGGATCGTTCCCTGCCCGGGCCGGACCACAAGGCGTCGCTGGAACCGGCGGAGTTGAAGCAGATGGTGGCCGACATCCGTGCGCTTGAGCAGAGCTTTGGCAATGGCATCAAAGCGCCGCAGGCGAGTGAGTGGGATACCCGCAAGGCTGCCAGACAACAAGTGGTGGCTGCTCGGGATATCGCGCGGGGAACGATACTTGCGCGCGAGGATCTGACCACTGCGCGCTGCGGTGTCGGCCTGCCCGCATCCAGGCTGTGGGAGCTGGTTGGCAGGACTGCCGCACGCGATTTTAGCGCTGGCGAGGGCCTTGAATGATGGCGGCCACACCGGCCTTCATACTGTTGGGTGCTGGCGGTCACGCCAAGGTCGTATTGTCCCTGTTGCGCGCGCGTGGAGACAAGGTGTTGGGCGTTTGCGATCCAGATCTGGTGGCGCAGGGTATCAGCCGTTGGCGTGACCTGGATGTACTGGGCAACGATCAGTACGTATTGTCTCGGTCCGCGGATGAGATTGTGTTGGCGCTGGGTATCGGGCAGTTACCCGGCAGCAGAATCCGTGAACGACTTTTTCGGCAGTTCACCGAATTGGGGTATGGCTTCCCGGCTCTGGTACATCCCTCCGCCTGGGTTGACGATAGCGCGGTGTTGGCTGAAGGGGTGCAGGTTATGGCCGGCGCGGTGATCCAGCCTGATGTGCAGATTGGTCAGAACAGCCTGATTAACACGCGTGTCAGCATTGATCATGATTGTGTTATCGAGCAGCTGGTTCACGTGGCTCCGGGCGCGGTGCTCTGTGGCTCTGTGACGGTTCAAGAACATGCGTTTATTGGCAGTGGCGCCACCGTGATACAGGGTGTGACGGTTGGTGCGGCGGGCGTAGTCGCCGCCGGCGTTACTCTGCGCAAGGACCTGGCGCCCGCGACAACCTATACTGGCCATCGCTGAGAACGTCTGACATGTGTGATTCAACGGGAAGACAACAATGAAGTCCTGGCAAACCATTCTTATTCCTCCGGACATGAAGATGGAGGAAGCGGTTGCAGTACTGGACCGGGAAGCACTCAGGTTGGTTGTGATTGTCGATGACCAGCGGCGTCTTCTGGGGACCATGACAGATGGCGATGTGCGTCGCGCCATGCTGCGCCATTTGCCGCTCGATACGCCGGTCAAGGATGTGATGTGTGCCAGCCCGCAGGCCGCAGGGCCGGACTGGAGCAAGGAACGTATCCTCAGCGTGATGGAAAAGTATCAGTTGCTGCAGTTGCCGATTATCGATGACGAGCGCAAGGTCGTCGGCCTTGAGACATTGCACGGATTGCTTAATAAAAAGCACCGCGATAACCCGGTGTTTCTAATGGCCGGCGGGTTTGGAACTCGCCTGCGGCCGCTGACGCATAACTGCCCGAAGCCTCTTCTCAAGGTCGGCGATAAGCCGATTCTTGAATTGATCATGGAAGGTTTCATCGGCGCAGGCTTCCATCGGTTTTATATTTCGACGCACTACATGCCTGAGATGATCCGTGAGCACTTTGGTGATGGCAGCCGTTGGGGCGTGAGCATCACTTATGTACACGAGGAAGAGCCGCTCGGAACTGGTGGCGCGCTAGGCCTGTTGCCACACGATGAAATAGATCTGCCGCTATTCATGATGAATGGCGATTTGTTGACCACGCTCAACTATCAGAGCCTGCTGGAGTTTCACCAGAATCACGAGAGCGCGGCGACCATGTGTGTGCGTGAGTATTCGCATCAGGTGCCATATGGTGTTATCCAGCGCGATGGCCATCGCATCAGTTCAATCGTCGAAAAGCCCACACAGCATTACTTCATCAATGCGGGCATTTACGTTTTGTCACCGGAGCTGGTGAAAAGCGTTAAGCCGGGTACGCGTATTGATATGCCGACGCTGCTCGAAAATGTCATCAATGATGGTAGGGACGTCACCATGTTCCCAGTGCATGAGTACTGGCTGGATATTGGCCGTATGGAAGACTTTCAACGTGCCCAGTCAGAAATCGAGGGCATGTTCAGTGCCTGACGTGGCGTTGGCAATTATTCCTGCCCGACGCGGCAGCAAGAGATTGGCGGGCAAGAACACTCGTCTGTTCTGCGGCAAGCCACTGCTGCAATGGTCGATTGATGCAGCGCAAGCCTGTGCGAGTATTGATCGCGTGCTGGTGACATCTGATGATCCGGAGGTGTTGGCGATTGCTCGCGCCGCTGGCGTCGACTTTGTCATAGAGCGCCCAGCCGAACTTGCGTCTGATACAGCTAGCAGCATGGATGTGGTGATGCACGCAGTGCAGACGATTGAAAGCGACGGCCAGGGGGTGAGTGATGTCTGTTTGTTGCAGGCCACATCTCCGTTGCGCGCAGTAGAAGATATTGATGCTGCGTTCTCGCTGTACCGCGCTAATCACCGTACATCCGTAGTTTCCGTATGCGAGCTTGAGCATCCGCACCGCTGGAGCGCGCCGCTTGAGTCTGATTTGGTGATGGCGGGTTTTGTCGCGTCACTGCGTGAGCCTGACCGGGCTTACTACCGCTTGAACGGTGCTGTGTATCTGGCATCGAATGAACGTCTGAAAAAGGTCGGAGCATTTCTTGAGGAAACGTCTCTGGCATTGAAAATGCCGCGAGAACGTTCTGTCGACATTGATGATGAACTTGGCTTTGTCACCGCCGAAGCGATCATGAAGCACTGGTCTGCGAGGTAAGCACGCCAGGTCTGATTGCCGTGCCGCGACCCGTCGCAAAGGTCTCGGAAACCTGTATCCGTCAGTTCTTTTTATACGGGTTGCTGCCGTCGGCCTGGTGCTTGAAGCGTCGGTGCACCCATAAATATTGCTCCGGCATCTTGCGTACATGGCTTTCGATCACGGCATTGATGCGGGTGGTGTCGGCCAGATCATCGCCGCTGGGGAAGGCTTCCAGCGGCGCACCGAACTCGATCAGGTAACGGCCCTTGGGTAAACGGTAGTGTGCTACGGGAATTACCACGGCCTTACCCATGCGGGCGAAACGGCCAGTGGCGGTAATGGTGGCAGCTGGCACGCCAAAAAACGGCGCATAGACCGCCATCTCGGTGCCGTAATCCTGATCCGGTGCATACCAGACCGCCTCGCCCTGCTTGAGCAGGCGCACGGTACCGCGGATATCGACGCGATCCAGTGAGTGCTTCACATGGGTGCCGCGGCCTTCACGGATAAACCAGTCCAGTACCGGGTTATCGTTCGGACGGTAGACCACACTGAAATCCATCACCTTGCCGAGCAGGCGACTGCCGACATCAATGGTATTGAAATGCATGCCCAACAGCAGCACGCCCTGGCCGGCTGCACGGGCGGCGTCGACGTGTTCGCGGCCGCGGATTTCCAGCCGTTTGCCCAGATCAATACGGCGATTGAAGAAGGCGCCAGCCATTTCCACCAGCGCTTCGCCAGTGCTGATCACTGCGGCTTTGGCCAGTGCCTGTTGCTGCGCCGGGTCCAGTTCAGGAAAGCACAGGCGGATATTGGTCTCGGCAATATGGCGACGGCTTTTGGCAAGGCGCCAGGCCAGATGGCCCACGCCGCGCCCGAGCCACAGCAGCACGCGCCAGGGCAGCTGGCCGGGCACCCAGAACAGCCCCAGCAGTAGCCAGGTTGACCAGTACTGCGGGTGGGCGAGGGATGTGGGGCGCGATCGTTTGCTCATGGGTTCTCCTGTGGGGGCGCAGTTTACCGGCGTCGTTCGGTCGGGGCTACTTCCGGGCCGTCGCTGTTCGGCGCAGGAAGCGCAACCCAAAACCCTCTATAATGCCGCCCAACTCGGCCACCGGCCGTCACCAGATTCAGGGAAGCGCTGCATGCATCACTCCAAAGTCCCCGCTTTCGGCACTGCCAAAGTCCTCGTCGCCGGCGACGTCATGCTGGACCGTTACTGGCATGGCCCCACCGGCCGCATTTCGCCGGAAGCGCCGGTACCGGTGGTGCGCGTGACCGACATTGAGGACCGTCCCGGTGGTGCTGCCAACGTTGCCCTGAACATGGCCGCGCTTGGAGCAGCGGCGGAGCTGGTAGGTGTTGCCGGCGGCGACGAATCCGAGCAGATCCTGCGCGACAAACTGGGCGCCGCGGGCGTCGGCTGCCGCTTCCAGAATGCCGAGGGCCTGCCGACCATTACCAAGCTGCGCGTGATCAGCCGCCAACAGCAGTTGCTGCGCATGGATTTCGAGCAGCCGTTCGAGCACCTTGATGTGGTGCCTTTTACCGCCCATGTGGCGGATGCCCTGGATGGCTGCGGCGCGCTGGTGCTGTCTGACTATAAGAAGGGTGCGCTGCGCGATTGCCAGTCGCTGATTGCCGTGGCGCGTGAGCGCGGTATCCCGGTGTTGGTGGATCCGAAAGGCACGGACTACGAGGGTTACCGTGGCGCGACACTCTTGACGCCCAATCTGCATGAATTTGAAGCCGTGGCCGGTGAGGTGAAAACCGAGGAAGAGCTGGTCAGCAAGGGATTGGCGCTGATCGCACATCTCGACCTGCAGGCGTTACTGGTCACCCGCGGCGAGCACGGTATGACGCTGCTGCGCCCGAACCATCCCGAGTTCCACCTGCCGGCGCGCGCGCGCGAGGTTTACGACGTTACCGGCGCCGGTGACACGGTGATTTCGACGCTGGCAGTGTGTCTGGCAGCGGGTGCCGAGATGGAAGACGCCGTGGCGCTGGCCAACATTGCTGCCGGCATTGTGGTGGGCAAACTTGGCACCGCCGTGGTCAGCGCACCGGAGCTGCGCCGCGCGGTACGCGAAGAAGGCGGCATGGGCCGTGGCGTAATGACCGAAGAGCAGTTGCTGATTGCGATCGAGGATGCGCGCGCCCAGGGCGAAAACATTGTTTTCACCAACGGTTGCTTCGATATCGTCCATGCCGGCCATGTCGGCTATCTGGATACCGCGCGCAAGCAGGGTGATCGTCTGATTGTTGCCGTCAACAGCGATGCGTCGGTGAAACGTTTGAAAGGTGCTGGCCGTCCGATCAACAGTTGTGACCGCCGTATGGCGGTGCTGGCAGCGCTCGAAGCGGTGGACTGGGTGGTGAGCTTTGACGCCGACACGCCGGAAGCGCTGCTGGAAAAATGTCGCCCGGATGTGCTGGTCAAAGGCGGCGACTACAAGGTCGATGAAGTAGTGGGGGCGGCCATGGTGCAAGGTTGGGGCGGCAAGGTTGCCGTGCTCGATTTTGTCGAAGACGTTTCCACCACCCGCATTGTCGAAACCATCAGGAATCAGTAATCGCCGCTTGCCGGCATAAAGGAGTATGCACGTGAAATATCTGGTCACCGGCAGCGCCGGCTTTATCGGCTTCCATGTGGCGCGCACACTGTTGGCGCGCGGCGATAGCGTGGTCGGCTTCGATGTCGTCAACGACTACTACGACGTCAACGTCAAGGAAGCGCGCCTGGCCCTGCTGGAGAAAGAAGCGCAAGACGCTAAAGGCTCCTACACTTTTATTCGCGCAGACCTCGCCAACCGCGATGCGGTGAACCAGTGCTTTGCCGAACACAAGCCCGACCGCGTGATCCACCTGGCCGCCCAGGCTGGCGTGCGCTACTCACTGGAAAACCCGCATGCCTATGTGGAGAGCAATATCATTGCCTTCACCAATATTATTGAGGCCTGCCGCCATAACCAGACCGCACACCTGACCTATGCCAGCACCAGCAGCGTGTACGGCGCCAACACCAATATGCCGTTCAGTGAGCATCGCGGCGTGGACCATCCGCTGCAGTTCTACGCCGCCACCAAGCGTGCCAACGAATTGATGGCGCATGCGTACAGCCATTTGTACAAGCTGCCCACCACCGGCCTGCGTTTCTTCACCGTGTATGGCCCCTGGGGGCGCCCGGATATGGCGCTGTTCCTGTTCACCAAAAATATTCTCGCCGGCAAGCCGATCCAGGTGTTCAACCACGGCAATCACACCCGTGATTTCACTTATGTGGCGGATATTGTCGAGGGCGTAATCCGCGCTGCCGACAACATCGCCGAGCCGAACCCGAACTGGGACAGCAACAACCCCGACCCGGCCACCAGCAACGCGCCATACCGTATCTTCAATATCGGCAACAACAACCCGGTAAAGCTGACCGAGTATATCGAAGCCATCGAACAGGCCACCGGCAAGACCGCCATCAAGGAGCTGCTGCCACTGCAGGCCGGTGACGTGCCGGACACCTATGCTGACGTCAGCGAACTGGTAGACAAGGTGGGCTACAAGCCGGACACCTCAGTGGCCGTGGGTGTGGCCAACTTTGTGAAGTGGTATCGGGAGTTTTATAACGAATAAAAGTACAAAGGCATTAATAAAAGGCGTGCCGGGCACGCCTTTTTTTCCTGCTCGCCGGGCCGCAGTGATATCAAAATGGCATTGCGCTGTATCAATAACAGGTTGACGACACCAGACTTCATGCAAAGACTTGGAGCCTCGTTTGGCAGTGCGCCCTGAGGTGAGGGCTCTGCCGGGCAGGGGCTGCAACATGGATCATAACGTCAGGTAATGGGGAAGGAAGAGCATGGTGAAGAAGCTGGGTGTTTTTACTGTAGCAATTGCGGTATTGGCAATGACCGGATGCGCCGGCAGAAACTTTACTCGGCTGTCCGATGAGCAGCTGATGCTGGGACAGGACAGCAAAGAGCAGGTTATCGAAAAGCTTGGCAAGCCCTACATGCAGGGTGCAATCACCAAGAATGACAAGTTGATGAAAACGATGACTTATGCCTATGCCTCAGCAGGCGGAGAGCCGGCTGTGCAGGGCGTGACCCCGGCGCGAAGCCAGGCCTTCTATTTCTTTGAAAATACGCTGGTAGGACATGAGTATGTCAGTTCGTTTTCGGCAGATTCTACCAATTTTGATGAAGCAAAGATCAATAATATCAAAAAGGGAGAGACCAATATCGAAGAGGCAATGAAGATAATGGGCTCTCCACAAGGCGAGTATATCTATCCTCTGGTCGACAGCGAGGATGAACGAGCAAAGGTTTATGTTTATGGGCAGACCAGTGGAACAGCATTCAACCTGAAGCAATTTCAGAAGGTGCTGTCGCTGACCTTTGATAAGGCGGGCGTGGTGACCAAAGTGGACTACATTGAAGATGGCTCTTTGTGAGCCTGTCCGCAGAGATCGATTGATCTTCGCAGAGCCGTCATCGTGCGACGGCTCTGCCGCGGAAAGCGCCCCCCTGGATTCATAATCGGCTGCAAATTATTCAGCATGCAGAAGGGAAACTCATGATTGTCCCCAGCTATTGGGCAGAGACCAAGCGGAAAGGAACTCGCCACGGCAAGCAGATTACTGTTAAGCGCTTTGGTTGGTCTAATGACAGTCTCGAGGCGGCTGAACAGATGGCCGCAGAGCGGGCTGATGCGGCGCTGAGCGCGCTGGTTGCTGGACGGGCTATCAATCGTATAGAGAAAAAAGTGGCCTACAATGGCGCTGATGGCTTGCCGATCCGTGAAGAAGTGCTGGAACGACACGGAGAAGAAGTCATTACACGCAATTCCTACGGCGCTCAGTGTCTGAATTCACCCAGAGTGTTATTCGCCGATGTGGATCACGCTAGCGGCACACCGTCACGATTAACGCTGCTGGTGATTGTCGCATTAGCTGGGTTGGCCGTTATTGCAGGGCTTCTCTCACACAGTGCTGCGGTGGCAGCGATTGCGCTAGTAATCGTTGCCGTAATCTCAGGCCCGGTGGCGAGACTGGTGTTTAATGCTGCCCTGTTTGCGCGTGGCGGTAATATTGCGGTTGCACGCAAGAAAATAGAGGGCTTCTTTCAAGCCCATCCAGCATGGGGTGCGCGTCTTTACACGACTCCGAACGGTATCCGCATAATGGTCACACATAAGCTGTTTTCTGCCGATGACAGTGAAGTGGCGGCGTTCTTCAAGGAAATTTCCGCAGACCCCTTGTATGTCAGGATGTGTCAAAACCAGAAGTGTTTTCGCGCGCGTTTGACTGCTAAGCCTTGGCGTATTGGAATCGGTTCGCATATGAGCCCGAGGCCTGGGATATGGCCAGTGGCGCCGGAAAAGCGCGCACAGAGGACGCGTTGGATTGATATGTATGAGCGCAAGGCAGACGCATTTGCGGCATGCAGATTTGATCGCGCAATTGGCGCGACGGAAGTACATCCTGCCGTGCGTTCCGTAGTTGCAATGCATGATAAGAAGTCCAAAGCGACACGCACCGACCTGGATATTGCGTGAGCGTATCATCAGCGCAAGTTGCCTGAGAATAAAGCGGCGTGCCCTGGTACGCGTTTTTTTGGTGTTTGGGGGCGGTAGTGATCACAACAAACAGGTGCGCCTTGATGCGGGGTAAACGTATAGAGGGGAAATGTTCAGGCCGGTGAGCGCGTGTAAGGGTAACTACATAGCGCAGCGGCCTTTTCATGATGGCCACGCAGACGCCTGATGTCAGCAGCGGGGGGCTGCCTGCGTAAGGCGCTATTTCGGCCTGATCAGACAGTCACAGACGTGGCAGATTTATGCGTTATTTTGCTGCCGACCCATTCCAGATGGTCGGCGCCGCGCTGGAATAGCCTGATTGACGCAGGTAACCGCGGCGGTATTTACTCAGATATTCAGCTGGGTTCGAGGCCGCGCCTGGGCGGTCGATGGGGAGTCAACGCATGCGGCTTACTAGTATTGAACAGGTGGAAAGGATAGTCGGCAGCCCAACCGGTCCGCGCGATATCAAAGTCATCGATTTTATTGACGAGCACGCGCAGAGATGGTTGTCGCACACGACACTCGCGTTCCTCGCGTTTGCGAACACCGGCGATATTCAGCTAACCGTGGCGAGCGGCACGGCAGGATTTACCCACAGTAATGACCCGAACACACTATTGATTCCGTTATCTGCTATGGATGGTGTGTCACTGTGTACGACCGGGGCGTCATTCGGTGCGCTATTTATTGTCAGTGGTATGGAAGAGACGCTGCGCATCAATGGTGGCGTCACTGGTGTTGAAGATGGCAATGCAGTGATCAGGGTTGAGGAGTGTTATCTGCATTGTGCCAAGTCGTTTCGTCGCTCGGAATTCTGGCAGCCGGCGTCGCCTGGTGGTACGGCGGCTGATGCCGGTGCATTTCTTGGCCGTGCCCGGTTTATGGTTATTGCGACCATTAACAGCAAGGGCCAGGCGGATGTCAGCCCCAAGGGGGACCCGGCAGGCCTGCTTCTTCAGCAGGATGGCGACACGGTGTGCTTTCCTGATCGTCCCGGCAACAAGCGCATCGATGGATTCCGCAATATCATTGAGAAGTCGTGCGTGGATATCGTCGCACTGATTCCCGGATGCGAAGAGATTCTGCAGATTTCCGGTACGGCAGAAATTCATACCGATGAGACCTTGTCGAACCGATTCGAGGTGCAGGGAAAGGCGCCAAAGATTGTCACAAAGGTGGCGCCTGGAACAATGCAGATCAAACCCAGTCCGGCAATGGCAAGAAGCAGGCCGTGGCCACCAACGCCGCCACCGGAAGCGCTGGATGCCTCGGAGATTTTCAAGGCCCATATCAAGCAGAGCAAAGAACGTTCGCTACAGGCAAAGGTGGCGAGAGCGGCATTGTCGGTGCCGGGCGCCATGAAAAAAGGACTGGACTACGACTACAAGAAAAACATGTACTGAAAGAGTCGCCTGAATATCGCGCGCAAGTGTTGTTTTGGGCTTTGGGTCGTTGAGTCGCGCGATTCTGCCAGTGCATTTTGATGTGGCTGGCAGTGATTGGGCGGTGTGTTCCTGTATATAGGAATGACGTGTTCAGGGCACTGTTGCAATAGATGTTGGGTTAGATGCTTGGCAAGGCCCGTCGTGCTTTGTCGGCATTGCTTTTCAGGTGTGCCGGGTTAATCGTGCCGGCGATGATGCTCGTGACACCTTGAATCCCGAGTAATGTGTCGAACGTCATTTGCACCGGATCATCCATGCCGTCTGGCAGGTGCCCGCTCGCGAATGCCTTCTTGATCAGAATGCCTTTATTGTGTTCGGCGGCGTAATCAATCACTGACTGTTCATCCCGGTAACCGAGATTGGCGGTGACCATGGCAATATCGGATTTTTCCAGTGCGGCCAGTCCGCCTTCCACGGTCTTGCCAGAAAAGCCGAACGCGCGAATCACGCCTTGCTGTTTCAGCTCTGCCAGTGCATCCAGCGTGCCGAACCGGTTGATGATCTCCATGTCATTGCCATCGGAGTGCACCAGTACCGCATCGAGATAATCAGTGTTCAAGCGCTTAAGGCTGCGTGCCACGGAAAGTTGCACATGCTCAGGCGTAAAGTCGAAGTGGCTCTGGCCGTTTTCGAATTCTTCGCCGACCTTGCTGACCAGCACCCAGTCCTTTCGTTGTGTCAGCAGCTGGCCCAGACGTTCTTCGCTGCTGCCATAGGCGGGGGCAGTATCGAGCAGATTAATGCCGAGATCCTTCGCCAGCGCCAGTAACTCGCGTACCGCCTTGTCGTCCGGCAATTCAAAGCCGCTGGGATATTTGACGCTCTGATTGCGGCCAATCTTGACGGTGCCGAGACCCAGTGCGCTGACGGTCAAACCGGTGTCGCCCAGTGGGCGCATAAACTCAGCCATGGCTGTGACCAAAGCGTTGTTGCCAGTGCGGTGTTGCCAGCGTGGCGTGAGGTAATTCAGTAGGCAGGGCATCGCTGGCCTGTGCGGGCAAATCGGCCACCAGGGCTTTGACACGATCGCCCAGATCCGGTGCCAGTGTCAGCTTGGTGGGCCAGCACACCAGCAGATTTTTTTCGCGCACGGCGTAGGCGTTGTCCGGTTTGAGCAGATTGTCCTGGCGCGGTTCAGCGCGATCGATGCGCACACCGGCGAACTCAGCGTCGGAAAAATCCAGCCACGGGAACAGTTGCGCCAGCTCCTTTTTGCCAGCGGCAATCAATTCGGCTTCATCCATATCGACGCCGCGTTCGGCAATATCGCCACCGAGATACCAGATGCAGGCGCCGTCTTCGAGCGGGTGGGTAGTAATGGTCAGGCGCGGTTTGTTGCTGGCGCCGATGCAGTGTGCATAAAGCGCATGGCCCAGACGGTGACGCACCATCAGCATATGCAGTGGGCGGCTCTGGCTGTGCACGGCGCTGGCCAGCTGGTGCTGGTGCGCGGCCTGCAGCAGCGCGGCGTTGCCGGCACCGGCGGCCAGTACTGTCAGGCGCGGGACAATATCGCAATCGCCGATGCGAATGCGCTCGATGCCGTCGCTGTTCCAGCTGATCTGGTCGTTATCAGGATTGAAGCGCAGCAGGCGATCTGGTTGCGGGGCAATCAGGGCACGCAGCAACGACGGCGTATCAATGACCAGGTCGTCCATGCGGTAGACATTGCCTTTAAACGCCTTGTTTTTCAGGGCGCCGGGATAGTCATCGAATTTCAGTTTGGCGATGCGGCCGCGCAGCATCTTGCTGGCGAAGAAGGTGGTGAAGCGCGAAGCCATGGAGCCGGCCGACCACAGGTGCTGGGTATCGGCCAACACCGTAACATCGCGCAGATCGATATCACCGTTACCGGCAAGATTCTGGCGCCAGCGGTCGGGCATGCCGGCAATCGCTTCGGATTCACTCGACAGGGTGCCGCCCAAGGCATACTTGAGGCCGCCATGCAGGATGCCCTGACTGAGCAGGGTCTGCTGGCCGCCCAGCTCGCCAGATTCCAGCAGCACGCAGTTATAGCCCTGCTGCTGCAGTACATTGATCAGCCATAATCCGGCGATGCCGCCGCCAAAGATGGCAATGTCGACCTGAACGGTTCTGCTCATGATGGTAAGTCGGGTCCTCAGCCAATGCGGCGGCTATGGTAGCATAGCGGCGCTGCTGCTAAGGGTGATCATGGCGCGACTTTTCTACTCCATTCTCTGGTATTTGCTGTTGCCGTTGCTGTTCGCACGCCTGTGGTGGCGCGGGCGGCGGGCGCCGGCGTACCGACGGCGCTGGGCCGAACGTTTGGGCTTTTACGGCGTGAAGCCATTGCCCGGTTGTGTCTGGGTGCATGCGGTGTCGGTGGGCGAAACGCTGGCAGCGGCGCCGATGATCGAAGCATTGCTGAAGAAATACCCGCACATGCCGCTACTGATCACCACCACCACGCCGACCGGGTCGGAGCGGGTGCAGGCGCTGTTTGGCAAGCGCGTTCACCATGTCTATGCGCCGTGGGAACTGCCGGGTGCGGTGGCGCGCCTGTTCAATCATTTCAATCCGCATCTGGTGCTGCTGCTGGAAACCGAGCTGTGGCCGAACATTGTCGCCACGGCGCATAAACGCGATGTGCCGGTGATGCTGATCAATGGCCGGCTGTCGGCGCGCAGTGCCAAGGGCTATGGCAAGTTGCCGGCACTGGTGCGGCCGATGCTGCAAGCGTTCACCACACTGGCGGTGCAAACCCGCGCCGATGCTGAGCGCTTTGAGGCGTTAGGCGCCTCGCCGAAGCAGCTGGTGGTCACCGGCAGTGTCAAGTTCGATATTGCGGTCAGCGACGCGCAGCGCGCTGCGGCGCGGCATTGGCGTGCGCAGGTGGCGCGCCCGGTGTGGATTGCAGCCAGTACCCATCCCGGCGAAGACGAGCTGGTGCTGGCGGCGCACCGACAGATTCTGGCGCGTACGCCGCAGGCGTTGTTGCTGCTGGTACCACGCCATCCGGAGCGTTTCGACAGTGTCGCAGCGCTGATTCAGGCCACCGGTTTCACGCTGGCGCGGCGCAGCCAACTGGCAACGCCGGCGGCTGACACACAAGTCTATCTGTGTGACAGCATGGGCGAGTTGATGCAGCTGTTCGGCTTTGCCGATGTGGCCTTTGTCGGCGGTTCACTGGTGGACGTGGGCGGACACAATCTGCTCGAACCCAGCGCCTGGTCGCTGCCGGTGCTGAGCGGACCCTATGTACACAATTTTGAGGCCATTGCCGCACTGCTGACCGACGCAGGCGGCTTGGTGACGGTCAACGATACCGATCAGCTCGGTCGGTCGGTGGGCTTGTTGCTGGGCAATGCGGCGCAATGCCGCAAGCACGGTGAGGCAGCCAACGCGGTGTTGACTGCCCACCAGGGGGCGCTTCAGCGGGTGCTGTCGCTGGTGTCTGCGGCCTGGCCGTCGGTGTTGTAAAGGTCGACACGGACACTGGAATCCAGCCAGCCATTCACTTCACCAAGGTTTTCTTCCGTCAGCATGCCGGCGGCGGCTTTCAGACGCAGGCTGTCGAGGATGTAGTCATAGCGGGCACCGGCATAATCGCGCTGTGCCGTGAACAGGTTGCGCTGGGCGACGACCACATCGACCACATTACGGGTACCGACGGAGTAGCCCGATTCGGTTGCCTTCAACGCGGACTGTGCGGAAATCAGCGCCTGACGGCGGGCCTGCACGCGCAGCACATCGGCTTCCACGACACGGTGCAGCGAGCGGGTCTGCTGGCCCACATCGCGCCATACCAGCTTGTACTGCTGCTCGGCGGCCTGATAGTTCAACGACGCCTGCTTGCGCGCGGAATTGACGGTGCCGCCGGCGAAAATGGGCACGGTCATTTGCACGCCGTAATAGGTATCTTCATCGGCCAACTGGATCTGGTTAACGCCGGGCGACGATGTGTCCAGCTTGAGAATGTGCTGGTGCTGGTACTGGCCGATCAGGTTCACGGACGGCAACTGCTTGCCCAGCGACTGGTTGGCGACCGCTTTGGCGGAGTCCGCCTCGAAGCGTGCGCGCACTACCTGCGGATTGTTTTCCTGTGCCTGGGTGACCCAGGTATTCGGCTCGGCCGGTTCCGGTCCGGCCATGGGCAGTTCCGCCTGCAGGCCATCCAGGCTCTCCCAGGTCTTGCCGGTCAGGGCTTCGAGCTGGTCGCGGGCAATTTCGAAATCGGACTGGGCGACGATCAGGCCGACGCGGCTCTGGTCGTAGGCAGCCTGGGCTTCATTCACATCGGTGATCGGCACCAGACCGACCTTGTAGCGCTCGTTGGACTGGTCCAGCTGGCGCTGCAGGGCCCGTTCCTGTGCCTGTGCACTGGTCAGATTTTCGCGCGTGCGCAGCACATTCATGTACTGCTCGGTGACGCGCAGCAGGAACTGTTGGCGCGCGGCCTGAAAGTTGGCTTCCGCCGCCGAGGTGATTGCCTTGCTGCGCTTGTACTCGTACCAGCTGTCCACCCGGAACAACGGTTGCACCAGGCTGACGGCGCCAGTCTGGGTCTCATAGTCATAGCTGTAGGGGTCGTTCAGGCCACCACCACCAGCACCCACCGGAGAGCCTTCCACATGGGTGTGGTTGCGCAAATGGGTGTAGCTGGCGGTGATCTGGGGCAACAGGCCACCAAAACCCTGCTTTTCGGTTTCCTGGGCGGCTTCCCAGGTCTTGCGGGCGACTTCCCACTCGTGGTCATTTCCCCACGCGGCCAGCGCCACGTCCTGCAGCGTCGCTGCCTGCGCAGATGCACCGCACAGCAGCATAACCAGCGTCAAAGGAGCTAAATTACTACGCATTTCCAAGAGCCTCACATTGCGAGAACATAGGGTACTTCAAAGTACCGCTATAAAACTATCCGCCGATCAATCGGCGTTGTTGTGTTTCAGTCGTGCTGGCACTGCCTTATAGTGTCGCTTCCAGGGGCCTCTGGTGCCATGCCGTTTCCTTCCCTGCGTTTTCCGCTGACCTCCCCCCGATGAGGCAGAGCGCGGTTTTTGGCCATGCATCAAAGCAGAGGCAAGAGAAAACTTCCAGTCTGCCGGAGGGCACAGGTGCCGGACGATCATCCGAACACATCATTCAGCGCCATTGATGAGGCCTGCCAGCCCATCTCTGGTTCAACAAAAATTTACGTTTCCGGCTCGCGCCCGGACCTGCGAGTGCCCATGCGCGAGATTCGGCAGAGTCCGACTCCGATTGGGGAGGATAAGTTCGAACAAAATCCGCCGGTGTCCGTTTATGACACAACCGGGCCCTATACCGATCCGGAAGTGACAATTGACATCTATAAAGGTCTGTCGCCGGTGCGTGCCAGCTGGATCGCCGAACGCGACGACACTGAGCAACTCGACGGCCTGAGCAGCGAATACGGTCGCCGCCGCGCCGCCGACATCAAGACCGCCGGCATTCGCTTCCCCAATCCGCCGCTGCCGCGCCGCGCCAAAGCTGGTGCGAATGTCTCGCAGATGCACTATGCCCGCCAGGGTATCGTCACGCCGGAGATGGAATACATTGCCATCCGTGAAAACCAGCGCCTGCAGCAGGCGCGTGAAGCCGGCCTGCCGACAACCCAACACCCGGGACAGAACTTTGGTGCCAGCATCCCGGCGGAAATTACGCCGGAGTTTGTACGCGATGAAGTGGCGCGTGGTCGTGCGGTGATTCCTGCCAACATCAATCATCCGGAAATCGAGCCGATGATTATCGGCCGCAACTTCCTTACCAAGATCAACGCCAACATCGGCAACTCTGCGGTGACCTCGTCGATTGACGAGGAAGTGGCAAAGATGACCTGGGCGATTCGCTGGGGCGGCGATACGGTGATGGACCTGTCCACCGGCCAGAACATTCATGAAACCCGCGAATGGATCCTGCGTAATTCACCGGTGCCGATCGGCACTGTGCCGATCTATCAGGCACTGGAAAAAGTGAATGGCGTCGCCGAAGACCTGACCTGGGAAATTTTCCGCGACACGCTGATTGAGCAGGCCGAGCAGGGCGTGGATTATTTCACTATTCATGCGGGCGTGTTGCTGCGCTATGTGCCGCTCACCGCCAAACGTGTCACCGGTATTGTGTCGCGCGGTGGTTCGATTATGGCGAAATGGTGTCTGGCGCATCACAAGGAAAACTTCCTCTACACCCATTTCGAAGACATCTGCGAGATCATGAAGGCCTATGACGTGACCTTCTCGCTCGGTGATGGCTTGCGTCCCGGTTCGATTGCTGATGCCAATGACGAAGCCCAGTTCGGCGAGCTGCGCACGCTCGGTGAGCTGACCGAGATTGCCTGGAAGCATGATGTCCAGGTAATGATCGAAGGTCCGGGTCATGTGCCGATGCATATGATCAAGCAGAACATGGACGAACAGCTGAAGTGGTGTCACGAAGCGCCGTTCTACACGCTTGGCCCGCTGACCATTGATGTGTCGCCCGGCTACGACCATATCTCCAGCGCCATCGGCGCGGCGATGATCGGCTGGTTTGGCACCGCCATGCTTTGCTACGTCACGCCGAAGGAACATTTGGGGCTGCCCAATCGCGATGACGTTAAGGAAGGCATCATCGCCTACAAGATTGCCGCCCATGCGGCGGATCTGGCCAAGGGTCATCCGGGTGCGCAGATTCGTGATAATGCGTTGTCGAAAGCGCGTTTCGAGTTCCGTTGGGAAGATCAGTTCAATCTCAGCCTGGACCCGGATCGTGCGCGCGCCTACCACGATGAAACCATGCCCAAGGAAGCGCACAAGGTGGCGCATTTCTGCTCAATGTGCGGACCGAAATTCTGCTCCATGGAAATTTCCCAACAGGTGCGCGACTACGCCGCTAACCTGGAAGCGGAAAAAGGCATGGCGGAAAAATCCGAAGAGTTTCGTCAGCAGGGCAGTGAGATCTACCACAAGGCATGAGTATGAAAGACGAGTACTTGCCGCCTTTCGCCCACGATGATGTTGAAGTGATCGAAACCGAAACCCCGTTCCGGGGTTTCTTTCGTGTCGACAAGCTGACGCTGCGTCACAGAGCCTATGAAGGTGGTTGGGCGAAACCCATCACGCGCGAAGTGTTTGTGCGTGGCGAAGCCGCCGCGGTGTTGCCCTATGATCCGCTGCGTCAGGAAATTCTCATGGTCGAGCAATTCCGAGCTGGCGCTTACGGCTGGCGTGAATCGCCCTGGTGCCTGGAGTTGATCGCCGGGATTGCCGACAAACCCGGTGAGCCGCTGGAAGATCTGGTTGCCCGTGAGGCGATCGAAGAAGCCGGCATCACACTCACAGACATTGAGAAGCTGTGCTACTACATGCCTAGCCCTGGTGGCAGTGATGAACGTCTCGGCGTGTTTGTGGCGCGCGCGGACCTGACCCATGCTGGTGGCATTCACGGCCAGCCGGACGAAGGTGAAGACATTCGTGTGGTCAAAGTGGCGGTGGCAGATATCCCGGAATTGCTGGCGTCATCGCTACTCGATAATGCCGCGTCAATTGTCGCCTTGCAGTGGCTGCTTTTGCACAAAAGTGCGCTCGACGCAAGATGGTGTCCGGGCGCCTGATCTGCGTATAGTGGGCGCTATGTCAAACGTACAGAAAAAACGCTACCAGATAGATTTCCCTGCATTGATGAGTCAGTGCGAGGAGAACTATGTGCGGCTCAGCAAATTGTTGCGTGTGCTGGGTGATCGTGATGCGGTGACGCTGGATGTCTCCAATGACCAGCGCAGTCGCCGCATCTGGGTGCGGGTGCTGGAGCGGGCGCCGTACACCACCATTCTGCAGCTCGAGCAGGAGCCTCTTCACGCGCTGATGCCGCCGCCGGCCCTGACCGTGCGCTTGTATCACGATGCCCGTCTGGCCGAAGTCACGGAAGCGCGTCCCTGGCGCCGCGTGGCGGCCCGCAATCAGTATCCGAACGTGGCCATGCACGCGCCGGACGAGAAACATCAGTGGAACAGCTTCCTCGGCGACTGGCTGCGCCACCTGCAGGCGCACGGGCGCACCCTGACCCCGGCGGGCTGAGACCGGCACAGCAAAACTCCCCTTCAATCAACGACTTTACCCCGTATGGTGCTAGCATTCGCCTCGGCCTTTCGCTATAAGGGAGTCAAACGCTTGAGGGAGCGCGGGTTTTGAGTAAAGCAGGAGCGACTAGTCCCCTGCGGGTGGTGCAGTTATCTGACTGCCACCTGTTTGCTGACACGGAAGGCAAACTGTTGGGGCTGAATACACAATACAGTCTGGATCGGGTGCTGGAATTGATCCGTGCTGAACAACCCGATATCGATCTGATTCTGGCCACCGGTGATCTGGCCCAGGATTCGTCCTACGATGCCTACAAGCGGCTGGATGACGCCCTCAACGCCTTCCCTGCGCCGTGCTACTGGATCGAGGGCAATCACGACAAGCCCGCACCGATGCTTGAGGTACTGCAGGATCGCCGTGATCGCATGGGGCCATGTGTGATTGATGTCCGTAACTGGACCATCGTCATGCTCGACTCCACCATCCCCGGGGATGTGCCGGGGGAACTCTACGATGATGACATTGCCTTTCTGGAGCGCTCCCTCGCTGCCGCCAAAGGTGACCACATCATGGTCTGCCTGCACCATCACCCGGTGCCGATGGGCTGCAAGTGGCTGGATACCCAGGTGGTGGCCAGCGCCGACCGCTTCTTCGAGGTGATCGACCGGTTCAGCAAGATCCGGGCGGTGATCTGGGGGCATGTGCATCAGGAGTACAACGGCGAGCGTAACGGCGTGAAGCTGTATGCAGTCCCGTCGACCTGTGTGCAGTTCAAGCCGAAAAGCGACGACTTTGCCGTCGAGAAGATTCCGCCCGGCTACCGCTGGTTTGATCTTCACGACAGTGGCCAGATTGATACCCAGGTGTCACGCGTGCAAGGTATTGAATTCGAAGTCGACTTCTCCGTGAAGGGATACTGATCCGCCCCTCGGCAGTATGCCTTCCCTCACCAGCGTGAATCCCATGTCCGTCAACGACGTTTCATTGTTGTATATCCACGGTTTCAACAGTTCGCCGCAATCCGCCAAGGCGCAGCGCATGCGCGAGTACTTCGCGGCACATGGTGCTGAACACCGTATCCTGATGCCGGCGCTGCCGCCGGCGCCCCGTCAGGCCATGTCGATTCTGGAGAACGCCATCGCCGGCGCCGGGCCGGTGGCGCTGGCGGGCTCATCACTGGGCGGCTTTTATGCCACCTGGTTGGCCGAGCACCACGAACTCAAGGCCGCCCTGATCAATCCGGCGGTGTCGCCGTGGCATTTGCTTGATCAGGTGCCGGAGCAGATGGCCAATTACCATACCGGTGAGCAGTACCGGTTCGACAAGGCCTGGCTGGATGATCTGCGCCACTATGGCATTGATGAAATCCGCCATCCGGAAAATCTGCTGGTATTACTGCAAACCGGGGATGAAACCCTCGATTGGCGTGACGCCTGGGACTATTATGCGGACAGCCATCTGTATCGGGGTCTCGGCGGTAGCCACAGCTTTGATGACTTCGATGCCTTTATTCCGTTAGTGTTGCGTTTTTGCGGCATTACCTTCGAATGACTAAAACATGAGCAATAATTACACCGCCGAGAATATTGAAGTTCTCTCCGGGCTGGAGCCGGTGCGCAAGCGTCCCGGCATGTATACCGATACCCAGCGCCCCAATCATCTTGCCCAGGAAGTGATCGACAACTCCGTCGATGAAGCACTGGCCGGCCACGCCAAAATCATCAAGGTCACGTTGCGCAAGGATGGCGCGGTGGAAGTCGAGGACGACGGCCGCGGCATGCCGGTGGATTTGCATCCGCAGCTGAAGAAACCCGGCGTCGAAGTGATCCTGTCGACCTTGCATGCCGGCGGTAAATTTTCCAACAAGAACTACCAGTTTTCCGGCGGCTTGCACGGTGTCGGTGTGTCGGTGGTGTGTGCGCTGTCGAAAAAGCTGGAAGTGTTCGTCAAGCGCGACGGCCAGTTGCATCGGATCGAATTTGCTGACGGCGAAAAAACCAAAGATCTGGAAGTGATCGACACGGTTGGCAAGCGCAACACCGGTACCATCATTCGTTTCTGGCCGAACGAGAAATATTTCGACAGTCCGAATATTTCAGTGTCGCGTCTGCGTCACTTGCTGCGCGCCAAGGCGGTGCTGTGTCCAGGGCTGGAAGTCACGCTGATTGATGAGAAGGCGGGTGAAACCGAAACCTGGCAGTACGCCGACGGCCTGACCGAATACCTGCTCGATGCCACCCGTGGTTGGGATCGCATTCCCACCGATCCGTTTGTTGGCGCCATGAGCGCAGAAACTGAAGCGGCGGACTGGGCGGTATTGTGGTTGCCGGATGCTGGAGAGTTGGTAACCGAGTCCTACGTCAACCTGATTCCTACCGCGCAGGGCGGCACCCACGTCAATGGTCTGCGCTCGGGCCTGCTGGATGCCATGCGCGAGTTCTGTGAGCTGCGCAACCTGCTGCCGCGTGGTGTGAAGCTGTCAGCTGAAGATATCTGGGATCGTGCCTGTTATGTACTCAGCATCAAGATGCAGGACCCGCAGTTCGCCGGTCAGACCAAGGAGCGCCTGAGTTCCCGTCAAACCGCTGCGTTTGTTTCCGGCATTGTCAAAGACGCGTTTTCACTGTGGCTGAATCAGCATACCGATGAAGCGGAACGTCTGGCCGAGTTGTGTATCAACAATGCGCAGAAGCGCATGCGTGCGGCCAAGAAAGTGGTGCGCAAGAAAGTGACCGCCGGCCCGGCGTTGCCCGGCAAGCTGGCGGACTGCGCCAGTGATGATCCGTCCATGACCGAGCTGTTTCTGGTGGAAGGGGATTCCGCCGGCGGTTCTGCCAAGCAGGCGCGCAGTCGCGAATTTCAGGCGATCATGCCGCTGCGCGGCAAGATCATGAACACCTGGGAAGTGGACTCCGGCGAAGTACTTGGCTCGGCGGAAATTCATGACATTGCCGTGGCGGTGGGTATCGAGCCGGGCTCGGATGACCTCAGTCAGTTGCGTTATGGCAAGGTGTGCATCCTTGCCGACGCCGACTCTGACGGTTTGCATATTGCGACGCTGATTTGCGCGCTGTTCGTGCGGCACTTCCCGGCGCTGGTGCGCCATGGCCATGTGTTTGTGGCGATGCCGCCCCTGTACCGACTGGATATCGGCAAAGAGGTGTACTACGCACTTGATGCGGATGAAAAGCAGGGCATCGAGGATCGCATTCGCGCGGAAGGTAAACGCGGCAAGATTCAGGTCACACGCTTCAAGGGTCTGGGTGAAATGAATCCGCTGCAGCTGCGTGAAACCACCATGGCGCCGGATACCCGTCGACTGGTGCAGCTGGAAATTCGCGGCGAAGACGATACCCACCAGTTGCTCGACATGTTGCTGTCAAAGAAGCGCGCCGGTGACCGCAAGGACTGGCTGGAAACCAAGGGCAACCTGGCTGAAATATAAGACCAACGCGGCTGCTGTCCGGCCGCCGCGCTGCGAACCAAGGTGATACATCGTGGCTGACGATTTCGAAAAACTTTCTCTGCGTGATTATACCGAGAAGGCGTACCTCGATTATTCGATGTACGTGATTCTTGATCGCGCGCTGCCGCATATCGGTGACGGCCTGAAGCCGGTACAGCGTCGCATTGTTTATGCGATGTCCGAGCTCGGTCTGAAAAATACCTCCAAGTACAAGAAATCCGCGCGCACCGTCGGTGATGTGCTGGGTAAATATCATCCGCACGGCGACTCGGCCTGTTATGAGGCCATGGTGTTGATGGCGCAGCCGTTCAGCTACCGCTATCCGTTGGTGGATGGTCAGGGCAACTGGGGCTCGCCGGACGATCCGAAATCCTTCGCCGCCATGCGTTACACCGAATCCCGTCTCGCGCCCTATGCCGAAGTGCTGCTGTCGGAGCTGGGGCAGGGCACGGTCGAATGGGTGCCGAATTTCGATGGCACCATGGAAGAACCGAAGCTGTTGCCCTCGCGGTTGCCGAATGTGTTGCTTAACGGCACCACCGGTATTGCCGTGGGCATGAGCACGGATATTCCGCCGCATAACCTGCGTGAAGTAGCCAATGCCTGCATGCACTTGCTGAAAGATCCGGGCGCGTCACTGGATGACCTGATGGAGCATATTCAGGGGCCGGATTATCCCACCGATGCGGAAATCATCACGCCGAAGAACGATATTATTCGCATGTATGCGGAAGGTCGCGGTGCGATCAAGATGCGTGCGGTGTGGGAAAAGGAAGAGGGCGATATCGTTATCACCGCGCTGCCGTACCAGGTGTCTGGTGCGAAAGTGCTGGAGCAGATTGCAGATCAGATGAACAAGAAGAAGCTGCCCATGGTCAGCGACCTTCGCGATGAATCCGATCATGAAAACCCGACCCGTCTGGTGATTACGCCGCGTTCCAACCGTATTGATCTTGAACAGTTGATGAGTCATCTGTTCGCCACCACCGATCTGGAAAAGAATTATCGCGTCAATCTCAACATGATTGGCATCGACGGTAAACCGCAGGTGAAGTCACTCGACAAGATCCTGAACGAGTGGCTGCAGTTCCGCATGATCACCGTGCGTCGTCGTCTGCAACACCGCCTCGACAAAGTGCTGGACCGTCTGCATATCCTCGATGGCTTGCTGATCGCGTTCCTCAATATTGACGAAGTGATCCGGATTATCCGCTTCGAGGACGATCCGAAGACCACCTTGATGGAGCGCTTCAGTCTTTCCGATCGACAGGCAGAAGCGATCCTCGAACTGAAATTGCGCCATTTGGCCAAGCTCGAGGAAATGAAGATTCGCGGTGAGCAGGAAGAGCTGCAAGCCGAGCGCGACATGCTGGAGAAAACCCTCGGCTCGATGGCGCTGATGAAAAAGCTGGTCGGCAAGGAAATCAGGGAAGACGCCGAAAAATATGGCGATGATCGCCGTTCGGCGATTGTCATTCGCGGTGAGGCCAAGGCGCTGGATGAAACCGAGCTGGTGGCGGCAGAGCCGGTGACCGTAGTGTTGTCCGAGAAAGGCTGGGTGCGTGCCGGCAAGGGCCATGATCTGGACCCGTTGTCGCTGAGTTATAAAGCCGGCGACAGTTTCCGTTCCGCCGCGCAGGGTCGCTCAAATCAGCCCGCCTGCTTTATCGATTCCACCGGTCGCAGTTATTCACTGTTGGCGCATACCTTGCCCAGTGCGCGCAGTCATGGCGAACCTTTGTCGGCGATGCTGTCACCGCCAAGCGGCGCCAGCTTCGTTGCCGCGATGATGGGCGGCGAGAAGGATCAATGGCTGTTGGCCAGCGATGCGGGCTATGGTTTTGTCACCCAATTGTCGGAATTGATTGCCAACAAGAAAGCCGGCAAGTCGGTGCTGAATGTGCCCAAGGGTGGCCGTGTGCTGCATCCGCGTCCGATCAACAACATCAAGGAAGATCTGATTGCGATGTTATCCAACGAAGGCCGGTTGCTGGTGTTCCCGGTTTCCGAGTTGCCAGAGATGGCACGTGGCAAAGGCAACAAGATGATGTCGATTCCGTCCGCACGGGTGCAGGACCGCAGCGAGTTCATGCTCGACGTGCAGGTGCTGGGACCAGATGACACCTTGCTGATTTATTCCGGCAAGCGTCACCTGGGTTTGAAGCCGGCGGATCTGCAGCATTACCTTGGCGAGCGCGGTCGTCGCGGCGCCAAGCTGCCGCGTGGTTTCCAGAATGTCGACAGCACTGCTGTAGAAAGAAAATAATTCCTCCTCTCGCCCGGTGAGCATCCGGGCCCCGTAGGAGCTTGCCTGCAAGCGAACCGGCGCCTGACAAGGTCGTGTTCGCCAGCAGGCTGGGTCCTACAAAACAACGCGCACCCAGCGCGCTGTGTATGCGTTCCGACCTATCAAAAATCGGCCAAATCGCAGGCAAAAAAAAGCCGCGCTCTTGGGGAGCGCGGCCAAGGGGTCGGGCACTTTCGTGCCCAGGGGGGATTAGTCATAAAGCGCAATCAGCGGGCGCTCAAATTCAACTTCTCCGGTGGCGGCGATAACCGCCTGTTTGCCAAGTTGCAGTGCGGCAAGAATTTGGTCTGCAGGGCGGCCGGGGCCGACGCTGACAATATTGATCTGCTCACCCTCTGACAGGGTCAGGTCGAGCAACGAAACATCGAAATCGGTATTGGCATCCGCCTGCATCGCCATGCGCTCCAGAGGTGATTCCAGCATTGGCTGGTTCAGCACCAGGCCGCCGAGGATGCCCTCCAGCAAGCTCACCACATCGTCCAGCAGCCGCACGCGGTTGGCGTTGAGGATGCCGTCGGCGCCGAGCGTGCCATCGACATCAATCAGGGCGCCGGGCAGCAGCAGGTTGAGCGTGTCGGTCAGCAGCGGCGTACCGGTCGCAGCGTTGAGCGTCAGTGCGGTCAGGCGCACCGGCTGGCCATCGATTTCGATAATGGCTTCGTCGTTGAGCAGGATGTCGGTAGCCGGCAGTAGCGGACCATCGGTGATCACGCCGGAATAGCTGGCCGGCAGATCGGTCGGCACGGTGTCCAGCGTCTGCAGAATTGACAGACCTTCCGGCAGACATTCGATGTCATAGACATTCAGGCCATCAGCCAGATTGTCGCCGGCAGCGCCGCGCACCAGCACCTTGTCGCCGACACTCGGGAAGGCATCACAGTTGGTGCGCGGTGTGGCATTGGATGCCGCCACCAGCAGGCCAGTGCCTGTGCCGTTACCACCGAGGTGGAAGCCGTCTGCGGTGATGTCACGTACCCGGGCGCGCATCCGCCAGATCGACGGGTTGGCGGCGGCGAAGCGGGTGGCGACCAGGTCATAGTTGTCATCAAAGCTGCCCGCCACTTCCATCACGTCGCCGATGTTGAGCCCGGAGAGGCTGGTGCCATTTGGCTGGGTGCCGGCTTCCAGCGTCACTTCCTGACCCATCACCGTCAGTGGGCTGAGGCTGGTGATCGGGCCGACCACAGAGTGGAACGCCCGGATCGCGGTAGCCGTGCCAGAAGTAAGGTTGCTGTCAGCGTCATCACCCAGAATGAATTCCACCGTCGCCCCTAGTGGCAGATCATGGCCGCCGTTGATGCCGTCCAGAGACGTGTCATCAAGCGTCAGCTGCGATAGCGCTTCGACAGTGAATTCACGGGTGCCGTTGACAAAAATGGAACCATACCCTGACACGGTACCGGAGCCGGAACCGCCAATGCCGCCGTTGGCAACCTGATCGCTGCCACCGCCGCCATTACCACCTGAACTGGGCCCACTGGACCCGTCTCCGGCGCCGCCGCAGGAGGTGAAGGTCAGTGTGATTGCCGCGTAGGCCGCGAGCTTGAGCCAGTCCCTGGATTTCATAGCGCCTCTTCCTGTTGTTCCTGGAAGTAATAGATACCTACGCCGGCACGCATCCGTCCGTGCCCTGTCGCCGCCGGGTTGGTATCCCGGTCCTGCTGGCGCAGGTACTTGTCAAACTCCACCAGGATGTCATAGCCGCGCTCCGACACCATGGTGTGAAAGGTATGCAGGCAGTCCTCGGACAGGTTGTCGTAGGCCACCTTCAGCTGGAAACGGGATTGGTCTGGTTTGACGCTGAAATTGTGAACGATGGTGTTGGCCAGATCGCCCACGTCGGTGCCGAGGATCTTCAGCATCTGGGTGTCGTCGCCAGACGGTACATAGCTGCGGCGCAGCAGGGTCACATCGCGCTCGTGGCTGACCTCGACAACGCCAGCAGCCGCCAGCTCATCCAGCATGGCCCGCGCCGGCACGTCACCGCTATACCGTTCAACCAGTGCGCTGAACGAATTCGTCGCTCCGTCAAAGGGCAGGGTCTGTGGGTTGCCGTTGCTGTCCATAAATGCCGCTTCCGTTGTCCAGGCGGAGACCACGCGGGCGGCCCGATGAAACTGGTCCGCCAGATCCCTGTCTTCCAGGGGAGGTAACCGCTTGATGCGTAACACTTCTTTTCTCGATAGCCCGGTGACCACGCTAATTCGGCTGTTGGTCTGCTTGCGGCCGGCGACACCAAAATGGTCGTCCGCCACTTCCACAAACACCTGTCGGGCTACCTCCTCAAATGTCTTATAGGACACCTTGTTGCGTAGCAGTATGCGCACGATTGGTCTGAGCAACCGGGCCAGTGCCAGCAGAATGATTGAATTGGCGTCCTTCATGTTTGGGAATTTATTCCCAAATAATTTACCGGTCAATCTTTGCATAGGGCAAGCCGACGAGTGGTCAGGAAACAACCAATTTGATTTTGTTGACCCAAAACGGGAAAGCCCCGCATGGCGGGGCTTTCAGGGCAGCAGGGGATGCAGGGTCAGAGGCTGGCTGAACAATTTTCCGGCATGTACTCGGGCGGGAACGAGGCTTCGCAGCGCCACTTGCCGAGCTCGGAAGGCACCAGGAACAGCTTGTGTCCCTCGAAGCCCTGAATCGCGGAGGAGAATTCGTACATGATGCGGCCTTCGGGTTGCACTTCGATGCGCCGGAATGCGTGGGAGCCGAGCTTGCGCCCCTCCGGCAGGCCAGCTTCCTGATTATTCTGTGGCCAGGCCACATCGAGCATTTTCATTTGCATCAATTGCCGGCGGATGTGGCCGGTGTTGTTGATCTCGTCCATCAGCACGCGTTTGACATAGTTGGGTGCCGGGCCCGCGCTGGAGGCCGGTGCACCAGCCAGTTTTTTGAGGTCAGGCATGGCGAGGGGATCGGCGCTCTCGGCGAGCTGGTAGGCCGAGGCGTCCGGAGCCCGACAGCTATCCGGCAGGAGGTCGGCATCCAGAGAGCCGCCGTCGCAACGCCAGCTGACCGTACCATCATCGTGGCGCTGCGGTACCAGCAGCAGGGTATCGCCACCGATGCGTTCCAGAGCCGGATTGAAGGTCACCACAATCAGTGCCTTGCTGCCGACGCGGATGCCGGCCACGGACGCTGAGGCAAAACTCTGCTCGTCGCCGAGCCCGGCGTCGAGATTGGAATTGGGCAGGAAGCCGGTGCGCGCGACGAACTCGGTCAGCTCCGCTTCCACCTGTTCCGCCTGGGCCAGACCGGTCTGCACATGCTGCTGCAGTTGCAGCGTGCGATAGAGTGGCAGGCCGAGCCAGGTCAGCACTGCAATCACCGCCAGCGCCAGCGCCAATACGATCCAGAGTCCCCAGTTAATCGACCGGGCTGGCTGTGACATGACGGCGGCGGCCAGCAATGCTTCGCTGGACTGTTCGGCTTGCGTGTTGCGCGCCGGCGGTGCGGGCGCGAGAAGTGGCTCGGCGCCGCGGCCCGGCTTTTGCGCCGGAGACTGTTCATGGGTCAGCTCGAGGTGGGTAATCAGGCCGGCGTCTTCCAGTTCGGACTGGATGCGGTAGGCCTCGGCTTCATCGAGATCCTTGTGCAACGCCACCTTGCGGCCGGAAAAGCAGGTTTCCAGCTGGGCGTCAGAAAGCTGATAGCGTTTTGCCAGCGCGTCGCGTGCCAGCTGCGGATCGGCCTCGTCCATGATGTTGCCGTAAAACAGGAGCCGGTATCTTTTCAGGCCAATCTGTGACATCGCGGTTGCGCCCCGAATAGCGATTGCGTTTATTAGGTTGTTTTTTTACAGATGGCGCGCCTTCCATGCGCGCACGCCAAACATTAGAGAGTCAGCATGCAGATTTCCAGTGGAAAGGTTGAGACCAACGGCGTCGAGCTGTTTTACGAAAGCCGCGGTCCGGAAACCGGCGAAACTATCCTGTTTGTTATGGGGTTGTCAGCGCAGATGGTGTTCTGGCCAGAACAGCTACTGGATGCGCTGGCGCAGCAAGGGTATCGCGTGGTGCGCTTTGATAATCGGGATGTCGGCCTGAGCACCAAGTTGCGCCTGCCGGTGACGCACGGCCCAATGGGCGCCATGTTGCGCTACTTCCTTGGCATGCCTTTGCGCGTGCAATACACCCTGCACGACATGGTGCGCGACACCACTGGCCTGATGGATGCACTGAATATTGATCGTGCACACCTGGTTGGCGCTTCCATGGGTGGCATGATCAGCCAGCTGATGGCAATCCATCATCCTGATCGTGTTGCCAGTCTGACCTCTATCATGTCCAGCCCCAACAGCCGCATGTTGCCTCCGCCAAAAGTGGCGGCACTGAAAACGCTGGTGGGGCCGCGGGTGCGAATCGAGAATGTTGATCAGTATGTCGAGTTTGGCAAACAGATGCTGGGTTTGCTGGGCGGTGTTTTGCCGCGCGAGGACAACGAGATTGAAAAGATTTTCCGGCAGAGCTGGGAGCGCGGCCTGCACCCGCGTGGTATCCGTCAGCAATTCATGGCAATCATGGCCACCGGCAGTTTCAGAAAGCACCTTTCGCTGATCAAGGCGCCGACAACCGTCATCCATGGTGATAGTGATCCGCTGATTCGTCCGGCTGGCGGACGTTTGTCCGCACGCATGATTCCCGGCGCGCGCCTGCACATGATCAAGGGCATGGGTCATGATTTGCCCACGGCTGTGCTGGGAGAAATTGCGGAATCCATTCTCGAGACGGTGCAGCGCGGTCGACCCCTGCAGCAGGCGGCGGCGAGCGTCGCCTGAGAGTTCAGGCGCGGTCGCTTGGGAACGTCAGCACCTGTGTTATCTCGCCGGCGTTGGTGATCACCATCAATAGCCGGTCCAGGCCGATGGCCACGCCGCTGCAGGCGGGCATGCCTGCCTGCAGCGCATCCAGCAGATACTCATCAACATTCATCGCGGGCTTGTTATGCAGCTGACGTGTCGCCGTGTCCTGGGCAAAGCGTTGGCGCTGGATGGCGGCATCGGTGAGTTCGAAATAGCCATTGGCCAGCTCAAGACCGCCGGCATAGAGCTCGAAACGCTGCGCCACCCGCGTGCCATCGTCATCTTCCCTGAGCGTCGCCAGCGCTGCGGCCCATTCAGGAAAGTCAGTCACGACACTTAATTGTGTACGGGGTAATGCTGGCTCTACCTGTGTGGCCATAAGCCAGTCCACCAGTTGAGCCTTGTCCAGCTCCGGCAATTCAGCATGCTGGCGGGCAATAGTGCGAAGGGTGTGGGCTGAAGCGGTCAGCGGATCGATATCCAGAGTATCGATAAACAGCTGCCGGAAACGATATTGACGCACCCCGTCCACCGCCAGCAGCGGTTGCAGCAGTGCGACACACTCGTCGATCAGCGCCTGCAAACTGAAATCCGGTCGATACCATTCCAGCATGGAAAATTCAGGGTTGTGGCGCGCCCCCTGTTCGCCGTCGCGAAACACCCGGCTGATCTGGAAGATCGCGCCACTGCCCGCGGCGAGCAGTCGCTTCATATGATATTCGGGGGATGACTGCAGGTAGCCGTAGCCGGGCACGGCAATGCACTGGATGTGCGGATCGGTCACGCCGTGTCGGGCGAGCGCCGGCGTTTCAACTTCGAGTACTGCGCGCTGGCGGAAAAATTCGCGGATGTGTTGGTACAGACTGGCGCGCGCCTCAAGGGCGAAGCGCTCAGCGGACGGGCGCCAGTCTGACATGAAGTGGCGGGATCAGTCTTTGACGCGGCTGACGTATTCGCCGCTGCGGGTGTCGACCTTGACCACTTCGCCGGTTTGCACGAACAACGGCACACGCACCACCGCGCCGGTGGACAATTTTGCCGGCTTGCCACCAGTGCCGGCGGTGTCGCCTTTGACGCCTGGATCGGTTTCAACGATCTCCAGTTCAACAAAGTTCGGTGGCGTGACCGCCAGCGGCACACCATTCCAGAGCGTTACCACACAGTTGTCTTCTTCTTTCAGCCACTGCTTGGCATCGCCCACGGCAGATTCGTCGGCGCCTTGTTGCTCGAAGCTGGTCGGGTGCATGAAGTGGTAGAACTCGCCGTCGTTATACAGGTACTGCATTTCGACATCGACAACGTCCGCGCCGTCGAGGGATTCACCGGACTTGAACGTACGTTCCCAGATCTTGCCGGTCTTCAGGTTGCGCAGACGTACCCGGTTGAAGGCCTGGCCCTTGCCAGGTTTCACAAATTCGTTCTCGACGATGGCGCACGGATCGCCGTCGAGCATAACTTTCAAACCGGATTTGAATTCATTGGTAGAATAGGTAGCCATTGTTCACCCGCAGGTTGATTTCATGCGTCAGGAGCCCGTCATGTCGTCCCGCCACGAAGATGAAGCGTGTACCGTGCCGGGGCTCGCTGAAAGGCCCGCAATCATAGCGCAGAGCGACGGCGCTAGCGACTGGCAACCGCGCGCCGCAGCACTGATCACCGATAGTGAGGAGCTGTTGCAGTTGCTCGGCCTTGAGCGGACGTTGCTGCCGGCGGCCGAGCAGGCGGCGCTGGCGTTTCCGCTCAAGGTGCCGCGCAGTTATGTGGCGCGCATGCAGCCCGGCCGACTGGATGACCCGCTGTTGCGGCAGGTGCTGGGGCAGGCGCCAGAGCTGGACGATGCGCCGGGCTTTTCCACGGACCCACTGGCGGAGCAGGCATTTGCGCCGGTGCCCGGCATTCTGCACAAGTACCATGGCCGGGTGCTGCTGCTGGCCACCGGTGCCTGTGCGATCCATTGCCGGTACTGCTTCCGCCGGCATTTCCCCTATCAGGAACATGTGCCGGACACGCAGCGATTGCGTCAGGCGCTGGACTGGCTGCAACAGCGGGATGACGTGGTGGAAGTCATCCTCAGCGGCGGGGACCCGTTATCCCTGTCGGATCGGCGCCTGCGCGAACTGTTCGCCGAGCTGGTGGCGCTGCCGCAGTTGCAGCGTTTGCGTATCCATACGCGCCTGCCGGTGGTGATGCCGGAACGGGTCAGCGAGGCACTGGTGACTCTGTTGGCCGAGCTGCCGGTACCGGTGGCGCTGGTGCTGCATGCCAACCATGCTGCTGAAATCGACGAGGAAGTGGGCCGGGTTCTACAGCGGTTGCGCGCCACCGGTGCGACTCTGCTCAATCAGGCCGTGCTGTTGCGCGGCGTCAATGATGAGCTTGCTGCCCAGTGTGAATTAGCAGAACGATCGTACCAATATGGTGTTCTGCCTTACTATCTGCACCAGCTGGATGCGGTCGCCGGTGCGGCCCACTTTGCTGTTGAGGAAGCGCGGGCATTGGCCCTGCATCAGGCCATGCGGGCCCGGCTACCCGGTTATCTGGTGCCCAGACTGGTCAGAGAGCAGGCCCACGCAGAAGGTAAAACCTGGCTGGCGTGACCCGTTATCGGTCCAGACGACCGATTTACAGGTCGGCGGGATTCGCTTAAAGTCGTGAAATTGCTCACAATTTAAGACAAATCAAACGGTTGACCGAGGAATCTCGAGCGCGCCTGAAATAAGGGTGCGGGATGTGTGGTCAGCTCTTAACTTGGGTGGGAACGCCTCGGCATGGATCAGCAACCCCAGAAAATTCGGCTGAAGCTACCGGAGCAGGATCTCCAGTACCTCACCATTGGCAGTGACCAAAGCAAACGTCTGCAGACGTGGGTGGACGAGTTGCCGCTGATGAACATGGGCGAGACGTCGCGCCAGCTTTACCAGTTCATTCAGGAACTGAACCGCCTCAAGTTACCTTTTGCCCAACGTTTTATTTTGCTCGAAATTGTCCGCCCGGTGATCCTGCATGTGTGTGCAGCGCTGGGTAAACACTATCTCAACCAGTCGTTGGTGTTGCCGGATAAAAGTCGCCGCGTGGCGAGTCTGGCGCAGGCACTGCAGAACCATCTGGCCAGCGGTTACAAGCTGGTGGCGGTGCAGGGGATCAGTCGCATCAATGATCGTGAAGGTCGGCGCACGGTGGCCGCCTCCTTGCACCGCGCCATCTCTGCCATGACGGAAGCGCTGGTGCGAAGCTACCAGCTTTACTTCCCGGTCACGCGCCATTTGTGGCTGGAATTGCACCAGCTTTATCTGCTTGCCGAAATGCACAATATTGCGCATCAGGAAGTGGCGGACAGCAGTTTTGTCAGCATTGAATCGTCGACCATAAAAGATGCCTACGCGCGGGTGCTGCTGTTGGCAACGGCCAAGCCTAACCAGTTGCGTCAGCAGGAAATTGCCCAGGTCTATCGGGCGACGGAGTCCTGGAGCGACCTGATCGAAATCAAGGAGGCTGGTGAAGACGCCGACCTGTTTGTATTCGATCTCGGCGTCGATCGGCCACCCACTTATCGCACCCATGTCTCGGTTGCCGGCGAGCAGTGCCGCTATATTGATTCGCGTCTTCTGGTGGGCAAGATTGCCGCCCATGTCTCGGGGACCCGCAGCGAGGACTTTGACGTTCCGGATGGCATCACGGATAACCTGTTGATGCATCTGCAGCAGGCCTGGGGTGCGTTGACGGAGCGGTCCTTCAAGCGACTGGGACAGACTGGGCCGATCGATATCAGTCTCGGCCTGAGCGCACTGCATGGTACTCTTTCCAACGGTATGGATTTTGAGCGCATGATGCAGGGCCGCAATCTGCAAGTGTTGGCGCAGGGTGCGGAATCCAACCCGTTCATGTCCGGCAAACCGGCGTCATTCAGTTCCAATGCGCCGCGCTCATCGGTGGGTGAAACCGATGCCTGGTCGCGGGCCTATGACGGTGGTGCGCATCGCATGTCCGATGATGCCGAGCTCGAAGACATTGATATGTCCGGTATCACCTCGGCGTTGGCCCTACAGCAGAATGCGGAAGGCGCAAAAAAGGTCGTTACTGAGCATTTCACCTGTCAAAAAGTGAACGCGAGTCCCGGCGGCTACTGCCTGGAATGGATAGGCTCTGCTCCAGCGGCCCTGCGAACCGGCGAGATGGTCGGTGTGCGCGAGATGGGGCAAAGTGAGTGGGCGATCGGTGTGGTGCGCTGGGTCAAGCAGTTGGCCACTCAGGGCGCCCAGTTTGGCGTCGAACTGTTGGCACCGCGAGCGTTGCCTTGTGGTGTGCGGGTGTTGCGCAAGACCGGCGATGCCGGCAGCTTTATGCGAGCATTGATGTTGCCTGCCCTGAATGCCATCGGCCAGCCGGCCACGCTGATGGTGCCAACGGTCGGGTTTCACAGCGGCCTGAAGCTGGAGCTGGTAGCTTCGTCCGAGTCCAGCAAGGTGATTCTGAATCGCAAGGTCAATGGCACGGCCAGTTTTGGCCAGTATGAATATAAAAATGCCATGGCGGGTGCTGCTGCATTGGATGCAGGCGGCGAGGGTGATGACAAGGATGGCGGAGAAGATTTTGATTCGATCTGGAGCAGTCTCTAGCTGCCGGATCGGTTTGGGGGAAGGATTGAGCCCATTTACTGCTGTCGCCGTCGGCGATGGCAATCGGCAAGGACTCCAGTGTAATTGATGTTCGACCGCATGCGGTTGTGTGCCGGTCGCTGATGAATTTGTCTGCGCGTCACTTCGGGCGGCAGGCCAGATGGGTATAGACGCTTCCATGAGTTATACGCTCGATACAATCAGGCTATTGATTGCTCACGACTCCCAGGACGAGGCGGAGCAATTGATGAATGCATTGCGTAATGCTGGCAAGGCAACGCGTGCAGAGCTGGCGCTCACGGAAGATGATTTCATCAAGGCGCTGAAGTCAGGTACCTGGGAACTGGTGTTGACGCGACCCAGCTTTGGCGGTTGTGACTACCATGCTGTGCTCTCGCACATACATCGTCTCGGCAAGCCGGTTCCGGTAATGGTGCTGGTGGATCAGCTCGACAGCAAAACCATGCGTGAAATGCTCGAGGCCGGTGCGCGCGCGGCGGTGCCAGTGGGTGACCGTGAGTTGACCATGCTGCTGATTGATCGTCAGGTAGAGTACCTGCGATTGCGCAAGGAACTGCAACACACGCAGCTGGCGCTGCATCAAGCTGAAAAGCGGCTATCAACATTGATGGATCAGAGCCGCGATGCCATCGCCTACGTGGTCGATGGTATGCATATCCATGCCAACGATGTCTATCTGGAAATGTTCGGCTATGAAAGTGCGGACGATCTGGCTGGTGTGCCGATCATGGATATGGTGTCGGCGTCTGATCATGAGAAATTGAAGAAACTGCTGCGCAGTCGCGCGCAGGACGAGAGTCAGACCCATGAGCTGGAGTGCAAGGGCGTCAACCTTGATGGCAAGGAATTTGACGCCACCTTCGTATTCTCAGCATCCACCTATGATGGTGAAGCCTGCACCCAAATTGTCATTCGCACCGCGGCGGTGGATGAAAGCGCAATCCAGGAGCGCTTGCAGGAAATGAGTCAGACCGACCAGGTCACAGGTCTGTTCAACCGCGGCTGGTTTATGGAAAAAGTCGATACCGCTCTGGCGGAAGCCGTACGCAGCGGCCAGATGAGCGCGGTGTATATGGTGCGCGTCGATGGTTTCGAAAAACATCAGACTGATGCTGGTATTGACGGTGCCGATGAACTGCTGCGCCTGATCGGTGAGCATCTCAAGTCGCAAGTCGCTGATGACGCTCATCTGGCGCGGATCAGCGGCGAAGATTTCGGCATTTTGATGTCCGCCAACGATGTGGATGAAGCGACGGAGCAGGCGGACAAGATTCGCGTCAGCACAGAAAAACTGTTGCCGATGGTGAACTCGCGCAATATTCAGGTGACCTGCAGTGTCGGCGTATCGTTCGCGCGCGAAGACAGTCGTTCAAGTCAGTCGATCGTTACCAAGGCGCTGGAATGTTGCAACAAGGCCAGCGCCGAGAACGGCGGCGCCGGTAATGCCACCCACGTGCACAATCCGATGGACGATGTGGAGGCGGGCTCTTCCGAAGCGATTGCAATGGTGTTGCGACAGGCGCTGGAGAAAGGCGGCCTGAAACTGCAGTACCAGCCGATCATGAGCATGTCGGAAGAAGAAGGGCATTTCTTTGAAGTGTTTGTGAATCTGCCGCAGCCGGACGGAACGGTTATGTCGCCGTCGCAGTTTATTCCTGTGGCCGGTGAGCTGGGTTTGGCTGGCAAGATTGATCGCTGGGTACTGTTGAACAGCTTCAAGGCCGCCGCCGCGCTGGGTCAGCCAGTCAAGTTGCTGGTCAACCTGAATGGCTACTCGCTGGAAGATCAGGGGCTGGCGGATTGGGTGGCAAAGGCCTTGAAAGCGGCGAAGCTGGAGTCAGGACATGTGACGTTCCAGTTTCCCGAGCAAGACCTGACCAATTATTTGTCTCTGGCCGCTGACTTCAGTAACAAGGTACGCAAACTTGGTTGCCGTATGGCGGTGAACCGCTTTGGTGGTGCGCTGGATCCGTTCAAGTTGTTCTCACACGTCGATATCGACCTGGTGAAGTTTGATGGTACCTACACGCAGGATCTCGGCAACAAGGAAAGCAAGGACAAGTTCTCGAAGATGATCCTGCGCGCCAGCGAAGAGGGCAAACAGATTCTGGTGGGCTTCGTCGAAAGCGCCAACCAGATGCAAACCCTGTGGACCATCAATGGCGTCAATTATCTACAGGGCTACTACCTGCAGCCACCTGCAGACAGTCTTCATATCGCCGATGGCGAGTGACCGGTGCTGAGCAGTTCCGCCTGATCGCGATCGCGTACGCCCATCAGATAGAGAATGCCATCAAGGCCGAGCGTCGAGATCGCCTGCTCGGCATTTTCCTTGACCAGCGGCTTGGCGCGGAACGCGATGCCAAGGCCCGCGATGCCAAGCATGGGCAAATCATTGGCGCCATCACCGACGGCGATGGTTTGCTCCAGGCTGATGCCTTCCTGTGCGGCCAGTGACGTCAACAGCTGCGCCTTGCGCTGGCCATTAACGATTTCGCCAACTACCCGCCCAGTGACTTTACCGTCAACAATCTCGAGCTCATTAGCGTGTACATGGTCGATGCCAAGACGCGCCTGCAACTTGCGGCCAAACCACATAAAGCCGCCTGACAGAATCGCGGTGCGATAGCCGAGCGCCTTCAAGGTGCTGATCAGGCGCTCAGCACCTTCAGTAAATTGTAAACGTGCGAGCACGCGCTCCAGTGCAGACTCTTCCAGCCCCTTCAGCAAGGCAACACGCTCGCGAAAGCTGTCATTGAATTCCAGTTCGCCGCGCATGGCGCGCTCGGTAATTTCTGCAACCTGATCGAACACGCCAGCTTCGCGCGCCAATTCATCTATGACTTCTGATTCGATCAGTGTGGAGTCCATGTCGAATGCGACCAGACGCCGGTTACGACGGAAGGCGCTGTCTTTCTGGAAGGCAATATCGACATTCAGCTCATTGGCAATGCGCAAAAAGGCACCGCGCATGGATTCGGCACTGCGTGGCTCGCCGCGCACGGAAACTTCGATGCAGGCGCGGGCGTCTTCATCATTGCCTTCGCCTTCGAGGTGCACACGTCCTGACAGTCGGTTGATGGAGTCGATGTTGAGGTCATTGCCAGCGACCACTTCCGCCACGTCGGCAAGCTGCAATGCAGTAATCTTGCGCGCCAGCAAAGTGATGATATAGCGGTCCTTGCCCTGACCGGCGACCCACTCTTCATAGCGGTCATGGTCGATCGGGCGGAAGCGCACCGAGACGTTGAGCTTGTGCGCTTCGAACAGCAGGTCCTTGAGTACGGCGGAGCCGTCGCTGCCGGGTGGCACCTCGACCAGCATGCCCAGCGACAAGGTGTCATGGATCACCGCCTGGCCAATATCAAGAATATTGAGGCGGTACTGCGCCAGAATACGCGTAAAGGCAGCGGTCAGACCCGGGCGGTCTCCGCCTGACACCTGAATCAGGATTATTTCTCGCACTACTCGCTCTCCAACGCCAAGCGCGCATAGATTACCAGAAAAGTGCCGCCCGGCGAGTGGCGATCAGGAGTATTGCCAGTCAGGTCTGGGCTATACTGCCGGGCGGGCGACAGCGGAGAGGGCCGGTATGCGTTGGGATGAAGTTCAGTGGCGAGAGTGGATGCACAAGGAGCGTCCGTTGCTGCGCGAGCTGGCGCTGATTCTGATTGCGGCACTCGTCATTGGCATGTATTTCCTGGAGCACGTTCACGGCACGCTGGAGCACAGCCAGCGGCGCAACGCCGAAGCCCTGGCCCAACATCTGGCGTCAAGCTCAGCCGAGTACATGGTTACCGGCAACCTGGTCAGCCTGAATGTGATTGCCTCCCACACCGCGGCACTGGAGCCCGTGCGGCGGGTCGAATTTCGCAGCGTAGCCGGAATTGTCCTCGCCAGTGCTGGCGAGTCTGTGCAGGACAGTTTGCCAGTCAGCCGGGCGGTACGTTTGGAAGATCAAAGCGTTGCCGGCACCGTGGAGCTGTGGCCAGCGGATATCAGTGCGGCGCAGGAGCGTAATCTCGAATCAAACTTTGTGCTGGTGGTGTTATGTCTGCTGGGCTTACGTGTCGGCGCAGAGTTGGTCTGGCGCAAGCTGCAGCAAGAAAAAGCCGATGATGAAGATGAGGATGTCGAGGCTGATCGCGTGCCGGTACTGACCATGTCCCAGTCGATCGAGTCGCCACGCGCGATGTTGCGTATCAGCATCGTTAACTTTGATCGCATGAAAGACCGGTTAACGCCAGCACTGATTGAAGAAATGGTGGCCGCCTACCGGCAGCCACTACAGGGCATCTGTGACGCCTATGGCGCCAGAATCGTTGCTACACTCGGCAGTCGCTGCCAGCTTGAATTTCGTGCGCAGTCACGTGCCGAGGCAGCGTTCCAGGCGCTCTGCGCCGGCATGCTGTTTCGACGGCTGGCACGCCAGATCAGCGAGTCGCGCAAGGAGCGTGGTCGCACGCCGCTGGAGTTCAAACAATTGGTTTCCACGGACAGTGATGCTGAGCGCAGCTGGTCGGTTTGTATTGCCGGTTCACCCGGTCGCGTACATATGCCTGAGGCAGAGTTGGTAACACTGGAGCTGGATGCGCGCGTGTTGTATCAGGCGGACCGATGTCTGGAAGTCAGTGATGGTGAAATCTGCCTGCGTTTACAACCGATTGAACAGCTTGCGCAGCGCTATCAGAAATTGATTGCTGATCAGGCCGACAGGCTGCTGGCCGGGGATGCCGGTGGACTGGTGGCAAACAGATAGTCACGCATGGCGGTGTTGATCATCATCGACAGTCCCGGTACACCTTGATTGCCAAACAGACGATTGAATTCCAGCAGCATCGGTTGTTGGTTGACCATGGCCAGATCAAAACCGGCGTGGTTGATATCGAGATAACCTGCCAATGTGCGCACGAATTCCAGCGCATCGTCCGGAACCGGAATATCCGTGCGTGCCACGCCACCGCGTGAGACGTTGTTGTGAAAGCCGCTGCCCTCGCGCCAGTAGGCGCTGACAATCTTTTCCCCCACCAGAATGACGCGCAGATCCCGTTCAATTGGCAGCAGTTCCTGCACATACAGGACCTCATTGTCGCGCGCATACTCGCGAAAGGCACTTTCGTCGGTGATCAGATAGACACCGAGGCCCTGACTCGCGCGCACTTTCTTGGCAACAAAGGGTAAAGACCAGCGCGAAAGAATGGCGGCAACGGACTCATCACTCGACGGCAATATCTCGGTTCTTGGCACATGCTTTGGACAGGCGGCCTGAAACGCGCGCGTCATTTCTACCTTGTCGTGGCCAAGATGGTAACTGCCCAGACTGGGAAAGATCGGCCGCTTGAGGACATAGTGCAGCGTATGCAGTTGCCAGTAGGCCGGAAACAGCAGCCAGTCGGCATGGCGCAATTCATCCAGATGCGCGGCCATGTTTTCAGGTTTGATATAGCGCACGCCGGGCAGGCCGAGAGTGCGAAAAGGATCGAAGCTGACCAGCCGCAAGCGACCACCCAGAGAAAGAAAAGTTGGCGAGTTGTACGGCGCCTGATGGGGCGCCGTCAAGCTGTCGGGGACGGGCGGTCAGGTGTGGGAGAGGCTGCCGATCTTCTCGCCCATGCGCACAGGCACATCCGGACCAAGGTTCGGGCTGAAACTGACGCCGCCTTCCGGGAACAATAGAATGGCGGTTGAGCCAAGATAGAAACGGCCGAGTTCGTCGCCGGTATTGAGGGTAATCGGCCCCCGGGAGTCGAGTTGGTAGCGTGTGCGCTGTACCGTGCGTGCCAGCGGCGTGACCTGACCGGCAAACACGGTTTCAATGCCAGCGACAATCATGGCGCCAACCAGAATGACCACCATGGGACCATGGGCGGTGTCGAAGACACAGATGGCGCGTTCATTGCGCGCAAACAGGTCGGCAATCTGTCGCGTGGTGGCCTGGTTAACAGAAAACAGTCGGCCTGGAACGTAGATCATTTCCCGCAAGGTGCCAGTGAACGGCATATGCACGCGGTGGTAATCCTTCGGCGAAAGATAGACAGTGGCAAAGTCACCGTTGACGAATTCCTGCGCCAGCGCGCTGTCGCCGCCGAGCAGTTCATACAAGGAGAAATGTCGGCCCTTTGCCTGTAACAAGTCAGAGCCGACGATGCGGCCCAGCTGGCTGATGGCGCCGTCCGCCGGAGACACGACGGCGTTTTCTTCTGCGCAGATTGGCCGGGCATCCGGCTTCAGTGCACGGGTAAAGAAGGCATTGAAGTTGTTATAGGCATAGGGATCTTGCTGCGCTGCTTCAGCCATATTGATATCGAAGCTGTTGAGAAACACCTTGATAAAGGTGTTCTTGATAAAGCCCACTTCACTGCGTGCCAGATAGCCCACCAGGCGCGAGAGCAGGTGGTGGGGCAGAATCAATTGCAGCAACGCAAACAGCATTTCCAGAATAACTTTCACAAGATTTCTCACCGTGTTGAAAACAGGATTAGGGGACGATGCTCAGTATTTTTCTACCGGTGTGTCCGGATGGTTGCCCCACTCAGACCAGGAGCCGGCGTAGGCACGGATATTCAGTCCCAGAATCTTGCCCACCAGCCAGGAGAAGCTGGAGCGATGATGGGTCTGGCAATGAGTAATGATTTCCTTGTCCGGGCCAAGGCCGAGCGCCGCCATTTCCTTGCGCAGCTCATCGAGATTGCGTAGTCGCAGGTGACGGCCGCGATCCATCGGTTCGGTCCATTCGTAGTGAATGGCGCCGGGAATATGGCCGCCTTTCTGGGCGTAGGCGCGTACGCCGGAAAATTCGTCGTCAGAGCGCGAATCCCAGATCGCCACCTCGGGGGCTTGATAACGCTGCAACATTTCCTCGAGTTGCACGTTGGCGTGCGGGTTCGGCGCGGTGATGCGGAAATCACTGGCGCGCGCCTCGTTGATATCCGCTTCAGTGGGCAGGCCCTCGGCCAGCCAGGCGTGGATACCGCCATCGAGGTAGGCATAACAGTGATGGCCGATGGCCTCCAGTGTCCACAACAGACGTCCTGCCCAGCCGCCGCCTTCATCGTCGTAGGCGACCACACAGCGCCCTTCACGCAGGCCGAGTTCGGCAAACAGCGCAGACAGGGTGTCGTCATCGGGCAGCAGTCCGGGGGCCGGTTGGGTGCCACGCAGTAATCGTTTGAAATCCAGATGGATAGCGCCGGGCACATGTGCTTGCTCGTAGACCTGACGTTTGCCCAGATCAACGATCAACAGATCGTCACTGCCGAGGCGCGAAGCCAGCTGCTGTGGGGCAAGTAATAGCGGTAGATCAGAGCTCATAACGAAAGGGGTCCGGTCAGCGTCGGTGCCATTGTAAAGGACCCTCGCCGAGGGTGACAGTCAGTAGCGGCTGCGCGCGTCCTCGTCGAGGGTTTCACGGATGCGATAGTAATTGTCGAGGCGCTCGGCGGACACGTCGCCGGCTTCGGCGGCGGCACGCAGCGCGCAGCCAGGCTCGTGCAAATGCGAGCAGTTGCGAAACCGGCATTGCCCGGCCAGCGCCGACAGTTCGATATAACCGTGCAGCAGCGCCTGTTCGTCGATATGCCAGAGGCCGAATTCACGCACGCCGGGCGAGTCGATCAGATCGCCGCCGTCAGGAAAGCGCAGCAGCTGTGCTGTCACCGTGGTGTGCTGACCAAGCCCCGAGGTGGCAGAGATATCACCGATCGACAGCGCTGCTGCCGGCATCAGTGCATTAATCAGCGACGATTTGCCAACACCGGATTGGCCAACAAAAATGGATGTCTTGCTGATCAGTTCGGCGCGCAGGGCATCCAGACCGCTGGCGGCGGTGGCGGAGGCCTCCAACACGCGGTAACCGAGTTGGCGATAAATCTGCAGCAAGGCATCGACGGCGGCGCGACTGTCGTCATCGATCAGGTCGGCCTTGTTCAATAACAGCAGCGGCGTGATGCCGGACAACTCGGCAGCCACCAGGTAGCGATCCAGCAGCTGCGATGAGGGGGTGGGCAAAGGCGCAAACACGATCAGCATCTGGTCGACATTGGCGGCCACCGGCTTGAGATTGCCGTACGGGTCCGGCCGCTTCAGCACGGTGCGGCGTTGCGCCAGCGCCGAGACCACACCCACTTCACTTTGCTGAGGCGGTTGGAACAGCACCTGATCGCCGACCACCAGTTGCTCCAGCGTGGCACGGAAATGACAGCGGCTTTGTTGGCCCTGCTGGTCTTCTACCACCACTTGCTGACCATAATGGGCAATCACCTGGCCGGGACGTGCATCGCCGCCGTCTTCCACGTCCAGCGTGGACGCCTTGCGCTCGGCGCGGGCCAGGCGTTCCTGCTGGATCTTGCTGATGCGCCATTGCTGGCGACGGGTGAGTTTGCGTTTGCTCATTACGGTTCCTGTTTTGCAGGCAACATAGCGGCCTTGCCGCGGCGACACAACAGTGTGAACAGTCACGCTTGGGGGCGCGGGCGAATCGCGCTACATTGCCTGCAGTACATATCTCAGGCGCCAGGAGGGGCAATGAGCTCGGACGTGTTGCATGGCAAAACCATTGTCATAACCGGGGCCAACAGCGGCATCGGCCTGGTCGCCGCCGCGTCGCTGGCCGGCATGGGTGCGCACGTGGTGCTGGCCTGCCGCCGCCAGCCGGCAGCGGAACTGGCCATGCAGGACATCCGCCGCCAGCACCCGCAGGCCTCGCTCGAGTTCGTGCACCTTGATCTGGCGTCGCTCGACTCAGTGCGGCAGGCCGCACATATCCTGTTGCAGCGGCACTCGCGGCTGGATGTGTTACTGAACAATGCCGGGCTGGCCAACCTGCGCCGTGAGGTGAGTCAAGACGGCTATGAGATGACCTTTGCCGTCAATCATCTGGGTCCGTTCCTGCTGACACATCTGTTGATGCCGGCGTTGCGCGCCGCCAAGGGACGGGTAATCAATGTTGCTTCCGGCGCCCACAAGGCCGGTGCCATGCACTGGCAGGATCTGGAGTTCAAAAAGGGCTACTTTGTCTGGAAGGCCTACGCCCAGTCCAAGCTCGCCAACATCCTGTTCACCCGTGCGCTGGCAAAGCGTTGTGCCGGTACCGGGGTACACGTTAATTGCCTGCACCCCGGCGGCGTCGCCACCAATATCTGGCCAGACCGCAACTGGTTGCAGCGCACGCTCAGTGCCTTGCTCAAACGCTTCCTGATCAGCCCGGAACAGGGTGCGCGAACATCGATCTGGCTGGCGTCCAATGAGGTGGGTGGTCGTGCCACCGGAAAATACTTTGTGCGCTGCAAGGAGCGGGTGCCCAGCGCAGCGGCGTTGGATGATACTGCGGCAGAACGATTATGGAAGATCAGTGAAAAAATGGTCGGCCTGTCTTGATGAAAAAAAGCCCGCGTTAGCGGGCTTTTTTATACGAGCTACACAATTTCTTTTCACCGCGGGCCCTGTTCTTCGCCCCCCGTAGGAGCTTGCCTGCAAGCGAACCCGCCTTTGCCGAATGCCGGTTCGCTTGCAGGCAAGCTCCTACGCGGAGCATCAGTGCTGCCCATGATGTTGATCAGGGCGCGTCAAGAAAGAAGCGCTTGATCCAGGCTTTCTCGTCAGCGACGGCATCGGTGCGTAGAAAAATCAGATGCGATGACGCGTTACCGATCAGATCACCAAACACGGCATCCGTCGCGATCGGATTGTAATGGCGCATGCCATAACCCAACGCGTCATAATCGTCCTGGCTTGTTACGCCCGGCATGGCGTAAAGCGAGGGACCCACCTGGGGCAGCTGTGCCAGTCGTGCCGCAGCAATACTGCTGTCGTTGGAGACGATGCTGTCGTCGCGGCCGGTGATGATCATCATTGGCCGTGGCGGGCGAGGAACGTCCGGCGTGCGTATCAAGTCAATAAAGTTGATGCCATCACCAAAATCCAGCGATTGCTGAATCGCGCCGCGCAGCAGCAAGGCTTCGGCGCCGTTGGCCGCCGGCGGTTCAAGGTTGGAAAATGCACTTTCCCAGAGAATCGAGCTGGACAGAATATTTGTCACGCCAACACCGGTGACGTGGAACAGCACAGCGTCGATATCGTGGCCAAGCGAGGCATACACGGAGCCGAGCACACCGCCCAACGAGGTGCCCTGCATGATCAGGCGCGTGGGGTCGATGTCTGGCACACCGTCGCTACAGCTCCAGCACCAGCGCGTCCAGCTGGGCTTCGCCAGCACATCAATATCTGCCAGCGCCGAGCGCAGTGCCTTGTGGGCGGAGGCAAAATCCAGCGTGTCCTGGGTCATCATGCCGACCTGGGTGCCGAGACGGTCAATGCTGAGGTTGCTGAACACGCCGCCGCCATCCGCCTCGGCGCGATCGCCGTGGTTGGGAAAATCAACGCTGAAGGTGGCGATACCGAGTTCCGCATTCATGCTGGTAACGACCAGATCGGATTCCTTGTTGGTACCCAGACCGTGGGCATACAGCGCTACCGGCACGCGACCACTTTTGGCGGCACTGGGTAGCGTCAAGCGGAAGCTGGTCCACTGCTCGGTGGGTGCGGCGCTGAAATCCACTGGCCCGGTGCCGTTATTGGTGCGGTAGTTATCCAGCCGCAGCTCACCGGTGACACGCGCAATGATATTGCCGCCGAGATAATCGTAGGTGGTTTTCAGATTGCGTACCGGGTGCGGACGTTGCCAGGTGGTGTCGACCAACTGGCGCACCGGATCCAGCACCTCGGCGCGATCGCGCACGGTAAACAGGGTCGCAGTGCGAGTCTGGTCAGGTTGCTCGCCGGCGGACAGCAGTGCTGAGCTGAGCTCGTCACAGTAAGCCTGCTCGGCAGTGCCCGGCACCTTGTTCTGGCAAAGGCTGCTCACCGTGGCGTTGTCGTTGTCGACCGGCACGGTATTGCTGACCAGCACCAGAATCCGGTCGCCATAGTCCCAGCGGTCGAGTGGATAAACTTCCAGCACCGAAGACGGTGCACTGACTGCATCGGACTGCGCGTAGGTGGAGCGTTGTGCGCGCACGCTGATCGGCTCGCCGCGCGTCAGATTCCAGGCACGCACGCTGTTGTCGGTTGACGGCAACACCACCGGCGTAGAAATATCGCCGTCAAACTCGAACACCACGGCAGAGGCGGCGGAAAAGCCGGACGCGCCATTGAATATCTGCGACGGTGTGAAGCCATCCGCGGCTGGCAGTTGCGCCAGCACCTCGGCGCGGATGATGTCGTCAGTGACAGCCAGTTGTCGGCCGGTGGGTGAACCGGCATCCTCTACTGACCAGTAGTCGGACGGAAAAGGCAGCCCGCAGGTCAGGCGGTTGACGGGGTTGCAGGGAGCGGCAACGCTGACCCCGGAGCACAGCAACAGGGTGGCCGCGAGTGCGGAGTGGTGTAGGCGCATCATGCTAGAATTCCTTGTTGTTATAGGTATGGCGCAGCCAAGCCTCAATCAGCGCGACGGGCACAGCAATCGGAACAGTGTCGTGGAGATGGCTAGGTAGAATGCATGTGTTCCCGGGCGTCTCAGAAAAACTCATTGCAAACAATTGGTTAGGGACTGAATGTGGGTGCCGTGGGAACAGGTGGCGGCAGCCGTGGCGGTGACCCACAAGATTTTGTCGGCATGGAACCAGACCCGGATGATCTGATCACGGGCTGGATGATGCCCCTCAGCAAGGAATCTGTATGAGCAACAAGCGTGACAATCTGATCTGGATCGATCTGGAGATGACCGGACTCGATACTGATAACGACGTGATCATTGAAATTGCCACGCTGGTGACGGACAAGCAGCTCAATGTCATTGCCGAGGGGCCGATGCTGGCGATTCACCAGCCGGATGAGGTGCTGGCGGGCATGGATGAGTGGAACACCACCACCCATACCGCTTCGGGCCTGGTGGAACGCATCCGCCAGAGCCGTATCACAGCTGAAATGGCGGAGCAGCAGACACTGGAATTCCTGCAACAGCATGTGGAGCGCGGCATGTCGCCGATGTGCGGCAATTCAATCTGTCAGGATCGTCGCTTTCTGCATCGCCTGATGCCGCGTTTGGAAGACTATTTCCACTACCGTAATCTGGACGTCTCCTCGATCAAGGAACTGGTGCGACGCTGGAAGCCTGAAGTGCTGGAGCAGTTGAGCAAGAGTGGCAAGCACCTGGCCATGGATGACATCAAGGAATCTGTGGCGGAGCTGCAGTTCTACCGCGAAAAAGTTTTCAATATCTAGGCGCCAATTTTCAGGACAGGTGCACCATCGTCGGGTGATAATCCCCTCCCTTGTTTTCTGCCGGGTCAGTCATGGTCAGTATTGGACGAACACAGCCGCTGCTGGTGACGCGGCGCGCCCGTCAGGGTGTGTATCTCGACGGTGAAACGCTCGGTGAAATCCTGCTGCCAGAACGCGAGCTGAATGCCGAGGTGGATGTCGGTGACAGTGTACCGGCATTTATCTATCACGACGGCGAAGGCCGTCTGATTGCAACCACCCGCAAGCCGTTGGCGCAGCATGGTGAGGTGGCATGGCTGGAAGTGGTGGCAGTTGGGCCGGTGGGTGCCTTCCTCAACTGGGGGCTGGCCAAGGATTTGTTGCTGCCGTTCGGCGAACAGAAAAGTCGCCCGGAGCAGGGGCGTCATCAGCTGGTGAAGATTGTCCAGAATCATGATGGCCGTCTGGTCGCCACTGCGAAACTGGATCGCTACCTTGATGACATGGCGACCTGTTACGCACAAGGTGATGAAGTGCGCATCATCGTCGCCAATAGCACCGATCTGGGCTACAAGGTGGTGGTCGATGACAGCTACTGGGGTCTGATCAACACCAGCGAAATCCGTGCCCCGTTGCGACGTGGCCAGCGCTTGACCGGCTATGTACAACGCTTGCGCGCCGATCACCGCCTGAATATTTCCCTGAACGCACCGGGTGCGGCCAAGAGCGATGAGCTGGCGGACAAGATCCTGCAGCGTTTGCAGGACAATGATGGTTATCTGCCGCTCAGTGACAAGAGTTCCCCGGAGGATATTTTTGCCGCATTCCGCGTCAGCAAAGCGGCGTTCAAGCAAACCATCGGAAAATTGTACAAGGCCCGTCGACTTCGTATCGAAAAAGACGGGCTCTATCTTCAGGACGATGATGCCTGACACCGTGCAACAATGGAGTTGCCGGATTACCTTTATGGATTACTGCCATGAGTTATGAAATGAGTGCCGCGGAACTGGAGCAGGCGCTGAATCTGCCGGCGGAGCAACGCTTTGATTATTTTGTTGAGCAAGTGATCGTCAACGCCGAGATGTGGAGTCTGGCCGACGGCGAAGAGTGGATGGTGCTCAACGCTGACGGTGAAGAATATTTACCGGTGTGGCCGCATCCGGACATGGCTGCGGCCTGGGCCGGCGATGCCCATCAGGGCAGTGTGCCCAAGTCGATTGCACTGTCGGTGTGGCTGGAGCGCTGGGCGCCGGGCATGCAGGCGGACGGTATTCTGCTGGCGATTTGTCCAGGCGAAAATCCGGACGGCGTGGTGATGACCGCAGAAGAATTGAAGGCGGCGCTGGACGACGCCAGCACCGCCTGATCCGTCAGGCGGCCTGGCTGCGCAGGAAATCCTCGTAGTTGCCGCTGAAGTCGATCACTCCGTTGGCGGTGATTTCGATAATGCGCGTGGCCAGTGACGACACAAACTCGCGGTCGTGCGACACAAACAGCAGGGTGCCGGGGAATTTCTCCAGCGCCAGATTCAGTGATTCGATTGATTCCATATCGAGGTGGTTGGTCGGTTCATCCATGAGCAGAATATTGGGGCGCTGCAGCATCAGCTTGCCGAACAGCATGCGTCCCTGCTCACCACCGGAAATCTTCTTGACCGACTTCTTGATCTCGTCACCGGAAAACAGCAGCTGGCCCAATACGCCGCGCACCCACTGCTCGTCATCCTTTGGCTGGCGCCATTGGGTCATCCAGTCGAGCAGATTCATATCCTGTTCGAAATCCGCCGCATGGTCCTGGGCAAAGTAGCCAATATTGACGTTCTCTGACCATTTTATGGTGCCGGCATCGACTTCCATTTCGTTCATCAGACAGCGCAGCAGCGTGGTCTTGCCGGCGCCGTTGGGGCCGATGATGGCGACCCGTTCGCCCACTTCAATCTGCAGATCGAAGTTCTCAAACAGCACATTGTCTGCAAAGCGCTTGCTGATCTGCTTGAGCTCCAGCGCCTGACGATAGAGCTTTTTGTCCTGGTTGAAACGGATATACGGATTGACGCGGCTGGATGCCTTGACCTCATTGAGCTGGATTTTATCCATCTGCTTGGCGCGCGAGGTCGCTTGCTTGGCCTTGGATGCATTGGCGGAGAATCGCGCCACAAACTGCTGCAGGTCATCCAGCTGCGCTTGCTTCTTGGCGTTGTCGGCGAGCAGTTGCGCTCGTGCCAGTGTGGACGCCGCCATGTACTGGTCGTAGTTGCCGGGATACAGACGGATTTCACCGTAATCGACGTCGGCCATGTGGGTGCAAACGCTGTTCAGGAAGTGCCGGTCATGGGAAATGATAATCATGGTGCTGTTGCGGGTATTCAGCACGTCCTCAAGCCAGCGGATGGTGTTGATGTCGAGGTTGTTGGTCGGCTCATCCAGCAGCAGCACATCCGGATCTGAAAACAGCGCCTGCGCCAGCAGCACCCGCAGCTTCCAGCCCGGCGCGATATTGCTCATCGGCCCTTCATGCTGCTCAACCGGGATGCCTACGCCGATCAACAGTTCGCCCGCGCGTGACTCCGCGGTATAGCCATCCATCTCGGCAAACGCAATTTCCAGTTCGGCGACCTTCATGCCGTCCTCGTCACTCATCTCGGCGAGGTTATAGATGCGGTCGCGTTCCGCTTTGACTTCCCAGAGTTCCTGATGGCCCATGATTACGGTGTCGATGACCGAGTGCTTCTCGAATGCAAACTGGTCCTGGCGCAACTTGCCGATGCGCGCATTCGGTTCCAGCGACACCACGCCGTTGGTGGGCGTGAGATCGCCGCCAAGAATTTTCATGAAGGTGGACTTGCCGCAGCCGTTGGCGCCAATCAGGCCGTAGCGGGCGCCGGGGGAAAATTTGACCGAGACGTTTTCAAACAGCGGCCGGGAGCCGAACTGCATGGTGATATTGGCGGTACTGAGCACGATGACACTTCCGGAATTTCGGGTCGCGGCGGCTGCTGGTCGGCGCCGGAGGCGGTGATTGGGGGTGGCATGATAGAGCAGCCGGGCGGGGCGGCCAAGCGGCGATCAGCGGTTGGTGTCGGCGGCCGCATCCTGGGCGGTCATGGTCTGGCTGCCGACCAGGATCATGCGCACCATGACAATCATCTGCTCGGCGGCCTCCTGCAGCCTTTCCGGTGGCAGGTCCATGACGCTGGCGCCATGGGCAAAAATCAGGCGCGTGATTGCTTTGGCGGCCTGCTCCGGCTGGTAAAGTGGCTTGTTATTGAGCTTGGCCAGTCGCACCAGATCGGTACACAGCTCTTCCTCGAAGTAGCACAGCTGCTTTTCTACGGCCTGCTTGAAGGCGTCTGAGCCCACCGTGCCCTCGCGCATCAACAGATGCAGAAACTTCTGGTCCGCAGTGAGCTGTTCCATAAAGGCATCGATCGAGCTGCGCACAATACTGCGACCGCTGACTGCGCGACTGCGGGCGCTGCCGATGATCTTGCGCAGTGCACTGCCGGCCTCCTCGATCAGCGCCACCGCCAGTTCATCGATATCGCGAAAGTGACGATAGAAACTGTTCGGAGCAATGCCGGCTTCACGCGCGACTTCGCGCAGGCTCAAGGTCGACACGCTGCGATGGGGTCCCACCAGCGCCAGCGCGGCACTGATCAGGTCTTCGCGCGAAATAACCGCACGCCGACCCTGATGGGGGCGGCTACGCTGACTGTCGAGGTTGGACTCAGCCATATTGTTCTCGGTATCCGGGCTGTCATGAATAAGGCGTATTCTACCCCACCGGCGCCCATGCACAAGTGTATAGACTCTTGTCTATACATATGTATAATTACCGCCATCTGGAGCCCAGCGATGCGCCAAAATGACGACTAACCCTTTGAAAAGAATAATTAAACCCCTGGTTTCGCCGGCCGTGTTCGACTTCTGGGCGAGCAAGCTGGTACGCAATGCATCGTGGGAAACGCCGCGGGCAACAGTGGTTGCCCGCCATGTGGAGGCGCGTGACACGGTCACGCTGGTGTTGCAGCCGAACGGCCATTTCGCCGGCTTTCGTCCGGGGCAGCACATTAATCTGGTGGTTGAAGTGGATGGCGTGCGCCATACCCGCAGCTACAGCATCACGACCGTGCCGGATGGGCGTGGCCGCATCAGCATAACGGTGAAGCGCTACGAAGGCGGTCTGGTGAGCACCGAGTTGTGTCAGCACACCCGGGTTGGTGATGTGCTGGAGATGGGGCAGGCCTTTGGTGATCTGACCGTCCCGTCTGACCATCAGGACGGCTGGCTGTTGATGGCCGCCGGCAGCGGCATCACGCCGCTGATGAGTATTCTGCGCAGCCTGACCCGGGACACCCTGCATCAACCCGTCACCCTGCTTTACTGGGCTCGTACGCGCGCGGATCTGTGCTTTTTTCAGGAGCTGCGACGACTCAGCGAGCGTGAGCCGCGCTTTCATCTGCATTTTATTCTGACCCGCGAGCATGAGCTGTTGCCGGAGGAAATCCAGGGACGGCCGAGTCTTGAATTGTTCCAGTCGTTACTGGCGGATTTGTCTGGTCTGCGTGCCTATGCCTGTGGTCCCGCCGGCTTTGTCGACAGCGTGCGTGAGCTGGTGGCGCAACGGGTTGGCTTCTTTGCGGCTGAGGCATTTACACCGGCGACTGTGACCAGCACAGATCTGGGTGAAGTCGCGGTGACATTGACACAGACCGGCACAACACTGTCGCTGCCGACAGACCGTCCCTTGTTGCAAGCGCTGGAAGAAGCGGGGCTTGAGCCGGCCTACGGTTGTCGTATGGGTATCTGCAATACCTGCGCCTGCGGCAAGACCGCTGGCATCAGTGAAGATCTTTTAAGCGGTGAAAAAAATGACCAGCCCACCAGTGCCCTGCGCTTGTGTATCAGTGCCGCACGCACCGATATGACGCTGGACCTGTAGAAATTCGGAGTATCAGTTCCATGGTTTCAAAAAGTCGCCAACTGGATAGTCGTGAACTCGAAGCATTGGCCGCAGAGCTGGATGCCTTGCGTGCGCGTACCCTTGCTGATCTGGGCGAAAAAGATGCGCGCTATATCCGTCGTGTCTACAAGGCAGTGCGTTATTTTGAAGTCGTCGGTCGTGGACTGCTGTTTGCCGGCATTTTTCCGCCTGCGTTTATTCTTGGCACGCTGATGCTGGGCATCTCGAAGATCCTCGACAACATGGAGCTCGGCCATAATGTCATGCACGGTCAATATGACTGGATGCGTGATCCGAAGCTGAATGGCAAAACGTTTGAGTGGGATATCGTTGCCACCGGTGATAATTGGCGCAAGACCCACAATTTCCGCCACCACACCTACACCAACATCAAGGGCATGGATGAGGATGTCGGTTACGGCATTCTGCGGCTTTTCCCGGAACAGCGCTGGAAGCCGGGCTATTTGTGGCAGCCTTTCTACAGCATCATTTTTGCGTTGCTGTTCCAGTGGGGTGTGGCGATTCAGGAGCTGCGTCTTGGTCTGTGGTTTACTGGTCGTGTGCCGAAGCAAAAGATGAAGGAAGAATTTGCGCCGGTGGGCCGAAAGATCAAGCGTCAGCTGATCAAGGACTATGTGATCTTTCCGCTGCTGGCCGGACCGTTCTTCTTGCCGGTGATTCTCGGCAACCTGATTGCCAACGGCATGCGCAACGTCTGGACCTTCACAGTGATTTTCTGCGGTCACTTTACGGCCGATGTGGAAGTGTTTCCCAAGTCAGTATTGCGCAATGAAACCCGCGGTCAGTGGTATGTGCGTCAGCTGCGCGGCTCGTCCAATATCAGCGGCGGCAAGCTGCTGCACATCATGACCGGAAATCTCAGCCATCAAATTGAGCACCACCTGTTTCCGGACATTCCCGCACGACGCTATGCCGAAATGGCGGTCGAGGTGCGGGAGATCTGCGCACGTTATGGCCAGCACTACAACACCGGCAATATGCTGGTGCAGTTCAGTCAGGTGATCTGGCGCATCGTGCGTTACGCCTTCCCTGGGGGGAAGCCGAACTTCGAAGTTCGGCGTCAGTACGCGGAGTCCTGAACTTCGCGCAGTGTAGGAGTGTGCCCGGCATGGCTTGGGGATTGCCGGGCACGCTCCTACGAAGTCTGCTTGCGGCGCAGTTGTGTCAGCGCCCAGTCAAAATGTTCGAGCAGCATGTCATCGTCGTTGTGCATTAGCGTGCGCTGCTGCAATGCCGTGATCGCAGCGTCGCTGGCCGTCCCATTGCCGAGCGCCACAGCAATGTTGCGCAGCCAGCCGCGGTATCCGGTGCGCCGGATTGGTGAGCCTTCGGTGTGCTGCAGAAACTGCGCTTCACTCCAGCCAAACAGCGTCAGCAGGTCAGCATGATCCAGTGCATGCCGGGGGCTGAAATCCTGCTCACCGGAATGTCGTGCGAAGCGATTCCAGGGGCACATCAGCTGACAATCGTCGCAGCCAAAAATACGGTTACCGATCGGCTTGCGCAGATGTTCCGGAATGACGCCGGTATTTTCGATGGTCAGCCAGGATATACAGCGTCGTGCATCGAGCTGGTAGGGCGCGACGATGGCGTCGGTCGGACACACCGTCATGCAGGCGCTGCAGCGGCCACAGTGATTCTGCGCCGGCGCATCCACCGGCAGCGGCAAATCCGTGTAAATCTCGCCAAGGAAAAACCAGCTGCCCGCCTCACGGTTAAGGATCAGCGTGTGTTTGCCTTGCCAGCCGAGTCCGGCCTTTTCTGCCAGCGGCTTTTCCATCACCGGGGCTGAATCGACAAAAGCACGCGCCAGCTCGCTGTCGGCGACGGCGTCGCGAATGCGTTGTGCCAGCAGCGCCAGGCGCTTGCGAATCAGTTTGTGGTAGTCGCGACCGAGCGCGTAACGGGAGATGTAGGCCTTGTCTGGCTGCTTGAGAATGTCGAGTGGACGGGTATCGGCCGGCAGGTAGTCCATGCGCAGCGAAATCACACGCAAGGTGCCGGGCTCCAGCTGTTGTGGATGGCTGCGTTTACTGCCGTGGCGTGCCATCCAGTCCATGTCGGCGTGGTAGCCTTGCGCGAGCCACTGCTGCAGCCGCTGGTCCGCCAGCTGCAAATCGGTATCGGCGATGCCCACTTGCTGGAATCCCAGTTCGCGGCCCCATTGCCTGATATCCTCTGCCAGTGCTGAAAGCTCACCCATGAATGACTAGAATCTCCACAACGTCGCCACGACAGGAATTTATGTCCCATCAACCTTTGCCCCGCGCATTGTACACCGCCGCCCAGACCCGTGAGCTGGATCGGCTGGCGATCGAGTCCGCCGGTATCCCCGGCGACATTCTGATGACCCGTGCCGGTGAGGCGGCCTTTCTGTTACTGCGTGAGCAGTGGCCCGAGGCGCGCGAGATTGCGGTGATCTGCGGCAGCGGCAACAACGGCGGTGACGGCTATGTGGTGGCGCTGCTGGCTGCGCATGCCGGTCTGCACCCGCATGTCTATGCCCATGCGCCGGTGGCCAGCTTGAAAGGGGATGCCCTGGATATGGCGGAACGGGTGCTGGCGGAAAGTATCCCGGTGCATGAGCTGGGTGCGGACCTGCCCGACCTGCGCCATGCGGATGTGATTGTTGATGGCTTGCTCGGTACTGGTTTGCGTGGCCCGGTGCGCGACGAGTTGGTGCCGCTGATCAGCGCCATCAATGAGGCCGGCGCGCCGGTGTTGGCGCTGGATATTCCCTCCGGCCTGAGTGCTGACAGCGGTGCCGCACCGGGTGTTGCGGTGCGCGCTGATCACACTGTGACTTATATCGGCGTCAAACGCGGCCTGCTCACCGGCGAGGGGCCCGCGCTAACCGGGACATTGCATTTTGACGACCTGCGGGTGCCGGAATCGGTCTACGCCGGCGTCACGGCAGAGTGCGTGCGGCCAACGCTGGAAGAGTTTTTGCAGCGCCGCCAGCCGCGCCGCGCCACTGCGCACAAGGGCCTGTTTGGTCATGTGCTGGTGATCGGTGGTGATCATGGTTATGCCGGCGCTGCGGTGCTGGCGGCACAGGCCGCGGCGCGTTGCGGTGCGGGCCTGGTCTCTCTGGCCACACGCCGCGAGCATTGTGCGCTGATGTTGACGCGCCAGCCGGAAGTGATGGCGCGTGGCATAGAAAATGGCGACGAGCTGCTGCCGTTGCTGGAAAAGGCCAGTGTGGTGGTGATTGGCCCTGGTCTGGGGCAGGGCCCCTGGGGGCAGACGCTGCTGCACAAGGTATTGGCCAGCGACCGACCGCGTGTAGTGGATGCGGATGCGCTGAATCTGATGGCGTCGCTGAAGCTACCGCCGTCGGATGTGCCTCAGGTGGTGACGCCGCACCCTGGCGAAGCCGGGCGCTTGCTCGGTACGGCCACAGGCGCAGTGCAGCAGGACCGCTTTGCCGCCATCAGCAGGCTGCAGAAAAAACTCGGCCAGACAGTGCTGCTCAAGGGGGCCGGCACGTTGATCGCCAGTGCCGGTAAAACGCTGGCATTGAACACCAGTGGTAACCCGGGCATGGCCACTGGTGGCATGGGAGATGTACTCAGTGGCGTCATCGGTGCCTTGTTGGCGCAAGGTTACAGCTGCCACGATGCTGCCCGCTTCGGTGCACTGTTGCATGGGCTGGCGGCGGACTTCGCCGTGCAGGAGCAGGGTGAAAACGGTTTGCTGGCGAGTGATTTGTTGCCGGAGTTGCGTCGCCTGATCAATGGCAAGGTGCGTTGATGGAGCAGTATTTTCTTGCCGATGAAGCGGCCACGCTGGCACTGGGTGCGACCCTGGCGCAACGATTTCCTTCCGGCGTGGTCTACCTGCTGGGCAATCTCGGCGCCGGCAAAACCACACTGGTGCGCGGCTGGCTGCAGGCGCTCGGGCACCAGGGGGCAGTAAAGAGCCCCACCTACACGCTGGTGGAGCCCTATCGCTTGCAGCAACGGGATGTGTTTCATTTTGACCTCTACCGGATGTCAGATCCGGAAGAACTGGAAGACATCGGCGGCCGGGAATATTTCGCGCAACCCGCATTGTGTCTGGTAGAGTGGCCGGAGAAAGGCACTGGCGCCTTGCCGCCGGCGGACGTCACGGTAACATTGCAAACTGAAGGCGACGGACGTCGAGCCAGCATTGCTCAGGCAGCAACGCCGTCAGTCGAATAACACGACTACCGGGGCGACAGGGTAACGACTTGGTCAGGAAACGGATGATAGCGAAATTGCGTAGTCTGCTGTGTCTGTTTGTCTCGCTGCTTGCGATCCCGGCGCTGGCGGCGCAGGGTATCGACTCGGTCCGTTTGCACCGTGCGCCGGACCACACCCGTATCGTCTTTGATCTCAATGGTCCGGTCGAGCACAAGCTCGACAAGTTGGCCAATCCAGACCGCATTGTCGTTGATCTGATTGATGCGGACCTCAAGTTTGATGTTACCCAGCTCGAATACAGCGACAGCCCGATCAACAATATTCGCGTCGGCAAGCATGATGGCAATCGCACCCGCGTGGTGTTCGATCTCAAGGGTGCTGTACGGCCGCGCACCAATTTGCTCAAACCGATTGATCCATTTGGCTGGCGTCTGGTGATTGACCTGTTTGACGGTGAGACGCAAGAGATCAAGACCGTCGCACGCCCGCAGCCGACGTTCAACGGTGATCGCCCAATGGTGGTGGCGATTGATGCTGGCCATGGTGGTGAAGACCCTGGCGCACGTGGTCCGTCCGGCGTGTACGAAAAGAAAGTGGTGCTGTCGATCGCCAAGCGGCTGTTTGCCTTGATGGAAAAGGAACCCGGCATCAAGCCGGTGCTGGTGCGCACCGGTGATTACTATGTGCCGTTGGCAGAGCGGCGCAAGATTGCCAGTGATCGCCATCAGGCCGATGTCTTCATTTCCATCCATGCTGATGCGTTTACCGACCCTGCCGCGCATGGTGCGTCGGTATTTGCGCTATCAAACCGCGGCGCCACTTCTGCACGCGCCGGTTATCTGGCCAAGATCGCCAACGAATCTGACCGCGTTGCCGGTGTCTATGAAGAAGAGAAAGACAATAGCGGTTTGCTCAGCGTACTGGCGGATATGACCACGTCGGGCTCCATGGCGCACAGCCTTTATCTCGGGCGGCAAGTGCTGGAGGAAATGGGCGAGGTCACAAAGCTGCATGGTAATCGCAAGAAAGTGGAACAGGCGGCGTTCGCGGTCCTGAAAGAGCCGAGTATGGTATCGATTCTGGTGGAGACAGGATTCATCTCCAACCGCAATGAAGAAAAGAATCTGAATTCATCACGCCACCAGGAAAAGCTTGCCAAGGCGATTCTGAATGGCGTGCGCAAATATTTCGAAACCCATCCGGCGCCGGGTAGCTGGTATGCTGCGCGTCGTGGCGGCGGTAGTGACAGGGTGGCAAGTCATCGCATTGAACCGGGTGACACCCTTTCTTCCATCGCGCGCCGTTACTCGGTATCTGAGTCGGCCTTGCGTGTCAGCAACAACTTGCAGACCGATGTCATCAAAGTCGGGCAGGTGTTGCGCATACCCGGTAGCTGAACGGCACCGACGGAATTTTCATGTCTCATATCCAATTGCTAGATTCGCGCCTCGCCAACCAGATTGCGGCCGGGGAGGTGGTGGAACGTCCAGCTTCGGTGGTGAAAGAGCTACTGGAAAATGCGCTGGATGCTGGCGCGCGTCAGTTGCAGCTGGATGTGGAACAGGGTGGCGTCAAACTGATCCGGGTACGCGACGATGGCAGTGGCATCGGCAAGGACGATCTGCCACTGGCGCTGTCACGACATGCCACCAGTAAAATTCGTACGCTGGAAGATCTCGAAGCGATCGGCTCACTGGGTTTCCGCGGCGAGGCACTGGCGGCGATCAGCTCGGTATCGCGACTGACACTGACCTCGGCCACCGACGACAGTGCCGAGGCCTGGCAGGTGCAGGCGGAGGGACGCGATATGGCGCCCACCTTGCAGCCGGCGGCGCACCCGCGTGGCACCACCGTTGAAATGCGCGATCTGTTCTTCAATACGCCGGCACGTCGGCGTTTTCTTCGTCAGGAAAAAACCGAGTTCTCCCATCTGGAAGAAGTGTTCCGTCGCATTGCATTAAGTGAGTTCGAAACGGCGTTTCGGCTGACCCACAACCAGAAAGTGATCCACCAGTTGCCCGCAGCCTCCACTGATGCGCAGCAGGCGCAGCGCGTGGCGCGCTTGTGTGGCAGTGCTTTCATCGAGCAGTCGACGCGTGTGGATGTAGAGCGCGCCGGGTTGCGCTTGCATGGCTGGATGGGGTTGCCGACGTTTTCACGCTCGCAGGCAGACCTGCAGTACTTTTTTGTAAATGGACGCGTGATACGCGACAAGGTCGTCAATCATGCAGTACGTCAGGCCTATGCGGATGTGCTCTATCATGGTCGCCATCCCGCCTATGTATTGTTTTTTGAACTGGACCCGGCTCAGGTCGACGTCAATGTGCATCCGACCAAGCATGAGGTGCGGTTTCGCGAGCAGCGCATGGTGCATGACTTTTTGTTTCGCAGCTTGCATCGCTGTATCGCTGAACTAAGACCGGGCCAACAGGACAGTTCAATGCCGCTGGCGGGACAGGAAAACCTTGCTCAGGAGGCTATGCCCGTGCAGACGATGCCCTCTCACCAGAGCGGTCTCGGGCTGGGCACGCCGATTCTGGAGCCGAGCGCGCCAACACCAGGATGGCAAGGTTATTTCTCCCAAGGCAGTGTGCGCGAGGCGCCGCCAGCCGCAGCGGCGATGCCCGCTGATTCGTCACAGGAAGTGCCGCCGCTGGGTTTTGCACTGGCGCAGCTGCAGGGCATCTACATTCTTGCCGAAAATGCGCAAGGTCTGGTGGTGGTGGATATGCATGCCGCCCACGAGCGCATCACCTATGAGCGTCTGAAAGTGTCCTGGCAGGAAGACAAGGTGCGCGCGCAGCCGCTGCTGGTGCCGGTGTCCATGGCGGTGTCGACGCGCGAGGCGGATTTCGCTGAACAGCATCCGGAGGTTTTCGGGAAGCTCGGTTTCGTGTTACATCGCGCCGGTCCGGAGACCTTGCTGGTGCGTGAAGTGCCGGCGTTGTTGCGAGATGCAGACGCCGAAGCACTGGTGCGCGATGTACTGTCGGATCTGGTGGCACAGGGCAGCAGTGAGCGCATCGCAGCGGTACTGGACGAGTTGCTCTCGACCATGGCTTGTCACGGTAGTGTGCGTGCAAACCGCCGTCTGACCATTCCGGAAATGAACGCACTGCTGCGTGACATGGAGGCGACGGAGCGCAGCGGCCAGTGCAATCATGGCCGGCCAACCTGGACGCAGATGTCGCTGAAAGATCTCGATCGGCTGTTTCTGCGCGGTCGCTGATGCGCGCGCCCTCGCTGATGCGCGTTACAATGCGCCGTCGTTGATACGGGATTGCTGATGTCTGTTTCCCTGCCGGTCATCTTCCTTATGGGCCCAACCTGTTCTGGCAAGACTGCTTTGGCGGTGGAGCTGGTGCAGCGCTTGCCGCTGGAGATCATCAATGTTGATTCGGCACTGGTCTACGACGGTCTCACCATAGGTGCTGCGAAGCCGGAGCCTGAGCTGCTGGCGCGCGCACCGCATCGACTGCTTGGTTTTCGTGATCTGACTGAACCCTATTCCGCCGCTGAATTCCGCGAGGATGCCCTGCGCGAAATTGCCGAGATCCATGCTGCCGGAAGAGTACCGCTGCTGGTTGGCGGCACCATGCTGTATTTCAAGGCGCTGGTAGAAGGCCTGGCGCAACTGCCGGCGGCGGATGCGCAGGTACGTGCCGAGCTGGAGGCGGAAGCCGCCGACAAGGGCTGGCCGGCCATGCACTTCCAACTGGCGCAAGTGGATCCGGTCACCGCAGCCCGGCTCAAGCCCACCGACAGTCAGCGCATCCAGCGCGCTCTGGAGGTGTACCGGGTGTCGGGTGAGCCGCTGTCACACCATCACGCGCGACAGCAGGCTGTTCCATTGTCGGACAGTGAACTGAGTCACACTCCGGCGTTTCCCTATACTCGGTTCCATCTGGCCATCGCGCCGAAAACCCGTGCCCTCCTGCATCAACGGATCGCGCTAAGGTTCCGGCAGATGCTGGACGACGGGCTGGTCGGGGAAGTTCAGGCATTACGACAGCGCGGCGATCTGAGCGCAGACCTGCCAGCCATCAAGGCGGTCGGTTATCGACAGGTCTGGGAGTACCTCGAGGGGCACTATGACCTCGATGCCATGCAGGAGCGCGGCATTGTTGCCACGCGCCAGTTGGCGAAAAGGCAGTTTACCTGGTTGCGCGGCTGGCCGGCATTGCACTGGCTGGACAGCGATGATCCGGAGGTGGTGGAGCAGGCGATGAGCCTTCTTGCGCCGGTTCTGGAATCGGTGTTTAGTAGCCGGTGACACCGCTGGTTTGACGGACAGGCATTTGGTCCTTCGTCCACGGTGCTCGGGGTTGCGCTGATTGCCCGAACGCTTGGGCACTACTTTTTAGAGCTATTTTCAAGGAGAACAACATGTCAAAGGGGCACTCTCTACAAGACCCTTTTCTCAATGCGCTGAGAAAGGAACGTATTCCGGTTTCCATTTTCCTCGTTAACGGTATCAAGCTTCAGGGCCAGATCGAGTCGTTCGACCAGTACGTGGTACTGCTCAAGAACGCCGTCAGTCAGATGGTCTACAAGCACGCAATTTCCACCGTCGTGCCAGCACGTAACCCGCGTGCAGCAGGGCCCGGCGGCAGCGGACCCGGCAACGGCGATGCGCCCGGCAACGGCGCTCCGGTCTGAGCCAACGCGCGCAACACCCCAGCAAAAGCCACCCTCGGGTGGCTTTTTGCGTTCTCGCCCCCGGTTTTCCTGTTGTTGCCTCAGGTGACGCGGCACAATAGCGCCCTGTTTCGAGGAGCGGCATGGAACTCTTTGACAAGGCTCAGGCCACGCTCACCGGCGAGGGCGAACGGGCCATCCTGATACATATCGATCTGCCTGACAGTGTCGGTCGTGAAGACCTGGAGGAATTTCACCATCTGGTGACCTCCAGTGGTGTCGTGCCGGTGGCGCAACTGCTCGGGCGCAGGGATCGTCCCGATGCAGCACTGTTTATCGGCACCGGCAAGGCCGATGAGCTGGCGGCGCTGGTGGAGGCCGAGCAAGCCGACGTGGCGCTGTTCAATCATGCCCTGTCGCCGGCCCAGGAGCGCAACCTCGAAAAGTTGATCAAGTGCCGGGTGCTGGATCGCACCGGACTGATTCTCGATATTTTTGCCCAGCGTGCCCGCACCCATGAGGGTCGTCTGCAGGTCGAACTGGCGCAGCTGCGTCACATGCAGACGCGGCTGGTGCGTGGCTGGACTCACCTGGAACGGCAAAAGGGCGGTATCGGTTTGCGTGGTCCGGGGGAAACCCAGCTGGAAACGGACCGCCGTCTGGTGCGTGAACGGATTCGTGCCATCGAGGGCCGGCTGGACAAGGTGCGCAAGCAGCGCGCCCAGGGGCGGCGCGCGCGTGAGCGCACCGAGACCCCGGTGATTTCACTGGTGGGTTATACCAATGCCGGCAAGTCGACGCTGTTCAATGTGCTGACCTCGTCCGAGGTGTATGTGGCAGACAAACTGTTCGCCACTCTGGACCCGACCTTGCGCAAGGTGCGTATTGCTGGCGTCGGCCCGACCATTCTTGCTGATACGGTGGGCTTTATCCGCCACCTGCCGCACCGCTTGGTGGACGCCTTCCGTGCGACGCTGGAGGAAACCGTTAACGCCTCCTTGCTGTTGCATGTCACAGACTGCTCCGCGGAAGAGCGCGATCTCAACATCGAGGCGGTGGATGCGGTGCTCGAGGAGATCGGCGCCGATGAGGTCCCGACCTTGCATGTCTTCAATAAGGTTGATTTAACCGACATGGATCCCCATATCGACCGGGATGAGCACGGCACGGCGGTGCGAGTGTGGATTTCGGCGATCACCGGTGCCGGTCTGGAGCTGCTCAGTCAGGCCATCGCCGAGCGGCTGGCAGATAGCTGGATTGATCGCTGGGTGCGTCTGCCGGCAAATGCTGGCAAGCTGCGGGCGCGCTTGCACGATGCCGGCGAGGTGCTTGAGGAGCAGTCGGCGTCGGATGGCAGCCAGCTTTTGCGGATTCGGGTCAATCGCATCCATTTTGAGCGGCTGCTGCGCGAGGCGGCACTGGATGTTGCTGAGGTGCTGCTCGATGATGCTGCGGTTGCAGCTGAAAATCTCGCTTCCTACAATCGCCAAGGCTCGTCTTCGGCGAACTGAATGTTGCATAACGGAGAATTCAATGTCCTGGAATGAACCCGGCGGTAGAAAACCACGCGATCCCTGGGGTGGTGGTGGCGGCGATCAGCGTCCGCCGGATATCGATGAACTGATCAAGCAATTGCGCGATCGCCTTTCAGGGCTGTTTGGCGGCAAGCCGGGCACCGGCAACAACAGCGGTGGCGGCAAGGCATCACTGGCCATCGCCGCAGCGGCGTTGCTGCTGTTCTACGTGTTCTGGGCGGGCTTCACTGTCGATCAGCAGGAGCGCGCCGTGGTGCTGAGCTTCGGCAAATACGATCGTACGCTGGAGCCGGGTCTGAACTGGCACTGGCCGCCGGTAGAAGAGTACTTCAAGGTCAACGTTGGCCAGACCCGTAGCTACCAGCTACGCGAAGAGATGCTGACGGAAGACACGAACATTGTCGGCGTCAGTCTGGAAGTGCAATACCAGGTACTGGATCCGCAGGTATTCCTGCTGAAAGTGTCTGAAGCAGAAGCTATTTTGCATCACTCCACCGAAAGCGCACTGCGGCAGGTGGTGGGTGCCTCTACCATGGATGATGTGCTGGTCAATCAGCGCGAACAGATTGCAGCGTCAGTTAAGACACTGCTGCAGGATTATCTTGATCGCTATAACACCGGTATTCAGGTGGTCGACTTCGTGCTGACCAACACCCAGGCGCCAGAACCGGTGCGCGATGCGTTCAACGACGTTGCCAAAGCCAAGGAAGATGAAGACCGCTTCATGAAAGTGGCGGAAGCCTATGCCAACGGTGTTGTGCCTGAAGCGCGTGGTCAGGCGCAGCGCTTGCGTGAAGAGGCCCAGGGCTATAAGCAACGTTTGATTGCCAGCGCCGAAGGTGATGCCCAGCGATTCACTGATCTGCTGGCAGAGTACCGCAAGGCGCCGCAAGTCACCCGTGATCGCCTGTATATCGAAACGGTTGAGAATGTACTCGCCAATGCCAACAAGGTGGTGATTGATCTCAAGGACGGCAACAACATGATGTACTTGCCGCTGGATCAGATTATCAACAACCGCAAGGCCAGTATGGCCGAGGCGCAGGCACAGCAGGGAGCCGCTGCGGCGGCATCCAGTTCGTCGTCTACGCAAAACAGTCAAAGTACTTACGGAAATCGTTCGGGAGGGTTGCGCTAATGTCGACCAGACAGACTCTTTCATTGGCGGTTGCTGCCCTGCTCGCGATACTCGCGTTGAACTCCTACTACGTTATTAATGAAACGCAGTTGGCGGTCAAAAAGCGCTTTGGTCGTATCGTTGAAACCGATATTGCACCGGGCCTGTATTTCAAATGGCCGGTGATTGATCAGGTCATCAAGATGGATGGCCGCACCCTGGTACATGACGTGCCAACGCAGTCTTTCATCACCAAGGAAAAGAAACTGCTGAATGTCGACTCTTTCGTGCTGTGGCGCATTGTTGATGTGCAGCGTTATCTGACCGTGCTCGGTGGCGGTTCTTCCAGTGTCGGCATTGTGCAGGCGGACGCGGAGTTGCGCCTGGATAAACGGGTAGAAAATGGTCTGCGTGATGAATTTGCCGAGCGTACCGTGCAGGAAGTGGTCGCCGGTGAGCGTAGTCAGGTGATGGACAAGGTGGCCGCCAAGGTGAATGAAGGCACGGTGGCTGACTTTGGTCTGGAGATCGTCGACATTCGCGTCAAGCAGGTCGACTGGCCGTCAGATGTTCGCGATCGCGTGTTTGACCGGATGCGCGCAGAGCGTGCCCGTGATGCCGCTGAGCACCGTGCGCGAGGCAAGGAAGAGGCAGAGAAGATCCGTGCTGACGCCGACCGCCAGCGCACCGTGTTGCTGGCGGAGGCCTACCGTGATTCGCAGCTGCTGCGTGGTGAAGGTGATGCCCGCGCGGCGGCCATCTACGCCAAGGCCTACAACCGGGATCCGGAGTTCTTCCGCTTCTACCGCAGCCTTCAGGCCTATCGGGAAACGTTGGCCAACCCCAACGACCTGCTGGTGCTGGAGCCGGACAGCGATTTCTTCCGCTATTTGAAGAAGAGCACTGGCAAGTAAGCCGGTGCCCGACAATCCGGGGGGCGAAACTGTCCCCCTCACCCGTTTAGGGTGGTAGAATCTCGCAGCCGGGGGCATCCCCGGCTTTTTTGTGGACCGTTTTCGTAATCAGAGTGTGGTGATGCACCCGGACTGGATCTTACTCGGCAAGGCCCTGTGTCTGGTGGCGATCATCGAAGGGCTGGCCTATGCCGTCGGACCGCGCCATATGCGCCGTGCCGCCGCCGTGATTATCCAGCTTGATGACCGCACCCTGAGAGGCCTCGGGCTCGCCGCCATGGTGACCGGGGCGCTTTTCCTGCTTTTGCTGGTTTGAAGGAATCATGAATCGCGAAGAACAGTGGTTGTTGCCTGAAGGCGTGGAAGAAATCCTGCCGGCCCAGGCTGCCCGCATCGAAGCCCTGCGTCGTCGCCTGCTGGACCAATTTGCCAGCTGGGGCTACGAGCTCGTGTTTCCGCCATTGATCGAGTTCCTCGATTCGCTGCTCAATGGTGGTGGCCGTGATCTGGAGCGCCAGACCTTCAAGCTTACCGATCAGCTCAGCGGTCGCTTGCTTGGCGTGCGTGCCGACATCACGCCACAGGTGGCGCGACTGGATGCCCATACCCTGCGCCGCGAAGCGCCGACCCGTCTGTGCTACTGCAGCAGTGCGTTGCGTACCCGCGCGCCGCAGCCGGGCGGATCCCGCATTCCCTATCAGATTGGTGTCGAGCTGTTTGGCCATGCCGGCATGCAGTCCGATGCCGAAGTGATCAGTTTGCTGCTGGAGGCGCTGCACCTGGCAGAGTTGCCTGATATCACGCTGGATCTGGGTCACGTGGGTATCTACCGGGCGCTGGTTCAGGCTGGCGGCTTGTCCGAGGGCGACGAGGCGGCACTGTCTGATATCTTTGTGCGCAAGGCGCGCACCGAGCTGGATCTGATGCTGTCTCAGCTGTCACTGACCACCGAGCAACGTGACGCCCTGGCGGCACTGCCGTTTATGGCCGGCGACGTGGCGGTTATTGCGCAGGCGCGGACATTGCTGGCGCCGTTCGGTGCTGCCGTGATGGCGGCGCTGGAGGAACTGGAGGCGCTGGCGACACTGCTGAAACAGCGCTATCCGCAGGTGCGTCTGCACCTCGATCTTGGCGAACTGCGCGGCTATCACTACCACACCGGCTGTTTGTTCGCGGCCTATAGCGGTGGTGGCAGTGAGCCGGTGGCGAAAGGCGGCCGATACGATCATATTGGCGAGGTGTTTGGCCGTGCGCGGCCGGCCACGGGTTTCAGCGCTGACCTCAAATTGCTGGCGGCGCAGCAGCCGTTAGCGGCAGGCATGGGCATTCTTGCCATCGGTGATATTGGCGACGATGGCTTTGTCGCCGAAGTACAGGCCTTGCGCGCGCGCGGCGAGCGTGTGCTGCTGGCGTTGCCAGGGGCCGACAACAATGCCACGGAATTGCAATGTGACCGTCAGCTGGTGTTTCAGAACAACAGCTGGCAACTGGTTTCCCTTTAACTCTCGACAAAACGACAGCAGGCCATGGGCAAGAACGTAGTGATTCTCGGCACCCAGTGGGGTGATGAAGGCAAGGGCAAGATCGTTGATCTGCTCACGGAAAAGGTTGCCTGCGTGGCGCGCTTTCAGGGCGGCCACAATGCTGGTCATACGCTGGTGATCGACGGCCAGAAAACCGTATTGCATCTGATCCCCTCTGGTATCCTGCGCGAAGGCGTGCAGTGCCTGATTGGTAACGGTGTGGTGTTGGCACCGGATGCGCTGCTGAAGGAAATGCGCGGTCTGGAAGAAAAGGGTGTGCCGGTGCGTGAGCGCCTGCGTCTGAGCCCGGCCTGTCCGCTGATTCTGCCTGTGCATGTGGCGCTGGATCAGGCACGTGAAAAAGCCCGCGGTGAAGCCAAGATCGGTACTACCGGTCGCGGTATCGGTCCCGCTTACGAGGACAAGGTATCGCGTCGCGGTGTCCGTCTCGGTGACCTGTACCAGCGCGAGAAATTTGCCGCCAAGCTTGGCGAGCTGATGGATTACCACAACTTCGTGCTGCGCCATTACTACAACGCCGATCCGGTGGATTTCCAGCAGACGCTGGATGAAGTGATGGGCTATGCGGAAGAGTTGCGTCCGCTGGTGACCGATGTCACGGCGGTGCTGCACGAGGCACGCGCCCAGCAAAAGCACATCATGTTCGAAGGCGCGCAGGGCACCCTGCTGGATATCGATCATGGCACTTATCCCTATGTGACCAGCTCCAACACCACCGCCGGCGGCACCGCCACCGGTTCCGGTTTTGGTCCGCTGTATCTGGACTATGTGCTCGGTATTACCAAGGCCTATACCACGCGCGTCGGTTCCGGTCCGTTCCCGACCGAGTTGTTTGATGATGTCGGCCGCCGCCTCGCCCAGCGTGGCCACGAGTTCGGTTCCACCACCGGCCGGGCACGTCGTTGTGGCTGGTTTGATGCGGTGGCGTTGCGCCGTGCCATCCAGATCAATTCGATTTCCGGCCTCTGCCTGACCAAGCTGGATGTGCTCGATGGTCTGGATGCCGTGCTGATCTGTGTCGGCTATCAGTCGGCTCAGGGTGAAGCACTGGCGTCGGCCTGGGATGCGGACTCCTATGCCGAGATGGTGCCGGTGTATGAAGAGATGCCGGGCTGGAAAGAGTCGACGCTGGGTGCGAAAACCCTGGATGAGCTGCCGGAAAATGCGCGCAACTACATCAAGCGTATCGAAGAAGTGACTGGCGCGCCGATCGATATCATTTCGACCGGCCCTGATCGCAACGAAACCATCGTGTTGCGTCATCCATTCGAGTGATCCGCCGCAGCAAAAAAAGCGGGCCATGTGCCCGCTTTTTTTTGCCTGACATTTAGTCCTTGAGCGCGCGGCTCAGGCGCTGACTGGCAGTTGCTGGTGCACCCACTGACGCAGCTGCTGGGCGCTGAGTGCGCCGCTGATGCGCGCACGCTCCTTGCTGCTGGCAAACAGGATCAGGGTCGGAATACTGCGAATGCCGAAGCGGTGTGCCAGGCCGGGCTCTTGCTCGGTATTGACCTTGGCCAAACGGACCTGCGGCTCCAGATGCTGTGCGGCCTGCTGGAATGTCGGCGCAAAGGTCTTGCAGGGGCCACACCAGGGGGCCCAGAAGTCCACCAGCAACGGCACCTCACTGTTCAGGTGGGCGTCAAAGCTGGCCTGACCCAGATTGGTCGGGCTGCCGACAAACAGCAGTTCCTTGCAGATGCCGCAATGGGCGACCCCGGCGGGTTTGTCCGCAGGCAATCGGTTGCGGCGATGACAGTGGGGGCAGCCCACCAGCTGTGTAGCGTTCATGGCACTCCTCTCCAGATGATGGGGAGGAAATGGAGGTGCCAACAGGCATTTTCAAGGGCAGGCTATTTGCGCCGGGTGATCCGGATCAGCACGATCACCAGCACTACGACACCGACCGGGAAAATCAGCAGCCAGCGTTTCGGGTTGGCCTGAATGCCTTCCTGGGCGGCCCAGCCCAGCACAGGGGAACAAAGCAGGGAGGCAATAAAAAACCGCAGCCACCCAGAGAGAGTGTGCGGTTTTTCGGAATATGGTGCCGAGGAGAGGACTTGAACCTCCACGGGGTTGCCCCCACTAGCACCTGAAGCTAGCGTGTCTACCAATTTCACCACCTCGGCAGGTTGTGACGGTCTCTGTGAACCAGAGCGGGCGTATTCTAGAGAAAGTTGCCCCGGTGTCAACGCCCGCAATCAGGAATCTGCGCAAAACCACCAGTTCTGCTGTGCCCCCTGCGGGGGTTCGGTTAAGCTGGGCCTTAAATCATCCATCCGCCTTCGGGCGCAGAGGAACATCTACTGCCTTATGGCAAAGAAAAAACGTTATCAGGATCCCCATGCGGCGCGTGAAGCCGCCCGCTACGACAATCCCGTTCCCAGCCGAGAATTGATCATTCAGCTCCTTAACGATCAGGGTAAGCCCCTGACCGTGCGTGAGTTGCGTGGTGCGCTGGGCGTTACGGAAGAGGAAGACAAGATCGCCTTCGAGCGCCGCCTCGGCGCCATGATTCGCGACGGCCAGCTGGTGCGTAACCGCAATGGCCAGTACGGCATCGCCAGCCGCATGGATCTGATCTGCGGCCGCGTGCAGGGCCATCGCGATGGCTTCGGCTTCGTGATTCCGGATCAACCCGGTGAAGAAGACCTGTTTATCTCGCCACGGCAAATGCAGTCGGTGATGGACGGCGACAAGGTGCTGGTCAGCGTCGAGGGCCGCAACCGGTTCGGCAAGCGTGAAGCCCGCATCGTTGAAGTGGCGGAGCGCGCGGTCACCGAGCTGGTCGGCATATACAAGCGAGAGGGCGGGGCGCATTTCCTCGCCCCGCAGAACAAGCGCATCAACAAGGAAGTGCTGATCTCCGACATGGGTGGACTGAAGCCGTCCACGGGCGATCATATTCGGACTGAAATCGTGCAGTATCCCGGCGCCGACCGGCATGTGCTGGTGAAGCTGCTGGAGATTATTGCCACGCCGGACGAGCCGGGCATGGAAGTCGATGTCGCCTTGCGCAACTTCGATATCCCGTTCATCTGGCCGGCCGATGTCGAGGCCGAAGCGGCAGAGATTGCCGATACCGTGCTGGAGAAAGACAAGAAGGGCCGAGTGGATTTGCGTGATCTGCCGTTGGTGACCATTGATGGTGAAGACGCCCGCGACTTTGATGATGCAGTTTATATCGAGTCGCGCCCGCGCGGAGGCTGGCGGTTGATTGTTGCCATCGCCGACGTCTCCAACTATGTGCGGCCGGGCTCACCACTGGATGTGGAAGCCAGCAAGCGTGCCACGTCGGTGTATTTCCCCAATCGCGTCGTGCCGATGTTGCCGGAAAAGCTGTCCAACGGTTTGTGTTCGCTCAATCCGCACGTCGATCGCCTGTGCCTGTTCTGCGAGATGCAGGTATCGGGTAGCGGCAAGATCACCAAATTCCATTTTGCTGAAGGCGTCATGCGCTCGCGTTTTCGTCTCACCTACACCCAGGTCGGTGCGCTGATCGAACAGCCTGACACACCGGCGGCGCGCAAGGTGCAGGAGCTGATCGACGACGATACCTACGCGATGCTGTGGCAGTACTTCGGTCTGTATCAGGCATTGCGCGACCAGCGCGATGATCGCGGCGCGATTGATTTCGAGACCACTGAAACGCGCATCCTCTACGACGACCAGAAGAAGATTCAGGCGATTGTGCCAGTGCAGCGTAATGTCGCGCACAAGATGATTGAAGAGGCGATGCTGGCCGCCAATATCTGCGCGGCGAAATTTCTTGAGCAGGCGCAAGTGCCGACGCTGTTCCGCAACCATGAGCCGCCGACGTCAGAGAAGCTGGAAGCCCTGCAACAGTTTCTCGGACCGCTTGGCCTCAGTATCGACTGGAGCAAGAAAGGCGCTGATATGTCTCCGATGGTGTTCCGTCACCTGACCGAAGACATTGCCACGCGTCCGGACCGTGAAGTGATCCAGACGGTGATGCTGCGTTCGCTCAAGCAGGCCAAATATGAAGCCGAAAACAAGGGCCATTTTGGTCTTGCCTATAAAGCCTATGCGCACTTCACGTCGCCGATCCGGCGTTATCCGGACCTGCTCGTGCACCGGGCAATCCGCTACCTGATTCGCAGCGGCGAAGGCGGAAAATTCATCGATAACCCGGGCAAGCTGGCGAAGATGCCGAAGGCAAAAATACTGCCGTACGAAGTCAGCGACATGGTGGCGTTGGGCGAGCAGTGCTCAATGGCGGAGCGGCGCGCGGATGAAGCCAGCCGCGATGTGGTGCAGTGGCTGAAGTGCCAGTACATGGAACAGCATCTGGGTGACAGCTTTCAGGGCGTTATCAGCGGCGTCACGTCGTTCGGTTTGTTCGTGCAGCTGATGGATCTGTATATCGAGGGGTTGGTGCATATCAGCGCCCTCGACAACGATTACTACCACTATGACGACATCAAGCATGCGCTGGTGGGTGAGTCGAGCGGTCGACGTTATCGTTTGGGTGACACCATCGCTGTGCAGGTCGCTGCCGTGCATACGGAGGATCGCAAGATTGATCTGGTCATGGCCAGGTCTGATGGCGACCCGGCGCCGTCTTCGAGCAAGGGCTCGGTGCGTGCGGCGTTGAAGGCGGGCAAGTTTCCCGGCAAGGAATCCAAAGGCGGCAAGGCAGGCGGCAGCAGCGACAAGTCTTCAGGCCGGGCTGGCGGCAAGGCCAAGGCGCCCGCCAAGAAGCCCGCCAGCAAGGGCCCGCCGCGCGGCCGCAAGGCGTCACGGCGTCGCTAGGAGGGCTGCCCGGTGAGTCAGAACAAACCCATCATGTATTCGGGCTATCACGCCGTTGATGCCATCCTGCGGCATCGTCCGCAGGATATTCTGGAGCTGTTCGTGCAGGATTCCCGCGCCGAGCGTGGCGAGGAGCGTCTGGAACGCCTGTGCCAGGAAGCGGCGCGCATGGGCATCAAGGCACAACGGGCCCGGCGCGAAATTCTTGAGAAGCATGCCGGTCCCCAGCATCAGGGGGTGGTGGCGCGCGCCCGGCCCCGTGAGGTGGGGGGTGACAACGAGTTGCTCGCCCTGCTGGATAACACGCAGCGTGTACCCCTGCTGTTGGTGCTTGATGGCGTCACCGACCCGCATAACCTCGGCGCCTGCCTGCGCAGTGCCGATGCTACCGGCGTTGATGCGGTAATCGTGCCGCGCCGGCATGCCTGCGGTCTGACCGCAGTGGTGTGCCGGACGGCGGTGGGCGCCGCCGAAAGCGTGCCCTACTTCGAAGTGACCAACCTGTCGCGCACGCTGGCCGAGCTTAAACAGCGCGGCATCTGGATTGCCGGTACGGCGCTGTCAACCGACAGCCAGCCGTTGTTCGAGTTTGTCAGCGACGGTCCGCTGGCGGTGGTAATGGGTGCTGAGGGGGAGGGCATGCGACACGGCACTCAACAGGCCTGCGACTATTTGCTGGATATCCCGATGCTGGGTGAGGTGCAGAGCCTGAATGTGTCGGTGGCGACGGCGGTGGTGCTCTACCAGCTGGCGCGTGGGCGCCGTTTCTAGCGCCTAGTTGGTATGTTGTACGGCGCTCAGCTGCTCGGGCTGGGTATTTTGCGCGCTCAGCAACTGCAGGGTGTCAAGTTGCTCAAGCAGTTGCGTGGGCAGCAGCTCCATTTCGGTCATCAGCATGGAATCCCTCTGGCGGGCATCGCCATCGGCGATCTGTGACGCCATTTCCTCAAGCTCCAACTGTGTGAGCGGAAAGCTGATATGGGTGGTGCGATTGAAGCGCTTGCGTTCCTTGTATTGCGGTTGCACGTAGCCATCGGCATTTTTCAGTGCGGTGTCGAGGTCTTCGGGTCCGGTAACGTGGTGCCAATCCTGAGGGTCTGGTTGCGTCGTGGTGGCTGACGGCGGTTGTGCCCTCAGTGCGGCGACGCGCTTTTCCCATGCCAGAACATCGCTCACGAAGCGGTTCTGATCCTCATAGTCGGCAATATTGGGCCGCGGCGGCAGTGGCAAGTCGCTGCTCTCTCGCGCCAAAGCTGTGCCGCCGAGCGAGCACAGCAGAAGGGTCATGAGCAGGCGGCTGGAGGGCGCCATAACGCGCGCTCAGCACGGACCGAGGCAGGCCACCTGGAAGATGCGCATCAGTACGATATTCGTACCGCGATAGTACACCGTCAGGTAGCCGCCATTCGGGTAGTTGATGCTGAGCGTGGAGTCGTAAGCTGAGTCGGTCAGGTCGAAAGCGATCTCTGCCTCACGCTCGCGCTCAAACAAGGTTGAAGAGGTGCCACGGGCAATAAAATCAGGGCCCCAGATACCGTCATCGGCGGGCAGCGGGCCCTGCAGGTTCAACGCCAGCTGCTGGTCACGCTCATCGATATTGCCGTCAATAATGGTGCGTAACGGGGTGCGGATCGCCTCACTCTCCATTTCTGTGCTCGCCAGGGTTGGCAGGGCAAAGGAGCGGGCGGTGCTGCGGTCATTGAGTTTGCTGGCGCCACGGTAATCGACCATCGGCAACCGGGCGGTGCGCTCCAGCGCAGAGTCGAGCGTTTCCGGGCCGTAGGTGACCCGTGGATCAAGCGATGCCGGGTCAACACGCTTTACAAACAGCTCGGGACAGGCCTCCTGTTGGGCGCGCAGATCGCGCTCATGGGCCTTGTAATCCATGATGGCAACGAGAAAGTCGCTGTAGTCCGCATAGTCGTCCATGGCCGGCTTGCTGCCGAGCTGGATAGCGGATTCGCATTCCACAGCGGTGACAGGCTGACTGACAGACAGCGGGCCGAGCCCCAGCAACAGGGCGATATATAGATGGCGCGAGCTCATTTTGGCGTCCCCGGTTATTTCTTGTTATGGGATTTCTGTATTTCAGACGCTTGTGTTGTTATGACAGCAAGGATACGGATTCAGCCGGTTGAAGGCAATCACTGGCTTGAGGGTTGGTCGCCAATGCAGTATGATCGCGCGCCCTCGGGGGTGTTGCGCCTGCCGTAACCCCGCGAGACTCCTTGCTCCACCGATAATCGGGGGGCTGTTCAATCCATAGGGAGCAAACAATGCGCCATTATGAAATCGTGTTCCTGGTTCATCCGGACCAGAGCGAACAGGTACCGGCTATGGTCGAGCGGTATACCGCTATGGTCACCGAAGCCAAGGGTGCCGTTCACCGCAGTGAAGACTGGGGCCGCCGTCAGCTGGCTTACCCGATCAACAAGATCCACAAGGCCCACTACATCATGCTCAACATCGAGTGTGATGGCGCTACCTTGGCCGAGCTGGAGAACACTTTCCGCTTCAACGACGCCATTATCCGCCACCTGGTGATTCGCCGTGACGACGCTGTCACGGAAGCATCCCCGCTGGTCAAGACTGGCGAAAAGGAGGAGGCGGTCAGCTGAGCACGCAGCAGAACTGCTGTGTCCTGACCGGACAGATCGCCGAGATCGAGCCGGTCCGCTACACCCCCGCCGGTGTGCCACGCCAGAGACTCTGGCTTGAACACCGGTCCCGGCAGGAAGAAGCCGGACACCCCCGCGAGGTACAGGCCAGACTGGCCGTGCTGCTGACCGGGAAGCTCACCACAGGAGTGGGTGCGCTGCAGGTGGGACAACAGATCCGGGTCGAAGGCTTTATCAGCCGCGCCGGTCTGAAAGGGGAGGCAAAGGGCAGACTGCAGCTGCATGCCCAATCACTGAGTCGTCTGGACTGAGATTATTCTGGAGAACACACATGGCCCGTTTTTATCGTCGTCGCAAGTTTTGCCGTTTCAGCGCTGAAGGCGTTGTACGTATTGATTACAAGGATCTGGATACCCTGAAAGGCTACATCACCGAGACTGGCAAGATCGTCCCGAGCCGTATCACCGGTACCAGCGCCCGTTACCAGCGTCAGCTGGCAACTGCCATCAAGCAAGCGCGTTTCCTGGCTCTGCTGCCGTATTCCGACAGCCACGACAATTAATCGCCAGGACGGAGGAATTTAGACATGCAAGTTATTCTGCTGGAAAAAATCACCAACCTGGGCGACCTCGGCACTGTTGTCGACGTACGTGCCGGTTATGGCCGTAATTTCCTGATCCCGCAAGGCAAGGCCCTGCCGGCGACCAAGGACAACCTGGCCACCGTTGAAGCCCGTCGTGCGGAACTGGAAAAGCAGTCTGCCGAGCAGCTGGCTGCTGCCAAGACGCGCGCCGAGAAACTGGCCGACGTTGCCGTTTCGCTGGCCTCCAAGGCCGGTGACGAAGGCAAGCTGTTCGGCTCTGTTGGCACCCGTGACATCGCCGAAGCCATTACTGCGCAAACTGGCGTAGAAGTGGAGAAGGCCGAGGTCAAGCTGCCGAATGGCGCCCTGCGCAGCACCGGTGAGTATGAAATCGACGTGCAGCTGCACGCCGAAGTCACCATCACCATCAAGCTGGCGGTGGTACCGGAAGCCTGAGGTTAGCCGTTGCTCCCGTTGGGAGCAGGTGAAACAATGCGGGCACTGATCGCTGGTCAGTGCCCGTTTTGCTTTTCGGGCGCCAGCCTTTTCACCCGAGTCAGGAATTCATGAACGATATTGCGCCGCTGGACAAGCACCTGCCGGAATCCTTGCGTTTGCCGCCACAGTCTGTGGAGGCGGAGCAGGCCGTGCTGGGTGGTTTGATGCTGAGCAATGATGCCTGGGATCAGGTGTCCGAGCGCGTCGGCGAGCCCGACTTCTATCGCAAGGAGCACCGACTGATTTTTCGCGTCATGGTGCAACTGTCGGAGGACAACCAGCCACTCGATCTGGTGACCGTGTCCGAAGCACTGCAGAAACTGGGTCAGCTCGACGGGGCCGGTGGCAACAGTTATCTGGCTGAGCTGTCGCGTAACACGCCCAGTGCCGCCAATATTGCCGCCTATGCAGAAATCGTCCGCGAGCGCTCGGTGTTGCGCCAACTGATTTCGGTGTCCAACAAGGTGGCGGATCGCGCCTTCAATCCTCAGGGTGCGCGCAGCGGCGAAATTCTCGACGAAGCTGAGTCCGCGATTTTCAAGATCGCCGAACAGATGACCAAAGGCAGCGGCCCGCAAGCGATCAAGAGCGTGCTGGCGAAAACCGTTGAGCGCATTGAAGAGCTGTTCAAGAACAAGAAGACGGTGACGGGACTGTCCACCGGTTTCGATGAACTCGACAAGATGACATCGGGGCTGCAGAAATCCGACATGATCGTCGTCGCTGCACGTCCGTCCATGGGCAAGACCACCTTTGCCATGAACCTGTGCGAAGCAGTGGCGCTGAAAAGCGGCAAGCCGGTGTTGGTGTTCTCCATGGAAATGCCCGCGGAAAGCATCGTCATGCGTATGCTGTCGTCTCTGGGCCGGATTAATCAGGGGCATTTGCGTTCCGGCCAGTTGCAGCAGGATGACTGGAATCGCATTGCATCAGCGATGCAAATGCTGTCGCCGCAGAAATTTTATATTGACGATACGGCGGCACTGAGCCCGCTGGAAATGCGCGCACGGGCACGCCGCGTGGCGCGTGAGTGTGGCGGCGAAATCGGCGCCATCATGGTCGACTATCTGCAGCTGATGCAGGTACCGGGTGTGGAAAACCGGGTCAATGAAATCTCAGAAATTTCGCGCTCCCTAAAGGGCCTGGCGAAAGAACTCAATTGTCCGGTAATTGCGCTGTCGCAGCTTAACCGTTCTCTGGAACAGCGTCCGAACAAGCGTCCGGTGATGTCAGACCTGCGTGAGTCCGGTGCAATCGAGCAGGATGCGGATTTGATCTGTTTCCTGTATCGCGACGAAGTCTATAACAAGGACACCCAGGACAAGGGCATTGCTGAAGTCATTATCGGAAAACAGCGTAATGGACCGATTGGCACCTGCCGACTCGCCTTCCGTGGCGAATTCACCCGCTTTGATGATCTCGCCCCCGAGTATTACCAGAATTACGTCGACGAGTAAGTTGCGCCGATGACCCGTCGCACCGAACTTGTCATTCGTCCTGCCTCCCTGCAACACAATGCACGCCGCGCCCGTGCGCTGGCGCGTGGCGCCGAGGTCTATGCCATGGTCAAGGCCGATGGCTATGGCCATGGATTGTCGTTGGTGGCGCAGAGTCTGGCCAGCGAAGTGGACGGCTTTGGTATTGCGGTTATTGAAGAGGCGGTGGCATTGCGGGAAGCCGGTGTTACGGCGCCGCTTATGTTGCTGGAGGGCTGCTTTGACGAAGGTGAATGGCGACTGGCGCAACAGCTCGACATCCAGGTTGTGATTCACACACAGGCACAGCTGGAAAGTCTGGCCCGCGCACAGTTGCATGGTGATCTGGACGTCTGGCTGAAAATCGATACCGGCATGCATCGCATTGGTTTGCCGGTGCGCTCGCTGCCCGCAGTGCTGCAGCAGCTCGGCACGCATCCGACGATCACAGTGGTGGGTTTGATGACCCACTTTGCTTGCGCCGATATGGCCGATGATGCCATGAGCGCGGCGCAGCTTGCCGAGCTTTCCAGGTGGTCGACCCAATATGGATTACCGTTGTCGGCGGCCAATTCCGCCGCCATCTTCCGTTATCCGGAGAGTCTTGGCGCGCGTGTGCGGCCCGGTATCATGCTGTACGGCTCGTCGCCCTTTGCCGACCAATCCGCTGACGCGCTGGATCTCAAGGTGACGCAGCAATTGCGCGCACCGATCATCGCCATTAACGACGTGCCCAAAGGTGATAGCGTCGGCTACGGTGCCAGCTGGCGCGCACGGCGTGACAGTCGCATCGCTGTGGTAGCGATCGGGTATGGTGATGGTTATCCGCGTTATGCTGCCAATGGCGCGCCGGTGGCCGTAGCCGGGGCGCGTACGGAGACCGTTGGGCGCGTGTCGATGGACATGGTCACGGTGGACGTGACCGATCTGCCGCAGACGCAGATTGGTGACATGGTGGAGCTCTGGGGCGATACCGTCAGCGTTGATGAAGTCGCTGCCTTTTGCGGCACCATTAGCTACGAATTATTTTGTCAGGTCACGGCGCGACCACACCGGATTATTGAACATGGCGAAACGTAAAGTGGCCTACGTCTGCACCCAGTGTGGCGCAGACTTTCCGAAATGGCAGGGCCAGTGTGGTGCGTGCGGCGAGTGGAATACGCTGAGCGAATTTGTCACCGATCGTGCCACGCCGGGTCGGGGTGGTGAGCGAGTCGGTTATGCCGGCGAAGCGGCCACCGTCAAACGGCTGGATGAAATCGAGCTGGCGGACATGCCACGCATTGAAACCGGCATCAGTGAGCTCGATCGCGTGCTGGGCGGCGGTCTGGTGCCGGGCTCGGCGATTCTGATTGGCGGGCACCCCGGCGCCGGAAAATCCACCTTGTTGCTGCAGGTCATGTGTCGGCTGGCCGAGTCATTGAAGTGCTTGTATGTGACCGGTGAGGAATCCCTGTCGCAGGTGGCGATGCGCGCCGAGCGTTTGAAGTTGCCGCGTGCCGGCTTGCAGATGGCGGCGGAAACCGATGTCGATGCGGTGATTGATCTGGCGCGCCGCGAGCGACCGCAATTGCTGGTGGTGGACTCCATTCAGGTGATGTTTCTCGCCGGCCTGCAATCATCTCCCGGCAGTGTTGCGCAGGTGCGTGAAAGTGCTGCGGCGCTGACGCGCTTCGCCAAACAGACCGGCACGGTGCTGCTGATCGTCGGGCATGTGACCAAGGATGGCACACTGGCAGGTCCGAAAGTGCTGGAGCACATGATTGACTGCTCGCTGATGCTTGAAGGTTCCTCAGATGCTCGGTACCGCACCTTGCGTGGATTGAAAAACCGCTTCGGTGCGGTGAATGAGCTGGGTGTGTTCGGTATGACCGAACAGGGTCTGAAAGAAGTCAAAAACCCGTCCGCGATTTTTCTTAACCGCGCCGAAGAAATTTCCAGTGGCTCGCTGGTGACCGTGGTGTGGGAAGGCACGCGACCACTGTTGGTGGAGTTGCAGGCGCTGGTGGACCAGAGTCATCTGGGCAATCCTCGCCGCGTCTGTGTTGGATTGGAGCAGAATCGTCTGGCCATGTTGCTGGCGGTGTTGCATCGTCATGGCGGCATCCAGGTCGGCGATCAGGATGTGTTTGCCAATGTTGTTGGCGGCGTTAAGGTGATGGAAACCGGTGCTGATCTGGCGTTACTTCTGGCGATCGTGTCGAGCTTCCGTGATCGCGCCTTGCCCAAGGACATGGTGGTGTTTGGCGAGGTTGGCCTGTCCGGCGAAATCCGGCCGGTGCAGCAGGGGCAGGATCGTCTGCAGGAAGCCGCCAAGCATGGTTTTCGCAAAGCTATCGTGGCGCGCAGTAACAGTCCGCGCGCGCCGATCAAGGGTATGGAAGTGGTTGCCGTGGCGACCCTCGCCGAAGCGCTGGAAAGAACCTTCTAGGACTGCCGTGTTACAGGCGCTGGTCTTGTAGGAGCTTGCCCGCAAGCGAACTGGCCTTTGCAGGGGTTGCATGCCCGGCAATGCCGGATTCGCTTGCAGGCAAGTTCCTACAGGTCCTTCATTTTCTCCAGCGTGCGCTGCACATCGTCATCATTGGCAGCGCGTTTGCCGGCCAGTCCGGGCAGTGTTGCCAGTAACAGTTTGAGCTGCTGGTAGTAGCGTCGGCAGGGATGGCAAATGACCAGGTGAATGCGCAGGTCCAGCTTCTGCCAGAAGCCCAGCTCGCCGGCGATCAACTTTTCTGACTGATGCGGTACATCACGGCATTTCAGCATTCGCCGGTCTCCTGATAATGCTCGATCACCCCGAACAACTGGGCGCGGGCGCGGTGTAACAGTACTCGGGCGTTGGATGCGCTGATGTCGAGCATGTTACAGATGTCGTCGAAGGTCTGGCCCTGGATGTCACGCAGCTCGATCATCAGCCGTTGCTGCGGCGGCATCCGCTGCAGGTTCTTCTCCATGCACTCGCGCAGGTCCTGCTCCTCAAGAATCTGTTCGGGGGCATGGAAGTTGTCCCAGGCCACCGGGGTGTGCTGCCAGTGGCCGTTTTCCTGAAACCGGTTGGCGAGGGCGTCCGGGCCTTCGACATCCAAATCCAGATTGATTTCACGGCCGGCCTTGCGCAGACGCATGCGGCACTCGTTGATGACAATCCGGGTGATCCAGGTCTTCAGCGCGCTGCGGCCTTCGAAGCCGCGGATATTGCGGTACACCGACACCCAGGCATCCTGCACCGCCTCTTCGGCTTCCGCATGGCTGAGCATGGATCGGGCGACACTGTTGAGGTTGCTGTGCAGGGCACGAACCAGTAATTCGAACGCGGCACGATCGCCCTGACGCAGTCGCGGCAACAGGGCGTCGAGGTCGGCGTGGCTCACAGTAGCGGGGAGACCTTCAGGATTTTGGCGGTGAAGTATCGGCAAGGAAGCCGAGTTCGTGTTCTTCGCTGTTGCCCAGATTCAGCTCCACCAGGCGGCGCAGGTGCTGCATGGAATCCACTTCCACCAGCATGAACTCGACGCCGGCACGGCCGGGGCCAACATGGCTGACCTTGCATTGCAGCGGAATGGCGATGTCGGTGTCTTCGAGTACCAGGGTCAGCATGCCTGCCAGACCCTGTTCCAGTATCTGATCCGGCGCATGCTCGAGCAGTGCGCCGCGCAACGACAGGTCAGACAGCACGACGTCGAACGTCTGCGTACCGATGGTCAGTGTGGCACTGCCATCAAAAGGCGCACGGGCAAAGCGTCGTTTTTCTTCCACCGGATACCTGCCTTCACTGTTGAGCGCGTCAGACTGCGATGCGCTTGTATTTCATCCGCTTCGGCTGCAGGGCTTCATCCCCGAGCTTCTTGCGCCGATACTCCTCGAATTCGGTATAGCTGCCTTCAAACCATTCCACCTCGGCATCACCCTCGAAGGCGAGGATATGCGTGGCGACGCGGTCCAGAAACCAGCGATCATGTGAAATTACCACTGCACAGCCGGGGAAGGCCAGTAAAGCTTCCTCCAGCGCACGCAGGGTTTCGACATCAAGGTCGTTGGTTGGTTCGTCGAGCAGCAGCACATTGGCGCCCTGCTTGAGCAGCTTGGCCAGATGCAGGCGATTGCGCTCACCGCCGGACAGATCCTTGACGCGCTTCTGCTGGTCGCCGCCCTTGAAGTTGAAGCGGCCCAGGTAGGCCCGTGACGGCAGCTCGAAGTTGCCGACCTTGAGAATATCCAGCCCGCCGGACACTTCTTCCCAGACCGTCTTGTTGCCGTCGAGATCTTCACGGCTCTGGTCGACATAGGCCATATCGACGGTTTCGCCGGTGACGATGCTGCCTGCATCCGGTGTTTCCTGACCGGCCAGCATGCGGAACAGCGTGGTTTTACCCGCGCCGTTGGGTCCGATGATGCCAACGATAGCGCCGCGCGGTATGGCAAAGCTGAGATTTTCATACAGCACCTTGTCACCAAAGTGCTTGCTGATGTCCTTGAGTTCGAACACCTGCTCGCCCAGACGCGGTCCCGGCGGGATATACAATTCCTGGGTTTCATTGCGCTTCTGGAATTCGGCGCTGGCCAGTTCCTCAAACGCGGCGACACGTGCCTTGTTCTTGGCGCGACGCCCCTTGGGATTCTGTCGCACCCACTCGAGTTCTTTTTCCACCGTCTTGCGGTGTGCGCTTTCAGTTTTCGCTTCCTGCTCCAGACGCTTTTCTTTCTGTTCCAGCCAGCTCGAATAATTGCCTTTCCACGGGATGCCTTCGCCGCGGTCGAGTTCGAGAATCCACTCGCAGGAGTTATCGAGGAAGTAGCGATCGTGGGTGACCGCCACCACGGTGCCCTGGAATTCGTGCAGGAAGCGCTCAAGCCAGGCCACAGATTCCGCATCCAGGTGGTTGGTCGGTTCGTCCAGCAGCAGCATGTCCGGCGCTGACAGCACCAGACGGCACAGCGCCACGCGGCGACGTTCACCACCGGAGAGGTTTTTCACTTCGGCATCCCAGGGTGGCAGGCGCAGGGCGTCGGCAGCAATTTCCAGTTTGCGCTCGAGATTGTGCGCGTCGCTGGCTTCGATGATCGCTTCGAGCTTGGCCTGCTCGGCGGCGAGCTTGTCGAAATCAGCGTTTTCTTCGGCGTAGGCGGCATACACTTCGTCGAGGCGTTTCTGTGCATCAAGAATGCCGCTGACCGCTTCTTCCACCACTTCGCGCACGGTCTTGGTGTTGTCCAGCTCCGGCTCCTGCGGCAGGTAACCGATATTGATGCCGGCCATCGGACGCGCTTCGCCGATATAGTCCTTGTCGACCCCGGCCATGATTTTCAGCAGCGTGGATTTACCGGAGCCGTTCAGACCCAGTACACCGATTTTGGCGCCAGGGAAAAATGACAGCGAAATGTCCTTCAGGATCTGCTTTTTCGGCGGGACAATCTTGCCCACCCGGTCGAGGGTAAAAATGTATTGAGACATAGGGTTTCAGCGCGGAGTTGGTCAGAAAACGGAGAGCGCCTAAGGTACGGCAAAGCCCGCCCCAGTGAAAGGGGGCCGGGCGGCAGAAATCGGCACATTCACACTGAATATGAAGCCTTCTCAAGTGTTATTCACGCGGCCTTTGGGTAGAATGGCGCCTCCCCGAAATTCCCCGGAACCGAGAAGGCAGACCATGTTCGGCAAATCCCAGTCCATTGCAGAGTTCGACCCCGAAATCCAGGCCGCCATCAAGGCAGAAGAAGGCCGCCAGGAAGCCCATATTGAGCTGATCGCGTCAGAGAACTACGCCTCGCCACGGGTGATGGAGGCGCAAGGGACGGTGCTGACCAACAAGTATGCCGAGGGCTATCCGGGCAAGCGTTACTACGGCGGCTGCGAGCACGTCGATGTGATCGAGCAGCTGGCGATTGATCGCGCCTGCAAACTGTTCGGCGCCGACTACGCCAACGTTCAGCCGCATTCCGGCTCGCAGGCCAACAGCGCGGTATTCCTGGCACTGGTCAAGCCGGGCGATACCGTGCTCGGCATGAGCCTCGCCCACGGCGGTCACCTGACCCATGGCGCGGCACCGAATTTCTCCGGCAAGCTCTACCATGCCGTGCAGTACGGCCTGAATCCGGAAACCGGTCTGATCGATTACGACGAAGTCGAAAAGCTCGCCGTTGAGCACAAGCAGAAAATGATCATTGCCGGCTTCTCTGCCT
>CAYMEY010000005.1:0-209905 GCA_964389795.1 uncultured Alcanivoracaceae bacterium
TGAAGCGGCGAATCTGGCTCGGCGAAACGTAGATATCATCCGGGCCCGCCAGGTATGAGCCTTCGGCGCTGCGCAGGAAGCCAAAGCCGTCCTGCAGAATTTCAAGAACGCCATCGCCGTAGATGTCAGAACCATTCTTGGCGACCCGTTTCAGGATCGAGAAGATGACGTCTTGCTTACGGGTACGGGCGAGGTTCTCGAGGCCCAATTCTTGCGCGATTCCGAGGAGTTCCCCAATCGGCTTCTGCTTGAGTTCAGAAAGATTCATTGGCTTGTGGTAGTTGGTCCGGAAATTAGTAAACAGGAAGTACTTGGGAGTACTTGAGTTATTAGGTTTTCAAATGAGAAAACGGGCTCGGCGAGGGGCCGATACAAAGGAAGTGCTTACGCAGGAAGGAATCTAGCAGTATGAATCAGGGCTGGCAAGCCCCGTTTGCCGGGGCCTGCCAGAGCTGTATCAGATGGTGCTGTCGAGGAATGCGGTCAGCTGCGACTTGGACAGGGCGCCGACCTTGGTGGCCTCCACGGCGCCATTCTTGAACACGGTCAGCGTCGGAATGCCACGTACGCCGTATTTTCGCGGGGTGTCCGGGTTTTCGTCGATGTTGATCTTGGCAATCTTGAGTTTGCCTTCGTATTCCTTGGACACTTCCTCGAGGATCGGCGCGATCATCTTGCACGGTCCACACCAGGGTGCCCAGTAGTCGACCAGTACCGGACCGTCGGCCTTGAGGACCTCATCTTCGAAGCTGCCATCGGTCACGTTGATAATGTCGCCGCTCATCAGTCTCTCCTGCTTGGGGGTTTGCGAGCCGAGATAATAGCAGATACCCGGCCGTACCGTTCAAGGACAGCGCAACGATGAGCGCCATAGACGCTGCCTTTGGCTCCCCTGAATGGCAGGGGAAAGATGTGGTAGAGATAGTAACGTCATGCTGATCGGCTACAATCGCCCCCACGCAGAAGAAGGAAGACAGGGTGTCAGACGTAGAACAGGCGCAGGTTGCAGCGATCGATCTGGGGTCGAACAGCTTTCATATGGTGGTGGCGCGGCAGGTACAGGGAGAGCTGCGCTTGCAGGAGAGCCTGTCAGAGAAGGTGCAGCTCGGTGCCGGGCTGGATGCCCAGAACCGCCTGACCGAAGACGCGCAGCAGCGTGGACTGGAGTGCTTGCGCCGGTTTGCCCAGCGGATTGCCGGGATCCCCCGCGGTAAAGTACGCGTAGTGGGCACTAACACACTTCGTGTGGCCAGGAACTCGAGGACGTTCCTGCGCCGGGCGGAGGAAATCCTCGGCCACGATATCGAGATCGTGGCGGGCCGCGAGGAAGCGCGACTGATTTATCTGGGGGTGGCGCACCATCTGCCTGACGGTGATCAGCAGCGGCTGGTGGTGGACATCGGTGGCGGCAGCACCGAGCTGATCATTGGCAAACACTTCGATTCGGTGGAAACCGAGTCCCTGCACATGGGCTGTGTCAGTTACACCAGCCGTTTCTTTCCCGCCGGCCTGTTGTCTGAAAAGGCCTTCGACAAGGCGGTGACCAGCGTGCGACAGGAAGTGCTGTCGATTGAGGCCAACTACCGCAAGCTCGGCTGGCAGCAGGCAGTGGGCGCCTCCGGCACGGTCAAGGCGATTGCCCAGGTCTGTGAAGACAACGGCTGGAGCGAGCGCGGCATTACGCTGGAGGCGCTGTACAAGCTGCGCAAGCGCTTGTTGAAAGAGGGCATTACCGAGGGCCTGGAGCTCAAGGGCCTGCGTGCAGACCGGGCGGGGATCTTTCCCGCTGGCGTGGCGATCCTGCTGGGCGTGTTCGAACAGCTCGGCATTGAGCAGATGGAAGTGTCCACCGGCGCGCTGCGCGAAGGCCTGTTGTATGACCTGATTGGCCGTTTCCGTCATGAGGATGTGCGTGAGCGCTCGATCGAGTCCCTGCTCAGTCGCCATCATGTCGAGCGCGACCAGGCAGAGCGCGTGCGTGATGTCGCGATGTCGCTATACCAGCAGGTTTGCCGCAGCTGGGCGATCGAGGAAGAAGAGTATGCGGACACTTTGCGCTGGGGGGCATTACTGCATGAGCTCGGTCTGGCGGTCTCACACAGCCAGTTTCACAAGCACGGTGCCTATCTGGCGCTGAATTCTGACTTGCCTGGCTTTTCTCGCCAGGAACAACTGATGGTGGCGCTGATGGTGCGTGGTCACCGCCGCAAAATTCCGCTGTCAGCGTTTGAAGAGGTGCCGGTGGAAACGCGCGAGGAACTGATGCGCTTGTGCCTGTTGCTGCGAATCGCAGCCCGGTTGCACCATGCCCGCAGCAGTGTTGCGCTGCCAGCGATCAAGGCGCGTGCCGTACAAGCGAAGCTGACACTGGAGTTTCCTGAAGGTTGGCTGGTGCAACATCCGCTTACCCAGGCGGACTTTGAGCAGGAGCAGGAATATTTTCAGAACGCCGGTTACGAACTGGTAATTCGCTAGCCTGCTCAGGTCAAACGTTCCAGCAGCCATTGTTGTGCGGTCACCAGGTTTTCCGGATCGGCGTCGGCGCGCACATAGCGTCCATCTGCCTGCATCAGCCAGGCCTGGCCATTGTCACGTAAATATATATCCAGACCTTCTTCGATCACGCGTGCCTTGAGTTTGTCGTTGGTGATCGGGAAGCAGGTTTCAACCCTGTTGATCAGGTTGCGCTCCATCCAATCGGCGCTGGAGCACCACACGGCTTCTTCACCGTCATGAAGGAAATAATAAATCCGCGTGTGCTCAAGGAAGCGACCGACAATCGAGCGCACACGAATATTTTCACTGAGCCCCGGAATGCCAGGGCGGATGCAGCACATGCCGCGCACAATCAGGTCAATCTGAACCCCTGCCATGCTGGCCCGATAGAGCGCCTGCATGATCTGCGGCTCGGTCAATGCATTGATCTTGGCGATCACCCGCGCAGGTTTGCCGGCCAGTGCCTGCTCGGTTTCAAATTCGATCATGTCCAGCAGTGAGCGATGCAGCGTAAACGGTGAGTGCTTGAGCTGCTTTAACCGCGCTGGCTTTCCCATGCCGGTCAGCTCCAGAAAAATCTTGTGCACATCCTGGCAAAGATCCTCATTGGCGGTGAGCAGACCATAATCGGTGTAAATTTTTGATGTCTTGACGTGGTAATTGCCGGTGCCCAGATGGGCATAGCGTTTGATCACACCATCGCTGCCACGCCGTACTACCAGCACCATCTTCGAGTGTGTCTTGTATCCGACAATGCCATACACGACGATGGCGCCTGCTTCCTGCAGGCGGCGTGCGCCTTCAATGTTGCTTTCCTCGTCAAAGCGTGCGCGCAGTTCAACTACGGCAGTGACTTCCTTGCCGTTTCGTGCCGCAGTCTCAAGATGATCGAGAATTTCGGAGTTGCTGCCGGTGCGGTAAATGGTCTGTTTGATGGCCAGCACTTTAGGGTCGCGCGCCGCCTCGGCAAGAAAGCTGACCACGGGGGTAAAGGATTCAAACGGATGGTTCAGCAGCACGTCGCCCTGATCGAGTACATCAAAGATGCTTTCGCCACTTTTTATTGCCGCCGGCACCTTCGGTGTAAAGGGTGGGTAGTGCAGCCTCGGTCGGTTGACATCGGTAAACATGCGAGCCAGGTTTACCGGCCCATTGACTTCATACAGATCGTCTTCGGATAGCTCGAACTTGTGCAGCAGGTATTCCGTCAGGTGACGCGGACAATTGTCGGCCACTTCCAGGCGCACTTCATCACCGTAACGGCGCGACAGCAACTCACCCTTGAGTGCGCTGGCGAGGTCGTCGACATCGTCATCGACCTCGAGATCGGCATTGCGCGTGACGCGAAATTGATAGCAGCCTGATGCCTTCATGCCCGGAAACAGGTCGGACACATGCGCGTGGATCATGGATGAGAGGAATACAAAACAGTCACCGCCGTCACTGATGTCATCCGGCATGCGAATCAGGCGCGGCAATGAACGTGGTGCTGGCACGATGGCAAGGCCAGTGGAGCGGCCAAAAGCATCCTTGCCGTCTAGCGACACGATGAAGTTCAGGCTTTTATTGATCAGTCGCGGGAACGGATGGGCCGGGTCGAGCGCGATAGGCGTCAGTACCGGATAGATCTGGTCGCGGAAGTAGCGCTTTACCCATTCCGCTTGTTCGGCAGTCCAGTCCTCGCGCTTGAGAAAATGCACGCCTTCTTCGGCCAGCGCAGGCAACAGCACATGGTTAAGCACGTGATACTGACGGGTAATGGCTTCGTGGGTAATTTCACTGATGTTCTTCAGGATCTCGGCCGGGTACATGCCGTCCGGGCCGGGTATGCCGGTATTGGTTTCCATACGATTGCGCAAGCCGGCTACGCGAATCTCGAAGAACTCGTCCATGTTGCTGGAGAAAATCAGCAGGAAATTCAGCCGTTCCATCAGCGGATGGCGTTCGTCCAGAGCTTGCTCAAGCACGCGCAGGTTGAACTGCAGCAAGCTCAGTTCACGGTTGACGTAATACTCTGGCCGGTCGAGATCGATGGTCGGCTGGCCTGCGGCGAGATCATTCATGCCGATAAGTCCTGAAATTGGCTGATAACCCGGTATGGCAACAAATGCATGTGAAATACTGATGACAACTACCTTAGCATAGGGGGCTGGGCGCCGGGCAGGTCGGCGTCAGTCCTGTCACCCGGAGAAGTTGTAGCAGATCATGTCGCGATGGCGCCCACCGGCTCGGCCGGCATCCAAGTACATCACCCCGGCCGGCTACCGTCGTATGAACGAAGAGCTGCAGGAGCTGTGGAAGGTCAAACGCCCGGCCGTCACGCGTTCCGTGCAGGAGGCGGCGGCGCAGGGGGATCGTTCCGAGAATGCAGAGTACATATATGGCAAGAAGATGCTGCGCGAAATCGATAGCCGCATTCGCTTTCTGTCCAGACGGCTCGACGATATGGTGGTGGTCGATCGGCCGCCGGAGGATACCAGCCGCATTTTTTTTGGCGCCTGGGTAGAGCTGGAAGATGAACATGGCGCCAATGTCTGTCACCGGCTGGTGGGGCCGGATGAAAGTGATGGCAAGCTTGGCTGGATCAGTATTGACTCGCCTCTGGCACGGGCCTTGCTGAAAAAACAGGTAGATGATGAGGTGCAGGTGGAGACACCATCGGGCATCCGGATTTGGTACATCAACAGGATCTGGTATGACGACGAACACAGGTAATTCCAGCTCGGCAATCGGTAATTTTGTTCGGCGCTCGCTGATGGGGGGGCTGCTGATCCTGCTGCCGGTGGCGATCGTGGGCTTCTTCTTCAAGTGGTTGTATCAGACCGCCTCCGGGATGATTGCGCCGTTTGCCGATGTGTTTGTTGATATTTTCGGGCTGCCCAAACCGGTGGCGGATTTGCTGGTGGTGGCGATTCTGGTGCTGGTGTGTTTCGCAGTCGGCAATCTGGTCGCTACCCGGGTGGGGAGCTGGCTGTGGGAACGTGTCGAAAGTTTGCTGATGGCGAAAGTGCCGGGCTATCGGTCAGTGCGCGAAATCACGGCCCAGCTGCTCGGCAAGTCCAGTGACTCGCCGTTCAAGCGCGGCGAGGTGGCGCAGGTGTGGTTGTATGGCCGCAGTGTCGACGTCACCGTGCTGGGACTGGTGACGTCGCGACATGAAGGCGGTGGTTACACCGTCTTTGTGCCGACTGGCCCGAATCCGACCAGTGGCTTTATCTATCATGTCGATGCCCGGCTGGTGCAATTGCGCCCCGAGGTTCGCGTCGAACAGCTGATGAAAACAGTGATCGCCTGTGGCGCGGGTTCCGCGGCGCTGATTGCCGGGGGCTCACGGACAAAGTGATTTGACGCGCTGCTCGAGCTTTTCCTGACCGTCAGGCTGGTCGGCAAATGCCATCGCCTTGTCGTCGAGCGCTTCAAAGTCGTCATCGCCGATATTGAAACGCTGGTCCAGCGCCGCCAGTTCAGCATTGAGCTTGTCTGGCTGCTCCCAGTGTTGCTGGTTGGCGCAATGTTGCAGGGCCATGTACTCGATGTACTGATCATCCGTCATGTCCAGCGCCAGTGCAGACACTGGCAGCGCCGCCAGCAAGATAGTGGATGCAACTTTCATGGTGATCTCTCCCGGTATTGTTATCTGTCGCGCCAACGAGTTTCCCGCCGCAAGGTCACGGCGGTCAACGGCATTAGCTGACAATCGGGAGGTCCGCGGCCTGTCGGCCGCTGTGTTATTTACGCAGCAGCGTGAACAGGCCGAAGCCGGTGCAGGCTGCGCCGGCGATAAACAGGATCATGGTCTGGGTGTCGAACTTGTTAGTCAGCGAGCGACTGAGCTGATTGCCGAGCCCCTGACTTTCCTGATATCCCCAGAACAGCAGGCCAACGCCGACAATCAGTGCCACGACGGCAATCGCTTTCTTGTTCATATGACCTCCTTGGTGAGCCCTGATGCTAGCTTAACGGACGGCGCAAGCAAACGGCGTCAGAGCCCCTGCTCAGCCTGTTCGAGCGTCTCCATCGCCTCGAGCAGGGCTTGCTCGGCCTGCTCCTGTTGTCGCCGCAGCTGACCCTGCTCGCGCACCATCGCTGCCAGCTTGTCAGCGTGTTGGGACTGGTACAGGGACTCATCGGCGAGTGCTGATTCCAGTGTTTGCAGTTGTGCACTGAGCTGGTCGAGCACTTTCTCTGCTTTTTCCACCGCCTGCTTCAGAGGTCGCAACTGCTGGCGCTGTTGCGCGGCTTGCTGTCGCTTCTGGCGCGCATCCGGTTTGTGCGCGTTTTCGACGTTGGCGCTCACGGTCTTGTTGCTCTGGCGCTCGCGCAACCAGCGCGCGTAACTGTCGAGATCGTCCTGCCACGGCGTCACTGTGCCATTGGCGACCAGCAGTAACTCATCAACGCTGGTGTCGAGCAGATGGCGGTCATGGGACACCAGCACGACCGCGCCGGCGAACTCCTGCAGCGCCAGTGTCAACGCTTCACGCATATCCAGATCAAGATGGTTGGCCGGCTCATCGAGCAGCAGTAGCGCCGGCTTCTGTTGCACCAGAAGCGCCAGCGCGAGACGAGATTTTTCGCCACCGGAGAATCGGTGGACGGGTGCAAACACATCGTCGCCATGAAAGCCGAAGCGGCCGAGCTCCTTGCGCACCTGCAATTCCTCCCAACCAGGTTGGGCGGCTTGCATCAGATGAAATGGCACGCCATCGGTTGGCAACGCATCAATTTGTTGTTGATGGAAATAGCCAATTATCAGCTCCGGCCCTTGCTGCAAGGTGCCGCCTTGCGGAGCGAGCAATCCAGCCAGCGTCTTGATCAATGTTGATTTGCCGGCACCGTTCGGGCCCAGTAATCCGAGCCGTGTTTCAGGTCGGATGCTGAGGTCGACGTCACCTAGAATCGTCGTGTCACCATAGCCACAGCTGACCTTGCGCAAGTCGAGCATCGGATTGGGTAACTTGTTTGGTGCATGAAACGAAAAGCTGAAACCGTCGTCGACATGTGCCTGCGCAATGATTTCCAGTTTGGCCAATGCCTTGAGCCGGCTTTGCGCCTGCTTTGCCTTGGTTGCCTTGGCGCGGAAGCGATCCACAAACGCTTGCAGATGGGCGGCCTGCGCCAGCTGCTTGCTGCGCAGCTGTTGCTGCTGCGCCAGGCGCTCACTGCGTTGGCGTTCAAAGTTACTGTAATGACCGGTATATAACTGCAAGCCGCGTTGCTCGATAAACAGCATGTGGTCGACCACCGCATCAAGAAAATCGCGGTCGTGGGAAATCAGCACCAGGCTGGTGGGGCTGCGCTTGAGCCAGTCTTCCAGCCACAGCACGGCGTCGAGATCGAGATGGTTGGTGGGTTCGTCCAGCAACATCAGGTCGGCGTCAGCCAACAGTACCCGGGCAAGGTTGAGGCGCATGCGCCAGCCACCGGAAAAACTGGCCACGGCGTCCTGTTGACGCGCTTCGCTAAAGCCGAGCCCAGCCAGCACCTGAGCGGCGCGGGCCGGTTGCGACCAGGCGTCCAGCGTCTCCAGTTGTGCGTGTGCGCTGGCGATGGCATGGCCGTCATTATCCTGTTCGGCGCGAGTCAGTGCCGACTGCGCAGCACGCAGTGGCAGGTTGCCGTCCAGTACATACTCGAGCGCCGCTTGCTGCAGTGCAGGCACCTCCTGATCCATCACCGCCACGCGCCAGTGCGGCGGCACACTGACGCTGCCAGCGTCAGCCTCCAACTTGCCCTGCAGCAGCGCCAGCAGTGAACTTTTTCCGCTGCCGTTGCGGCCGCCGAGGCCCACTTTCCAGCCGCTGTGCAGGCGCACGCTGGCGTGCTCAAAAAGGATGTCAGGGCCACGTCGCAGACGCAGGTTGTCGAGCTCTATCATGGCTACCAATGGTCACGGGGTTGCGGCGCAGTGTAGGGTAATGGCCAGCGGCACAAAAGAGGCGTGATGATGGATGATCTGTGGCGTTTTGCTTTGGCGGCATGGCGCGTGCCCGGTGTTGAGCGCATCAGTCTTGGCTTGCAGGACCAGCATCACTTTCAGGTGCCGATACTGCTTGCGGCGGCCTGGTTGGGCCTGCGCGGGGTAGAGCCGGATCGGCAACTGTTGGCGTCACTGCGTGCGAGTGCCGATGCCTGGCAGCCACGGTTGCTGGCACTGCGAAGCCTGCGGCGTGAAGCGTCGACGACGCCTGCCTGGCAGGAATGGAAACGTTTGCTGGCGGACGCGGAACTGGAAGCAGAGCGCTTGCTGCTGAGCGAAATGGCAGCATTGCTGCAGGCACATCCGCGCTCGAGTCATGCGGTGACGCCAGTGCTGGAGTGGTTATTGCTGTGCGCGCAGGACACACCGGATAACGCGGTGCTGCAGTTACTGACGGCGCTTGCGGATGTCCTTGCGGCGCATTGGCCGCAAGGGATCTAGCTGGTCTGCTTCTGGGCGGCGTCACGCCAGTGTGTCGCCCACTGACGCAAGTCATCCGGCGGCATCGGCTTGCCGAGGAAATAGCCCTGAATCATGTCGCAGCCATACTGGCCGAGAATGCCGAGGCTGGCGTTGTTTTCGACACCCTCCGCAACCACCGACAGACCCATGTTGTGGCCAAGTTCGATGGTCGAGCGCACGATCACTACATCGTCTTCGCTCTCATCCAGTTTGAGGATGAATGACTTGTCGATTTTCAGTTCATCAACGGGCAAGCGCTTGAGTTGTGATAGCGAGGAGAAGCCGGTACCAAAGTCGTCAACTGACAGTCGCAGTCCCATACTCTTGAACCGGTTGAGCATGATCAGGCCCTGTTGCTCATCCTGCATAATCGAGCTTTCGGTAATTTCCAGACACAGATAGTTGGCGGTGACATCGTGGCTGGTCAGCAAGTCGGCGATATAGCCAGGCAGTTCGTTATCGAGCAGATCCTGGGCGGAAATGTTCACCGAAAGGTGTACCGGAACGCCAAGCTGATGCCACAAGCCCAACTGGCGAATGGTCTGCCGCAGCATCCAGCGGGTCAGAATGTTGATATAGCCAGCGCTTTCAGCAATGCCGATAAATTCTTCCGGATTCTGTGGGCCGAACTTGGGATGGTGCCAGCGAATCAATGCTTCGGCACCAATATAGTCGTGATCCAGCAGTGCGGCCTTGGGCTGATAACACATGTGCAGGCCGTCCTGTTCCAGCGCGACTTTCAGATCGCGCAGCAGGCTGAGTCGGCGCAAATGCTGCTCATCGGTACCGCTCTGGTAAAGACTGACCTGCACGCCGGTTTCCTTGGCCACATGCATGGCGATGTCCGAGCGCCGCATCAACTCTTCGCTCTCGTTGGCGTGCTCCGGATAGAGTGCAACACCAACGTGGCCGTTGATGGACAGGTTCAGGTCCTGCAGCTCCACGGTCTGTTGCAGGGTTGCGCAAATACGTCGCGCCACGGTCATCGCAGAAATGGCATCGACTTCTGACAAGATAACCAGGAACACATCAGCGCCGAGACGAATCACCTCGTCATTGTCTTTGACGCTGCTGAGCAATCGCAGCGCAACAATTTGCAGCAGGTTGTCGCCGGCCTGGTGGCCGAACACATCGTTGACTTCCTTGAAGCGGCGCAAATCGATGGTCAGGGCCGCGCAGCTACCATCTTTCGCCTGCGCGCTGCGGATGGCGCGCAGCAAGGCGCCCCGCGCAATGCTGCGGTTTCCGAGCCCGGTGAGGGGATCTTGCCGCGCCTGCACCATAATACGTTGCTCACGCTCCGAGATGGCGTTCTGCATGGCATTGAACGCTGATGCCAGTTCAGAAAACTCATTCTTGCCGCGTACTTTGACTTCGGCGCTGTAATCGCCGCCGGTCATGCGCCGGGCTGCCTGTGCCAGTGCGCGCAGTGGACGCAAGATGTCGCCGGCAAGTACGGCACCCACAATCAAGGCAATCAGGATGCCGATGACGTTCAGTTTCAGCAGGTTTTCACTGAGTGAGTCAAAGGGAGCGAGCACTTCGCTCATTGGCACTTGCAGCACCGCATAAATGGGGTCGCTGTTGCGATCCAGTCGCCAGCTCAGCGTCATCATCTCGGTTTTGCCAAGCATGACTTGCTGGACTCCGGGCTGGCCTTTCAGGGAGTCGTAAATGCTTGGCAGGTTGCGCGCCAGTTCATCCGGCAGGGTGCTGGAAAAATAGATGTTGTCATGCTCACGCGATGACGCAACGAAAGACACTTCCAGTCCGGTCAGCTGCTTGAGTTCCCGGGTCAGCGCCTGGTTCATGGCATAGCCCATGGTGGCGGTGCCAATCGGCAGTGGTGCGTTGATATCCGCGACCACGAGCTCGTAAGGTTGGCCGTCAATCAGGCTGATCTGGATCGGGCTGTCATCGCGCCGATCGCCCAGCAACTGATCAGGGTGGTCACTGGCGCCCTTGAGACTGACGGTGCTGCCATCGGGCATGGTGACCGCAGCGTAATCTGCACCGATACGTGCGGCGTGGTTGGCAAGCGCAGATTGAATGGTACCGGTGTCTGCGCTTGCAATGGCCTCACGGAAACCGAAATCGTTGACCAGAACCAGTGTGGACTGTTGCAACTGCTGCGCACGACTGAACAGCAGTTCGGTAAAAATCTCGCCGCCAACGCCGAGTTCACGACGGCTGTTATCGATTTCAGAATCGCGGATCACTGCGCGCGCGGCGAAGAAGGTGGCCGCTTGCACCAGCGCCACCAGACCCAGCACCATCACCAGCAAACGGATAGTGTAACTATTGCGCATCGAACGGCCTCCGTCGGAACGGATTATCGATCGCCTGCGCGCGAACATTACGCGGGTCAGGATTGAGCGCGCCAAATTGCACCGTTACCACAGCCCCTTGCGGTTGTACGTTGAGCTCTTGCGCTGCTGGCTGCTGTTGCGCCAGCGGATGCCAGAAACTGATGCGGTAGTTGCCCTCGGGCAGTGAGACGCTGGCGCGACCGTTACCGTCTGCCACCGCGTTCCAGTCACTATCGTCTACCAGAATGTAGCCAATCATGCCGTCATGAATATTACAGCCCAGTACCACCACGCCCGGTTTGTCGAAAATCACCGGCTCGGCCTGGGTGCCGTGGTAGAGCGGCAGCTCAAAGCGTTTGGCGGGAGAGAATGAATAGACCTGATGGCGAACGTTATCACTGTTCGGGAAACTTACCGCGGTGCCCGTTCTGACCGGCAGAACATGCGGCGCAAACTGCTTGTTGCGCTGGTCCATGTTGGCGGTATGGGTGGCCGCTGGTTGGGCGCCGTCGCCGGTGATCATGAACACGGCATCGGGGAGGCCCTGGGCGTCAGGGCCAAGCGCAGACAGGGTCACGGTGGCTGCCGGTGAGGCGACCGCTATCGTGAGGAGGCTGAGGCAGACCCCTGTTGCTGTAATCATCCTGATCATACGAACCCGTGAGCGCTTCGGATTAACAGCCCTTACTTTACATGGAATCCCGGGCAGAAGTCCGGGGCTGATGTAAAAGTCTAGTAAATTCCGCTAGTTGGCGCTGTGTGATCAGGACCAGCCGGGCATGGCCCGGATCAGGTGCTTCTGCACCTCGATCCACTCGACCACCCGCCGCCAGTGCTCCTGATCGGCCTCGGCCTGGCTGGCATCAATCTCGGCGATGCCGACGCCCATGCCGGTGGCCTGCACATACAACTGGGTGTCGCGCAGCGTTGTCAGAAAGGGAATCTTCAGGCTGTTGAGGAAGCTCTGCAGCTGGGCATACATACGGGTGCGCTCGCGCGCGCGGTTGGCGATCACGGCCAGCCGACGGGGCCGACGCCGATACGCCGGGGACAGCATCACCGCCTGCAGGAAGCGGGTGGCGGCACGAATGTCGATGGGGCTGGGCAGTACAGGCACCAGCACCACCTGGGCGGTGCGCAGGACAGCGTCCAGCGCTGCACCGTTGAGCCCGGCCGGTGAATCGATCACCAGCATCGGATCCGCGTCGCGCATGATGGCGTGCAGCTTGCCGGCATTGAAATGACTGTCGATGGCCAGTGTCTGGCCCTGAATATGGCGGTGGCCTTGCTGCAGTCGCTGGCGTAGCCACAGGGTGGACGACTGCTGGGGGTCAAGATCGAGCAGCGTCACTGGCTGGCCCTTGCTGGCGTAATAGCTGGCCAGATTGGTAGATAACGTGGTCTTGCCGCAGCCGCCCTTGGCATTGGCCACCAATACAGCGAACTTCCCGGAAGCAGGGTCTGCCACCACACGCGGTGCGGACACGCCTTCCTGTTCGACGGACATTTCGTTCTGGTTATCGTTATGCATAGAACTTCTACCCTCGCCCCGACTATACAGAATGCCGCTACAGGCTCCAGAGAGCGGGAACGATATTTTTGCACATGGGTCACAGAAGCTGATGTTGGTACACGCTTACTGCGGCTGCCGACCATGACAAGGGGGAACGGCATGGGTATGCTGGGCGGCTAAAAGTGGGGGAGCACAATGAAATACTTCCTGTTGGTCATCGCCCTGATCGCGGCGGTTATTGCCGCGGCGCTGTTCGTCCCGGTCAAGGATGGCAAGCCGCTGGTGGCTCTTGACCAGGTCAAGGCAACCCTGGACCAGGCCGCTGACGCAGTACCGGTGGGTAGTAACGCTGGCGGCGACTGGATGGCGGATCATGGTGACGTGTTGTTTCGCTGGAAAAACAGTTCCGGCCAATGGCAGTATGGCGACCGTCCGCCTGCCGGTGTGGAAGCCGAAATGGTTGAGAAAAAGAGCATCAAGACAGTGACTGCTGAAGAATCGCTGCCTTCTGCAGCGCAGGAGCAGACCCAATAAATGAACGCAAATGAGTTTGGAGGCGTAATGAAAAAGGCGGGCTTGATAGTGGCTGGTGTGCTGGCCCTGAGCGCATGTGGGGATCAATCCAAGAATGTGGCGCTGGACAGCGACATCAGCAAGGCGTCCTACTCGATCGGTTTCAAGACCGGCGAGCAGATGAAAGGCCGGATGGATGACCTGGATTTTGATGCCTTTATCGCCGGCATGCGCACGGGTGCGCAGGGCGAGGAAGGCGACATGAAACTGACCGCGGAAGAAATGGACGCCGCGATCATGGCTTACCAGCAGAAGAAATTCGAGCAGATGGAAGCCGACATGAAACAACAGCAGGAGGAAAACCTGGCCAAGGGTGAGGCTTTCCGCAAGGAAAATGGCGCCAAAGAAGGCGTGACCACGCTGGAAAACGGCATTCAGTATGAGGTGCTGACCAGCGGTGATGGCGCCCAGCCGACCAAGGAAGACACCGTGGTGGCTCACTACCATGGCACCCTGATCGACGGCACCGTGTTTGACAGTTCAGTAGACCGTGACGAGCCTGCCACTTTCCCGCTGAGCCGCGTCATTCAGGGTTGGCAGGAAGCGCTGCCGCTGATGCAGGTTGGTGACAAGTGGCGCATCGTGATTCCGCCCGAGATGGCGTACGGCGAAAATGGTGTCGGTGATGCCATTGGTCCGAACGAAACCTTGGTGTTTGAAGTAGAACTGCTTGAAGTACAGAAGGCAGACGCGGCAAAAGGCTAATCCCGATTGCAAAAAAAACGCCGCTGACGCGGCGTTTTTTTTGCCTGAAAGAAATGCGCTTTACATCCCTCGCCGCAGACCTGGCTTAATGCACGACCTGCGGTGATGGCACTTCCTTCTGGTGGATGCTGACGATCAGCTGATCCTCCAGTGCAAAACGCTCCTCCAGTTTTTCCAGCAACTCCGACAGCCGTGCCGGCAACATGGCGTACAGCTGCTGGATATGCTCCTCGGTATCAAAGTCGTCGTTGAAGGCCAGTGCTTCGTCGGTGGAGTCTTCGAGTCGCTGCATAATGCTGCGCGTGAGGGCCTGATTGTCACGCTGAAAGCAGCGTGCCTCACGTGCCAGTTCCCGGTAGACCTCAAAGTAGCCGGCGCTGATGTAATCCATCAGCAGCTCGCAAAATTCCTGGATGCGTCGTGCTAAACGCAATGGCGGCTGAGCACGGTTGCTGGCACTGCGAATAGTGCTGATCAGATACAGCAGTTGCTGCCGTTCTCGCAGCCATTCCTGTACCAGAGCCTCAATGCGTTGCCATTGTGCCATCGCGGTTTGTGCGCTGGTGGCCATGGTGGTTCCTCCCGATGCAATGTTTTCCTTTTCTTTGTGGCGCTGGAAAAAATTAGAGTGCTGTGGCCGACAGAGCAATTGGCCGGACGTGACAGCGGTGGCGTTTCTTCAAACAAAGTATGTTTTCGGCAGAAAAACAGACAGTTGCGTTAAGACTGTTTGCTTATAAAACGAGGGTGTTTAGACGTGGCACGAATTTAAACTAAGACCTGATCGCAGAATGCGCTCTCAAGTATCTGGTCAACCAAGGAATTTACTGACCCAGGGCCATATCACTGGCAGTAGCAGGGCAGTAAACAGGCCGGTGAGGCCCAGCGCCAGTGACGAAAAGGCGCCGGCGCGCTCACTGTAATCGAAGGCTCTGGAGGTGCCGATGGCGTGTGCGACGATCCCCAGCGTCAGACCGCGCACGCGATCATCGGTGATCCGCAGCAGCCTGAACACGGCGGGCGCCAGCACCACGCCGACGATACCGGTGATGGCCACGGCACCTGCCGCCAGCGGACCATAGCCACCGGTAAACCTGACCACTTCCAGCGCAATCGGGGTAGTGATTGACTTGGGCGCCAGTGAGCCCAGCACTTCTGGCGAGGCATGCAGCCACCAGGCCAGCGCCACCGCCAGTGCCGCGGCCAGCGTGCCGCCGATACAGACCGCGATCAGGATGCGTGAGCCTATTGCCCTGATATGGGTGAGCTGACGGTACAGCGGCCAGGCCAGTGCCACGGTTGCCGGGCCGAGCAGAAATTGCAGCAGGCGGGTTTGCTCCATGTACTCGCTGTAGGAAATGTCCAGCCACAACAGGATCAGCACCACCGGCACCATGGCGACCAGAAAGGGGTGCAGTAGCGGGAAGCCATGACTGCGGCGGTACAGCCACACCGCGAAGCGATAACTGCCAAGGGTCAGCAGCAGGCCGAACAGCGGCGTCTGTATCAGGGTGCTCATACGGCGTCCCGTCCGCGTAGCAGCCATTTCACCAGCAGTGCGACGATCACCAGCGCCAATGCGGTGCCGACGACAATCGATACCAGCAGGGCGGTGCCGTGGGCCGCATAGCGATCCCACTCCAGCACAATGCCCACGCCGATCGGGAAAAACAGCAACACCAGATTGCCGATCAACAGATTGGCGGCGGGCGCCACCCGCTGCAGGGCCGAGGCGCGCACCATCAGGGCGATCAGCAGCAATACCATGCCGGCCACCGGTCCGGGCAGCGGCAGGCCGGTGAAATGCACCAGCATTTCACCGAGGAACTGAAACAGCAGCAGAAGCAGCAGGCCGTCGATCATGGCTCAGGCGCGGCGCCGGAAGCTCAGAATCCATTGCAGCGCGACCAGCAGGCCAAGGCCGATAAACACCACAAGTGACCAGCCCGGCAGGCTGATGCCGAGAAATGCCCAGTCCACCTTGGCGCACTCGCCAGAGCCGTACAGCACCATCGAAATCACTTCCTGCATCGGAAACACATCCAGCATGTACTCCAGGCCCGGGCCGCAAGCGGGTACCTGGTCTGGCGGCAGGCCCTGCAGCCACACATGCCGGCCGGCAACAATACCGCCACCGAGTACGCCGAGGCCCGCCAGCGAGGCATAGACGCGCTGACCCACCACGCCCGGGTTGTGGGTCAGTGCCAGCAGGAAGAACACTCCGGCGACGATCACGCCAATGCGCTGGAAGATGCACAACGGGCAAGGCTCCAGGCCGGCGTAGTGTTGCAGGTACAGGGCTCCGGCCATGGCGAAGATACAGGCCAGCAGGCCCGCGGCATTCAGCCAGCGAGGGGTAAACAGCGTGCGCAGCCAGACCATAGGCGTCTCCGGGTTTATCGGTAAGCGGGCGAAGGGTAGGAAAATACCCGGCCGGCGGCAAGCCGGCCGCTGGTATCAGTCGGCAAAGTAGTCGGCCAGATACTGGTCAAATGGGACCTGCTGCGACTGCTCCAGTTCCGTTTGCCGAGCCAGACTGTCCGCTGCAGTCTGTTCAAACAGGCGCAGGGTGTCTGCGTCCAGCGGCCTTGCGCGGAAATGATCGCGATGTGCGAGCGCTTGATTCATGGCGAAACGATAGAAGCTCTGTTGGCGGGTTTCGAGCTTTTCCATGATCTGTGCTGATGCCGTCTGCTCTGGATGCTGGATTTTCTCATATTGCCGGTTGAGGCTGGTGCGATAGTTGTCGCCGCCGTGGCAGCGATCGAAAAACTCGGCGATCGGGATCATCTGGTCAACGATTTCCAGCGCCCAGCTTTTCAGGTTTGTCTGGCGGCCGTTGCGACACAGGCGCGTGAGCGTATTGCGACCGTTATAGACCACCTGGCGAATATTCTGCTTGGCCGCATGGCTATCGGACATCTCCATGTCAGGGGACTCGCGCAACAGGCAGTAGGTGGCAAACATGTCGAGAAAGCGCATGTCGGTCAGGCCGATACCGACTGGCTCGAACGGGTTGAGATCCATCACTCTAATTTCAATATATTCAACGCCACGTTTCTGCAGCGCGACCGTTGGGCGTTCACCCGCTTCAGAGGTGCGTTTCGGGCGAATCGAGGAATAGAACTCGTTCTCGATCTGCAGAATATTGGTGTTCAGCTGTCGATACTGACCGTCGCGTTTAATGCCGATATTTTCATAGGCGGGTTCCGGTGTATGAATAGCGTGGTCCAGCGAGCGCACATACTCCTGCAGATTGTTCAGGCTGACGTTGAGACTGGACTGGGCGTTGTTCTGGTAACCAAGATCGCTCATGCGCAGGCTGGTGGCGTAGGGCGTAAACAGAGTGCCATCGCGGTTCTCAAGCAACTGGTGGCTGCGGCCAGACAGGAATGAGGCGCACAGCGCCGGCGACGCGCCAAACAGATAGACAAGCAACCAGGAGTAGCGCTGGAAGTTACGCAGCAGGTCAAAGTAGCGGCTGGAAATAAACGTCTGCAGCGGCTGTTGATTGGCTTCAAGTCGCTGATGGATTGCCCAGAATTCCTGTGGGTAGGAGAAGTTGTAATGTATGCCGGCAATGGCTTGCATTTTGCGGCCGTAGCGATGCCACAGCCCCTGGCGATAAACATGTTTCATTTTGCCAACATTGGAGCTGCCATATTCGGCGATGCGCACATCCATCTCATCGGAGATCATGCACGGCATGGAATTCACCCAGAGAATTTCATCGCCGATCTTGCTGTAGACAAACCGGTGCAGTTGATCGAGGAACTCCAGCGGTGCCTGCAGTTGGTCATAGGCAGGCGTGATCAACTCCAGCAGTGCTTCTGAATAATCGGTGGTGATATGCGGATGCGTCAGCGCCGAGCCAAGCGCCCGCGGGTGATCGGTCTGCGCCAGCCTTCCGGCATCCGTGATTCGCAAACTTTCCTTTTCGATGCCGCGTCGAATACCGGTCAGCGTGCTGGCCGCGTCGGTGTCCAGCAAGGCTTTGATGCGGCGGCTGAGGAAGTCGGTCATGGAATGTCCTTGCGCAGGGGAGATCCGATTATCAGAAAGGAAACAGAGGAATACAAAGACTAGTTGTTACAGCTGGATCTGGGTACGGGCCAATCCTGCCACCGTCACACGGTGGCAGGATTGGCTGCGTTCCAGACAGCCATCGGGCGAGACGCTGCCAGCGCTGACCGGGCGGCCAGCGCGGGCGTTACAGCCGGTTCTTGTTCTTGGCGTTGGCCTGGGCTTGCGCAAACAACGCGGCCATGCCGCCGCCCTGGGGTTGCTTGTCCTGCTTCTGGCGTTGCCCGCCGCGGGCCGGGCGTTGGCCAGCCTTGCCGGCGGCAGGCTGCTGCGCGCCGCCCTGCGCCTTGGGCTGATCGTCATGACGATCTTCCATGCGCATGGTCAGGCTGATGCGTTTGCGTGGCAGATCTACTTCAAGCACCTTCACCTTGACGATGTCGCCGGGGGCCACGACGTCATGGGGATCTTTGACGAACGTGCTGGACAGCGCCGATACGTGCACCAGACCATCCTGATGAACGCCAATATCGACGAAGGCGCCGAAGTTGGTGACATTGGTGACGCTGCCTTCCATGATCATGCCGGGCTTGAGGTCCTTGATATCCTCGACGCCTTCAAGAAACTCTGCTGCCTTGAATTCCGGTCGCGGATCACGACCTGGTTTTTCCAGCTCACTGAGAATGTCAGTGACCGTCGGCAGACCAAATTTCTCACTGGTGTACTTGGCTGGATCGAGCTTTTTCAGAAAGCCGATATCGCCGATCAGGTCACGCACCGGGCGACCATGCTGGCTGGCAATGGTTTCCACCACTGCGTAGGCCTCAGGGTGTACTGCCGAGCCATCCAGTGGGTTATCGCTTTGCATCACGCGCAAAAAGCCGGCCGCCTGTTCGAACGTCTTGTCGCCAAGACGGGGCACCTGCTTGAGCGCATCGCGGTTATTAAAGGCACCGTTCTTTTCGCGGAACGATACGATGTTGCCGGCGATGGTGCTGTTGAGACCGGAAATGCGTGACAGCAATGGTGCCGATGCGGTGTTCACATCCACGCCTACGGCGTTAACACAATCCTCGATTACGGCATCGAGACTGCGCGCCAGCTTCATCTGGCTGACATCGTGCTGATACTGGCCAACGCCGATTGATTTAGGTTCGATCTTGACCAGTTCCGCCAGCGGGTCCTGCAGACGACGTGCAATCGATACTGCGCCGCGGAACGAAACATCCAGCTCCGGGAATTCCCGCGCTGCCAGTTCCGACGCCGAGTACACTGACGCACCTGCCTCGTTGACCATGATCTTGGTCATTTTCAGTTCCGGCAGTTTTTTCAGCAGTTCGCCTGCCAGCTTGTCAGTTTCGCGGCTGCCGGTGCCGTTGCCGATCGAGATCAGCTCCACCTTGTGCTTGATGCACAGCGCCGCCAGTGCCGCCAGTGACTGATCCCACTGGTTCTTCGGCACGTGTGGATAAATCGTGGTGTGCTCCAGTAATTTACCGGTGTTATCCACGACCACAACCTTGACGCCGGTACGCAGCCCCGGATCGAGGCCCATGGTGGAACGCATGCCGGCCGGCGGCGCCATCAGCAGCGCTTTCAGGTTGCGCGCGAACACACTGATGGCTTCTTCTTCGGCCAGTTCGCGGATGCGGCCAAGCAGTTCAGTTTCCAGATGGGTGTTGAGCTTGATCTTCCAGGTCCAGCGCACGGTTTCGCCAAGCCAGTCATCTGCAGCACGACCCTGATGAGTCCAGTCGATGCTGTGCGCCACCATCGCCTCGCAGGGGTGCGGTTTGGCTGTTTCCAATTCTTCCGGTAACGCCATGGCGATATGCAGAACACCCTCGTTGCGACCCCGGAACAGCGCCAGCGCGCGATGTGACGGCATGTCCTTGAGCATTTCGCGGTGGTCAAAATAATCGCGGAACTTGATGCCTTCATTTTCCTTGCCATCGGCGACCCTGGCCTGCACTTCGGCCTTCTCCCAGAGCCAGGTGCGCAAACGGGTGAGCAGGTCTGCGTTCTCGGCAAAACGTTCCATCAGAATCTGCTTGGCGCCGTCGAGGGCGTCTTTGGCCGATTCGATCTTGTGTTCTGCATTCAGGAACGACTCGGCCAGTTGCTCCGGTGTCTGGCTCGGGTCGGCCAGCAGACTGTCGGCGAGTGGTTCAAGGCCGGCTTCACGGGCGATTTGCGCGCGGGTGCGACGCTTGGGTTTGTAGGGCAGGTAGAGATCTTCCAGCCGGGTTTTGGTGTCAGCGGCGAGAATCTGCTGCTCCAGCTCCGGCGTCAGTTTTTCCTGTTCGCGAATCGACTTCAGAATGGCATCGCGGCGCTCTTCCATCTCACGCAGATAGCGCAGGCGCTCTTCAAGGTTGCGCAACTGGGTATCGTCGAGGCCGCCGGTCACTTCCTTGCGGTAACGGGCAATGAACGGAACAGTGGCGCCTTCATCGAGCAGGGCCACGGCGGCTTCCACCTGACGTGGCAGACAGCCGATCTCGCCGGCGATGATGTCTTCAATACGCATGGGATCTCACTTCGCGAATAATCCGGAATAAAACAAAACGGCGGGCATCATAGGAAATGATGCCCGCCGTTGACAGATTGACGTGTGGCCGCTTTGTCTGTAGGCGAGTGTGGCCAAAAAATGGCCAGCAGTGCAGCTTAGCTCAGCAGCTCGTTGATCTTGCTGATCAGCTCTGCTTCCGCCGGTGGTTTGATGATATAGCCCGCTGCACCCTGACGCTCACCCCAGACCTTGTCGGTGTGCTGATCCTTGGTGGTGACCAGAATTACAGGGATATGCTGGGTGGCAGGATCCTTGGTGATCTTGCGTGTGGCCTGGAATCCATTCAGTTCCGGCATCACCACATCCATCAGGATCAGGTCAGGCAGCTCTGCCTTGGCGGTTTCGTAGCCTTCCAGTCCATTGGTGGCGGTAACGGTGGTATGTCCGTGGGCGCTGACAATCTTCACCAGATTGGTCAACTGCGTTGGGGAATCGTCCACGACGAGGATCTTTGCCATTGCTCTCTCCGAATGCTGGCCGCTTCAGCGGCTTCTCGTCGGGGCATCATAGCAGCAACACCGACACAGGTAAGCTGATCATTGTTGGCAAAAGGTGTCATTGTTTGTCACAACCGGATGACTGGTAAGTCCGTCACCGGGAACGACCCGGCGCCATTTCGGTCAGAACCGGCGCTACACTGCATAGCGTGAGAACCCGGTATCGGACATTGCATCCGTGTTGCCCAGCCGGGAAGATGCTCGGCTGGGGTTGCCCGGAATTCAGAGGTCAGGAGCAAGATGGCAAGCGATGAGCAGGCACCAGAAAAGATTCTGGTGGTGGATGATGATGGCCGGTTGCGTGGCCTGCTGCAGCGGTTCCTCGAAGAGCAGGGCTTTCAGGTCAAGGCCGTGGGCGACGCGGAGCAGATGGACCGCGCCCTGTCCCGGGAGTTGTTTTCACTGCTGGTACTGGACCTGATGCTGCCCGGCGAGGATGGCATCTCGATCTGCCGCCGCCTGCGCCGTCAGGGCAATGACCTGCCGATCATCATGCTGACCGCGAAGGGCGACGATAATGAGCGCATCGAGGGCCTGCGTGCCGGTGCTGACGATTATCTGCCCAAACCCTTCAATCCACAGGAGCTCGATGCCCGCATCCGGGCTGTGCTGCGTCGCCGGGTGCGGGAAGTGCCGGGAGCGCCCAGCAAGGGACAGGAGGTGGTGGCTTTCGGCCCCTGGTCGCTGGACCTGGCAACCCGCAGCCTCAGCCGTGGCGATGAGGAAGTCAGTCTGACGACCGGTGAATTCGCGGTGCTCAAGGCACTGGTACAGAACATGCGCGAGCCGCTGACCCGGGACAAGCTGATGAATCTGGCCCGTGGTCGGGAGTGGTCGGCCATGGAGCGCTCCATTGATGTCCAGGTGTCGCGCTTGCGGCGACTGCTGGAGGAAGACCCCTCCCGACCGCGATATCTGCAGACCGTCTGGGGTGTCGGCTACGTGTTCGTGCCGGACTGATAGATGCGCTGGCGACTTCCGCCCTATACAGCACTTGGCCGCGCCGCCCTGGTGGTGGGCCTGGTGGTGGGCTTCAGTCAGGCGCTGGCGCTGTGGTTCTTCGCCCGCAATGCCTACCTGCCGGGCATTCGCGAATATGCCGAACTGACCGTGCTCAGTGTGGATGTGGCGCGCGCTGAGGCGCCGGATGCCGCCACGCTCGAGCGTATTGGTCGCGCCACCGGCATTGTCTGGGTCGACAGCTATCGCGGCACACCCCATGAAATGTCGTTCCTGTCGCGGCCGGTGGTGGAGCGCTTTCAGGAGGAGGTGCAGTCGCGGCTGGCGGAACCGGTGACGGTGCTGCTGGAAGAAGATCGCAAGCCGATCCTGTGGGTCACGGCGGCGTCATTCAACGGCCGCTGGTTGCGTGTGCCGATGAACTTCTTCCGCGACTACGATCGCTATGTACTGTTGAGCTGGGGCGTGACGGCGCCACTTCTTGCCCTGATTGCTGGCCTGATCATCGCCCGCGGGCTCAGTCGGCCACTGCGCCAGCTGCAGCTGTTGGCGCAAACTATCGGTCGCGGTGAAACCGTAAAGGCCATGGATGATCGCGCCGGCCCGGAAGAAATCAATGCGGTGATTCGCTCCTTCAATCAGATGGCCACCGAGCTGGAGCAGGCGCAGCAGGATCGCGCGTTGTTGCTTGCCGGTGTGTCACATGATTTGCGTACGCCACTGACGCGTATACGTTTGTCGGCAGAATTCCTCAAGGAAGATGACTTGCGTGATGGCATTGTTGGCGACATTGAAGATATGGATGCCATTCTTGAGCAGTTCATTGCATTTATCCGCGATGGTTCTGATGAAGAACCCGAGCCGGAAAGCATCAATGCGTTGATTGAGGAAGTGCTGTCGCGGTTTGAGAAAGAAAATATCCAGACCACCATTCGTGATGTGCCGAGACTGATGCTCAAGCGTCTTACCTTCAAGCGCCTGATCACCAACCTGGTCACCAATGCCCTCAAGTATGGCGCACCGCCTGTCGAGATCAGCACCCAGGTTGAAGGCAGCGATGTGGTAATGCGCGTGCGCGACCATGGGCCCGGCGTTAACGAACAGGATATTCCTAAAATCCTTGCGCCTTTTTCACGTGGTGAGGTGGCGCGCACGGTTTCCGGCAGTGGTCTTGGGCTCGCCATCGTGCGACGCATCATTGATATGCACCATGGCGTAATGCATTTGCACAACCATAGCACTGGCGGTCTTGAGGTCGAGATACGCTTGCCGGTGGCGGGGCGGTATATCAACCCTGAGGCCTTGTCGGTGCGAGTGCGATAACAGCGCGGAAGCAATTTACCAGACTTGATATGGTGGCATGAGGGATAGCGTATGGCGTTGCTTGCACAGGTTCTTGTGGCGGTGGTCGCGCTTCTGCATATCTGTTTTCTGGTGCTGGAAATGTTTCTGTGGACCGTGCCGGTGGGGCTGAGGGTATTTGGTCAATCCCGTGACGCGGCGGAGGCGTCAAAAGTACTGGCCGCCAATCAGGGCTTGTATAACGGGTTTCTTGCCGCCGGCCTGATCTGGGCGCTGGTTGCCGAGAACAATAGTCATGACCTCAGTGTCTTCTTCCTCAGCTGCGTCATTGTTGCTGGCATCTACGGTGCGATTACTGCCAGCAGGATGATTATTGTCGTGCAGGCCATGCCGGCGGCATTGGCACTGGCCTGTGTGCTGCTGTCAGCGGGAGCGTGACGTTGGCGCTCACGGTCAGAAAACAGTAAAGGCGTGGTATCCATGACAGACAGACTTGCACTGGTCATCAATCATCCCTTGCATCGTTTTCTCGGCGTAAAGCGGATAGAAGCTGCGGCAGGCAAAAGCGCGTTCAGTGTCGAAGTTGGTGAGCAGCTGATCAATCCGGCAGGTGTGTTGCACGGCGGGGCGGTCTACGTGTTGTGTGATGTATGCGCGTATAGCGCGCTGCTCGGGCTGATGGATGATCACACTGAAGCGGTGACCCACGATATCCATGTGTCGGTGATGCGCCCGGCAACGTTCGGTCAGGTCGTCAGGTTCTCTGCAGAGGTGGTCAAGGCCGGGCGCTCATTAAGTTTTATCGATGTCCGTGCTGAGGCGCAGGGCAAGGTGATTGCCACTGCCCGCGTCACCAAAAGCATGATCAGTCAGGGCTGATCATATTTCGTTCTGTATTTATTCTTCTTCCATATGAATGCTTGTAGCAGCTTGCCTGCAAGCAAACAGGATCTTGCCGGGCGCTGGTTCGCTTGCAGGCAAGCTCCTACAGGGCAAGCTTGTGCCGGGCAAGTTCCTGCACGGGCGGGCACCTGCGGTGCCCGGGAGTTGTCAGTGCAATTTCATTCTCGGCCGTACCATGCGGCTGAACTTGCCCGCCACCAACAGCAACAGGGTTTTGGGCCAGCCATACAGCATCGCCTGATGCATACGGTACAGGCCCACATACATCACTCTCGCCAGCCAGCCTTCGACAAAGAAATTGCCACCTTTGAGATTGCCCATCAGCATGCCGACGGAAGAGAAGTTGCTCAGCGATACCAGTGAGCCGTGATCCTTGTACACAAACGGCCGTGGTTCGCGATCAAACGTCACCAGCCGGGTCAGTTCCTTGGCAAGATGTTGTGCCATTTGCTGCGCGGATTGCGCGCGCGGCGGTACCGGTCGCTCCATTCCGGGTAGCTGGCAACCGGCGCAATCGCCAATCACGAATACGTTGCTCTGGCCCTTGGCGCGCAGATTGGTTTCTACCTCAATCTGGTTGATGCGATTGGCGCTCAGGCCGCTGATCTTGCCAAGCATGTCGTTGACCTTGACGCCCGCGGCCCAGACCAGCAGATCAGCTTCAATACGGCCATCATTCTTGGTAACGAAAGCATCGGCGTCGGCGCGTTCTACCATGACACCGGTACGTACTTTCACGCCCAGCGCCTCAAGTCGTTCGGTGGCCGCAGCAGATACGCGCTCGCTCAGTACCGGCAGAATGCGTGGTGCCGCTTCAATGATGTGCACATCAAGCAGTGAACGATCCAGCTTTTCATGGCCGTACAGTTTCAGCAGTGAAACCGCGTGGTGAATTTCCGCTGCCAGTTCGACGCCGGTGGCGCCACCCCCGACTATCGCCACCGATAATGGCTTGCTGGCGTAGTTGGCTTGCAGACAGGCGTTGAGAAATTTCTCGCGGAACCGATCTGCCTGCTGGCGTGAGTCCATAAACAGACAATGTTCGCGCACGCCGGGGGTGCCGAAGTCGTTGCTCTGGCTGCCGATTGCCAATACCAGATAGTCATAGGCGAGGGTGCGCTCGGGCAGTATTTCCTCGCCCTCATTATTAAGCAGGGCAGCGAGTGTGACCGTCCGGGCTTTGACATCGACGGCGGTCATGCTGCCAAGCTCGAAACGATAATGGTTCAGGCGCGCGTGGGCACGGTAATCCACCGCATCCAGATCAGCGTCGATGGCGCCGGTCGCGACTTCATGGAAGCGTGGCTTCCAGACGTGAAAGGTGTTGTTGTCGACCAAGGTGATATCGGCACGGCCGTCCCGGCCCATTTTACGTCCCAGCAGAGTAACCAGCGGCAAGCCACCGGCGCCGCCGCCTATGACGACGATTCTGGGTTTGCTCATGCAGGCTCCTTGATGACAGACGGGAGAGAAGCGCGCAGTCTAGCGCCTCACTTTGGCTTGTCCAGTCCGAAGCCGCTCGATGTCCGACGTTTCAGGCAGTCTTCTGACGTCATCTCCGGCAACAAATTACCAGTCCCTGACTGGAAAAAATGCCCCGAAACAGGTATCACTGGGCGCTACAGGATCGACCTCTGCGTATCAGGCTGATCGCAGGGGAATAAAAAAAAGGAAAATGAGATGAAACGAGTTTTGTGGCTGGCACCCATGCTGCTGGTATGGAGTGGTGCGGCCCTGGCGCTTGGCCAGAATGAGCTGGTCAAATTGGCCGGCCAATACAACCTGCTGTCCGCCGATATCGGCATGACTGATTACGACCCGGAAAATATCGAGTATCTGGAGCAGGCTCTGGACACCTATCAGACTGTCTCTGAGGGCGTGCCCGCGTGGATCGACATGTTGCCCAGCGAGCAGCGTGCGGTGGCGGCACAGGAGTGGGACAGCATGCGCGAGATCATGGAAGGCGATGGCAACAACAGTGGCCTGCTCAACGGCAGTTACGACCTTAATGCCAGTGCTGCCCAACGTATTCATTACGACACCCTGCAGACGCAGCTTTTCCAGGTTGAGCCATTGCGTGCCGAGAACCTGTCTGACCTGCAAACGCTTTATCTGAAGCTTGCCAGTGTGGTGTCAGGTTATGTGGCGTTGACATCCAACCCGTTCGGCAGCATGGCCATGAGTATGAACGATGGCGATCTCAAGCTGGTGACGCTGGCGGCGGATATCGATCAGCTGTTTGTGAAGCTGATCAAGCAGAGCGAGGACGATATGCAGGCGCAACAACTGCGTCGTCAGCAGTCCAAGTGGCAGTTCGTGCGCAGTACAGTGGTGAAAGGTTCGCAGTCGGCAATGCCTTATATCGTTCGCTATCAGGGCAAGCAAATGATTGCGGAACTGTCATCGCTGTTGCCGACTGATCAAGAGCAGGAAGCTGTGGCGCCGTAATTTTCCGGCTTGAACGACAATAAAAAAGGCCGCCCGATGGCGGCCTTTTTTATTGGCTCTGGTCGTGATCGGAATCGATCAGGCCTGTGGTCCTGCAGCGCGGATCTTGTCCGAGACATCCGGGTACTTGTCAGCAAAGTTTTTGCTGAACTGTGCCGCCAGATCTTTCGCCTTGGCATCGTAGGCGGCTGGATCTTTCCAGGTGTTCTTCGGCACCAGCAGGTTTTGATCCACGCCCGGTACGGTCTTCGGTACATCCAGATTGATAATGTCGAGATGCTGGGTCTCGGCATCGTCCAGTGCGCCGGACAGGATGGCATCAATTACGCCGCGGGTGGTCGGAATGCTGAAACGCTGACCTTCGCCATAGGCGCCGCCGGTCCAGCCGGTGTTGACCAGGTAAACGTGCGAATCAAACTCTTCCACGCGCTTCATCAGCAGCTCGGCGTATTCGCCAGCGCGACGCGGGAAGAAGGGCGCGCCAAAGCAGGTGGAGAAGGTGCTCTTGATGCCGGAGCCCGCGCCCATCTCGGTGGAACCCACCAGTGCGGTGTAGCCGGACAGGAAGTGATAGGCAGCGGCTTCACGCGACAGCTTCGACACAGGCGGCAGTACGCCGGTCAGGTCGCAGGTCAGGAAGATCACGTGCTTGGGCTCGCCAGCGCGGTTTTCGATCACGCGCTTATCGACATTCTCGAGCGGGTAAGCGGCGCGGGTGTTCTGTGTCTTGGATACATCGGTGTAGTCCGGGATGCGGGTTTCCGGATCGATCACGACATTTTCCAGTACCGCGCCAAACTTGATTGCGTCCCAGATTACCGGCTCGTTCTTTTGCGACAGGTCGATGCACTTGGCGTAGCAACCGCCTTCGATATTGAATACCACGCCCTTGCCCCAGCCATGCTCATCGTCACCGATCAGGAAACGTTTCGGGTCGGCAGACAGGGTGGTCTTGCCGGTGCCGGACAAGCCGAAGAACAGTGCCACATCACCATCTTCGCCGACGTTGGCGGAGCAGTGCATCGGCAGTACATCTTTTTCTGGCAGCAGGAAGTTCTGGACTGCAAACATCGCTTTCTTCATTTCGCCAGCGTAACGCATGCCAGCAATCAGCACCTTGCGCTTGGCGAACTGGAAAATCACACAGCCTTCGCTGTTGGTGCCGTCACGCTCAGGGTTACATTCGAAGTTTGCGGCATGCAGAATCTGCCACTCTTCCTTGCCCTTCGGGTTGTATTTTTCCGGACGGATAAACAGGGTGTTGGCAAACAGGTTGTGCCAGGCAGTTTGTGCGGTCACTTTCACCGGGATGAAGTGGTCGGTATCAGCACCCACATGCAGGTGAGAAACAAAGGTGTCGTTGTCCGCAACGAAAGCTTCAACGCGATCCCACAGTGCATCGAACTTGTCTGCATCAAACGCACGGTTGATCGGGCCCCAGTGAATGTGTTCGCTGGTGGATGGCTCATCAACGATAAAGCGGTCCATTGGCGAGCGGCCGGTGCGATGCCCGGTGTCGCAAACCAGCGCGCCATTGGCGGCCAGCTGACCTTCGTTACGTTGAATGGCCAGCTCAACCAGCTGGGCGGGGCTCAGATCATTGTATGCGGTGGGCGTCGTCATCATTTCTTCCTGGGCTTTTGGCCGGACGGTTTGCAAATCGGGTCCGTCTCCGGGGCCGCCGGAGACATTTGCTGGCCCCGTGCCGAGTAAATCCGGCAGGGCCGCCCGCCGGGGGTGTGCCGGCGGTCAATAATGGCGCGCGATTATGCCAGAAAGGTGCAGGGTTGGCGACGCGGAAACTGGCCGGTCAGCCGGACCTTTTCCGGCGCCGGGGCAAACCCTGATGTGGCGGCTCGCCGACGGTCAGTAAGGGCTTATTCCTGCCGGGCCTCGTGAACCAATTGGGCCAGGTCCACGGCATCGAAGACTTCGCTGCGCCCGCAGAAATCGCAACTGACCACGGCTTCGCCGATATCATCGAGCACGCCCTGCAGCTCGTCTGCACCGAGCGAGAGCAGGGTATGGCGCACCTTGTCACGGGAGCAGCTGCAGGCGAACCGCAGCGGCTGTGCCGGTGGCAGCTGCGGCGGTTGCTCGTGAAACAGCCGGTGCAGCACGGTGTCGGCTGGCAGGTCGAGCAGCTCTTCCATGGTCAGGGTGTCGGCCAGCGTCTGCACGTGCTGCCAGACTTCGTCGTTGTGGTGGCGCTCGGCCAGCCGGTCAGGCAGCCGCTGCAGCAGTAAACCAGCCGCCCGGCCGTTGCCGGCCGCCAGCCACAGGCGGGTTTCCAGCTGTTCTGACTGGCGGAAATAGCCCTCCAGACAGGCCGCCAGGCTGGCGGCTTCCAGCGGTACCACGCCCTGATACTGATTGCCCTGCTGCGGGCGAATGGTGATTACCAGCACGCCGTCTGCGCCGAGCAATTCGCCCAGCGGTGGCTGGGTGCCGTCAAAGCGGGTGTGCTCATCAAAGCGGGCAAGCCCACGCAAGCTGCCGTCATGGCAGGCCTCTGTCAGCAGCAGCGTGACCGGGCCGCTGCCCTGTGCCTGCAACGCCAGCCGGCCCTCGAACTTGAGCGTGCTCGCCATCAGCATGGCCGCAGCCAGCGCCTCGGACAGCAGACCCTGAACGCTTAGCGGGTAGTCGCGTGCTTGCAGCACCGGTGCCAGCGAGGCCTCCAGACGCAGGATTTCGCCGCGGATGTCGCTGTCCGGGAAGAGGAATCGCTGTTTGCTGTCGGCATTGGTCATGGCGTTCTCGGCATCAATATCGGGTTGGGCGGGTGCGCGCTGATGGGCTCAGCCGTCGCCGTGCTGATCGCGGAAGCGGCGCATATCGCGTCGTTCCTTCTTGTTCGGGCGGTGATCCGGGCTCGGGTCTGACCAGCGCAGTGCGCGGCGTTCGGCGCTGGCCTGTTCGCGGCGGGCAATACTCTGCTCGGTTTCGCGATAAAGCAAGCTGGCCTGGGTTGCGCTGCCACGCTTGTCCGCCAGCGCCAGCACTTCTACATCGCGCTGATCGTCGCCCTGACGCAGCTGCACGGTCTGGCCGGCGCGCACCGCCTTGCTGGCCTTGACGCGCTGGCCGTCGATATGGACCTTGCCGCCTTCGACCATCTGCTGTGCCAGCGAACGGGTCTTGTAGAAGCGTGCCGCCCACAGCCACTTGTCGATGCGTACCTCATTCATGTGGGCAGCACATCCAGCCAGCGGTCAATGCCGGGATAAGGGTCGGTGTGCGGCCGCTTCGGCTGGCTGGAATCCGGGTGCAGGATGCTGGCGAGATGGCCAATGCCGTACTCACTGGCCGCATGCAGCACTGACAGGGAGTCGTCGACGAACAGCGTGCGGCCGGGTTCGAACGGATGATGTTGTTGCAGTGCCTCCCAGAAGCCGCGCGCTTCCTTGGCGGCACCATAGTCGTGGCTCGACACCAGTTCATCGAAGTAGTGGCCGATACCGGTTCGTTCGAGTTTCACATCCAGTGCATCGCGGTGGGCGTTGGTGGCCATCAGTACGCGGCGACCGGATTGGCGGAGTTGTTGCAGGAATTGCTCCGCGCCGGGGCGCAAACGGATGCGTTCGCCGGTCTCGCGCTTGAGCTGGGCAATATTGAGTTTCAGCTCATCTGACCAGAAGTCCAGGCAGTACCAGTTCAGCGTGCCGTGGTGACGATTGATCCACTCGCTGATGATTTTCAGGGCCTGATCGCGTGGCAGTTTGTTGGCATGTGCATACTGTTCCGGCACAAATTGCAGCCAGAACCAGTTGTCATAGGCGAGATCAAGCAGAGTGCCATCCATGTCCAGAAGGACGGTGTCGATTTCCTGCCAGTAAATCATGATGCTCCGGAAATACGTTATGCTGCGGTGCACTGGGTGCGCGCCGGACGCGCACGGCGATGGAGGAATTATGGAACAGAAGCCGGAAATTCTCGAGACGAAGCTGGTGGCGAAGAGCCGCCTGTTTGGTATCGAGGAGTTACAGATCCGCTTCAGCAATGGTGAAGAGCGCACCTATGAGCGGCTGCGCACGCCGCCGCTGGCGGCGGTGATGTGCGTGCCGATGCTCGACAACGATACGGTAGTGCTGATCCGTGAGTACGGTGCCGGGCTGGAAAATTATCAGCTTACCTTGCCCAAAGGTGCCTACGATCATGGTGAAGACTGGCGTCAGGCGGCCGATCGCGAGCTGAAAGAAGAAGCTGGCTATGGCGCCGGGAAACTGACGTTGCTGAAAAACCTGACATTGTCACCGGGTTACATGGGGCATCAGATCCGGGTGGTGCTGGCGCAGGAACTGTATGAGGAACGGCTGCCCGGTGACGAGCCCGAGCCGCTGGAAGTGCTGACCTGGAAACTGTCCGATCTGGAGACGTTGGTGGCGCGTGAAGATATGACCGAGGCACGCGTCATAGCGGCCCTTTACATGGTGCGTGATTTGCTCGCCAAGGGGGCGCCATGATGGTCTCGGCGACTTTGATGAAGCAGATCGTCGCCTTGTGCCATGACGCCGGCGAGGCAATTCTGGACACCTATAACAGTGCGGATATCGATCTCGAGTACAAGCAGGATGACTCGCCGTTGACGGCCGCCGATCTGGCGTCCCACCACACGCTGATGGCCGGACTGGCGAAGCTGACTCCGGATATCCCGGTGCACTCGGAAGAGTCCGAAGGCATTGACTGGGAGACACGTCGCCACTGGACGCGATACTGGCTGGTGGATCCGCTTGATGGCACCAAGGAGTTTGTCCGTCGCAACGGCGAATTTACTGTCAATGTCGCGCTGATTGATCAGGGCGTGCCGGTGCTCGGTGTGGTGCACGTGCCGGTCACCGGCAGGAGCTATTACGGCGGCCAGACGTTGGGCGCGTTTTGCCACGATGGCGTCGAGGAAAAAACCATCAGTGTGCGACCGCTGGCAAGGTCCATAGTGATGGTTGCCAGCCGTTTGCATGGTGCCGAAAAAATTACCCCTTTGGTCGAGGCGGTTGCTGAACAACTCGGGCCGGTTGAGCTGACCAATATGGGGTCGTCGTTGAAGTTATGTCTGGTGGCGGAGGGTGTCGCAGATATTTACCCGCGTCTGGCGCCCACCTGTGAGTGGGACACTGCGGCAGCCGATGCGATTGTACGTGCCGCGGGTGGCAGCGTGGTTGATACCAACTTTCAGCCGTTGCGGTACGGCAAGGAAAATATCCTGAATCCGGATTTTCTGGTGCTGGGTTCGCCGATTGAAAGCTGGACGTTTCTGCGTCCGTTGCTCAGTGCGGGCCAATAAGCTGCGCTTTGTCATAGCATGCGGGCGTTTGCAATGGCGCGAGGCGGTCTCGCAAAGTGGCGCCACATAAAGATACTGCAGCAACAAAATTGAACCTTTGCCGAGGCGCTTATGTTGAGCAAACAGGAAATGTCATTCGAAAGTCAGGGCGTGGTGTGTCGGGGAGATTTCTATCGACCTGACACCGCCTCCGGCGATGTGCCATGTGTGGTGATGGGACATGGCTTTGCGGCAGTGCGTGATGCCGGGCTGGCGCCTTTTGTAGAGGCATTCGTGGCCACGGGTTACGCCGTGTTCGTGTTCGACTACCGGCATTTTGGCAACAGCGACGGTGAGCCACGCCAGTTGCTGGTGCCGGCGCGTGAGGTGGAAGACTGGCTTGCTGCGATTGCGTTCGTGCGCAACCTTGATGGCGTCAACGCAGGCGCGATTGCGCTCTGGGGAACATCTTTTGGCGGCGGTCTGGTTACCAGCGCTGCGGCGCGCGATGGTGGTGTTCAGGCCATTATTGCCCAGTGTCCGATGATGGATGGTGCGGCATCGGTGCAGGCCGTGATTGGCTATGCCGGCATCAGTCAGGCGTTGAAGCTGACCGCCCATGGCGTGTTCGATATGGTGCGCGGCTTGCTTGGCATGGCGCCGCACTACATTCAGTCTGCCGGACGCCCGGGGGAAGTAGCGGCGATGAGTGCGGCGGACTGTTACGACGGCTACATGGCATTGATGCCCGCCGGTGCGCCGAATCGGGTGGCCGCGCGTATTGCCGCGACGCTGATGTTGTTTCGGCCGGTCACACAGGCGTCAAAGGTGACCTGTCCGGCGCTGATACTGGTCTGCGAGCGCGATACAGTGGCGCCAGTCAGTGCGGCAGAAAAAGCCGCCGCGCGCATGGCCAGGGCGGAAGTGAAACGTTATCCGGTGGGACACTTTGATATCTATCAGGGTGAAGCGAGGGCGCTGTCGCTAGCTGATCAACTGGCTTTTCTTGCCAGACATCTGCCGCTGAACACCGCTGCCGGGCAAGGCGCGCTCGGCTAACTCAAAAACTATGCAGAGGCTTGCTTGGACTCGCGCTTGTCATAGGTGTGGTGCTGGCCGTGCTTGTGTACGGAAAGCGACAGCACGCCGATGATGACCGCAAACCAGAGCGTCACCAGTCTGCACAACAACGTGGCGGCAACCGCCTCCGGCTTGGCGGTGCCCGCCCAGATCAGCATGCCCATCATCACCGCTTCGGCACTGCCGAGGCCTCCTGGCACAAGGCTCAGGTGTCCGGCCAGCATCGCCAGCGCGTAGACAAACATGGCGAAAGTCAGGCTGATGGGCAGACCCATCCATTTCAGAATCAGGTGAAACGCCCAGGCTTCGGCGGCCCAGGCGATCAGGCTCAATGCGGTGGCATGCAGCAGCGCTCGTGGCGCGTGGCAGCGTCGGCACTGCAATCCAATTTCTGCAATATGCCTCCCGTACATGGACAGAATGCCGGTACCGTGCGACCGCTGCTGCAGTCCCAGCAATAATGACTTGCTCGACATCAGTGCGAACATGAACACCAGAATGCTCAAGCCGGTGGCGACCATCACCGTGGCTTTAGGGTAGGCGGCCAGTCCGATCAGTCCCACCAGTACAATTGCGCTGAGGTCTGAGAGGCGCTCGCTCAGGAATGCAGCGATGCCGTGGCGGTAGGGTACGCCATGTGAGATCAGCAGCACGCTGCGCAATGCTTCTCCAAGCTTGCTCGGCGTTGTGCTCAGGGCGAAGCCGGCCAGATAGACGTTGAGGCTGACCGGCAGCGCGACCTTGTGGCGCATCTGTCGCAGGTAAATCTGCCAACGCACGAAACGCAGGCTGAAGTTCAGCAACGACAGTAGCAACGCGACGCCAACGCCCCAGACGCCAACCCGGGCCACCGCCTGTGCGACCTCGCGCCAGCCACTCCAGACAACGAATATCAGATAGCCGAGTGCGGCAGCCGCCACAGACCACAGCAGAGCGCGGAAGCGCCAGCCGCTGAGCAGCGCAGTGCTGACAGGCAAGGATCCAGCCAAAGGAGAGTCCCGATACATATGCAAGCGGCGTTGGACACACCTGCGTTATTGTTATTGTCATGACGTGAAGGCGGGCGTTGCCGCCTCGGTCAGTGTCTGCATCATTGTGTCGGACGGCACTGCCGGGCGGCAATCCGCACAAGCTCTTAGCACAGAGCTGGTTCAGACGACTTCTGTCTTAGGGCGATAGTGAGACTGGAGGACTGTGGAGAAGAATGGTGCCCGGAGGCGGAATCGAACCACCGACACGAGGATTTTCAATCCTCTGCTCTACCAACTGAGCTATCCGGGCGAAAAGAGGGCGCTATTAAAGCGATTAGGCCTGTTCAGGTCAAGGCGCCGTTTCAGTCTTTTTCCGGGGTATAGCCTTCGGCGCGATCATAATCCTCATTGTTCAGAAAATGTTCACGCTGGGCATCGAGATAGGGCCGGGTGGCCGGGTCCATGACATTCAGGTGCTTCTCGTTGATCAGCATGGTCTGTTGCTTGAGCCACTCTGACCAGGCTTGCTTCGACACATTCTCAAACACGTCCATGCCCTTCTCACCGGGGAACGGCGGGCGCTCCAGACCTTCCAGTTGCTGCTGGTATTTGCGGCAGAAAACCGTACGCGTCATCGCGACTGTCCTGTGGCTGGCTGGGGTCGCTATTGTAGGAGCGCGCTGGCGCCCTGAACACCCCATGCCGCGTTCAGCGGCCCTCGGTGAAATGCAGCAGCAATTTTTTTACCGGCGCCGCCAGCCCCAGGCGGCCAGGGGCTGCAGGGTTGACCCAGCGGCCGTTGCTGGCGTCGGCGACACCGGCAGCGCGGGTGCGAATGTGCAGCGGTTGGATGTCGAGATGAAAGTGACTGAACGTATGGCGAAATGCCGGCAAGCTGCGTGCATTGCCGCCGCGCAAGCTCAGTTGCCGGAGCGCCTGCGGGAGCTGGTCAGGCTGGTCGAGTTGTGGTGGGCACCAGAGTCCACCCCAGAGCCCGGCGGGCGGGCGCTGTTCCAGCAATAGCTGGCCGTCGGCGTTCTCCAGCAACAGCATCCAGGTCTGACGCACTGGCAGGCTGCGCCGCGCCTTGCGGCCGGGAAAATCGCCGGTAGTGCCCTGCGCGCTTGCTACGCAGGCGCGTTGCAGCGGACAGCGCTCACAGGCGGGCTTGCTGCGCGTACAAACGGTGGCGCCCAGATCCATCATCACCTGGGTGTAGTCGCGCAGGCGTTTGCTCGGCGTCAGACGCTCGGCATGCTGCCAGAGCGCCTGCTCCACCGCGCGTTCGCCGGGCCAGCCGGGCACGGCATAGAAGCGTGCCAGCACCCGTTTGACGTTGCCATCGAGAATCGGCGCGCGCACGTCCATGCTGATGCTGGCAATCGCTCCGGCAGTGGAGCGGCCGATGCCGGGCAAGGTCGTTAAGGTCTCGACGGCGTCCGGAAATTTGCCGCCAAACTCCTGCACCAGCAGGTTGGCGGCCTTGTGCAGATTGCGGGCGCGGGCGTAATAGCCGAGACCGGTCCAGTGATGCAGCACATCGTCGATATCGGCGTTGGCCAGCGCCTCGACGCTGGGGAAACGCTGCATGAAGCGTTCGAAGTACGGAATGACGGTTTGCACTTGCGTCTGTTGCAGCATGATCTCAGACACCCAGACGCGATAGGGGCTGATCTGTTGCTGCCACGGGAGATCCTTGCGGCCGTGCTGGTCATACCAGCCAAGCACGGCACGCTGAAACTGCGCAGGGGTCACTTGAACAGCTTTTTCAGACGGTCATCGATGGCCTTTTGTGCTTCTTCCTTGGCCTTCTGCTTGGCAGCATCCTTGACCACTTCTTCAGCCGTATCGCCCTTGCCTTCAATGCCAAGCTTGTCCTTGAGCTTGTCGGTGGCGAGCTGCGCGGCGACTTTCTTGCCAATCTGCTTGAAGCCGTCCTTGTCATGCCCGCACCAGTCGGCAACGTCGCCTTCGAGATTGCCGGCGCAACGCAGCGGCCAGGTCTGGTCTTTCAGGTACTTGTTGCTGCTCAATTCCGGCGATTTCATCCCCAGGCGCAGGTCGAAATCCTGACTGCGCAGATTCAGAAAGCCATTGCCGTTGAAGCTGCCGCGATTGAGCTGGGCGTCGAGCTTGTCGATATAGGCGACTGATTTTTCCAGATGCGCGGCGCCAGAGAGATCAATGATCTTGGTGTCTTCACTCAGCTCCAGTGGCATCTGACCAGAGTTCTGGTCCGGCAGCAGCGTCATCAGCTCGCGATAACTGCCGAGCAGATCATTGAAGCCATTCAGCAAGGTGTTATGCAGGTTGGCGCCGCGCACCGTGCCGTCCTTGAGCGTAAAGGTGGTATTGCCGCCAGCGTTATCGACCAGGGCTTTTTCACTGTTGCCCTGACTCTTGAAATCCAGCTGCATGTCGAGCACGCCAGTGAACAGGTCATCGTCCAGTGCCATTTGCATCACCGGCTGAATTTGCATGCCGGTGACAGTCTTATTGAAGGTATAAACGGGCGCATCGGTGCGTGCATCCAGTGCGGCGCTGGCGGTGAAGCTGCCATTGAGTGCCTTGCCCTGGGCTTGCGTCAGCTTCATCAAGCCATTTTCCGCGCTGACAGCGAACAGCATGTCACTGGCGTGAATATCCATCAGCGACAGCTTGCCGATCTTCAATTTGCCGTCGACCAGCAGACTGCGCAGGTCTGCAAGAGGCAACAGTTCAGCATCTGACAGCGGTGGCAGGATGCCACTGCTGGTATTGCTGGCGACCGCGCCGGGTGCACTGTCCGCTTCTTCAGTTTCGGGCGGCAGATAGCCATCAGCCTTGAGCTCATCCAGAGACAGATCAAACACGATCTTGGCACTGTCGAGATCGGCGAGCCCGGCACTGCCCGACAGCGTGCTGCTGTCGATCTTGATGGTCAGAGGATTGAGCAGTAGCGCATTCTCGGGGCCACCGATGGTGGCATCGAGACTGATCGCGCTGAGCGCCTGCGGCAGTGCCGTGTCAATCGGCGCCTCGCCAATCGCCTGGAGTGCCTTGTTGGCATCGAACGGCTCCACATGCAGGTCGCCGCTGAATTTCATTTTGCTGCTTAGCTGCGCGACAGTGATGTTGCCGCGCGTGCGCGTACCTGCCGCGGTCAGCAGCAGATCTGTGATGCTGACCCGGTCTTCGTCCAGTGCGGCCTCAACATTCAATTGCGTTTCGACAGACACCGGCAAGGTCGTGACGCCGGCGATATCGGCCTTCACTGACAGCGGTGACAAGGTGAACAGATTGCTATCAAGGTTCATCGACAAAATAGTGTCGACGCTGGTATCGATGCGAATGTCGCTCTGATCCTGATAACGCAACGCCACCTGCAGCGGGAAGGGCTCGGTCAGGCTGACGTTCTGCGCCTGAATACTGGCGTGCTCAATGGTGATATCCGTGCCATCTGTCAACACGCGGTAACGCACGTTGGCGTCATTGATGGACAGTGACGGGATGCTGACCGGGATATCCAGCGTTGAAGATTGCTCAGCCGGTGCCTCGGCGCTGGTGTCCGCCGCAGGTGCTTCGCTGGCGGCAATGCGCTCCCAGTTGGCACCATTGGCATCCTCGACCAGATTCAATTGCAAACCGGAAACGCTGATCTGATCCATTTCGACGCTGCCAAACAACAGTGGCAGTACGGCCACGCCGACCAGCGCTTCGTCGATGGCGGCAAACAGTTCCTCATCGTCGCCGATGCGTACTTCGGTTTTACCCAGTGAGACGCCGAGTGTGGGCCAGAAAGTCCACGCCAGCTGACCGGGCATATCCAGCGTCAGATTGGCGTTGTCCTTTGCGGCGGCCGCGATCTCCGGTTTGAAGTCGTTCGGATCAATCACGCGGGTGATGATAAATATTGCAATCGCCAGTAGCAGGATGAGTCCAGCTATCACTGCAAACAGGATTTTTATCGCCTTGGCCATCCGGGTCTCCTTGCCTCTCGGTCGCGCTGGACCGATGATAAGCTGCGTATACAGCCGGTGGACAGTTTCCACCCGCGCAGAGCATAACAAGTCGGCAAACACTCTGCAGTGTCGCTTAGGGGGTTTCAGTGAAGGAAAAGTTCCAGACGCTGTCATTATGGCGCCTAGCAGCCCTGTTGGTGCTGTGCCTGCCAATGTCAGCCGTGGCGCTGGATCCGGTGCGTCCCGGTCCCGCCGACCGTGAGCTGGCACTGGGTATGCAGCTGGAGATCCTGGAAGACCCGGATGGCGAACTTGGCATAGAGCAGGTCACTGGCGCATTTGCCGACCGCTTTATCGCCGGAAAGCATAAAAATCCGAGCTTCGGCTTTACCCGTTCAACCTTCTGGCTGCGCTTCAGCGTTGATACCAGTTCGATCGCCGGGCAGCGCTGGTATATCGTCCAGCGTCATCCGATCATTGACCATCTCACCCTCTACAGCCCGGTCGCCGAGGGTGTTTGGGTGCCGACGGAAATGGGTGACGCGCTACCGTTTGCTGATCGCTTGCTGAATCATCGTGAGTTTATCTTTCCGCTGGACACCCGCCGTCAAGGGGAACAGGTTTACTATCTGAAAGTCTCCGGCAAGGGCGCCTTGAGCCTGGAGCTGAAGCTGTCTTCGGCGGAGGGCCTGATCGAGCGTACCTACATGGAGCAGCTGATTTTCGGACTGTTCTACGGCGCGCTGGTGGTCATGCTGGTGTACAACCTGCTGCTGTATTTTTCCGTCCGTGATATTGCCTACTTCTGGTACATCACCTTTCTCGCCGCGGGCACTCTCTGTTTTGCCAACATCAATGGCCTTGGATTGCAGTATCTATGGCCGCGTTGGCCAACCCTGAACGAGTGGTATCCAGTGTTTGCGACGCTGGCGATGGTGGCATTGGTGCAGTACACGCGTGCGTTTCTGAATTTGCGCGTCCAGTTCCCGCCATTTGAGCGATACCTGAAGAAGCTGCTGTACGGCTTTCTCGTCGGTCTGGCGCTGGTGGCGGTAATTCCAGCGCCCTGGTCTTACCACCTGTCGACGTTGATTGTTTTTATCACCGTGGTGTCCTTGTGCTGGATTGGCTTTGGTACCTGGCGCAAGGGGTACCGGGCTGCGCGCTTGTATGTGATCGCCTGGTTCCTGTTCCTGTTCGGCTGCATGGTGTTCATCCTCGATAACACCGGTGTGATCGGCCACAGCGCCCTGACCAACTATTCCCCGCACATCGGTCTCGGCTGGGTGGCGGTCCTGCTGTCTCTGGCGCTGGGTGAGCGCATCAAGATTCTCGAGCGCGAGCGTGACGCGTTGGTGCGCAAGAATCATGACGATCTGCAACGCCATTTCGAGGAAGTGCAGCAACTCGACCGTGACAAGATGGTATTTCTCGACTACCTCAGCCACGAGCTCAACACGCCGCTTAACTGGTTGGCGGGCGCGCGCATGTTTGATACCGGCAAGTTGCCCAAGGAGCTGGAGGAGGCCATCAATATGGTCCACCTCGGCCAGGATCGTCTGCAGCAGCTGGTAGCGGTGTCGCTGCGCTATTTTGATCTGGCCAGCCGCGATCAGGCGCCGGCGCTCAGTCAGGTGGCGCCGATGTGGAAGCTCGATCGGCTGGTGCGCGAACAGGAACGTGCCGACGTGCTGGCGGCACGCAAGATCAAGGTGATCAACCGGATTCCGGCGGATCTGTGTGTCGAGGCATGCGACCGTGAGCTCGGCGAGGTGCTGGCGTTGCTTTTGGACAATGCGGCGCAGTTCAGTGACGACGACAGTCAAATTGTGGCCAGCGGTGAGCTCGACGAGGATGGCCGCCATGCGGTGATCTGCGTGCTCGACGAGGGCCGCGGCATTGATGCCGAGCAACTGGAAGGCATCTTCAAGCCGTTCTTTATGGTCGGCTCACATCACCGGGTGGATGGCTTCGGCCTGTCGCTGCCGATGGCGCGAGTAATGATCGAGCAGATGGGCGGGCAGATCTGGGCCCAGAGCGGCGGCAGGGGGCAGGGCGCGAGGTTGTGCGTCCGGTTGCGCGTGCAGCGCGCCTAGACCTCCATAACCGGGACGCCCGCCCGATGGGCCAGTTTGGCAAGGCTCTGCGGGCAGCTGAATGCCTGCTGTCGTGCCGTCAGGCGCAGTGTATCGGTGCCGACGCCGCGGCCTCGGGTCGCCGGATGCACCACTAGCAGGCGCAATTGCCCGGCTTCTACCAGCGCCACACTGACCGGTCTGGCATTGAAAATACCCACCCACAAGTGTGCATTCTCACGCCCCTGCGCCGCGCTCAACTGTTCTGCCAGCGCCGGGTCGGCACGTAGCACGCCGGCCAGATCGGTGAGTTGGCTGTTATCCAGTGGGCGGCTGTGAATTTCCAGAGGCATGCTTTTACTCGACTGCTGGTTGGTGAGACAGGCTGGCGGCCCGTATAATAGCCGGCCTGCCGCCGAGCTGCAGGGCCTTTTTCTGCCTCGGCGCCAATTCCCTGTGGAGGTTTTCAATGACACAACGCAGCGCCAGCGTGACTCGCGATACGCTGGAGACGCAGATCAGCGTCAGCGTCAATCTTGATGGCACCGGCCAGTGCAAACTGGATACCGGCTTGCCATTCCTTGAGCACATGATCGACCAGATCGCCCGTCATGGCCTGATCGATATTGAAGCCGTGGCCAAGGGTGACCTCCACATTGATGCACACCACACCGTAGAAGACCTTGGTATCACCATCGGTCAGGCGCTGGCGCAGGCCTGGGGCGACAAGAAGGGCGTGCGCCGCTACGGCCATGCCTATGTGCCGCTCGATGAAGCGCTGTCGCGCGTGGTGATTGATCTGTCCGGCCGTCCGGGACTGGAGATGAATGTCGATTTTACCCGCGCGCGCGTCGGTGATTTCGATGTCGATCTGTTCTATGAGTTTTTCCAGGGACTGATCAATCACGCCAAGGTCACGCTGCACATCGACAACCTGCGCGGCAAGAATGCGCACCACCAGGCAGAGACAGTGTTCAAGGCATTTGGCCGGGCACTGCGTATGGCGGTGGAGAAGGATCCGCGGATGGGTGATATCACGCCGTCCACCAAAGGCACGCTGACTGAAAAGAAGTGAGGTCCTCGTGACAGAAACCGTTGCCGTACTCGATTACGGCATGGGGAATTTGCACTCCGCAGCCAAGGCGCTGGAGAAGATGTCTGACGGTCAGAAAATTGTCGTCACGTCTGACCCGGCGGTGGCCGTGGCGGCAGACCGCGTTGTATTTCCCGGTGTTGGCGCAATCCGCGACTGCATGCATGAATTACGCAGCCGTGGACTGGATCAGGCCATTTTCGAAGTCGCTGCCAGCGGTAAGCCGTTACTGGGCATTTGTGTCGGCATGCAGGCAATGATGGCCAGCAGCGAAGAAAACAATGGCGTTGAATGTCTTGGCTTGTTCCCAGGCAAAGTGGTGCACTTTGGTGAGCGTTATGGCGAGTTGGGCGAGCGCTTGAAGGTGCCGCACATGGGCTGGAATCAGGTGCAGCAGGAAGCGCACCCGATGTGGGATGACATTGATGACTTCAGCCGCTTCTATTTTGTGCACAGCTATTGCGTTGTGGATTTGCCGGAGAACCAGATCGCCGGTCGCTGCGAATACGGCATGCGTTTCGCTGCCGCCGCCACGCGCGCGAATATTTTTGCTGTGCAGTTCCACCCGGAAAAAAGTGCGCCGCACGGACTGACCTTGCTGCGCAACTTTCTGCGCTGGCAACCCTGAAACAGATTTAAGGCTGACTGAACATGCTGCTTATTCCCGCCATTGATCTCAAAGATGGAAAATGTGTTCGCCTGCGTCAGGGGCGCATGGAAGATGACACGGTGTTTTCTGACGACCCGGTGGCGGTGGCGGCGCATTGGGTTGAGCAAGGTGCGCGCCGCTTGCATCTGGTCGACCTGAACGGCGCCTTTGCCGGTGAGCCGGTGAATGGCGACGTGGTCAACGCCATTGCAAAGCGTTTCCCGGATCTGCCGATCCAGATTGGTGGCGGCATTCGCTCGCCAGAGATTATTGAAGCGTATCTGTCGGCTGGCGTTGAGTGGCTGATTATTGGCACCAAGGCAGTGAAAGAGCCGGAGTTCGTACGTGACATGTGCAAGCAGTTTGCCGGTCATATCATTGTCGGTCTGGATGCCAAGGATGGCTGGGTGGCCACCGACGGCTGGGCCAACGTCACCGACGTTAACGTCATCGATCTGGCGCGACAGTTTGAAGGTGATGGCGTCAGCGCCATCGTTTATACCGATATCAGCCGTGACGGCATGCTGCAGGGCGTGAACGTTGAGGCCACGGTGCGGCTGGCCGAAGCGGTGAATATCCCGGTGATTGCTTCCGGCGGGATTACCAATCTCGATGATGTACGTGAGCTCAGCAAAGTGGCAGCGGCGGGTATCGAGGGCGCCATTACCGGTCGCGCGATTTACGAGAAGACACTCGACTTTGCCGAGGGCCAGGCGCTGGCTGACGCATTGATGGCGGGAGACTGAAATGGGTCTGGCAAAACGCATTATCCCGTGTCTGGACGTTGATCAGGGGCGCGTCGTCAAGGGCGTGAAGTTCGAGAATATCCGTGATGCAGGGGATCCGGTGGAAGTTGCGCGTCGCTACAACGATGCTGGCGCCGACGAAATTACCTTTCTGGATATCACTGCCAGTCATGAACAACGTGATACCACGCTGCACACCGTCGAGCGCATGGCGGCGGAGGTGTTTATTCCGCTCACCGTAGGCGGCGGAGTGCGCACACTGGCGGATATTCGCAACCTTCTGAATGCCGGTGCTGACAAGGTCAGCATCAACTCCGCAGCGGTACATGATCCCGAGTTTGTGCGTCAGGCGGCTGACCGCTTCGGCGCCCAATGCATCGTCATTGCCATTGATGCCAAGAAAGTCAGTGCCGAAAGCGAAGCCAATCGCTGGGAAATTTTCACCCACGGTGGTCGTAAGCCCACCGGCATTGATGCGGTCGAGTGGGCGCAACGTATGACCGGTTACGGTGCCGGAGAGGTGTTGCTGACCAGTATGGACCGCGATGGCACCAAGAATGGTTTTGATATCGCGCTGACACGTGCGATCTCCGACGCCGTGGCAGTGCCGGTCATTGCTTCCGGCGGCGTTGGCTCGCTGCAGCATCTGGTCGATGGTGTGCTGCTGGGTGGTGCCGATGCGGTGCTGGCGGCATCCATTTTCCACTTCGCCGAGTATTCTGTGCAGGAGGCGAAGGAATACATGTTGGCAGCCGGCATTGAGATGCGCCTCTGACATGGGTCGGTAACAGAGTGTAAGGGTGATTGCCGGCCGGTTCGCCCTTGCTATACTGCGGGCAAGTATTACAACAACGACGGAGAGCCGCATGACCGCATTTGCGCATTGGCGCCGGATAGCCTGGTTGGTATGCGCCCTGTTGCTCCTGCCGGTTGTGGCGGTCGCTGAAGAGCCTGAAGCTGACGCCGGGCTGGAAGCAGAATGGAAGCTGATCAGTGATCGCAACGCCATCCAGGTGTACATGCGTCATCGAGAGAACTCCCGTCTCAAGACCTTCCGAGGCACTACCCGCATTATGCTGCCGGACGAATACGCGCAGGCAGCGGTACTCAACGACTATGAGAACATCCCCAAGTGGCTGCACTTCGTCGATGATGCCTACGAGTTTGATCGCGACAACCCGTTACGTCGCTACATGCGTTTTGGCACCCATCTGCCATGGCCACTGGCGGATCGTGAAGCGGTATTGCAAATTGATGTGGTACAGCACCTGACGCCGGAAGAAGAAACCATCAGTGTTGAGCTCACCAATCGCCCCGAACTGTTGCCCGCCAACCCGGAATATGTGCGCTTTCCGGAGATGTGGGGACGGTTCAAGTTCCAGCGTCTGGCTGACAATGAAACCGAAGTGACCTATGAGCTGGTGCTGGATCCGGGCGGTTATATTCCGGCCTGGCTTGCCAACCTGTTGTTGCGGGATGCGCCCTATTTCACGCTGGAACGCCTGCGTCGCATCATCCGCAACCCCGAATACCAGAACCAGTTCTACGATTATCTCGAGTTGCGTGGTCCGGGCAGGCCGGAAGATCTGCCGCCACCGCGCAGCTATATCTACGGCCATGCACCGGTTGTTCCGATCGAAAATCTGGACCTCAACGAGGTCAACCCGCGTCAGTAACAGCCACGTTGCCTGGAGGCAAGGATGGAACAGGGACCTTTGATTGAGGTGGGCCTGCCGGTCTCACTGTTTCTGATCATGGTCGGCATGGGCATGACGCTGACGCCGAAAGATTTCCATGAAGTTATCGTAGCACCGCGCGCCACGCTGTTCGGATTGCTGGCGCAGATCGTGCTGTTGCCGGCGGTGGCGTTCGGTCTGGTGTTGATATTGCCATTAACGCCAGCGTTGGCGGTCGGTCTGATCGTAATTGCCGCCTGTCCCGGCGGCACCACTTCGAACCTGTTTGCATACCTCGGGCGTGGCGATGTGGCGTTGTCGATCATACTGACGGTGCTGGCCAGTCTGATCACAATCATTACGCTGCCTCTTTTTGTCAGTTGGGCTCTGAAGGCATTCAGCGATCATGCGCTGGAAATCGAGCTGCCAGTGATGCGCACTGTGACCGCCTTGCTGGTGATTGTGCTGGTGCCGGTGTTGATCGGCATGACCATCCGCAAGTTTGCGCCGGTGCTGGCGCAGCGCTCCGAGAAACTGGTGGGATTGTTTGGGCTGCTGGTGCTGATCGTGGTGCTGGTTGCCATTCTCCATCAGCTTGGCGAACGCATGTTTGAACTGCTCAAACAGGGTGGCTTTGCTGCCATCGTGCTCAATATTGCTGGCCTGGTGCTCGGCATGCTGGGTGGGCGGATGGTTGGATTGTCGCGGCAGCAGGCGTTTACCGTTGCCATCGAGCTGGGCGTCAAGAACGGCACACTCGGCCTGTTGGTGACGTTGACACTGTTGAATTCCAGTGAGATGTCAGTACCCGCCGCAGTCTATGGCTTACTGATGTTCGTGTTCGGTTTCATCATGATCGGCTATGCGCGTCTGACCGGCATCGGTGGCAAGGCCTGACCCTCAGGCGTCCGGCTTTTCGTTGACCGTTTCCTGAGCTGTCATGACCGGAGGTTGATGCAGCAGTGCCGACGCCGGCACCAGCTCCACACCTGCCTGCCGCAACAACGGTACAACCCCTTGCAGATACTGGATCGTTTCCGGATACGGGTGGCCGATGGCAATCGCGCTGCCGCGTCGCTTGGCAATGCGCAACAGCTGATTGAACTGCTGATTGATCTGTTCCAGCGTGCGGACATTATCCAGAAACACATCGCGACCACCGGTTCTCAGGCCATGCCGTACGGCCGTTGCTTCGGCGACCGAATCCGGCGTCGTGCGACTGTCGATAAAGAAGTAATGGTTGTTGGCAAGCTCCTGCATTAACCAGGACATCGGTTCTTCTTCTGCGGTCAGAATACTGCCCATATGATTGTTCAGGCCGCGTGCCTGCGGGACACGCACAAATGCCTGCCGCACCGTGGACACCAGACGCGCCTGACTCATTTCATCCTCGATGCCACCTTTATCCAGCGGCCGTGAGCTGGCGGTTTCCATCGGCAGATGGATGATCACTTCCTTGTTGGCGCCATCGCAGGCTTCTGCAAGCCGAGGGCCATAGGGCGTTTCAGGGATGATCGCGCAGGTGACCGCTCCGGGCAGGTCTGCAATCGCCTCGCCGCGGCTGCGATGGTAGCCAAGGTCATCGATGATGATGGCGATGCGCGGTTGGGCGGCGCCAACTGCCGGCGCGCACAGCAGCAGTGTCGCCAGCAGTCGTTTCATTTGGCCGCTGGCTCCACACTGATACGGTTTGCCAGATGGATGCCCTTGAGAATCGAGAGTGCTTCGTACAAGGCATAATCACGCACCGCCAGCGGTGCATCAGCACTGTCGTCTGTGTCTTGCGCGCCCTGGGTATTTTCCAGATGGCCGCGCAGGTCCGCTTCGCGCACGGAAATGTCTTCGCTGGTGAGCTCGACCCGTGCAACGTCGGTAACGATGTCAGGCTGGATGCCTTCGGCTTGAATTGAGCGGCCGTCCGGGGTGTAGTAACGCGCGGTGGTCAGCTTCAGCGCACGGTTGTCGTGCAGCGGCAGTATGGTCTGTACCGAGCCTTTACCAAAAGTGCGCTGCCCGACGATGATCGCGCGTTGCTGATCCTGCAACGCGCCGGCAACAATCTCTGATGCTGATGCAGACCCGGCGTTGACCAGTACCACAATCGGCTTGCCGCCAAGGATGTCGCCCTGCGTGGCAGCATAGTTGGTGCGGCTTTCCTCCGCGCGACCCTGGGTGTAGACCACCAGGCCGTGGTTCAGGAACAGATCAGACACTTGCACCGCGGCAGTCAGTACGCCGCCGGGATTGTTGCGCAAGTCCAGCACCAGGCCATTCAGCTCGCCCTGTGCCAGCATGGCATCCAGCGCTTTCTGTGCATCCCGTCCGGTCTGGCTCTGGAATTGGGTGATGCGCAGGTAACCGTATCCAGGCTCAAGCATTTCCGTGCGTACGCTGCGGATGCGAATGCGGTCGCGGGTCAGCTTGACGGTGCGTGGCTTCTGGTCACCGGCAGACAGAATCGACAGTTTGACTTCTGAACCGACGGGGCCGCGCATCAGGTCGACGGCGTCGTCCAGATTCAGGCCTTTGACGAAAGTATTGTCGATCTTGATGATCAGGTCGCCGGCGAGAATGCCGGCCTTGCTGGCTGGCGTGTCGTCAATCGGTGACACCACTTTGACGAAGCCGTTTTCCAGCGTGACCTCAATGCCGAGGCCGCCAAATTCGCCGCTGGTGGTGACCTGCAGATCACTGAATTCCTCCGGCGTCAGATAGGAAGAGTGCGGATCAAGTTCGTACAGCATGCCGCGAATGGCAGATTCCAGTAGCGTCTTGTCGTCGACATCATCGATATACACACCACGAATGCGCTCCATCACTTCGGCAAATACGCGCAGCTCTTCAACCGGGACACCCTGGCTGGCAGCCTGGGTGTCGAGTGCCGGGTCGGCGGCGAAACTGGAGGTGGAGACCAGCAGGCAGGCAAGGGCTGCGGGCTGGATCAAGCGTTGGCGAACTCGCATCACGTCAAGGGATTCCCTGGTTGGTCGCGCCGTCTGGTGCGGCGTTATTTAATCGCAACTGGCGGCAGTGTAACACGGCTATTGCACCACCGGTCCGGGTTAACCGGCGCTCCGTCGCGGCGAATTTCAAAATACAGACCAGCTCGATCCCGGCCGCCGGAATCGCCGGCAAAGGCAATCACATCGCCGGTGGAGACCCACTCGCCGACTTCACGCACCAGACTCTGGTTGTAGCCATACAGGCTCAGGTAGCCACTACCATGGTCGATGATGGTCAACAGGCCATAGCCACGCAGCCAGTCCGCGTAGACCACTCTGCCACTGTGAATGACGCGTACCGGCGTGCCGGCATCGGCGTTCAGCAGCACGCCATTCCAGCGCACGGGTCCTTCGCGGACGGTGCCGAAGCGGGCACGCAGGTCACGCTTCACCGGCCATGGCAGTTTGTTGGCAAGCTTGCCGAACGGTTCGCCACTGGGATTGGCAGGAATATCGTTGAGCGACTGTTGCATGTCGCGCAACAGGCTGGTCAGGCGTTTCTCATCCCCGCGCAGACCATCGAGGCGTTGCTGGTTGGAATTCAGTGATCGATTCAGGCTGACCAGCGCCTCGGCCCGTTGCTTGCGCGCATCATTCAATCGCGCTTGCTGGTCGTTGACCGCCTGTTGGCGTTCCAGCAGTTCGTCGCGCGCCTGCTCGACGCGCTCAGCCATGGCCAGCAACGATTGCAGTTCGCGGTTCAGGCTGCTGACACGTTCGGCGCGTGCGCTCTGGAAATAATCCTGATACTTCAACAGGCGGGCGATGCGGTCGGGCTGTTCCTGATTGAGCAGCAGCTTGAGGGTCTCCTGGCGGCCGCTCATGTAACTGGCGCGGGCAGTGCGTGCCAGCCATTCCACCTGTTTGACCCGCTCCCTGGCCATCGCCATCTGCTGGTCACGCAGCCCGGCCAGCTTGGCCGCCGCGGCGGCCTGATCGGCTTCAAGGCGACGCGCCTCCCGGGCGAGGTGGCCAATCTGCCTTTCCACCTTGCGCAATGCCATCTGGGTGGCATCGCGCTCGCCCATATCCTCGGTGATGCGCTGCTCCAGCTTCTGGATCTGGCCACGCAGCGCGTCCAGCTGCGCCCGCGACGCGGTCTCCGCCGGTGTGAGGGCGGGTAGCAGCAGGCCGATAAGGATAAAAACAGGTCTCATGGCGTCGCGTTTTACCTGATATGTGTCGGCGGGGGAAGGGCGGGCGTGCCGCCGGGCCGGGGCTGCTGTTATACTGCCGCCCTCGAAGTATTCAGCCAGGTTTCCCCAGATGGACAGATTGATCGAATTCGCCAGCAATCACTACCTGCTGGTATCCGCCTTTTCTCTTTTGCTGGCCTATTTTTTCACGCTCGAGTCGCGTCGTGCCGGTACGCCAGTGTCGCCGCAGCGCGCGACCAATCTGGTCAATCGCGAGGAGGGCGTGATTATCGATGTGCGTGATGCGGATGAATTCCGTGCCGGTCATATCGCTGGCAGCATCAATATTCCTGCCAGTCAGGTCGCCGAGCGCCTTGCAGAGCTGGACAAGTACAAGGACAAGCCGGTCATTCTCACCTGCAAGGCGGGCCCGGCCGCGTCTGCTGCCGGCAAGGTTCTCAAGAGCAAGGGTTTCACACGCCTGATGCGCCTGCAGGGTGGCTTGCAGGCTTGGCGTGACGAGAAGTTGCCCGTCGTTAAAGCCTGATGGTCGACGTATTAATGTACAGCACCCCCTGGTGCGGCTACTGCATGCGTGCACGGCAGTTGCTCAAGGCCAAGGGCGTCGCATTTACAGATATCGATATTTCGGTGGAGCGCGAGCGGCGTGCGGAAATGATGCAGAAAAGTGGCCGCAGAACGGTGCCGCAGATCTGGATTGGTGATGAACATATTGGCGGCTGTGATGAACTGTATGCCCTGGAACGCAGCGGTCGTCTGGATGAAAAACTGCAGGGCAGGAGAGAGCAATGAGTGAAGAACAAAAACGTGCGTTTCAGGTGCAGCGCATTTATGTCAAAGACATTTCTTTTGAAGTACCTGGCGCGCCGGAGGTATTTCTGGAAACTGGCCAGCCCAAGGTAAATGTGCAGCTTGGCAACCAGGCACGCAAAATCACTGACAGCGAATTTGAAGTTGTCGTAGAAGTGACGGTCACTGCCGAAGTTAACGAGAAAACAGCGTACATTGCTGAAGTCAAACAGGCGGGTATCTTCACCATCAGTGGTGCAGAAAAGGCGGAGCTGGATCAGCTGTTGGGCGCCTATTGCCCGAATCTGCTGTTCCCCTACGTGCGTGAAGCAGTTGCCAGCCTGACTGGCAAAGGATCGTTCCCGGCCTTTCATCTGCAACTGATTAATTTTGATGCGCTGTTCCAGCAGGCACAGGCGAAACGCGCTGAAGAAGCTGCCAAAAAAGAAACCGCGCACTAAGCGCGGTTTTTTGGCACCGGTATTCCCGACATTGCCCTGTGTTGTAGGAGCTTGCCTGCAAGCGAACTGAGCCTTGCCGAATGCCTGTTCGCTTGCAGGCAAGCTCCTACATGGCCAAACGTCGTTTTCGCAGGTTACGCCAGGCCGTTGAAACCCAGCTGCCGCAAGCCTTCATATAGCAGCACTGCAGCACTGTTGCTCAGGTTCAGACTGCGGCTGTTAGCCAGCATCGGGATGCGCAGGCGTTGTTCAGTTGAGAACTGTTCCAGCACCTCAGCGGGCAAGCCGCGCGTCTCCGGACCGAACAGCAGCACGTCCTCATCGCGGAACCGGGCATCGGCATGGCGGGTGCTGCCCTTGGTGGTGATGGCAAATATCCTTCGTGCACCGATGGCGGCGCGAAACGCCGCGTAGCTGGCGTGCACGGACACGTCGGCAAAATCACGGTAATCCAGGCCGGCGCGCCGCAGCTGCTTTTCATCCAGCGAGAATGCCAGCGGTTCGATCAGATGCAGGGCCGCGCCTGTGTTGGCGCACAGACGCATGATGTTGCCGGTATTGGGCGGAATTTCGGGTTCATACAGGGCAAGGTGCAGCATGGCGCGAGTATAGACGCCCCGGCTCCCGTAGGCAGCAGGAGAGTCGGCGTTGGTCGGTGGCGCCGGATCACGCCAAAGTATCAGGCCGTACGGAAGATTCAGCAATTCGGCCGACCCGGTTTCCGATTGCCGCTCCAGCGGTGCCCATGCATGATGTTTTCCCCGCGAGATCAGGAAGTTTGCCATGCCAGTCTGGGTTGACGCCGATGCCTGCCCCAAGGTGATTCGCGACATTCTGGTCCGCGCCGCCCAGCGAGCCGCTGTGACGACCACCTTCGTCGCCAACCAGCGCGTGCCGTTACCGCCCGGGCCCCATTTGCGCAGCATTCAGGTCAGTAGCGGCTTCGATGTGGCCGATGATGAAATTGTCGCCCGCGTTGCCGCGGGAGATCTGGTGGTGACCCAGGACATTCCGCTGGCGGCGGAAGTGATTGAAAAAGGCGCCACCGCGGTGACACCGCGCGGCGAGTTGCTGACCGGCGCCAATGTCCGCGCGCGGCTCAACATTCGCGATTTCATGGACACCATGCGCGCCAGTGGTGTGCAGACCGGCGGTCCGCCGCCGTTGTCGCAAACCGAACGTCAGGCGTTCGCCAATGTGCTCGACCGCTATCTGGCGGGCTCTTTGTAGCAGTGCGAAATTTATAGCAGTTCGTAGTCGTACCATCCGCAGCCGCCAGCGTGCTGGCGACCTGCGCCACGGCGCAGATGACACTGAACGGGGGAATGCATGAGCGATATTGCAGACATTCAGGAAAAGCCCGCCTACGGCACGCTGGACGCTTCTTTTCAGGCGGCCGGCGGCATCGCCGGTATCGAGCGGTTGGTGAACGCCTTCTATGACCAGATGGAGTCATTGCCCGAGGCGGCTGTGATCCGGCGCATGCATGCGAACGATCTTACCGAGTCGCGCGACAAGCTGGCGCGGTTTCTGTGCGCCTGGCTGGGTGGGCCACGCCGTTACGCGGAGAAATACGGCGCCATCAATATTCCCGGTGCGCACCGCCATCTCGACATCGGTGATGCCGAGCGTGATGCCTGGCTGTTGTGCATGCAAAATGCCATCGCTGAGCAGCCCTACGCGCCGGACTTTGCCGAGTACCTGCTCAAGCAGTTACGCGTGCCGGCAGAACGCATTCGTCAGGTGTGCGCGTTGCCGAAACCCAGATAACGCTCACTTCTCTGCTAGCGTTGCGATAGGGGCAAGAGCGCGGTCGATCCAGCGTGCCAGATCGGCATCATCCTCATAGCCGGCGGCCTCGACAAACACATAGCCGCGCATCGGCTTGCCGTTGAAATCCATGTCCGTCACGTGCGCGTCGGCCAATGCAGCCTGATAGGCTGCCGGGCCAACTCGCACCATCAGTTGGTCGCCGATGATGCCGACGAACATGTGGCCGCGCTGCATGAATGCCAGACCGCCAAACATCGTCTTCTCGACAATGCCTGCCTGATTGTTGAGCGCATCACGGACGCGTTCCGCCAATCCCTGATCAAATGCCATGACGGCCTCCGCATCGGTCACAGGTGAACATGCTGTTGTCATCTGCCTGCGGCAGATTGCATCACACAGGGTGATATCAGTGGATAAGGACGCCTGTCCAGTTCACCCTGGAAAAACAGGAGATCATACTGGTCAAAGGATTCCGGAGCGGATCCGGTGCACTGCGATGCTATAGTTAATGGCTATTAATTTATAAGTAACTATCAGCTTTAACCAATGGACGGATATTGATGTACTGGTGGCCATTGGGCAGTCAGACATTCACGCAACTCGCACTAGATAAAGGGAGAGAGTCATGGACGCAAGCAACGCCAGCGGCGCCGGCAAATGCCCGGTAATGCACGGTTCCCGCACCAAGCTTGGTGACAAGGGCACCGCCAATCAGGACTGGTGGCCAAACCAGTTGAACCTCAAGATCCTGCACCAGCATGCCCCTGCCTCGAATCCGATGGGCGAGGGTTTCGATTACAGCAAAGAGTTCGGCAAGCTTAATTACAAGGCACTGAAAAAAGACCTGCACGCCCTGATGACCGATTCGCAGGACTGGTGGCCCGCCGACTACGGCCACTATGGCCCGTTCTTTATCCGCATGGCGTGGCACAGTGCCGGCACCTACCGTACCGGTGATGGCCGTGGCGGCGGTGGTACCGGAAACCAGCGCTTCGCGCCGCTTAACAGCTGGCCGGATAACGGCAACCTGGACAAGGCGCGCCGCTTGCTGTGGCCGATCAAGCAGAAATACGGCAACAGGATTTCCTGGGCCGACCTGATGATTCTGGCGGGTAACGTCGCGCTCGAGTCCATGGGTCTGAAGACCTTTGGCTTCGGTGGTGGTCGTGTCGATATCTGGGAGCCGGAAGAAGATATCTATTGGGGCTCCGAGCGTGAGTGGCTGGGTGACAAACGTTACAGCGGCAAACGTGATCTGGAAAATCCGCTGGCTGCGGTGCAGATGGGTCTCATCTATGTCAACCCGGAAGGTCCGAACGGTAATCCCGATCCGCTGGCGGCAGCGGTGGATATCCGCGAAACCTTTGCCCGCATGGCGATGGACGATTATGAAACCGTGGCGCTGGTTGCTGGCGGTCACACCTTCGGTAAAACCCACGGTGCCGGCGATGCGGCGCAAGTCGGTCCGGAGCCGGAAGCCGCCCCGATTGAGGCGCAAGGTTTTGGCTGGGCCAACAGTCAGGGAGTCGGCAAGGGTGTCGATACCATCACCAGTGGACTGGAAGGCGCGTGGACACCGACGCCAATCACCTGGGATAACAGCTACTTCGATACCCTGTTTGGCTACGAGTGGGAGTTGACCAAGAGTCCGGCGGGCGCACACCAGTGGACGCCGAAGGTCGGCGCCGGTAAAGGCACGGTGCCGGATGCACATGATCCCAAGCGCAGCCATGCGCCGATGATGGCGACCACCGATATCGCGCTGCGCGAAGACCCGGCCTACCGCAAGATCTCCAAGCACTTCCATGAGAATCCGGACGAGTTTGCCGATGCGTTTGCACGTGCCTGGTACAAGCTGACGCACCGCGACATGGGGCCGATCAATCGTTACCTCGGCCCGGAAGTACCGAAGGAAGAACTGATCTGGCAGGACCCGGTGCCGGCAGCCAAGGGCAAGGCCATTGGCAGCAAGGACGTCGCCGCGTTGAAAGCAGCGATTCTCGACACCGGATTGTCGGTGTCCGAGTTGGTCTCCACCGCATGGGCATCCGCGTCCACCTTCCGTGGCTCCGATATGCGCGGCGGTGCCAATGGCGCGCGCATTCGTCTGGCGCCGCAAAAAGATTGGGAGGCAAACCAGCCGAAGCAGCTGAAGAAAGTGCTGAAGGCGCTGGAAGGTGTACAAGCCACGTTCAATGCCGCCGGCAAACCGCAGGTATCGCTGGCGGACCTGATTGTGCTCGGCGGTGCCGCGGCAATTGAAAAGGCGGCGGCTGATGCTGGCCACAAGCTGAGCGTACCGTTTGCGCCTGGTCGCACCGATGCGACGCAGGCACAGACCGACGTCGAGGCGTTTGCGCCGCTGGAGCCGGTGGTCGATGGCTTCCGCAACTACCAGAAAAAAGAGTACAGCGTGTCGCCGGAGGAAATGCTGGTGGATAAGGCGCAGTTGCTCAAACTCAGTGCGCCGGAGATGACTGTGCTGATCGGCGGCTTGCGTGTGCTCAACACCAATGTCGGCAAGAGCAAGCATGGTGTGTTCACCAAGCGGCCCGGCAAGTTGACTAATGACTTCTTTGTTAACCTGCTCGATATGAGCACGCAGTGGAAACCTTCGAAAGAGGACGCTGGCGTTTACGAGGGCAGTGATCGCAAGAGTGGCAAGTTGAAGTGGACCGGAACCCGCGTGGATCTGGTGTTCGGTTCCAACTCGCAGTTGCGTGCCCTGGCGGAAGTCTATGCGCAGGCGGACAACGAGAAGAAATTTCTCGCTGATTTCGTCAGTGCCTGGAACAAGGTGATGAATGCAGATCGCTTTGATCTGAACTGATCACCCTCAGGTAAGGCCGAGCGGGGCGCTGCCATCAGGCAGCGCCCCGTTTTATTTTGTCGGCCCGGTATCGCCGTTGACGTCTTGCGCGGCGTTGGAGTCGCGGTGAACACGCATGCAATGCTTGCCCACTTCCTGCAGCACAGAATCGCAACCGCTATTGTCTGGTGCCTCGTCAGCGCAGGTATCTGCACTCCAGAACGCGAAGTCGATAAAAGATGTGGCGCCGGGAATGTCATCACAGAAGTCGGTGATGGTGGCGGCATGCTTCATACAGTGTTCAGCAAACAACTTGGTTCTGATCGTGCAGCTAAAGCCGTTGCAGGCATTGAGCTTGTGCAGGGTGCGTTGATAGCAATCCCGGTCGCTGGCGGTTTTCGCATAAGCGATGCCTTCCTCAATGCCGGCGCGCGAGTCGGCAATAAAGTCATCGCCATAATGTTGCCAGGCGATATAGCCGGCCCCCGCCAGTAACAGCGCGCCAACCAGCAGGGCCACAATTGTGATCAGTAATGCTTTCATGCGCTGTCCTCGGCATGAGTATCGGGCTGCTCCGGCGCACGCTCTGGCAGCGGTACCAGATAGCCCACGCCGAGCAGCAGCAGGCCAACCACAATAAAGGACACAATGCGTTCAATCGTGCCGCTGTTGGACAGGTCCACCAGAAATAGCTTGATGACCACCACGCCGATCAATCCCATGCCGACAATCCAGATTTCGCGTTTGCGCAATTTGTTGGCAGCGACTACCAGCCCGACACCGAGCAACGCCCAGAAGATCGACAGACAGGTTTGCACCAGATCACTTTTCAGCATGTGTTCGATCTGGAAGCTCATGCCGGTAAATGCATGCACGGTGCGCAGCAGCAGGATATTGAGATAGAGGAATGTCAGCGCCGCCAGTGTCCATAGGCCCGCCGCCGGAGCAATTGCAGGCTGCAGCGATGACTGAATGTTGCGCCACCAGAGGCCGGCGCAAACCAGAATGCAGATTTGCCACAGGTCGAGCGGATTGAGCAGCGGCCAGTAGGGTAGCGGACGCACCAGCGGCTTCACAAACAGACCGATGAGAAGATTGATGATCAGCGTGGCAAACAGCACTGCGACGATATCGCGGCGATACAGTTGATTCAGATAAGCCGGCCACAAACGCGCCTTCAGGGCAATGCCAATGGCGCCAAGCGGCACCAGTCCAACGCCAATAAGCGTCCAGCTATCAACGCTGGTGAGTTGCTGGATTTGCCAGTCGACCTCCAGCGCCGCCACCAATGTCATGGTGAGATAACTGACCAGGTGCCAGGGCTTCTCTGCCTTACTGGTGATGCCAAAGAAAAAGTGACGCCGGTTATACAGCCAGTACAGAGTGGCAAAGGTAAATGGCCAGGCGATATAGCCAAAGGCAGAAAATGGGTGTGAGCCAAAATTTTTAAAGCTCAGTGTGAGCACCACCGCAAGCGGCAACAGTGCCAACGGCACCGGTGCCAGCGCTTGCCATTGATAACGCGCACGCAGCCATTGCAAGACGATCAGGCTGATCGAGACAAATAGCAGTAGCGTTGACGAAAGTTGCTCATGGGGCAGGTGGCCATCGAGTTGCCAGACACCGGCGGCGAACCACCAGGCTAGTCCCCAGCCGAGAATCGGCACGTGCAGCAGGCGTACCCAGAACGCGGCCGGCTGATCGCGCAGTATCCATGCGCTCCAAAGTGCCACCAGCGCAATCGCGCAACTGCTGGCGTAACCAGCATTGAAAAACAGATGCTCGCCCAGCGCGGGCGAGTGCATCAGCCATGAAATGCCGGCACCAATTTGCACCAGCAGTGCCAGCAGTCCACCCCAGTTGCGTTGCTGGCGCGCCGCCAACCAGATTGCGGCGGCGCCCTCGAACGCCCACGCCAGCGCCGTGACGTCATGATCAAACGCATAGGGTATCGCCAGCGTCAGCATGATGACGCCGATGGCGGTCAGGGATTCGCGCAGCAGCAGGGCGCGCTCCGTCAGCAGACGCCACCATAGTGCAGTGATGCCAAGATAGAACAGACCGAAGCCCAACGCGCTCCATGCCATGCCGTACTCGAACTGCTCCACCAACGTGGCCTGTAACGTAAAGCCGATAACCGGCGTGCCAAACAGAATCGGGCCATCGATAAAGGAATGCGGCGGCCAACGCTTGCGCAGCGCAGACATCATTACCACCGCCACATAAAACAGCATGAACAGAAGCAGGAAAGGTTCAGTGCTGGCAAACATCTCCGCCTGATAGCGGGTCACCCCCCAGGCGACACTGATGATGAAGGTAAAGATGAATCCCATCAGCGTCAGCGCGCGCCAGCTCTTGTACCAGACGATCGCGACGATGCCCGCGTTCAGAATGGCGTAATAGCTGAACAGCATGACGTGACTGCCTTCGCCGGTGGAGGCAAGAATCGGCGCCAGAAAGCCGCCAAGAATGCCAAACACCGCCAGCGATTTTGCATCCTGTGTCACCGACATCAGCGCTGCAAATACCGACAAGCCCAGCAACAGCAAGAAGCCCACGGACGGTGGCATGATCGGGTAGACCTTCATGCCGGCATAGGTGACCAGATACCAGGTGCCAACCGCGGCACCTTGCAGCAACAGCGCATAATCGCGACGGCTGTGACGCAGGCGCCAGCCGATCACAAACACCACCAGCGCTGCGGCTGCGATGCCGGCAAAGCGCAGTTCAATCGGTACCGTGATGCTTTCCGCCGCGTATTTCACCAGAAACGAAACGCCGAGAAACAGAATGACAATGCCGACGCGGGTGATCATGTTGGTACGCGCCAGCATTTTGCCAAGCGGGCTGGCGGCCCACACTGACAGCAAGGTTTTGCTGTTGGTGGCAGGTGTGCGGGTCTGGCGGACATGCGCGGCAGGTTTTAATGCTGGCGCCGCAGGTTTCGGCACGTCGCGCACATAGGGATCGGTTTGCGGCTCAGGGTCTGGCGCGGCGGGTTGTGTTATTGCTGAGGCGGGTGCGGCCGGTTCGACTGTGGTTGTGGCTTCCGGTTCAGGCGAAGGCTCGGCATCGGCGACGGGCGCGCGCGACGGCTGTTCCTCAGCTGGTGCCGATGCCGTGGTCAGCAGCTTCACCTTTTCCGTAAGGTAAACAATCTGCTCATGCTGAAAGCCAACCAGCCGGCTGAGCTCGCGGTACTTCACCAGAAAGCCGATCAATATCGCCAGTGCCACGGCACCGGCGTACTGCTCCAGCGCTATGCCAACGATCAGGGCAACGATCGCTGCAATCAGCATCCCCATACTGTGCATCCTGCTGTTATTGGAATCGCGTCAGAGTATGGCGCAAACCATCGCCACTGTCCCCGTGCGGACTGTGATGCCGTTAGCGGACCTTGCGGGCATCGCGAAACTGGCGCGGCGAGCAGCCGTGCCAGCGCCGAAACGCGCGACCAAAATTGGAAGGGTCGCTGTAGCCGAGCAGTGCTGCGATCTCATCGACGGATTTTTCCGAGTGCAGCAGATGCTCCTCGGCCAGTTTGCGGCGCAGTTGTTCCACCAGTTCCAGATAGCTGGTGCCGGCCTGTTGCAGGCGTCGGCGCAGGGTGCGCGTGGTCAGATGCAGGGTGTCGGCGATAACGTCGAGGGCGTTGTCAGCCGTGAGGTGCTGCCGGGCCAGCTCGCGCACACGCACTACGATGTCGGTGTCCTCGCCAGCCAACCGCAACTCCTCTTCGCAGCGCTGCGCCGCCAGCGCCGCCAGTTGCGGGTCGGCGGTGCTCAGTGGCGTATCCAGCCATTGCGACGGGAAGTGGATCTGCAGCAGTGCGCTGCCGAAGTTGAGTTTTAATCCGGCCTGCTCGCGCCAACTGCGGTGGTGGGTGAGTTCCTTGCCAGGGATGTCGATTTCAATCTGGTGCGCGAGAATCACGCCAAACCACTTGTAGCCGATGGTGAGAATTGACGTGACCAGCGCATCGGCAATCATCGGTTTGAGATCGCCCAGGTCATAGCGTTCCTCCATTACCAATGCGGCGCTGGCGCTGTGACGCTCGATACGTACATCCAGCAGACTAGTGCGCGTGCGCACGAACCGAATGGCCAGCGCAAAGGCTTCGCCCAGCGTGCGGCTGGACTGAACGGCATAGCCGAGAAAGCCATGGCTGCCGATATCCATCGGCGCGCCCATGCGCACGCCGAGATTCGGTGAGGGGTCGATGGCGCGCACATTGCGTAACATGCGCAGGGTGGCCGCCAATGACATGCGTCGCCCGGGCTCGCTGAGCTGGGCGCGCTGAAGCCCGGTGCCTTCGAGCACCTGTTCTGCGGTAATTCCTTGTTTTTCCATTAATTTACACAGCATCTCGCCATAGTGGGCGAGCAAAACACTGTCTGGCGATGACACGGATACGGTCATGCCTGGCCTCCCGTGACCGATTTCTGTCTGAAGATAACCTTCTGAGGTTTGTGGGCACAAGCAAGACTGAGGTCATTGGGATCCTGAAGTTATTCAGGGCCGATCATGTATGACGTCCAGGAGGTTACATGAACGCAGTGACTGCACCCGCCCAGACAGCGCGCAAACTCGCCGGTGCCAGTGTTGGCATCCCGCCGCGTCAGCTCGACTTTCGTATTCCTGAAGATGCGCCCCGATACCCGGTGGCCAACAATGCCACGGCGACAACATTCATCGCGGTGTTGTCCGGTTTTTTTCCACCGGGCGAGCGCTTTTTTATGGAGTCGGTCAGGCATTTCCGTGATCGCATTAGTGACCCGGTACTCAAGGCCGAAGTGGCGGGCTTTATGGGGCAGGAAGCGATTCACGGACGCGAACACGAGCGCCTGAATGCGCTGATGATCGAACAGGGGATCAATGTGAAAGTCCCGGAGGCGGCGGTCAGCATGGCACTGAAAGTACTGGAATGGTTTCCGCACAGTCAGCAGTTGGCGTTCACCACTTTTATGGAGCATTTCACAGCACTGGTGGGCGAACAACTTCTGACCGACGAGCATTTCCAGAAAAACGGTGACCCGGAAATGCTGCAGCTGTGGTTGTGGCATGCCATGGAAGAGCTGGAGCACAAGGCTGTGGCGTTCAAGGTATATGAACAGGTGGGCAATCGACGCATGGAACGGCTGCTGGCATTTCCTGTGGTGACGGCGGTGATGCTGCCGGCGGTATTTGGCAGCTGGTTCTACCTGCTGGCGCGCGAGGGCAAGCTGTTTGATCGCAAGGATCTGATCAAGGGACTGGGTCTGATGTTGGGCCGTCGTGGATTGATCGGTCGCATTATTCCGAAGATGGGCCTGTTTGCGCGCAAGGATTTTCACCCCGACAAGAAAGACACCAAGGCGCTGGAGGCAAAGTGGCGCGAGCACCTGTTTGGCGAGCACGGCACGCTGCGTGATCAGGTCAAGAATCTGCAGAGTTTCATGCACTGATGGCCGCGCAGCTTTTCCGGCGGGATCAGCCTTGCATTGTCGCGCCGCTGCAGCCGCATATCGCCGAGTCACTGGCATTGCTGGTGCGACGCTGTGACAGTGGCTTAAGCGAGCGCGACAAGAAGCTGGGCATTGATTTGCTGGTGCAGGCCTATTGCGATGTGGTCGACCATACCCTGTTGCGCCTGCTGGACGATATTGGTGCGCGCTATGGGCATCATCATGTCAGCCACGCGCGGCGGGTTGCCGATGATATCAAGGCGCGCGCCACCCATTACGTCACCTGGGCGGGCGGTTTGATTGCGACCAAACGCCTGCCGCCGGTGATCGCCCACTTTGATCGGCTGGTGCAGCCGTTGGAGATCGAAGGTACGACCACCCATCACGTGGTGCTGCCGATTTCCGGCGGTCTGGCCATGCGCGGCAATGCGGTATTGGCGTCGTTGCGCGATGGCAGCGCCGATGATCTGCACGAGGGTATCGAGTTGTTATCGCGCGTGATTGAAGAATTGATGGTACCGTTGGCGATCGAGCCGAAGAACCTGCTGAACTTCAATCTGCTGGTGAGCAAACCGCTGGACGGTGCGATTGTGCTGGTGCGGTCGCTGATCGTGCATGCCCTGAGCCGCTTCGGGCATCAGGTGCACCGCGATCTCTATCCGTTGGTGGGTGCGCACCTGCAGCGATTTCTGATTGTTAACTAGCAGAACACACGGGCGATCTCATCGCGCAAAGCTTGCCTGGCGCCAGTGAGTAGCGGCTCGCCGTGCGCGCCAACCAGAGCATCGAATTCCAATGCTGCCAATCGCTCAAAGTCGGCGCGCAATGAGCCGCCTTTGGGTGTGACGCCCTTTAGCCACATGGGGCCGATATTCAGGCCGCGACGAAAGCCGAGAAACGGAAATGCCATCTTTGCCGGCAGGGAAAAGTGGCGCAGTTGCTTGCCGTAGTACTGCAGGCTGTCAGTGGTGATCAGCAGGCCGTGGTTCGCCAGCAGCAATGCCGCTTCGGGGCAGGTGGCTGAGGTGAAAGCGAAGTAAGTGGAATTTGGTACTGGCCCTGCATCGCCATCGGAAAATGTCTGTGTTGGCGGCGTCGATCTATAGGTGCGTGAACCCTGTTGTCCCCGCAGCGCGCATCGGTAGCGCTCCATATAAAAAGCATCATCAAGCCCGTGGAAATCGCCAAGCCGCACCAGCGCGGTGACTTTGCCGAGTTGGTCCAGTGCGTTCAAGCCCTCATTATTCATGCGCACAGCATTGATTAGCGTCAGTTCGCCCTGATGCGCCAGCACCAGCATATTGCGATTGATGCGCACGCCGGGCTTCATCTGGATGCTGCCGTGCAGGAAGTAAACGCCGGCAAAGAGCTGCTTCAGGGCGTCGTGGAGTGTGGCGGCTGGATGCATGGGGCCTCCGGGTTATGAAATGCTGGCTGTGGTTATCTGACGGGGGCAACAAATTCTTTATGACACGCGGCCCCGGATAAAAGTCTACCGCAGGGTGAGCGGTGCCGCGTGCATCCTTGCCCGTCCATGTCGGCATCCTATGCATAGTGCGCGGACGCTTCATAAACCAGGCCGTCACCGTTGAACTTGAAATGTTCGCACGATATGCCCTTATGGCCTTTGTACAGGATGGTGACGCTGCTGGCGCCAACCAGGACCTGCTGCAACTCAAAGTGTAGATCTGGAAATGCCTCCAGGCCTCTCTTCCAATAGTCACGTACTGCTGCCTTGCCCTTTAGCCGCCCTGATTCAACCCCGAGTCTCTCCCGGATTATCGGCGAGGACATCTCAAAATCATCGGTATAGTGAGACAGGATGTCGTCCAGGTTGTGTGCGTTCCAGGCTTGAACCCAGTGAGACGCGAATTTGTGTGCAAAGTCGTGATCCATAGAGTGGTCTCTGCTGCACTTACGAATAGCTAAGCAGAGCCGTCAGGCGTCTGCGACTTCAGTGTACTGTTGGATTCTGAAAATCTCTTTCGATGCGCCACATCAAGGATATCTTGCGCAATCTTCAGCAAGACGAAATAAGGAGCAGGGAGGCCGCCATACTTATACTTCATGGCTGCCTTTACAGCCCCATCAAACCTATTGGACTTTTCCCTAGTTTGGTCCGCAGACTCCGCAGACACATGTGATCCATCTAGCGAGTTGGCTACTCGCTTTATGAGCATTTCTCTGGAAATTGCCAGAGACTTTAGCTCCCCAGATTTGGAGTATCCTACCCTCATTGCCTCTGATGACATCCACTGCGCGTAATTGCAGCGCTTAACTGAGCAATGCTCAATTGCGCGCCTCTCGGATGCAGCTAACCCCTTCGCTACAATGCACATTACAGCCGCCTCCAGAGATCCATCTTTGATTCTGATACGACCTGCCAATGACATATCACCTTCAGGCTCCCCGTCTATAGACAAAATATCTCCCTTTGAGGCATAGGTAATTATTCCTCCTGGGAACGCCGCATATACATACTCTCGCCCCTTGCACGCCACGGATATTTTCTTTCCTGGGGATGCCGTCTTGAATAATTTAGAGGATGCAAAGGAGCCATTTAAGTCAGGAAGTTTAGGCTTAAGTTCAACCCACTGCCGGAGCGCATGAGAAAGGTCTAAAAATGAAACATAATCATATGTTTTCACAGACATATCATAATGCCGCCGCAGTCTTTCCAAGTTGACTTCAAATTTATTCATAAGTACCTAACAGTTTATTCGGTCGAACTGGGCCCACTATTCTTATGCGGGTTAATTCTGTGAGTCCAAAAGCATCGATCTGAAGTTTGTCTTTTTCGATCAGAATCTTATACCCCATATCGCCGAGTACCCGAAATGCAATGCCCGACCTACGTCGGGTTAATTCGATGCAGCATGGGTGATGGCACTTTGATGTTGCCCGGTACTAAGCCAGTGGTTTCAGGGCGTTATGAGGTGTCCGCATGGATGTTTTGCGTCGGGACCAATTCGTGCGGTTGAACCGGATATATCCGTGTTCACGCCGCGTGCTTTATAAAAGGAAATGACTGGGAAAACCGGCGGGCGAGTGGGGAGGGAAGGAGAAAATAAAAAGCCCGGCTTGTGGCCGGGCTTTTTCGCCAGTGGGCTGGCTCCTGCGGGGAAGGGTGTATCAGCGGCTGGCGCGCTTGCGCTCGCTTTCGGTCAGCAGCTTCTTGCGCAGGCGGATGCTCTGCGGTGTCACCTCAACCAACTCGTCGTCTTCGATGAAGTCGAGGGCTTGTTCCAGCGACATGCGGATCGGCGGCGTCAGCACAATGTTTTCATCGGTGCCGGCGGCGCGGATGTTGGTCAGCTGCTTGGCCTTGGTCGGGTTCACCACCAGATCATTGTCGCGCGAGTGAATGCCGATCAGCTGGCCTTCATACACTTCCACGTTCGGGTCAATAAACAGACGGCCGCGTTCCTGCAGGGCAAACAGCGCATACGCCAGTACCTTGCCGGCAACGTTGGAGATCAGCACGCCATTGTTGCGCTCGGCCACCTTGCCTTCGCGGAAGTCGCCGTAGTGGGAGAAGGTGCTGTTGAGAATGCCGGAGCCGCTGGTCAGGGTCATAAACAGGGAGCGGAAGCCGATCATGCCGCGAGACGGTGCCAGGTACTCCAGGCGCAGGCGACCCTTGCCGTCCGGCTCCATGTTCGACATTACGCCACGGCGGATGCCGAGCTGTTCCATTACCGGGCCCTGATGCTGCTCTTCAATATCGATCACCAGGTTCTCGTAGGGCTCCTGTTTGACGCCATCCACTTCCTTGATGATCACTTCCGGGCGGCCCACGGCGAGCTCGAAGTTCTCGCGGCGCATGGTTTCAATCAATACCGACAGGTGCAGTTCGCCACGGCCGGAGACACGCAGTCGATCCGGGCTGTCGGTGTCTTCCACGCGCAGCGCCACGTTGTGCTTGAGCTCTTCATACAGGCGATCGCGGATATTGCGGCTGGTAACGTACTTGCCTTCCTTGCCGGCGAACGGTGAGGTGTTGACCTGGAAGGTCATGCTCACGGTCGGCTCGTCCACTTTCAGCGGCGGCAGGGCTTCGACCTTGTTCGGGTCGCAAATGGTGTCGGAAATATCCAGCGGGTCGAGGCCGGTGATGCAGACGATATCGCCGGCAGTGGCCTCCGGGACTTCCACGCGCTCCAGACCATGGTGGCCCATGATGGTCAGCAGGCGGCCAGAGCGGATCTTGCCTTCGCGGTCGATCACCTTCACCGGCGAGTTGCTCTTGATCTTGCCGCGCTTGATACGGCCAATGCCGATCATGCCGAGGTAGGAGTTGTAGTCCAGCGACGACACCTGCATCTGGAATGGGCCGTCCATATCGACGTCCGGGGCCTTGACCTTGTCGACGATGGCCTGGAACAGCGGCGTCATGTCGGTGGCCATATCGTCCGGGCTGAGGCCGGCGATACCGTTGATGGCGGAGGTATAGACCACCGGGAAATCCAGTTGCTCATCGGTGGCGCCAAGGCGGTCGAACAGGTCGAATACCTGGTCCATGACCCAGTCCGGACGAGCGCCCGGGCGGTCGATCTTGTTAATCACCACGATCGGGTTCAGACCCTGCTCGAACGCCTTCTGGGTCACGAAGCGGGTCTGCGGCATCGGACCGTCCTGCGCATCCACCAGCAGCAGTACGCAGTCCACCATCGACAGCACGCGCTCTACCTCGCCGCCAAAGTCGGCGTGGCCCGGGGTGTCGACGATATTAATGCGGTAGTCGTTCCACTTCAGGGCGGTATTCTTGGCGAGGATGGTAATACCGCGTTCCTTCTCCTGATCGTTGGAGTCCATCACACGCTCGACATTGCCCGCACGCTCTCCGAGGGTGCCGGATTGCTGCAGGAGCTTGTCCACGAGGGTGGTCTTGCCATGGTCGACGTGGGCGATGATGGCGATGTTACGCAGGTTCTCAATCACAAAGGTGTACCGGGCTAGTGGCAAAGGGCGCGGATTATAGCAGGTTGGCGGCAACTTGCAGCGTCACGTGACTGTCCGGTCCAACAAAAAGCCGTAGCCCTGCAAATCCGCCAGATCGGCCGGAAGTTGTTCATTTTTCAGGCTTTCACAGTGTGGGCAGGTGTGCTGGTCACGAATCTGCAATACACTGGCGCGTCAAAAGAGGGCGTCTCGCCAGACAGATTTTGCGTCGCTACAGGAAAATCAGGGCAGCCAGCTTCAAAACCGTGACCGGTGCCTCGCCACGGCCATTTGCCGCTAAACCTTTTCCGCGCCTGCCTGTCGAACGTCGCCCCGTGGATACTCAGGGTTCGACATGCATTTGCGTACACTACTGACCGGACTGATTCTGATCAGCGCCTGCGGCGCCTCAGCCCAGGATAGCGCCCAGATTCCGCCGCGCGCCAAAGTCATCGTTGGCGGTGCCGAGCAGGTCTATATTCCAGCACTCAACGTCACGCTGTCGGCCAAGGTCGACACCGGTGCCGAGAGTGCGTCGCTCAGCGCCACCAATATCAAGCGCTTCCTGCGCAAGGGCGAAAAATGGGTGCGCTTCGACCTTGCCGTGGATGGCCTGCCACCGCACACCTTCGAGTTGCCGTTGTACCGCAATGTGCGCATCACGCGCCGCGCCTCGGACTTTGATGAGGATGATGAGAAACATTATGCGCGCCGCCCCAAGGTGCAGCTTGAGCTGTGTCTGGGTGATCGCCAGGAGTTGCTGGATGTGAATCTGGCCGACCGCCGCCGATTCAGTCATCCGATGCTGCTTGGCAAGGATGCGCTGCAAGCGCTTGCGGCTTTGGTTGATGTCGAGGCCGACAAGGTTTTGGGTGCGCCGCGTTGCGCTGGCGCCGAGCAAGCGGAATCACCGCAAGCCACACCGCCGACTTCTGAGGACACGCAATAAATGCGATCGGTTCAGCTGCATGCCACCTTGTTGGCACTGACATTACTGGCGCTGGGTATCGCCAGTATCGTCTGGCAAGTTGTAGTACGTGACATTCCGCTGACCGAAACAGAAACCGATCCGGTATGGATTGTCGATGCGCGGGTCGAGTTCGATGCGCGCAAGAATTATCCGGTCAAGGTGCAGATGTTTGTGCCGCCTAATCATGCCTTCGTGACGCTCAACGAAAGCTTTGTCTCCAATAATTACGGCGTCAACGTGCACAAGTCTGGCGACAACCGGCTGGTGACCTGGTCAACCCGTCGTGCCGATGGCCATCAGGTGCTGTACTACCGTCTGGTGTTGACCCGCCGCTTCATGCTCGAGGAAAAAGTGGCAGAGGCGGGGCCGCAGTTTCGTCAGGCGGAGCCACTGGTGGGAGCGGAGAAACTCGCCGCCGATGCATTGCTCGATCCGATTCGTGAACAATCCGCAGACATCGAAACCTTTATCAGTGAAACCATTCGGCGTGTGAATGACGCCAATAATGACAACGTGCAGTTGTTGTTGCGCGGCGATTATTCGGTAGAAAGCCGCGCGCGGGTGGTGGATCTGTTGCTGGCGGCGGCGCACATTCCTGCCGAACAGGTGCACTCCATCCGTCTCGGCCAGCAGCAATCGCAGCAGGAGCCGGAGCTGTGGTTGCGCAGTTACAACGGCGAGCGCTGGCTCTATTTCAATCCGGACAATGGCAATCAGGGGTTGCCTGAAGACCGTCTGATCTGGTGGTCCGGCGACAAGCCATTAGTAAAAATCGAAGGTGGCCGCCGTTTGCAGGTGGGCTTCAATGTCAGCAAGAACGAGATGAGTGCGATTCAGTTGGCGCAGTCAGTGCAACCGTTGCAGGAGCGCTCGTTCTGGACGCTGTCGCTGTACGACCTGCCGCTGCAGGCGCAGCACACGTTCCGCATTATCATCATGATCCCGATCGGCGTGTTGCTGATTCTATGTTTGCGTAACCTGATCGGTCTGGAAACTCTGGGCACCTTTACGCCGGTGCTGGTGGCGTTGGCGTTTCGTCAAACCGATGTGCTGTGGGGCGTACTGTTGTTCGTTGTGGTGACAGCGCTCGGCTTGTCGCTGCGCTCCTATCTTGAACACTTGCGTTTGCAGCTGTTGCCGCGGCTGTCCATCGTGCTGACGTTTGTGGTGATGTTGATCCTCAGTATCAGCGTCATGTCGCACAAGCTGGGCGTGGAAGAAGGCGTGTCGGTGGCGCTGTTCCCGATGGTGATTCTGACCATGGTGATCGAGCGCCTGTCGGTGGTGTGGGAAGAACGAGGCGGTGCGCATTCGGTGAAGGTTGCAGTCGGCACGCTGGTCGCTGCGATTCTCGCGCACCTGCTGATGACGCCACCGCCTCTGGTGTACATCTTCTTTACCTTCCCGGGCGTGCTGCTGATTCTGGTCAGCCTGATGCTGTTGCTCGGTCACTATCGCGGCTATCGCCTGACTGAGCTGGTGCGCTTCAAGGCGATGGCATCAGGAACGGAGCGCTAGCCGTGTTCGGCATCCAGACCTGGAAAGCGTTACGCCAGCGCGGTGTGCTCGGCATCAATCAGCGCAATTGTGATCTGGTGTTGCAGTACAACCAACGCCATCTTTATCCGCTGGTGGACGACAAGCTGCTGACCAAGGCGCGCGCCATGGATTCTGGCTTGCGCGTGCCGCCGCTCTACGGCGTGATCGACACCGAGCAGGGCATTGCGGAGCTCGGCAACATTTTGCGTCCTCACAGTGATTTCGTGATCAAGCCCGCGCAGGGCGCCGGTGGCGATGGCGTGCTGGTGGTGAATGATCGCTTCGAGGGCCTGTATCGCGCCGGTGGCGGCAAGCTGCTGTCGCTGGATGATCTCGAGTTTCATATTTCCGGCATTCTTTCCGGTATCTACTCGCTCGGTGGTCATCGTGATCGCGCCATCGTTGAATATCGGGTCAAGCCGGATTCGGTGTTTTCCTCAATCAGTTTTGAAGGTGTGCCGGACATTCGCATCATCGTGCTGCGCGGTTATCCGATTCTGGCAATGCTGCGTTTGCCCACACGCCAGAGTCACGGCAAGGCCAACCTGCATCAGGGCGCTATCGGTGTTGGCGTCAATCTCGCCACTGGCATCACCAGTGGTGGCACCTGGCACAACATGAAAATCCAGCGGCATCCGGATACCGCCAATCCGGTGGCCGGCGTGCAACTGCCGAACTGGCAGGAATTTCTGCTGATGGCCAGCACCTGCTATGAACTCACCGGGCTCGGTTATCTCGGCGTCGATCTGGTGCTCGACGAGAAGCAGGGGCCGATGATTCTTGAGCTCAACGCCCGCCCCGGCCTGAACATCCAGATCGCCAACGATGTCGGTCTGGTGCAGCGCTCCCGCGCTGTCGAGGCACGGCTGCGCCAGGAGCGCCTGCCATTCTGGGGTGAGACGCCGGGCCAGCGCATCGCCTGGTGCCAGCACAGCTTCCAGTAAATTCGCCATCTTTTTCAGTCGTTAACGCTTGCATCGGGCACGCGGGTGGAGCGCCGTGCCGATCGGTTGCTATACTTCGCGCCCCATGAATGACCGCGGCCTGTGCCGCTGGATGAATTGCCCCGTGTCTGCACAACCCCTGCAACGTCGCGCCATTGCTCTGGTTTCCGGAGGACTCGACTCCATGCTTGCCGTCAAGGTGATGCAGGAGCAGGGCATCGAAGTGGAAGGCGTGAACTTCTACACCGGCTTTTGCGTGGAAGGCCATACCCATGCCATCCGCGAAAAAGACAAGGATAAGGACAAGCGCAACAATGCGCTGTGGGTCGCCGAGCTGCTCGGCATCAAGCTGCACATCATCGATATTTCCGAAGAGTACAAGGACGTGGTGCTGAACCCGAAGCATGGGTACGGCAGCCACATGAACCCCTGTCTGGACTGCAAGATCTTCATGGTCGGCAAGGCCAACCTGATGCTCAACAAGGCGCGTGAGCTGGCAGCAGACAAGGGCTTTGATTTCATCATTACCGGCGAAGTGGTGGGCCAGCGGCCGAAGTCGCAGCGCAAGCAGACCTTGCCGATGATCGGTCGAGAGTCCGGCGCTGAAGATCGCCTGCTGCGACCGCTGTGCGCCAAGCACATGCCTGAGACCTTGCCCGAACGCGAAGGCTGGGTTGATCGCGACAAGCTGTACGATTTTCACGGCCGTAACCGCAAACCGCAGATGGCGTTGGCCAGGCACTTCGGTCTGGACGATTACGCCCAGCCCGCTGGCGGCTGCTGTTTCCTCACCAACGAAGTCTATTCGCGCAAGCTGGTGGATCTGTGGCAGGCGCGCGACAAACGCGACTATGAGCTGGATGACATCATGCTGCTCAAGGTCGGCCGCCATATTCGTCCGCGCCCACACTTCAAACTGATCGTCAGCCGCGAGGCCGGCGAGAACCAGTTTCTTGAGGGCTACCGTTACCAGTTCACCAGCATGCATCCGGTCAGCCATAACGGCCCGCTGGCGCTGGTGGACGGCAAGTTCGACTCGGCGGATGAAGAGCAATTGGCGGCTGCCATCGTTGCACGTTACTCCCAGGGCCGTGACGCCGAAGCGGTGACGCTGGAATTGCGCACGCCGGACGGTGTCTGTCGCCAGTTGACGGTGGCGCCGCTGCGCAAGGATGCGGTGCTGCCTGACTGGCATGTGGGGGAGAAATGAGCGCGCGCGAGCAACTCGACGCCCGTCGCTTGTTATGCCCGATGCCGGTCATTCGCACCCAGAATCGGGTTGCGCAGCTGGAGGATGGCGACGAGCTGGAAGTGATCTGCACTGATCCCGGCGCCCTCAACGACATTCCGGCCTGGTGTCGCGTCAACGGCCATCTGGTGCTCGAGACCGGCCGCCGCGAGCGGGAAGTGTTTGTCATCCTGCGCGTGCAGCACGCGCCCGACTAGAACGCCCCCTGCGACGACACCTGTACGTCGCCTGCTGCGCGTAACGCAGCCACCCATCCGGAATGATCAAAAAACGTTCGATCGGCAGGCGGGCCGGGCGGCGCGCCGATAATTTTGTCGGTGGCGGCCTGAAAGCCCCGTATGCCGCCGGATTTCTTTGATCGCAGGCATTGTATCCGGCTGGCGAGACGAGGATGATTAGGCCCCGTCGCCGGGCAGCAATCTGGCGATGTGACTCAAACGGGGGACGGCAGCCGGCGAGTACGCACCATACGTGGGCAATCAGCTCTAACGTGCACAAATGTGGTGCAGATCGAGGTCAATTCTCCGTTGCCGCAAGGCAAATCCCCGGTGTGGTGCAGTGGCACGTTAATTGCTGCCTCGCTGGGCAATGCGCCGGAAGTGCACGCCGGCCGAAAATTCAAATTCACGCTGTTCCCGGGAGGACGCAACACCATGTCTGCAAAGACTCTCAAGCTGATCAAAGACAATGACGTTAAGTGGGTAGACCTGCGCTTTACCGACAGCCGCGGTAAAGAACAGCACGTCAGCATTCCTGCCACCGAAGTGAAGGACGACTTCTTCACCGAAGGCAAGATGTTCGATGGCTCATCCATCGCTGGCTGGAAGGGCATTAACGAGTCAGACATGATCCTGATGCCGGATGACAGCGCCTCTGTTATCGATCCGTTCACCGACGTTTCCACCGTGATCGTGCGTTGTAACATCGTAGAGCCGTCCACCATGCAGGGCTACGAGCGCGACCCGCGTTCCATCGCCAAGCGCGCTGAAGAGTACCTGAAGTCCACCGGCATCGCGGATTCCGCGCTGTTCGGCCCGGAGCCGGAATTCTTCATTTTTGATTCCGTGAAGTGGAAGTCCGACATGCAGGGCGCCATGTACGAAATCTACTCTGAAGAAGCTGCCTGGGTATCCGGCGACGACTTCGAGAAGAACAACATCGGTCACCGTCCGGGCGTTAAAGGCGGTTACTTCCCGGTTCCGCCGGTGGACAGCCTGCACGACCTGCGTGCTGCCATGTGTGCCGCGATGGAGCAGATGGGTCTGCAGATCGAAGTGCACCACCACGAAGTGGGCACCGCTGGCCAGTGTGAAATCGGCGTTGGCGCCAACACCCTGACCAAGAAAGCTGACGAAGTTCAGATCCTTAAGTACTGCGTATGGAACGTTGCCCACGCTTACGGCAAGACTGCTACCTTCATGCCGAAGCCGCTGATTGGCGATAACGGTTCAGGTATGCACGTACACCAGTCCCTGAGCAAGGATGGCAAGAACCTGTTTGCTGGCGACCTGTATGGCGGCCTGTCCGAGACTGCCCTGTTCTACATCGGCGGTATCATCAAGCACGCACGTGCCCTGAATGCCCTGACCAACGGTTCCACCAACTCCTACAAGCGTCTGGTGCCGGGCTTCGAAGCACCGGTCATGCTGGCGTACTCCGCCCGCAACCGTTCGGCGTCTATCCGGATTCCTTGGGTTTCCAGCCCGAAAGCGCGTCGCATCGAGACCCGCTTCCCGGATCCGTCAGCCAACCCGTACCTGTGCTTCTCGGCTCTGCTGATGGCAGGCCTGGACGGCATCAAGAACAAGATCCACCCGGGCGATGCCATGGACAAGGATCTGTACGAGCTGCCGCCGGAAGAAGCGAAGGACATCCCGACCGTGTCCCACACCCTGACCATGGCGCTGGACGCGCTGGAAGCCGATCACGACTTCCTGCTGGCTGGCGACGTGTTCACCAAGGACATGCTCGACGGATACATCGGTCTGAAGCGTGCAGAGATCGAGCGTCTGAACATGACCCCGCACCCGGTCGAGTTCGACATGTACTACTCTGTGTAAGCTTTACTGCACAGAACGAAAAAGGCCGCGCAAGCGGCCTTTTTTTTGCCCTTCGCCCCCGTACGTGTCCGGGCCCGTAGGAGCTTGCCTGCAAGCGAACCGGCCTTCGCCAGGGTCCGATTCGCCAGCAGGCTGGCTCCTGCAGAGCTATGGTCCTGTGCCGGCGCCGGGAAAGGACGCGTACCCGATTCGCGAGCCCCCCTTTTTTTTGGCCCCGGAAGGCGCGACACTGCGGGCATTGCTGGAGAGAACACCATGAAAAAGAAGGTTCTGATGCTGTTGCTGGCCAGCCTTGCTGGCGGCGCGTCCCTGATGGTGCTGCCGGTGCATGCGGAAGCAGAGCTGGTGGTCGAGGAAATACCGGATGAGGCACCGCCGCCGGTGGAGCCAAAGCGCATCTACCGGCATATCGGCAAGGACGGCAGTGTGGTGTTCAGTGATGAGCCGGTAGACGGTGCGCAGGAGCTGGAGGTGAAAGAGCCCAACAGCGTCAACATGCGCAACCCGGTGATACCGGTGGCACCGCCAACCAAGCCACTGCAGGCGCCGCTACAATTTTCTGTGCGCATTTCTTCACCGCAGGCGGGCAAGCATTTCCAGAATCATTACGAGCCGGTGCCGGTGGCGGTGACGGTGGCCCCCAGGCCCGGCCCAAACCACAAGCTCGAGGTCACCGACAACGGTTCGCCGGTGCCGATGACTGATGGCAAGTTTGTGATCCCGCTTCTGACCCCCGGCGAGCACACCCTCAATGCGCGCGTGGTCGATGAAAATGGCGAGACCCTTGGCAGTGCCGAGCCAGTGGTGTTCTACGCGCACCGGGCCAGCGTAAACCGGTGATCCTGAGAATGAGCACCATTTTGGTGCTCATTCATCCCCCTCGACCTACAATGGTCTCCCTCCGGGCCAACAATCAGGGGCGCGCGTGCCCAAAAGCGATGCCTGTTGTGGCCTGAAAATTGCTTTTCTGCGGGTATGGGCATGATTTCTGTTACTGAAACGTCGCTACACAAGCGCTTGCTGGACCATTTGCGCACAGCAGTCATGTTGCTCGATGGCGATCTGGTCGTGCGTTATTTGAATCCGGCTGCAGAAATTTTGCTCTCAACCAGTGCAAGTCGGGCGTTAGGCGCGCCATTGCCCGATTACTTTTTTGCCGACGAAGAAGTGCGGCTGGCACTGGAACAGTGCATACAACGGGGACATCCCTTTACCCGGCGTGAAGCGCATCTGCATGTCGCGCCGGGCAATGAAATCACGGTGGATTACAGCGTCAGCCACCTGAATGAGCCGGGACAGCCGGCCACCTTGCTGGTGGAAATCCAGCCGCTCGACCGGTTGCTGCGCATCACCAGGGAAGAGGCATTGATCCATGCCAATCAGGCAACGCGGGCGCTGGTGCGCGGCGTGGCCCATGAATTGAAGAACCCGCTGGGCGGCATCCGTGGCGCTGCCCAACTTCTTGAGCGGGCATTGCCGGATCCGGAGCTGGGTGAATACACCCGCGTCATCATTCATGAAGCGGACCGGCTCAGAAATCTGGCCGACCGCATGCTCGGGCCGCGCAAGCTGCCGAACATTGTCGACGTCAATGTGCACGAATGCCTGGAGCATGTCCGGCAACTGCTGTTGGCGGAGCATCCGGAAGGGGTGCGCATTGATCGGGACTATGATCCGTCGTTACCGGAGTTGCCGGCTGATCGGGATCAGCTGGTGCAGGTAGTGCTGAATCTGGTGCGTAATGCGGTGCAGGCGGTGACGGAAAGTCACACTGAGGGTGGTCGCATCGTATTGCGTACACGCGCGTTGCGGCAATTCACCATCGGTGTGCAGCGACACCGTCTGGTGGCGCGTATTGATATTGAAGATAACGGTCCGGGCATACCGGATGACCTGAAAGAAACACTGTTCTATCCGATGGTGAGTGGGCGGGCCAATGGATCTGGCTTGGGTTTGTCGATCGCGCAATCGATCATGAATCAGCACCGCGGATTGATTGAATGTGAGAGTGTGCCGGGCAAAACGGTGTTCAGTCTGCTGTTACCGCTTGAGCCGGCACCAACTGATGGAGAGAGTCCACTACTATGAGCGCCAATGTTTGGGTCATCGATGATGACCGTTCAATTCGCTGGGTGTTGGAAAAAGCGCTTGGTCAGGAGGGATTCTCCGCACATTGCTATGAAGATGCCGATGATGCGCTGAATGAACTGGAAGATGGTGTCAGCCAGCCGGACGTGCTGATTTCGGATGTGCGCATGCCTGGCACCGATGGTTTGCGCATGCTGCGAATATTGCAGCGCAAGTATCCTGATTTGCCGGTCATTATCATGACCGCGCATTCCGATCTGGATTCTGCCGTGGCCTCCTATCAGGGTGGCGCGTTCGAATACCTGCCGAAACCGTTCGATGTTGACGAGGCGGTCGCGCTGGTCAAACGTGCCTTGCGCCACCGCGCCGAACAGAATGGCGTGCCGGTGGAACAGCCGGTGGATCTGCCGACCGAAATCATCGGTGAAGCGCCGGCCATGCAGGAAGTGTTTCGTGCCATCGGTCGCCTGTCCCACTCCAACGTTACGGTGCTGATCAATGGTCAGTCCGGTACCGGTAAGGAATTGGTGGCGCGTGCGCTACACCGTCACTCGGTGCGCAAGGAAAAGCCGTTTGTGGCGTTGAACATGGCGGCCATCCCGAAGGACCTGATCGAGTCGGAGCTGTTCGGTCATGAGAAGGGCAGCTTTACCGGTGCCAACGCGCAGCGTATCGGCCGATTTGAACAGTCCAATGGCGGCACGCTGTTCCTGGATGAAATCGGCGATATGCCGCTGGAAGCACAGACGCGATTGCTGCGGGTATTGCAAGAAGGTGAATTCTACCGCGTCGGGGGGACCACACCGATCAAGGTCGATGTGCGGATTATCGCCGCCACGCACCAGAATCTGGAAAAGCTGGTCAAGGACGGCGATTTTCGCGAGGACTTGTTCCACCGCGTTAACGTCATCCGTATCCACATTCCGCGACTGGGTGAGCGTCGCGAAGACATCCCGAGATTGGCGCGTCACTTCCTGCAGCGCGCCGCACGCGAGCTCGGCGTGGAAGCCAAAACCCTGCACAAGGATACCGAGCGTTATATCGCGTCGCTGTCCTGGCCGGGCAATGTTCGGCAGCTGGAAAACGCCTGTCGCTGGCTGACGGTGATGGCGTCCGGTCGTGAGGTGCTGGTGGATGATTTGCCGCCGGAACTGAAACAGCAGGAAGCCAAACCGGAGACCGGTGGTGACTGGGAAAAAGGTCTGCGTCTGTGGGCAGACCGTGCCTTGTCATCCGGTGGTCGCAGCATACTGGATGAAGCGGTGCCAGCATTTGAGCGTGCCATGATCGAGGTGGCGCTCAAGCACACCGGCGGTCGTCGTCGCGATGCGGCAACCTTGCTCGGTTGGGGGCGCAATACGCTGACCCGCAAGATCAAGGAACTCGGCATGGAAGACGAGTTGGGTCAGGACGCTGACGACTAAGCTCAGGGTTCGAGTGCGCGCTTGGCCTGTAAACGGGTCATGCGCCACTCACCATCACTGAGTTGCCAATCGCTTTCCACCCGGTACAGTTGCGCGCTGGCCGGCAGCAGCCCGCCATCACCGCCTGTGGTAAGGGCATTGAAACTGGCACTGGCGCGATCACGGTTCATGCCGTCGGGCGTGACCTCGATGTTGGTCAGTGTCACCGAGATGCTTTGGTGTCGATAGAACACGGCCAGCAATAGCCGCATGGCATCTTTGCGATTACTGATACCGTGGCCGCCGTTACTCTGGAACTGTTCGTCGAGATGGTTGCCGATCACGCCGCTGTCGCGTTGCTCCAATGCCGTCGCCATGTCCTCCAGTGCTGCGCGAATGCCCTGTTCGGCCGCGGGCGGCTCGCCACACGCCGAGACCAGCAGTTGCAGGGCCAGCACCGCAAGGTAAGCTGGACGGCGCCAATATCGAGAGAGTGTCGTCAATGTCGTTGTACCCTGAGTTGGAACCCTTCGAACAGTTTGACTTGCGTGTCGACGACTTGCACAGCCTTTATGTTGAGCGTTGCGGCAACCCGGACGGTCGGCCGGTGGTGGTGTTGCATGGCGGTCCCGGTGGCGGCTGCAGTCCGACGCTGCGACGTTTCTTCAATCCTGACAAGTGGCACATCATCCTGTTCGACCAGCGCGGTGCGGGCCGCTCTACGCCCTATGCCGAGCTGCGGCGCAATACTCTCGATCTGCTGATCAGCGATCTGGAAGTGTTGCGTGAGCGGCTGACGCTGTCGGGCTGGTCGCTGTTTGGCGGCTCCTGGGGTTCAACGCTGGCGCTGCACTACGCCTTGGCGTTCCCGGATCGCGTCCACGGCATGGTGTTGCGAGGAGTGTTCCTGGCGCGGCCGGAGGATCTGGCCTGGCTGTATGAAGGCGACGGCGCTGCGCGCATGAAGCCCGATGCGTGGGAAGATTTTGTCGCGCCGCTGGTGCCGCAGGAGCGCTATCGGCCATTGCCCGCCTACCACCGCCAGTTGCTTGACGATTCTGAGGCGGCGCGTCAGTTGGCACGCCAGTGGGCGGCCTGGGAAGCAGCGTGCGCCACCTTGACGGTACAGCCGGATGTGGCGGACGGCTTCGAGCGCGCGGCCTGGGCGCTGGCGCGTATGGAAACGCACTATTTTGCCGGCGACGGCATGGATGGTGCGGAACCCATCTTGCCTCGCTTGTCACTGCTGCGCGGGGTGCCAGCCTGGTTGGTGCATGGGCGCTATGATCTGGTTTGCCAACCGCAACAGGCCTGGGCGCTGCATCGGCACTGGCCGGGCAGTGTCATGAAATGGGTGAATGCGGCGGGGCACTCGGCAATGGAGCCGGCCATGCTCGAAGCGCTGGTGTGGGCAGTACAGTCGCTTCATCACAAGCTGGAGGCAAAATGAGGGCAGTGGTGCAGCGTGTCAGTGAGGCGGCAGTGTCGGTAGAGGGTGCGCGTTGCGCGGAGATACAGCGTGGCATGCTGGTGCTGGTGGGCATTGAGCAGCAGGATAGCAAGCCGGTCATGGACGCCTTTGCGCAAAAATTGCTCAGCTTCCGCATATTTTCTGACCAGCAAGGCAAGATGAACCTGAATGTCAGCCAAGCCGGTGGTGCGCTATTGCTGGTCTCGCAGTTTACGTTGGCCGCTGACACGCGGCGCGGCAACCGCCCCGGCTTCTCTTGTGCAGCGGCGCCGGACACGGCGCGAAGCCTGTATGAGTACCTGATCACAGTTTTGCGTGAACGTAATCAGGTGCCAGTTCATAGCGGTATCTTTGCCGCCGATATGCAGGTGTCTCTGGTGAATGACGGACCGGTGACCTTTACCTTTGCGCTCTAACGTGACGGTTGCAAAGCGTCTGGGCTTCATGAATTATGTTTCGACTGGTCGCGTCGGGAGTGATGTGATCGAACCAGGAAGTTCATAACAAGTCGGAGATCAAAGCCATGAAGAAAGTGATTTTTGCTGCAGCTCTGTTGGGCTCCTCTACTCTGGTTCACGCTGATGCAGCGGGCGGCCCGGGTTGCGGTTGGGGCAACATGATTTTTGAAGGCAAGAGCGGCTTGCCGTTCCACCTGCTGGCGACCATTGTTAACGGTACCTCCTACAACCAGACCTTTGGTATGACCACTGGCACCAACGGTTGCGATACCTCTGGTGCGCTGACCTACAGCGGCAAGAGCCTGCTGGCGATGAATGGCGTACTCGAAGAAGTAGCGCAGGACATGGCAGTTGGTCAGGGTGAAGCGCTGACTGCACTGTCCGTATCCATGGGCGTGCCTGCCGAAGAGCGTGCACACTTCAATGCTGTGATGCATGAAAACTTCGCTGCCATCTTCACCTCTGAAGAAGTGACCGCTGGCGAAGTGGCTGACAACATTGCCACTGTCATGAAGCGCGATCAGAAGCTGGCTCAATTTATCTGATCTCCGGCATCTGAAAGAATGCCCTGCTACTTCGGTGGCGGGGCATTTTTGTTTTACCTTCCGAAGAACCCTGCATGCTCACACTACTACGCGGCGTTTGGCTAGCGGCTCTGTTGTTTTTGTCTGTTTCATCTGCGGCTGCCGCTGAGTTATGGCTGCACCCGGAGTGGCAGGCGCTGCTGCATATCAATCGTGGCGCCACTATGCACAGCCGTGGCGAAAGTTACGTCGACGACGAAGCCTTTTTCCTGGCTGAGCAAGGCGTATCGAATGCTCGGGCTGAATTGGAGGCCAGTGTCGATGCCATGAAAGCGCCGGCCAGTGCGGCGCGTTGCCGCTTTCCCGCCCGTTACAAGTTTCTGGCGAGGGAACTCGACTGGGCCGACAGTGAACAGGGATTGGCGCATTGCAGTGACTATCTGGCGTGGCGAGCGGAGATACCCTCGGCCAAAGCAGTGCTGGTGTTTCCGGCGTCTTATCTGAATAGTCCCTCCTCAATGTTTGGGCATACGCTGTTGCGACTGGATGCCAGCGACAATCCGGAAACGGTATGGAATTCATGGGCCGTGAACTTTGGTGCCGTTACCACGGCGCAGGATAGTTCATTGTTGTACGTCTATCGTGGGTTGGCCGGAGGTTATCCGGGTCGCTTTGTCATCGTTCCCTATGTCACCAAGGTGCAGGAGTACTCGCACATGGAGAATCGGGACATCTGGGAATACAGCTTGTCGCTGACGCCGGTGGAGCTGGAGCGATTGATTGATCACCTGTGGGAGTTGCGGGATATCAACTTCGATTACTATTTTTTTGATGAAAACTGCTCATTCAGGTTGCTGGAGCTGCTGGATGTAGCGCGCCCGGGTGAGGATATCATCAGCGGCTTTCGCTTTGCCGAAGTGCCGGTGAATACGGTGCGGACACTTTATGATGAAGATCTGGTTGAGGCTCGACACTATCGTCCATCCAAGGCAGTTGAATTACAGTCGGACATCGATCAGTTAAGTTTTGCCGAGCGTCGTTTGACCGCACGCCTGCTGCGTGATCCGGGAATTGCCGATGAGCCGCCATTTTCTGACTATTCTGCTGAGCGCCGCCATCTGATGGCGCGCACCGCGTTTCGTGCCTTGCGCTTGAGCGAGCGCAAGAAGGCGCGGGACAAGGATGTCGCTAAAACCAGCTTTGCGTTATTGCAGATCATGAACGCCAATGCTGCACCGGTGGATGTACCGGTGGCAGCGCCGGTGCCACCGGAGCGTGGACATGGCACGCAAATGATCGGTGTCGGTGGCGGGCAACTGGAATCTTCCGATTTTGGTGAATTGTATTATCGCTTTACCTACCATGACCTGATCGACAATAACGCCGGCTTTCTGCGCGGTGCGCAGATTGAGGGCCTGGATTTTCGTTTTCGCTCGGTCGAGTCGGATGAGCTGAAACTGGAAAGCCTCGATGTGGTCCATATCCGCTCGCTGGCGCCGCGCAATCAGTTCATCAAGCCGATTTCATGGTATGTACACGGGGGCCTTGAGCGAGCGGTAGCTAATGGCGAAAAGCATCTTGTGCGCTTTGTGCAGGGCGGTGGCGGACTCTCCTATGCACTGGGTCCGGCTCAGCCTTACGCGCTGGCGACAGTGCGCCTGGAAAACAACAGCGTCTATAGCCCCTTGCTGGAGGGTGGTGGAGGCGCCAATCTAGGCGTGCTCTGGTACTTCCCCAGGATGGAAGTCAACACCAGTGTCGAGGGGCTGTACTTCGGCAACGATGACTATCGGCATCGTTGGCAGGCAGATATCAATGTGCCGATTGGTCGTCAGAACGCACTGCGCTTTGAGTGGCAGCGTGATGGCTGGCGAGGCGGCGCCGAAAATGGATTCAATCTGGCATGGCGACATTATTTCGACTGACAGTACTCTGGCTGCTTCTGCATCTGGCAGGCTGTAGCAGTCTGATGTTCTACCCAATGAAACCATGGATGCAGAACCCGACACGCATTGGTCTGGGTTATGAGGATGTGGTGCTGATTCATGCCGATGGCCAGCGGCTGCACGGCTGGTGGCTGCCTGCGGTCGGCGCACCGCGTGGCACGGTTTATTATCTGCATGGCAACGCCCAGAACATCAGTACGCACATCATGAATGTGAACTGGTTGCCGGACGCCGGCTTTAACGTGTTTTTGCTCGACTATAGTGGCTACGGTCTGAGCGAAGGCGATGCAACGTTGCCGAATGCATTGGCGGATATTCAGGTCGGACTGGATTGGCTTGGGCGCTCTTCACGCCTGCAGGGCAAACCGCTGATTGTTTTCGGTCAGAGTCTCGGTGCCAGCATGTCGATTGAGGTGCTGGCCCACGAGGCGAATCAGGGCAAGGCCGAATGCGCGGTGTTTGAGGCGGCCTTTACAGGTTACAAGGACATCACCAGCGATGTGATGAAACGCAGCTGGCTGCTGTGGCCCTTACGTCCGTTGGTGGTGCCATTTATGCCGGCTCGCCGTTTTGACCCGCAGAATAATATCGCTGGTATTGGTGCGCCGGCACTGATAATGCACAGCAAGGAAGATCAGATTATACCGTTCGCCCATGGCGAGGCGCTTTATGACGCGGCTGCACCACCGAAAGAGTTCCAGCCGCTGTTGGGCAAGCATATCGAGGCGATGCGAGACCCGGAAGTGCAGCAGCGCGTGTTGTCGTTTTTCTACAAGCGTTGCAACGTGACCAAGCCGGAAGTCCGGCAGCCATCACCGGTCAGGGAGAGTGATGCAGAGCCATCTGCGCCGGTGTTGCCTGTGGCGCCTGTTGCACCAGGCGGCTCCAGTACCGTTACGTTCTAGCGGGGCTACTCAGCCTCACCGTCGTTACTGGATGCTTTGCTGGTGCGTGGCTTGATAAAGGTGCCGAATATCAGTCCGGCCTCAAACAGAAGCCACATGGGTACCGCCAGTAATGCCTGGGAGAATACATCCGGCGGTGTCAGCAGCATGCCAATCACAAAGCAGGCAACCACCACATAGGGCCGCGATTTGCGCAACGTTTCCACGGACGTCAGTCCGGACCAGATCAGCAGCAGAATCGCGATCGGCATCTCAAAAGACAAGCCAAACGCAATAAACAAGGTGGTAATAAAATCCAGATAACGGCCGATGTCAGTCATCACAGCCACGCCTTCCGGGGCAATGGACGTAAAGAAAGCAAACAGCAGCGGAAATACCACGAAGTAAGCAAAAGCAACGCCGCTGTAGAACAGCACTATGCTGCTGGCCAGTAGCGGTATAGCAAACCGTCTTTCGTGGCGATAAAGCCCGGGTGAAATAAAGGCCCATGCCTGATGCAAAATGATCGGCATTGCCAATAGCAGTGCGGCGTAGAACGACAGTTTGAACGGCACCAGAAACGGCGATGTCACATCCGTCGCGATCATTGAGGTGCCGGCGGGCATGACCTGAATCAGTGGCTGGGCCACCAGTGCATAAAGCTCTTTTGAAAAGTAGAACAGCACAGCAAACACAGCCAGAACCGCCAGTACCGCGCGCAGCAGTCGATCGCGCAGTTCAAGCAAGTGTGCTGTCAGTGGTTGATTCAGATCATTCGGCGGGGAGGGTTCATTCATGCTTGGTGCCGCCCTCTGCATCCGCCGCGGGCGCCTTGATTGATGGTTCCGCGGAGTCGCCGCTCAGCGTTTTCTCATCCAGTCCAAGCTCCTGGATCTGTTTGCGGAACTTCTCCTGCATCTCCTGGTTATGCGCCTCTCGTTCAAGCTCATAGCGAAGATTGCTCAGCGTTGAACGCGCTCGTCCAGCCCAGTAGCCAACCTGACGGGCAACCTTTGGCAGACGCTCAGGGCCGAGCACCAGCAGTGCGATGACAAACACCACCAGCAACTCGAAGAAGCCCATATCAAACATGGTGAATGCTCAGCCGTCAGACGTTGTGTTTGTCGTTTTCGTTGCTCTCGCTGGGCTGCTTGTCCTTGTCTTCCGCGCTGATTTGCTTCTGCTGGTCCTTTTCGCCGTCCTTCATCGAGTCCTTGAAGCCTTTTACGGCGCCACCAAGGTCACTGCCAATGTTGCGCAGTTTCTTGGTGCCGAACAGCAGCATGATGATCACCAGAACAATAAGCAGCTGCCAAATGCTGATACCTGACAACATAGGTTTAGTCTCCGCTTGTGCGCGCTTGTTTTTCTTCAATACCGGAAAGCCCGAAACGGCGCTCCAGTTCGTCCAGAACTTCCTGCGGGCTGATATCCAGCCGGGTAAGCATTACCAGCGTGTGGAACCACAGGTCCGCGGTTTCATACACCAGTTTGGCCCTGTCGCCACCAACCTCGGCGTCACGGGCGGCAAGAATGGTTTCCACCGCTTCTTCGCCAACCTTCTCGAGAATCTTGTTCAGGCCTTTGTGATAGAGGCTGGCCACATAAGAGCTGCCGGGGTCCGCCTTGCGGCGCTCCGTCAGCACTGCCTCCAGTCGGTTAAGTACGTCGGTCATCGGCTTCTCCAAACTGCCCGCAGTGTAGCAGACCGCGGTGGTTAGCGCTTCACCGCCCAAGCCAGCAGCAGGGCGCCAGCGGCGGCACAGGAGAGGGCCGCGCCCCCGCTACCGATAACTGCCGCAGCGCCCAGTGCCGCGCCGCCGCCAAGGCCGGCAAACAGCTTGCGACGGTGTTGCAGTAGCTGGCTGGCCAGACGCGCTTCCTGGTCGCGTTGTGATTGCGGCAGATTGCGCAGGCTGTCGAGGGCATCGCGCAGCAGGTCGGGCATATCCGGCAGCTGCGCCAGCCATTCGGGTGCGCGTTGCTGCAGCTTCTTCAGCGTCGGCATCGGCCCAAATTCTTCCAGTGCCCAGTTCTCCAGCAACGGTCGGCCGAGGGTCCAGATATCCAGCTCCGGATAGATGCTGCGTCCAAGACCTTCAACATGCACCAGCGTCTTGAGCAGCAACACATACTGGACGGGTGCCTCGATGTGATACTGGCGGGCGGCATCGAACAGTTTCAGCACCAGCGGTGCAAACTCCAGCTGGTCGAGTGGTTGCGACATCATCGGGCCAACAATTTCTTCCACAGTGCGCTGGAAGCGGTTGCGGTCGATCGGCACCGTCGCCCAGCCGGCGCGCACCACCAGATCCACCATGGCGGCATAATCCTGTCGCATCACCATCAGTGCCAGTCGGCCCAGCAGGTGCAAATCCTCGCGTGACAGGCGGCCGACGATGGCGCAGTCCACTGACAGATACTGCGGCGCCGCCGGGTTGGTGGGCGAGACAAAGATGTTGCCCGGATGCATGTCGGCGTGGAAAAAGTTGTACTTGAACACCTGCGTGAAGAAAATCTCCACGCCGCGCTCCGCCAGTGTGCGCGGGTCAATGCCGGCGGCCTTGATGCGCTCGATGTCGTTGACCGGAATGCCGTAGATGCGCTCCATCACCATCACTCGGCGTGTGGTCATATCACGGTGCACTTCCGGCACGTACAGCAGCGGACTGAACAGAAACTGCCGACGCATGGTTTCAGTGTTGAGCGCTTCGGATTCGAGATTCAGCTCGCCACGAATGATGTCGGCATAATCCTGGATCACGTGGGACGGGCGGAAATAGCGAGCATCGCGCCACAGGCGTTCGAGCCAGCGCGCGCCCATGGACATAACGCGCAGATCCCGTTCGACAATTTTTTCTATGCCAGGACGTACTACTTTAATCACCACTTCGCGGCTATCATGCAGGGCGGCAGTGTGTACCTGCGCGACGGATGCGGAGGCCAGCGGTTGCTGGTCAAAGCGGCCAAACAGGTGTGCCACCGGAGCGCCAAGCTCCTGCTCAATGCGCGCCTGGGCGTCGCTGTTGGGGAAGGGTTTGACCTGGTCCTGCAACAGTGCCAGTTGTTCCGTCCAGCCCGGCGGCAGCAGGTCGCGGCGTGTGGCCATCAGCTGTCCGAATTTGATAAAGATCGGGCCAAGCTCCTGCAGCGCGAGCCGCAAGCGTTCACCCTCACTCAGACCGCGCGGTCCAAACCAGGCCGCCGGGTGCAAAAATTCCAGCAGCGTAAACGGCACCAGCAACGGATGTTTCGGCAGCAGTGAGACAAGCCGATAGCGGCACACCACATGCCAGACGGTAACAAGGCGCCATACAGCAGACATCAATCTGTACTTCCCGCTTTTTGTTTGAGTTGTTCGATGCGGGCGGCAAGCCGGTCCGTATCCATGCGTAGCTCATCGACATCCTGATTGAATTCATGGACGTCGCGTCGAAGCGCCAACAGTGACGACTCTTCGCGTAAATATTCGCTTAGCTGGCCACCCAGACGGGTGACGGCCGTGCGTGCCCAGTCAAACAGCCTGCGTGCACCAAGATCAATTTGCTGCGCAATTTCACTGCCCAGCACCGGCTCCATCACCGCGCCCCAGTCAATGTCGAGTTGGCGGGCAAGGGTAACAAGCTCCTGCAGTAGGGCATGATCGCCGCGTATGGATACCGGGCCGCCGATGATCGATGGTGCGCCGCGCCAGTCGAACAGTTGTGCGAGAAGATCGACAGCGCTACCGGACAGCGCCAGATCCGATTCAGCATCGCTTTTGTGGTAGAGCTCGATGCCGTCTTCGACCACCAATACAAACATGGTCAGCGGCGGCAGCGTGATCTGAATCGAAATAAGGCGACCACTGTGATCGCTTAGCGCGCGTGCCGTGGCCGGGTCGCTGCGAAGCGCGGTATTGATGGCACGCTCTAGAGCTGCCAGCGCGGCCGCTTCGATAAAGGACGGCGGACGGGCGTCGTCGCGCAGACTCATGCCTTGAACCCGCGATGCAGCGCGACAATGCCGCCAAGAATATTGAAGTACTCGCTGCGCACATACCCGGCGCCGTCCATCATCGCCTTGAGCGTATCCTGGTCAGGATGCATACGGATGGACTCGGCCAGATACTGATAGCTGTCCGCGTCGCCGACTACCGCCTTGCCGAGGCGAGGCCAGACTGCAAAGGAGTAGGCATCGTACATCTTGCCAAGGCCGGCGTTGGTGGGTTTGGAAAACTCCAGCACCAGCAGGCGCCCGCCAGGCTTGAGCACACGCAACATCGAGCGCAGTGCGGCATCCTTGTCAGTGATATTACGAAGACCGAAGGCAATGGTGATGCAATTGAAGGTATTGTCGGCAAACGGCAGGCATTCGCCATTGACCTGCACCACTTGCGTATTGTGCGCACAGCCGGCGTCAAACAGACGATCGCGCCCGACAGCGAGCATGGCGTCGTTGATGTCGGCCAGCACGACTTGTCCGGTGTCGCCCACCAGACGCGAAAACTTGATCGCCAGATCGCCGGTGCCGCCGGCCAGATCCAGCACCTTGTGGCCCGGTCGCACGCCGGCCATTTCAATGGTAAAACGCTTGATCAAGCGGTGTGAACCGAGCGAGATCAGGTCGTTCATGATGTCGTAGCGACGCGCCACCGAGCGGAACACGCCGGCCACTTTTTGCTGCTTCTCTTCCCAGGCTACCTGTTGATAGCCGAAATGGGTGGTTTTCTGCTCGCTCATGCGGAGAGACTCCTGACAACAAAGGGCCGCGGGTGCTCGGCCAGCACTTGTTGCATGATTTGCTGTTCTACACGTGCCACCTGTTGCAACAGCTGGCCGCAGCTCGGGATGTCCTGCATGGCAGCAAATCCCTGGTCGAGGAAATCATACAGGTTGCCGAATCCGGCCGCATGGGCCGGGCGTCGTACCAGCTTGAAGGTGGCCTGAATCATACGGCTGCGGATATACCGGTCCAGCTGCGGGCCGATGCCCTCGACAATCGCCAGTTGCAGCGCCCGCAACTCGGGACGGCCAAGTTCGCGGTAGGCGGCACACCAGGTGTCATCGTCCAGCGGCAGGTCAAGGCGGTCAGCGAGGACATCGGTGAGTGCTTCGTCCAGCTCCTGGGTCAGGATGGCGGCCTCGAGCACGGAGGCCGAGGTGTCCATGACCTTGTTGGGCAGCAGGCTCATGGCCTTGTTGATGGCGCGGCGGATGTCGATGGCCACCGGTTTGAGATCGCGGCCACCATAGACGTCATCGATCAGGAAGCGAATTGCCGGCTCGGTCTTGCCGTCGGCAAGCAACTCCGCATGGGTATCGATCAGGCGTTGACGCTGGTACTGCTGCAGCATCACCAGACGCATATTGAACTGCACATCTTCACTGTGCTGACGCAGTGAAAAGAAGCGCTCGAGGCCGTGCTGCAAACGTTCGCCGGCGGTCATCTGCTGTCCTTGAATGAAAAGGCCCGCCGGATTGTAGCAACATGTCGGCCCAGGTAGGAGCTTGCCTGCAAGCGAACCGGCTGGTGCCGATGCTGTATGCGCTGACCGGCTCGCTGCTGCCTCGAAGCGAGCTGATCAGAGAATGTAGCGGCTCAGGTCCTCATCACCGGCCAGTTCGCCGAGATAGCGATCCACCGCCTCGGCATCCAGTACCAGGGCCTTGTCATGATACTGGGTGGCGAGGTCATCGGCATCGTAGCTGATTTCCTCGAGCAGCTTCTCCAGCACCGTGTGCAAGCGTCGTGCACCAATATTCTCAGTGCGTTCGTTGACTTGCCAGGCCACTTCCGCGAGTCGGCGTATGCAGGCGTCGGTGAACTCCACCTTCAGGCCCTCAGTGGCAAGCAAGGCACGATACTGTTCTGTCAGCGACGCGTCCGGCTCGGTCAGAATGCGCTCGAAATCATCCGGCGACAGCGCAGTCAGCTCAACCCGGATCGGCAAGCGTCCCTGCAGCTCAGGAATCAGGTCAGAGGGCTTCGACAGGTGAAAGGCGCCGGAGGCAATAAACAGGATGTGGTCCGTCTTGACCATACCGTACTTGGTGCTGACGGTGCTGCCTTCGATCAGTGGCAATAGATCGCGCTGTACACCTTCTCGGCTGACGTCGGTGCCACTGGTTTCTCCGCGCTTGGCGACCTTGTCAATTTCGTCGATAAACACGATGCCATTCTGCTCTACCAGATCAATGGCACGCGCCTTGAGCTCGTCCTCGTTGACATGGCGCTGTGCTTCTTCATCGCGCAGCAAGCGCATGGCATCGGCCACCTTGAGTTTGCGCGACTTGGTCTTGCGTCCTCCCATGCGTGAAAACATGCTTTGCAGCTGGCTGGTCATTTCTTCCATGCCCGGCGGTGCCATGATTTCCACACCCATGGGGGATTCGGCCACGTCGATCTCGATTTCCTTGTCGTCCAGATTGCCTTCACGCAATTTTTTGCGAAACAGCTGGCGTGTGGCGCTGTCGGCCACCTCGCCGTCGCGGGCGGGGCGCAACAGGGCATCCAGCACACGTTCTTCCGCTGCTTCCATGGCCTTGTCGGCATACTGTTCCATCGCCTGCTGGCGCAACATCTTGATGCCGGTTTCCAGGAGATCACGAACGATCGATTCGACGTCCCGGCCGACATAGCCGACCTCGGTAAACTTCGTCGCCTCGACTTTCAGAAAGGGGGCGTTGGCGAGACGCGCAAGGCGCCGAGCAATTTCGGTTTTGCCGACACCGGTGGGCCCGATCATGAGAATATTCTTGGGCATCACTTCGTTGCGCAGCGCCGGTGGCAATTGCATGCGGCGCCAGCGATTGCGCAGCGCCAGCGCTACGGCCTTTTTCGCCGGTACCTGACCAACGATGTGTTTGTTCAATTCCTGCACGATTTCGCGCGGTGTCAGATTAGGCATATCGGTTACCAGCTCAATGCTTCGATGGTTTGCTGCTGATTGGTGTAGACGCAGATCTCACCAGCGATGGTCAGGCTTTTTTCAACAATGTCGCGGGCACCCAGCTCGGTGTTGTGCAGCAATGCGGTGGCGGCGGCTTGCGCGTACGGGCCGCCAGAGCCGATCGCGATCAGGTTGTCTTCCGGTTCTATCACATCACCGTTGCCGGTAATGATCAGTGACGCATCCCTGTCGGCCACTGCCAACAGGGCTTCAAGACGTCGCAGCGCACGGTCGGTGCGCCAGTCCTTGGCCAGTTCGACAGCGGCGCGCACCAGTTGTCCCTGGTGCTTCTCTAGTTGAGCTTCAAAGCGTTCAAACAAGGTGAAGGCATCTGCGGTGCCGCCGGCGAAACCGGCGATGACCTTGTTATGGAACAGGCGTCGCACCTTGCGGGCATTGCCTTTCATGATGGTGTTGCCGAGGGATACCTGACCGTCACCGCCAATGACAACGGAATTGCCGCGGCGCACGGATACGATAGTGGTCACAAGGAGCTCCTTTTTCTGTGTTTCAACAGAGTGGGGCCGCGGACCGCGATATCAAGGGGTCAGATCAGGCCTAATCAGCCGCCTTTCTTCACTTTGATCGGCAGGGTTTCGATGCCGTTGCTGGCCATCTTGTCCTGCGCGCGGTGCAGCGCGTTGATGTTGTCGAACGGGCCAATCATGACGCGGTGCCAGGTGTCGCCGGATTCCAGTTCTACTGCCTGTACCTTGACGCTATAGCCTTGCAGGATCAGCTCGGCGCGGCGACGGTCGGCATCTCCGGCGCTGCGGAAGCTGCCGGCCTGAAGCAGAAATTGCTCATTTGCATGATTGGCGTTGGTGGTCGTGCCTTCTGTGCTAGCAGGCTTTGCGCTGCGCTCGTCTTCACCCTTGGGGACGATGACTTCCATCTTTGGCAGTACGGCGTAGAAATCAAAGCGCGGTGCTTTTTCGGTGCTGTCCGGCTTCTGTTCGGTTTTGGCCGGCGCCACATCTTGCTTGCGCGCTGTATCCGGATTGAAGCGCAGCTCCGCAAGGTGATAGAGAAATGCAATAAACAAACCCGACACAATGCCGGTGAACAGCCAAACCCAGCCCGGCACCTGACGCTGACTGGCGGCGGGCTTGCTGGCGCCGCGCGGTGATGCTTTGCGTGTGGCCATTTACATACGCTCCAAGGTGTTGATGCCCAGCAATCCGAGGCCGGCTTGCAGGGTGCGCGCGGTCAAGTGAGCCAGCTGCAGGCGACTCTGTTGCAGTGCCGCATCATCAATGCTGAGGATCGGGCAGTGCTCGTAAAAGCCGGAAAACAGACCCGCCAGTTCATACAGATAGCTGCAGAGTAAATTCGGCAGGCCTTTCTCGGCAACACTGTTAAGCACATCCGCGAATTGCAGTAGCTTGTTGGCCAGTTCCTGCTCCTGCGGCGCCTGCAAAACAATAGCGCCTGACAAGGAGGTCGGATCGATACTTGCCTTGCGGAAAATGCTTGCCACACGGGTGTACGCATACAGCAGGTACGGCGCGGTATTGCCTTCAAAGCTGAGCATCTGATCGAAATTGAAAATGTAATCGCTGCTGCGATTCTTCGACAAGTCTGCATACTTAACCGAGGCAATGCCCACGGTGCGTGCAATTGCGCGCAGCGTAGCGTCGTCAAGATCCGTGCTCTTTTCCTTGACCAGCGTCAGCGCCCGTTGTTCCGCTTCATCGAGCAGATCAATAAGTTTTACCGTGCCGCCATCGCGGGTCTTGAACGGGCGGCCATCGGCGCCGTTCATGGTGCCGAAACCCATATGCGCCAGATCGGTATCGGTGTTAACGAAGCCGGCAAGTTTGGCAACGCGAAATACCTGCTGAAAATGCAGCGCCTGACGTTGGTCAACGAAGTACAGCATGCGGTCGGCGCCCAGCACCTGTTGGCGGTAGCGCAACGCGGCCAGATCACTGGTGGCGTACAGATAACCGCCATCGGCCTTGCGTACAATCACTGGCAGCGGTTCGCCGTCCTTGTTCTTGAATTCATCCAGGAACACGCACTGGGCGCCGTCGCTTTCACTCAGCAGGCCTGCTGTGTCGAGCGCGCTGACGACTGTGGCGAGATCATCGTTGTAGGCACTTTCGCCGCGTACATGTTCGGCGCCCAGACTGACGCCAAGGCGTTGATACACTTCGAGACAGTGGCTCAGCGAAATGCGATTGAATTCCGCCCATTTTTTCAGACAGTCGGGATCGCCACCCTGCAGCGCTACCACTAGCTGGCGGGCGCGGTCGGCGAACTCCGGCGACTGATCAAAACGCTGTTTGGCAGCGCGATAAAAACTTTCCAGATCCGCCAAGGCGGTGTCGTTGTCGCCGGCGGGTTGTTCCTCAAGGTAGGCGATCAGCATGCCAAACTGGGTGCCCCAGTCGCCGACATGGTTCTGGCGCTCAACCCTGTGGCCGAGAAACTCCAGCGTGCGCACTACTGCATCGCCGATAATAGTGGAACGCAAATGACCGACGTGCATTTCCTTGGCCAGATTCGGGCCCGAGTAATCCACCACGACGGTTTGCGGCGTGCTGGCTTGCGCTACGCCGAGATGTGCATCGGCAAGCGCGGTCTTGAGTTGCGCACCGACAAAATCCTCGGCGATGAAAAAATTGATAAAGCCGGGGCCTGCGATCTCTGTCTTGCTGATCGCTGCATGCGCCGGCAAGGCGGCCTGCAGGGCAGTGGCAATATCACGCGGCTTCTGGCCGGCGGGTTTGGCCAGCATCAGCGCGACATTGCTGGCAAAGTCACCGTGGCTGGGATCGCGCGTACGTTCCACCTGCACCGACGGGCTAAGCCCCGGCGGCAGGGTGCCCTGGGCGATCAGGGAATCAATGGCCTGCTGAATCAGAGAGGAAATGGTGTCTTTCATGGTGGTCGCGACTGCCAATTTGGGCGGCGATTGTACGGGAAATCCGTCCGGAATGCGTCACAGCATGTCGAGCGGGTCGACGTCGAGGTGCCAGCGACAGCGGCGTGCCAGCGCGGATTGCTCGAGCTCCGCCAGCATCTGCTCGATGGCGCCGTGCAGCGGCGCACGGTGATCGGCGCGCAGCAGCAGCTGAAACCGGAAGCGGCCCTGGCGGCGCTCGAGCGGTGCCGGTATCGGGCCGAGCAGTTGCACGCGCGGGTCCACTGGCAGCGCCGCCAGCGCGGTCAGCAGCTCCATGCAGTCACCCGGTTTGGGCGATTCGCAGCGCAGCATGGCCAGATGGCCGCAGGGAGGCAGTCCGGTGATGGCACGGTCTGCCAGCAGGCTGTCGGCGATGCGGCGGTAGTCACCGCTGAGCAACACATGCAACAGCGGATGCTCTGGATGGCGGCTCTGGATCAGTACGGTGCCGCGGTTGCGGTCGCGACCAGTACGGCCGGCGACCTGCAGGATCAGCTGGCTGGCGTGCTCGGCGCCACGGAAGTCGGCGCTGAGAAAGCCGCCATCGGCATCCACGATCACCGCCAGCGTCAGGTTGGCGAAGTGGTGGCCCTTGGCCAGCATCTGGGTGCCGACCAGAATTGCCGGATCACCGCTGTGCGCCTTGGTCAGGGCAGCGTCGAGGGCGCCTTTAAGGCGTGTGCTGTCGCGGTCGATACGCAGCACGGGCAGTTTTGGCAGCGCCTTTTGCAGATATTCCGCCAGCTTTTCCGTGCCGGCACCGGCATCGCCGAGCGCGCTGGAGCCGCAACCGGGGCAATGGCTGGGGACGCGGCGTTCGTGTTCGCAGTGGTGGCAGACCAGCTTGCCGAAGCTCTTGTGCCAGGTCAGGAAGCTGTCGCAGCGCTGGCATTCTGCCTGCCAGCCGCAGTCGAGGCACTGGATCACCGGGGCGTAGCCGCGCCGGTTGATAAACACCAGCGCTTGCTGACCTGCCTTCAGGGTCTGCTCAATGGCGGCCAGACTGCGCGGGCTGAGCGGGGTGTGGCCGGGCAGATTGCGGCAATCCTCCAGCTTGATCACCGGGGGGACGGCGTCGCCAGCCCGTTCCTGCAGTAATAAATGTCGGTAGCGGCCCTGGCGCGCCAGATACAGCGTCTCGAGCGCCGGGGTGGCGCTGCCCAGTACCACTGGTACGTTCAGCATGCGCGCGCGCCAGACCGCCAAGTCGCGGGCGTTGTAGCGCAGGCCGTCCTGTTGTTTGAAGGAGCCGTCATGGGCTTCGTCGACGATGATCAGGCCGGGGGTGGCCAGCGGTGTGAAGATGGCTGACCGTGTACCGAGAATGATGCGTGCCTCGCCGTCGCGGCTGCGCACCCAGCCGTGCAGGCGCTCCTTGTCAGTCAGGCCGGAGTGCAGGGATTCCACCGGCACATTGAAACGCTTTTCAAAGCGCCGCACGGTCTGCGGCGTCAGGCCGATCTCCGGCACCAGCACCAGCACCTGTTTGCCGGCGGCCAATAGCGGTTCCATCGCTTGCAGATAGACCTCGGTCTTGCCACTGCCGGTGATGCCGTCGAGCAGGAACGGGGTAAAGCCGCTGGCGGCCGCAATTGCCTTGATCGCGGCTTGTTGTTCGACGCTGGCGGGCAGTGGCAACTCGCCCAGCAGCTGCTCGGCGCGTGCCGGCTCGGGCACCAGCTCGCGCAGCTCGGCCCAGCCCTTCTTCTCCAGTGCCTGCAGTGCCGAGCGCGGGATATCCAGCGCCGTCAGCATCGCCATCGGCACGCCGAGCCGGTGCTGCTTGAGCAGGGTGAGCGCCTGTTGCTGGCGCGGCGCGCGGCTGAGGGCATCGGCTTCGGCGTACTGACCACGTTCGGTCAGACACCAGAACAGCTCACCGCGCACGCGCGCGTCATCGCCCTGGCGTAACAGCGTCGGCAGCGCTGTGGCCAGCACCTCGCCGAGCGGATGGTGATAGTAGTCGGCCACCCGCTGACACAGTGCCAGCAGCTCGCCATCAATGATCGGGCTGTCGTCGAGGCTACGTTTGATGGATTTCAGGGTCTGGTCTGGCTGCGCCGGCTGGCCAGTGTCAACGACGATGCCGGTCAGGGTGCGCTTGCCGAACTCGACCTCTACCCGGCAGCCGGGCACGGGCAGGGCGCCGCCGCGGGCGGGCAGATAGTCGAACAGACGCCGAAGGGGAACCGGAACGGCGACCTTGATGACAGGTGACGGTGTGGTCATGGCTTCAATTGAATTCGGCTTGCCAAGGCCCGGCAAGCTGGTATGATTCGCCTTCCTTTTTGCCCGGCGCAAGCCATTCGTGTGGTGCCCGACAAGCTCATCGGGTAGCGACACTCAGGAGTCGAGCCATGAAACCAGAGATTCATCCGGAATACAAAGACGTTGCCTTCAAGTGCTCTTGCGGCAATGTGATCAACACCCGCTCCACCCGCGCAGGTGGTGAAATGCTGATCGACGTTTGTTCTGCTTGTCACCCGTTCTACACCGGTACCCAGAAGGTGATGGATAGCGGCGGCCAGATCGACAAGTTCAAGCAGCGTTTTGGTGTGGTCAGCTCCAAGAAGAAGAGCTGATCCGAACACTGCTTGTCAGTTGCAGCTCTCGCCAAAAAGCACCCCTTCGGGTGCTTTTTGCGTTTGGAAGACAACGCAACAGTGTGTATATACAGTTAGCGAAAAAGCGTCACACATTATAAGAGAGTGAGTGAGAGAGATGTCCGAGGATATGAAGAAGGCGGCCCTTGAGTATCATGCCAAGCCACGCCCGGGCAAAATCAGCGTCACGGTAACCAAGTCAGCGGAAACCAGTCGCGATCTGTCCCTGGCCTATAGCCCCGGTGTGGCCGAGCCGGTGCGCGAAATTGCGCGCGAGCCTGAGCTTGCCTATCGCTATACCACCAAGGGCAATCTGGTGGCGGTGATCAGCGACGGCACGGCGATTCTGGGACTGGGTGATCTTGGCGCGCTGGCATCGAAGCCGGTGATGGAAGGTAAGGGCATTCTGTTCAAGCTGTACGCTGGCATCGACGTGTTCGATATCGAAGTGGAATCCGAAACGCCACAGGATTTTATCGACACCGTAGTTCGCATCCACAAAACCTTTGGCGGTATCAACCTTGAAGATATCAAGGCGCCTGAGTGTTTCGAAATCGAACGCGTACTGAAAGAGATCTGCGATATTCCGGTTTTCCATGATGATCAGCACGGTACCGCTATCGTAGTAGCGGCGGGCTTGCTGAATGCGCTGGAGCTCCAGAAAAAGAAAATCGAAGACATCAAGGTGGTCTGCGTTGGTGCAGGTGCTGCCGGTGTGGCGTCCATTCGTCTGCTGATCGAGATGGGTGCCAGAAAAGAGAACATCCTGACTCTGGATCGCAAGGGCGTGATCCATACTCGTCGTGATGATCTAACCCAGTTCAAGGCGGCGCTTGCTGTGGATACCGCCAAGCGTACTCTGGATGATGCGATTGAAGGCGCGGATGTGTTTATCGGCGTATCAGGTCCGGACATGTTGACGCAGGATATGGTCAAGAGCATGGCAGACAAGCCAATTATCTTTGCACTGGCAAATCCGGATCCGGAGATTCGTCCCGAATTGGCGCGCGAAGCCCGTCCGGATGCCATCATTGCAACAGGCCGCTCTGATTACCCGAACCAGGTCAACAATGTACTGGGCTTCCCGTACATTTTCCGTGGCGCGCTGGATGTGCGTTCGACCTCGATCAATGAGGCGATGAAGCTGGCCGCTGTACGCGCGATTGCATCGCTGGTGCACGAGCCGGTACCGGAAGAAGTGATTAAATCGTATGGCGGCGGAGCCTTGAGTTTTGGCCCTGAGTACATCATTCCCAAGCCGAATGATCCGCGTCTGCTTGGCGTGGTTTCTGCGGCGGTGGCAAAGGCGGCGGTGGCAACGGGCGTGGCGCGCAAGGGTTATCCGGCGCACTATCCGCTCAAGACCGTCGACGACATCTTTCCGCCTTATACCGCCTAGTCAGTGCGGTGTTAAAAAAAGCCGGCTTGAAGCCGGCTTTTTTTATGCTGCTCAGAATAACTGCTCGGGCGCCGTGTCATTGGCATTCTGCTGCACTGGACTGCTGTCCGCCTCCGGCAGATTTTCTTCACGGAAGTATTCAAAAATGGCTTCCGGGTCGCCGGGACGGGCGAGCTTTCCGGTTTCGGCGTTGATGCGCACGGTAACGATGCCGGCAGGTTGCGGCAGGCTGGTTTGCGCCACGCCTTCAAGTGCGGCGTCCATATATTGCATCCAGATTGGCAACGCGGCGCGGCCACCGTACTCGCCGCGACCCAGGGTTGAGGGATTGTCGAAGCCGACCCAGACGGTGGCGACCATGGCGGGCGAGTAGCCGGAGAACCAGGCGTCTACCTGATCATTGGTAGTGCCGGTCTTGCCAGCGAGATCGTTGCGACCAAGTTCAGATGCGCGGTAGGCGGTGCCGCGTCGCACCACGTCTTTCATCATCGAGTCCATCAGCCAGGCAACCCGGGCGTCGAGTACGCGCTCGCGTTTGATCACAGTCATATCGGCCTGGTCAGTCTCGCCGATGTCTTCATCTGTGATCACCGGGTTGTCGCAGTCGTCGTTACAAAGCACGATGCTCGGCGCCTGCCACAGTACTTTGCCGCTCTTGTCCTCGATCCGATCTATAAACCAGGGTTCCACCCGGTAGCCGCCATTGGCAAATGTGCAATAGGCCGTTGCCAGCTCCATCGGGCTGACCGCTGCGCTGCCCAGTGCCAGTGACAGGTCACGGGCAAAGCGATCGGTGGGCAACCCGAACTGTCGCAGGACCTTGATTGCTTCAGGGATGGTGACTTGCTGCAACATGCGGATCGACACCAGATTGAGCGAGCGATAAAGGGCTTCGCGCATGCGGGTCGGGCCATAGAACTTGCTGCTGGCGCCGGTCGGGCGCCAGGCCGTTTCCAGCTCGGAATCTTCAAACACGATTGGTGCATCATTGATCAGAGTGGCCGGTGTCAGGCCATTCAGCAGTGCGGCACTGTAGATGAACGGCTTGAATGCTGAGCCTGCCTGACGTTGCCCCTGGATCACCCGATTGAAGTGGGATTGGCTGAAGCTGTATCCGCCGACCAGGGCGTTGACGGCCCCGGTCTGCGGGTCGAGTGAGACGATTGCGCTCTCGACCTGGGGTACCTGAGCCAGTCGCCAGCCCGGCTGGTCGTCGACCTGAATCGGGCGTAGCCGGACCACGTCACCGCGTTTGGCGATGTCGGCGGCTTTTTCTGGCGCATTACCGACATACTCGACGTCTTTGTAAGGCGCCGCCCAGGACAGTTGCTCCCAGTCGAGCGTGACCTCTTCGCCTGCGGCGGTTAGCACCACCAACGATTGCGGTTGCACCTCGGTCACCACCGCTGCGACCAGATTGCCGATCTCGGCCCGGCTGTCGAGCGCATCCAGTATTGGCTTCCAAAGCGCTTGCTGTTGTTGCAGGTCTTCAGCCTGTTGTTCGGTTGTCTCGTCCGGCATGGAGTTGTCGGCCAGCGCGGTTTCAGCTGCTTGCTCCGTGGTACTGAACCGGCCGTCCGGTAACTCCAGTGTGGTTTCCGCGCCGCGCCAGCCATGACGCTCATCATATTCGTGCAGTCCGTTGCGCAGCGCCTGCACAGCCGCTTTCTGCAGCTTACCGTCCAGCGTGGCGTAGATGCGCAAGCCGCTGGTGTACAGCTCATCCTGAGTGAACTGTGTGAGCGCTTGCTGACGCACCATCTCAGCCAGATAGGCGGCTTCGACGTCCGGCGCCGGGCCGTGGTAGCTGGCGGTGACCGGGGCACTGATGGCGTCTTCGTATTGTTGTTGATCGATCATTTTGAGCGACAGCATGCGGCGCAGGATCCAGTTGCGCCGGGTCAGTGCGCGATCCGGATTGGTGATCGGGTTATAGGCGGACGGTGCCTTTGGCAGGCCAGCAATCATGGCCAACTGCTCCAGCTTCAGCGCTGACAGCGGCTGTCCGTAGTAGACCTCAGCGGCCGCTTCCGCGCCGTAAGAGCGATGGCCGAGATAGATCTTGTTGAGGTACAGCTCGAGGATTTGATCCTTGGACAGGATGTCCTCGATCTCGATCGCCAGCACGATCTCGTTGAACTTGCGCAGGAACTTCTGTTCGCGATCGAGGAAGAAATTTCGCGCCACCTGCATGGTGATGGTGGAGCCGCCGGAGCGAATGTCCTGGTAGCGGATCAGCTCGAGCACGGCCCTGAATAGCCCGCGGATGTCGACGCCGCCGTGGCGGTAGAAACGTTCATCCTCTGCCGCCAGCACGGCGTTAACCAGCCCCGGCGGGAACTGGTCGAAACGCAGCGGGGTGCGGCGTTTCTCGCCAAACTCACCGATCATCAGTCCGTCGCGGGAGTAGATGCGCAGCGGGATCTGGTACTCGACCTGACGCAGCTGTTCGGCGGGCGGCAGCAGGGGGGCAAGGTAAAGGTAGGTGGCGGTCAGCATCATTACGGCGCCAGCGCTGGCTGCGATCAGCAGAAGCCCCAAACGGCGCCACCAGGGGCTTTGTAACTTAATGATTTTCAAGGACAGAATTCCTTACTAGCGGTTTGTACCCGGCCCGCGCCAGAGATGCGCGACATTATATGGCGGTTTCATTGTTGTCACCTACCAACCTTTCTGTTATTAGTTACACCTAAAGTGATTAGACATAAATACACGCTAAGTGTATATTTCTTCGAAAAAAAAGGTCCGATAACAACCAGATAGGACACCGACAGTGCTGCCCTTGTTCAGAAAAAAGTCCCAGATACTGCTGGGCATCGACATAAGCTCCACGGCGGTCAAGCTGCTGGAGCTGTCCAAATCCGGGGGACGTTACCGGGTCGAGAGCTATGGTGTCGAGCCCCTGCCGGCCAACGCCGTGCAGGAAAAGAACATTGTGGATGTCGAGGGCGTCGGTGATGCCATCGGTCGTCTGGTCAGTCGTACGCGCCCTGGGTCCAAGGCGGCAGCAGTGGCGGTGGCCGGTTCGGCCGTGATCACCAAGGTGATCGAGATGGAGTCCGGCCTCAGCGAAGACGAAATGGAAGTGAATATCCGCGCTGAGGCAGATCAGTACATTCCGTTCCCGCTGGACGAAGTGCGCATGGATTTTCAGGCGCTGGGACCGGCGGAAAGCAATCCCGAGAAAGTGGATGTGTTGTTGGCAGCGTCGCGTACGGAAAACGTCGAACTGCGTACGGATGCTCTGGAAATCGGTGGCCTGCAGGCCAAGGTCGTAGATGTCGAGGCCTACACTCTGGAACGTGCCTGCCAGCTGGTGTTGCCACAACTGCCCAATGCTGAGGAGCTGGAGACGGTTGCATTGTTTGATATCGGTGCAACCATGACCACGCTCAACGTGTTCCATCTTGGCCGCACCGTATACACCCGCGAGCAGCTGTTTGGTGGCAAGCAGTTGACTGAAGAAATTCAGCGTCGTTATGGCATCTCGATGGAAGAGGCCGGTCTTGCGAAAAAGACAGGTGAGCTGCCAGATGACTATGAGTCAGAAGTATTGCGTCCGTTCAAGGACGCCATCGTGCAGCAGATCAATCGCTCGCTGCAGTTTTTCTATGGTTCCACCCAGTTCAACGAAGTCGACTACATCCTGCTGGCGGGCGGCTCTGCGTCGATTGCCGGTCTGCCCGAACTGGTGCAGGAAAAAGTCGGGGCAGGCTGCTCCGTTGCCAATCCGTTTACGGACATGGCGCTATCGAACAAAGTCAGTGCCAATGCCATCGCTAACGATGCGCCTGCACTGATGATTGCCTGTGGTCTGGCCCTCAGGAGCTTCGAAGAATGATAACGACAAAAATTAACCTATTGCCGTGGCGCGAAGAGCGCCGCAAGCAGATGCAGCAGGATTTTATGGTGCTGCTGGGGGTCGCTGCTGCGCTGGCGGTGCTGGTGTGGTTTATGTGGCAAACCAAGGTTGATGGCCAGATCGAAACCCAGGCCAGTCGCAATGCTTACATCAAGAAAGAGCTGACTCTGCTGGAAGAGCAGATCAAGGAAATCAAGGAGCTCGAGCAGCGTCGCGAGGAGCTCGTGGGTCGGATGGAAACCATCCAGAGCCTGCAGAACGACCGTCCTTCCATCGTGTACATCTTTGATCAGCTGGTTCGCACGGTGCCTGACGGCGTGTACTACACCGCCGTGGAGCGCAAGGCCAAGTCGTTCACGATCACTGGTGTTGCCGAGTCCAACACTCGCATTTCAGCGCTGATGCGCAATCTTAACGAATCACCCTGGTTTGTTGGCCCCAGCTTGCAGACAGTGACTGCAATCAAGGATTCAGAAGCAAGCGCTTTTACCCTGACAGTGCGCCAGGAAGATCAACAGAAGGACTCTGAAGAAGAGAAGAAAGGGGGCCAGAAATGAGCGCCGCAGAAAAGAAGAGTCTTGATGTTCAGGAGCTGCTCGAGTCACTGCGTGAACTCGATATGGAGAATGTTGGCTCCTGGCCTCTGCCAGTCAAGCTGATTGCCGCAGTGGTGGTTTTTGCGATGGTGCTATTTGGCTTGTACATGGCAACCATTACGACAAAGTACGAAGAGCTTGATCGCGAAGTGCGCAGTGAAACAGATCTTATGGCGCAGTACGAAGCCAAGGCGTTCAAGGCGCAAAACCTGGATCAGTATCGCAAGCAATTGACGGATATGGAGCAGGTTTTCAGCGCCTTGCTGGACCAGTTGCCGAAGGAAACTGAAGTGCCGGCATTGCTGGAAGACATTACGCATACAGGTCTGGGCAGTGGCCTCGAATTTCAGGAAATCAAGCTCGGCAATGAAGCAGTTAAAGAGTTCTATGCTGAGTTGCCCATCAACATCACCGCCACCGGTGACTTCCACGGTTTTGGCGCCTTCGTCAGTGGTGTTGCCGCTTTTCCGCGTATCGTGACGTTAGAGGATTTCACCATCAGACCGGCCTCAAAGGGGTTTGGTGGCCTGCTGAGTCTGGAAATTACCGCCAAGACCTATCGTTACTCTTCCAAGACGGCGAGTGGTGCCAAAGCCAAGCCTGCGGCGGGGGGGCGTAAATAATGAAGAAGCATAATTGGCCGGCCGTGATCATGCTGATGTCTGGCGCGTTTCTGACGGCGTGTTCCAGCAATAGTGAGTTTTCAGACCTGCAGGCGAAGATGGCAGAGATCAAGGCGCGTCCTCGTGGCCGCATTGAGCCGCCGCCAGAGTTCAAGCCAATAGCGCCGGTCGCCTATGCCGCACACCAGTTCCGCAACCCGTTTGTGCCGCCAACCCCAGAGGGTGATGACGCAATGCCGGTGGGACGGAAGGTGGAGCCGGACTTTACCCGGCCAAAAGAATATCTGGAGCGCTTCCCGCTGGATTCCTTGCGTATGCAAGGGGTGATCACCAAGGACAAGGGGCCGCTGTTTGCGCTGCTTCAGGATCCGACTGGTGCCACCAATACCGTCAAAGTGGGCGACTACATCGGCAAGAACTTTGGTCGAGTTGTCGAGGTGACCTACACCCAGGTCAGCGTTATGGAAATTGTGCCAGATGGTCAGGACGGTTGGGTCGAACGTCCGCGCACCATCAAGCTGGTGGAATAATCAAGCTGGAGAAGCAGCCATGTTAGCGATGAAAAATCCAATAAAAATGAACTCTCCAGTGCGCGCGTTTAGCTACTTGCTCGGCGCAGCTCTGCTGGCGGTAACTTCCTTTGCACAGAGTGCGGTGCTCAAGGATATGTCCTACGCAGCGCTGCCGGGCGACAAGTTTGAGGTGACACTTACCTTCGACGGTCCGCCGCCGGAAGTGAAAGGCTATAGCATTGAGCGTCCTGCCCGTATTGCGCTGGACCTGATCGGCGCCACTAGTGAGCTGACCAACAAGTATTACAATCTTGGCACCGGTAATGCTCGCAACATCACTGTGGTCGAAGCGAAGGACCGCACTCGCCTGATTGTTAATCTTGTGCAGCTTCAAGGCTACAAGACGGATGTGAACGGCAATACTCTGGTGCTTGAGTTGGGAGGACAGGCCAAGGACGCGGATCAACAGATCGATACCTCTCGAGCTGGTGTGGCGGAAAGTCAGGTGGATGTGATCGACTTTCGCCGCGGTGCTCAGGGCGAGGGTCAGGTTGTCGCGAATCTGTCCAAGGCATCCATTCCTGTCGATGTACGAGAGGAGAGCGGCCGCATAATCGCGCGTTTCGTCGGCGCCAAGTTGCCGAAGGAGTTGCATCGTCGTTTGGATGTGACTGATTTCGCTACGCCGGTGCGCTTTATCGATGCGAAATACGATGGCAAGGACACCATTGTTTCAATCGAGGCAACTGGTCCCAACTGGGAGTATCTGGCCTACCAAGCCGACAATAAGTTCACTATCAACGTCAAGGAAATCTCTCAGGCGGAAGCCGGCAAGCGCAAGAAGGATGCTTTCCAGTACACCGGTGAGAAGCTGTCATTGAGCTTCCAGGACATTGAGGTACGTTCGGTGCTGCAGCTGATCGCGGACTTTACCGGCCTCAATCTGGTCGCTTCGGATACGGTGACGGGCCGTATTACTCTGCGATTGCAGAATGTTCCCTGGGATCAGGCGCTTGATCTGATTCTGAAAACCAAGGGTCTCGACAAGCGCCAGATCGGTAACGTTTTGCTGGTTGCTCCGGCTGACGAAATTGCCGCGCGCGAGCAGCTGGAGCTTGAAAGCCAGAAGAAGGTTGAAGCCCTGGCACCGCTGCGCACGGAGTATGTGCGCATCAATTACGCCAAAGCTACTGATATGGAGAAGCTGATCAAGGATGAAGGTTCTTTGCTCAGTGCTCGTGGCACCATCACCACTGATGAGCGCACCAATACGTTGATTATTCAGGACACCGACAACAAGCTGGAAGAAATCAAGGAAGTTGTTGGCGTTCTGGATGTTGAAGTACAGCAGGTGCTGATTGAGTCGCGCGTTGTGATCGCCAGTAACAACGTCGCGAAGGCGATTGGTGTTCGCTGGGGTGGCATTCAGTTCGATGGCAACAGCCTTGCGGATAACGGAACGTCCTTCCTGGCAACTGGCCGTGGCACTCAGATGACGGAGCTGGGCACTGGTTTGTCATCCGGTGACGATATTGATATTGAGACCCCCGGCCAGTACGTGGTTGATATGGGTGTTGATGACCTGAATGCTACTCGCCTGTCGCTCGGTTTTCTCGATCTTGACTCGGGTCTGCTGCAGCTCGAACTCTCAGCCTTGGATTCGGAAGGTATGGCTGAACTGGTCGCAACGCCGAAGGTGTTGACGGCCGACCAGCAGCCGGCGTTGATCGCATCTGGTCAACAGATCGGTTATGAGACGGCGACCGCATCAGGTGCAACCCAGCTAGAGTTTATTGAGGCTGAGCTGCGCCTTGAGGTGACACCGCAGATTACGCCCGAGGGCAAGGTGCTGATGCAGATCAAGGTCAACAACGACTCTGTGAACGGTGACCCGACTGGTCAGCAGCGTCCGTTGATTGATACCAACCGCCTGGAAACATCCGTCCTGGTTGGTGATGGTGAGACCGTCGTGCTTGGTGGTATTTTCCAGCAGCAGGTGATCAATTCGGTGGTTAAGACGCCGCTTCTCGGCGATTTGCCCTGGATCGGCAATCTGTTCCGCCGGAAGGAAAACAGCAATATCAAGCAAGAGCTGTTGATCTTTATCACCCCGAAGGTGGTGAAAGACCTGTACGCCACCAAGTAACGGGGTGTCATGTCGTCTGACCCGTCGGTTTTTCTGATAGGGCCCATGGGTGCTGGAAAAAGCACCCTTGGGCGCTACCTCTCCCAGGTCCTCAAACGTCCGTTCTACGATTCCGATAAAGTCATCGAAGAGCGCACCGGCGCGGATATTCCCTGGATTTTCGACATGGAAGGTGAGGACGGCTTTCGTCGTCGCGAAGAAGATGTCATTGATGAGCTGACCCGGCTGCCAGGTATTGTCATGGCCACCGGCGGCGGTGTCGTGACTCGGGAGGCCAATCGCCGGCACCTGCATGATCGTGGCACGGTTATCTATCTGTGGACGCCGGTGGAAGTGCAACTGGCGCGCACACGCAATGACAAGGGCCGTCCGTTGCTGCAACAGCCAAACCCGGAGGCGGTGCTGCGAAGCCTGTTCGATCAGCGCGATCCGCTTTACCGGCAGACCGCGCATCACGTGATTTCCACGGCGTCTGGCAGTATGCGCAAGGTCACTGATGAAGTGCTGGCTTGTCTGGGTGTCAACGGCGCCTGATAATGCCTCGCTCAGGAGGCTCCATGAAAACCCTCACCGTATCGCTCTCAGAACGTAGCTATCCCATTTACATCGACGCTGGATTGCTGAGCGGAGATTTGATTCGCCGGCATGTGCGCGCCAGTCAGGTTATGGTCGTCACTAACGAGACCATCGCACCCCTTTATCTGGATAAAGTACTTCTACGCCTTGATGGATTGAAGGTGGACACGGTTGTGTTGCCGGATGGAGAGCGCTACAAGAGCCTGACCGTGCTGGAAACCGTATTCGATGCGCTGCTGGACAAGCGCCATGCGCGCACTACCACCCTGGTTGCATTGGGCGGTGGTGTGATCGGTGATATGACCGGGTTTGCGGCGGCCTGTTATCAGCGTGGCGTTGATTTTATACAGGTGCCGACGACGCTGCTGGCGCAGGTCGATTCCTCAGTAGGGGGCAAGACAGCGGTTAATCATCCGCGCGGCAAGAACATGATCGGCGCTTTTTATCAGCCGCAGGCGGTAGTGATTGATACGGATGTGCTGGCGACTCTGCCAGCGCGCGAGTTCGGTGCCGGCCTTGCTGAAGTGATCAAGTATGGACTGATACGGGATGCTGAATTTTTCGGCTGGCTCGAGTCGAATATGGCGGCGCTGATGGCGCGCGATCCAGCTGCATTGGCCTATGCCATTGAGCGCAGCTGTCAGAACAAGGCAGATGTGGTGGCGGCTGATGAAACTGAGCAAGGCGATCGCGCGTTATTGAACCTGGGTCACACCTTTGGCCATGCGATTGAAACCGCGACCGGCTACAGTGAGTGGCTTCATGGTGAGGCGGTGGCAGTCGGTATGCTGATGGCAGCGGAATTTTCCGCCCGGCTGGGCTGGTTTGATGCGGCAGAATTGCCACGTATTCAGGCATTGCTGAAAGCTGCAGCGTTGCCGCTACAGCCGCCTGCCATGACAGCACAGCAATTTCTCGATCTGATGGCGCTGGACAAGAAGGTGCACGACGGCCAGTTGCGCCTGGTGTTGATGAAGCAGATTGGCAAGGCCGTGGTCTCAGCAGACTACCCGGGCGAAATGCTCAGGCAGTATCTTGAGCAGGCATGTGACGGAGCCAGGTAGTGAGTGATGCACTGACGCGCGAAGAGATCATCGAACAGTCTGCGCAGGTTGTGCAAAGCGGCCGGTTGGCATTATTAACCTCCGAATTTCCCGATAACCTGTCCTCCCTGCTCGGCGACATAGCCGTGTCGATGATGGAGTTTGGCGCGGACGTAATTCGCGTCGACGCTTTGGCGTCCCCAAGTGCTGCAGACATGATCAGTGCCCTGTGCGACTACCTCGGCGTGGCCGGGCAGGACCTGATTGCCGGCCTGCGTATCCGTGGCGAAACCGGAAACCCGGTGTGTCTGGTCATCGACAATGGCGAATGCCTCGATGGCAAGGCGCTTGATGTGCTCAAGCGGTTTCTTGAGGCCACATCCTGTGGTGTTGGTATTCTCGTCGGTGGTGAGCCTGATGCTGCTCTTTATCTTGCTGACGCTGCCATCGCTGTGCCCTTCGCGCAGGATATCGATCAGCACGATGTCGGCGAAGGAGAAAGCTTTGCGCAGGATGCGCCGGCCCTGACCTGGCACCAGTTGCCCTGGCGACATTTTGCGGCAGCGGCCGGTCTGGCGCTGCTGGTGTGGTTGTTTTGGCCCGCAGCGGGCACCGGGCCCGCGGATGAAACCCGTGAACTGTCTCTGCCGGTAGCGGCGCCGGACGCTCCCGAGGTGGTCGAGCCGCCTGTGCGCCAGCTCTATGATGAGCCACACGATGAGCAGGACATCGGGCAGCCCGTAGCGCCCGAGCCAGAGCCAGAGCCAGAGCCGGTGGCGCAGACGCCAGTGCCGACGCCCGAGCCTGTCGCCACTCCCAAGCCAGAACCGGTTGCGCCGGTACAAAAGCCGGCACCCGTGGCCAAGGCCTCTCCCGCGCCCAAGCCGGTGACAGACACCGCAACCACCAAGCCGGCGCCGGAGCTGTCAGGTTTATCCGCCGAGCTGGGCTATCGCCAGGAAGAGTGGCTGCTGACGCAGGCTCCGGGTAATTGGGTGTTGCAGGTGGCGCTGGCCAATGACGAGAACGGTGCGCGTCAGCTGCTTGATCAGATAGGCCGCAAGCGCAGCGCCTATTACCGCGCCAATCGCAACGGGCGTCAGCTGTTTATCGTGCTGGCCGGTCCCTGGAAGAGTCGTGATCAGGCAGTGGCCGGCAAATCTGCCTTGCCTGCCTCGCTGCAGCAGCTCGGTCCGTTCCCGCGTGAGCTTGCCGCCATACAAAAGGAAATCGGCGCAAACCCCTGAAACTAACGGGCTATTTGTCCGCCTACCGTCCTGTGTGTAGAATGTCCCTCCCTTTTCGCCGTCGCCGCATTACAGACGCGCATTGCCTTCGGTAAGTCTCTGATTTTCATAGAGGAATGGTTTTAATGCAGCAGAATCCAACGCTGGTGCGCGGGCTCCATGAGCCCGGTGAATTCCGCGATAACTGCGGTTTTGGTCTGATTGCCCAGATGGAGGGCAAGCCGAGCCATGAATTGGTGCAGACCGCGATCGAGTCGCTGACCTGTATGACGCACCGTGGCGGCATCAATGCGGACGGCAAAACCGGCGACGGTTGCGGCCTGTTGCTGCAGAAGCCCGATTCCTTCTTCCGGAAAGTGGCCGGCGAGCTGGGCGTCACCTTGCCGGACGCCTATGGCGTCGGCATGGTGTTCCTGAGCCCGGATGCCGACAAGGCGGCCGCGCAGAAAGCCATTATTGATGAAGAAATTGCCCGTCAGGGATTGAAGGTGCTGGCCTGGCGTGATGTGCCGGTTGACCAGGATTGCCTTGGCCCGATTGCGCTGACTTCCTTGCCGGCGTTTGCGCAGGTACTGGTGGCTGGCGATGGCAATACCGATATCGAGCTCAACCGTCGCCTGTTCTTTGCCCGCCGTGCCGCAGAAAAGCGTATCGATGACACTGACCACTTCTATGTGTGCTCGCTGTCGGCGACGGTGATCTCCTATAAAGGCCTGATGATGCCGGTGGACCTGCCGCGCTTTTACCCGGATCTGGGTGATGCTGCGATGCAGACCGCCATTGTGGTGTTCCATCAGCGCTTCTCCACCAACACCATGCCGCGTTGGCCGTTGGCGCAGCCGTTCCGTTATCTGGCCCACAATGGCGAGATCAATACGGTAGAGGGCAACCGCAACTGGTCGGTGGCGCGTACGCCGAAATTTGCCACCGAGTTGCTGCCTGATCTCGACGCCATTTCGCCGCTGGTTAATCGCACGGGGTCCGACTCCTCCAGCATGGACAACATGCTGGAAGTGTTGCTGTCCGGCGGTATGGACCTGTTTCGCGCGGTGCGCATGATGGTGCCGCCGGCGTGGCAGAACGTTGAATCCATGGATGCCGATCTGCGCGGCTTCTACGAATACAACTCCATGCACATGGAGCCGTGGGATGGTCCCGCCGGTATCGTACTGACCGATGGCCGCTACGCCGTGTGCCTGCTTGATCGTAATGGCTTGCGTCCGTCGCGCTGGGTGATCACCAGGAACGGTTTCATTACGCTGTCGTCGGAAATCGGTGTGTACAGCTACGCGCCGGAAGATGTGGTCGCCAAGGGTCGCGTGGGGCCAGGCCAGATTCTTGCTGTCGATACCCAGACCGGCAAGCTGCTGCAAACCAGCGATATTGATAACGCCCTGAAGGTGCGTCACCCGTACCGCAAGTGGCTGAAAGACAATGCGCTGCGCATCGAAGCGGATTACGACACCGAAGTAGAGCGCACTGATGACATCAGTCCGCAGGACCTGCTCGCCTACCAGAAGCAGTTTCAGGTGACCTTCGAAGAGCGCGACCAGGTGGTGCGGCCGTTGGCTGAATCCGGCCAGGAAGCGGTTGGCTCGATGGGAGACGACACCCCGATGGCGGTGTTGTCACAGCGCCAGCGCCCGTTGTATGACTATTTCCGCCAGCAGTTTGCACAGGTCACCAATCCGCCGATCGATCCGTTGCGCGAAGCCATCGTGATGTCGCTGGAAACCTGTGTTGGTGCTGAGCGTAATGTGTTCGAAGAATCTGCGGATCATGCAGATCGTGCGATTCTGGCAACACCTATTCTGTCGCACTCGAAATTTACCAACCTGCTGAAAATTGCACGCCCGGGCTATAGCCACGAACGCATTTCGTTGCACTATGACCCGGCTATTGGTTTGCGTCAGGCGGTGATCAATATTTGTGATCAAGCCGAAGCGGCGGTGCGTGATGGCAAGGTACTGATGGTGTTGTCAGACCATGGCATCAGCGCCGAGAAGCTGACCGTGCATGCATTGATGGCTACCGGTGCCGTGCATCATCGGCTGACGGAAAAAGGCCTGCGTTGCAGCGCCAACATCATTGTGGAAACCGCCACCGCGCGCGACTCACATCACTTCGCCGTGTTGTTCGGCTTTGGTGCCACTGCGGTCTATCCGTATCTTGCCTATGACGTGATTGCCGATATGGTGCGCTCCGGCGAGCTGCTCGGTGATGCGGTCGAGATGCAGAAGAATTTTCGCAAGGGCATCAACAAAGGCTTGCTGAAAATTCTGTCGAAAATGGGCATTTCCACCATCGCTTCGTATCGCGGCGCGCAACTGTTTGAAGCGATCGGTATTGCCGATGACGTTGTTGAGCTATGTTTCCGTGGCGTGCAAAGCCGTATTGCCGGCGCTGATTTCGACGACTTCGAGGAAGATCAGAAAATCCTTCAGGTGGATGCCTGGAAGCAGCGCAAGCCGATTGATGCCGGTGGTGTGCTCAAGTACATCCACGGCAAGGAATACCATGCCTTCAATCCGGATGTCGTGCACGCCATTCATAAGGCGGTGAATTCCGGTGACTATAACGATTACCGGGTGTTCGCTGATCTGGTCAACAATCGTGGCGTCGCCACCATTCGCGATTTGCTGAAGCTCAAGACCGATGTCAAACCGGTGCCGGTGGACGACGTCGAGCCGATCGAGAGTATTCTGCCGCGCTTTGACTCTGCCGGTATGTCGCTGGGTGCCCTGTCGCCGGAAGCGCATGAAGCCATCGCCACCGCCATGAACCGCCTTGGCGGTCGCTCCAACTCTGGTGAGGGTGGTGAAGACCCCGCGCGCTATGGCACCGAGCGTGTGTCCAAAATCAAGCAGATCGCCTCCGGCCGCTTTGGTGTCACACCCCATTATCTGGTCAATGCCGAAGTGTTGCAGATCAAGGTGGCTCAAGGCGCCAAGCCCGGCGAGGGCGGCCAGTTGCCGGGTGGCAAGGTCAATGAACTGATCGCGCGCCTGCGTTACTCGGTGCCGGGTGTCACACTGATTTCACCGCCGCCGCACCATGACATTTATTCGATCGAGGATCTGGCGCAGCTGATCTTTGACCTCAAGCAGGTCAATCCGCAGGCGCAGGTGTCAGTGAAACTGGTATCCGAGCCTGGTGTGGGCACCATCGCCGCTGGCGTCGCCAAGGCTTACGCAGATCTGATTACCATTTCCGGTTACGACGGTGGCACCGCAGCGAGTCCGCTGACGTCAATCCGCTACGCCGGTTCACCGTGGGAACTGGGCTTGTCCGAAGCCCATCAGGCGCTGCGCGCCAACGATTTGCGCGGCAAGATCCGTCTGCAAACTGACGGTGGTCTGAAAACCGGTGTGGATGTGGTCAAGGCCGCTATCCTTGGCGCAGAAAGTTTCGGTTTCGGCACGGTACCGATGATTGTGCTGGGCTGTAAGTACCTGCGCATCTGTCATCTGAACAACTGTGCCACCGGTGTTGCCACCCAGCGTGACGATTTGCGCAAGGATCACTTTATTGGCGCGCCGGAAATGCTGATGAACTATTTCCGCTTCGTCGCCCAGGAAGTGCGCGAACTGCTGGCCGTGCTTGGCGTCACATCCATGGCGGAGCTGATTGGTCGTACCGACCTGCTGGAAATGATGGAAGGTCTGACCAGCAAGCAGCGCAAGCTCAACCTGTTGCCGATTCTGCGTAATGATCTGGTGTCCGCGGACAAGCCGCAGCATTGCGAAGTCAAACGCAACGAGCCGTTTGACAAGGGTGAGCTGGCTGAGCAGATGGTGGCCGACATGCTGACTGCCATCGAGAGCAAGAGTGGCGGGTCGTTCCACTACGACATCACCAACTGTAACCGCTCGATCGGCGCGCGCGTGTCCGGCGAAATTGCCAAGCGCTACGGCAATACCGAAATGGAGAAAGCGCCGATCCGGGTTCGCTTCGTCGGTACCGCTGGTCAAAGCTTTGGCGTATTCAATGCTGGCGGTCTGCACATGTATATCGAGGGCGATGCCAACGACTATGTCGGCAAAGGCATGGCCGGCGGCAAGCTGGTAATCCGTCCGCCGCACGGCAGTGACTTCAAGAGTCAGGAAACCGCGATTATCGGTAACACCTGTTTGTACGGCGCCACCGGCGGCAAGCTGTTTGCGGCGGGCAGTGCTGGCGAGCGTTTTGCGGTGCGCAACTCCGGCGCTCATGCCGTGGTAGAAGGTGCTGGCGATCACTGCTGTGAATACATGACCGGTGGTTGTGTCACGGTGCTGGGTAACACCGGTTATAACTTTGGTGCCGGTATGACCGGCGGCTTTGCGTACGTTCTTGATCTGGACAATAACTTCTTCGACAAGATCAATCCGGAGCTGATTGAGTTGCACCGTATCAGCACTGAAGCAACAGAAGCCCATCGCAGCCACTTGCTGCGGGTGATTCGCGAGTACGTGGAAGAGACCAGCAGCGAGTGGGGACAGTACATCCTCGATAACTTTGATGCGGTCAGCCGCAAATTCTGGCTGGTGAAGCCGAAGGCCGCCAACCTGGCGCAGTTGCTGAAAAGCACCCGCGCCAATCCGGCTTGATGAGGTTGTGAGACATGGCTGAAAGATTGAGCAATGATTTCCAGTTTCTCGACGTAGCGCGTCATGATCCGAAGAAAAAGGACATTGAAAGCCGTCGGGTGAAGTACGAGGAAATCTATCATCCATTCGAAACCCGTGAGGTGGAGAATCAGGCCCATCGCTGTCTGGCCTGTGGTAACCCCTATTGCGAGTGGAAGTGCCCGGTTCACAACTATATTCCGAACTGGCTGAAGCTGATTTCCGAAGGCAACCTGATGGAAGCGGTGGAGTTGTGTCATCAGACCAACTCTCTGCCGGAAGTCTGTGGCCGCGTGTGCCCACAGGATCGCCTGTGCGAAGGCGCTTGCACGCTGAATGACGGTTTTGGTGCGGTCACCATCGGTTCCACCGAGAAATACATCACCGACACAGCTATCGCCATGGGCTGGCGCCCGGATATGTCCCGGGTGGTGCCCACTGACAAGAAAGTGGCGGTCATCGGAGCCGGCCCGGCGGGCCTCGGCTGTGCCGACGTGCTGGCGCGCAATGGTGTAAAGGCAGTGGTATTTGACCGCTATCCTGAAATTGGTGGCCTGCTCACCTTTGGTATTCCGGAGTTCAAGCTGGAAAAACCGGTGATGGCCAAGCGCCGCGAAATTTTTGAGGGCATGGGTGTCGAGTTCCGTCTGAATACAGAGATCGGCAAGGACGTCAGCATTGACCAATTGCTGGCGGACTATGATGCCGTGTTTATGGGCATGGGTACCTATACCTACATGAAAGGCGGCTTTCCGGGTGAAGAGCTGGAGGGTGTGCATGAAGCACTGCCATTCCTGATCTCAAACGTGAACCGCAATCTCGGCTTTGAGAAGAATGCAGCCGATTTTATCGGCATGCAGGGTAAGCACGTGGTGGTACTTGGTGGTGGTGATACCGCCATGGACTGCAATCGCACTTCCATTCGTCAAGGCGCCGCCAGTGTCACCTGTGCCTACCGCCGTGATGAAGAAAATATGCCCGGTTCACGTCGCGAAGTGGCGAATGCAAAAGAGGAAGGCGTGCAGTTTCTGTATAACCGCCAGCCAATCGAAATCGTTGGCGAGGCGGGTAAGGTAACCGGCGTCAAAGTGGTCGAAACCCGCATGGGTGAGGCTGACGCCAACGGCCGCCGCCGTCCGGAGCCGATTCCCGGCAGTGAAGAAGTGCTGCCGGCCGATGCTGTGATCATTGCCTTTGGTTTTCGCCCGAGCCCGGCTGACTGGTTTGATGGCAAGGAAGTTGCCATGGACGCTTCCGGCCGCGTGATTGCCGCTGAAAAGCAGGCGTTTCCATTCCAGACCAGCAACGCCAAGATTTTCGCCGGTGGCGATATGGTGCGCGGATCTGATCTGGTGGTGACGGCGATCTGGGAAGGCCGTGAAGCTGCCAAGGGTATCCTCGACTACCTTGAGGTGTAAGCCACAGCGTCTACACAGGGCTCGCACGGCGAGCCCTTTTTCTATCTGCAGGATTCAGGCATGAGCGAATTGAAAAACGACCGGTTTCTGAAGGCACTGATGCGTCAGCCCGTTGACCGCACGCCGATCTGGATGATGCGTCAGGCCGGACGCTACCTGCCGGAATATCGGGCCAGCCGCACCAAGGCCGGCAGTTTTATGGATCTGTGTACCAATCCGGAGCTGGCCTGCGAAGTTACGCTGCAGCCGCTGGAGCGTTATCCACTGGATGCCGCCATCCTGTTCTCTGACATTCTTACGATACCTGATGCCATGGGCCTGGGACTGTACTTTGAAACCGGTGAAGGTCCGCGTTTCAAGAAGCCGGTACGCACGGAGCAGGAAATCACGGCGCTGCAGATCCCTGACGTGGAAGATTCGCTTGGTTATGTGATGAAGGCGGTTAGCACCATTCGCGGAGCGCTGAATGGACGGGTGCCGCTGATTGGCTTTTCTGGCAGCCCCTGGACGTTGGCGACTTACATGATCGAAGGCGGGTCCTCGAAAGATTTCCGTCGCGCCAAGGCAATGATTTATGACCAGCCGGAGGTGGCGCACCTGCTTCTCGACAAACTTGCCCGGACCGTGACTGAGTATCTGAATGCACAGATCAGGCATGGTGCACAGGCGGTGCAGATTTTTGATACCTGGGGCGGCGCCCTGTCTGCCGAGGCCTATGAGCGGTTTTCATTGCGCTACATGAAACAGATCGTCGACGGCCTGATCCGTGAGCACGAGGGTCGTCCGGTACCAGTGATTCTGTTCACCAAGAACGGCGGTCTGTGGCTGGAAAAAATGGCCGCCACCGGCTGTGATGCGCTTGGCGTCGACTGGACTATTAATATCGGCGAGGCGCGCCGTCGCGTCGGTGACAAGGTCGCCCTGCAGGGGAATATGGATCCCGCGGTGCTGTACGCTTCGCCGGCAACCATACGCGCCGAAGTGCAGCGTATTCTCGCCGATTTTGGTGACCACCCCGGGCATGTCTTCAATCTCGGCCATGGCATCACGCCGGAGGTTGATCCGGAGCATGCCAAGGCGTTTATTGAGGCGGTGGTCGAATTCGGCGTGAAATAAAAAGCGGGGCATGCCCCGCTTTTTATTTGTCCGGCCTGAATCACATGCCGATCTTGCGAAGCTGATAAACATTGTGTGTCAGCGCCACCACTTCATTATTGGCATCCCGGATTTCCACGTCCCAGACGAAGTCGCATTTACCCTGCGCTTCGGTGGTTGCTTCGATCCGGGCAATTTCTTCTTCGCTGACGCTCACTGTTACGGTGACATCCGTCATGGCGGGCCGCCGGAAGCGAATCTGCATATCCTTGACGATCGGATAGTACTTACTGGTGTCGAAGCTGGTCAGATAGATGACGCCGCCCGGCAGCTCCGCGATCGTGTACAGGGCACCAGCATACATCATGCCGACATGGTTGATGTTCGGCTCGAACGGCATCAGCATGGTGCAGTGGCCGCGGCCGAGCTCCAGTACCTTGACGCCGCAGCGGCTGACAAACGGGAAAGTATTTTCGGCGGCCTGGCGGATACGCTCGATTTGTTCAGGTGTCAGGCTCATGGCTGTCCTCCGCAATGTTTACAGCATGCTAGCACCGCCGAGACAAAAGGAGATCGCCAAAATGGTCATCCGTCTGATGATTTGCGTCATGCTGCTGTGCGCCCGCGGCGGCAGCGCTGCGGTCATCCTCCAGTACCATCATGTGTCCGACCATACGCCCGCCAGTACCTCTGTTTCCCCTGAACAGTTTGCGGCGCATCTGCGCGCCATCAAGGCCGAGGGTTTCCGGGTGATACGGCTGGATCAGCTGATAAAAGAGGTCCGTGCCGGGCTGGATCCGCGTGAGCGGGTGCTGGCTATCACCTTCGATGATGGCTTTGCCGATATCGCTGACAATGCTCTGCCGCTATTGCGCCAGTACAACTGGCCGTCCGCTATTTTTGTCACCACTGACCAGATCGGTGGTGCCGATATGCTCGATGCCGATGGGTTGATCAGTGTCCACCGCCAGGGCCATCTGCTACTCAATCACGCGGCACGTCACGACCATCTGGTGCGACGCCAGGAACACGAATCCAGAGCGCAATGGCTTGGTCGCGTCAAAGCCAATATCAATAATGCGCAGCAGACCCTCACTGCATTATTGGGTGAGGCACCACCGCGCTATTTTGCCTGGCCCTATGGTGAGCATGACGATGCCTTGCGGGCGCAGTTGCAGGAGATGGGGTTTATAGCATTCGGCCAGCAAACCGGAGCACTGCACGCCGAAATGGATTGGCAGCAGGTGCCGCGCATTGCCGTGAACAAGCACTATGCCGATTGGCCGGCGTTGCGCGACAAGCTGCTGTCATTGCCGATGCCGGTATCGGACATTGCGCCCGCGTCCGGCATCACTTTTGAATCCATGCCACAGCTGCGATTCAGTTTGCCGGCAAGTTGGCATGAGCGACCGCTGAATTGCTTCGCCGCGGGCGCGTCGACCGTGCCCGTTGCGGAGCTCAGGGATGAACGACTGTACATCACACTCAGTGCGCCGGTGCCGCAAGGGCGCAGCCGCTTTACCTGCACCTCGCCTGCGGCATCAGGACGTTATTACTGGTTCTCCTGGCTGTGGATGCGCCGAGCAGCACAGGGCTGGTATCAGGAGTAATCAGTAATTTTCGAACTGTTGGAAACGGTTGGCGCGAATCAGGGCCCTTAATGTCTTGATATAGGTGTCGCCGATGGCCGAATAGCCGTGCAGGCCCGCCGCCAGTTCAACACCGCTGGCGATACGATTTTCTTTACGCGCAGTTTCTCGAATGATGCGCAGCTGGGTGTAACGCGGGTGACTGTTAAGGTTGCGCATATAGCCGCGCACGCTGTCATAGACTGAATCGAAATGCCTGACTTCATAGCTGGCTCCCGCGGGACGCTTCGCCGGGACGATGCCGCAGCCAGCGGTGAAGCACCATTGACCGAAATAGTTATTACCTTCTTCGGCAAAGCGCGAAGTCCCCCAAGCGGATTCCATTGCTGCCTGTGCCAGTGCCAGATCGGCGGGAATAATATCCAGACGCCGCAACAGCAACGCCATCCACTCTTTGTCTGGCGCCTGTTGTGGCAGTCGGTAGCGTTTGCCAACGCTTTGCAGCCATTGCAGGTCATTGCTGTCAAACACATTGCCGGCATCGAGCTTGTCTCGTAAGCCCAGCGCGTACTCACGCTTTTCCAGTAACTGGCGATTGTTCTTCTGGATTGCCGGCAGCAGTGCGTTGATCAGGCGCGCCTTGCGCGCTTCTGTCGGGTCGTCGGGCAGAGGCCAGATCACCGGCGCAGGGGAGACGAAGACGTGCCGCCAAAGCAGCGATGCGGTGATAGTGACCAGACACAACAGGCCCGTCACCAGCAAGGCACGCCAGCCAATGCGGCGCTTCACGAGCGCCGGCTACCGAGCAGGTAAGTGATACGAGTTGAGGAACGAACCTGCGCCGACATTACTGCAAACGCCCTGAAAGAAAATTCAGCTCAGGTATAGCTGATCCGTGCGTGCAGCACAAATGAAGTCATTGCGATGCAGCCCGTGAATCTTGTGCGTCCACCAGGTGACTGTGACGCGACCCCATTCGGTGAGCAGGGCCGGGTGATGACCAAGGGATTCAGCCAGCTCGCCGACGCGGTTGGCAAATGCCAGCGCGTCAGCGAAGTTGGAAAAGCTGAACAGGCGTTGCAGCTTCGGTACGCCGTCTTCTTCCACCAGCTTCCATTCAGGTATTTCATTACGCAGCTGCGTCAGCTCGGCATCGTCGACGCGTGGTGCATCGGCGCGGCAGGCGACACAGCTTTCTTCAGACAGGCTCATCGTGTTCCGATCTGTGGCGGCGCGCAGAGGCGCACCGGGTCCTCTTTCAGCTCGCCCGGCGCCATGCGTGCAAGCATGCGGCGGGTGCGCTCCAGTTCCGTATCATCGCGCTCCATGCCCGGAATTTCCATATTCTCGGCGATACGCAAAAGCACGGACTGCATGGTTTCCTCCATCAGCGCCGGCTGGCGATGCTGGATGATGTAAGCGCGCTCGCCCTGCTTGTACAGCAGCAGGCCGTAATAATAGGTGCCGGTGACCGGCGGCGCATCCGGGTTGCTACTGGCATCCACGTCCAGACTGACGATGGTGAACAGGGATTGCGGCTCACTTTGCTGCAGGAATTCGCGATGTACCACTTCGGCGGATTTCACCATCTCGGCAGAGGCAATCACGCCACGCAAATAGGCATTCAGCACCAGATTGAGCAGTGTCTGATCTGACGCAAACCGCGGTGCACGAATGTTGGGGTTGTTTTCCAGCAGCAGGTAATCGATTCGGAACATGCGGCCGCTGCCATCCCACAGGGTGGTGGAGCCGCCATAGCGGTCGCAACGCTCATCGAGCGCGACCTTGCCACGAAACGTGTTGATGCTCAGGTCGAGACTGTAGGCACCGGCGGGTGCGTTATACAGATCTCCCTCGCGGGAGCCTTGAAGGCCCTGACAGCCGGACAGCAGGATTGCGCCAAACAGGGCAATCAAGCGCACCGGGAACGATACGGTTATTGTCATTATTAGTGTCCCGAAATGTTGCGAACGCTCCGCATCATAGCATACGGGGACGGGCTGTCACCGGCCGAAAAGCCGGGTATCAGGGACCCGGCAACCGGTCGATCGGGTGAACCACCTTGAACGTGCGCTCCGCCGCCATACGCTGGAAGCTTTCGAACGCTTCGTTGCCGTCGCTGAATACCTTGGGTTGGAGCTGATCCAGGCGTTTGCAGCCATCGATGCGGCCGAGCACCTTGTTAAAACGCTTGAGCGCCAGATCGCGCTGATCGATGTCCAGCTGCTGGTCGATAGCGGCAGCACATTGGCCACTTTCGATGCCAAACTCTCTCGGCGCCGGGGACACCAGTACGTGGTGTACGACGTCGCGACTGGCGGCATCGCGGATCTCAAAGCAGTCCGTGGCCCAGTAGTAGAAGCATTGCTGGGCGGCGGCGGTATTGGCCAACAGGGCGGTGGTCAAGGCGACGAGCAGGCGCATCATCAGGTCTCCGAGTGTTTTTCACGCAATTCGCGGGCGGGTAGCCACTGCAGGAACATGGTCTGTGTCAGCAGGTGATCCGGTATGCGGTCGCGGATACGCGCGTGCAGCGCTGGCAGCTTGCTCCAGTGCAAGCCCGGCAGCATGTGATGGGCGGTGTGGAAACCCAGATTCCAGCTGGTCAGGTTATAGAGCTTCAGCTCTACATTGCGCGAGGCGACAAAATGGTTATCTGTGCTGGTGCCGGCATGCTGTCCCCAGGTGTTGTCGAGCAGCAGCACTAACAACAGCAACATCGGGCCGATAAAGACAATCAGGGTGCGCACCGGGTCCAGCAGCAGCAAACCAAGCAGCGGCAGGTTAGCGAGTACGAACATACGCTTGAACTTGCTGTACAAGTGCGGGTGAGCGCGACCGATGCGAATAATCTCGGGGTAAATGCGGGCGGCATTGACGATGTCGTAGGTCAACCGCGTCATCATCTTGCCGTGGCCGTCCAGCCAGGGGGCGGGGTCCTTGTCGGGCTCCAGATAATGGCGGTGGTGGCCAATGTTGTGATGGATAGTCCAGCTGTACGGGCTGGTGCCGGTTTGCAGGTACAGGATGATTTCATAAATACGGTTCAGCCACTTCACGCGGAAGGTATTGACGTGGTGATGGTTGTGGCAGATAGCGCCGCTGGACACCTGTACTCCCAGCAGCAGGGCGACAGCGCCGAGGGCCAGCAGATGCGACTCGACGATGAAGAACACATATAGCTGTGCGGCGGCGACACAGGTCACTAGCAGCACGGCAGGCAGATCCGCCCGGTAACGCATCACGTTCATGGCATGACTTCTGGGGTCAGAAAAAGCGCTCAGTCTACGGATTTTTAAGTTCATGACAATGGCGTATCAGGCCATTAGAGAACATTCGTACTTTGTTTTATCCGATTTTACCGGGACACAGGCGCGCGAGTGATGCGGGGAGATTGGCCGTACACGACAGACATCACAAGACCGTCGGGACCGGCGCTGCTGGCGGCCATGTCAATGTCGGCGCCGCGCAGCCGTGCGTGGGAGCCATCATAGAATTTCGTTGCTGCCTTGGCGGTGCGGGTACGGTGTGCCGCTTCGTCGAGTCCGATGCCGGGGCCGCCGAGAAGTCCTGCGATGTATTCAGCGCAGGCTACGTCTTCGTCACCGGTCGGGTGCGAGGCGACCAGCACGACCCGGGGCGGGGCGTGCGCCAACAGGTAGCTCGCTGTGGCCTCAGCGTTGATCAGGCCGGCCACCAGCACCGCAGCACTGTCGCGGGCGCGCAAGGTGGCGATCACGCCGTTGGTGGTGCGTTGCACCAGCTCGCGATCGCGCACATCGGCATGCTGGATTTCCCACGGCGAATTACCAAAGTCGAAACCGTCGATGGGCAGGGCGTTGACCTCACCGGCAAGCAGCAGGGTGGGATCGGCCTGTTTCATCGCCAGGGCCTCCGGTGCGGTGGCAACCAGATGGATGCAACGTGCGCCGCCAGCGAATGCATAATGCGCTGTGGTGAACGCACGGATGACATCAATGACAACGGTGATGCCGTCAGGATTGGCGGGGGGATAATGTCCCTGGCTGATCACAATTTCCATTCAGAACAACAGGCCTATGCCCCAGGTGAAGTTGTCATAGAGTTCGGCGTCGCTGTCGAGGTAGCGCTCGGCGGCGAAGCTGAAGGTAATACGGTCTCCCATCAGCAGGCGGTCTTTCGGGGTGCGACGAAACGTCATCAAGTCAGTCAGTTCCTTGAAGTTGATGTCAGTGCGTACCCGGTAAAGATCTCCCGCATTGCCGCTGCCGTATTGCAGCTGGATCAGCCTGCTGAAGCCAACGCCAACGTAGGCATTGGTGATGCGCTTCTCGCGCGAATCAACCGTGTTGCTGGCTTCAGGGCCCACCGGCCAATCGCCGAAGCGGCGTGTGGCGATGCCGCCGTTGACGGCCACGCTGGAGTAATTGGCGTCCAGCACAACGCCAGAGCCCTGTTCCTGACTGGAGTCGGCGCGGCCCATGGAGAGTATCAGTCCGCGCTGGACGTTGACACCCTGATAACGGCCTGCGGCCTCAGCGTTAATGGATGGCAAGCTGAGAGTCAGTGCCAGGCCGACAATTGAGAGGTTGCGGAAAACAGTCATGATCTATCCCCAGATAGTTACATTGAGTGATGTAATTATCTGGGAGTAAATCCCTTAGAACGCCTGAATTGTTCTGCTGTCTGACATCTTTGGTATGGCAATCAGGCGTCTGTATTGGTGGTCGGCCGCGCCCGTAAGGCCATAGTATGGCGGCTGTTGCCTACCAGCTCATCTGGAAAACCGTGGCCGGTGAGCCTTCCCACGACTTGTCGATGATTGCGGACTGGACATCTTTTTCCATGACCAGCTCGAGCGTACGTTCGATCCAGCCAAGGCCAACCAGATACCATTCCTTGAAGTCAGGGTCGAAGTCCTTGATGGTGATCCGCAGGCTATTGTCTGCCAGCATTTCGCTCTCGATAGTGACAGCGTCATAGACGGTTTTGCCGATCACGCGGAAGGACTCCATGACTCCTTCGGCATCGCTTTTCGAGAATACCGTGCGATAAATCGACTTCATGGTTTCCTCGCCGGCCTGACGACCGAACTGGTGCATGACGCCGGGGTTGGACTGGGCGTTAACCTTGCAGACCGCCTGAAAACACTCCTTGTAGGCGTCAAATGGGTACCAGTTAGAGGCCAGAACCCGGTTTTCCATAATCGCTTTGGCCTTGTCGCTCAGCAGCGGGTCGAAGCGGCCAGATGTATCTGCCTTGATCGCCTTGACGAAGCCCACGAGCATACTGCCTTTTACCTGCGTCACTTTGGCTTCTGCCATAACTCTCCCCATTGTTTTTATTTGCCGCTGTTATCATCGTCGTTGACTGGGCGATTTGCCCATTTGTGCGGCACGGCAGCACGGGCCTGACGGCATCACTACAAGGCCGGGCCACATTCAAATGATTGTATCGGGTTGCGTTTGATCGACGAGAGCAGAAGGGGACATTGCATCAGACGACGATGGGCGCCAAACGGCGCCCATGTGCAGGGAGCTGGTAAGCCTGTCAGAACAGCAGGCCGATGCCCCAGGTGGCATTGTTGAAAATATCCTCGTCCTTGTCGTTGTAGCGCTCGGCGCTGATTGAGAAGGTCAGGCGGTCGGCCAGCAGCAGGCGATCTTTTGGCGTTACCTTGCCGCTGAGGAAGTCCGCGACGGCGCGGAAATTGAAATCCGAGCGCAGTCGCAGCACATCGCCGTGATTACCATAACCGTACTGGAACATCAGGATGCGGCTGAAGCCGACACCGGCATAGACGTTGTTGACCCGCTCTCCGTCAGCGTCGAAATCGCTGGGGCTGGCTGGCCGGATGGGTGTGTCACCGAACTTCTTGGTGGCAGCGCCAAAATTGACGGCAATGCTGGAGTAGTTGATATCGAAATAATGACCGGTGCCAATATTCTCTGTGGGATCCACTCGCCCCACTGAAAACACTGTGCCTCGCAGTACTTTGCCCCCGCCATACCGGCCACTCTCTTCGGCCAGCAATGTGCTGCTCAGCAACAGGCTGAGCGAAATCACCAGTGTCCGTTTCATTATTATTGGTCCTTGCCTGATTGAGGTCAGGCGCCATTATGCATCAGCAGCGCTCAGCGTACAGCCGTGTCCGGATGTCAAAAGGTACGCAGCAGCGACCAGACCTCGACCTGTGCGGCACCACCTGCCAGCAGGCAGGCGCTGGCCGCACGGGCGCTGGCGCCGGTGGTGACAACGTCATCCACCAGTGCCAGACGCAATCCGGAAACGTCTGACTGCACTGCGAACACTGCACTGAGATTGTCGCGTCGCCGACGCGCATCAAGCGCTTGCTGGGGAGGGCTGGCATGGCAGCGACGGAGCGCGTGGAGTAATGGGAGCTGGCGCGCCCTGGCCAGATGCACGGCCAGCCGTGCCGCCTGATTGAAGCCACGCCAGACTTGTCGGCGCCAATGCAGGGGCATCGGGACCAGCGCATCCACGGGGGTGTCTGGCAAGTGTTGCAGCCAGAGCGCTGCCAGTGCCGGCTCCATCGCCAGCTGACGCTGGTACTTGTAGCGTCCCAGCAGCTGGTCCAGCGGGTAGCCGTAGGGGTAGGCGGCGATCACGCGTTCGAACGGCGGCGGTGTCTGCAGGCACTGGCCGCAAAGCTGCTCCGCTGCCGGATGCAGGGCACATCGGCAAAGCCCGGACGGGGTGGCGGGCAGATCAGTGAGGCATGCCCGGCACAGGAGCGTGCTGTTGCAGCGGGCGCGGCAAAGCAAACAGTTGATCATATAGTGATCTCTAGTAAACCAAAGGCATTGCAACCCGGTTGACATGGTCCGAAGGGCTTTCTAGTCTGCTGCTATATCTAGCTTGCCCGGAGTGCACCCCATGAATGCCCCTGTCTCCAGCGTGACGTCGTCCGCTGCCCCGGTTGCTGTGCGCCATGACTGGCAGCGTGAGGAAATCGCCGCGCTGTTTGCCCTGCCGTTCAATGATCTGATGTTTCGCGCCGCGACGGTGCACCGGGCGTACTTCGACCCGAACGCGGTACAGGTGTCGACCCTGTTGTCGATCAAGACCGGCGCCTGCCCCGAGGACTGCAAGTACTGCTCGCAATCCGGCCATCACAACACCGGGTTGGAGAAGGAAAAGCTGCTGGAAGTGGAGAAGGTGCTGGCAGAGGCTCGCGCCGCCCGCGACAAGGGTGCCTCGCGTTTTTGTATGGGGGCGGCATGGCGCAGTCCGCGTGACAAGGACATGCCCTACGTGCTGGAGATGGTGCGTCAGGTGAAGGCCATGGGGCTGGAGACCTGCATGACGCTGGGTATGCTGAGCGAGGATCAGGCTGCGTCACTGGCGGATGCCGGTCTGGATTACTACAACCACAATCTGGACACATCGCCAGAGTATTATGGCCAGATTATTTCCACGCGTACCTACAACGATCGTTTGCAGACCCTCGCCCACGTGCGCGATGCGGGCATGAAGATCTGTGCCGGCGGTATCGTTGGTATGGGAGAGAATCGCAATGACCGCATCGGTTTGCTGCAACAGCTCGCCAATCTGCCGGCGCATCCGGAGTCGGTGCCGATCAACATGCTGGTCAAGATTGAGGGGACACCGCTGCAGGATGTGGCGGATCTGGATAACTTTGAGTTTGTCCGCACCATCGCAGTAGCGCGCATCCTGATGCCGGCGTCATTTGTGCGTCTGTCCGCAGGGCGGCAGGAAATGAATGACGAAATGCAGTCGCTATGCTTTCTGGCGGGTGCCAATTCGATTTTCTATGGCGAAAAATTGCTGACCACCGATAACCCCGAAACCAATCATGATCAGCGCTTGTTTGAGCGTCTTGGTATTCATGCGCTTGATCCGCGCGATGAGTGTTCCGATGAAGCCACCGAGCAGGCGTTGCGCGCACAGGTGGCGGCAGAGGCGTCGGCGCCCCTGTACTACGATGCCAACCGCCGAGACGCCAAGCCGGTGTTGAATAAAGCCTGACCACTATGTCCGCGTTTGAACTGGATGCCGGTCTGCAGGCGCGGCACGCACAACAACGCTACCGTCTGCGTGATACGCAGCAGGCTGGTGTTGGTCGTGAGGCGATGGTGGATGGCAAGCGTTATCTGAATTTTTGCAGCAACGACTATCTTGGTCTGGCCGCCGCACCGGAAGTGGTCGCGGCGTTTCAGCAGGCGGCCAGTGACTACGGTGTTGGCAGTGGTGCTTCTCATCTGGTCTGCGGGCACGCCGAACCGCATCATCAGCTTGAGCAGGCATTGGCGGCTTTGAGTCACCGGCCGCGTGCATTGGTTTTTTCCTCTGGCTTTATGGCCAACCTGGGCGTGATCACCGCGCTGGTCGGACGCGGTGATGCGGTCTTTCAGGATCGTCTCAATCATGCGTCATTGATCGATGCGGGGCTTGCCAGTGGCGCACGTTTCAAACGTTACCGTCACAATGATACTGATCAGGTGCGGAATCTGCTGGCGGCCAGTAATGCGTCACGGAAGCTGGTGGTCAGTGATGGCGTATTCAGTATGGATGGTGATGTTGCGCCGATTGCCGCGCTGGCCAATCAGTGTGCCAAATATGATGCCTGGCTGATGATTGATGATGCTCATGGTTTTGGTGTGCTCGGTGGACATGGCGAGGGCAGCTGTGCCGCACTGCCGCCGGAACAGCAACCGCAAGTGCTGGTTGGCACGCTCGGCAAGGCGCTCGGTACATTTGGTGCCTTTGTTGCCGGCAGCGAAGAGCTGATCGAAACCCTGATCCAGTATGCGCGTAGCTATATCTACACGACGGCATTACCACCGGCTGTGGCCGCTGCCACGCTGGTCAGCGTCGAGCTGGCGCGTACTCAACAGTGGCGACGTGAAAGGCTGCATCAGCATATCGTGCGTTTCCGCGAACGAGCTGAGCAGCTCGGCTTTCAACTGATGCCTTCCGCGACACCGATTCAGCCATTGGTGGTGGGTGATGATGCCAGTGCACTGCGTATCAGTGCAGCGCTACGCGAGCAGGGCATGCTGATTTCAGCAATTCGCCCGCCGACGGTGCCGGAGGGCAGCGCTCGTTTGCGTGTTACTTTTTCTGCTGCGCACACCGATGACGATATTGATCAGCTACTGGCCGCTATTGCGCGCTGCCAGCCTGGCGGCGGATAACAGAGTAAACATGCCAGCATTAATCCCTTTTCATAATACCTATCGCTGTACCGGTGCCACGGGTGAGCAGGCGCCGGATCTGGTGCTGTTACATGGCTGGGGATTGCACTCGATCGTCTGGGATGACGTCATGCCGGCACTGCTGGAGCGCTTTCGTGTGACGGTTATCGATCTGCCCGGCATGGGGCAAAGCCCTCTGCCGGCTGATGACTACACGCTGGAATTCCTGACGCGACAAATGCTGGCGGTGATGCCTGAACGGTGTCATCTGGTTGGTTGGTCGCTGGGCGGTCTTGTGGCTATCAACATTGCAGTGCAGGCGCCACAGCGGGTGATGTCATTGGCGACGGTGGCATGCTCACCGCGTTATGTCGCAGCGCCAGACTGGTTGCCGGCCATGTCAGTGGAGATTCTGGATAAATTTGCCGAGCTGTGTGCAGAGGATGTGGAAGGTACTTTGATTCGCTTTCTGGCACTTAATGCAAAGGGTGCCGACACCATGCGCGATGACGTGCGCAAGCTGAAAGAAATTCTGTATTTCTGCGGCTTGCCGGCGCCGCGTGCGCTGCGCGATGGCCTTGAAATTTTGCGAGACACCGATCTGCGCGCACAGTTGCACCGACTGTCTGTGCCGTCGTTGATGCTGTTTGGTGAGCATGACCATATCGTGCCGGCGGCAGTCATGTCGGCGCTGGCAGAGCAGGGGTGTGCGGTAACACTGGCAATGATGCAAGGCGTCGCGCATGTGCCGATGGTGTCGGCGCCGGATATGTTGGTCACGGCGCTGACGGATTTCTGGAACGCAGAGGCGCAACGGTGACGGATCTGGCGGTGGCGCGCAGCTTTGGTCGCTCCGCGGCAAGTTACGATGCCCATGCGCGGGTGCAACTGGCGGCAAGCAAAACGCTGGTGGATATGCTGCCCTGTCCCAAACCGTCCGCGATCGCCGTTGATATTGGCGCCGGTACCATGCCAATGGCGCGACCATTACAGGCATTGCAGCCGCGCTGTACCTGGTTGGCGCTGGACATCTCCGCCGCGATGCTGCGCGAGGCACAGGTGCGCGGACGCCTTGACCGTCCCTGGCAGCCGGTTTGTGCTGACGCGGAAAAGATGCCGTTTGCCTCGGCTTCGATTGATCTGGCGTATTCCTGTTTCGCCCTGCAGTGGTGTAGCACTCCAGAAGTTGCCGTCGCAGAAATCGTCCGGGTGCTTAAGCCAGGCGGGTGTGCCGTGATTGCCGTGCCGGTGGCGGGCTCGCTACGCGAGTTCAGGGACAGCTGGCAGCAGGTGGACGGGCAGACCCATTTCAACACTCTGCCGCAAGCGTCTCAGTGGACGGCTTCGGCAGGCGGGCTGATTGATTACCACCAGCAGCTGACCATGCGTGAGCACTACACGGATGTCCGCGCCATCGCTGACATGCTCAAGCTTACAGGTGCTGATCACGTACGCCGGGCGCAGGCGCCCGGCTTGATCACGCCAGCGCGCTATCGTCGCCTTGTCGATGCCTATGAAAAGCTGCGCGAGCCTCAAGGGCTGCCGCTGAGCTGGGAAGTATTGTTTCTGTCATTGCGCAAGCAGGAAGAATGAACATGAGCGTTGCATTGAAAGGTAAGTATTTTGTCACCGGCACCGATACCGAAGTCGGCAAGACCTGGGTCAGTTGCCGGTTGCTTGAGCAGGCGCGAGCCGAGGGGCTGAGTTGTTACGGTTTGAAGCCGATTGCGGCAGGCTGTGAGCGCACCGAGCAGGGTCTGCGCAACGAAGATGCGCTGGCGTTGATCGACAGCTCGTCCGTGAAAATCGATTATGACATCGTCAATCCGATCGCCCTGGAGTCTGCCATCGCACCGCATCTGGCAGCCGCGCAAGCCGGAAAACAGTTACGCATCCCACGTATCGAAGGCTATATCAATGGCGCGTTGATGGCGCACAAGGCGGACCTGATTCTGATTGAGGGTGCCGGCGGCTGGCGTGTGCCGGTGAATGCTGGAGAAATGTTGTCGGCGCTGGCGGTCAGCATGCAGTTGCCAGTGATATTGGTGGTTGGCATGAAGCTCGGCTGTATCAGCCACGCACTGCTGACGGTGGAGGCAATCATTCGTGATGGCTGCCGTCTGGCGGGCTGGGTCGCGAACGACCTCGGCAATCCGATGCCGATGCTGGCAGAAAACATTGCCACCCTGGAGCAGCTGATGCCGGTGCCACGCATCCGCGTGGATGAGGCACTCTGGAGTTCAAACTCCGCGCGACCTGTGATCAGATAATGCCATTGTCCAGTGCTGCGGCCATATACTGGCCGAGTTCATGGCATTGCTGGACAAAGTCTGCTTGCCAGTCACCGCGCAGGATTTTTTTCTCCTGCACCTGCTTCCAGCGCAGGCCGGTTAGAATGGTGTCGAGTGCACGGGCGGTGCCTGTACCGTCATGTCCGGCGCGAATATAAATGCAGCAGGGCAGTCCCTGCTTCTTCTCCAGCACCGGATAATAACAGCGATCAAAAAAGTCCTTCAGCGCACCGCTCATGTAGCCAAGGTTTTCGGTGGTGCCGAGAATCACTGCATCAGCACCCAGTACATCCTCGGGCGTTGCTTCAAGCGGCGGCAGCCATCGTGCGTTGACCTGTTCACAATCGGCATCCCTGACGCCGGCCAGCACGGCGTCGACCAGCGCGCGAGTGTTGTCTGATGGCGCGTGCGCGACAATCAGCAGTTGCCGGGTGGCGGATGTGGACATGGTATTCCTTGCCGGTAACGGTGACTTCAGGGTAACCATCCCGTAAACAATAAAAAAGGCCGGTTACCCGGCCTTCTTGTCCGTGCGCTGCGTATGGCTGCGCTGCTCAAGCCAGTCGGCGATTTGCTGCCAGCTTTGCGCCGGCGCTCGGCTGCCGCTGACGATCCCCATGTGACCACCGTCCACTTCCAGCACACTGGTGTCGGTGCTGCTAACCTGCTTGAGTAAGGCCTCGCTGCAATCCCGCGTGACGATGATGTCTTGCCGACCCACCACCAGCAAAAGATTGGCTTGGATGTCCTTGAGCGTATGCGCGCGATCCTTCTGCGGCAGCTCGCCATGGGCGAGCACATTCTCTACCCACAGGTAGTGGATGAAGTCCTGCACCACTGCGCCGGGGTAGGCGACCATGCGATCGAGGAAGGCGGCGTTGGTCGCATGTGACGATACAAATTCCCGATCGTGCAGGTTGCGTAACAGTTCGGTATAGCCCTGCAAGCTGCCAATCGGGTTGGTCAGCTTGAACGCCAGTGCATTGCCCCAGCCGGGCGCTCGCCAGAAGCGTTTACGGCTTTCATGAACGCGCCAACCCCAGCGTTGCTCTACCCAGCGCAGCTGTTTGCTGAGACGACGATAATGACGGCCCAGTTCGCCATTGGCGTGGTAGTCGCAAGGTGCACCAATCAAAGCCAGATTGACGATGTTGGCATCGCCCAGGGCGGCGGTGCAGTAGCTGAACATGCCGCCGAAGCTCCAGCCGTGCAGTGATAGCTGCTCGCTGCCGCTGTGGGTGCGTACCCGGGCGAGCAGGTCCGGCAACATGTTGGCAAAGTATTCGGACAGTGAGTGATGGTTATGGCGTGGCTCCGGGTTGCCCCAGTCAACCAGATACAACTCGAAGCCGCGCGCCCGCAGGTAGCGCACCAGGCTGCGTTCGGGGAACAGGTCATAGATCAGCATATTGACCGCCAGCGGCGCGACAATCACCAGCGGGATTGGCAGGGATCGTTTTGCCACCGGTATCACCCGGCCATCAATAATGATCTGCTCGTCAGGCAGCGGCGGGTAATAGCGCAGCCGGACGATGTCGTGCTGGTGGATGACCTCGTAGGGGGTACGTTCCGCCTGCACCAGATCATCCGACAGGGCGAGCCAATCGCGGGCGTTGCGGGCGACCTTGCGGCCTTTGGCGAGACTTCGACGTGCCAGTTTGAGCATGACGCTGACCTATGCTGTGCAATCGGCAGGCAAGTCTAGCCATTTTGCTGTAAGGGTCACTGACCGTAGTGGTCAAAATGGCGTCGTTTTGGCTAATTACAGCGCCCGCAGGTGTAGCAAAGGGCTGCGACGCGCTACCATTTGTGCCCCTTCATCCTCCGACCGGGAGACTTCGTGAAAACTTCCAGCAGCTGGCAGGCTCTCGGGCGCCTGCTCAAGTACGCGCGCGGTTACCGCGCCCGCATTGTTGCCGCCTGCTCGTGCTCAGTGATCAACAAACTGTTCGATATTGCACCAGAGATTCTCATCGGTATCGCCATTGACGTGATCGTCAACCGTGAAGACAGCTTTGTTGCCGCGCTCGGCTTTACCTCAGCCAGAGAGCAGATTCTGGTGCTCGGTGTGCTGACGTTCCTGATCTGGGCAGGTGAGTCACTGTTTGAGTACCTGCATCTGATACTTTGGCGCAATCTCGGCCAGCAGCTGCAGTCGGACTTGCGCCAGGATGCCTACAGAGCGTTGCAGCAGCACGATATGGCGTTTTTTGAAAGTCGCAGTTCCGGTGAACTGGTGTCGATTCTCAATGATGACGTCAATCAGCTTGAGCGCTTTCTGGATGGCGGTGCCAACGACCTGGTGCAGGTCGGTGTTTCGGTGATTGCGGTCGGTGCGGTGTTCTTTTTCATCTCGCCCTTTATCGCCTTGCTGGCGTTTACACCGATGCCGGTGATTGTCTGGGGGGCCTTCTTTTTCCAGCGCAAGGCAACGCCCCTGTATGACAGTGTGCGTGGCCGGGTCGGGTCCCTTGCCAGTCGTCTGGCCAATAACATCGGCGGCATGGCGACGATCAAGAGTTTTACCGCCGAGCACTACGAAGCGGCACGTCTGGCGCAGGAGAGTGATGCCTATGTGGAGGCAAACCGGCGTGCGATTGCGGTCAGTTCCGCCTTTGTGCCAATAATCAGAATGGCGATTCTGGCTGGCTTCCTGCTGACCTTTATTGTCGGCGGCTTGCAGGCGCTGGAAGGGACCCTGAACGTTGGCGCTTACGGGGTGTTGGTGTTTCTGACCCAGCGCCTGCTCTGGCCGCTGACGCGATTGGCACAAACTGTCGATCTGTTCGAACGAGCCATGGCCAGTACGCGCCGGATTCTCGACCTGATGGCGATCCGGCCAGGCGTAGTCGATACCGGGCTGCAGACACTGCCGGACAAAATCAGCGGTGAGGTGGTATTCGATCAGGTCAGCTTCACTTACCCGGACAGCAATGCCGGCGTCGAGCAGATCAGTATCACAGCCCATGCTGGACAAACGCTGGCGCTGGTCGGCGCCACGGGTTCTGGCAAGTCGACGCTGATCAAGATGTTGTTGCGTTTCCACCATGTTAATGCGGGGCGTATCACCATAGATGGTATGGATATCCAGCAATTAACCCTGTCCAGCTTGCGCGGTGCGATCGGTCTGGTCAGTCAGGATGTATTCCTTTTTGAAGGAAGTATTCGCGACAACATTGCCTACGGTCGGCGTGATGCCAGTGCTGAGGACATCGAGAAGGCAGCGCGCCAGGCGGAAGCCTGGGAATTCATTCAGCGCTTGCCGCAGGGACTCGACACCCTGATTGGAGAACGCGGCGTCAAACTCTCCGGCGGCCAGCGTCAGCGGCTGTCACTGGCGCGGGCGCTGTTGAAGAATCCGCCGATCCTGGTGCTGGATGAGGCCACCAGCGCGGTGGATAACGAAACCGAGGCGGCTATTCAGCGCTCGCTCGCGGTGATCGCACGCCAGCGCACCCTGATTGTGATAGCGCATCGCCTCTCTACGATCGTGAATGCCGATCAGATTGTCGTGCTGGAGCATGGCAAGATTGTCGAGCAGGGCACGCACAAGAAGCTGCTGGCCCGCAACGGACTGTATGCGGCCCAGTGGCGTGTGCAGACCGGTGAGCTACGGTCGCGTAACTGGCTGGGTTTGTTTTCCTGACCGGAGCGGCGCTTGAGGGGCTTTTTAGCCAGTCTGGGCGTGGACATGCTCGCGAGCCAGTCCTATCCTGTCGATTCGTATACTTTCCGAATAAGAACAAAACAAGGTAGTAAACACCATGCAGATCACGCTAGAGCAGTATGAAAAAATCAATCCGGTCGCAGAGGTCGCTGTCGACGACAAGCGTCTGTTGTACTGCACGCCCAGCAACCACACCTTGTGGCGCGTGCAGACCCTGTTTCAGAAGGAACCCGATACCATCGCATGGCTGAATTCGTTTGCGCCGGACAGTGTGCTCTACGATGTTGGTGCCAACGTTGGTATGTACAGTATCTATGCCGCGGTGGTGCGCGGCACCCGGGTGCTGGCATTTGAGCCCGAGTCGCAAAATTTCGCATTGCTGAACAAGAACATCTTCGCGAATCAGGTGTCAGGGCTGGTTACCGCGTATCCGCTGGCCATGACCGACAAGACTGCGATTGATCAGCTGCATCTGAGCAATTTTATGGTTGGCGGCTCCTGCCACAATTTTGGTGAGCAGGTGGATTTTGATGGCAAGCCGTTCAATCCCGGGTTCTCTCAAGGCTGTTTCGCCATGCCTATGAACGATCTGGTTGAAAAGTTTGGTTTTGCGCGGCCGGACTACATCAAGATCGACGTTGATGGCCTAGAGCATCTGGTGGTCTCTGGGGGTGACAGGATTCTGACCGAGGGTGTCAAGTCAGTGCTGATCGAGATCAACACCAATCGTGAAGATCACCGCGGAGTGATTGCCCAGATGGAGGCACTCGGCTACCGCTGGGACGAACAGCAAGTGCAGCAGTACATTCGTAAAGACGGGCCGTTCAAAGGCACCGGTAATCATATTTTCTATCGTGATTAGTGGTGGCCAACATGGAAATTCGTGCCGTTGAGGAGTACGTCAAGTACCGCATCGCCAATACCCCGGTGCGTGCTTATCCGTTCCCGCACTTTTTTGTCGAGAATGTTTTCCCTCAAGCGTATTACGAACAGATTCTGGAGAACTGGCCGGGCACTGATCGATTTCAATCCATAGCTGAAACCGGCCGTACCAGTGGTGGCGCCTACAAGGAGCGTCATGTCTGTGCATTGCAGAAAATTGACCAGGAGGAGGACTGGCGCGGGAAAGCATTCTGGCAGGAGTTTTCAACCTGGTTTCTGGGGCCGACTTTCCTGCAGTTCATGGTGTTGCAGTACCGTGCCTGGATTGCGCGAGGACGCGCTCTGCCGGATCCGCTACAGGTTTCCGCAGATGGCCTGCTGGTTCAGGATCATACCAACTATGCTATCGGTCCCCACACCGATGCACCGCATCGCCTCGTGAGTACGCTGTTTTACTGTCCCCGCGACGATAGCCAGAAGCATCTCGGCACTTCTGTGTATGTTCCGCGCGACAAAAGTATTCCCATCCAGATCAGCCCGAATCACTACAAGCATGAGAACTTCATTCATGTGGACAGCATGCCGTTTATTCCGAACAGCATGTTCGGCTTTGTGGTGTCACCGAACTCCTTCCATGGTGTAGAGCCAATTGTTGACGAGAATGTGCAGCGCGATGTGATTCTGCATTTCGCCAAACTGCAGGGCTAAAAAGAAAGGCCTCCCCAGAGGAATGGGCGGGGAGACCCTGAGTTGGCCTCATCCCTGAGGCCGGGGTATAGGGGCATCGGGCGAACGTTTACGCCGTGGCAATGACAGTGGCTTCGTTGGGGCGTGGGTGCATGCGGTTGGCGCGCCGGAAGGTGCCGAGATCATTGAAGCGTACGCCAGCCTTGCGCAGTACCTGATGCGCGCGTCCGGCAGTCATCTGGCGGACATAGAACGGATCGCGCACAACAAAATGGTGAATCGCATGGGTGCTGCCGAAGTTGAAGCAGAAAGCCTGCAGCGGCCATAGCCACCAAACATTCAGCACCTGACACTGCTCGACGATCACGCCGGGGCGATTGTCGCCGTAGTAGTGCATGTTTGACGAAATGAAGTGCAGGCAGAATGTGCGCAGCGCATTCGGAGCAAACAGAACCACTGCCAGTGTGGTGATCCATGGCATTTGTTCCAGCAGCAGCGTTGGCCACGGAATAGTCGTTCCAAGCGTCCAGGCGATGGCATTGGCGGCGTGGAACAGAATGAAGCCGTGCCAGAGTGTGTGGGCAATGACGCCCAGTGGCTGATAGGTGAGCGCACTGATCAGGCGGAAATTCTTCAGGTCCTGCTTGTCGATCTTGCCCTCACGGTACAGGCGGCGCGGCTCGGTGGTGTACTTCCTGGCGCGCAGGTAAACCGCGAGCATGTTGTCGCTGACCATAATCAGACGTCGCAATCCCCACTTCTCACCATTGGTGATGCCGCGCTCTTCCAGATCGGTGGCGGTGCCAGAATGCTTGTGATGATGGAAGTGCAGATGGCGGCGCACCCAGGGGTTCGCGGTGAAGGGGCGGAACAGGTAGACACCGGCCATCATCAGATGGTGCACAACTTTATTTTTCTTGAAGTACATCCAGTGAATCAGGTCATGCTCGAGCTCGTGCAGCAATGACGTCCAGAACGCGGTGCCAATGATTACCAGCCACGCGGGCATGATGCCCTCGATGTATAGCCAGGCATTGATCAGGCAGCCGGCAATACTGATCAGGAAAATGCTCATGCCGATGGCATCCTGATGCTGAAGCCAGCCATGGCGGCTGCGCACCTCATCGCTGATGGCGATCAGCTCTCGCTGTACCTGCTTGTCCCGTGCGACGGCGTCGGCGGGTGGTTTCGGGTTGCTGATAGACATGGTTGGACTCCTGCACAATAACCGGCCCACAATAGCGGCCTGCCGATTTGGCGGCTCTGCCGCCGCTGCCAACCGTTTGACTGGAGGTGCCAATGGCACAGGCTGCCCGTGCCGCGGCCATCTTTTTGCGGCCACTGGTTCATCTGCTGCATTCGCAAGGCATAGACCCTGAGCCGGTCTTTTCCCGGCATGGCATCTCGCTGGCGGACACCGGTAATCCCGAGGTGCATGTCGACGTGGTGTCATCCACGGCGCTGCTGAATGATGCGGAGCAGTTGCTTGCGGATGTGTCACTGGGCATCAATATGGCCCGTCATGGCGAGTACTCCACTTTCGGTGGACTCGGACTGGCGCTCGCCGCCGGCGGTAGTCTGCTTAGCGTGCTGCAGCGCATCACGCGCTTCCATCGACTGATCAGTGACGTCGTCAGTTCGGACATCAGCGAAGATGATCATTATCTGGCTATTCACTTCGTCGCCAGTGGTGAACATGAACCGCACCCGCAGGCGATCCTGTTCGTGATGTCGAGCCTGATTCGCATGCTGCGTATTCGCATCAGTGCACAGACCAATCCGGTCAAGGTCGGCGCACCTCCAATTGCAGATGCCACCCGGCAGGCCATGGCGCGCTATTTTCGCGCGCCGGTGGAGACTGCTGGTTATTTCTCGCTGTACTTTGACCGCGACAGCGCGCGTATCCAGTTGCAAGCCAGTGATAACCAGCTCGCCGCCATGCTGGACGCCACCCTGAACAAGCGTCTGGCGGAAATAGAGAAAGGCTCGTTGGTGGTGCAGCTGAGTTTGTGGATGGAGGAGCGCCTGCCGGAGGGTGAACCGTCACTGTCGGATGCAGCGAAAAACTTTCACCTCAGTGTGCGCAGCCTACAGCGCCGGCTTGGCGAGGAAGATATGACCTGGAAGCAGTTGCTGGAAAATACCCGTAAAACACTGGTCGAACGTCATTTGCGCACGCCCGGCATGAGCATTACGCAGCTGGCATTTCTGCTCGGCTTTGCCGATGTCAGCTCGTTTTCTCGCGCGTTCAAGAATTGGTATGGCGTATCACCGAGTCAATTCAAGTAAACCGGTCCCGGTCAGGTGTCCAGATAACCCAGTGGCAGCGCGGTGGTGTCGCGCACTTTGCGCATGACAAAGCTGGAGTGAACACCGCTCACGCCTTCGATACGTGTAATCTTGTTGAGCAGGAACTGCTGGTAGGCGTCCATATCCGGCACTACCACTTTTAGCAGGTAATCCGCGTCCTGCCCGGTGATCAGGTAGCACTGCTGCACTTCGGCAAAGCCAGACACGATGCGTTCGAAGTTTTCGAAGCGTTCCGGGGTATGGCGGTCCATGCTGATCTGGATGATCACCGTCAGATCCAGTCCCAGTGGCTTGGGCGCCAGCAGGGTAGCCCGGCCGACGATGATGCCGGCATCCTCCAGCGCCTTGACCCGCCGTGAGCAGGGTGAGGCGGACAGCCCGACCTTCTCTGCCAACTCCAGATTCGACAGGCCGCCGTTCTCCTGCAGTTCGGCGAGAATGCGGCGGTCAAAGCGGTCCAGTTTGTGCGTGTTTTTCGCCATATAAGCAATAAATGCCCAATAAATTATAAATAATTGATGATATGTGCCAAATATGCGCGCTAATAGGGTGAAATGGCAACCCAATTGCGCTGTCTCCCGCCTAGAATGCCTGTCACTGCCGCGTTGTCACGAGCGACGCATCAGTCGGCCAGCCCCGCCTTACCGGGCGGCGGCCCGGCCGGTATAGCCAGCTCACCCATGCTGTGCCCTGTCATCCGCTGCCGCCCGACCCTTGCGCGAGCGATCACAGACCTTTCAATACGGAGTCCGCCATGTCGTTTGATCACCGCAAATACCGCCCCTTTACACCCTTGCACAAGCCTGACCGTCGTTGGCCCAGTCGTGTCATTGAGCGTGCACCGGACTGGTGTGCGGTGGATTTGCGCGACGGTAACCAGGCGCTGGTGAAGCCGATGACGGTGGCGCAGAAGAAAACGCTGTTTGCGCTGCTGGTAAAGGTCGGCTTCAAGGAAATCGAAGTGGGCTTTCCGGCGGCGAGCCAGACCGATTTCGATTTTGTCCGCGCGTTGGTGGACGAAAACCTGATTCCGGATGATGTCAGTGTGCAAGTGCTGACACAGGCGCGCGAAGATCTGATCGCGCGCAGCTTTGAGGCGTTGGCGGGCGTCAAGAAGGGCATCATGCATGTTTATAACTCGACTTCACGTGTGCAGCGCGAGCAGGTATTCGGGCTCGACCGTGAGGGTATCAAGCAGATCGCCGTGAATGGCGCCAGTTGGGTCAAGGCGGGTGCACAAAAATATCCGCACACTGACTGGACGTTCGAGTATTCGCCGGAGTCGTTCACGGGCACCGAAATCGATTACGCCATTGAGGTGGTCGATGCGGTGACGGCCGTATGGCGGCCAGACCAGGGACAAAAGGTGGTCATCAATCTGCCCGCCACGGTGGAGGTCAGCACGCCGAACGTCTATGCCGACATGATTGAAACCGTCATAGATCGCATGCAGTACCGTGAACACGTGCGTATCAGTCTGCACACGCACAATGATCGCGGTTGTGGTGTGGCGGCGGCGGAGCTGGCGGTCATGGCCGGCGCCGACCGAGTGGAAGGGACCTTGCTTGGCAACGGAGAGCGCACCGGCAATATGGACCTGGTCACCATGGCGATGAACCTTTATTCCCAGGGCGTCGATCCGCAGCTCGATTTTTCCAACATGAAGGAAATTGTCGCGGTGGTTGAAAGTGTCACCGATATCAAGACTCACCCGCGTCATGCCTATGCCGGCGAGCTGGTTTACGCCGCCTTCAGCGGTAGTCATCAGGACGCCATTCGCAAAGGCATCGCGCATTACGCCAAACAGCAAGGTGAGATCTGGGAAGTGCCCTATCTGCCGATCGACCCAGCCGATGTCGGTCGCCGTTATGAGGAAGTGGTGCGCATCAATTCGCAGTCGGGCAAGGGTGGCGTGGTGCATGTGCTCGAGCGCGATTACGGCATTACCCTGCCGCGCTGGTTGCAAGTGGAATTTGCCAAAGTAGTACAGAAGGATGCCGAGGACAGCGGCGGAGAGATCAATGCCGCGCGCATTCATCAGTTGTTCAATCAGCACTACCTTGCCACGGCTCAGGGTTGGCAGATGCAGTCCTATGATTTGCATCGTACTGCGGACGGTGTTCAGGCAAAGATCAGTGTTGGTGATGCTGGCCCATCGGTAACGGTATTGAGCGGTCAGGGCAGCGGTGCCGTCGCGGCGCTGGCAGAGGCGCTATCCCGTGGTCATGGGGTCAGCGTCAGCGTGGAAGCGTTCGACGAATTTTCGTTGGGCGATAACACCGATGCCAATGCCATGGCCTGTGTGCGCGTGCGTATCGGCGATCAGCTGGCCAGTGCGGCGGCGTTGGCGGAGGATACTACTTCGGCGGCACTGCAGGCGGTACTCAATGCCGTCGGCGCCAGGGTGATGCTGAGTGAGGACAATGCTGTAGCGGTGGGTTGAGCGCGTCTGCGCAAAGATCTCACTGAGATGATACCGGGGCGAGGCTGGCCCGCCCCGATATTGTTGGTCAGCATCAGCCCTTCATGCTGTCCATGGTTTCTTCCATCTTGTCGCCGGCTTCTTCGGCGGCGTCTTCCATGCTCTCGGCAGCGTCTTCCATGGCTTCCTTGGCATCACCGACAGCTTCGTCAACGGCTTCGCCAGCTTCTTCCATGGCGCCATCGTTATCAACGGCATCAGCAACGCCCTCTGCGGCAGCTTCAACCGATTCAGCGGCTTGCTCTGCCGGTGCCGGTGCTTCTTCGCTGCAAGCGGACAGGAACAGTGCAAAAAGGCCGGCCAGGCTGAGTTGCAGGACAGTTTTCATCGTAATTACCTCAATCAGGTGAAGTGAATCAGGCAGTCTTGAGGCGTGGCCCGGGCGATGATCAGGAGAGTTGCTGCTGACAGACTTGCGGGAAAACGGGCAAGTCCGTTGTGGTGAGCACAGTTAGATCCCCCGATCTGGACAGGCCGCGGCCTGTTACCCTGGCGCATCCTCGCGACGGCCAGTGGCCTACTCTAGTCAACGCGGCTTCGGACGACGTGCGGCAGTTCACGTATTGTGCAGATTGGTAGGTATTTTTTATTAAGCCGTGGTGTATTTCACGGCGCCCCGCCGGAATTCACTCCTCAGCCGCTGGCGGAATTGGTCATGCGGCTGACAACTATCACCGCCTGCACGGTCCTGCACGACGCGATTATTCTGGCTAGCGTGCCAGTGCTGTGAGTGCCGTTCACTGGATGCACATACTTTCAATAGCAGGGTGCGGTCAGTGTCCAGTCTCCGTTTGTCAGGTGTTGTGTGGGTGCTGTTGGCGGCGTTAGCGGGCTGTGGCGGATCTTCTACCGACAATTCTGGCGCGGCTGATCTGGCCGCCGAAGTGCGGGCGCTGGCGCGTGTGGCGGACATGCAGGGTGACTTCTCCGCATTTCCCATGCAGCGCCTGCCCGATGCCGATCCCCTGCTCAAGCTCGGCCAGCTGCTGTTCTTTTCCAAAAGCCTTTCCGGCCACTTCGACGTTGCCTGTGCTTCCTGTCATCACCCGGATTTTGCCTTTGCTGATGGCCTGTCGCTGCCGGTGGGTGCTGGAGTGCAGGCAGCACACCTGCTGGGGCCTGGGCGGCAACTGGCATTGGCCAGTCAGGATGCGCTGGAGCAGCAGAACTACTGTGTAACAGCTTTGGGATATTGCGGGCCGAACGTGCCGCGCAACAGTCAGACGGTGATCAATACAGGTTTGTACCAGCAGGGCCTGTTCTTCGATGGACGCGTGGAGCATCTCGCCATCGGCGGCGTGCGCACGCCGGACAGTGGCAGTCTGGCCGACCCGGCGGTGGGTGAGTCGTTGTTGCTGGCGCAGGCGCGCTTCCCGGTGGTCAGTGAAGAAGAGATGCGCGGCGACGGCTTCGATGATCTCGCCAGTGACGCTTATCGCGCGATGCTGGCTGAACGTTTGCGTGGCGATGGTGGCCGCATCACAGTCGATGAAGCGAATGCCTGGCGCGCACGTTTTGCCGCCGCGTTTGGCGATGACGAACAGTGGGCCAGCTATGACAACATTCAGGTTGCGCTGGCGGCGTATCAGGAGTCACTGACATTCGTTGCATCGCCCTGGCAAGCATTCCTGAGCGGTGCGGAAACACTCGATGCCCAGGCATTGCAGGGCGCCAGATTGTTCCTTGCCGGTTCTGATCAGGGCGGACTGGGCTGCGCAAACTGCCACCGTGGCGACCTGTTTACGGATGAAAAATTTCATAACGTTGCTTTCGCGCAAATTGGTCGCGGCAAGAAGCCTGATTTGAGTGACCGCGGGCGCGCGGACGTCGTGCTTGGTGACGGCAACAACGGCTTCGCCTTCCGCACGCCTTCTCTGCTCAATGTCGCTGCTACCGCCCCCTATGGCCATGCGGGCACTTTTGCAGACTTGCCCTCACTGTTGCGTTACCACAGTCAGCCTCAGCCGGCTCAAATCGAGAGCTTGTTTGCGCATCTGCCCCAGTTTATTGCAGACGGCGCCACTGGACTTATCGACCAGCTCTACGCTGATGCAAGGATGCATACGGAACGCGCCCGTGACGCGGATAATTTTGCTGCGCAGGCGTTGCCCATGCGTGACCTGACCGAACAGGAGGTCGAGGCGCTGGTGGCGTTCTTGCAGTCACTGACAGATACCTGTGTGCGTCAGTCCGGTTGCCTGTCGCAATGGATGCCGGACGTCAGCGAGGATCCGGACGGCAACCAATTGGTGCGCGGTGTGTTGGATCTGTACACCGATGCAGACCCAGGCGGATTCCACTATCCCGACATGCCGGTGCCGCTCACTGCACTGACGGCGTCCGGCCTGTCGACCTTCGCCGAGTTGCAGGACAGCGCCTGTGAGACCACCGTGCAGGGCGCAGGCAGCATTGGCTTTGAAACGGTTGCCGACGATGTCAGTGGTCTTGATCTGGCCCATGGGTTGCCGGTGAGTCACTGGTTTGATGGCTTTTACCTGGTGCAAACCCAGGCCGCGATGTTCTCCGGCAGTCTGACGCCGGTGTACCTGGATGACGATTGCCTGATTGATCTGGTCTACACCGCCGGCGCGCCGCATGGTCTGATGTTCTACTTTCAGCAGCCCGATCATTCGTTCGTCGGTCAGGCACATTCCGGCATTACCGGCACCGGGTTGCCGTTGGGTTATGCCATGACTGGGATCGGTCGTGCCGATATCAATGGCGACTACCGCGATGAGTTGCTGCTCGGTAACGCCCTGATTGGTGCCGACAACAGCGCGCAATTGTTGGCGGAGCGGGTGTCGTCCGCGTCCCAGTTCAATGTACTGATTCTTGCCGCGGATGATACCCGCCTGTACGAGCAGGCTGTGCCAATCATGTCACTGCGAAATACCTTTTCTGTGACGGCGGCAGATGTCACCGGTGATGGCTGGCCAGAACTGATGCTGGCGCACTGGGGTGCGTTTGACGATGACGGTGGGCCAGTGATGTTTCGGCATCAGGGCAGCAGTTATCAGCTTGCTGACAGCGATGCTGGCCTGACCATTGAGCAAGGCGCCTCACGTGCATTCAATTTTGTGCCGCTGGTCTGGGATGTCGATCTCGACGGTGCCATGGATCTGACCATGGTCGGCGATTTCGGTACCAGTTCGGTTTACCGCGGCGACGGCATGGGGCGCTTCACTAACGTCACTGATCGCCGGCAGATTAGCGATGAGAATGGTATGGGCGCGGCGTTGGGTGATTTCGACAATGATGGCGACCTCGACTGGTTTGTAACGTCCATTTTTGATCAGGATGCAGCAGAAGGCAGCTGGGGTGTGTCGGGCAACCGCTTGTATCGCAATGATTCCACGCCGGGCAGTATTGTGCTCACTGATGTCAGCGAGCGTGCCGGTGTACGTGACGGCGCCTGGGGATGGGGCGCCTGCTTCGCCGACTTCAACAATGACGGTTGGCTCGATATCTTCCATGAAAACGGCTTTGGCTGGATTCCGGACAACATTCGCACTGACGCCAACGGCGCCTTTATTGATTCGTTTCGTGCGCTGGCCTATCAGTTCCTGCAGTCGTCGCCGCGCTTGTTTATCAACAATGCCGATGCCCGCGACACCGGTTTTGCTGAGTCGGCGTCGCAATGGGGTGTCGATGTGCGGAGCAATGGCCGCGGCGTAGCCTGTCTGGACTATGACCGCGATGGGGATGTCGATCTGCTGGTGTTCGAGCACTCTGCCCGACCACGGCTTTACCGTAACCACAGCGGTGCCGGTTCAGGTCGTGGTTTTACCAGCATCCGGCTGGTCGGCACGGCCCCCAATACCCATGCGATCGGTGCGCGCGTGCAGCTGCTGGCAGATCTCAACGGCGACGGGGTGCTGGAGGCGGGAGCGGGTGAGCAGCAACTACGGGTCGCCAGCGCCAATGCGCAGTTTGCCGGTCAGGCGCCGCCGGATCTGCATGTTGGACTGGGCGCCGCGTCGGTGATCGCGCGTCTGAGCATCAGCTGGCCGAATGGTCGTGAGCTGGTGTGTGAACAGCTGGCTATCAATCAGTTCCTGGTGTTCGACCAGCGTCAGGGCGATGGCGCAGGCCAGTGTCCGTCTGATTGAGACCCGCCTGCGTCGGCGCGTATCTGCGGTATTTTATTCAGGCCTTTTCCCCTAAAATCGCTCCCATTCTCAGAGCTGGAGCTAGATACCTATGGGTCGCGCCTACCAAAACCGTAAAGAGTCCATGGCCAAGACCTCGGACATGAAAGCCAAGGTCTATAGCCGTTACGGCCGCGAAATTTATGTGTGCGCCAAGGCGGGTGGCACGGACCCCGCTGCCAATCTGACACTGCGTGGACTGATTGACCGGGCAAAAAAGGAGCAGGTGCCCAGTCATGTGATCGAGAAAGCGCTGGATAAGGCGCAGGGTGGTGGCGGTGAAGATTTTGCGCCGGCACGCTATGAAGGTTACGGCCCGGGCGGCAGTATGGCGATCATCGAGTGCCTGACCGATAACCCCAACCGCACCTTCGGTGATGTCCGCAATGCCTTCACCAAAGCCAAGTGCAAGATTGGTACGCAGGGCACGGTGGCGCACATGTTTGACCACGCCGCCATTTTTGTTTTTGCCCATGACGATGAAGACGCCGTGCTGGAAGCGCTGATGGAGGCCGATGTCGATGTCACCGATGTCGAAAACGAAGGCGGCAAGATCACCGTGTTTGCGCCCAATACCGAGTATGCCAAGGCGCGCCAGGCGTTGACCGATGCGTTTGCCGGTATTGATTTTGAGGTGGATGAAATCCAGTTCATTCCGCAAAGCTACACCACGGTTGAAGGCGATGACCGGGTATTGTTCGAGAAATTCCTTGGCATGCTGGATGACCTCGATGATGTGCAGAACGTCTATCACAACGTCGAATTGAGCTAGAGCCCTCACTCGGAACGTGATCGGCGTCGTATCCCGGCAGGGTGCGACCTTTATGATGGACGCCAGTGGCCGGCGATGCGAACAGCGGCGGTGGCGATCACACGGGAGGTGACATGACCATGCAAGCAACGAATCACGTTGGACTGTTAGCCGGCGGCCTGCTGGCTGTGATGCTGACGTTGCTGCCCGCATCGGCCATGGCCTCCTGTATCTGCTCCATGCCGGATGCGCCGAAGTTGCCCAGTGCCGAGACTGCCGATGGCAGTCAGATGCAGTACAGCAGCCGTGAGATCGAGTCTTATCAAGGGAAGGTGCGTGCGTACAAGCAGTGCCTGGAATCCTGTCTGGTGGAAGCTGATCAAACATCGGGTGAACTTATTGATCGCTGGAATGCCATTGTTGATGAGTACAACGCTGCTCGAGCTGATTGACGCGCAGTATTTCCGCTCACTTTTTCGTTTATCTCCTTCCTTCCGCACGTTCGTCTCAATCTATTTTCTGGCGATGTGAGCTGATGCTCGCGACAAATTCCTCTGGCGCTGTTAACGACGGCGTTAATCTGACATCCTGTGCACGCTTTCAGGAAGAATTCCAACAACACAAGGATGCGATCATGCGAATTATGCTAGCGGGCATTATGTCCCTGAGCAGTGTCGCGGCGTTTGCCGCTGATGCCTGCACCTCCACGGCATTCGGTAACAATAATGGCACTTTGCCATCAAAGTCAGAGTATACCGGTCCGCTGTTTTCTCTCAGTCACGACTATCCATCGAAGGTGGCCAGTTCCGACACGCCGTGGCGATCGGCCATCGGCAACACCACCATTACAGTCAACAATGCGCAAGCCTATGTGTTGGCATTGAAGAAGTTCATCAGCGCTGACATGCGCGGCATGATCGCAGACCCTGACTGGTCACCGGCGCAGCATGGCTGGTATCACGAGCCGTGGATTAACTGCGAGCGTGAGAGCATTCACGGCATGTATGTTGGCAGTGGCGATTTTGACAAGGATTTGTTCGCCGGCAGCGGGCTGAAAAAAGATTTTTCTACCTATGTGTTGACCATGTACAACCAGGTCGCTGCGAATACGCTGCACAAAGTATGGGGTGAGACAGGCGCAACACCTGCTATTTCTCCCGGCAGCGGTCAGTTCCCCGAGAACGGCGTCGTCATCAAGTATGCCTTTACTACCGCCAATGGGGATAACTGGGATGCCATGCAGGGGGCGCTGCAGTGGCCGCTATACATCACGACCAATGCGACCACCGGTGATCACAAGTCGCCACAAATTGATCGTGCATCCCTGATGCAATTTGATCTGATCGTCAAAGATACCCAGTCGGCACCGAAAACTGGCTGGGTATTTGCCACGCTGGTATATGACAAGGATGCGCCGGGCAAGGATGTCTGGGACAAGATGGTGCCGCTTGGCGCCATGTGGGGGAATGATCCTGACGTCAATTCAGCCGAAGAGCCGGACAAGCCGCTGACCGAAAACTGGATTAATCCGGCCGCGCCTGCTTATGCCAAGATGACGCTGGGGTGGGGTGGACGTTTATCCGGTCCAAATGACGGCGGGCGCAATGATGCCATCGTGATGGAGAATGGCAAAAAGAAGAAGATTGCCAATTTGCCCTCTTCTTCCTGCATGAGTTGTCATGGCACCGCTGAGTGGCCGATGCATTCGTTCCTGTTGCCCACGACTACCATGCCGCCGACGGCAAGTGGGGATTATCTGGAGATGTGGCCGCCGGGTTCGCCGCAGTGGATGCAATGGTTCCAGAGCCGTGCCGGTACCGTGCCGCAGGACCCTGGTACCACGCCGTTTGATTACGATATGGTGTTTGTATTCAAGTCGTTGCCGGCGTGGCAAAAGGCAACCAGCGGACGTCCAACACTTCTGCATGGCATGGATCGCACCGGCAAGCCGGTTGAAAAATTCATTGAGTACAACGGCACCGTAAGGGATTGAGTCGGAACAAACGCCCCGTCAGGGGCGTTTTTTCGCCTGCGTCAGAGATACTGTGTAACGAATGTCGCCATGATTTCCTGAGCATGAATGGAATCGCGCTCGAATTTCTTTTTCAGGTCTGCACCCAGTACTTTGGCTAGCTTGTCGCCCACCAGCGGCACATTGATGGTCACGGAAAAAGATAGATTCAGCACCGCCACGCCGGCTTGATCAGTCAATGTCATGTCGCATTTCACTGTTGCCGGCATGCCCTTGAACTGGATGTCCAGATGGCCGCGTTTGCTGGCCTGATCCCAGCTGTCAGTCTGCACCACGGTAATGGTGTCCGGGACGAACTTGCGTGCAAAGGCGGGCACATCAATATCGATGTCCACGTGGCGACTGATTGTGACGCGGGTGCGGCCTTGATCAGCGTGCTGCTCCAGTACCTGAATGTTGCTGGCGCCGGCATCACGGTATTTGGTCAGGAAGTATTCGGGATTGCCAAACACCTGTACCACCGCATCGGCGGGATAAGGGTAGCGGTTTTGCTCACGAAACTGCATGCATGTCTCCGGTTCGACCCGCCCCGCGGGCATAACGCTGTTATCCTGATAACAATGTTAGCAGGCCAGGCCAGTTGTTCCCGTAGTAGTTCTGTAGTGTGATACAGGCGGCCATCGACATTGCATGCCTGCTGTCGACTGCAGGGTGAGATGAGGTATTCATGTTTCAGGCGGTTCGTCACTGGTTTGAAGATCGCAAGATCCGGCGCATGGGTTTCACTGCCGAGCAATGGCAAGCAGCTGTCGCTGACTGGCCAGTGATGAGTCGATATCAGACGCAGCAACGTGATGCCTTGTGGGCGCTGACATTGCGTTTTCTTGCGCGCAAAAGTATTGCCTCGGGTGGCGGCTTCCAGGTTACCGACGCCATGTGTCTGCGCTTGGCGACCATGGCATGTGTGCCGATTTTGAATCTCGGGCTGGACTGGTATGACAGTTGGCAAACGCTGATTTTGTATGAGGACGATTTTGTTCCCAATCGGCCCTATCGGTCCGAAGACGGGCTGGTGCATGAGCGGGCGCCTGGTCTGAGTGGTGAGGCCTGGTTGCGTGGCCCGGTGATTCTCAGTTGGGCAGCAATCGCAGCAACCGGCGAGCACGCGCGACACGGCAAAGCCAGTAATGTGGTGATTCATGAACTGGCGCACAAGCTCGACATGCTACGCGACGGTGCCAACGGCGCGCCGCCGATGCATCCGGATATGCGTGCGGGGGAATGGCACGCGATCTTTTCTGCTGCCTGGGAACGCCTGCAGGTGGACTGGCAGCATCATCGGCCGTTACCGCTGGATGACTATGCGTTGACCAACCCGGCGGAATTCTTTGCCGTCTGCAGCGAAACCTTCTTCGAAGCCCCTGAACAAATGAAGCAGCACATGCCGGACGTCTATCGATTGCTGTGTCAGTTCTATCGGCAGCAGCCAGTACCAATGGCGTTGCCGGGGCTGTAATACGAAAAATGCGCTACCGCCATGTTCCTCAACGGCGCCGATATACGGTCTGTTAATTCAAGCCAGCGCGTGCACGGCTGATTGAGCTTTGCAGGCCTCGCAGGTAAGGTGAATTGGGCCCTTGAGCCCCAATAACTATAAACAACACCTGCGAGCGCTACGTATGGATGTGAGAGAGACCCAGGGCCCGCGCCCGAACGCTGGCTGGCTGCATTGGCTGTCCACCGTTACCGACATGTTTGCCTACCCGCTGAAAACATCCCACTACGTCGAGCTGGTCAATCCGCTCTGGACTACCCACAAGATGCAGGCGCGGGTGATGGAGGTGTGGGATGAAACCAGTGATGCCCGCACCATTACCTTCAAGCCCGGCGCCAACTGGCGCGGTCATCGGGCTGGCCAGCACGTGCGCATTGGTGTTGCTGTGGATGGTCAGCATTATACCCGCACTTATACGATTTCATCTTCGCCTGAGCGTGATGATGGCTGCTTCACTATCACGGTGAAGGCGATCGCCGGCGGACGCCTGTCACACCATCTGGTGCGCAAACTCAAGGTCGGTGATTACATTCCGGTGGGCTTGCCGCAGGGTGAGTTCTACCTGCCCGATGCATCGCCGGTGCAGCCTTTGTTTGTATCAGCGGGCAGCGGCATCACGCCGGTGATGAGTATGTTACGCAGCATGGTGGGTCAGCAGCGCATGGCCAATTCTGTGCATATCCATTATGCGCCCAGTCCGCAGGAAACCATCTTTGGCAAAGAGCTGCGTGAGATGAGCGCGACGCAGCCGCATTACACCTTGCACGAAGTGCACACGCGCGCGCTGGCACAAGATGATCCTGGCCGCCATGTCAGTCTGGCGAACCTGGATCGACTGTGTCCGGATTGGCGCAAGCGTGACTGCTATGCCTGCGGGCCCGGCGATCTGTTGGCGACGCTCGAACACATCTGGGCGGATGCCGGCTTGTCACACCGTTTGCATATTGAGCGCTTTCGCGCCGAGCTGGCGGAGATTCCCGATGATGCAGTGGGAGGCACAGTGCGCTTTGTCAACAGCAACGTCGCGGTGGAGGCGGACAGTGCTACCAACCTGCTGCGTGTGGCGGAAGATGCTGGATTGAACCCGCCGCACGGCTGCCGCATGGGTATTTGTCACACCTGCAATACGACACTGAAATCTGGCTGCGTGCGGGATTTGCGCACCGGCAAAATTCTTAATGAAGCCGGTGCCATTGTGCAGACCTGTGTCTGTGCGGCGGCCGGTGATTGCGAACTCGACCTCTGAGGATCAAGCCATGGCGACCAAACAACCTCTTCCGGTCAATCTCAGCGACGATGACATTGATGCCTTCGGCCGCGATATGGATGCGATTTATTACGAGACTCTGGCATCACGCGGAGAGAAAGATCGGCTGTATATACTGCGCGTAATTCGTTCCCAGCGACTGCTGGCACTGGGCGGCCGTGTTGTGATTTACGCGAGCCTGTTTCTGATGCCGGGCTGGCCCCATGCCCTGGCAAGCTGGGGCGCCATGTTTATGTTGATGGCACTTGGCACAGTCATGCTGGGTATCGCCAAGATTCTCGAGAACATGGAAATCGCGCATAACGTGTTGCATGCCCAGTGGGACTGGATGAAGGATCCGGAAATCCAGTCCAACACCTGGGAGTGGGACACCATGAGCCCATCCGATCGCTGGATGCACTCGCACAATGTCGTGCATCACACCTGGACCAATGTGGTCGGCAAGGATCTTGATGTTGGCTACGGCATCATGCGGGTGACGCCGATGCAGCCGTGGCAGCCGAAGTTCCTGTTGCAGCCAATCTGGTTTGTATTGCTGATGCTACTGTTTGAAGAAGGCGTGGCATTGCATGAGCAAGCCTTTGTCGACGTTATGGAGGGCCGCAAAAAGCCCTCGGAAACCGCGCCGCTGTGGCGTCGCATCGGCGCCAAAATCTGGGGTCAGGTGCGCAAGGACTACATCATGTGGCCGGGTGCTGCAGCGCTGGTAAGCATTCCCTTGTCGGCATTCATTGACGGCTCACCGTGGACGGTCTTTCTGCTGGTTGCCGGTGCCAATGCGGTGGCCAATCTGATTCGTAATATCTGGGCCTTTGTGATCATTTTCTGCGGTCATTTTCCGGACGGCGTCTACAGCTTTACCCCGGAGCAGGTGGACGGCGAATCCCGTGGCCAGTGGTATATCCGTCAGCTGTTGGGCTCCGCCAATATCACTGGCGGTCCGTTGTTGCATCTGATGTCCGGGAACCTGAGCCACCAGATTGAGCACCATCTGTTTCCCGATATGTGCAGTAATCGCTATGTTGAAGTGGCGCCGCGTGTGCGTGCCTTGGCGGATCGTTATGGCTTGCCCTATAACACTGCACCTCTGTGGCGTCAGTTCGGTACCACCTGGCTGAATAATTTGCGTCTTGCATTTCCGGGCGGCAAGTTGCCACCGCGTGTTGCATCGGCCTGATCCGGGCTGGCGCGCTCAGCAATGGAGGTGCGACAGTGTTAAACTCTGCGATCTGTGATCCGGTCAGGAATGTGCGTGTTGGTTAAGTGGTTTGACAAGTGTAGTGGTCGCAATGCGGCGGTTGTCTGGTTGACTGTGCTGGTCGGACTCGGTATTGGCGGGCACGCCTTGGCCGATCCGGTGATCACCAAGCTGCAGCAGCAGGAGCTGTACCATGAACTGGTGCGCAAACCGCAAGCGACGGTGACCGACGCTGGCGACTACCTTGTCGTGCAGTCCCCCACCACCAGTCAATTGGTGGCTTTCACCAAGGCATGGCATCCCGCTGATCCGGGCATTGTCGAGCTGACCTTGCAAATCAAGGACGGCGGCTTGTTTGTCCGCAGTCGTGGTTTCCATGGTGTCGAGCGTGAAAACGAATTTGATGCGTTCCATGCCCGCATCAATGCCACACTGATTCCCATCGTCAAAGAGTCCATGGTGCCACTGGAAGGGCAGTACGATCCGGTGGAATTCGAGCGCTGACCGGTGCTCCGATGATGCGGATATCCGGTTAGCGGTAAAAAGTCAGGTTGATAAGCGTATTATCGATTTGGCCCCGTCACGCACCTGTCAAGGAGCACTCATTATGACCACCGTCAATCTCAAGGGCAGTCCTGTTCGTATCAGTGGCACGTTGCCCGCAGTCGGCAGCGCGGCGCCGGACTTCACCGTTGTTACCGCTAATCTGTCTGAAGCGCATTTGCGCGATTTCAAAGGCAAGAAAGTGGTGCTGAATATTTTTCCCAGCATCGACACTGCCGTTTGCGCCTTGCAGACCAAGTCATTTGCCCAGCGTCTTGGCGGACGCGACGATGTGGCAGCCTTGTATGTGTCGATGGATCTGCCGTTCGCGTTAGGCCGCTTCTGCGCGGCAGAGGGCGTTGAGAACGCAGTGACCGGTTCGGATTTCCGTCATCGTTCGTTGGCCAAGGCGTATGGTGTCGGTATCGAAGAAGGGCCGCTCGCTGGACTGTATGCGCGCGCGACAGTGGTAATTGATGCTGACCAGACGGTGCAATATGCGGAGTTGGTGAGTGATATCACCGATGAGCCGGATTATGACGCCGCCATGCAAGCGCTGGACAATCTATAACGGTCAGCGCGGTTAAGCCCAGGCATGCCGCCATGGCGGCATGCCTGCTTCAGGTGGTTTTGGCGTCTTTGTAGAGCGACTTTCGTGGTTGTGAAAATACCCGTCGCAGCATCGGCTCAAAGAAGCTCAGCGGCAGGGTCTCGCCCTGCGGATCAAACGCCGGCGCGTCGTACTTGCTGACAAACTCGACCGTCTGCTTGAAGTGTGGATGATCGCTGAACTGGTTGCGCAGGTCGCGATCCATGCCCAGGTAGTGGAAGAAATAGTAGCCCTGAAAAATGCCGTGGTGTTTCACCATCCAGTGATTGGCGTCGCTGACAAAGGGCTCCAGAATCACAGCAGCGACGTCGGCATGATTATAACTGCCCAGGGTGTCACCAATGTCATGCAGCAGGGCGCACACCACGTATTCATCGTCCTTGCCGTCACGGTGCGCCAGTGTCGCGGTTTGCAGGCAATGCGTCAGCCGGTCCACCGGGAAGCCGCCAAAATCTCCCTCCAGCAGCATCAGATGCGCGATGATCCGCTCTGGCAGTGCGCTGGCAAAGCGGCCAAAGGATTCGGCAATGATTTTCCAATCCTCGGCCGTGCCGTCCTGCATATGGTGAAACGTGGCGTGGGCAGTCTTGTCGCTGGTCATACTGGTCTCCAAATTCATTTTCCCGCATCAGTCTAGTCAGCCGTTGACGCCCGACACTGTCAAATGCCTTACACTCGATGCATTCACCGACAGGGGGGTCGATATGGTGGATATCCGTGCAGTACTGGCGGCGTGCCCGATTCTGGCGGGGGTGCCGGATGCCGGACTCGATGAACTGGTTGGCTTGGCCAAAGTTGAGACCTATGCCGCCGGAACAACGATCTACAACAAGGGCGCGTCGCTGTCCGAATTATCGGTGATTGCCAGCGGGACGGTGCGACTGAGCTCCGTCAGTGCCAGCGGACGTGAGTCCACCCTGATGTTGCTGGATCGGGGCATCTGGTTTGGCGATAACGTTTTTTCACCCGGGGTGGCGCGCGTCTATGGCGCCGTGGCGCACGCGGCGACCACGCTGGTGGTAGTGCCCGGCGAGGGTTTTCGTGGCGTGCTGGCAAATCATCCGCAAAGTTATGCGCATATTCTCGATCTGGTCAGTCGACGTTTGTGGGCGGCGATGTCCGTGATTGAGGATGATGCCTTGCGTAGCGTCGAGGCGCGCTTCGCCCGGCGTCTGATGTTTCTGGTGCAGTTCCGGGGCATCAGCATGGACAGCAAGTTGCCCGTCACCTTCCACCTCACCCGTGAACACATCGCCAATATGTTGGGCCTGACACGCCAGACCGTTCATAAGGTGATCAAGCAGTTTGAGAGCGCGGGTCTGGTGCGTCTTGAATACGGCACTGTGACGGTAATCTGCCCGCGTGATCTGGACGCCTACCTGAAAACCCTCGACTAGCACCGACCGACGTCTGGCCGGTCGGTGCGTGGCGATTATTGCAGATAGACCGCTTCCAGCTGCGCCAGCGCGGCGCCGCTGGTGGTATCAAGAAACAGGCTGTTGCCGTCGATGCGGAAGCTACCGGTCTGCTCCAGCGCGTTGTGAAAGGCGAACTCAAGACCGTCGATGTCCGGGCAGGCCATGCGGCTGGCCGCCACGCCTTCAAAGCTGAGGGCGTCGCCGTCCAGCAGGTAGCGACCGAACAGGCGATTGCAACCACCGTGGCCTTTCAGGGTGCCATCCTGCGCCAGAATGATATGCGGCTCGTTGTCCAGAGCGTCGGGGAATGTCACGCCTTCATCAAGATTGACCAGCTTCCAGTAGGTACCAATCAGTGCGGCGTCCGGTGCGCCGCATTGGGCGGCATCACCACTGCCTTCCACGGCGGTAATCACCCAGACCTCATCGCCGTCGAGATAGCCCTCAACGTTGACCGGCAGCGTGTAGACATCCGTTTGTGCCGCGAGCGCGTCATCAAGCTGGCGCGAATAGTCATTGGCGCGCACCGGGAGTTCGACACCGTCGTCACAGCGACGCAGGATGCCGCCGTCTGCAACACTGAAATAGGCGCCACGAATAACGCTGCGCGTTTGCTCTGTGGGCGCTGCATCAGAAGAGGGCATTTGCGCCTGCGCCGCGGGCGCCTCGGCGACGGTATTTGCCGGATCAGCCTCAGGTTTGTCACAGCCGCTCAGGCCAAGCGCCAGCAGGCAAAAAAGATTGAAGCAAAGAAAACGATTGGTCATGACGCAATCCAGTTGTCAGGGTATTTGCACCAGCGCCGAGCGGCGCAGGATGATGGCAGTTTTCTGTTGTAACCAGTCAGTGCTGCCGTAGCGATGGTAGTAGCGAGGCTTGGGCAACATGGCGGCCAGTCGGGCGGCCTGCCAGCCATCAAGCCGCGCCGCGCTGACGCCAAAATAATGCCGCGCTGCCGCTTCGATGCCATACAGGCCGTCGCCCCATTCGGCGTAGTTGAGATACAACTCAAGAATGCGTTGCTTGTCCAGTAACAGTTCAAGGTACAGCGCAATCAGCGCCTCCTGTGCCTTGCGTAAATAACTGCGACGGCCACTCAAATAGAGATTCTTAGCCAGTTGCTGCGTGATGGTCGAGCCGCCGGCCACCGGGGCGCCAGCATCGCGATTCTTTTCCCAGGCGGCCTGCAAGCCCTCAACGTCGATGCCGTGATGGTGGACAAACTTGCTGTCTTCGGCGCCGACCACGGCGCGTTTGGCGTGCACGGAAATGTGCTGGTAAGGCACATAGATATGCCGCACCGGGGCGGTCCGTTGTGCCTGCGCTCGCCGCATAAAGGCGCTCATTTCCGGTTGCCCGTCGCGCAGCTGGTAGACGCGCAGCAGATACCAGCCCTGCAGCGCCGTGACCGCGATCAAGGTGCCCAGTAGCACAAGCCTGAGCGCGCGGCGCAGGCGTCGAATTGACAGCATCATGAAAGCTACACCCAGGCCAGGTGAGAAGGTGGGCGGTTAGTGGGCGTTGCTGAACAGAAGTTCCTGCTCGTCCGTCTGTTCGTCCGGAATACGCTGTAACCACTGCAGCGTATGTGAGGCGACGAGTTCCCAGTGTTGGCCCTGCAGCAGCAGGTGCGGGCCGGTTTCATAGAACTGGTATTCGACCTGGTCCGCCAGATGCCGCCGCAGCCGCTCGATCGATACCGCCGGTACCGAATTGTCCTTGCCGCCATACATCAGCAGGGTCGGTGTGCGCAGTTGGTCCGCGATATTGCTGGCACGGTCGGCATAGCGGATCAGGCCCTGATAGGCATCCATGCGGACCTGCCGCAACACCAGCGGATCTTGCGCCAGACGCTGGGCGCTGGGGGCGCGAAAGCGTGGATCATCCGGGCGCCGTTCCACCTCCAGAAGGTAGCCCGGCCGTACCAGTGCCGCAGCGCCGATGGCGATATTCCAGCCGTAGCGCATGCTGATCCCTTCGCGCACCGCTGGTGCCAGCAGGATCAGGCCGTTCAGCGGCGCATCCGGGTAGCGCGCCGCGACGTTGATGGCCACGGCACCGCCAAGACTTTCGCCGAGTACGTAGATGGGGGCCTGAAAGCGCTGGTCGAGGTGGTCGAGGTAATAGAGCAGGTCGGCTTCGAGCAGGTCTGCGCCCGGCCAGCGGCCGGCGTTGGTATTGGCGCCGAATCCGCGCTGGTCCCAACTGAACAGGGCGTAGCCGCGTTCGGCATACCAGGGCCCGACATGGTCAAAGGCGGCGCTGTAATCGCCAAAGCTGTGCAGGGCGACAATGACCGCGCGCGGGTCGCCGTCAGGCAGCCAGGATTTCAGCGCGGGTCGCGTCATCGCGGTCTCCGAGGCGCAGGCAAGCAGGGACAAAATTGATAACACAAAAGTCAGAGTGGCGCGCATCACGACAGCCTGCCGCAGGGCGGGTGAATATCAGGCCAACGCGGTAGCGGCCGCGGCTCGGCCCACTCCGCAGGCTTCTGCACCGTAGCAACTTGCCTGCAAGCGAACGGGGCACCCGGCAAGTTCCGGTTCGCCAGCAGGCTGGCTCCTACGCAAACAGTGTGTGCCTGACAGGTGTCGGGGCCCTGTAGGAGCTTGCCTGCAAGCGAACCGACCTCAGACAAATGCTCCGGCGCCGGGCAGCGGTCAGTGATCGACAAACCAGTCGAGCACGGCCTGATAGTTGTCCGGCATCAAAGCCAGCAACTGTGCGGTGGTATCGCGCAGATGCGCCGGCGTGTCCGAGACCAGATTGACGTGGCCGAGTTTGCGGCCCGGACGGACCTCCTTGTCGTACCAGGTCAGGTGCGAGCCCGGCACGGTCAGCCATTGGTCATTACGCGGCACGCCGAGCAGATTGATCATCACCGTTGGTGACAGCACCACCGGCCGGGTCAGCGGCAGGCCGGCAACGGCGCGCAGGTGCAGCTCGAACTGGCTGATATTGGCGCCGGTCATGGTCCAGTGGCCGCTGTTGTGCACGCGCGTGGCGATTTCATTGATCAGCAGGGTGTCGCCGACACGGAAACACTCCATCGTCATCACACCGTGGTAATCCACCGCGTCCATCAGCGCGCTGAGCATTTGCTCGGCCTGCGGCTGCAGATGATCCCGCTCCGGCACCGGCGACTGGGACGCCAGCAGGATGCCGTTCTGGTGCAGGTTGCGCACCAGCGGGTAAAACACTTTTTCACCCTGGGCGTTACGCGCACCGATCAGCGACAACTCTTCAGAAAAATTGATGCCTTGCTCGGCAATCGCCTTGCCACGCCAGTCGCTCAGGTCTGGCAGCGGTTCGCCCTGCTTCAGCCACAACTGACCCTTGCCGTCATAGCCGCCGCGGCGCTGTTTGAGCAGCACCCGCTCGCCCAGCTGCGTGAACAGGGCACCGATGTCGGTGTCCGTTTCCAGTGGCCGCCAGGGGGCGGTGGCCAGCGACAGCGCGTCGAGTTGGGATTTCTGCAGATTGCGATCAGCCAGATCCTGAATGGTTTTCAGGTTGGCGAAATTCGGGTGCGCGGCGAGGCTGTCGGTGGTGGCATTGCCTGGCCAGTGTTCCCGCTCGGCGGTGACCAGATCGTCGCTACCCAGCTGCAGGGCGCCACTGTCCTCAATGCCCACCGGAATCACGTCGATCGCCAGTGGCATGCCGGCGTGGCGCATCAGCATGCCCAGTTGGCCGTTGCCCAGAACCCAGATCTTCATGCACGCGGATCCGGTTTGGCGAGGACGTCCTCCGTCTGTTGCTGACGGAAGGCCTGAATTTTTGCCGCCAGCGCGGCGTCGCTGGTGGCCAGGATCTGCGCGGCCAGCAGGCCGGCATTGAAGGCGCCGGCTTCACCGATGGCGAGGGTGCCGACGGCCACGCCCTTGGGCATCTGCACGATCGACAGCAGGCTGTCCTGACCGCTTAAGGCACGGCTTTGTACCGGCACACCGAGCACCGGCAAATGTGTCTTGGCCGCCACCATGCCAGGCAAATGCGCGGCCCCGCCGGCGCCGGCGATAATCACCTTGAAGCCCTTGTCGGCCGCACTGCCGGCAAAGTCCATAAGCTTGTCCGGGGTACGGTGCGCCGACACCACTTCCACATGGAAGGGGATGCCGAACTGTTCCAGTACCTGGGTGGCCAGCTGCATGGTCGGCCAGTCGCTGCTGGACCCCATGATGACCGCTACTGAAGGCTGCATAGGCCTCTCCTGTGTGCAAACTCTGCGTCGGGACCGGGTCCCCAAAACACAAAATGCCGGCAGGAACCGGCAAGGGGGGGAATTAAACCCTTATAGAGGCTGAAAAGCGAGCATTTGCCGTCTCTCGGGCGCCGCAGGGTGCCCGCCAGTCACAAATGTAAACATCTTGTTTCCCTGCGTTCACTGCCTGCTGCAGGGCAGTGCTGCTATAACGTCTGTCCGCGTTCAGCCAATCTGGAGTCTGCCATGGACAGAGCCATGCCTGCGATCCGCGCCGAGGCGCCGCCGGAAATCAATGCCGAAGAGTTTATCAAGGTGGTGCAATCGCGCCGCTCGGTGCGTCGTTTTACCGATGAGCCGGTGCCCGACGAGGTGGTCGATCAGTGTCTGGATCTGGCCATGCTGGCGCCAAATTCCTGCAACCTGCAGCCGTGGGAGTTCTACTGGATCAAGACCGATTCGGTGCGCGAAAAAATTGTCGAGGCCTGTCTTGGCCAGAATGCGGCGCGTACGGCTCAGCAGCTGATTGCGGTGGTGGCACGCACCGGTACCTGGCGCAAGCACTGCGAGCAGCAGTTAAGTGAGTGGCCGGACCCGCGCGTGCCGAAAGTGATCGACACCTTTTATCGCCACGTGGCGCCGTTCCAGTATGCGCTCGGGCCTTTCGGTGTGCTCGGCTATGCCAAGAAAGCCGCCTATAACCTGATCGGTCTGGTGCGCCCGGTGCCGCGTGGCCCCTACTCGGCGCACGAGATGCGCGAGTGGGCGGTGAAAAGCACGGCGTTGGCGGCAGAAAATCTGATGCTCGCGTTTCGTGCGTTCGGCTATGACAGCTGTCCCATGGAAGGTTTCGATGCGGTGCGCGCGCGCAAGGCGCTGAAGCTGCCCAAGGATGCGGAGATTGTGATGTTCCTCGGCGTCGGCAAGCGCGCCGAAAATGGCATCTACAATTCGCGTCTGCGCTTCGCCCGCGAGCAGTTCATCAAACAGGTCTAGCGCCCGCCGGCGGCCGTCTCGCCGCCGTTTCCTTCCCGAATATCGTTATGTCGGCCGCCGCCGACTTTGCTAAACTCGCCGGGCGAATCGCCTCCCGGCGGTGGCTCCCCCGGTGCTTGGCAAGAGGTCGACCGGAGAGTGCCAGTGGGTTGAGCCTGATGGATTCGCGCATTCTTTTTTTGCGAGTCCCGTGCGCGGGGCTCGTCGTTGACCGACCGGGACGCCCTGTATGAATGAAGTGTTTGCCGACCTGAGCGTATTGCTTGATGAACGTCCGGACCAGCCGGTGGAGCTGGACCAGATTTCGTTTGTACGTGCCGACAATGGCGAGAGCGTTGTATTACGCAACGACTTGTCCTGTCAGCCAGCGGGCATCAAGAGCTATTCCGCGCATATCGGCGTCTGCAAACATGGCTCCCCGGACTTCACCCTGATCGCACTCGACAAACCCGGCCTTGGCAAGGCGGTCTATACCCGCAGCCTGACCTGCAGCGAAGCGATCCGCTTTGATCGCGACAATACCCGCGTCGGAGATATCCAGTCGCTGTGCGTGATCAGCAAGAACGCCAATGTGTTTACGCCCACTGCCAGTGACGACATTGTCACCATTGCCAAAGAAGTCGAGGCTGTTACCGGTATCGCGGTGAATCGACAGATCATTTCCTGCACCGGTGTGATCGGAGTGCGTTTGCCGATGGACAAGGTCAAGGCTGGCATCCAGGCCGCGGCCGGCAAGCTCGAGGCGGGTCAGCTCGAAGCCAGCGCCAACGCCATCCTGACCACCGACAAGCAAGCGAAAATGGTGTCAGTGGAGTTCGATGGCATTCGTATCGCCGGCTTCTGCAAGGGTGCGGGCATGATCGAGCCCAACATGGCCACCATGCTGGCGTATTTCTTTACCAATGCCGATCTCACTGGTGCGCAACTTGAAGCGATGCTCAAGCGCGCCTGCGACCGCACCTTCAATGCCATCTCCGTGGATTCCGATACCAGCACCAGCGATACCGTCGCAGTGATGAGCACGCTGGAGCGAAAAATGTCGGAGCAGGATATGGTCAATTTTGAGCGCGCCCTGACCGCCATGTTCTTCAAGTCATCGCGCGATATTCTCGGTCAGGGTGAAGGCGCGCGCACGCTGATTGAGGCGCAGGTGTCGTTGCCGACCTCGCAGGAAGATGCCCGCGCCTATGCGAAGAAGATCATCAACTCGCCTCTTATCAAAACCGCCGTACACGGCAGTGATCCGAATTGGGGACGGGTGGTGATGGCGGTGGGCAAGCCACTGGATCGGAATACCTTGCCGGAAATTGACCCGACGCAATTGCGCATCGGCATCATGGGTGAAACCGTGTTTGATCGTGGCACAGCGGTGCCGCTGCAACTGACGGAGCTGTCGAAAAAAATGAAGGCGGCCAAAACCGTGCGTATTGACGTGGTGGTGGGTGCGCCGGTGTATACCGCGAAGACCTGGGGCTGCGACCTGAGCGAGGAATATATTCGCATCAACGCCGACTACACCACCTGAGTTGAATTCGGGCGCCTGATTGTTGGCGCTGGGACGGACCAAGGGCGCTCCTTCAGGAGCGCCCTTTTTTTTGCATCAGAGCATTCTCTTGTGCGGCGGCAGAGCTTAACGGGTCGTAGCCTTCCTCAAATCACCTTCTTCGTAAAAGTCCACCACCTTGAGCATGCCTTCGATGGCCTTGACGCCGAGATAGCGCAACAAGTTGCCTGGTGGCATCGGCAAGGCCTTCCGATTAACGATCCAGAACCGGCTCAGTTCGGTGTCTTTCTCCAGCACAAGATCGGCGATCAGGCGGCCGTTGAGTTGGGTCAGGGATACGCCGTGGCCGATGCAGCCGGTGGAGTAGATGATGTCCTGGTCACCGACAAAGCCAATTTCAGGTGTCATGTCGATATTGGCGGAGATACAGCCGCCCCACTTGTAATAGATCTTGATATCGGAAAGCGTCGGGAACATCCATTTGAGGTGCTGCTCCAGATTCTTCCAGACGGTTTGGTCGTGCCACCGATCCATTTTTCTATCATCGAAGGCAACGCCGATGGCGCCACCGCCCATGGTGATGCGGCCGCATCGGGTAATGCGCATGTAGTGAATCAGCTGACGATTATCCTCAATCGACATGCGCTGCGACCAGTTAATACTTTTCCATTGTGCGTCGGTCAATGGCTCAGTCACCACCTGATAGGTCCACACCGGCGCTTGTACGTTGGCCACGCCCTTGGGGGCTTTCAGATTATGGGTCCAGGCATTGGTGGCGAGTACCAGCTTGTTGGTGCTAACTGTGGCGTCTCTGGTTTTGACAATGATCTGACCGTTGCTGCATGCGATGTCTATGACGCTGGAGTTCTCGAAAATCTCTGCCCCCGCCGCTTCGGCTAACTGCTTCAAGGCGCGCACGTGCTTGCATGGGTTGAGAATGCCTGTGTCCGGCTCATAAATCGCGGCCTTGATATGCGGGCAGTTGATTGTTTGCCGGACTTCATCGCCGCCTAGAAACTGGAAGCTGTCGGGTTTGGTGACGCTGGTGAGTAGATCGAATGTTTTTCTGAGTCGTTGAGCCTGCTTGTTGGTATAGGCGACGCGCATCATGCCGGTATGTTCGTAATCGGACTCCAGCCCTTCGCGTTCAATCAGCTCGCGCACATAGTTCACAGCCTGCTGCATGTAATCCTGGGCCTGACGCGTTTTTTCCTCTCCCCAACGAAATTTGGTGATCTCTGGTTCCATGCCGAACAGGGTCATATTAAAGCCGCCGTTGCGACCGGAGGCGCCGAAGCCGATCTCATGCGCCTCCAGCACCAATACACGCTTGCCCGGGTTGTCCTTGCGGATTTCGCGTGCGCAGGTAAGTCCGGTATAGCCGCCGCCGATCACCAGTACATCGGTGTCGTGACTGCCTGCCGCAAGCGCTGGATTGGCGCGGTAGCTGCCGTAGTCATACTGCCAGAATGATTGGTTAAGGCGCATGGCACGATCAATATCAGACATGTTCAGGCTCCGCCAAAACGATGGTAATCGCAGCATACGCATAGACAAGGATGCACGACCAAGTCAGGAGAGGCCGATACTGATGCGCATGCATGGATAAGGATTAGAGTTCAGTCGGTGGGTTTGATTGCGCACGGCCTTGATCTCAAGCCCGTGATGACCTTGCGCCACCTTGGCCGGGAAGGGTAGGTGGAGAAGCGTATTCTGGAACTTTTCTGTCGTGTTGCTGCGCAAACAGCAGCAAGGTAAAAGCACCTCTATCATCTCCCGCGATGCAGTTTGTATATCACCAGGTAAGCAGCATCATTCATCGCATGGTCTGGATGTTATGGCGGGCAAGAAAAAAAAGAGAGGGTGGCTGTCCAGGCGCACCCTCGCAAAAATCACCTCTGGAGGTGAATGGGGAACCTACAGTGCAGGCCAGACAAAGTGATTCTTGACCGGGGAATCGCTGTGCAAATCAATCAGCAGTGTGGTCTGGATTTCCTGCCCATGCCAGGTAAATGTCTGGTGCTGATGATTGTTGACCGACACGGTGATGCTGTTGAGTCCGGCGGTAAGTAAAGCGCTCGAAAGGTGCAGCGACTCACCGTAGACGCGCATCACCTTTTTGCCGTTGATATAGAGGTGCGCATGGCCTTGCAGCACATCATCGCCATCCACGGTGCTTTGCCGATCCGCTGCGCCCGCCAGCGGCGGCAACAGTTTGAAATTGGTGAGGTGCAGCAACAGATTGAAGCCATCGCTGTCGTCCGCGACCAGAATAGCGTCGATCTGTGGCACGCGGGTATGGGCCGGCACTTCCACTGTGCCATGCGTCATGTCCATTGTCCCGCCGACCGGATGATTGGCGAATGCCAGTATCGGTATCAGCAGTGCGCCCAACAGAAAAAGTCGTTTGCTCTTCATGGTATTGCTCTGTTGATTGATGTTGGTTCAAACCTAGGGTGTTGTGTGATTAACCCGGAGGCGGCGGCCCGCCGCCACCACCACCTCCGCCACCAATGCCACCACAACTGGTGATGGCGTTGGCGGGCAGGGCGCCGGCAAAGCGTGGACCGACAGAAAACGGAAACGCGTTGGCGCCGTCGGCGTTGGTGGTGAGGTGGTAGTGGTAGCCGCGCTCGCTATCGCTATGGCCGTTGTACTGATCCAGCGCCGCGTCGCTGCTGCCCGCGCAGCTGCTATCGAAGTAGTAATCCTGGAAGAAGAATCCGGCGCTGGCGGTAAAAACATTGCCGGACAAACTGATATACGTGCCGGTCACGGTAGGGCCATCGGCGCTGGCGGCGACGGTGCCCGCATCGGGATCATAGGGATCTGCCAGCAAACAGGTACGTGCACCGTCAACGCCACAACCGGTGGCGGAGATGGCGTCATAATCGCGTACCGCCCAGCACGATTGCGCGCGTGTGCCTGCGGCCTGCCATGGGCCGTACACAGCGTAGCCGTCGGCGGCGTAGCCATAGATGGGTGAATGACCGCTGGCATCGTCGCCGGCAACACTGGCCCAGCAACTCGAATAGGCATGGTGATGGTATTCGCCGTTAGCGGCATGGCCGCCGCAGATGTCGGCGTCGTAGGCTTCGGCCAGAGGGGCCAGGGTTTCCCATACGCCCTGATTCTTGTACGACTGCGCGTCGGTCCAGTTAAAGATCGATGCGCCATTGATGGCATAACCGATGGCGCCGCCGCCGGATTCGCAGGTGCCTGCTGTGGCTTGCGGGGCGCTGGTGAACAGCCCCTGCTTGGACAGGTTTTCCGGACAGCCCGGTCCCGGTGGCCAGTAGCCGCGGCCTTCGTTGGCGGGGCAGGCGGTGTTGTTAAAGGCAATGCTGTCACCGAACGCAATCACGTCACCGGCGCTGGCGGAGGTCACGCCACCGACAAAATCCGTGCTCGCTTTCGGGCGCGCGTTCAGCGCATCAATCTGATCCTGTGTCAGCGTGACCACATAGTTGGGAATGCCGCTTGCCTCGACACGCGCATAGACCACGCCGCCAACGCTGGTGGCGGTGACAGACTGGACGTTGACGTCGACGTAGCTGCCATCGTCGTTGCGGATACGCGAAGACGTTTCGCCGCTGGTGTTGATCAGCCAGACATTGAACAGATCAAGACCACTGGTATCGATTGTCGTGCCGGTGGTGCTGCCACTGGTGCCCGTGTCGCCAGTACCGCCGCTGTCACCACCACAGGCTGACAGCATTCCCGATAACACCAGCAATAACAAGTTGCGCATGCCCGGCCCCTGAAAGTCGTTGTTGTTTTCAGGTAAGACAGGAGCAATCTCTTTGCCAACTTTTTATTTGTTATTTGTCAGTTAGTTACAGATTCATAAGAAAACTCATTAGGCAAAAAGCTTATTCATAGCGTATCGCCTGACTTATAGAACCTGCTACTCAGCGAGACTGTAATAGGCCCAGCGCCGTTCGCCGTGACGGGTGAGCTTGCCGTCGCGCAACAGCTTTTTCAGCAGGTAGGAGGCGCGACTGTGACTGACATTGAGGAGTCGTTGGGCGGCGGTATTGTCGATGCGGCCCTCGTTGGTGACATGATCCAGCAAGCGCTGTTCATCCGCATCCCGTGTCGCGCCGCCGGCGGTCGGTGCGGCATCGGCGCTGGTCGTGGTGGTCGAGAGAAAATGCAGATGGCGGCGCTGGATGGGCTCGCCACGACTGCTGATCAGGGCATATTCGATCAGATTGCGCAGCTCGCGAATATTGCCGGGAAAATCGTACTGGCTGAGTACGCGCATGGCGTCTTCGCTGATGCGCGGCTGCTCGCGGCCCATCTGCTGGCCCAGGCCTGCGAGAAAATGCTGGGTCAGCAGTGCGATGTCCTCGCGCCGGTGGCGCAGTGGCGGCAACTGGATAATGTAGCCGGCCAATCGATAGTAAAGGTCCTGGCGAAATGCCTGTGATTGCACCTTGCTTTGCAGGGCAATATTGGTGGCGGCGACGACGCGTACATCGACCTTGCGGGTGCGTGTCCCACCCACCGGAGTGACTTCACCGTTTTCCAGTACCCGTAACAGCTTCGCTTGCAAAGGCAGCGGCATATCGCCGATTTCGTCGAGAAACAGGGTGCCGCCATCGGCCTGAACAAAGAAGCCGGCACGGTCCTGGGTGGCACCGGTAAAGGCGCCTTTGACGTGACCGAATAATTCGGCGTCGGCGAGATCATGCGGAATGGCAGCACAGTTCACCGCCACAAACGGTCGCTTGCTGCGATTGCTGCCAAAATGAATGGCGCGCGATACCAGTTCCTTGCCGGTACCACTCTCGCCCAGCACCAGCACCGGTGTCTTGTCGACCTGCTGCAGATTGCGGATTTCACTCAGCACTGCCTTGGTGGCACCACTGTTGCCGATGAAGGCATCGATGCCCCAGCGGCTGGCTTCGGCGCGGGTCAACGCCGACAGTTGCTCATCCACTTGATGCAAGGCCCGTTCGGCCTCCGCGCGCCTTTGTATCTGCTCTTGCAGCGAGGCATTCAGCGTCTGCAATTCTTTATTGCGTTGTTGCAGCTGCAATTGTTGCTGGCGCAGCGTCAGGTGTGTATCAACCCGTGCCAGCACTTCTTCGCGCTGCAACGGTTTGGTAACGTAATCGACAGCGCCCGCCTGAAAGCCCCTGACCTTGCTGTCGGTGTCACTCAGCGCACTCATGAAAATCACTGGAATATCGCCCGTGGCCGAGTTGCGTTTGAGCTGTTCGCAGACCGCGAATCCGTCCATGCCGGGCATCATGATGTCGAGCAAAATCAGACTCGGTGTGCGCTCTGCCGCCAGTGCCAGAGCACTCGGTCCGTCGGTGCTGACGGCCAGATCCAGTCCGGCGTCCTGCAGGTATTCCACCAGAATGTCGAGATTGGTTGGCTGGTCGTCGACCAGCAACAGCAGCGGTTTCGGTTCGGCCATGGGGCACAGGTTCCTTGGACAGGTCTGTCGAGCATATAAGCAAGGCCGGAGAAATATAAGCGTTTATAAGTCGTCTATGCGAAAAATACGCATAGTGAGGCGTATAAATTTATATAACCCGATGATTTTAAATGCTTTAATCTTTGGCGAGGTTCTTGCACTGATAGAACCCTAATTAAAGCTGGCTGTGACGGGACTCCCCCATGACCCAGACACTGATGGCGATAGCGCCGCAACGCATACTGCTGGTGGATGACGTACCGGCCAATCTCGATGTGCTGCTCGAGCACCTCAAGGACCTGTCATGCATCCTGCGCGTGGCGACCTCCGGCGAAGATGCATTGCGGCTGGCCGAGAAGGAACCGCCGGACCTGATACTGCTGGACATCATGATGCCTGGTATGGACGGCTATGAAGTGCTGCGGCGCCTGAAAGCCAACCGTGCCACGCGCAATGTGGCGGTGATATTCGTCACGGCAATGTCTGATTCCCTCGACGAGGCGCGCGGCCTCGACATGGGCGCCGTGGACTATATCGCCAAACCATTTGTGGTGCCGGTGTTAAAAGCGCGAGTAAAAAATCATCTCGAACTGAAGCGCAAATCCGATTTGCTGGAAGAGTTGGCGTTGGCCGATGGTTTGACCGGCATTGGCAATCGTCGGCAGTTCGAGCAGGTGTTGAAACAGGAATGGGCACGCTGTGCGCGCGGCGGTCATGCGCTGTCACTGTTGATGATCGACGTCGATCACTTCAAGCAATTCAATGATCACTATGGCCATGGCAGTGGGGATGATTGTTTGCGCCGGGTGGCCAAGGCGCTGGCGAAAGCTGTCCAGCGGCCCGGTGATCTGGTGGCGCGCTATGGCGGTGAAGAGTTTGCGGTGTTGTTGCCCGAAACCTCATCCGAGCACGCACTGAAAATCGCAGATAGTCTGTGCACGGCAGTGCGCGCGCTCGACATTGAGCATCAAGCTTCCAGTTGTCTTGACAAGGTGTCGGTGAGCATCGGCTGCTGGACGCAAGTGCCGTCGGTACAGGATGACATGTCGGCGTTGGTCTGCGCGGCCGACAAGGCGTTGTATCAAGCCAAACAAAAAGGTCGTAATCAGGCCTGTATGCATGCGGTTTTGGGGATGTCCGGGAGCCTTGCTCCGTAAACGTGGGAAATACATGAACATGACTATTCACGATCAGGATTGGCGAGTGTTGCGCGTTGCGGGCGCGTATCTCGCTCTGTTGTTGTCCCTTCCTCTGTCAACGTGGCTGCACGCCGGTGATGAGGATGATATGGCCGAGCTGATGGCAATACTTGATTCCGAAACTGAGCTGGCGACGCGCAGCAAGATGAATGCGGATTTCGTGCCCGGCATGGTGTCAGTGCTGCAAGGCGATGACTTGCGTCAGCTTGGCGCGCGTAATGCCGCCGAAGCATTGAATCGGGTGCCAGGCTTGTATGTGACGGAAGGCAATAGCGGAAAATATCGTGTTGTAGCGCGCGGGGTTGGTGCCAGCTTGCGTGGTTCAAACATCAAGGTGCTGCTTGATGGCCTGCCAGTGAACAATGCTGTGACCGGTTCGGCGGATGCGGTATTGCGTATTCCTGCAGAGCAGATAGAACGCATTGTCGTGGTGCGCGGACCAGGATCAGCGCTGTACGGTGAGTACGCGTTGAATGGCGTTGTAGATATCGTGCTACGCCATGACGTCAGTCAGTTTGGCGCCGGTGTAGGGAGCGATGACTTTCGTCAGGGTCACTTTATTGTCAGCGAGGGCAATGAAGACGGGTTACAGTTCAACGCCAATGGCTCGGTCTGGCATCGCAATGAAACGGGTCGCAGCACAGGCGACGACAATTTCAGCTCCAACCCGATGACGCCGCGGGGCAATGCCCCTGGAGAGATGGATGACAACTTCTCTGGCAGCCTGCTGCGTACAGGCTTCAACCTGCGTGGCTATCAATTCAATACATTGTTTCTGGAAAGCAAGCTCGGGGAATATTCAGGCGACAATGGCGTTGCCGCGTTTGACCCGGCACCGGCGGTTGAAAAAAATGTCGGAGCTGAATTCCTGCATAGCTGGACGTTGAGTGAGTCGTTGGAACTGGGTTTAACGGCCAGCACGTTGCATACCTGGATTGATACCACGCCGCAGCTGGGCATTCCGGCCGGGGTAACGCCGCCCGGGGCGCCCGGACCACTACCGGCAGATGTATACCGTGAAGACACCCATCAAAGTCGGCAAAGTCGCGCGGAATTGCGCGCCACTTACCAGCTGGCGGAAAGCAACACGTTGTTGCTGGGAGCGGCTTACGCCGAGGCGACAGTGTTACAGGCCGGCGGCAGACGCCTGTTGTACGGCATTGATGAGGTATCGCTAACTCCCACGCAGACGTTGGTTGTAGAAGGCGCTGAACGCGCCGTACGCAGTGTGTTTCTGCAGGATCAGTGGCGACCGGTCAACGCGCTCGAGTTTACCCTGGGGGTGCGACACGATGATTACGACGACTGGGGTAGCAGTGTGTCGCCGCGTCTGGCAGCAGTATGGCGTCTATCTGACGCGCATCTCATCAAGGCGCAGTACGCCGAAGCGTTTCGGCCGCCAACATTGGAAGAGTCCTATCCCGGCCCGGATCTGTATGGCATGGGATTTACCTCAGATGTCACCGCGGAGGAGTTACAGTCTTCCGAGCTGTCGTATATCTATCACCACGGTGGACGCGTTGCGCGCCTCACCCTGTTTCACACCGACATCACCGACCTGATCGAGTTTGTACAAATTCCTGGTCAGCCACCCTCGTACCGGAATCGCGGCGGCATCAAGTCTCGCGGCGGCGAGCTGGAGTGGGAGCAGTACTTCGGTCGTGACTGGAAGCTGTTATCGAATTTGTCCTACGTCGACGCCATGGATACCGCACGCGACGAGGAGCTGGTCGGTGCGGTCAATTGGCTCGGCAATGTCGGACTGATTTGGGAGGCGCGCGCCAATCTGGTGATTGGCGGGCGTGTGCGTTATGTGGGTGAGCAAAATGGCTGGGGTCCGGGTATTGGAGCCCGTCAGGCGGAAGAGTTCGATGACTACACCACACTTGATCTGACGCTGACACGCAACAATGCGCTGCAGACCCGCGGACTGTCATTGCATGCCGGTGCCTCAAATCTGCTGGTCGAGAAATACCGTACTGTGCCGGATCGCCCCCAATTCCCTGATGGTCTGACCGGTCAGGATGCGGATTGGTGGATGGGCTTCAGTTATCAGTTTGATGCCCGCTAAAAGGAGCTTTGGCGGATGACATTGTCTTCAATCAGGACTGAACGACGACGACGGTGTCGTCGCATCGTCAGGCAATTAATTTACCTGTTGATGGTGTTCTTTCTGAATTGTCATGCCGTGATTGCTGATTCAAATGGCGAGCGCCGTGCGTCTGTGGGTCTTAACCTGTTCCGCGCCCTGCTGATCGCCAATCAGGACGCTGAGCAGCGCCTGTCCAATGCGGGCGAGATTCCCGTCTATATTCTCTATGTTGATGATCCCCTCCAGGCGGACCAGTATCGCGATACGTTGGCGGAGAGCCTGCAAGCGATTCGAGATACGCGCGTCAGCATTAAAACCCTGTCACTGACCGAGTATATGGCGAGTGAGCCTCCTGCCCTGGGCCTGTTTATGTCGCAGCGTCTGCGGGAGGACGAGCTGGCGGCGTTAATGCGACGCACCATCAGTCAGAAACAGACGCTGTTTTCACCGTTCGAGGGCGATGTCGAACGTGGCGTTATGGCGGGCATTTCGGTGCAGGCGTCGGTGCGGCCGTATATCAATGTCGACACGCTGAAGCGGTCTGGCGTGCACATCAAGCCTTTCTATCTGAAGGTGGCGAAACTCTATGAGTAACCTGTTCTCTCGCCACCGCATCCTGAATGCGTCAATGATCTCGGCAATCTTCCTGCTGGTAATTCTGGTGTTGCTGTGGTCAATCAACCGATATTGGAGTGGAGTATTGCAGCCGCGGCTGCAGTTGGCGGCAGAAACCCATGCACAGGTGTTATCCGATGCGCAGAGCGCGCCGTTGGTCAATATCATTGAGCACACGGCGCCGCCGAAACTGGAGCGCGCGCTAACAACAAAAGTGCAGGAGATGTTGTTGATTACCGACCCGGCCATCAATCAGCCGTTGTTCAGGGCGGTGGAGATCAGCCTTGATTATGATCTGGTGGATGCGCCGACCGGCTCGCTCGATCTGTCGCTCGGTGTGATCAACTGCCCGACCTGTTATCGCTTCGATGTGCCGCTGATCGGTGAAGGCGGGGCGCTGCTGGGAATTGCCTCGATTCAGGTTACCGATGCGTACTATCGGCGCCTCGGTGGCGACATGAAGTCAAAGCTGTTTGCCGAACTGAGTGTGGCGCTGGTGCTGATCGCGCTGGTCTGGGTGGCCGCGCTGATGCTGTTCTTCCGGCTGCAGCGTGCGCGGGAAATGATCGAGCTGTCGGACCGCGCCAAAACCCGCTTTATGGCCAATGTCAGCCATGAACTGCGCACACCGCTGAATGCCATTCTTGGTTATACGCAGCTCTACCGTCGCAATCGCGAACTGATGCGTCAGTATGGCCAGGGCATCAACACCATCGATCGTAGCGCTGATCATCTGCTGACCATGATCAACGACATTCTGGATTTCTCGCGCGCCGGCTCCGACCGCATACAGCTAGTGGAACGGGAAGTCGTGTTGCGCGATTTTCTCGGCTTGCTGGTGGAGATGACGCAGATTCGTGCGCGCACCAAGGATGTTGGCTTCAGCTATCAGTTTTCCGATGCCCTGCCGGCAGTCGTCATGGTGGATGACAAACGTTTGCGGCAGGTGCTGCTGAATCTTCTTAATAACGCCGTCAAGTTTACCCGACAGGGTGGCGTGGAATTCAATGTGCGCACCTTTGGTCGGCGTCGCGAGGACCAAAGCGCAGCGCCCACGGTGGTGTTCGAGATCATTGATACAGGGCCAGGCATACCGGCCGACAATATCGAAGAGATCTTTTTGCCATTCCACCAGCTGGAAGTTGACGAAGCGGCGGCCGAAGGCTCGGGGCTGGGTCTGGCGATCAGCAAGAGTCTGCTGGAATTGATGCAGTCGCAGTTGAAGGTGGAAAGTACACCCGGCGTCGGCAGTCGATTCTGGTTTGAACTGAAATTGCCGGTGGTGCTCAGCGCGGAACACACCGTGGGCGAGCTGGACACCGAAGTGCTCGACTATGTCGGCCGTCGCCGTGACGTGCTGACCGTGGACGATAATGCCTTCAACCGCGATGTTATTCGCCAGCGGCTGGAGTCCTATGGCTTTACTGTCACCGAGGCCGAATCCGGCGAGCGCGCGCTGACACTGTTGTCGGAAAAATCCTTTGATCTGGTATTGCTGGACTTGTTGATGCCGGGACTGGATGGCTTCGATACGCTGGCAAGAATTCGCGACCTGCCGAGCGCGCAGGGTATGCCCGTGGTGGCGCTAACCGCCGCCGTCCAGGAGCAGACCGAGCGTCGCGCCCGCGAGGCGGGTTTTGATGCAGTGTTGATCAAGCCGGTGTCTGATCGTGATTTGCTCGCGCAATTGCAGACGACACTGAATCTGGAGTGGGTGCGGGCGGCGCCGGAGCCGCAAGCGCCAAGTACCGACGGCCAGGCGTTGCCGCCTGCGGCCGTGCTGGAGCAGCTCAAGGCGTTGGCGCAGGAGCATAATGTGCTGGGCTTGCGTGAGCAGTTGATGGCGCTTGAGCAACAGGGTGAGTGGTCGGGGTTTGTTGCGGCGATTCAGCCTTTGGTGCGTGGGTATCAGTTCAAGCAGTTGGTGCGGTATCTGGATGGGTTGGCGGTGGAATAAGGGCAGGGCGAAGCCCTGACTTTTGTTTCTTCCGGCGGGAAGATGAGCAATAGCCTGAGGGCTATTGCTCACCCCTTCGGGGCCGCATGCTGCGCATGCGTTCTGCGCGAAATAATTATTTCGCTTGTCGAACCCGAACTTGGGTTCTTATCCACACCATTCGCCACCAATCAAAAAAATGGGCTCACTCCGAAAGGAGTGAGCCCATTTTTTTGATTGGTGGAGCCGGCGGGAATCGAACCCGCGTCCGTCAGCAATCCAACTGCAGATCTACATGCTTAGCCGTGTCTATTGATTTAGGTTCCAACGGCCCGACGGGCAGGGCGATGGTCCCGATCCCCTAAGGTTTTAGCAACGCGGTCCGGGGCGAACGTTGTTGCGAGCCTGTGTAGCGATGCTCGCCGCGCTTCCCCACAGGCTGGGTCGCTTGGCGATAAGCAGGGATTAAGCTGCTAGTGCGTAAGAATCGTCGTTTGCGATTACTTTAGTTTGCCACTTTTTGATTTACGAGAATTGTGACCATCCTCGGCATGCACCACAGGCTTCATAACCGGCGTCGAAGCCAGGTCGGCCCCATAGTGTCGTGACATTGTATGAGACGGACCTGTGTGACGAAAGTTTTAAATGTTTGCAAACTTCCAACACTCGTGTCCGACAATCGTGCAGCTTTCGCACCCCTGTCCGGCACTTTCCCGTCTCATAACACTCAGTAGGGTCAGCCCTGCTACCGAGCGCTCAGGCGTTGCGTCGGCAGCCACAAGCATGCCGGAGCGCGCCAGGGGCTGGCGCCCGGAAGTACCACACAATGGTTTCCAGCGAGTTCCCCTATCACCAAATGAGAAGGTATCGCTGATCGAAGCTGAGTCATTCATTCAGGAGTAGTGAGATGAAGACGATGTTTGATCGTGCAAAGACAAAAACGGCGGTGATGATGGCGCCCCTGAAGAAGCATCCGGTGTTGTATCGGGCGCTGGGGTTGATCGTCACCGTGTCCCTCTACCTCAGCGGCCTGCTGGTGGTAGACGCACTGACGCCCACGGCACGCATGCCGCTGGTGCTGACGGCGGTCTACTTCCTGCCCGCGGTGCTGCGCGCCTGGTTGCTGTTCTACTGGGCAGTGCGTAGCGAACTGCGTGAGATCAAGGCGCGTCGCGAAACGCACGCCTGATCAATTGCAGAAACCAAACTCCGGCGTGGCATAGGGTCGCGCCGGACAGTTTGCATTAACGCCTGTCACTGGCCTGCCTGAAGGGTATTGGCTCAGTTGCGACGAATAATGCGCTGTTTCTGCCGGTTCCAGTCGCGCTCGCGCTCGGTGGCGCGCTTGTCGAAGTTCTGTTTGCCCTTGGCCAGCGCCAGCTCGAGTTTGGCGCGACCGCGTACCCAATGCAGGTTCAGCGGCACGCAGGTCATGCCCTGTTTCTGCACGCCAGCAAACAGCTTGGCGATCTCGCGCCGGTTCAGCAGCAGCTTGCGGATGCGCACCGGGTTCGGCGTGATATGGGTGCTGGCGGTCTTGAGTGGCTCGATGCGGCAGCCGCTCATGAATACTTCGCCATCCTTGAGGTAGACGTAGGCCTCGGTCAGATTGCAGCGACCGGCACGCAGCGACTTCACTTCCCAGCCTTCCAGCACCAGGCCGGCTTCGAAGCGTTCTTCCAGATGGTACTCGTGGCGTGCCTTGCGGTTGGCAACGATCTGGGCGCTGCCGTCCCCGCCTTTGGCTTTGGGCTTGTTCATAGGGGCGCGATTATAGGCATGCTGGCACACCGGATGCATCAACTTGAGCAGATCGCCTTGAACCCGGACAATAGCCGGCTTGTTGAGTGGCGCGTAGTCAGACGGGGATAGCTGCATGAGTAAGGAAATGAAGCCGGTACACGGCGTCTGGGCCAGCCGCTGGGTGTTTATCCTGGCCGCCACTGGCTCGGCAGTGGGTCTGGGCAATATCTGGAAGTTTCCCTACATCACCGGTGAGTACGGCGGTGGCGCCTTTGTACTGGTGTATCTCGCCTGCATCCTGATTATCGGTATCCCGGTGATGACCGCAGAAATCATGCTCGGCCGACGCGGCGGCCTATCGCCCATCCACACCATGCAACAGCTGGTGCGCGCCACTGAGAGCAGTCGTGGCTGGTCGTTGATTGGCTATATGGGCGCACTGGCGGGCTTTTTTATCCTGTCTTTCTATACCGTGATTGCCGGTTGGTCGCTGTATTACGTGGTCAAGATGCCCACCGCCTTTGCAGAGGCGACACCAGAGTCGGTAGGCAATGTGTTCAACGGCTTGCTGGCGGATCCCTGGGCGCTGACCGGCCTGCACCTGCTGTTCACGGCCATGACCATGGTGGTGGTGGCGTTCGGCGTCAACCGTGGGCTTGAGCGCATGGTGCGCATCGTCATGCCGTTGCTGTTCTTGCTACTGGCGGCACTGCTCGGTTACTCCCTGACGTCCGGGCATTTTGGTGAAGGTCTGGCGTTTCTGTTTGCGGTGGATTTCAGCAAGCTCACCAGTGAAGGCGTGATCGTGGCCATGGGTCACTCATTCTTTACCCTCAGCCTCGGTCTTGGCGCGATCATGGCCTACGGTGCTTACATGCCAAAGCAGATTGGTGAGGGCGCGGCGGCCAAGCCGGTGTCGATCGGTTCGACGGTGTTGATCATTGCGCTGCTCGATACGCTGGTGGCACTGGTGGCCGGCATGGCGATCTTTCCGGTGGTGTTTGCCAACGGGCTGGAACCGGGTGCCGGTCCCGGGCTGATGTTCGTCACCCTGCCGTTGGCGTTTGCACAGATGCCGATGGGATTGCTGTTTGGCACCCTGTTCTTTGTGCTGGTGGCGTTCGCGGCCTGGAGTTCGTCCATTTCCCTGGGTGAGCCGCTGGTGGCCTGGCTGGTGGAGCGCGGCTGGAACCGGGTGCGCGCCTCTGTGTTGATTGGCGTGCTGGCGTTTGTGCTGGGCCTTGGCACGGTGCTGTCCTTTAATCTCTGGTCTGGCGAGGAGTATCAGCTGTTTGGTCGCAGCTTCTTCGATAATCTGGATTTCCTCACCACCAATATCATGTTGCCGTTGGGCGGCATGTTGATCGCAATCTTTGCCGGCTGGGTGATGAAAGAAACCGCGGTGCGTAAAGAGCTGGCATTGAAAAACTTCAAGGTCTATCTGGTCTGGCGTGCCGTGATTCGTATCTTCGCGCCGCTGGCGATCATCGTCGTGATCGTCCACGGACTTGGCTGGCTGTAATCACGGGAGCCGCCAGTGTCGGATCAGATGATCAACATAGAAGTCGCCTATGCGTTGCCGCAAAAGCAGAAGTTGTTGGCGCTGAAAGTGGCGCAGGGCACGACCATGTTCGAGGCGGTCAAGCAGTCAGGCATCAGCGAGTTTTTTCCGGAGCTGGATATCAGCGCGGCGTCGATGGGCATCTTCGGTAAAGTCGAGGGCAATCCGAAACAACGTGTGCTGAACGAGGGCGAGCGGGTTGAGATTTATCGGCCATTGACCGTGGATCCGAAGGATAATCGCAAGGCGCGCGCGCAGCGCGCCAGGCAGAAGCGTCAGGACGGCTGATCAGCTGCCAGAGTCTTCTTCGCGACGTTGGCGTTCAGCCTTGTCTTGCAGTGCCTTGTCCTTGTCGGCCTGTGTCTGGCGTTGCAGGTCCTTAACGACTTCACCTTCATAGTGGCTGTACAGGCCGTTATTGAAATAGACAATGATTTGCTGGTCCACCGGCTCGCCTTTGCCGGGCTGGTAGGTCATCAGGTAGAACCAGGTGTCCGGAGTGAACGGGTCCACCAGTGACGGCATGCCCAGCACATAGCGCACCTGCTCCGGGGTCATGCCCGGCTGCAACTCGGTGAGCACGTCCGAGGTGACGAAATTACCCTGCGGGATATCGATGCGATAGACGCCCGGAAAGCGCAGATTGCTGCATCCGCTGAGGGCGAAAAACAGGATGGCCATGACAGCCAGTGACTTTTGCATAGATTTGGCAATTCACATAAGGTTGCGGCGATAATACAGACCCTGCGAGGGGAAACAAGGTTCCGGGGGTCTTCGGCGCCGGCATTGAGGAGTGACATCAGTGGACAATCAGGATTTGCGCAAGGCCGGCCTCAAGGTCACTCTGCCGCGGGTAAAGATTCTGCAGTATCTGGAAGATGCGGCGGAACGGCACATGAGCGCGGAAGACATCTACAAGGCGCTGCTGGAGGCGGGCGAAGACGTTGGTCTGGCCACAGTGTATCGGGTGCTGACCCAGTTCGAGCAGGCGGGCATCGTCGAGCGACATAATTTCGAGGGTGGCTCAGCAGTGTTCGAGCTGGCCAATGAGGGCCACCACGATCACATGGTGCGTCTGGACAACAATGAAGTGATCGAATTCGTTGACGCGGAAATTGAGAAGCGTCAGAAACTGATTGCCGACCAGCACGGCTTCGAGCTGGTTGATCACAAGCTGGTGCTGTACGTGAAGCCGAAAAAGGCTTGAGCGTCCAGCTGCGATAAGAAAGGGCGCCTTTACGGCGCCCTTTTTGTTTATTTGCTCTTCCCCTTTTCAAGGGGGAGTTGGAGGGGGTGCGCGAGCCATGGCGTGTTACTGCTACGCGTGGTTGGTGTGTTCCCCTCCCCAGCCCTCCCCTTTCAGGGGAGGGCGCGAATACATCGCCAGTTGCAGGAGCCAGCCTGCTGGCGAACAGGGCGTTGCCGGGTGGTGCGTGTTCTGCAGGGGCGGGTTCGCTTGCAGGCAAGCTCCTACGGATGGGGCTGGCACAGGCCGGTCGGACCTTGGGTCAGACGGTCTGGCTTTTCTCCAGCATTTCCTGGGCATGATTGAGGGTGGATTCGGTGATTTCCACGCCGCCGAGCATGCGTGCCACTTCCTGTACGCGTGAATCCTGATCCAGCGACAGGATGCGGGTGTGGGTGCTGGTCTTGCTCTGCTGCTTGAGCACATGCCAGTGATGGTGGCCCAGTGCCGCCACCTGCGGCTGGTGGGTGATACACAGCACCTGTGCATGATGGCCCAGCTCGCGCAGCAGGCGACCGACGATTTCGGCGACGCCGCCGCCCACGCCGACGTCCACCTCATCAAAGACCAGACAGGGTACGGTCAGGGTCTGGGCGCAGATCACCTGAATGGCGAGACTGACGCGCGACAGTTCGCCGCCGGAGGCCACCTTGGCGAGCGGCTTGAGCGGCTGGCCGGGATTGGCGGTGAACTGGAACTCGATCTGCTCCAGACCGTCGGCGCCGGGCTCGCCCGGTTGCAGGGCGATTTCCAATCTCGCACCGGCCATACCCAGCGCCTTCAAGTGTTTGATCACGCCGCTGGCCAGTTCGCTGGCTTTCTTGCGGCGCAGGTCACTGAGTTTGCGCGCCAGCTTGTCGTAGCTGTCCTGCGCCTTGCGCGCTGCGGCCTCAAGCTCGGCCAGATGTTCATCGTAATGTTCCAGCGTGCCGGCTTCGTCGCGCAGGCGCTGGTGATGGGCATAGAGTTCTTCCGGACGCACGCGGTGTTTGCGCGCCAGCGTCCAGGCCGAGCCGAGGCGTTCTTCCACCTGCGCCAGGCGCTCCGGATCCACATCCAGCCGGTCCAGATAATGGCGCAGGTCATCGGCCGCGGCTTCCACCTGCAGGCGCGCCGATTCGACGCTGCTCAGCACGGTGGCGAGGGTACTGTCTTCCGCACTGGCATCGCCAAGCCAATGGCTGCACTGGCCGAGCTGATCATTGATGGTGCCTTCGTCGCCTTCATACAGCGCCGCCAACGATTGCTGGCACAGGCGAATCAGGGCGTCGGCATTGCCGAGACGTTTCTGTTCGTTTTCCAGCTCGGGCAGCTCGTGTTCGCCCAGCGCAAAAGCATCGAGCTCTTCCAGCTGAAAGCGCAGCAGGTCCTGTCGTTCGCCCTGCTCGTTGGCCTTGGCCAGCGCTTCTTCATGTTGTTTGCGCGCCTGCGCCCAGTGGCGCCAGGCGCGGCGCACGTCGGCGGCCAGCGCTTCGGCGCCGGCATAGCTGTCCAGCAGGGCGCGCTGGGTATCCTTCTTTAGCAGCGACTGGTGTTCGTGCTGGGAATGGATGCTGATCAGGAAGTCACCGAGCTCACGCACATCGCTGACCGGCACCGGGCTGCCATTGATATAGGCACGCGAACGGCCATCCTCGCGCACGGTGCGACGCAGGATGCATTCGCTGTTGTCGTCGCCGCCGGCATCCAGCTCGCGCTCGGCCAACCAGGCGCGCGCACCCGGGCAGTCGCGGATATCGAAGGTCGCCTGAACCTCGGCGCGTTCGCAGCCGGCGCGCACGACACCGGCATCCGCGCGTTCACCCAGCGCCAGCCCCAGCGCATCGATAATGATCGACTTGCCGGCACCGGTTTCGCCGCTGATCGCGGTCAGGCCCTTGCCCGGCTCCAGCTCGAGGGCATCGACGGTGGCAAAATGACGAACACTCAGATGTGTGAGCATGGACTCTTCCTCTAACTGTCCATAAGGTCAGTAATGGGTGCATCATAGGCAAAGACGGGGGCGTTGGGAACAGTCATGTTCAGGCGGCTCGCCTGCGCCAGGCAGATAACGGGCTGTAGGAGCTTGCCCGCAAGCGAACCCGGCGTTGCCGGGCAGGATTTCCCTGAAGTGTCCTGTTCGCTTGCAGGCAAGCTCCTACATGGGCCGCGACACAGGGCCGGCGATGGATAGGGTAAAGTCGATGCCATAACCTCTTTTCGTCATCGCGCCGCTTTCTATAATGTGGGACCTTCGATGTTGTTGCTGTAGACGTGGATAGCAGATGGCACTTCCCGATCTGAACGAACGCAAGCAGGCGCTGTTGATGGCGCTGGTGGAACGCCATATTCGCGACGGCCAGCCGGTCGGCTCGAAAACCCTTGCCGAGGGCACCGGCCTGTCGGTCAGCCCGGCCACCATTCGCAATATCATGGCGGAGCTGGAGGACATCGGCGTGCTGTTCAGTCCGCACACTTCTGCCGGCCGGGTGCCCACGGAAGTGGGCTACCGCCTGTATGTGGACTCGCTGCTGCGCAGCGCACCAATGAATCAGGGCAACAGTGCCGCGCTCAAGCGCGAGCTGGAGCAGCTGATTCATCCGGATTTGTCACCCAAGGAACTGGTCGCCCAGGCCTCGCGGGCACTGGCAGAACTGACCCGCATGGCCGGTGTGGTGGTAGTGCCGCGCCGTGATGTCACCACGCTGCGGCAGGTGGAATTTCTGCCGCTCAGTGGCCAGCGCGTGCTGGTCATTCTGGTGATCAACCGGGCGGAAGTGCAGAACCGCATCATTCATACCGATCGCGATTACGACGAGAGCGAGCTGCGACAAGCTGCCAACTATATCAATCGCACCTATGCCGGCTGTGATCTGGACAGTATCTGCGACGGCCTGCTCAGCACCATGCAGGCCGACAAGCGCCAGATGGATTCACTGATGCAAACCGCCATGGATGTGGCGGCCAAGGCGCTGCAGAAAGACGAAACCAACGACGATCCCTACGTGGTCTCCGGCGAGGCCAACCTGATCGATACCACCCAGGCGGACAACCTCGACAAGCTCAAGGACCTGTTCGACGCCTTTAACCACAAGCGCGACATCCTGCATTTGCTCGAACGCAGCATGCATGCGCAGGGCGTGCAGATCTTTATCGGCCGAGAGGCGGGCTATCAGCCGTTCAGTGAGTATTCACTGGTGTCGGCGCCCTACAGTGCTGGCGACAGCCCGGTCGGGGTGCTGGCAGTGGTCGGGCCGACGCGCATGGATTACGAGCGCGTGATTCCCACCGTCGACATCACCGCGCGTATCCTGTCCGCCGCCCTGCGCGGCAACTAGACTTTTTAGCCGTCCGGGCCTTGTAGGAGCTTGCCTGCAAGCGAACCGGCCTTTGCCAGGCTGATGACACCGGAAATGTCCTGTTCGCTTGCAGGCAAGCTCCTACCAAGGCATCGCCATGCACTGGCGCCTGAACGTGGCTCGGCCTCAGGCAAACCAGACTGCCGGCAAGCCAATCGGTCTGCCAATACCTGACCAGTACCCTTGAATCTGCCCCCCGCGTTCCCATATTGTTGCCGGCTTTCCTGAAAGCGGGCCCTTGTGCGCCCGGTTGAACCACGGAGTAATTATGAGCGAGCAGGAAAAACAGTCCCCGGAGCAGCCGGAAGTGGACGCATCACAGGCCGAAGCCGCCGAGGTGGACGTGGCCGCAGAGCAGCCCCGGGACCCGCAGTCCGGTGACCCGGCGGCAGAGATTACCGCGCTGCAGGACAAACTGGCTGCCACGGAAAAGGCCCTGTCGGAAGCGGATTTGCGCGCCCAGGCGGAGATTCAGAACATGCGCCGCCGACTGGAGCGCGATGTCACCAACGCCCACAAGTATGCGCTGGAGAAGTTCTCCGCCGACCTGCTGGCGGTGGCGGACAGTCTGGAGCGTGGTCTGGCCAGCCTGGCCGCCGATGACGCTGCACTTAAGCCGGCCCGCGAGGGCACCGAGCTGACCCTCAAGGTGCTGCTGGATGTGTTCAGCAAATACCAGATCGAGCAGATCCACCCGCTCGGTGGCCAGTTTGATCCGCAGCAGCATGAAGCCATGGCCATGGTGCCGATGCCGAATGCCGCGCCCAACTCGATCATCGAAGTGCTGGAAAAAGGCTATGCGCTTAATGGTCGCCTGATTCGCCCGGCGCGGGTGGTGGTGGCGAAAGCCGACTGACAGGGCGCTGTCTGGTAGGAGCCAGCCTGCTGGCGAACCCGGCCTTGCCGGGCAGAATTTCCCTGAAATGTCCTGTTCGCTTGCAGGCAAGCTCCTACAGCGGCCCGGACCTTTGCCGGTCTTGCATCGGGCGCAGAAGGAAAAATCACGGCAATCGGTTAGCAGCCCTTGAAAGGCCTGAGACCGTCGCCATATAGGCAAACGTAAAGATCAACTGTTCAGCCTCGCAGATTGCCGACAGGGATTTGCGAGCGATGTGAAGGAGCAAGAAAGATGGGCAAGATTATTGGTATTGACCTGGGTACAACCAACTCCTGTGTTGCCGTAATGGAAGGCGACAAGGTCAAGGTACTGGAGAACAGCGAAGGCGCGCGCACGACGCCGTCGATTATCGCTTATGCGGATGAAACGCTGGTCGGCCAGGCCGCCAAGCGTCAGGCCGTCACCAACCCGAACAACACCCTGTACGCGATCAAGCGTCTGATCGGTCGTCGCTTCAAGGACGACGTGGTTCAGAAAGACATCAAGATGGTGCCGTACAAGATTGTCGAAGCTGACAATGGCGACGCCTGGGTCGAAGTCAAAGGCGACAAGATGGCGCCGCCGCAGATTTCTGCGCAGGTGCTGAAAAAGATGAAGAAGACGGCGGAGGATTACCTGGGTGAGAAAGTCACCGAGGCGGTCATCACTGTGCCGGCCTACTTCAACGACTCCCAGCGTCAGGCGACCAAGGACGCCGGCCGCATTGCCGGTCTGGAAGTGAAGCGCATCATCAACGAGCCGACCGCGGCTGCGCTGGCGTACGGCATGGACAAGACTGACGGCAAGGATCGCAAGATCGCCGTGTACGATCTCGGCGGCGGTACCTTTGACGTGTCGATCATTGAAATCGCCGATGTTGATGGCGAGAAGCAGTTTGAAGTGCTGGCCACCAACGGTGACACCTTCCTCGGCGGTGAAGACTTCGACCTGCGCCTGATCAACTTCCTGGCTGCAGAATTCAAGAAGGACTCCGGCATTGATCTGTCCGGCGATCCGCTGGCGATGCAGCGTCTGAAAGAAGCTGCTGAGAAAGCCAAGATCGAACTGTCTTCCAGTGAGCAGACCGAAGTGAACCTGCCATATATCACTGCTGACAACACCGGTCCAAAGCACCTGGTGGTGAAGGTGACGCGGGCCAAGCTTGAGTCGCTGGTGGAAGATCTGGTCAACAACTCGCTGGCGCCGTGCAAGACCGCACTGTCTGACGCTGGCCTGAGCAACGCGGACATCACCGATGTGATTCTGGTCGGTGGCCAGACGCGTATGCCGCTGGTACAGAAAAAAGTCGCCGAATTCTTTGGTAAAGAGCCGCGCAAGGATGTGAACCCGGATGAGGCGGTTGCCATTGGTGCAGCGCTGCAGGGCGCGATCATGTCCGGCGACGTCAAAGACGTACTGCTGCTCGACGTGACCCCGCTGACGCTGGGTATCGAAACCATGGGTGGCGTGATGACACCGATCATCGACAAGAACACCACGATTCCGACCAAGGCATCGCAGGTGTTCTCCACCGCAGCCGACAACCAGACCGCAGTGACCGTGCATGTACTGCAGGGTGAGCGCAAACAGGCGGCGCAGAACAAGTCGCTGGGTCAGTTCAACCTGGAAGACATTCCGCCGGCACCGCGCGGTATGCCGCAGATCGAAGTGACCTTCGACATCGACGCCAACGGCATTCTGCACGTCGGCGCGAAAGACAAGGCCACCGGCAAGGAACAGACCATTCAGGTGAAAGCCAACTCCGGTCTGTCCGATGAAGAAATCGATCAAATGGTCAAGGATGCAGAAGCGCACGCGGACGAAGACAAGAAGTTCGAGAAGCTGGTCAGCGCTCGCAACCAGGGTGACCACTTGCTGCATGCCAGCAAGAAGACGCTGGAAGAAGCGGGTGACAAGGCCACCGACGAAGACAAGGCCAACATCACGGCTGCTGCTGATGCACTCGAAGCTGCGTTGAAAGGCAATGATGCCGATGACATCGAAGCCAAGACCAAGGCGCTGGCGGATGCCTCCGGAGCACTGGCGCAGCGTATGTATGCAGATGCAGCGCAGCAGCCAGGTGCGCAGGGCGATGCCGGTGCAGCGTCCGGTGCGGCGGATGATGTCGTTGATGCGGAGTTCGAAGAAGTCAAAGACGACAAGAAGTAATCGCACGCTCCGGCCGCCAGCGGCCGGAGATTTGCGGGGCACTATCACTGACGCCGGGGTAGCCCGGCGTCATGCGTGCGTCCGTGCCGATTAGGCGATGCGTGCAAACAAGGCGGAAGCAGTCCATGTCCAAGCGTGATTATTACGAAGTGTTGGGTGTCGAAAAGGGCGCCACAGCTGATGAGCTGAAGAAGGCCTATCGCCGTCTGGCAATGAAGCACCATCCTGATCGCAATCAGGATGACAAGGAGGCTGAGGCCAAGTTCAAGGAGGCCAAGGAAGCCTACGAAGTGCTGTCCGACGAGCAGAAGCGTGCAGCCTACGACCGCTTTGGTCATGCCGGTGTCGACGGACAGGGCGGCATGGGTGGCGGTGCCGGCGGCCAGGGCTTTGGTGGTTTTGGCGATATTTTCGGTGATATTTTCGGCGACATCTTTGGCGGTGCCGGGGGTGGTCGTCGCGGTCCCGCGCGCGGCGCAGATTTGCGCTACACGCTTGAGCTTGAGCTCGAGCAGGCAGTGCGCGGCACCAATGAAAAAATCCGCGTACCAACCTGGGTCAGTTGCGATACCTGCGATGGTTCCGGCGCCAAGGACAAGTCACAGCCAGTGACCTGCAGTACCTGTGGTGGTGCCGGTCAGGTGCGCATGCAACAGGGCTTTTTCACCGTGCAGCAAACCTGTCCGACTTGTCGCGGTGCAGGTACCACAATCAAGGATCCGTGTCCCGCGTGTCACGGCCAGGGTCGCAAGCAGAGCACCAAGACACTGTCGGTGAAAATTCCGGCCGGTGTGGATACCGGTGATCGTATTCGTCTGGCCGGCGAGGGTGAGGCGGGCATGCATGGCGCCCCGGCTGGCGACCTGTACGTGCAGGTGCTGGTGCGCGAACACAAGATTTTCCAGCGCGACGGCAATGACCTGCATTGCGAAGTGCCGATGTCATTTGTCGATGCCGCACTTGGCGGCGACATCGAAGTGCCGACGCTGGATGGCAAGGTGATGTTGAAAGTGCCGCCCGAAACCCAGACCGGCAAGCTGTTCCGGCTGCGCGGCAAGGGTGTGACCTCGGTACGGGGTGGTCCGCCGGGCGACCTGATCTGCCGGGTCGAGATCGAGACACCGGTGGGGCTGGGCGCGGAGCAGAAGGAATTGCTGAAGCAGTTCCAGGCCTCGCTGGACAAGGGCGGCTCCCGTCACAACCCCCGCAAAACCAGCTGGTTTGAGGGCGTTAAGCGCTTCTTCGAAGGCATCTGATCCGCTGTGTGCTGCCTCCCCTGAAAGGGGAGGGTTGGGGAGGGGTAAGCACCAGGCCTAGCGCGCAGCGTTTTCACAGGTCGTTTCTCCCCCTCCGGCTCCCCCTCTGCGAGGGGGAGAGTCATAAACCTTGCTCATCTTTACGTAGGAGCCAGCCTGCTGGCGAACAGGCCCTGCCGAATGCCGGTTCGCTTGCAGGCAAGCGCCTACGGGTCCGTATGGCTGCCGGGCGTTACCCGGGCGCGAATCAGCCATTTTCCATAGCTTTCGAGTCGTTCTGAGACATTCGACGGATTGTTGCCCTGCTGGCGACTGCTATGCTTTGTCGACCAACAAAAAAATAACAACAGAGTTCGGCATCATGATTCGCATCATTTCGTTGCTCAGTCTGCTGATGGCCTGCTGGCCAGCATTGGCCGACTCGCCTGTCGAGGCGGCTGAAGCGCGCACCCATCAGACCTTCTTCCAGAAGTCGTCGGCCCAGTACCCGATCGATATCGCCGTGCTGGAAGGCAAGTGGCAAGCGCCACCGTTTGACCAGAAGCCCTACACCTACACCTTTGCCGAGATTCGCCAGAACTGGGACCACTTCATGCGTGGTCTGAAAATCCCGTATCCGTCGCCGGAATACCTCAAGGATCGCTACACCCGCTACCCGCAACTGATGCACACGCTGGGCTTTCAGGATCAGGACTGGGAGATGCACAGCCTGAATGTGCTGGAAACCTGGCAGGCCTACTTCCGTGGCGATTTTGAGCAGTCCTACCGCCTGGGCAAGAAGTACGGTGGTTACGCGTTGATTCCCGGCATATTCGGCGAGATCTTGCAGGGCGTGTATCTGGCCCGCACCAACACCGAAAAGCAGACCTTTTTGCAGGACGCCATCAACCAGATCCGCGAGCTCAACAAGATCATGCCGATTCTGCCCGGCGATGAGGAGATGTCGCGCGAGTATGTGCTGATGCGTCTGGGCTATTCCTATGCCGTGGGCCGGCTGGCGGAAGACGCTGCGGTGCCCTCGATTCTTGCCAACGGCTTTTTGCCGGCGGTGGTCAACTCCGCCACCGAGGCGTTGGCGGTGGACAGTGATCACCCGCTGACGCTGGCCATGAATGCTGCCTTCGACGCCAACGTGATTCGTCGCGTCGGCCGTGGTGTTGGCTTCATCGCCATGGATGCCAAGCCGGTGGATGCCGAGCAGGACTTCAGTCATGCGCTGGATCTGGTCGGTGATATCGCCATCGTGCGCTATGAATATGCCAACAGCATGCTCTACATCGACAAGGCCGATCAGGTGAATCAGGCCATCGAGCAACTCGCTGAGGCGGTCAAGCTCAAGGCCGGCTTCAGCATGGAAGCCCTGGATATTCTCTATGCGCGCAAGCGCCTGGAAGAAGTGCGTGCCTGGCGTGATTCCGGCATGAGTTTCGGCAAGTTTGATCGTAAACGCCGCAAGTTCATGGAGAAGAATGACGCCAACCTCTATAGCGTCGTCAGTCGGCCGTTTCTGGTGAACTGAGCCGCGCAAGCCGTTACACTCTCTGCCTTCAGTTTTTGCCACCGGCGCCTGATGTTGGGCGCCGGTGCTGTTGTTAACTCAGGACGACTCTCATGAATGTAGGAATTCTTGGCGCTGCCGGCCGCATGGGTCGCACCCTGATCGAGGCTGTGCAGGCCCATGACGGATTGACGCTGACCGCCGCCGTGGATGCGCCAGGGTCCAGCCTGATCGGTGCAGATGCCGGCGAGCTGATCGGCGCCGGCAAGTTGGGTGTGACGCTGTCCGATTCGCTGGAGAAAGTGGTCGCGGATGCGGATGTGTTTATCGATTTCACCATCCCGGAAGCCACTGCGGCCAATATTGCCGTGTGCCGGGCTGCGGGCAAGAAGCTGGTGGTCGGCACCACCGGACTCAGCGACGGCCAGAAAGCAGCCCTGGCCGAGGCGGCGGGCGAGATTGCTATCGTATTCGCGGCCAACTATTCCGTCGGCGTGACGCTGTCTCTGAAATTGCTGGAGCAAGCCGCCAGCGTGTTGGGCGATGATGTCGACATTGAAATCATTGAAGCTCACCACCGTCACAAGATTGATGCACCCTCCGGCACCGCGTTGGCGATGGGCGAAATGGTCGCCAAAACCCTCGGTCGTGACCTTAAGCAATGCGCGGTATATGGACGTGAAGGCCGCACCGGTGCCCGGGAGCGCAAGACCATTGGCTTTGAAACCATTCGTGCCGGTGACATCGTTGGCGAGCACACCGTCATGTTCGCCGCTGACGGCGAGCGCCTGGAGATTACCCACAAGGCCACCAGTCGTATGAATTTCGCCCGTGGCGCGGTGCGGGCTGCGGCCTGGCTCGGCGGCCAGAATCAGGGCCAGTTCGACATGCTGGATGTACTCGGCCTGAAATAACCCCCTGCTGCGGGTGGTTTACCCGTGACAGGGGCGTCCTCAGCCCCTACAATTACGACCCGCCCAAAGGGGCCCGCGGCAGACGAAAATCCGCACCAAATAACAAAGCGAGGTGGAAAGGTTTCCATCTCGCTTTTTTGCGACACGCGTCTGCTGGCACGCCCCACCCCCGACTGATTACTGGAGGTTACCCTTGACGGTACCGGCCCTACTCGCACTGGAAGACGGCAGCATCTTCCGGGGCGTCGCCATCGGTGCGCCCGGCGAAGCCGTTGGTGAGGTGGTGTTCAACACCGCCCTGACTGGTTATCAGGAAATTCTGACCGATCCCTCCTATGCGGAGCAGATGGTCACCCTGACCTATCCTCACATTGGCAATGTCGGCGTTAATGCCGAAGATGCAGAGTCCGACCGGATCTGGGCCAAGGGCCTGATCATTCGTGACCTGACGCTGGTGGTGTCGAGCTTCCGCGCCGAGCAAAGCCTGCCGGACTACCTCAAGGCCAACAATATCGTCGGCATTGCCGATATCGATACCCGCCGCCTGACGCGCATCCTGCGTGAGAAAGGGGCGCAGAACGGCTGCATCATGGCCGGCGACAATATCGATGAAGCCAGGGCGCTGGCGGCGGCGCGTGCCTTCCCCGGCCTGAAAGGTATGGATCTGGCCAAGGAAGTGACCACCGCAGAAACCTTCAGCTGGACCGACAGCACCTGGGAGCTGGGTGTTGGTCATCGCAAGCTCGAAGGCGAAAAGTTCCACGTTGTTGCGTATGACTTCGGTGCCAAGCGCAACATTTTGCGCATGCTGGTCGAGCGCGGTTGCCGCCTCACCGTCGTGCCGGCAAAAACACCGGCCAAAGATGTACTGGCGATGAAGCCGGACGGTGTGTTCCTGTCCAACGGCCCGGGCGACCCGGAGCCCTGTGATTACGCCATCACTGCTATCAAGGAGATCGTCGATACCGGTATGCCGGTGTTTGGCATCTGTCTTGGTCACCAGCTGTTGGCACTGGCCAGCGGCGCGAAGACCGGAAAAATGAAATTCGGTCATCACGGCGCCAACCACCCGGTGAAAGACCTGGATCGTGATGTCGTCATGATCACCAGCCAGAACCACGGTTTTGCCGTCGACGAAACATCCCTGCCGTCCAACCTGCGCGCCACCCATGTGTCGCTGTTTGATGGCTCGCTGCAAGGCATCCATCGCACCGACAAGCCGGCGTTCAGTTTCCAGGGTCACCCCGAAGCGAGCCCGGGGCCGCACGATGCGGCGCCCTTGTTCGATCATTTCATCGAACTGATGCAACAGGCCAAAGGGTAAGCGACGATGCCAAAAAGAACCGACATTAAAAGCGTTTTGATTATCGGTGCTGGCCCGATCGTGATTGGTCAGGCCTGCGAATTCGATTACTCCGGTGCCCAGGCGTGTAAGGCGCTGCGCGAAGAGGGCTTTCGCGTCATTCTGGTGAACTCCAACCCGGCCACCATCATGACCGACCCGGCGATGGCGGATGCCACCTATATCGAGCCGATCACCTGGCAAACCGTGGCCAAGATCATCGAGAAGGAAAAGCCGGATGCGCTGCTGCCAACCATGGGTGGTCAGACCGCGCTGAACTGCGCGCTGGATCTGGCGCGCGAAGGGGTGCTGGACAAATTTGGCGTTGAAATGATCGGCGCCAATGCGGATGCCATCGACAAGGCGGAAGACCGCGAACGCTTTGACAAGGCGATGAAAAAGATTGGCCTGGAGTGTCCCCGTGCAGCAATTGCGCACAGCATGGCGGAAGCGTTCCAGGTGCTGGATTCCATCGGCTTCCCTTGCATTATTCGTCCGAGTTTCACCATGGGTGGTTCCGGTGGTGGTATTGCTTACAACCGCGAAGAATTCGAGGAAATCTGTCAGCGTGGTCTGGACCTGTCGCCGACCAAGGAACTGCTGATTGATGAATCCCTGCTTGGCTGGAAAGAATATGAGATGGAAGTTGTCCGCGACAAAAAGGACAACTGCATCATTGTCTGCTCGATTGAAAATTTCGATCCGATGGGCGTGCACACCGGTGACTCCATCACTGTAGCGCCGGCGCAGACGCTCACCGACAAGGAATACCAGATCATGCGCAACGCCTCGCTGGCGGTGCTGCGTGAAATTGGTGTCGAAACCGGTGGCTCCAACGTGCAGTTCGGTGTTGATCCGAAAACCGGCCGCATGGTAGTGATCGAGATGAATCCGCGCGTGTCGCGTTCCTCGGCGCTCGCCTCCAAGGCGACTGGCTTTCCGATTGCCAAGGTGGCTGCGAAGTTGGCGGTGGGTTACACCCTGGATGAGCTGCAAAACGATATCACCAGTGGCAAGACACCCGCTTCGTTCGAGCCGTCGATCGACTATGTTGTCACCAAGATTCCGCGCTTCAACTTTGAGAAGTTTGCCGAAGCGGATCCGATGCTGACCACGCAGATGAAGTCGGTCGGTGAGGTGATGGCAATCGGTCGTAACTTCCAGGAGTCTATGCAAAAGGCGTTGCGGGGACTGGAAACCGATTCCACCGGTTTTGATCCGAAACTGGATCCGGCCGAAGGCAATATGAAAGAGCGCGTCGCGCAGGCGTTGGCGGTGCCGTCGCCGGATCGCGTCTGGGTATTGGGCGATGCGTTCCGTGCCGGTTACAGCGTTGAAGAGCTGTATCAGCTGACCAAGATCGACTACTGGTTCCTGGTGCAGATCGAAGATCTGATCAGGGAAGAGCAGGCGCTGGCCGCCGGTACCTTCAGCGAACTCGACAAAGACACCCTCTACCGTCTCAAGCGCAAGGGCTTCTCCGATATCCGTCTGGCCACGCTGCTGGGCGTCAAGGAAGCCGATATTCGCGGCAAGCGCAACGAGCTGAACATCCATCCGGTGTACAAGCGCGTCGATACCTGTGCGGCAGAATTCGCCACCAGCACCGCGTATATGTACTCCAGTTACGATGAAGAATGTGAAGCCAACCCGAGTGGCCGTGACAAGATCATGGTGCTAGGTGGCGGCCCGAACCGTATTGGTCAGGGCATCGAGTTTGATTACTGCTGTGTGCATGCTGCACTGGCGATGCGCGAAGACGGATACGAGACCATCATGGTCAACTGTAATCCGGAAACCGTGTCGACCGACTATGACACCTCGGATCGTTTGTACTTCGAGCCGGTGACACTGGAAGACGTGCTCGAGATTGTTGCCAAGGAAAAGCCCAAGGGCGTGATCGTGCAGTACGGTGGCCAGACGCCGCTGAAGCTGGCGCGTGCGCTGCAGGCCGCAGGCGTGCCGATTATTGGTACGCCGCCGGATGCTATCGATGAAGCAGAAGACCGCGAGCGCTTCCAGCAGCTGGTCAACAAGCTTGGCCTCAAGCAGCCGCCCAATCGTACTGCGCGCAGCGTTGAAGAAGGCTGCAAGCTGGCGGCGGAAATTGGCTATCCGCTTGTGGTGCGTCCGTCTTATGTACTCGGCGGCCGCGCCATGGAAATCGTCTATAACGAAGACGAGCTGCGCAACTACATGAAAAATGCGGTATCGGTATCGAATGAATCACCGGTACTGCTGGATCGTTTCCTCGATGATGCCGTGGAAGTAGATGTCGACGCCGTCAGCGATGGCAAGCAGGTGGTGATTGGCGCGATCATGCAGCATATCGAACAGGCCGGGGTGCACTCCGGTGATTCTGCCTGCTCGTTGCCGCCGTATTCGCTGTCCGATGACGTTCAGGATGTGATGCGTCAGCAGTCGCGCGATATGGCGCTGGAGTTGGGCGTCATCGGCCTGATGAATGTGCAGTTCGCGGTCAAGGACGGTGAGGTGTATGTGCTGGAGGTCAATCCGCGCGCATCACGCACTGTGCCTTACGTATCGAAAGCCATTGGTGTATCCCTGGCAAAAATTGCTGCGCGCTGCATGGCCGGCAAGAGCCTGGTTGAGCAGGACTTTACCAGCGAGATCGTGCCGAAGGAGTATTACGTCAAGGAAGCGGTGTTCCCGTTCAACAAGTTCCCGAAAGTTGATCCGATCCTGGGTCCGGAAATGAAGTCGACCGGTGAAGTCATGGGAGTTGGCGCGACCTTCGCAGAAGCCTTCACCAAGGCAGCGCTGGGCGCCGGTGATCGTCTGCCGCGCAAGGGCACAGCATTCATTTCTGTGCGTGATGTCGACAAGCAGGCTGCCATCCAGGTGGCCCGTGATCTGGTCAGCATCGGCTTCAAGCTGGTCGCCACCAAGGGTACTGCGGCAGCCATCGAAGCGGCCGGGATCGCCGTTACTGCTGTCAACAAGGTGCTTGAAGGGCGCCCGCATATCGTTGATATGATCAAGAACGATGAAGTGGACCTGATCATCAACACCACGGAAGGCAAGCAGGCGATTCGTGATTCGGCGGCGATCCGTCGTTCCGCGCTGCAACGCAAGGTGTACTACACCACCACTATTACTGCTGCCCGTGCGGTGTGTCAGGCGGTCGCCACCGAGAGTGATACGCAGGTGCGGCGCTTGCAGGACTTGCACGCCAGCCGGGCGTGAGGGGGTAACGATGCAAAGATTTCCGATGACCACTGAGGGTGCTGCGGCGCTGCGCGAAGAGTTACAGCGTTTGAAGACGGTGGATCGCCCGCGTATTTCCAAGGCGATTGCCGAAGCCCGCGAGCACGGCGACCTGAAAGAAAATGCCGAGTATCACGCAGCGCGTGAAGAACAGGGTTTTGCTGAGGGCCGCATCCAGGAAATCGAAGCCAAGCTGTCGGCGGCGCAGATCATCAACATTCGCGATATTCCGCCCACCGGCAAAGTGATATTTGGCACCACGGTCAGCATCATCAATGTCGACACCGATGAAGCGAAGAAATACCAGATCGTCGGCGACGATGAAGCGGATATCAAAAAGGGCAAGATCTCGGTCAACTCTCCGATCGCGCGTGGTTTGATTGGCAAGGAAGAAGGCGACGTGGTGGTGATCGAGACGCCGAGTGGCAAGGTCGAGTACGAAATTGATCAGGTGGAGCACATCTAGTTCTTTCAGCATTTTGTAGGAGCCAGCCTGCTGGCGAACTGGCATTCGCAAAGGCTGATTCGCCAGCAGGCTGGCTCCTACGGTGTTTCTGGCGAGTGCTCAACTGTTGGAAACGCGCAGCAGGTTGGACAGTTTCGGGTTGGGCTTTTTGGCAGCGCGGTACAGCAACGCCACTGCGCCGATGCTTTGCACCAGCTCACACGCGCCGGCCTTGCACAGGGCATCGATAATCTGGGCGCGATCTTCACGGGTTTCCGTTTTTACTTTCACCTTGATCAGTTCGTGATCCTCAAGGCGCTTGTTGAGCTCCTCGATAAAGCCTTCGCTCAGCCCATTGCCGCCAAAAATGAGCACTGGCTTGAGGTGGTGACCGATCGTTTTGAACTGTTTTCTGTCCTGCTGACTTAATGGCATGGTGAACTCCTGACGCGGGCGGCTATTCTAACGACTGCACAACCAGACTGACAGCATCCTCATGGCACGATCCAAAAGCAGCCAACGCTGGCTGAAAGAGCATTTTGACGACCACTGGGTAGCGCGTGCGCAGGCCGAGGGGTGGCGTTCCCGTGCCAGTTTCAAGTTGCTGGAAATTCACGAGAAAGACCGTCTTTTCAGGCCAGGCCTACGGGTGCTGGATCTCGGCGCCGCCCCCGGTGGCTGGTCGCAGGTGGCGGCACGTCTGGTCGGCAGCAGCGGTCTGGTGGTGGCCAGCGATATTCTGGCTATGGAAGCGATAGCCGATGTGACCTTTCTGCAAGGGGACTTTCGGGAAGAAGATGTGTTCCGCGAACTGCTCAATATCCTCGATGGTGGCAAGGTAGACCTTGTTTTATCGGATATGGCCCCAAATATGTCAGGTACGCGCGCGGTGGATCAGCCGCGCGCCATGTATCTGGCGGAGTTGGCGCTGGATATGGCGACCAGGGTGCTGGAGCCCGACGGGCGGTTCCTGGTCAAGGTGTTTCAGGGCGAGGGTTATGACGACTACCGCAAGCAGGTGCTGCAGCACTTTTCCAAGCTGCAGACCCGCAAGCCGGAGGCCAGTCGGCCCCGCTCCAACGAGGTGTATCTGCTGGGGTCAGGCCTGAAAATGGTGTAAGTTAGCCCCTGCGTTACGACAAATTCCAAGGATTTCTGGGTCAGATTGGGCCAGAAGCACGACCACCGCCGCCCCTGCAATGGGCGTCGGTCCTGTAGCCGGTGAGGTGCGCGTTGAACGATATGACCCGAAATATCATTTTGTGGCTGGTGATTGCGGGTGTGCTGTATGTGGTAGCACAGAGCATTAACCCGCAACCGACGACACAAAGTCTGCCGTATTCCGGCTTTATCCAGCGAGCCGACACCGGCCAGGTTGAAAGCGTCACCATCAGTGATTACAAGATCACCGGCAAACTCAAGAACGGCGAGGCGTTCGAGACCATCAAGCCGTCCCAGCTCGATCTCGACCTGTTGCCGATGCTGCAAAAGCAGGGTGTCACCATTGTCGGCAAGGAGCCGGAGCGTCGCAGCATTCTCACCGACCTGTTGTTGTCAGTGCTGCCGATCCTGCTGATTCTCGGCATCTTTATCTTCTTCATGCGCCAGGTACAGGGTGGCGGCCGTGGCGGCGGTGGCCCGATGACGTTCGGCAAGAGCCGTGCGCGCCTGATGGGCGAAGACCAGATCAAGACCACATTCGCGGATGTGGCCGGCGTTGAGGAAGCCAAGGAAGAAGTGCAGGAGCTGGTGGAGTTCCTGCGTGATCCGGGCAAGTTCCAGCGCCTGGGCGGCAAGATCCCGCGTGGCGTGCTGATGGTCGGTTCACCGGGTACCGGTAAGACCTTGCTGGCCAAGGCGATTGCCGGCGAAGCCAAGGTGCCGTTCTTCTCTATTTCCGGCTCTGACTTCGTGGAAATGTTTGTCGGTGTCGGTGCATCGCGTGTCCGCGACATGTTCGAGCAAGCCAAGAAGCATGCGCCGTGCATTATTTTCATCGATGAAATCGATGCTGTCGGCCGTTCCCGCGGCGCCGGTCTTGGTGGTGGCCATGACGAGCGCGAGCAGACCCTGAACCAGTTGCTGGTGGAGATGGACGGCTTTGACGGCCATGAGGGCATCATCGTGATTGCTGCCACTAACCGTCCGGATGTGCTGGATGCCGCACTGCTGCGTCCGGGTCGTTTTGACCGTCAGGTGGTAGTACCGCTGCCGGATATTCGTGGCCGCGAACAGATCATCAAAGTGCATATGCGTACGGTGCCGATTTCTGATGATGTTGATGCCGCCGTGATCGCCCGTGGCACGCCCGGTTTTTCCGGTGCCGATCTCGCCAACCTGGTCAATGAAGCGGCGTTGTTCGCTGCGCGCGCCAACAAGCGTGTGGTGGCAATGGAAGAATTTGAACGTGCCAAGGACAAGATCCTGATGGGCGCAGAGCGCCGCACCATGGTCATGTCTGAAGCCGAGAAGCTGAACACGGCATACCATGAGGCTGGTCACGCGATTGTCGGCCGATTGGTGCCAGACCACGATCCGGTCTACAAGGTTAGTATCATTCCGCGCGGTCGTGCGCTGGGTGTGACCATGTATTTGCCTGAAGAAGACAAATACTCACAGTCCAAGCGCGCCATCGAAAGCATGATTTGTTCGTTGTTCGGCGGCCGTATCGCCGAAGAGATGATCAACGGGTTTGACGGTGTTACCACCGGCGCCTCGAACGATATCGAGCGTGCCACCAAGATGGCGCGTGCGATGGTGACCAAGTGGGGTTTGAGTGAAAAGCTTGGCCCACTGGCTTACGAGGAAGATGAAGGAGAAGTATTTCTGGGCAAGTCGGTGACACAGCGCAAGCATGTGTCGGAGCAGACTGCTGAAGAAATTGATCGCGAAGTACGGGCCATCATTGACCGTTGCTATGCAATTGCCAAAGGCTTGCTGGAAGAAAACCGGGACAAGCTGGACGCCATGGCGGAAGCATTGGTGATGTATGAGACCATCGATGCCGCCCAGATCAATGACATCATGGAGGGCCGGTCACCGCGACCGCCGAAGGACTGGAACGATCCGGGTCCGGGCGATGGCAACAAGACCGGCGACGCCGCCAGCGCGGATGCGCCTGCCACCGGCAGCGGTCCGATCGGGGGCCCCGCCAACACGCACTGATTTACCATGACTCAAACACTGCAATGCGGCGCGCGGACACTGACACTGTCCGCGCCTGTCGTTATGGGCGTGCTGAATGTTACGCCCGACTCGTTCTCCGATGGTGGTCGCTTCACAAGCCTGGACGCAGCGTTGCGTCAAGCGGAGGCGATGCTTGCGGCGGGTGCCAGTCTGATCGATATCGGCGGTGAGTCGACCCGGCCGGGTGCCGCGGCGGTCAGTGAGCAGCAGGAGCTGGATCGGGTCATGCCGGTGGTGGAAGCCATTCTGGCGCGTATGGATGCGATCATTTCTCTGGATACGTCCACGCCGGCGGTGATGTTGGCCGGTGCGCGCGCCGGCGTTGGTTTGATCAATGATGTCCGCGCGCTGCAGCGTGATGGCGCCGTTGATGCTGCCAGACAAACCGGTTTACCCGTCTGCCTGATGCATATGCAGGGTGAGCCGTCGACCATGCAGGCGTCGCCTGAATACCGGAATGTGGTGGACGAGGTGGTGGCGTTTCTGCAGCAGCGCACCGAAGTGTGCCTGAGCGAGGGTATCACTGCGCAACGGATTGTCTGGGATCCGGGCTTCGGATTCGGCAAGACTGACGCGCACAATCTCATGCTGTTGGCGCAGCTCGCCAGGCTGACCGGGTTTGGCTATCCGGTGCTGGCAGGGCTGTCACGCAAGTCGATGATCGGGCGCTTGCTGGATCGTCCGCTGGAGCAGCGATTGCATGGCAGTGTTGCACTGGCATTGATGGCGGTGGAGCGCGGCGCGAGTATCGTGCGCGTGCATGACGTGCAGGAAACGCAAGACGCGTTACGGCTGTGGCGTGCAGTACAGTCAGCAAGTTAATGGCGGTTACCCGTTCGTGATTAATGGGTGTCAGTGGGGAAGAGAGGGAAAAACATGACACGGAAATATTTCGGTACCGACGGCATCAGGGGAACTGTTGGTAATCCACCGATCACGCCTGATTTTGTGCTCAAGCTTGGCTGGGCCGCGGGAACGGTTCTGGCTCGTCAGCAGAACGACAGTGAAAACAAGATCCTGATCGGCAAGGACACGCGAAGTTCTGGCTACATTTTTGAATCAGCGCTGGAGGCAGGCATTTCTGCTGCAGGTGTGGATGTGCGCTTGCTTGGTCCAATGCCGACGCCCGCCATTGCCTACCTGACCCGGACATTTCGTGCACAGGCCGGCGTCGTCATTTCTGCCTCGCACAACCCCTATTATGACAACGGCATAAAATTTTTCGGCGCTGACGGCCGCAAGCTCAATGATGATATTGAGCTGGAAATCGAGCGCATGCTGGACGAGCCGATGCAGATGGTAACGGCCGACAAGCTCGGTTTTGTGCGACGCATTGAAGATGCGCGCGGTCGCTACATCGAGTTTTGCAAAAGCACGGTACCGCACAGGTTCAGCCTGAAGGGCATGAAGATCGTGGTCGATTGCGCTAACGGCGCCTGTTACCACATTGCCCCGGATGTGTTTGAGGAGCTTGGCGCGGACGTGATTGCCATTGCTCATCAGCCAGACGGCGTGAATATCAATCTTGATTGTGGCAGCACCCATCCTTCTGCACTGCAGCGGCGAGTGCTGGATGAAAAGGCGGATCTCGGTATTGCTTTCGATGGCGACGCCGATCGCGTGTTGATGGTGGATCATACCGGCGCGTTGGTGGATGGCGATGAGTTGTTGTTCGTGCTGGCGCTGGATCGCGCCGAGCGTCAGGTGTTGCAGGGCGGTGTGGTCGGCACACTGATGTCGAACTTCGGTCTGGAGCTGGCGCTGAAGGATCGTGATGTACCCTTCCATCGCGCCAAGGTCGGTGATCGTTATGTGATGGAGATGCTTGATCGTCATGGTTGGCATCTCGGTGGTGAGTCATCCGGCCACATTGTCTGCCTGGACCAGACCAGTACCGGTGACGGCATCATTTCCGCGCTGCAGGTACTGGCAGCCCTGCAGCGCCAGGGCAAGACGTTGCAGCAGGCGTGTGCAGAAATGGGCAAGGTCCCGCAGGTGCTGATCAACGTGCGTGGTGCCAATCGTGACGGCTTCGAGAGCAAGCCTGACGTGGTGGCGGCGATGTCCGAAGCCGAGCAAAAGTTGGCGGGCCGTGGTCGCGTCCTGTTGCGTCCATCCGGCACTGAACCGCTGATTCGCGTGATGGTGGAAGGAGAAGATGCGGCACTTGTGAAAAGTATGTGCGAGCTGATCGCCGAGGCGGTGGCGCAGGCGATTGCCTGATACGGTTGTTGAAATAAAGGTCGCTGGCTATGCTTGCCGCGACCCCTCACGGACAGACAAGTGATGACACGAAAAGCATTGGTGGCAGGTAACTGGAAAATGAACGGGCGCCGTGATCTGGCGCAGTCGCTGGCGACGGCGATTGCTGCGCAGGCGCCCGCTGATTGTGACGTGGCAATCTGCACGCCGTTCCCCTATCTGCTGACTGCGGCACAGGCACTGACCGGCAGCGCGGTGTTGCTGGGCGCGCAAAATCTGTCGGAGCAATCTGATGGTGCATTCACCGGTGAAGTGTCCGCGGACATGCTGGTGGACTGTGGTTGCCGCTACGTCATTGTTGGCCATTCCGAGCGTCGCGCCCTGTATGGCGAGAGCAGTGCGCTGGTGGCAGAGAAATTCATGCGCGCCCAGCAGGCGGGCTTGATACCGATCCTGTGTGTGGGTGAGACGCTGGACGAGCGCAATGCGCAGGCCACCGAGGGCGTCGTCGCCGCACAGCTGCAGGCGGTGCTGGAGGCAGCCGGCGTGCAGGCCTTTGCCCGCGCGGTGATTGCCTATGAGCCTGTCTGGGCCATTGGTACCGGTTTGACCGCCTCGCCGGAGCAAGCGCAGGCGGTACATGCCTTTTTGCGTGCGCGTCTGGCGGCGATTGATGCCGATATCGCCGCGGGCGTTCGCATCCTTTACGGCGGCAGTGTAAAGGCGGATAATGCCGCCGCCCTGTTCGCCGGTCCGGATATCGACGGCGGCCTGATCGGGGGGGCGTCTCTGGACGCAGACAGTTTTCTCGCCATTTGCCAGGCGACAACAAAGTAACAGTTTCTATGGATATTTTTCTTCACGTTGTACACGTGCTGGCCGCGTTGGCCCTGATTGGTCTGGTGCTGCTGCAGCAGGGCAAGGGCGCTGATGCCGGTGCGTCGTTCGGTGGCGGTGCTTCGAACACTGTTTTCGGCAGTGCCGGTTCGGCCAATTTCCTGACTCGCGCCACAGCGATCTGCGCGGTGGTGTTCTTTGTCACCAGCCTGGGTCTGGCGTGGATGGCGCGCCATCAAGCGCAGCCAGCAGACCCCATGCTGCAGGTATTGGAGAAGGTACAGCAGCAGGCAGAAGTGCCTGAGGCGACAGATTCCGATGTGCCGGCGCTGGAGTCAGATGTGCCCGCTCTGGAACAAACCCCTACAGAAGCCATGCCTGCTGATGTAGAATCCGCGACCCCAGCGGAGCAGCCGGCCGAATAGGCCAGCGCAAAACGGGATTCTGCCGAGGTGGTGAAATTGGTAGACACGCTATCTTGAGGGGGTAGTGACCGTAAGGTCGTGCGGGTTCAAGTCCCGCTCTCGGCACCAATCGTAAAGGGGCCCCATTACGGGGCCCCTTTGTTTTCATCGGTCAAAAACGGTCCCGGATTCAAGTAGATATCCGGCGGTTGGCGAATTACTGAGCAGTCTTCACGAAATGCTGCAAAGTGCGGAAAAACAAGGCACTTTTCGTAGATTGCGTTGACAACCGGGGCACCCCTGACTATAGTCAGCGCCCGATTCAGGTGCGGCCTGCAGCAGTGCGGCGTACCAGCCCGAAGCGAGCCTTCGGGACGATGAGCAGAAGCTGTGCTCATCAGGGAGTAAAGGTCAGTTGCGGGGTGGAGCAGTCTGGTAGCTCGTCGGGCTCATAACCCGAAGGTCGTAGGTTCGAATCCTGCCCCCGCTACCAAACAGAAGTTAGTCGGCTGTATCTGTTTGGCAGACAGTCGACCTGAAGCCCCTCTAGCAGGGGCTTTTTGTTAGGCGAGTCTGGTCAGGCTGGCACGACGAAGTGGGCGTTTAGCCCATTTTTTATTTGTGGCGTTGGAAAAGCTATGTCGCGCAGAACGGATGATATTACAGCCCTGCTGGCGCCGGTGGTTGAGGCGATGGGCTACGAGTTCTGGGGCCTCGATTACATTCAGGGTCGTGGCGCGGTATTGCGCATTTTCATCGACCATGAAAACGGAATTTCGGTGGATGACTGCGCGGCAGTCAGCCACCAGGTGAGTGGGGTGCTCGATGTAGAGGACCCGATTTCCGGTGAGTACAATCTCGAAGTGTCTTCGCCGGGAATGGATCGACCGCTGTTCACGCTCGAACAGTTTAGCCGTTATGTGGGTGACGAAGTGCAGCTGCGGCTGTTGGCACCGGTGGCGGGCAAACGCAGGCTCAAGGCATTACTTGAAGCCGTTGAGGGTGAGGAGTTGGTGGTAAAAGCAGGAGCAGAGGTGCTGCGTGTGCCATTTGCTCAAGTGGATCGGGCTAATCTGGTTCCAACTTTTGATTAACCCGGTGTCGTCAAAGGACTCTGTTGTCTTTGTAAAGGCTTGGCCATGAACAAAGAAATTTTGCTGGTTGCTGAAACCGTATCGAACGAAAAAGGCGTTAGCCGTGACGTTATCTTTGAAGCGATTGAGCTGGCGCTTGCAGCGGCCACCAAGAAGCGCTTCAAGGAAGAGGATGTCGAGATTCGCGTCAAGATTGATCGCGTATCGGGCGACTATAAATCCTATCGCGTCTATCACGTCGTGCCAGACGAAGAGCTGTACGAGTTCGGCAAGCAGCTGACGCTGGACGAAGCGCATGAGTTTGATGCCAACCTGAAAATCGGCGACATCTATGAAGAGGAAGTCGAATCAGAGGCATTTGGCCGTATCGGTGCACAGACCGCCAAGCAGGTCATCGTGCAGAAGGTGCGTGAAGCCGAGCGCGCCCAGATTATTGAAGAGTACCGTGACCGCATTGGCGATCTGGTCAGCGGCCTGGTCAAGAAGGTTACCCGCGACAGCATCATCATGGACCTCGGCGGCAATGCCGAGGCGTTGATTACCCGCGAGCACATGATTCCGCGTGAAACGGTGCGCCAGAATGACCGCATTCGTGCCTATCTGATGGGTGTGAATGAGGAAAATCGTGGTCCGCAGCTGTTCGCCAGCCGTGCGGCACCGGAAATGCTGATCGAGCTGTTCAAGATTGAAGTGCCTGAGATCGGCGAAGAGCTGATCGAGATCAAGGGCGCAGCGCGCGATCCAGGATCACGCGCCAAGATTGCCGTGAAGACCAATGATCAGCGCATCGACCCGGTGGGTGCCTGTGTCGGTATGCGTGGTGCACGTGTACAGGCGGTGTCGAATGAACTGGCCGGCGAGCGTATTGATATCGTGCTTTGGGATGACAACCCGGCACAGCTGGTAATCAATGCCATGCAACCCGCTGAAGTGGCATCTATCGTTGTCGACGAAGAAAAGCATGCCATGGACGTTGCCGTGGAAGACGAATCTGCGTTGGCACAGGCGATTGGCCGTGGCGGCCAGAATATCCGTCTGGCATCCGAGCTGACCGGCTGGGAGCTCAATGTCATGACCACCGATGCAGCCTCCGAAAAACAGGAAGCTGAAGCGGAAGAAGCGATTACCACCTTTATTGAAGAGCTGGGCGTTGACGAAGACGTGGCAGCGATTCTGGTCGAGGAAGGTTTTACCTCGATCGAGGAAGTGGCCTACGTGCCGCTGGAAGAAATGCTTGAAGTTGAAGCATTTGACGAAGAGATCGTCGAAGCCTTGCGTCAGCGCGCGAAAGACGTGCTGCTGACTCGTGCCTTGGCATCTGAAGAACAGCTCGACGCTGCGGCGCCGGCTGATGATTTGTTGAACATGGAAGGCATGACCCGTGAGCTGGCAGTAGCACTGGCCGCGAACGGTATTGTCACCATGGAAGACCTTGCAGAACAGGCAGTGGACGACCTGCTCGACATCGAAGGCATCGATGAGCAGAACGCCGCTGAGCTGATCATGACCGCACGCGCCCCCTGGTTTGCGGATGAGGAACAGTCCGCGAGCTGATTAGCATTGGCTGAGTCGGGTTTGGGTACGAGCGAGCGAAGAACAGGAGCAGGTTGGCTGACATGGCGGATACGACCGTAAAGAAATTGGCCGATGTGGTTGGCACCCCGGTAGATAAGCTGCTGATGCAGATGAAAGAAGCCGGATTGCCACACGAAGATGCTGATGCGCTGGTAAATGACGACCAGAAGCAGCAGCTGCTTTCGCATTTGCGTAAGTCCCATGGTGCTGCGGATACAGAACCGAAGAAGATTACCCTCAAGCGCAAGACCCAGAGCACGATCAAGACCACTGGCTCGTCTGGCAAGGCCAAGACGGTCGCGGTGGAAGTGCGCAAGAAGCGTACTTACGTCAAACGTGAGGTGTTGGAAGAGCAGGAGCGTGAGCGTCAGGAGCAGGAGCGTCTCGAGGCCGAGCGCATCGCTGCTGAGGAAGCAGCACGCAAGGCTGAAGAAGAAGCTCGCCTGAAGGCTGAGCAGGAAGATGCTGAGCGCCGCCGACTGGAAGCGGAGCAGGATCTGTCTCCGGAAGCGTTGCGCGAAGCAGAAGAGAAAGCGAAGAAGTCCGCAGAAGAAAAGGCCAAGCGCCTGTCGGTGCCGAAGCCGACCACCAAGACCGCTGCCAAGAAAGCCGACGGCAAGAAAGAGACTGCTGCCGAGCGCGCTGAGCGCGAAGCAGAGGAAAAGCGCAAGCGTGAGGCGGACGAAGCACGTCGCAAGCAGGAATCCGAAGCGCGCAAGAAGGCTGAGGAAGAGGCTGCTCGTCGTACCGCTGAAGAAGCCGCACGAATCGCTGCTGAACTGGAAAGTCGCTCGCCGGAAGAAAAGACCTCCAGGGATGATGATGATGATGGTTCGTCCATCGTTACCGAAGCCCTGGAAGCAAGCTTCCGTGACGAAGAGCGTTCATCGCGCCGTCGCCGCCGCCGTCCAGGTGCACGCGGAGAAGAGGGCAAGGTTGTTGCCCACGGCCAGATGAAATCGTCTTTCCACAAAGCTCACGGATTCAAGAGCCCGACGGAGAAAATGGTGTACGAAGTTGAAGTACCGGAAACCATTACCGTTGCGGATCTCGCCCAGCGCATGAGCGTGAAGGCGAAGGAAGTGATGAAGACCCTGATGCAGATGGGTGAAATGGCCACCGTCAATCAGCATATCGACCAGGAAACGGCGATGCTGCTGGTAGAGGAAATGGGCCATACCGCACGCGCGGTGAAGACTGAAGAAGAGTCGTTGCAGGATGATCTGGCCAGCATGGTCCAGTACGAAGGTGAGGCGGTGCCCCGTGCCCCGGTGGTCACCATCATGGGCCACGTTGACCACGGCAAGACCTCGCTGCTCGACTATATCCGTCGCGCCAAGGTGGCGGCCGGTGAAGCTGGTGGTATTACCCAGCATATCGGTGCGTACCACGTCGAAACCGACAAGGGCATGATTTCGTTCCTCGATACCCCGGGTCACGCCGCTTTTACCGCCATGCGTGCGCGTGGTGCCAAGGCCACCGATATCGTCGTTATTGTGGTGGCAGCAGATGACGGGGTGATGCCGCAGACCGAAGAGGCGATCAATCACGCCAAGGCTGCCGGCGTGCCGATGATTATTGCCGTCAACAAGATGGACAAGCCGGAAGCCGATCCGGAGCGCGTCAAAAGTGAGCTGTCCCAGATGGAAGTGATTTCCGAAGAGTGGGGCGGTGACTACCAGTTCAAATACGTTTCTGCGCACAGCGGTGATGGCGTCGATGATTTGCTCGATGCAATTTTGCTGCAGGCTGAACTGCTGGAACTCAAGGCAGTGCCGACTGGCCCGGCACGTGGTGTGGTGATCGAATCACGTATCGAGAAAGGCCGTGGCAGCATTGCTGCGGTACTGGTTCAGGAAGGTGAGCTGAAGATCGGTGATATGTTGCTGGCCGGTGGTAACTTCGGCCGCGTTCGCGCACTGGTTGATGAGAATGGCCAGCCGATCAAGAGTGCGGGCCCGTCGATTCCGGTGGAAGTACTCGGCCTCGATGGTGTACCGGATGCCGGTGAAGGCTTCCTGGTGGTGCCGGACGAGAAGAAAGCCCGTGAAGTGGCTGAATTCCGTCAGGCCCGTGACCGCGATATCAAACTCAAGCGTCAGCAAGCTTCCAAGCTTGAGAACCTGTTCTCGACCATGGGTACGGCAGAGGCCAGCCAGGTCAACATCGTGCTCAAGGCGGACGTGCGCGGTTCGCTGGAAGCCCTCAACGGTGCGCTCAGCGATCTCAGCACCGAAGAGGTGAAGGTCAACATCGTTTCCAGCGGTGTTGGCGCGATCAACGAATCGGACGTCAACCTGTCGATGACATCGGGTGCCGTGTTGCTCGGTTTCAACGTCCGTGCTGATTCGTCTGCCAAGCGTTTGTGTGAGCGCGAAGGTATCGACCTGCGCTACTACTCGATCATCTATGAGCTGATCGACGACGTGAAGAGCGCCATGAGTGGCATGCTGGCACCGGAGAAACGCGAAGAAATTCTGGGCGTGGCCGAAGTGCGCGACGTGTTCCGCTCGTCCAAGTTCGGTGCAGTCGCTGGCTGTATGGTTGTCGAGGGTACGCTCTACCGTAACCGTCCGATTCGCGTTCTGCGTGATGACGTGGTGGTGTTTGAAGGTGAGCTGGAGTCCCTGCGCCGCTTCAAGGACGACGTTGGCGAAGTCCGCAACGGCATGGAATGTGGTATTGCCGTGAAGAGCTATAACGACGTCAAGGTCGGCGACAAGATCGAAGTGTTCGAAGTCAAAGAGATAGCGCGTACGCTGTAATCGATGAGCAGACACCGCAGGCCTCAAGGTTTTCAACGCACCGATCGCATTGCCGATCAGATGCAGCGTGAGCTGTCACGTCTGCTGCAGTTTGAAATGAAAGATCCGCGCGTACATCTTGCTACCGTGCAGGATGTGCGCGTGTCCCGCGATCTCAGCTTTGCCGATGTCTACTTCACCTTGCTGGGGCAGGGTCAGGAAGAAGGCGTGGTGGCTGAAGAAGTGTTGCAGCATGCAGCCGGCTTCTTCCGCAGCGAGCTGGCGAAAACCCTCAATACTCGCACCACGCCGAAATTGCGTTTTCACTACGACCACACCCCGGAACATGCCAGCCGCATTTCTGTGCTGATCGACCAGGCCCGTGCCAGCGATCCGGATGCCGCCGACAGCGACGACTGAGCTGCGAGGCTGAGCATGGCGAGACAGCGTCGCGGCCGCCCGGTCAGCGGAATACTTCTTCTTAACAAGCCTGCCGGTAAGAGCAGTAATGGCGCCTTGCAGGCCGCCAAGCGTCTTTATGGCGCTGCCAAGGCCGGACACACTGGCAGCCTTGATCCGCTCGCCACCGGCATGCTGCCAGTATGTTTCGGTGAGGCCACCAAGTTCAGCCAGTTCCTGCTGGATGCGCACAAGTCCTACAGTGTGACTGCCCGGTTAGGCGTGACCACGACCACCAGTGATGCCGACGGCGAGGTGCTGGAAACCCGGCCGGTGACCGCCAGTGCCGCGGAGATCGAGCAGGCCCTTATGGCTTTTGTCGGCGAGATCGAGCAATTGCCTTCGATGTATTCGGCGCTCAAGCATCAAGGCCAGCCGCTCTACAAGCTGGCGCGCCAAGGCATCGAGATCGAGCGCAAGCGTCGTCAGGTCACCCTCTACGCCATCCGTATTCTGGCGATCCGGGCAGACGAGGTGGATTTTGAGGTGGACTGTTCCAAGGGCACCTATGTGCGCTCGCTGGTGGAAGACCTCGGCGCCGCGCTCGGCTGCGGCGCCCACGTGCAGCGCTTGCACCGCATCAGTGCCGGGGATTACCCGACCGAGCGCATGGTGACGCTGGAGCAGCTGCAAGACATAGCCACGCAGGGCGGCATCGAGGCGCTTGATGCACTGCTGTTGCCGGCTCATACCGCGGTGGCGGCATTGCCGGCGGTGCAGCTCACGGACACCGCCAGCTTCTACCTGTTACAGGGCCAGGCGGTGCAGGTTTCCCAGTGCCCGTCCGCTGGACAGGTCAGCCTGTTCCGCAGCTCAGATCATGCCTTTCTCGGGGTCGGTGAAGTGAATGACGAGGGTCTGATTGCGCCACGCCGATTGGTGGCCCACGGCTGACCGGTTCTCCCCCTTTTCAAGGGGGAGTTAGAGGGGGTAAAGCAGCCCGGCAAGGTGATGGCCAGCCTGTGACATAGTCAGACCCCTCCCCAGCCCTCCCCTTCCAGGGGAGGGAGTCGGTCAGGTTCCTTGGCGAATACCCCCCAACCGGTGTATCCTTTGCGCCCCCCGACCCCATGTCCGGGGGCAAACCGGCGGCAGCTATAAATATGCATGGCTGACCGCGACACTCATTGCGCATATTGGAGAAAGTAGCATGGCATTGTCTGCAGAGCAGAAAGCACAGATTGTTAAGGATTTCGCCCTCAAAGCTGGCGATACCGGTTCCACCGAAGTGCAGGTTGCATTGTTGTCTCACAACATCAACCAGCTGCAGGATCACTTCAAGGATCACAAGAAAGATCACCACAGCCGTCGCGGTCTGATCCGCATGGTAAACCAGCGTCGCAAGCTGCTGGACTATCTGGCCAAGACTGATCGTGATCGCTACCTGAAGCTGATCGAGCGTCTGAGCCTGCGTCGCTAATGACAGCGACCTCAGGCACGCAACGCTGATCACAGACAAAAGCCCGGCCGGTCCGGGCTTTTGTCGTTTTCCGAGTTGGTGTCCTGAAGATGTTCAGAAGGCGGAATTGTTGTCTGAATCGTAGAGAAAGAAGAGAAGAGAGAGAAAGAGAGTATGTTCAAGATCGTTAAAAAGGAATTTCAGTTCGGCCGCGATACCGTGGTGCTGGAAACTGGTCGCATTGCCCGTCAGGCAACCGCTGCAGTTATGGTCACCATCGGCGAGACCGCTGTACTGGTAACCGTTGTTGGTAAAAAAGAAGCGGACCCGAAGAAAGACTTTTTCCCGCTGACCGTTAACTATCAGGAAAAGACCTACGCTGCCGGCAAGATCCCCGGTGGCTTCTTCAAGCGTGAAGGTCGTCCGTCCGAGAAAGAGACACTGACCTGCCGCTTGATCGACCGTCCGATTCGTCCGCTGTTTCCGGAAGGTTTCAAGAACGAAGTACAGGTTGTCGCGACCGTCATGTCAGCAAGCAAGGACGTGGATCCGGATATCGCTTCCATGATTGGTACCTCCGCGGCGCTGGCGATTTCCGGCATTCCGTTCAATGGTCCGATCGGCGCTGCACGCGTTGGCTTTATCGACAGCATGTACGTGCTGAACCCGACCTACACCGAGCTGCAGCAGTCTGCACTGGATCTGGTTGTTGCCGGTACCAAGGCCGCTGTGCTGATGGTTGAGTCGGAAGCCAAGGAGCTGACCGAAGACCAGATGCTGGGTGCAGTACTGTTTGGTCATCAGGAAATGCAAACGGCGATTAACGCGATCAACGAGTTTGCTGCAGAAGTGGCTACGCCGAAGTGGGAGTGGACTGCACCGGCAGAAAACACCGCCCTCAAGTCTGCGATCCAGGAGAAGTTTGGTGCGGCGTTGAACGACGCTTACCGCATCACCGTCAAGCAGGAGCGTTACGCCAAGGTTGGTGAACTGAAAGCTGCCGCCGTTGAAGCCTTTGCTACCGATGCGGAAGGTGCACCGAGCAAGGATGAAGTGGCTAACCTGTTCCACGATATCGAGTACCGCGTAGTTCGCGATGCGGTTCTGGAAGGTCGTCGTATTGATGGCCGTGCGCTGGACCAGATCCGCGCTATCGATACCGTGGTGGATGTGCTGCCAAAAACGCACGGCTCTGCGCTGTTCACCCGCGGCGAAACCCAGGCCATTGTTGTGGCAACTCTGGGCGGCATGCGCGATGCGCAGAACATCGATGCACTGGAAGGTCATCGTACCGACCGCTTTATGCTGCACTACAACTTCCCGCCATTCTGCGTTGGTGAAACCGGCATGATCGGTTCGCCGAAGCGCCGTGAAATTGGTCACGGCCGTCTGGCTCGTCGTGGCGTTCAGGCCATGCTGCCGGAAGAGAAAGATTTCCCGTACGCGATTCGCGTGGTGTCTGAAATCACTGAATCCAATGGTTCGTCTTCCATGGCATCCGTGTGCGGCACCTCGCTGGCACTGATGGACGCTGGCGTGCCGATCAAGGCGCCTGTAGCCGGTATCGCCATGGGTCTGGTGAAGGAAGATGATGGTCGTTTCTCGGTAATCTCCGACATTCTCGGTGACGAAGATCACCTCGGCGACATGGACTTCAAAGTGGCCGGTACCGCCAATGGCGTGACCGCGCTGCAGATGGATATCAAGATCGAAGGCATCAACGAAGAGATCATGGAGAAGGCCCTGACGCAAGCGCGTGCTGGTCGTCTGCATATTCTGGGTGAAATGGCCAAGTCGATCTCTGCGCCGCGCGCCCAGCTGAATGCCAATGCACCGACGCTGCTGACCATGAAGATCAACCCGGACAAGATCCGTGATGTGATTGGTAAAGGCGGTGCCACCATTCGCGCACTGTGCGAAGAAACCGGCGCCAACATCGATATCGATGACACCGGCACCATCAAGGTCTACGGCGATACCCGTGAGAACGCAGAGCTGGCCGTTCGCAAGATCGAAGCCATCACTGCTGAGGCGGAAGTGGGCACCATCTACGAAGGCAAGGTCACCCGCGTGGTGGATTTCGGCGCATTTGTTGAAATCATGCCGGGCACCGAAGGTCTGCTGCACATTTCCCAGATCGCGCAAGAGCGCGTTGAGAAGGTCAGCGACTACGTCAAAGAGGGCGACATCATCAAGGTCAAGGTGCTGGACGTGGATCAGCGCGGCCGCATCAAACTGTCGATGAAAGAAGCCAAGCTGGAACTCGAAACCCAGCAAGAAGCTCCGCAGGAAGGTTAATCCCTTCTGCTAATAAAAAAGGCCGGCATATGTCGGCCTTTTTTATGGGAAAAATATCGTCACTCAGGATGGTCGGTGTTCTTTATTTAGAGCATACGGATGTCAATATGATATCAATTTGAATCCATTTGAATATCAAGGAGGGATTTCTGTTAGGAATTTCTAACGTAACCTTGTTTATCCTTGATATTATCCCCGCGCTTGTCACTTGCTTTTATTTCCGATATCCATAACTGGGGGATTTATGAAGAAGGGAGTTCTTACCTTTTCCACAATTTTTGCCGCAGTGGCCTTGTCAGGGTGTGCTTCGATTGTTTCCAAGCACGACTATCCTGTCACGATCACGTCATCGCCTGATCAGGCAACCTATGAAATTGTGAACACTAAAAATAATATGGTGGTTTCACAAGGCACTACTCCGGCAACAGTTACCTTGAGTTCTTACCGTGGATTTTTCTCCGGGGCAAAATATGTAGTTCGGTTTAATAAAGAAGGCTTCGATAGTCAGGAGTTCGCGTTGACCTCCACTATTGATGGCTGGTATTTCGGCAACATAATTTTTGGCGGACTGCTCGGAATTCTGATTATTGATCCGGCGACGGGCGCCATGTGGAAACTGGATAAGGAAGTTGCCGTGGCACTGGTTGATGCGCCGACGCCAATGCCGGTGGCGGCGGAGGGAGAAGCGGTAGATGCTGAGGCTGAGAGTTCCTTGACGGGCGCCTCGGCTACAGAAGCTGCTCCAGTTGGGCCGAGTGAAGAGGCCGGTCAGAGTGATGCGGCGGTTATGCCGGAGGACAAGCCGTTGACGATTCTGACGATTGATCAGGTACCACTGGCGATGCGCGACAAGATGGAGCGCATAAATTAATAAAAAAGCCGGCGTAAGCCGGCTTTTTTATCAGAAAGCCAGTATCAAGTCAGTCGTGTACGCCCATCCGTTACCACCCACGGCAAATGGCACGCTGCTGTAGCCGACCGGAGAGTCCTTCAGGTACAGGCCCTGCACGCTGAGCCGGACTTCCTTACGCTTGAACGGAAACCAGTTGGCACCGACGCTGACGTCATAGGGGTCGCCGTACTCGCCATTGATCCTGGAGTAGCCAAGATAACCTTGCAGGGTCCGCGGTATCAGCATGGTCGACCCTTGAATCTGGAAGCCATGATCTTTGAGTTCGGAAACCGGAATTGGCCCTGTGGTATCGAAGTCGTTGACGCGGCGATAGTAGAACTCTGCTTCCAGAGACCACCCCTGATACTTGAAGCCGGCATTGGCGGCGAGCATTTCATAGGTGGCCTGGCGAATATCGCTGCCGGTGCCAAACGGGTCTGTGCTAAAGATCAAGGTGCCGTCAGACAGACGTATCTGTGAGTTTTCAAAGCCCTCGGTGCCAGGTTGTGCTTGTGCATCCTCCCTGCTGCCGGTGGCGTGGATGCCGAACAGGGTGGCCACCTTGTCATGCATTTCATAATCGCCCAGCCCTTCACCAGGACCGTACTCGCCCGTTGTCGGCATCCACCAGAGCGCTGCGGACACCGTGTTCAGGCCGTCATCCAACTGGCCGGCGTTTACACCGAGCTGGCTAAGATTATTACCCAGCATGGCGCGATATTTCAGCCCCGGGACAATGGTGCCGGACGCCCAGATTCCGGTGGTATAGGAGCCGCGGAAAAATTCGTCTGCAATGGTGCGGTGATCATTCTTGAGCCAGTTGGGAAACGTATAGTTGGTAGAGCGCGTCGACGGCAGCCCGCCGATGCCTGCATAAAGCTGAAACCGGTCATTGAACTGATAACCGAGATTACCGGCGACGACCACCTGTGCCGGATCACCCTGACTGGTGTTGGATGTCCATGTATAAAACAGATAGCGGAATTTCGGGTCGAACATCCAACCCTTGAAGTTGAGTGTCACTTTCTGAAACTGGAAGTCATTACGCGTGTCGCTGATGTCGTCGAGATCAGTCTGGTTGAGATAGCGCGCGTAGGTGAACACACTGAAATCCACCTCGCCTTCATCGCTGCGCAACAGCACGAAGCCTTTGCCCGGTTCATAGTTGCCGGCGGGCTTGGGTGCCGGCGTCGATTCTCCATACAGCTTCATTTCCAATTGCCGGATACGCTGGTCGAAGTCATCCGCCTGAGACGAAAGCGACTGGCGAATTTCTCGCAATTCCTGCAGCTCGCTATCCAGCGCGGGATCGGCAGCATAGGTGGTTGCCGTAATACTGCCGAGGCAGACCGCCGCGATAATCTTTTTAATTGTCACAGTTGCTCTCCAGTGGCCTGCAATCAAAGCAGGTCATAGTCGTAATTGGCGATAATGCGGAAGTCGGTAAAGTCATTGGCGCCGGTAAAATCATCATCCTGATCAACGTATGCGACGCGTGCCCGCAACCACAGGCGATCTGCCCAGCCCTGCTTGATGCGATAGTCCACGGTAAGGTCGTACTCGGTCTGGTCGGCGCTGGCGTTGGTGCCGCTGTCGGGGGTATTGCCGCGGACAATGTTGGCAAAGCTGCTCAGGTCGCCTATGCCTACGCGTTGGAAATTCCAGGACAAGCCGGCCAGTACAGCATCTTCTCCGGCGCGATCGAAGTCCTCAACAATCACAGACAAGTAGTTGGCCGGGTTGCCATAAGGTTTCTGGATGCCGAACTCATCATCGGTGCGGCTGGCGCCGACACGAAAGGTGGCAGGCCCTGTGCTGTACTCGAGTTTTCCGGCCACTAGCGAGGTATCGAACTCGCCGATCAGGTTATCACCATGACTGCGCTGGTCGGTGTACTGGATAAAGCCCTTCAACTGATTGCCGCCATCAAGTTTTATCGCATGCTCGAATTTGGCAAAGGCGGTATCGAACACATCAAAGGTGCGCTGGTAGATGATGCCGGCAAGGGTGTTGTCCCAGGCATAGCGTCCGCCGGCAAACACCAGTCCGTCATCACCGTCAGTCACGCCGGCTGCTTCGGACATCTTGATAAAGTCGTCATCGTCCTTGCGTTTGATGCGATCAACATAGCCGGCCATATAGGCGAGCCCGGAGTCCGAGATATTGCCTATCGCCGCCGCTTCAAACGTATTCGGGATCATGCGGATATCGTGACTGCCAAGATAGGGCAGTTCAAAGCGTTGCCGCCCGAGGCGAATACCCGTGTCCTTGGCCAGACGGAAAGTCAGATTAGCTTCGCCCAGCGTCGTAATTTGCTCTGGCCCGGGCTTGAACAGCCCTGTGCCGTCTTTGTCCGAGGGGCCGTAGAGTTTTTGCGATGTGTACAGGGTGGCGTTGAGCTGTAACACCTCTTGCCACCAGCCTGACGAATAGGCCAGTGCGCCACCCAATGCCCAGCCCGCCCGGTCAGCACCGGTGTCATAGTCACGGTTCAGGTAATAGCTGCGCGGTTTGAGGACCAGACTGGTGCCATCGGCAAAGCCGGGTAGCGCGTCTTGCTGTTCGAGCAGCGGTGTTACGGCGCTCTGCTGGTTGGGTTCGATGTCCGTTGGCGTGACGGCGTGCGCCGCCGACGGCACGCACATGGCGGCGGAGATCGCCGCTGAAAACGCCAAACCAAGGTTATTGCGTGATGTCATTCGCATCGGTCTGCTCTCCCTGTTGCAAGGGGCCTCCCGGCGGAGGCCCGAACACACATTAGTTGGTGGCTGTGTCTTGCTGGCAGATCAGCGGTGCGTGGTAATCCAGCCCCATCAGACGGAAATAGTTTTCGCCCAACGCGACATTGCGGAACGCATTGTCATCCATGGCGCGCAATGCGCGGCTGGTAATTTCCAGCTCCTTGGCATACTGGTCAAAGCTCTTGGTCGAGGCCGCAACAAAGTCAGAGCCGGGCAGAATGCGGGTGGAGTATTCGTTAAAGAACGGGATGAATACTGAGCCCCACTCATGATAGGCGTTGTAGAGGACGTCCCAGGAAATATCCACCATCAGAAGCGGATACTTGTCCATCAGTCGCTTCATGATCGCTACATGCTGCTGCGGATCCATGTTCTGCAATTCTTTGGACAGACCCATATGTGCCCAGACGATCTTGTTATCCGGATACTTCTTCAGGATGTACTCCATCAGGTGCAGGTGTTTGGTGGGCTCAGCGTCACTGCCCAGATCCGAGTGCAGGGTGACCGGGATATTACGTTCGCGCAGCACCTTCATGAACGGCGCCCAGCCATCGATCGATGCCTTGGTCGAGGGCTCGTGCAGGTTACCCACCAGTGCCTGCTTCATCACATTGAGTTCGCCTGACCAGCTGAACATGCCCGGGTACTCCTTGTCGTACAGGGCGATCATTTTGGTGATGTCTTCAGGATGGGCGAGGTCCATAAACGTCATCGACAGGGTGATATGCAGGTTGTCGTGGGGATAGGCCACGGTTTCCATGCCGTTGACGAAATCATTCTTGATGCTGGGCTGGGCCGCTACGCCGGGGCAGTCGAGGTAATAGGTGCAGCCGGAATCCAGCTCCAGCACCTGGCCGATACCAAAGTAGTTAACGAACCGCACACCGAGACGGTCGAAGTAGCTGTACAGCTCTTCCGGCGGAATCGCGGCGCCGCCAAACGGACGCGGGTGGAAGTGGGTGTCCACCACCGGTGTGTAGGGTTCCTTGCTGCGGTCGTAGCACTGCTGCTCTTCGCTTGGCAGGGCGTAGGACGCCAGGCTGCGGTCACTGGCGGAGCCGCCCAGCGACGGCATCATGGCGCAGCCAGACAGGTAGGCCACGAGCGGCACGCCGATCAGGCCGCGCTTCAGTTGGGTTAGCCGAGATGATGAAAGAAAACGGTCCAGTGTCATGATCAATCCCCTTGTTATAAGACTGTTATTCAAATTTGCTGCGGGTGTTGCTGGCGTGAAGATGGCGTGCAAGCAGAAGGTGCGGGCGTGAGAGGAGTTGGCAAAACAGAGCGCAAACGCATTGGCATGGACAGATCCTTCTGTGCAACTGTTGCAAGGATGCTAGAAGAATGCGGCGGATGTAGCTAGCTCTGCCGGGCATCAGCCCTGAGATTTAACGGTTGCGGTGACAGCACGGAGCTGGGCAGCAGGCGGACGTCAAACCGCGCCGCGTCCGCGAAGCTGTTGCGGAGGCCAAAAAAGTGCTCAGGTTCACGTCCGTAACGGAGTGCGATTGACCTGCTAGCGAGTCCCGCATAGCGTAAGCCTTTGTTCGTACTGGCAAGCAAAGGCACTTTCTTGAACATGCACGTTCTGCGGCAGCGGCTTCAGCATCTGAGGCACTGCCTTTCCCTTATCCGACCGGTCATGGCTGATCCCGTGAGTCGTCAGCAATGGCTGCTTGGCGGCCGACGGCTGATCATCTCCCTGTGCGTTGTGGCGACGCTTCTGACTCTGGTGCCCTGGGGAACTGGTGCGCTGACGGATGCGATCTACCAACCGGTGGTGAAGGAAAAGAAGCTGTTCGGCGTGATCCGCACCAGCAAGGAGGTGGATAACCCGCTGCGTGAGCGGCGTCAAACCCAGTTGCTGGTGCTGTGCTGGCTGCTCGGCGGCGGTGCCCTGCTGGTGCTCTGGCTGGAGGGCCTGCCGGCTGCCCACGCCGCTGCGCGCCCTGATCAGGATGCGGGCGCCACCGGGTTGCGCCCGCAGATCAGTGCGGTGGCCGAGATTGCGGCGGGTCAGCGCGCCGGAGTCGATGGCCGCTATCGTATTGAAGGTCATGTGGCCAAGGGCGGCATGGGTGAAATCTATCTCGCCACGGACACCACCCTGAATCGGCGTGTGGCGCTCAAGGCACTGGCGGCAGAGCAAAGCCATGATGGTGATCAACGCGAGCGTTTCCGGCAGGAGGCGCTGGCATTGGCGCAGCTATCCCATCCGCATATTACGGCGGTGATGGATCTGTTCGAGGATGCCGGACGCTTCTGGTTTGCGATGGAGTGGTTGTCCGGCGGTGATCTGGAGCAGCGCTTGCAAGCGGGGCCGATGGCGGAGGCCGAGGCAGCCGGCATCATCGCCGACATTGCCGCGGGTCTGGCGGCGGCCCATGCCAAGGGCTTTGTGCACCGCGATATCAAGCCCGCCAATATTCTTTTCACCGATACCGGACTGGCCAAGTTGACGGATTTTGGTGTCGCCAAAAACGACAGCTCCGCCATCGTTACCCAGATTGGTATGACACTCGGCTCGCCCGGCTACATGAGTCCGGAGCAGGCGGCCGGCGGTGCGGTGGACGCGCGCAGCGATATCTATTCACTCGGCGTTACGCTGTTTCGTCTGGTCACCGGTGCCTTGCCGTTCCAGGGCGATACCACCGCGATCATGTCACAGCACATTACCCAGCCGCCGCCGGTACCGAGTGCCGTGAATGCCGATCTCAGTGATGACATCAGCCAGATCATTCTGCGCTGTATGGCGAAAGCGCCCGAGCAGCGCTATCAGGATGCTGCCGAGCTGGAACAGGTGTTGCGGCGACTGGCCTGACAATGACAACAAGGTATGTGGAGAACGCTATGAAAAAGCTCATGACATTGGCTCTGGCATTGCTGGTTGCTGTGTTGACTGCCGGTGTGGCACAGGCAAAGGAGCAGAAGGACAAGCCGTTGCCGCCCGGGTTGCAAAAGAAAGTGGAGCGTGGACAGTCGCTGCCACCGGGTTGGCAGAAGAAGCTGGCGGTGGGTGAGCCGCTGGAGAAAGACGTCATGGATCAGGGTGAAGTGATTGGTTCTGACAAGAAAAATGGCACGGTCACGGTCAAGGTGGAAGACAAGGTGATCAAGGTCATGGAGGATACACGCACTATCCTCGATATTATTGAAGGCAAATAATCAAACGCATAAAAAAGCCGGCAGAAGCCGGCTTTTTTATGCGCGATGTCCGGGCTGTGGTCAGCTGTTCATGCGTCCTGCGATCAATTGTTCAACCACCGACGGATCGGCAAGCGTTGAGGTATCACCGAGGCTGTCGAGCTCGTTGGCAGCGATCTTGCGCAAGATGCGGCGCATGATTTTGCCGGAGCGGGTTTTCGGCAAGCCTGCTGCGAAATGGATCAGGTCCGGTTTGGCAATGGCACCAATTTCCCTGGCGACGAAGTCACGCAGTTCCTTGAGCAGGGCATCGCTGCCTTCGACGCCGGTCATCAGCGAGACATAGGCATAAATGCCCTGACCTTTGACGTCATGCGGGTAACCGACCACTGCAGCTTCGGCCACGGCGGTGTGTAACACCAGTGCAGATTCCACTTCGGCGGTGCCGAGACGGTGACCGGAAACGTTGAGCACGTCATCCACGCGACCGGTGATCCAGTAATAGCCGTCTTCGTCACGACGGGCACCGTCACCGGTAAAGTAGCGATCCTTGTAGGTGGAAAAATAGGTATCGATCATGCGCTGATGATCGCCGTAGACGCTGCGAATCTGGCTCGGCCAGCTGGCCTTGATGACCAGGTTGCCGGAGGCCGCCCCTTCGAGTTCGTTACCTTCCGGATCCACCAGCGCCGGTTGCACGCCAAACATCGGCAAGGTGGCAGAGCCGGGTTTGGTGGCAGTGGCACCGGGCAGCGGCGAAATCATGATGGCGCCGGTTTCGGTCTGCCACCAGGTATCGACAATCGGACAACGCTGCTCGCCGACCACGCGGTGGTACCATTCCCAGGCTTCCGGGTTGATCGGTTCGCCGACCGTGCCGAGCAGTTTCAGCGATGCGCGTGAGGTGCTTTTGACTGGATCGTCGCCCAGACCCATAAGCGCACGAATGGCGGTCGGTGCGGTGTAGAAAATATTCACCTTGTGCTTGTCGATGACTTGCCAGAAACGTGAGGCATCCTGATAGGTGGGCACGCCTTCGAACATCAGCGTCACGGCGCCGTTGGCGAGCGGGCCATAGACGATATAGGAG
>CAYMEY010000005.1:209915-261678 GCA_964389795.1 uncultured Alcanivoracaceae bacterium
TGTGTGTGAGCGTGGCATTGAGCAGGTACCCCCCGGTGGTGTGCATCACACCCTTGGGTTTGCCGGTGGAGCCGGAGGTATAAAGGATAAACAGCGGATCTTCCGCGTCCATGGATTCTGGCGGACAGGCGGCCGACACCGTGGCGATGGCATCGTGGTACCAGAGATCGCGCTTTTCATCCCAGCCGATATCGCCGCCGGTGCGCTTCACTACCACACAGGTGTGAGTGTCCGGGCACTGCGCCAGCGCCTTGTCGGTGTTGGCCTTGAGCGGGATTTTCTTGCCGCCGCGCACGCCCTCATCCGCGGTGATCACAGCGCAGGCGCTGGCATCGAGAATGCGATCCTTGAGTGCTTCCGGGGAGAAACCGCCAAACACCACCGAGTGAATCGCGCCAATGCGCGCGCACGCCAGCATGGCGTAGGCGGCTTCCGGAATCATTGGCATATAAATGCAGACGCGATCACCTTTGCCGACGCCGCGCTGCTTCAACACATTGGCGAGACGACAAACCTGTTCGTGCAGTGCGTTATAGCTGATGTGTTTGTGCTGATCCGGCTCGTCGCCTTCCCAGATGATCGCAGTCTGGTCGCCGCGCGTGGCCAGATGCCGATCAATGCAGTTAGTGGTGATGTTGAGCTTGCCGCCGTCAAACCAGCGCGCCTCGCCCTTGCTGAAATCCCACTGGCTGACGCTGTCCCATTTCTTGTCCCAGCTCAGCAGCTGCTCGGCGCGTGCCGCCCAGAAGGTATCCGGCGATTCGATTGATTCCTTGTACCAGGCCTCGTACGTGGCCTTGTCCATGAGCGTGTTTTTTTTGAAATTGTCCGGCACCGGATAGGTCTTGATCGTGGACATGACGGGTCTCCCTGTCCGCAGCATTTGTTAAATATCGGGGAGCCACTATTGAACAAAGGCGCGGGCAGGTAAAGGGCAGGACCGCTCAACCGGTTAATTTTCCGGCGACTCGACAGACATTGGTGCAACAAACAAAAACGCCGGCAAAAGCCGGCGTTTGAACGCGTCCAGGGCGGGGGTCAGGCGACCTGTACCGGGATCGCATTGCTGGAACCTTTCACCGCATTGCCGTCGGCCAGATACACCAGACGCGGCTTGAAGTTGATCAGTTCAGCGGAAGAATAATTGGCGTAGGCACAGATGATCACGCGGTCACCGACGCTGGCCTTGTGGGCGGCCGCACCGTTGACGGAAATCATGTTGGAGCCTTCCTCTGCACGAATGGCGTAGGTGGTGAAACGCTCGCCATTGTCGATGTTGTAGATCTGGATTTGCTCATACTCGAGAATCCCGGCCATATCGAGCAGATTGCCGTCGATGGCGCACGAACCTTCATATTCCAGTTCCGCGTGGGTCACTCGCGCCTGGTGCAGTTTGGCTTTCAACATGGTGCACTGCATAGGTGTTACCTCTCTCAGCTGCCCGTACTACGACGAACCGATGTCTCTAACGCTCAGGCGTTGGTGCCGAAAATGGCGAGCAAGTATGCCCCAATCAATGGGGGTGCTCAAATCGTCAAACTGACATTGTCTATCAATCGCGTGGTGCCGAGTTTGGCCGCAACGGCGATCACCAGATGGCGGTCCGGCCGCTCGGCCGGCGCCAGACTGTCAGCATTGGCGATTTTCAGATAATCCACATCGAATCCAGACGCCTGCAAAGTTTGCGAATACTTACTTTCAAGTGTTCGGTAGTCACCCGGTTGGACCCGGATTTCCGCCGCCAGTGCCTGTAAAACTTTATAAATTTCAGCGGCTTGTTGCTTTTGCTCGGCATTCAGGTAGCCGTTGCGGGAGCTCATGGCGAGGCCATTAGACTCGCGGCAGGTGGGCACGCCAATGACCTGCACCGGAAAAAACAGGTCAGTCACCATGCGGCGGATAATGGCCAACTGCTGGAAGTCCTTCTCGCCAAAGCAGGCAATGTCCGGCTGAACGATATTGAACAACTTGCTGACCACCGTGGTGACGCCACGGAAGTGGCCGGGCCGGCTGGCGCCACAGAGGTAGTCGCCAAGATCGTCCACATCCACCCAGGTGCGATTCTTTTCCGGGTACATCTCGTCCACGGACGGGGCGAACAGCAGGTCACACTCGGCGGCAGCCAGTTTCTCGCTGTCGGCGTCGAGGGTGCGTGGGTAGCTGTCGAAATCCTCGTTGGGGCCAAACTGGGTCGGGTTGACGAAGACGCTGGCGATGACCTTGTCGGCGTGGCGGCGTGCTTCGGCAATCAGACTGATATGGCCGGCATGCAGGTTGCCCATGGTCGGCACAAAGCCGACCACCAGACCTTCGCGCTTCCAGTCGCGCACCTGGGCGCGCAGCTCGGCAATGGTATGCAAGGTACGCATGGGAAAACTCCGGTGTGTTGTTCGCTCTGTAGGAGCTTGCCTGCAAGCGAACTGGTGCCCGGCAAGGCCGGTTCGCTTGCAGGCAAGCTCCTACGGAAAGAGGTTGCCTAGAAGCAGTGTTCGTCGGCCGGGAAGCTGCCGTCCTTGACCGCCTTGTCGTAGGCGGCAAAAGCGGCCTGAATGCTGTCCTGACCGGCGAGGAAGTTTTTCACGAAGCGGGCCTTCTTGCCCGGCGTGGCATTAAGCAGGTCGTGCATCACCAGCACCTGGCCATCGCACTCCGGGCCGGCGCCAATGCCGATCACCGGAATGCCCACCGCCGCCACCAGTCGTGCGGTGACCGCGCGCGGCACACATTCAAGCAGCAGCAGATCGGCGCCCGCGGCTTCCAGCGCCTTGGCATCATCGATCATCTGCTGCGCGGCGGCCTCTTCACGGCCCTGCACCCGGTAGCCACCGAAGGCGTTCACACTTTGTGGCGTCAGGCCCATATGGGCACAGACCGGTACACCATTGCGCTTGAGTACGCGGATGGTATCGGCCAGCCAGCCGGCGCCCTCGAGTTTGACCAGGTGGGCGCCTGCGGCCATCAGCTGATGCGCAGCATCCAGGGCGCGCTGAAGGCTGGCGCCGGCCATAAACGGAAAGTCCGCCATGATCAGACTGCCCTGATTGCCACGTGCCACGCAGGCGGTGTGATAGGCGATATCGTCCACCGTCACCGGCAGCGTGCTGTCGTGTCCCTGCAGCACCATGCCAAGCGAGTCGCCAACCAGCATCACGTCGATGCCGGCACTGCTGACCAGATTGGCAAAGCTGGCGTCATAGGCAGTCAGCACGGAGAACTTTTTGCCGTCGAGTTTGCATTGCTGCAGGGTACGTAGGGTGACAGCCATAACAGGCCTCCTGCGACAGGGAGTTCGGGTGCCGGGGGTCAGCCCAGCGGGCGCGGGTTAAAGTAGTGCCGGCCCGAGCGGATGTCCAGCACGTAGTCGACCAGCTGCTGGTAGTCCTCGTCGCGGTTGACGATATCGATGTCGGTGGCGTTGACGATCAACAGGGGCGCGGCGTCATAGAAATGGAAGAAGCGCGCGTAGGCGTCGTTGAGTCGATCCAGGTAGTCGGCACTGATCATCTGCTCGCTGGCGATGCCGCGGCGCTGAATGCGCTGCTGCAGCACATTGCTGGGGGCCTGCAGGTAGATCACCAGATCCGGTGTCGGCGCGTCGAACGTCATATGTTCGTAGACATTGCGATAGAGCTTGTACTCGTCGTCATCCAGCGTCACTTCGGCAAATAGCTTGTCCTTGTCGATCAGGAAATCGCTGACACGGACATTTTCAAACAGACTTTCCTGCTGGTAGTCACGCAGCTGCTGTGCGCGCTGGAACAGGAAGAACAGTTGCGTCTGCAGCGCAAAGCGTTTGGGGTCCTGATAGAAGCGGGCAAGAAACGGATTTTCTTCGGCCTGCTCCAGCAGCGTCTGGTAATTGAAGGTTTCAGCGAGCTTGTGCGTCAGCGTCGTTTTGCCGACACCGATAGCACCTTCTACGGCGATAAAGCGGGGCAGCTGGCCACGCTGGCGCAGGGTTTCAAGCTTGGTATTCAATCAGCCGCTCTCCATTTGGCTTCGCCATGATAGCGCACGCCATCCTTGTTGCAGGCACGGTACAGAGACTCTACACGGCGACCGTCGGCCAGTACCAGTTGCGCGGCGATGGCATGCAGTGGCACCAGGACGAAGGCGCGATCGCCAATGCCCGGATGTGGCACCGCGAGCGTATCGGTGTGAATGATCTGGTCGCCGTAATGCAGAATATCGAGATCGATAACGCGCTCGCCCCAGCGCCGTGTTGGCGTGCGACCGAGCTGCTGCTCAATGTCCTTGAGCGCGTCCAGCAAGGTCAGCGCCGGCAGCTCGGTGACAATCACGGCCACGGCGTTGAGAAAATCGGGTTGGTCCTGCGGGCCCACCGGGGCGGTGACGAACAGCGGTGACACCTCCACCACCGAGGTGGCTTCCAGTGCGTCGATCGCCGTCAGTCCTGCATAGAGATGGTGTTCGCTGTCGCCAAGGTTTGACCCGAGGCCGATATAACACTCAATGGGCATCATTTTTTGATGCGCGGCGTGGGCCGCGTCTGCGTCGCTTCTTGCCGCTGCCAGCTCCCTGACCGAGTGCGCGGGTTAACCGGTCCTTCTCGATGCTATCTGCCTGCTGGTAGCGCGTCCACCATTCGCCCAGACCCGGCGCCAGTTCGCCACTCTGCTCGCGCAACAGCAGAAAGTCGTAGGCAGCGCGAAAGCGTGGATGTTCCAGCAGCGCCTCGGCACGTTTGCCGTGGCGGCGATCGAGTCGGCTCTGCAGATCCCAGATTTCGCGCACCACTGTCGAGAAACGCTTGGGGATGGTGGTGACCTTGCATTGTTCGTTGATGACCTGACCGGCGGCCTTGGCCATCGCCGGTGCATACGGCATGCCGTGATCCAGATGTTTTTTCAGTCGTGCCTGCAGCGCCGGCCACATGAACACCGCGAACAGGAATGCCGGCGTCACCGGCTTGTCGTCGGCGATGCGGATGTCGGTATTGCGGCAGGCTTGTTCGAACAACGCCTGCCAGATGGCGCCGTCGGGTTTGTCGTGCAAGCGCTTGCCGGATTCCGGGAACATGATCTCGAACAGGCTGTAGCGCTGCAGTGCCGCCAGCGAGGCTTCACCATAGCCGCCAAGAAACAGTTTCAGCACTTCATCAAACAGTCGCGCTGCGGGGACCTGATACAGCAGTGATGCCAACGGACGAATCGGCTTTTCGGTGCTGTCGGCCAGCTCGAAGCCGAGCTTGGCGGCAAACCGTGCGGCACGCAGCATGCGCACCGGGTCTTCGCGGTAGCGTTGCTCCGGGTCACCGATCAGGCGGATCTTTCGGCGCTTGATATCATCGAGGCTGCCGACAAAGTCATACAGCGAAAAGTTGGCGATGTTGTAATACAGCGCGTTGATGGTGAAGTCGCGACGCAGCGCGTCGTCTTCGATGCCGCCATACACGTTGTCGCGCAGGATCAAGCCATCATCACTTTGCGAATGGTCGTCATCGTCGTTGCGATTAAGCGCGCGGAACGTCGATACCTCGATCACGTCGCGGCCGAACATGACATGCACGATGCGGAAGCGGCGACCGATGATGCGGCTGCGACGGAAGATATCCTTAACCTGCTCCGGCGTGGCATTGGTGGCGACATCGAAGTCTTTCGGTACGCCGCCGATCAGGATATCGCGCAGGCAGCCGCCCACCAGATAGGCATCGAAGCCGGCCTTGTGCAGACCATACAGCACATCCAGCGCGGCACGACTGATTTGTTTGCGGGAAATGTTGTGGTGTTCGCGGGTATGAATATGTGGCACCGGCAAACGACTGGAACTTCGCTTGAACATCCTGGTCACAAGATTCGTCAACGTGCGTGACATGAGTAAGAGTCTATTTCCGGTTTGCCAAAGTCGCGCATGGTAGCACGGCAGGGAGACAGGGTGTCACAGCTTATGCGGGTGCTGATCGTGATCAGGGAGGGCGTTGCAGTGCGGCACCGGAAAATCACCTGCCGTAGAAATGAAAATGGGGCCACAGCTCCGCTGTGGCCCCGATTGCGCTGATTCTGTTGTTATTATTGTCTGTTTTTTTATTTGCCTGTCATGGTTGCCCATGACGTTGCACTGCATTGGCTCGTAGAACTGTTTTTATTATTTGTTCAGCAGGTTTTTATTGTTATCGCTGAGAGCCATTTTTACACCGGCTTGTTGGTTGTTGTTAGTTGCGCGGCGTGGAGATCATAGTGCGGATTTGCAGAGGGCTTTGCAAGGAAGCGTGAATTCTATATTTATCAATGACTTACGCATTTTTTGATGATTCTGTCCGTGCCAGTATGTCGGTTGTGTAACAAAGCTGTGTAGGACGGTAACACTTGTTACGGTGATCAGCTGTTCACTGCCGAACCTTTCTTGCGCGGGATGCCCAAACGCTGCCGACGCTCCCACAGACACTTGCGACTGATGCCGAGCTTACGGGCAAGTTCGGTCTCTGTCATGTGCTCCTGATTCTCCAGCACGAAGCGGGCAAAGTAATCCTCCAGCGACAGCTCTTCCTGCGGGTCTTGCAGCATCCGGCTTTCACCCGGATTGATACCGAGATCGTCCGCTTCGATCTGGCCACTCTCGTTGATGATCACAGCGCGTTCGATCGCATTGCCGAGCTCGCGTACGTTGCCTGGCCAGTAGTAACTCTCGATCAGCTGCATGGCGGCATCGCTGAAACTGATCACGCCCATGCCCAAACGCTCACAGGTGTTCTCCAATAACAGCTGTGCCAGCGCGGCGATGTCCTGCTGGCGTTCGCGCAGCGGCGGGACCTTCAATTCGAGCACATTCAGGCGGTAGTAGAGGTCATCCCGGAACTTGCCATCACGTACCTGACGGGCGAGGTCCCGGTGTGTCGCGGCGAGGATGCGGACGTCCACCTTGCGCGGTTCGACACTGCCGATACGGCGGACCTCGCGGTCCTGCAGCAGACGCAACAGGCGCCCCTGGGCCTCCATCGGCAACTCATCAATGTCTTCCAGAAACAGGCAGCCGCCATGGGCAGACTCGGCCAGACCACGGTGGCTGTTGCGGGCGCCCTCGAGGGTGCTTTTCTCATGGCCAAAAATTTCCGCTTCAATCTGGTCGGCAGGCAAGGCGGCGCAGTTGACGGTAATCAGTGGGCCGCGGCTGCGCGGGCCCTGCTGGTGCAACGACACCGCCACCAGTTCCTTGCCGGCGCCGGCCTCACCGGTGATCAGGATCGGGCTGTCACTGACTGCTGCCCGTTCGATACGGCGCTTGAGTTCCTGCATCACATCGCTGTCGCCAACCATCTCGGCGTGGGCACGCGCGGCGCCGTTGTTGGCGGCGACCGGAGCTGCAGTGCGCGGGCTGCGTTTCTGGCCCAATACCCGTGATACCGCGCTGACCATCTCATCGTGATCGAACGGCTTGGCGATGTAATCCACCGCGCCCAGTTTCATGGCGTCGACCGCCGAGCGCAGGCTGGCGTAGCTGGTCATGATCAGCACCGGCGTAGGGTTGGCGGCGTCAATCAGCTCGGTACCGTGGGCGCCGGGCAGGCGCAGGTCGCTGATGATCAGGTCGAAGGCAGACAGGGACTGGGCGCACGCCTGCTCCACCGACTCGGCCTCTTGCACCTGATGGTCGTGACGCTCAAGCAACTTGCGCAGGGCGCCGCGGATTACCGGTTCATCTTCTACGATCAGAATCTGGCTCATGACTGCTCTGCTACTGCCTCCACATAGGCGGGCAAGGTAATGGTGAAACGTGTGCCCAGACCGTCCTCCACCGGACTGTCCACCCGGATGGTACCACCATGGTCCTCAATAATACTGTAGACCAGTGCCAGTCCAAGCCCCGTGCCGCGACCCGGCGCCTTGCTGGTGACAAAAGGTTCGAACAGGGTATCGCGCAGCTCCTGCGGAATGCCCTGACCCCGATCTTCGACTTCCAGCGTGATCTGCTGTTCCTCCTGCCAGCCCTTGATCACCACCGGACGTCGGTCCGGGTTGGCGTCAGCGGCGTTGGACAGCAGGTTGACGAACACCTGCAGCAGGCGCTGCGGATCACCGGAGACGATCAGCTCCGGCGGGCAGTGATTCTGGATCGGCTGGTGCTTGCGGTCAGGGTCCAGCCGCATCAGTGCCATGGCTTCCTCGATCACGTCCTGCATCGCCACCGGCAGGTGGCTCTGGGTGGGCTGGCCACCGGAATGACTGAAGGTGACCAGCGACTCGACGATGCGCGAGATCCGCCGGGTCTGTTCGAGGATCTGCTTGCTACTGTCGTCGACATCCTGGGCGCTGTCGCTGAGCGCGAGGTTTTGTGTCAGGCAGGCAATCGCCGTCACCGGGTTGCCGATTTCGTGGGCGACGCCGGCCGCGAGCCGGCCGATCGACGCCAGCCGTTCGTTGTGCGCCAGGCGTGACTCCAGCGAGCGGATGTCGGTGATGTCCTCGATCACCACCACCTGACCGCCGTCGCGCTCGCCCGGTGTGGCGCCGTGTACCCGCGACTTGTGCAGGCTCAGCCAGCGCAGGTGGCCGCCGACCTCCAGCGACTGCTGCGGCAGGCGCGGGATATCGCCAAGGGTGAATTCCAGCAACAGATGGCGCCAGGGCTGCGGCAGGTTGGACAGGCGCGAGCCGATCATACGTCGGCCACTGATGCCGGTGAGCTGCTCCATGGCCAGATTCCAGCCGATGATCTCGCCGTCAGCCCCCAGCGAGATCACGCCCATGGGCAGCTCCAGCAAGGTCTGGCGATGGAAACGGCGCAGGCTGTCGAGCTCGGCGGCCAGACCGGAGAGCCGGTTGCGGTACAGCTCCAGACGCGACTCGATGAACTGGATGTCCTCGCTGGTCTGCTCTTCGTCATGTGGCTTGTAGGGCAGGTGATCATCCACCAGCTGGTGCGCCACGCTCGGGCCAAGCAGGCCGGACAGGTTGGTCTCAAGTTGATCGCGCAACCGTCGCAGCGCATAGGGGCGGGTTTCATTGCGACCAAAATTCAGATCCCGCAGTGCCAGCTCCACTTCCCGTTCTGCCGTGGTCGGGCCAAGCGAGTCCGACAGCGAACGGATGAAGTCGTCGACGTTGGTGGCTTCCAGTTCCCAGCGATAGGGGCGACGCAGGCTGTCGACCGCACAGGTATCGGCGGCGTTGCGTTCGGCGGCTCCGGTTTCGGTCAGCATCGAAACGAAGGCAAACAGCAGGCCGTTGGCGGCCACCGAAAACATCGCCACTTTCTGCCATTGGTCGGCAGGCTCGATAAAGCGCACGCCGAGCAGGTCTTGCATCAGTGGCATCTGCCAGTTGGTGATCATCGGCAGCACCAGCGCCGTCAGCCAAACGATGAAGCCAATGCTGAGACCGGCAAACAGCCCCTTGCGGTTGGCGCCGGGCCAGAACAGGGTGCCGATCAGGCCGGGCACGAATTGCAGTGTTGCCACAAACGACATCACGCCGAGCTCGGTGAGGGTATGACGGTGGCCACTCCAGATGTAGAACAGGTAGGCCAGCAGCAACATGCCGGCGATCAGGATGCGGCGTGCCCACAGCAGCCAGCGGTAAAGGTCCTCACTGCGCTGCACCCGGCGCATGGGCAGAACCAGATGGTTCAATGCCATGCTCGCCAGCGCCAGCGTGGCAACGATCAGCATACCGCTGGCGCCGGCCAGGCCGGCGAGGTAGGCCAGCGTCGAGGTGCCACTGCCCATTTTCTGGCCCAGTCCCAGCGCAAAATAGTCAGCCGGCGTGGTGACCTCCACCGCCAGTGACGCCCACAGCACCAGCGGCACACTGATCGCCATGATCAACAGCATCATCGGTACCGCCCAGCTGGCGGTAATCAGCGCGCGCGGATTCAGGTTTTCGGTGAAGGCCATATGGAACATGTGTGGCATCACCACCGCCGACACGAAAAACGCCATCACCAGCGAGTGCCAGGAGCCGTCCTGCAACGGGTAGTAGAGCCGGGCGAGCATTTCCGGGTGGCTGTCCAGCCAGGTGTTAAGGCCGTCGGGGCCGTCGAACACCCCGAACAGTCCGATCAGCGCCACCGCGGCGAATGCCACGACCTTGATCAGCGATTCGGTGGCGATCGCCACCACCAGGCCTTCATGTTTGTCTCGCGCTGTGGTGTGACGCGCACCGAACAGAATCGTGAACAGGGTAATCAGGCCGACGAACCAGCCCGCCACGTTCACCGGTTCGCCGCCACCACCGAGGATGTCCATGGACTCCGCCACCGCTTTGATCTGCAGTGACAGCAGCGGCAGCATGCTCGCCATCATGATCAGTGTGGTCAGGGCGCCGGCGGCACGGCTGCGGTAGCGGAAGGCAAACAGGTCGGCCAGTGAGCTGAGCTGGTAGGTCGTGGTCAGACGCAGGATCGGTGCCAGCAGGATCGGTGCGAGCAGGAAAGCGCCGGAGATGCCGAGGAAGTAGGCCATGTAGTTATAGCCATACAGGTGCGCATAGCCGACGGCGCCGTACACTGCCCAGGCGCTGCAATAGACGCCCAGCGAGAACACATAGACCAGCGGATGGCGCACCAGTCGCGCCGGCAGCATGCCGCGATCGGTGGCCCAGGCCACCAGAAACAGAAACAGCAGGTAGCCGACAATAATCGCGAACAGCTGATAGAAACTATAGCCCATCGAAATCGCGACTCCGGGCAATCCAGTAGCTCAGGCCAATCAGACCCATCCACACCAGAAACGGGCGAAACCAGGACTGGCCGCCGTCACTCCACCATTGAATGATCGCCGGTGACAGCAGGTAGGTGCCGAGGATGAAAATGATCAGCAAGCGGTCTGTATACATGGGCCGTGGTCGGCTCCTCTTGTGGATCCACACCGCAGCGCGGTGGGGTGTGCGCCCGGCCTATGTTAGAGACAGGGCTGGCATCGGGCCAGCGTCGCAACGCAGACCCGTGGCGCCGCTGCGCCACCAAGCCAACCCGGCCTGCAGGCAGTCGTCGACGCTGCCTTCGATGCTCGGCCCGCCGAGCCAGCGCAATGCCTGCGCCAGTGCGCGCTCAGCCTGGCCGATTTCGATCGCCTCGCTGCCGCTGGATTTGGCCAGCTTCTCGCCATTGGCCGCCAGCACCAGAGGCAAATGCCCATAGCGCGGCGCCGGGCGCGCCAGGGCATCGAGTACACGAAGCTGTCGCGGTGTGGAGTCGATCAGGTCGACGCCACGCACCACATCGGTAATGCGGTCATCGGCGTCATCCAGCGCGCAAGCAAGTTGGTAGGCATACAAACCGTCGCGGCGCCGGATCACGAAGGCGCCGCCGGCGTCCTGCAGATCGAGGCAATACTCGCCGCGCCAGCGATCGTTGAAGCACAGCGGCTGCGCCGGGACAGTCAGGCGCACCGCACTGTCACGCGCGTCGTCGGTGGCGGCACTGATGCCGGGATGGCGGTGACCCAGCGCCGCCAGATCGGTGCGCGACAGCTGGCAATAAAACGCGTCGCCTTGATTGAGCAGCTGCTGCACGGCGGCTTCGTAGGCATCGTGGCGCTGGCTCTGGTAGCGCACGCTGTTGTCCCAATGCAGGCCGCAGGCGTCCAGCTGGCGCAGAATCTGGTCGGCGGCGCCGGGCTGCTCACGTGGCGGGTCGATGTCGTCGATGCGCACCAGCCAGACGCCCTCCTGCGCGCGCGCATCCAGCCAGCTCGCCAGCGCAACGACCAGCGAACCGAAATGCAACGGACCAGAAGGGGTGGGCGCAAAGCGTCCGCGATACACAGCTGCGTCAGTCATGCGGCGAGCATAGCAAGAGGCCATCAATCAGGCACCGTAGGAGCTTGCCTGCAAGCGAATGGGCGCTTGGATAGGCCCGTTCGCCAGCAGGCTGGCTCCTACAGGGGAACGAAAACAAAAACGCCGGGAAAACCCGGCGTTTTTGTGTGTCGCCAAGAGCAGAAAAATCAGCCAGCCAGCTGCTTTTCCTTGATCTCGGCCAGTTCCTTGCAGTCGATGCACAGCTCGGCGGTGGGACGCGCTTCCAGACGGCGAATGCCAATCTCGATGCCGCAGGCCTCGCAGAAGCCGTACTCGTCCTTGTCGATCATGTCGACCGCCTTCTCGATCTTCTTCAGCAGCTTGCGCTCACGATCACGGGCGCGCAGCTCCAGCGCGAACTCTTCTTCCTGGGTGGCGCGGTCATTCGGGTCTGGCAGGTTGGCGGCCTCGTCCTGCAAGTGGTGCACAGTACGGTCTGCTTCCTCCATCAACTCCTGGCGCCAGGCCAGCAGGATCTTGCGGAAATGGGCGCGCTGGTTTTCGTTCATGTACTCCTCGCCTTTGGCGGGCATGTACGGCGCAAACCCATGAACGGTGGTGCCGGGTTTTGGTTCCGGGATATCGCGGATTTCTCTTTTCACTTTCTGCGCTACCTGTGAGGATTGCTTTGCTTTCCCCGCACTGGCTGGCGCCGGTTTCACAGCTGGTTTCGGCTTGCTGGGCACTGGTGAAGTGGCCTTGGCCGTATCCTTTTTGACCTTTACGTCCTTTTTGCTCTGCTTGGCCGGAGCCTTCGCAGCCACCGGTTTGGTCGCTGCGGTTTTGTTTGCGGGCGCCGATTTTTTTGCTGACGCTTTTGCCGGCGCCTTGCTGGCGACGGCCTTGCTGACTTTACTCGCTGCCTTGGAGGCAGGTGCCTTGCTCACTGCCGCCTTTTTCGGTGCTGCCTTCTTGGCTGCGACCTTCTTGGCGACAGGTTTGGATTTTGCGCTGGCGGCCTTCTTCGGGGCGGCCTTTTTGGCTACAGCTTTCTTCGCCGGCGCTTTCTTGGCGGCGGGCTTGGCTGCAGGAGCTTTCTTGGCGGGGGATTTTTTCGCAGCCGCTTTTTTCGCTGCGGCTTTCGGCGCGGCCTTCTTGGCAGCCGGCTTCGCTACCGCCTTTTTCGCGGTGGCTTTAGCCGCAGCCTTTTTTGCAGGCGCTTTTTTGGCAGTGGTCTTGGCGCTGGCAGTGGCTTTCTTCGCTGCGCTGCTGGACTTGCTGGCAGGTTTCTTTGCTGCGGCTTTTTTATTCTTTCCAGTGGCCATTCGTAGCAACTCCCTTAACATATGCTGCTCGCTATGTGGTTCGGCGCCGAATATCCCCCGGCGGCGGAAATCAAGCAACAGACAATACCCTCAGCGGCGGGGCCTTGTCACCCTTGCAAAACCGGGGCGCATTATAGGAACAGGATGGAATTTTACCAGTGAAACCAGTCGCGATCCGACCAGCGCAGCGTTGTCAGGCCATCGCCCCGTTTCATGTCATGGCGCTGCTTGCCCGCGCCCAGGCATTGCAGGCACAGGGCCACGACGTGATCCATCTGGAAGTGGGCGAGCCGGACTTCCCGACACCCGCGCCGGTGGTGGCCGCCGGCCAGCAGGCGCTGGCGCAGGGTCTGACCCGCTACAGCCCGGCAGCCGGCATTCCGGCGCTGCGCGAGGCGATTGCGCACTGGTACCAGCAGCGCTTCGGCGTGACGGTGTCGCCCGAGCGCATTCTGGTCACGCCGGGTGCCTCCGGCGCCTTGCAGCTGGTGCTGGCGGCATTGGTGAATCCCGGCGACGGTGTTTTATTGACCGATCCGGGCTACCCCTGCAATCGACACTTTCTTGAGCTGGTCAACGGCGTCGCCCAGCCGATCAATTTATGTGCAACTGGTATACAAGCGGTGACGGCCAGCCAGATTGATGCCGCCTGGCAGCCCAATACCGTGGCCGCCCTGTTGGCGTCGCCGGATAACCCCACCGGTGCGGTGCTATCTCCCGAGGCGCTGGCCGAGATTGCCTCCGTGGTACGTGCGCGTAATGGCGCGCTGATCATGGATGAGATTTATCAGGGCCTGGTCTACGACCAGCCCGCATACTCGGTGCTGGCGGAAGACGATAACGCCATCGTGATTAACAGCTTCAGCAAATATTTCGGCATGACCGGCTGGCGGCTGGGCTGGTTGGTGGCGCCGCAAGCGCTGATGCCGGATCTCGATCGCATGGCACAGAATTTCTTTCTCGCCGCACCCACCGTTGCCCAGCATGCCGCACTCGCCGCCTTCCAGCCCGATACCGTGGCCGAGCTTGAACGCCGCCGCGACGAGCTCAAACAGCGCCGCGATTATCTGCTCAAGGCATTGCCCGAACTGGGCCTGAACGTGGTGGCGGAACCGGCCGGCGCGTTTTATCTGTATCTCGATGTCAGCGCGATTACCGACGACAGTTATGACTGGTGCCTGCGCTTGCTCGAACAGGAAAAGCTCGCGCTCACGCCCGGCCGCGACTTCGGCGTGGTACACCCCACCGAAAAATTTGTGCGCATTGCCTACACCACCGGACTGGATCGGCTGGCCGAGGCGGTCGAGCGCCTGCAGCGTTTTATTCGCGCCGCATGAAATTCGATCCGCCATTACAGCAGGGCATTTTGCTGCGCCGCTACAAACGCTTTATGGCCGACATCGAGCGCCCGGACGGCTCCGTCATCACCGTGCACTGCCCAAACACCGGCTCCATGAAAAACTGCGCGCCCGCCGGCGCGCCCGCCCTGTATTCCGACAGCGGCAACGACAAGCGCAAATACCGCCACACACTGGAAGCCGTGCAGGTGGCCCACGGCCACTGGGCCGGGGTGAACACATCACGCACCAACGCGTTGGTGGCCGAGGCAATCGAAGCCAAGCGCATTCCCGGCCTGAAACAGTTCACCGAACTGAAGCGAGAAGTGACTTACGGCGACAGCCGCTTCGACATTGCCCTGTACGGCAACAAGACCCGCTATATCGAAGTAAAGAACGTCACCCTCGGCCCCGGCCCCGATGAGCCCGACGATGGCATTATTGCGTTTCCAGACGCCGTCACCGAACGCGGCCAGAAACACCTGCGCACCTTGATGAGTGTGGTAGAGCAGGGCGACGAAGCCATCCTGTTTTTCTGCGTGCAACACACCGGCGCAAAACAGGTGCGCCCGGCGGACGAGATTGATCCGAAGTACGGCCAGCTGTTGCGCGAAGCCATCAAGGCCGGCGTCAAAGTGCTGGCCTGGAAAACCGATATCTCCGCCAAAAAGTTTGTGCTGTCAGAGCCCGTCAAACTGGTCCTCTAGTCTCTCGTTGCTCCTCCCGTGAATCTCATGCCGTAGGAGCTTGCCTGCAAGCGAACCAGCATTCGGCAAGGCCGCTTTCGCCAGCAGGCTGGCTCCTACAGTTTTTCTCCCTCCCCTGAAAGGGGAGGGCCGGGGAGGGGTAAACGACCTACGCCCACCCCCGGGATGCTTAGCAAGTGTGACTTCCCCAGCTTGCCCGTCGGCATCCATCAGGCATGATAATCCCTATGGACGACTACCAATCCCTCACCCACCTCGGCTGGCGCCCCTTCTTCCAGCAACAACTCACCCTCGAAGAACTGGAGGCGTGCCACCCTGCGCGCATCGTCGAGCAACATCGCTCGCGGGTGGTGGTGGCCACGGCCACGGGCGTGCAAGAGGTGCTGCTGCAACACAGCATGCCCGCCATGGTGGTGGGCGACTGGCTGCTGCTGGATAACGACGGCCAGTTTGTGCGCCTGCTGGAACGCAGCACCTGTTTTCGTCGCAAGGCCGCCGGCGAGAAAGTGGACTGGCAGCTGATCTCTGCCAATGTCGATACCGCGCTGATCGTCAGCGCCCTGAACGAAGACTTCAATCTCAACCGCATCGAACGCTTTCTCGCACTGGTCAACGAAGCCGGCGCCGAACCGGTGGTGGTGCTGAGCAAGGCAGACCTTGCCACAGACCCGCAAGACGCCATCGACCAGGTGGCCAACCTCGGCAACCATTCCATCGTACTGGCCATCAACTGTCTGAACGCCGACAGCGTTGCCCAACTGGACAGCTGGTTGCGCGCAGGCGAAACACTGGTGGTGCTGGGCTCCTCCGGTGTCGGCAAATCCACCCTGATCAATTCCCTGCTGGGCGAACAACGACAACAAACCGGCCGCATTCGCGAAGACGATGGCAAAGGCCGCCACACCACTACCAGCCGCTCACTCATTGCCATTACCCGCGACACTGATCACGGCCCCGCTGCACGCGGTCTGATCCTCGACACCCCCGGCATGCGCGAACTGCAACTGGCCGACGCCCGCGACGGCATCGCCGCTACCTTCGCCGACATCGAATCCCTCGCCGAACGCTGCCGCTACGGCGATTGCCAACACCAGAGCGAACCCGGCTGCGCCGTGCGCGACGCAGTGGAAAAAGGCGAGCTGGACCAGCGCCGGCTCGACAACTACTTCAAGCTACGACGCGAAGAAGCGCTGAACTCCGCAAGCCTGTCGCAAAAGCGGGCGGATGATCGGGCGTTGGGGAAGTTTTATAAGCGGACGTTGGCGGAGTCGCATAAGTTGAAAGGGCGGTAGATGGGACGGGAGGCATGCAAGATTGCGGCGTGAGAAGAGGTAATTGTCTGCTAATTGACGCGGGTAACGGCTGCCGTGCAATCCACGGAGCCTGGCAACCCGTACACCGGAAGCACCGTCAAGAAGGCAGCCGACCTCCACACTGATCACGTCGTGCCGCAAATGGAGGCACGCATATCGGGCGGCCACGACTGGACCGCTCTCGAGAGGCAGAAATTTGCTAATGACAGCCCAAATCTGATACCTGTATCTCCTTCAGAGAATGTGGGAAAGGGTGCTTTAGACCCTGCCAGGTGGATGCCGCTTAACGACGCTTGTCACTGTGAGTACATAAAGCGACGGGTTGCAGTCAAAGCAATTCACCGGCTGACCTATGACAAGTAAGAAGGGCTCACGATCCTAACAGTGTCCAAAAACTACTAACAGACCCTACAACTTAGGAGCTTCTCTGATAATGAAATCAAATATTGAAAAGTTTCTTCCCAAAGAGACTTTCGAAGAAGTAACTGTCCGGAAAGCTCTTTACTGGATCAGTGCGTACTGCAAGTGGGAATTGGAGCAAACAAGCAGTGAATGGAAAGTCTCACTGTACGAATGCGACCAAGAAGTATCGCATACCTTCGATCGCCTACTGAATGACTACCACCTAAGATACAAGGCATCATCAGAAACGGAGAGCCTGAGGCGAGCCATCGCAAAAGCTGTTCTTAAATCAATATCTGAGAAACTAAAACAGTGAACCTGCTACCATTCAATTTCGAAAGACTCCGAGAAGACAGCTATATTCTGTCTAACACTGCTGGATTCTTCCATTTCATGAGCGAAAAATACTTAAATGATTTAGTGAACAACCCGTCAGGGCTAGATAAAGAAATCGCTATCGAACTCGAGAAGAAGCTTTTTCTGGCAAGGCCAGAGAATATGAATATTTCTGCGTCCCTTCTAGCCACAGGGCAGGCGAAGAGGCTTCTTCAGCAAATGGCTTTTAATCCAATATTCATGATTGTTCCAACCCTGAGATGTGACCATTCCTGCACTTATTGCCAGGTCAGTCGCGCAAACATTTCTGCGCATGGCTATGATTTGAATGAAGGTAAGATATCCGAAATAGTAAATACAGTTTATCGTCTCGGTAAGCCTCCATATAAGATAGAAATACAAGGAGGCGAACCGCTCGTCAGATTCGATTTAGTAGAGAGGATTTACGCCGAGCTAGAAGCAAAAATCCCTAACGATAAATTTGAGATGGTCATCGCAACAAGCTTGTCCCTTATGTCAGACGATATTCTTAATTGGGCAAGAAGAAAGAATGTATACTTCTCGGTGTCGCTAGATGGGCACGAAAAAACTCATAATGAGAGTAGGATTCTGCCTAACAATAACTCATATTCTAAAGCAAAAGAATGGGCGCTAAAAATCCAAGAAGAACTTGGAAGAACAAGGATAGCAACTGTAACAACAGTTACTCGCAGCCTTTTAAAGAATCCGAAGAGTGTAGTTGAAGGGCATCTCGAACTTGGCTTAAATGACCTATTCGTACGCCCCATTAGTCCATATGGATTCTCGAGAAATAACCAATCCGATTTATATTCTCCAGAAGAATACATGGAATTTTACCGGTCTCTTATAAGCATAATTATCAATGAGAATATGAATGGCAGAAGTATAGTAGAGCACTCGCTCGCCATCCATATCAAGCGCATGTTGCGTCCCAACTTTTCTGGTTATGCTGACTTAAAATCTCCAGGAGGGGTTTTATTGAACGCCATAGTTTTTGATTATGACGGAAAAGTCTATGGGAGCGACGAGGCAAGGATGCTTCAACGGACCATACCAACCAATGACTTCTCACTTGGGGACTGCTCTTCACCAAACATCGAGAATAACGATCTGTACGCCCACATACTGGAAAATTCATTTAATGATTTCCACCCGGGGTGCGAAGATTGCGCATATCAGCCTTACTGCGGGGTTGACCCGATGCAATCGATATCCACGCAAGGCGAGCCGGTCGGTGACAAATCGATTCTTTATTTCTGCGCCTACCATAAATCAATGTTTTCGCTTTGCTCTGAAATTCTCTCAGGATGCGGGCTTGAGAAAGAGATGATTGAGGGCTGGGCGGATGCGTAACCCAGAGAGGAAAGATAGGTTTTACTTGCCGGATTTGCCTAGGCCGCAGTTTGGCTACCTGATATTGCGTAAAAGCAAAGCCGCCACGAATGATGGCTTCTTGCCAGAGCTGGAGGTACTTCCTAATGCAGAGGCTGAGTTAGGAGGCGATACAGATAGTGAATGGCGAGTAATAGATGAAGACCTTTATAATTCGATCGAAGACGGTGATATTGGCCTGTTAAACAGAAACGGATGGATTCGCATAATTTTATCCAAGCGAGCGAACCACAATACCATACTGGTTACCGAGCAATGTGACAGTAAATGCCGGTTTTGCTCTCAACCCCCCAAAGATTTAGATGACAGCAATCTACTTGCTCAAGCAGGGCTTGCAATATCCGCCTTCCAATATGAAGGTGTTGTAGGTATAAGCGGCGGAGAGCCACTACTATACGGGGAAAAGCTTTTAGATTTTCTAAAAGTCTGCACGTCAAACTCTCCCCAGACCAGTTATCACATACTTACGAATGGACGGGCCTTAAAAGATTTTGCTTTCGCACAGAAACTAGCGAAGACCGCGAAAGAGAATACAACGCTAGGAATCCCCTTGCACGCAACGAGCGAACACCTTCATGACTACCTGGCAGGAGCCTCGGGAGCTTTTCGTGAAACCGTACAGGGATTGCTACATGCTAGCGGTCTTGGAATACCGGTTGAATTGCGCATCATTCCGACACAGGGCAACTATCGAAGCATCCCCGAGATCATCGAGTTTGCAGGGCGTATTCTATCTAACATCTCTCAGATTTCGGTCATGAATCTAGAGCCGATGGGTTGGGCGAAACAAAACTGGAAAGATCTATATCTCAGTCCGCTAGAGTATTCGTCGCATCTTGAGCAAGCCATCAAGACGTCACAACATTGCGACATACCTGTGTCGCTGTTCAATTATCCGCTTTGTCACCTGCCGATGTCGCTCTGGCCTCACAGCGTTAGATCTATTTCGGATTGGAAAAATTTCTATCCAGAAGAATGCGAAGGCTGTGATGAAATTGGAAATTGTTGTGGATTTTTTACCTCTTCTCAGCGATCATTTTTTGATCAACCAAGGAGGATAATATGAAAAAGAGATGGACCTTAGCTGCGCTTCTTCCGGGATTCATTAATGGAAGCGCATTTGCAGCAGCAGCGGCTGGTGCGGCTCAAGAGTTAGACACAAGTGATCAAAGCTTAAAAGGCCCAGGGGTATTTTTACCGGCCAACGAAAGTACACCTATGTACATTGCGGGACATAGAAGCCATAGCAGTCACCGGAGTCACAGCAGCCACAGTAGTCATAGGTCTTCATCTGGTGGTGGGTACTCATCCGGCTCAGGAGGATATACAGCTCCATCACGCAGCACACCATATAACCAAAGCTCGCAGCCGCAGAGCCAGCCGGCAAAGCCGGGCTACGCTACTCCACCGAAAAGCCAGGCCGGGAAATATGACCCCCAGCGAATGGAGCTGATTAAGCGAGTGCAAGCATCATTGTTTATTCATGGGTACTACAAAGGTGCGCTAGATGGATTAATGGGTCCGGAAACAAGAACTGCTATTTCTAACTATAGAGCCGATAAAAGCCTGCCTAGCGGCGACACGATTGATGCGAACCTATTAAACTCTCTCGGTCTGATCGCTCCATGATGGATAGAATTTTCAAATTTTTAGCCATAGCATTTTTCTTGGGCTGGCTAACAAAGAACCTTGCAGCGCCAGCTTTTGGCGTAGCTTTTTATTACAGAGACTTCATGGATTTAAGCTCTCAGTGCGCAACAGCTATGGATTCGGAGTGGTTTTCACGGGACAGTGAAAGAAAAGCAATAGACAGCTCCAATAGGGCAATGATGTTAGTTTGCCACGACTACGATCTCACCCAAAAGAAGATGCAGTCATTGGGAGTAACCGACGAGATTATTAGCTATCTTTCTCTGAAATCATTAGAGCTTAATCAAATTTCCTCTGAGGGCCTAACGCGGCAGCATAGGTTCATTGAGCGATGATTATGCGATCATTGTTAGGTGTGTTAGTTCTATTATTCTGCGGGCAGTACGCAACAGCGCTTGATATAGACGACAAGATAAGACTCATAGTGAGTGAGCAACAAATTAGTCCCGCCACATGCAATATAATATCAAAAGAGGAAGATTCCAGGATAACGGAACTGGGGAAGCTTATCTTTGAAACCCCAATCCTTAGTGGCGACCATGATGTATCCTGCAGCAATTGCCATATTGACGAAAAGGAACTGGCCGACGGCCTTCCTCTCGCTATAGGAGTGGGAGGGGATGGAGAGGGCTTCGCAAGAATGAATAGTGGTGGGGTTATAGTTCCACGTAATGCATTTACTCTCGTTGGACGAGCCCATCCGGACTTCAATGTGTTTTTTTGGGACGGAAAGATCACCAAGTCAGATGGCTTAATTTACTCTCCTATTGGAGAGGGATTCGAAGCCGGATTTCAGTCTCCTTTAGCTGTAGCTTCAGTGCTGCCAATCATCGCAAGAGATGAGTTTCTCGGAAAGTATAGCTTAGTAAACCAATCACAGCATGTGCGCAACGTTGATAGATTCTATTATGCGGACCGAATGGCCGCGGCCAACTCAGCGCTACAGGAGTTGCTGGACCATTCAGACAGTGAAGATGCCAGGAAGGCAAGGGCCATTATGGCCTCTTTGGGTAAAGAATCCATAAATCTTGCTCTTGCCGGAAATGCCATAGCGGCATTTCTTTCTGAAAAACTCAAAACCTCTTGCGTCCCATCAAATTGGGATAAATATCTTAAAGGAGATATGTCTTCGATAACTGAAGATCAGAAAGTTGGGGCGTTATTATTCTTCGGCAAGGGAAGGTGTTCGGTTTGCCATAGTGGAAGCCTATTCTCTGACATGGAATTTCATTCTCTTGGCGTACCACAAGGAGATCTCGGTCCATATATGCACGGCAGAGACATCGGCCGTGCTGGCGTCACCTTTGAGTCTGCGGATTTATATAAATTCCGAACGCCTCCTTTGCTTTCAGTATCAAAAACGATGCCATACGGTCACAATGGTGAATTCGATAGTCTAAGGGAAATGGTTTATTTTCATATAAACCCCATTCACTATTTTTCTTCAAATGGATGGACATCAGAAGATGAGATCGTGAATTACGGTAATATTTTGTCTTCTAGATCTGAACTTTTGTCTTATATTTCCTTGGATAAGGCGGAAGAAGTTGAATTCATCATCCAGTTTCTAGAGGCGCTATAAATAGCGCCAAAATTATCTAGTTACTTATACCGGCTCACTGATCTGATGTCTCAGTGGCTTGTGCGTACACGCCATCCGCTTTTTCAATTAGCGTCATAGCCGTCAACCTATCCCCCGCACACGGCCCCGACAAACAACTCCCACTCTCAATCTCAAACAACGCCCCATGGTTAGCACACATGATGAAGGCGTTGTCCGCATCCAGAAACTGATCCGGCATAAAGTTGAGTTCAATGCCCAGGTGGGGGCAGTGGTTCAGGTAACAGTGCAGCTGGCCGTCTTTCTTTACCAGTACGTAGGATTCGCCGTCGATGTCGAAGCCGCGGGCCTGGTCTTCCTCTATTTCATCGGCTTTGCACAGGAACACGTCACTCATGCGCCCAGCACCTGTTTGCGGATCTGTGCGTGTTCTTCTGGCGCCAGGCGTGGGCCGAAGTCGCTGACCACGCGTGCGCTGGCGGCGCTGGCGAGTTTGCCGGCGCTGGGGAAGTCGTGGCCGTGGGTGATGGCGTAGATAAAGGCGCCGGCAAACATGTCGCCGGCACCGTTGGTGTCTACGGCTTTCACCGGGCTGGGCTCCACCATATGTTGCTGTTCGCCATCCCACAGGCAGGCGCCGCGGGCGCCGAGGGTGACTACCAGCTGCTGGCAAACTTTCTTCAGCTCGGTCATGGCGTCTTCAAGGGTGTCTTTGCCGGTGAATTCCAGCGCTTCTTCTTCGTTGCAGAACAGCAGGTCTACGCCGTCGCCGAGCATTTCAGCAAGGCCGTCGCGGAAGAATTTGGCCATGGCCGGGTCGGAGAAGGTCAGGGCGGTGCGCACGCCGTTGGCTTTGGCGGTTTCGCGTAGCTGGATAGTGGCGGCGCGGCCGGTCTCGGAGGTGACCAGATAGCCTTCGAGGTAGACGTATTCGGAAGCGAGGATGGCATCGTTATCCAGCTCGGCCACGGACACGGTTTCGGAAATGCCGAGGAAGGTGTTCATGGTGCGCTCGGCATCGGGGGTGATCATCACCAGGCATTTGCCGCTCACGCCGGTGGGGCGTGCGCTGTCCATATTGGTGGCCACGCCGGCGGCGGTGAGGTCTTTGACGAAGAAGGCGCCGGTGTCATCGTCGGCCACTTTGCAGGCGTAGTAGGTGCTGGCGCCGAAATATTGGGCGGCCACCACGGTGTTGCAGGCGCTGCCGCCGCTGGCGCGCTTGTGGGTGACACCGGTGTCGGCCAGTGCCTGCACCAGCGCGTGCTGCCGGGCTTCGTCCACCAGCGTCATCATGCCCTTGCCGATGTCCATGCCGGCCAGAAACTGGTCGGTGACTTCAATCTCGGTGTCCACCAGGGCGTTGCCAATGGCGTAGAGGTGGTAGCGCTTGGTCATAGGGGGCCTTCTGCGTCTGGGTCTGAAAGTGGAACATTATGGTGATCAGGGGGTCTGTTGCCAAACGTGCACACTGGCTTTGCTCCCGTTAATCACACCGTAGGAGCCAGCCTGCTGGCGAACAGGACCTTGCCGAACGTCTGTTCGCCAGCAGGCTGGCTCCTACGGGTGGGGGAGTGTGATGGGGTCAGTGTGATTTATTTGCCAATCGCTATACTGGCGCGCCATGGCTAAATCAAAAAATTCAGGTAAGGCCGGGAACGGCGATAAGTCCGCAGCGCGCCAGCGCGTTGCATCCGGCAAGCCGTCGGCGCCGCGCAAGAAGGCTGCGGCGGGCAAAAAGCCGGCTCCCCGAAAGAAAGCTGCACCGCGCAAGAAGTCAGCGGCCAAGGCGCCGGCGCGGCGCTGGTGGTCGTGGGTCTTTGTTGGCAAGTTGACGCTGGTGGTGGCGGTGCTGGTGGCGGTCGGCCTGATCTGGCTGGATGCGCTGGTACGGCAGCGCTTTGATACCCATCAGTGGCAATTGCCGGCGCGGGTGTATTCGCGTCCGGTGCAGCTCTATGCCGGCCGCGAGCTCGATCGCGATCATTTGCAGCGCATGCTGGAGCTGATGCGCTATCGCAAGGACCCCGGCGCCACGCAGCCCGGTTCCTACTCGGTCAGCGCCAATGCGGTGCTGCTGCACACGCGCGGGTTCAGCGACAGCGACGGTGGCGAAAAGGCACGTTTGCTGCGGCTGGAATTCCGCAATCAGCAGATTCGCCAGCTCACTGATGGGGCGGGCCGCGTAATTCCTGTCGCGCGTCTCGAGCCGATGCAGATCGGCAGTATTCATCCGGGCCATGATGAAGACCGGGTGCTGGTGCGCGGCGACGATGTGCCGGAACTGCTGGAAAAAATGTTGCTGGCCACGGAAGACCGCGGCTTCTATGAACATCACGGCATTTCCCTGCGCGGGCTCAGCCGCGCTGTGCTGGCCAATCTGCGCGCCGGCGAATTGCAGCAGGGTGGCAGTACCCTGACACAACAGCTGGTGAAAAATTTCTGGTTGTCGCGCGAACGCACACTCAGCCGCAAGCTGGTGGAAATTCCCATGGCGCTGTTGCTGGAGCTGCACTACAGCAAGGCGCAAATCCTCGAAGCCTATGTCAACGAAGTCTATCTCGGGCAGGACGGCGGTCGTGCCATCCATGGCATGGGGTTGGCGGCGCAATATTATTTTGGTCGGCCGCTGGATGAGCTGGAGCCGCATCAGTTTGCCATGCTGGTGGGGCTGTTAAAGGGCCCGAGTTATTACGATCCGCGGCGTCATCCTGAACGTGCGCGTCAGCGCCGCGATACGGTGCTGTTGGCGGCGCTGGATCAGAAAATTATTGAGCAGGCGCAGTACGATCGCTTCAAGCAGCGTGATCTCGAAGTGGTGCCGCAGGGCAGCACGGCGCTGTATGCCTTCCCGGCATTTATTGATCTGGTGCGTCGTCAGCTCAGTCGTGATTATCCGCCGGAAATTCTCGCCTCAGAGGGATTGCGCATTCATTCCACGCTGGATGTGCCGGCGCAATTGGCGGCCGAAGCGGCGCTGGCCACGTTCCTCAAGAAGCGCGAGGAAACCAACGGCGCGGTGGTGATTACCGCGCCGAACCAGGGTGATGTACTGGCGGTGGTGGGCGACAAGGTGCCACGCAGTGCCGGCTTTAATCGTGCGCTGGATGCGGTGCGACCGATCGGCTCTCTCGCCAAGCCGGCGGTAGTGCTGTCAGCGTTGCAGCAGGCAAAAAAATATACGTTGGCCACGCGCATTGAAGACGGGCCGGTGGAAGTGCGCATGGAAGATGGCCAGATCTGGGTGCCGCAAAACTATGATGGCCAGTCGCGCGGCGCCATGCCGATGCTGGATGCGCTGGCGCAGTCGCGCAATCAGGCCACGGCGAGGCTTGGGCTGGAGGTTGGCGTAGGTCAGGTGATGCGCACCTTTCATGCGCTCGGTGTGCAGCGCGAGATTCCGCCGTATCCGAGTATTTTTCTTGGCAGTTTGAATCTGAGCCCGTTCGAAGTGGCGGTGATGTACCAGACCATCGCCACCGGCGGCTTCCGCACGCCATTGCGCGCCATCACCGATGTGCTCGACAAGGACGGTATGCCGTTGGCGCGTTATCCGGTCAGCCCGGAAGCGGTGGTGGATGAAGACCTGATGTACCTGATGCAGTGGGCCATGCGTCAGGTGGTGGTGCAGGGCACCGCCAAGTATGCCTACTCCGTGCTGCCCAAGGAGCTGGTGGTGGCGGGCAAGACCGGCACCAGCGACGGCTATCGCGATGCCTGGTTTGCCGGCTTCAGCGGCAGCCATCTGGCGGTGGTGTGGATGGGACGCGACGACAACGGCGTCACCGGGCTGTCGGGCAGCAGTGGTCCGCTGCCAGTGTGGACGGAGATCATGATGTCGTTGCCGCAGCGACCGCTCAATCTGGCGCCGCCCGCCAGTGTCAAAATGGTGTGGATGGATGAAGATGGCGTGCGTCTGAGCGGCCCCGGCTGTGCCGGTGCACGCGAGTATCCATTGCTGGATGTGTCCCTGCCCGAGGCGACGACGGCCTGTGGTAAGGTTCAGGGCGCCCCGAAAGGAATGCTGAAATGGTTCAAAGGCTTGTTCGACTGATAGCACTGTGTGCCTTGCTGGCTGCCTGCGCGACGCGTGTTGAAACGCCCGCCGTGTTCGACATGCCTGACCGCGATCCGTTGCGCGGTTCACCCGCAGAGTGGTTGTGGCAAAGTGGTGTCAAGGCGCGAGAGGCCAGCGATCTGGCGGCGGCGAGCCGCTACTTTGAACGTGCGCTGGACGTGGTGCCCGATTCATCCTGGCTCTACCGTGAGCTGGCGGAGCTGCGTTTGCGTCAGGGGGATGATCGCGCCGCCGAAGGTTTGGCAAAGAAAGCGTTACGCTATGCACCGCAGGATCCGTTGTACCAGTCGGCGCTGTGGCGACTGATCGGCACGGCGCGCTTGCGTCAGGGCGATGAGGTGGGTGCCGCCAACGCTGGGCTTGAGGCGGACATGTTGTGGAAGCGTGCCCAATAAGGCACGCCATGGATCAGGGTGCAATGGTTGCACATAGGATTGGTCAGGGTGTCGTTGGCATCATAGGATGATGCCTGTGCAGGCAGGCGGGCAATGCTTGTCCGGATTCGGGAGAGGGATATGAAAAATCTTTTTATTGTGGCGCTGGTGATGGTGGGGATCATGTCCTGGTGGCGCGGTCAGGAAAATACAAACTCTCCCATGGCCTGGCTCCCGGACATCCTGTCCCAGGATAGCAACAAGAAAGTTGCCAGCGCTGGTCCCAGGCAAGTGACCATGTACGCAACGCCGACCTGCGGATATTGCAAGAAAGCGCGGCGCTTCTTTGCAGACAACAACATTCCCTACATTGAGAAGAACGTCAATTCCTCTGCTGAGGCCGCGCGCGAGATGCGTGATCTCGGCGGCTCTGGCGTACCCACCATCCTGATCGATGATGTGGTGATACGCGGCTGGAACGAGCGCGCGCTGAGAGACACTCTGCTCTGAGCGGCAATGTGATCTGGTTCAAGTCTGCCGGGATTGGTTACCTCTGCCGCAGTCGTTAGGATAAGCGTTGGGGTTTGCACCGTCAGTGGGGGACGCTTGCGGGTGAAAAATTTAATCAGGTTACCCATGAAGCAGTGCAGGTGACTGATATCTGCAAGAAGACAGGTAACATGCTCAGTTTTCTTTGCCGCCACATACGGCGCTGTACGCTGGCGCTGCTGCTCGCTTACCTGATATCGCCTTACGCCTATTCCGGCTTGCCGTCTGTGCCATTGGACCAGCTGGGGGAGCAGGGGCCACTGGCGCTCAATGGCGTGATGCAGATGCTCACCGTCGATAAGACGATGGCTGTTGACGACGTTATTCAGATTGCCGATCAGCAGTGGGAAGTGACGCCTGCCGGGAAACGCAACTTCGGTCAGTCCGACGCAGCTTACTGGTTCCGCATTCGCGTACAGCCCGCTCCGCAGCAGCGGGCTCCCGCCTATTTGCGTATGAGCTATCCGCTGGTTGATCAGTTGGATGTCTATCTCATGGCAGCCGGTGAGCCGCTGGCCAGCTATCAGGTAGGCGATTCGCGGCGGTTTGACGCTCGCCCGGTGGCCAATCGGCTATTCCTGTTTCCGTTGCCCGAGTCGATGTCGACGCCTCTGGATATCTACGTGCGTGTCGCCTCGCTGGGGCCAATCGAAGCACCGCTGGATATCCTGACGGTCGAGCAGTTCCATGCACAGGACAAGCAGGACCTGCTTTGGTATGGCGCCTACTTTGGCGTCATGGTGGTGATGTTTTTCTTCAATTTGTTTGTCTATCTACTGGTGCGTGACAGCACCTATCTCTACTACCTGTTCTATGTCGCCGCGACAGCAGGTATTCAGTTTGCAGTGATTGGTGCCGGCTTCCAGTATCTATGGCCGCATCACCCGGAACTGAATAATCCGGCGGTGCTGTTGTTGACCGGTCTGTCGGCGCTGGCGGCGGTGATGTTCGTGCGCCAGTTTGTGCGGCTCGATACCCATGGCAATGTCTATGAAAGACTGACCGGGCAGGTGCTGACGGCGATTTTTGTCGTGCTGATTATCGCGGCCTTCGTGTTGCCTTACCGGCCGGTGTTGAACATTACCCATCTGGTGTCGTTTCTGGCGGTGATGCTCGGCGTCTATGTGGGCGTGGCATTCTGGATGCGCGGTGTCCGTGCGGCGCGCACCTTCGCCATTGCCTGGGCGCTGTATCTCACCGCGATCGCACTGTATCTTGCCGACCTGCACAACATCCTGGAGCTGGGGCCGGTGGCGTCGCGGTCGTTGCAGATTGGTTCCGCGCTGGAGCTGGTGTTGCTGTCGCTGGCGTTTGGCCAGCGTATCAATGATGAGAAGGAAATGCGGCTGCGCGCCCAGAAGGAGGCGCTGGAGGCGCAGACACGTCTCAGTCAGGGGCTCGACAAACTGGTGCGCCAGCGAACCGAAGAGTTACAGGCCGCCAATAAACTGCTGACCGAGGCAAGCATTCGCGATTCACTGACCGGCGTGTTTAACCGGCGCCACTTTGATCAGGCCTATGAGCTGGAGTATCAGCGTTGCCATCGCGATTTGAAGTGGCTGTCTGTTCTGATGGTGGATGTCGACCACTTCAAGACGGTCAACGATACCTATGGCCATCAGGCTGGCGATGAGATTCTCAAGCGCGTGGCCGACATGCTGTCACGGGCAGCGCAGCGCGCCCAGGACGTACTGGCCCGTTTTGGTGGTGAAGAGTTTGTGGTGCTGTTGCCCGGTGCCGATGGCGATGCCGCGCGGCAAGTGGCGGAGGGGCTGCGCGCGGCGGTGGAAAGTATGTCGCTGGAGTACGAGGGTGATGTGATTGACCTGACCATCAGCGTGGGGGTGGCCAGCCATATTCCCGATAGTCCGGATGCCGGCTCTGACCTGTTGCGCCAGGCCGACGAAAACCTCTACCGCGCCAAACGCTCGGGGCGCAATCGCGTTATCGGCTAGCGATTGCGTTATGCGAAAGACCATGTGCTTATAACAACGGCTGGCTTGCCGCTAAGATTCTTTTCCGAGCATTGCAGAAATTCCTGACACATATTTCACTCACCTGTTTTTTATTCGCACTTCGCATTCTGAAAAATATTTTCACACGGCAGATTGCGTTGACTCCCCGTTGACTTGCTGGGTCGCACATTTTCTCCGCTCAACTTTTACATCTGCGGAGGTTCGTGATGTCTGGTCTATTTGCAAGGGGTATGGGAATTGCTTTTCTATCGGTGTTCGCGCTGGCGGGCTGTGGCGGTGACAGTGACGATGACAAACCACTGTCGTCACTGCGTGTCGTGCATGCCAGCGGCAATGCGCCAGCGGTAAACGTCAAGGTCAACGGTAACGTGCTGAGCGCGGCCAATGCGCTGGCCTATGGCGAAGCGACATCGAGGGTGTCGGTGGTGGCATCCACCTACGATGTGTCGGTGGATGCGCTGCTGCCCAATGACGGTACGCTCGAAGTGGTGGCGCCGGTGTCATTGCCGCTGACGGTGGGGCAAACCGTCAATGTGGTGGCGCTGGGCAATGTCGGTGGTGCAGGCGAGTTGGCGTTTGCGCCGCTGGTGATTACCACGGACAACGCCACCGTGGCGTCGGACTCTGTCCGCCTGCAGGTCGTGCATGCGTCAGCTGCGGCAGAGAACGCCCTCACTGACGGCGTTGCCGTCTATGTCACCACGCCCGGCGCAGACCTTGGCGCCGCCACGCCGGTGGCGTCGTTTGAGTTGGGTGAATTTACCGATCCGGTGACGGTGGGTGCGGGCACTTATCAGATTCGCATTACACCAGTCGCGGACAGCGGCACGGTGGTGTTTGATTCCGGCGCCGTTGCGCTGCCGGGCGGCGCCGACTTGCTGGTGCTGGCGGTAGACAACGATGGTCCCGGCGCGCCGGTCAAATTGCTGGTGAGCACCGGTGACGCGGCCAGCGATTTCTTTATCAACGACAAGGATGACACCGCAGAAGTACGGGTTGTGCATGCCGCGTCCGGTGTCGGTGAGGCTGAAGTGTTTGCCAGCTCGGCCTCCCTGTCACTGTCATCCACCGAGCTGGTCGACAGCATTCTTTACGCGGCGCAGACAGACCTGACCGACATTACGCCAGCCAGTGACTATGTGCTGAGCGTCAATACTGAAGGTTCCGGTGTCGGCGGTGCGCCGATCGTTGCGTCTGGTGTGGAGCTGAAAGCGGGCAGCTATTACAGCGTGCTGGCAGCGGGCGATTTGCCGATGACCGGAACGCCGAATCTGTTCCCGCTGTTGGCGCAAGATGATCGTCGCAGCATTGCCACGGAGGCTCGGGTGCGTGCGATTCATGCCGCTTCCACCGCGGGCACGGTGGCGGTGTTCGTGACGCCTGCCGGTGATGTCACGGTCAACTCGATTGAGCTGGGCGAAGTCACGCCGACGATTGCCGAGTTTGCGGTGCAGGAATTTACCGATTACCTGTCCCTTGCAGCCGGCAGCTATGACGTGCGCGTGGCCGTGCCCACCAGTGGCGGCTACACCGTGGCGATTGATGAAACCTACGCCTTGGCTGACGGCGATGTGGTGACGCTGGTCGCGCGCAACCCGGACACCTCGGTTGCCGGCTTCGGCTTTATCGTGTTGTCAGATTGATTTGCGCTGTGCGCGCATTGCGCAAAAAAAGCGCCGGAGGGTTCGGTATCCTCCGGCGCTTGTATTTTTTTGCACTAACCAACGCGGTCAGAAACCGGTTTAACACACTGAAAAAGCGTCGCGGGCGGCGTCCAGTGTGGCGTCAATCACCGCATCGTCATGCATGATCGAAACGAAGCCAGCTTCGAATGCGCTCGGTGCCAGATACACGCCCCGGTCCAGCATGGCATGGAAAAACAGTTTGAATTTTTCCGCATCACACTGCATCACCTGGGCAAACGATCGCACCTGCGTCTGATCGGTGAAGAATAAGCCGAACATGCCACCCACCTGATTGGTGGTAAAGGCGATACCGGATTCGCGGGCAATCGCAGACAGGCCGTCTACCAGTCGGGTGGTGCGTGCCGTCAGGGTGTCGAAGAAGCCGTCTTGGGAAATCTTGGTCAGCGTGGCCAGACCGGCCGCCATGGCCACCGGGTTACCGGACAGGGTGCCGGCCTGATACACCGGACCGATGGGCGCCAGACATTCCATGATTTCGCGTTTGCCGCCAAAGGCACCGACCGGCATGCCGCCGCCGATGACCTTGCCGAGTGTGGTCAGATCCGGGGTGATGCCATAGACACTCTGGGCGCCGCCGAGGGCGACGCGGAAACCGGTCATGACTTCGTCGAGAATCAGTACCGCGCCGTGCTCATCGCAGCATTTGCGCAATGCCTCGAGAAAGCCGCTTACCGGCGGCACGCAATTCATATTGCCGGCGACGGGCTCGACAATCACGCAGGCAATCTGGTCGCCGATCGCACGGAAGGTTTCTTCCACCTGGCTGGCATTGTTGTAGTCGAGCGTGATGGTGTGTTCTGCCACTGCTGCCGGCACGCCCGGCGATGACGGTACGCCGAGCGTCAGCGCGCCGGAGCCGGCTTTGACCAGCAGGCTGTCGGCATGACCGTGGTAGCAGCCTTCAAATTTGATGATCTTGTCGCGACCGGTATAGCCACGCGCCAGACGAATCGCGCTCATGGTCGCCTCGGTGCCCGAGCTGACCATGCGCACCATATCCATGCCCGGCATCAGTTCGCAGACCTTGTCAGCCATGCGCACTTCCAGCGCCGTCGGCGCACCAAAGGTGAGGCCGTCAGTAATCGCTGTCTGTACCGCCTCGATCACATCGGGATCACGGTGACCGAGAATCAACGGGCCCCAGGAACCGATGTAATCGATATAGCGGTTGTCGTCTTCATCAAACAGGTACGGACCTTCACCGCGGTGAAAAAACACTGGCTCGCCACCGACGCCGCGGAACGCTCGCACCGGCGAATTGACGCCGCCGGGAATGTGCAGCTGAGCTTGCTTGAATAATTTCTGGGAAGTCTTGCGGCCCATTATTCCTCCGGGAACAAACTGGCAAATTGGCGCGCCGTGGCCTCGATATCGTCACTGGAAAACAGGGCGTGAATGACTGCCAGGGCATCGGCACCGGCGCGCAGCAGAGAGGGCGCATTATCCGGGGTCAGGCCACCGATTGCCACTTTTGGTACCGCCAGTGTCTGACCCAGCACCTGGCTGTCTGCCGCCGGCGCATGGGGTTTGGTGTGTGAGGGGAAGAATCGGCCGAACGCGACGTAATCTGCGCCTTCTGCAATCACCTGTTGCGCCAGTGTCAGGTCGTCATGGCAGGACACGCCAATCACGGCCCTGGCGCCGAGCAGGTCTCGGGCGCGCGCGACGCCGCCATCGGACTGGCCGATATGGACGCCATCGGCATCCACGGCCTTGGCCAGAATCGGATCGTCGTTAACGATAAACAGGGCGTCATGCAGCGCGCACAGGTCACGCAGGGCGGTGGCGCGGCGGAATTTGCTGATCGCATCGCTGTGCTTGTCGCGGTACTGCAGTACGCGCGCGCCACCGCGCAGGGCTTGCTCGCAGGCCGCCATCAGGCGGTCCGGCGCGGTGAGAGAAAGATCAGTAATGGCGTACAGACCGCGAATGCTAGCCATGACGATCCGGAATCAGTTGGCCGCGACCGGCTTGCCAGGCTTTGCCCAGGCAACGGGCGACATACTGCTGCGCGCTGTCGAGGGCCTGCTCCAGTGACTGGCCGTGGGCCAGCTGAACTGCGCAGGCAGACGCCAACGTGCAGCCGCTACCGTGGAAGCTGCCCGGCAGGCGTGGCCAACGCCAGCTGCGTGTGCCCGAGCGCATGAAAAAATGGTTTTCGACATCGTCGGTGTCGGCGTGCGTGCCAGTGATCAGCGCCGACAGGCAGCCGGCTGCCAGCAGCTTCTCGCCGCAGACATGAATGTCGGCGTCGCCACTGAGTGTCTGTGCTTCGGGCAAATTCGGCGTCACCAGCGCACTGCGCGGAAACAGCTCTCGCAACAAGGCATCCGGTACGCTGGCCTCGCCGAGACTGCCGCCGGCTTCTGCCGCCAGCACCGGATCAAGCACCACGGGCACACCGGGCAGCTGATCAAGAATCTCGCCAATCAGGCTGATTATTGCGGTGCTGCCAGTCATGCCGATCTTCACCGCCGAAAACTGGTAATCGGCCAACAGGCATTCGGCCTGCCGACGCAACAGGGCAATATCGGTGAGCGCAAAGCCCTGCACATTAATACTGTTCTGCACCGTCAGGCCGGTGATCAGCGTGCTGGCCAGACCGCCGAGTGTGTGCACCGCTTCGATATCGGCATGGATGCCGGCGCCGCCGCAAGGGTCATGACCGGCAATGACGAGCACATTCGGTTTCATCAGAACGGCCGCACAATCACAAGGATGACAATGGCGATCAGGAACAGCACCGGCACTTCATTAAACCAGCGGAAGTAAACGTGGGACTTCTGGTTGGCATCGTTGGCGAAGCGTTTCAGGTGCGCCAGGCAGATGTGATGGTAGCCAATCAGGATAAACACCAGCGTCAGCTTGGCGTGCATCCAGCCCTGGGTCTTGTAGTAGTCCCAGCGGTCAAACAGCATCCAGCCGCCCAGTACGATGGTCGCGATCATCGACGGGTTCATGATGCCGCGATAGAGCTTGCGCTCCATGATCTTGAAACGGTCCTTGCTGATCTGGTCTTCGGCCATGGCGTGATAAACGAACAGCCGTGGCAGGTAGAACAGGGCGGCAAACCAGCAGATTACCGCGATCAGGTGCAGGGCCTTCAGCCACACGAACATAGCGCTCTCCTTCAGTGGGCGCTCATCATAGCAAGTGGAGAGTGAAGGCTGCAGCCGCTACAATGGCGCTTCCTGACAATTCACCCCTTTTCCCCCGTACTGGAGCCAGTGTGAAGCGGTCGCCGCGCGCCAAGCGCCTTGTGCGCTATTACTTTTCCAGAACCCGGCGGTTGTCGCGACGCCAGCTCGGCACCCTGCAGGACTGGAAAATGCGACTGGTGTTCTGGACCGGCGCAGTGCTGGTGGGCCTGGTGGTGCAGGCATTTGCCTGGGCGGCGGACGGCTCGGCACAGATCTTTCACCATCTGCATGAACATTCGCGCTACTGGCCACTGCTGATCACGCCGCTGACCATGATGGCGATCGTCTGGCTGATGCAGCGCTTCAGTCCGGCGGCGCGTGGCTCGGGTATTCCGCAAGTGCTGCTGGTGCTGAAACAGCGTTATCACTGGCTGCGACCCACCTTTCTCACTTTGCGGCTAGTGGTCGCGAAGTTCGTGCTGACGTGCTTCGGCCTGATGGCGGGGGCCTCGATTGGTCGTGAAGGGCCAAGCGTGCATATCGGCGCTGCGATCATGCATCGTGCCGGCCAGATCGGCCGACTTAATCAACGTTATGTTGATAACGCCCTGATCGTTGCCGGTGGCGCCGCCGGGGTGTCGGCGGCCTTCAATGCCCCGCTGGCCGGTATCGTGTTCGCGGTGGAAGAGCTGGCCGGCTCTTTTGAGCAGCGCAGTTCCGGTACGTTGATCATGGCGATCATCCTGTCGGGTGTGGTGGTGCTGGCGCTGGCGGGTCACTACAGCTTTTTCGGCAAGCCCGCCGCCGAGCTGGTGTTGATCGAGTCGTGGCCGGAAATCATTTTTACCGCGCTGCTGTGCGGCGTGTTTGGCGGGCTGTTCAGCCGCGCGTTGATCAGAGGGTCGGCACGTGTGGCCGGACTGGTCAGGCATCATCCTTATCGCTTTGCGCTGTTTTGCGGTCTGGTGGTGGCGCTGCTGGGTTTCCTCACCGGCGGCACTACTTATGGCAGTGGCTATGAGCATGCGCGTGCATTGCTGGAAGAGGATGTGCAGGGAGACTGGCTGTTTCCGGTGACTAAAATGCTGGCGACGCTGGTGACCTACTTCTCCGGCATTCCTGGTGGCCTGTTCTCGCCGAGTCTGGCAGCGGGTGCAGGGATCGGTGCTGCGGTGGGGTCTTCGGTGCCCGATGCTTCGGTGGTGGGATTGACCGTGGTCGGCATGGCGGCATTTCTGGCAGCGGTGATCCAGCGACCGATTACCTCGTTCGTGATCGTGCTGGAGCTGACCGGCAACCACCATGAGCTGCTGCTGTCATTGATGGTCGGTGCCTTTCTGGCCACGGCGGTGTCCAAGCTGTTCCAGCCGCATCCTATTTATGACGCCCTGGCGAATGCCATGGCGGAGGGGCGGACCGAGCCGGTGCCAGCGGTGACCGCTGGCGAGCGCGAGCCGGAAAGCGCGAAGAACACCACACAATCATCATGAGTCCGGGATGGCGATGACGTTGATGCTGGAGACAGCAGGCCATATGCGGTACTTTCGCGTTTTCAATCAGAGCTGGAGTGTTTGATGTCGCAGCCAGGCACATTGCGCGTGGGCATAGTGGGCGGTACCGGGTATACCGGTGTCGAGCTGCTGCGTCTGTTGGCCAATCATCCTCAGGCGGAGGTGGTGGCAATCACCTCACGCAGTGAAGAGGGGGTGGCCGTAGCCGATATGTTCCCGAGTTTGCGCGGCATCTATGACCTGCGTTTCAGTGTGCCGGACGTCAAGGTGCTGGCCAGCTGTGATGTGGTGTTTTTTGCCACGCCGCACAATGTCGCCCAGCGCATGATGCCCGAGCTGCTGGCGGAAAATGTCCGCGTGGTCGACCTGTCTGCGGATTTCCGCATCCGTGACGCGGCGCTCTGGTCACAGTGGTACAACGAAACACACAGTTGTCCGGAGCTGCTCAAGGAAGCCGTCTACGGCTTGCCGGAAGTGAATCGCGAGGCGATCCGGTCGGCGCGGCTGGTGGCGTGTGCGGGTTGCTATCCCACTTCGGTGCAGCTTGGCTACTTGCCGGTGCTGGAGCAGGGCTGGATTGATGACCAGCAGCTGATTGCCAACTGCGCATCCGGTGTCAGTGGTGCAGGCCGGGCTGCCAAGGTGCCGATGCTGCTGGCCGAGGCCAGTGACAGTTACAAGGCCTATGGCGCCGCGGGCCATCGCCACCTGCCGGAAATCGAACAGGGTCTGGCGGATATCGCCGGTCATGGTGTGCAGCTGACCTTTGTGCCGCACCTTGTGCCCATGGTGCGCGGCATACATGCCACCCTGTATGGCAAGCTGAAATCCGGTGCGCCGTCATTGGATGCCATACAGGCGCATTACGAGCAGCGCTTTGCCAACGAACCGTTCGTCGATGTGATGCCGCCGGGAAGCCACCCGGAAACCCGTTTCGTCAAAGGTGCGAATCACTGCCGTATCGCCCTGCATCAACCGCAGGGCCGTGACACCCTGGTGATCCTGTCGGTGATCGACAACCTCACCAAAGGTGCATCGGGGCAAGCCATCCAGAATATGAACATCATGTTTGACTTGCCGGAGGCCATGGGCCTGACCGGTGCCGCCCTGTTGCCCTGAGTGATGTTCTGACCATGGCCAAGAAAAAAAGAAAATCTTCCCTAACCGATGTGATGCTGGTGCCGGTGGATCGCCGTGCCCGGCGTCGCGTCAGGGTATATGTGGGGCTGTTGCTGATTTTTTTGCCGGTGCTGGCGTTTTTTGGGGGAGAAATATTTGCCCACTATTCGCGTCAGGCGGAGCAGAATCGCTCTGCGGAACTGCAGTCACAGGTCAAGGACCTGCAAGCGGAACTGCAAAGCGCACGCGATGAGCTGGCGATGCAGCGTGCGGATACGCAGGTGACCTCGCAGGCGCAGGAGCAGGTGCGTACCGAGATCAAGGATCTGCGTGATCAGCTGGCGGAACTGGAAGAGGCGGTGGCGTTCTACAAGAGCGTCATGGCGCCAGGCTCCGGTGACAACGGACTTAAGATTGAAAAGCTGGATGTGGCGGCCACCGGCACACCCAATGTGTATGGTTTTCGTCTGGTGTTGACGCAGGTGGGCGACAACCGAGGCTATCTTAGCGGCAATGTGACGGTGATCATCGCCGGCCGGCGTGGCGAAGAGGCGGTCCGGTTGAACGGCACTGAAGTGCTGGCCGATGGTGCAGAAACGCGCTTCAAGTTCCGCTACTTTCAGGAGCTCAGCGGAAGGCTGACGCTGCCGGAAGGGTTTGAGCCGGATCAGTTGACGATTGAGGCGGAGTCCACGGGACGCCGTCAGGAAAAAGTGGAACGCAGTTTTATTTGGCAGGTACAGGAGAGAAACAGTGCTTGGGCGGGATAAGAAAACCAGTGACACCAATTACGCCAATCACACGCTGATTGCTCCGAGTGCACAGATTCGCGGTGATGTGGAATTCAGTGGCGGCCTGCATATTCTTGGCAAGGTCACCGGCAGCATCACGGTTACCGGTGATGGCGGGCGGCTGACGATCGGCGAAAGTGGCTGCGTGGTGGGCGAGATTCGCGTGCCGAAAGTGGTCATCAACGGCCGCGTGGAAGGCGATGTGCATGCCACCGAGCACCTCGAGCTGGCGGAAAAGGCAGTGATTGAGGGCAACGTCTATTACACCCTGATCGAGATGGTGATGGGCGCCCAGGTGAACGGCAAACTGGTGCGTGAGGGCGCTGATCGCAAGCATCTGCCAAGCCCGGACCAGGTCAAGAACGGCAAGGGTGAGGCAGACAGCAAGGGCTAATACTTGACTGTTTTTGTCGGGTATTAGACCATGTGGCTCCCTGAGTTGTAGTCAAAGCCATGACCGAAGCTGCCCTGACATTGACCGATCGCGCCGCCGCCAAGGTGCGCGAGCTGCGTGACGAGGAAGGTAACGCCGACCTCAAGTTGCGTGTCTATATTACCGGCGGCGGCTGCTCGGGCTTCTCCTATGGCTTCACCTTCGATGAGCAGAGCAAGGATGACGACACCGTGGTCGAGAACGGTGGCGTTGCGTTGCTGATCGATGCCATGAGTATCCAGTACCTGATGGGTTCGCAGGTCGACTACGAGAGCGGCCTGATGGGTTCGCGCTTCATCGTTTCCAATCCCAACGCCACCAGTACCTGCGGCTGCGGTTCGTCCTTTTCGATCTGATTTCCCCGCCTTAATTGTTGTTGTCTCGCTGGCGTGGTATGCATAGCCGCTGCCAATCAGTCACGAGTGACCTTGCCATGGACAACACCAAACTGCCGCGCGATCGCGACAACGACTACAGCGAATCAATGGCGGCCAGTCGCCGCACTTTTGTGGTGGGCCAGACCGGCGCTACGCTGCAGCATGTTGGAAGTTATTCGATTGATCCTGCGTTGCTGCCCGGCAACATCGAGAATTTTTCCGGTGTGGCGCAGGTGCCGCTCGGTTTTGCCGGACCGCTGCGGATTAACGGCGAACATGCACAGGGTGATTTTTATGTGCCGATGGCGACCACGGAAGGCACTCTGGTGGCGAGCTATAACCGTGGCATGCGTCTGGCGCGCGAAGCAGGCGGCATTATCACCACTGTGATTGATGATGCGATGCAACGTGCACCGATTTTTGTGTTCGAGAATGCCCGCTTTGCGCGTGACTTTGGCGAATGGGTCACGGCCAACTTTGCTGCCATCAAGGAACAGGCGGAGCAGACCACTCGCAGCGGCAAGCTGCGCGATATTGAGCAATACAGTCAGGGCAAGATGCGCTGGCTACGCTTCAATTTCACCACCGCTGATGCCGCCGGCCAGAACATGGTCAGCAAGGCGACGCGCCATGCCTGCCAGTGGATACTTGATCAGAAGCCGGCAGGACTGGAGCATTTTTCGCTGGCGGCCAATTTCGATACCGACAAGAAACACTCAGCGGTGAATAGCCTGCATACCCGTGGCAAACGCGTGGTGGCAGAAATCACCCTGCCTGCCGAGATGCTCAAGAACATCATGCATACCACCGGCGAGGCGCTGTTCAAACAACGCCAGCTGAGCAATATGGGTGCGATGATGGCGGGCTCCGTCAATAATGGCGCGCACTTTGCCAATGGCCTGACGGCGCTGTTTATTGCCTGCGGTCAGGATGTCGCCAATATTGCAGAGTCGTCCGCCGGCTATGTCTACGCTGAGCTCAAGGACAATGGCGATTATTATTTCTCCGCCACCATTCCGTCCCTGATTGTCGCCAGCTATGGCGGTGGCACCGCCTTGCCGACACAGCGAGAATGTCTGGAAGTGATGGACTGTTACGGACAGGGCAAGGCAAAAAAACTTGCCGAGATCTGTGCAGCGGTTGTGTTGTGTGGCGAGTTGTCATTAAGCTCCGCTATCGTGTCCGATCAGTGGGTGTCCAGCCATGATCAATATGGACGCAACAGAAAATAGCGCACTGATATCAGAACGACACCAGGGACGGACATGAGCAACGAATTCTTCACCACCGATACCAGCCAATGGACGCTGGCCGTCCACCGTGTCACTGCAACCAGTGCGGAAATCTGGGTCGGCACCCTTTTCCCTACTCTGAAGATGCCTGACCTCGCCAAGGTGGAGTTGATCGGCCCGAATGGCGAAAAGCAGGTGCAGAACATCGAGCGTAATGACTGGCAGCGACCCTTTCGCTACATGCGTCAGCGCTTTTATCAGGTCTGTAGCTTCAACGATCTTTCGCCCGGCGGTCATTATGAAGTGCGTTTCTATCGGTACGTGGAAAGTGTTGCCGGTGTGATGCCGGATTATTGGCAGGATCTGCGCTCGGGATATTTCGACACCCTGCCCGAGCGCTTGCCGACCAGTGGCGAAAAGCCATTTGTGATCGGGCTGGGCAGTTGCTTCTACCGCAATCGCGATGGCGGTCATGCATCATCGGCCTACAAGGCGTTGTACGAGCGCGGTCCTGACGGCGGGCGCCCGGATGTCACCTTTCTGGTGGGCGATCAGGTCTATCTGGATATCGGCTTTGATTCGCTCAGTCTGATTCCGAAGGAAATTCGTCAACGTATTGCCGATGACTACGCGGAAAACTGGCGCGCGCTGGGGAGTTTTCTCAATCGCGGCGCGACCTGGATGTTGCCGGATGACCATGAATACTGGAACGACTATCCGTTCTATGACTCGCCGTTACCGACCTTGCTGGCGTTGAAGATTGACTCGGTGCGCAAGGCATGGACGCGGGCCGCACGGGATGCGGTAAACAATATCCAGCGCACGCGGCCCGTCGAGCTGATCAATATTGGTGATGACCTTTCAATCTGTGTGGCAGATCTGCGCAGTCACCGCAGCAAGCGTACGGTAATGCCCAGGTCTGATTTCCAGACACTGCTGGATTGGGCCGCCGGCCTGACTGCGCCCGGCGTGCTGGTGATTCCGCAGCCACTGATTGTCGAGGAGAACAAGGTTGAGCGTAACCTGCTGTCCTGGCCGCAACAGTATGGCGAGCTGCTCAAGGCGCTGGCCAGCAGCGGTCATGACGTCGTGGTGCTCAGTGGCGACGTGCATTTTGGCAGGATCGCGTCCGTGCCACTCGGAGACAAGGGAGGGCGATTGATTGAGGTCATTGCTTCTCCGCTGTCCAACCTGACCGGTTTCAATGGTTTTGCCACGGCGGTCTGGAAAAATACACCGCGCAAGTTTCCTGATCCGGCGGTGATCAGTGTGCCAGGTCTGGCACCGCAGAAGGTGGAGTATGACCGGAACTTCAGGGTATCCACTCGCAAGGGGCACCCTCTGTCGTTCGTGTACCCGCGTGAGCGCACCAGCGAGCATTTCATGACCGTGGCATTCAGTCGTCACAGCAGCGGAGCGATCGAACTCAGTGTCGATGCCTGGCGCGCGCGCGAGCGCGGGCGCGATAACCTTCCCGAGCGCGACTTTGCCCGCAAGTACAAACTCAAGCTGCGCTAGGGGCTGTCATCCAACTGTCACGGATTCGTCATTATTTCATCAATGGCAGGCGCTTTAATGGCGTCATGAATATAAAAAACATCAAATCCATAGAGAGAATGTCTGCCTTTGATGCCCGCGCGCTGCGCTGGGTAACCACTCACCCCAATGCCCCTGTCGCGGCGCGCTGGGCGCGCCAGATTTCCCGCCTTGGTGACGGACCGGCCTACGCGGTAATGGGCGGTGCTCTGGCGCTGTTCGGTGGTGACACCGGCAAGTTGTTCCTGATGTATGCACTGGCGGCGTTTCTGATCGAGTTGCCGCTCTATCTGCTGCTGAAGAACACCATTCGCCGTTCGCGTCCCGCAGATGCCCATGCGTGTGTGTATGCGTTTATCCAGCCTTCTGACAAGTTCAGCTTTCCATCCGGTCATACGGCCGGCGCCTTTGTCATGGCTGCGCTGCTGAGCACTTTCTATCCGATGGCGGCGCTGATTGCCTATCCTCTGGCGTTGCTGATCGGTGCGTCGCGGGTATCACTGGGCGTGCACTTCCCGACTGATATTGCCGCCGGTGCGGCGCTGGGCACGGCTTGCGCAATGCTCGCATTGATCATTATCTGAATCATTTTTGCTGTAGCGGTTCAGGAGAGATCGCCATATCCGGGATGTCCGGATGGTCTTTGAGAAGCTGTTCTCTCGCCTTTGCCAGACGATCGCGCTTCTCTTGCGCCATGGCCAGTTGCGCGTCACTGACGCCATTCTTCCGGCCCCACTCCATCTGTGCATCGATTTCGGCCAGCTTTTTTCCGGCGGCATAGACGTAGGTGGCACGACGTTGCAGTTGCTGCGCCGACTGGTACGCCGAGTAGGCTTGCCGGTTGGCGCGAACATTTTCATCTATGCGTTGATATTGACGCTGATCTGCCGCCACTGCCGGTGCACGTGGTTCGCCATGCTCGATACTTCTGCGCAGCTGCGCGATCGCTTTGCTGTTCAGTTGCGCGGCGGATTCGGTCAGGGTGTTGTCCGCCGTATCGTCGGCGCTGATGTCTTCAGATTCTGATGTCGCGTTCGCGCTGATGGACACCTCAGGCACTGCCGCTGCCGGGCGCCCTGCGCCGTTCAGAATGTGGATGGCGCTGTTGTCACCCTCGGGCTGAGACAGCTGAAACCACAGCAGCAAAGCGGGTGTCAACACCAGGCTACACAGCAGGGCATGAGAAGGCTTCATGATGCCGGCCAGCTGATCGAAGCCTTGGCCCGCAGTGAGGCCTGCAGCGAGGAGAATTCCGTGACCATTTGCTGGCGCGCGATTTCCCTGCGCGCCACCAATGCCACGGTGCGGCTGTCCACGGCATGGGTGAACCACTCAGCGTTATCGGTATAGACAATCTCCCAGTGCGTTGACTGGCTGCCCGGCGCCTGAATTGGACGGCTGGCGGTACCCGGAGGTTGCATCAAGGCAACCGCTTCGAGCCAGCGCAAATTGCTATCGCCGCGGCGCAGTCGGCCGAGGTAGCCGGCTTCCTCTTGCTGTGCATCGGTGGCGATTGAATAGGTTTGTGCTACCTCGTAGAAGGCACTGCCGGCCTGCAGCGCCGCATAAGCCCGGTCACATTGTTCGCGTGATGCGCACTGGATATGCCAGGCGTCCAGACTGTCGACTTCGGTAAAGCGCTGTCGGTGTTGCTGGTACCAATGCTCTATTTGCGCGGCAGAGATGCTGGCGGCGCGCTGCCTGAGTGCCGGGTTGTCATGGTGCATCTCGGCATTGACGCCTGCGTCCGCAAGGTATTGCCGGGCGATAAAGCGATCTGTTACGAAAGTTGAAATGCTGATGCGATCGGCTTGTGACAGGCCGCTGCGATGAGTGATCCACCAGTCAACATAGCGTTGTGCGACAAACAGGCGCGTCTCATTGTCCAGCCACTGTCGGTCCTGCTGGTGCAATGCCATGCGTCCTTGCACATTCTGCCTTTGATAAATCTGCGCGAGGGAAATGTCCCGCACCGGCTGACCGGGTAAGGCATATCGAGCCACCGTCATCCGCTCGGCTTTGCCAAGCTGCCGCAGATTGAGCTGATAGATTGTCGGTGCCGGGTCAAGCCACGCCAGTAGCGTATCGGCACTTTCACCGGAGCGCGGAATAATCAGCCCGGCCGGGCCTTTGCCATCCGTGTGGTCAGCAAGATCCTGATGGATCTGTTTCGCAAACAGGGCACGAAAGGTACTGATAATCTGATTTTCAATTCTGACGTCGTCAGCAAAGCCGACGGTGTTGATGTCTTCGTTGTGCTCAGCCCCGACATGATCACGGGCATACTCTGCCATCAGGTGATTCTCAACAATGGAGTCCAGCAGCTGCCGCTGTTCCAGTGATGGCGTATCGCGTTGCAGCATCTCGAGCAGCAGCGCAATGCTGCGACCGGTAAATACCTGCTGGTTGACGCGCAACTGGTCCGATGCCACTGCCAGCTGTGTGAGCAGTAGAAAAAGGCCGCCCCCCAGCAGGGGGCGGTAGCGCGATACAAATACTGAAAACGCATGCATCATCAGTGCCTCGCGAAGTGGTCTCAGTTGGCCGGAACGTAGAAACGGTTGGCTGCATGATTGAGAACATGGACCACCAGCGCGATGCCGTGCGGCACGACCCACTGCGCAACCGCGTCGCGACAGCCATAGGATTCACTGCTCAACACGCAGCCGCCGACGCTATAGGACAGGGTGCCGCCCTGGGTTAGCAACGGTCGAATCTGGATGCTGTTGACCGGGATGGGTGTGTAACTGGCGAGTGCCGAGGTGATACGCGCATCACTGTTGTATTGATCATAGTAGTCGGCAACAAAGGATTCCCAGCTACTGTGATTCATGCCAATCGGACCCCAGGTATGGTGCGGTTGCAGCAGGTCGGTGGCATGCAATACAAAGCCTAGCGTTTGTGCGGACGGCGCCGACCAAAAGCGGTTGTACCAGTACTGCGACAGGTTATCGAGCGGCTGGAACGCCATGTTCTGAAAGTCTTCGTAGTGCGATTTCTTCATCACACTGCCGAGCGCATAACGCGTCTGGGTGATGCCGTAGGAATTGTATTCACTGTCTTCCCAGCAGCTCCACCAGGAGCACCATCCGGTCATGCCACCATTGCCGTCGTCAAGATGGTCGTTCCAAAGCCAGTCTGCCGCCAGATTGTCCTCGGTGCCGGTGTAATGCAGTCGGCCGTAGTTGTAGCCACCGATATCATTGCCGTGCACATCCGGTCCGTCCGGATGATTCTGGAAATGATTCCAGGCGCTGTAATTGACCCACTCATCGCCAAGGTTGTAGGCCGGTGCGCGCACACAATCACCGGTAATGGCGCCGCAGATAAAAGTGTCCTGAAAGTTATCCACGTCACGTGCGGCATCGGCAAGCACGGAAGCAAACTGGTCAATGGTCAAACCCGCTGCGTTGGCAGCAGCTTGCAGGCGATTGAAGTTGGTGGTGTCCGGGTGGCGGCTCATGTAATCGACGGCATCCAGAACCAGTCGGCGATGTGTTTCCCCGACAAACCCCCAGCCGCTGCTGGAGACCATCAGTAGCGCGAGCGCGGCGCCCCATAGAGTTGTTCTCATTGTGCTCATCCCTTCTGGTTATTGGTGTTGGCGCCCTCCCGAGTGGGCGTGGCGAAGATTTAACCGGCAGGTGGCACGCAATACTTGGCCTTGCCTGCAGCCGAGCTTGCGCGTCCGGTATGGGATGAACGTACCGAATCAGTATCTCCGGGGATTCCTTCCGCCAACCACGGGCATTAGGCTGCTTCTGGAGGGACGCAGAGGAACACCCATGGTGAGGATGCTTCTGGCGATATGTTTGTTATTGCACGCAACGGCAGGCGTCGCCATGCAGGTGGCTGTGCCGGCGGATGTGCCGGCGGATGTGCTAGGTGATTACCAGCGCTGGCTGCAGGATCGCGACGTGTTGGCGTTGAAGGAATTTTCCGGACCCGGCGTGCGTCGCGATGTGGTCGAGCTGGCGCTGTTCCAGCAGGCACTCGCATCCGGGTGCGGGGCGAAGCCGATAGAGTGGGTAACAGTGGACAGCTACCCGCGCACGCTGTCGTTGCTGCGAGAGCGCAAACTCGATGCCGCCGCCACCTCCATGTGGTTATCTGATCTGCGCGATGCCGATCTGGGCCACTCTGCGGCGGTGATTGATGATGGCGAGTTTGTTGCCGCCTTGTATGCCAGCGAGGACAAGCCATTAGTGATCAGGTCGGTGGCCGATCTCGCCGCAGTGCGGGTGGTGTCCTCACCACACTGGCCGCAGGATTGGGCGGTGTTGCAACGCATTCCCTTCGCAACGGTTTACGCGGTGAATGACTGGGCGACCATGGTGCGCTGGGTGGCCAGCGACAAGGCGGATGTCTTGCTGGCGCCCATGTCCGCCGGCGAGCCCGCGCATATCAGCGTGGAACAAGTGAAGCTGGTGGCAGTGCAGGGGGTGCGGATTGCGTTACAAGGTTCGCGTCACTTCGGCTTTTCCGTCGGCAGTCAGCACGTGAGCTGTTTCGATCGCGGATTGCTGCAACTCGAACAACGCGGCACGGTGCGAAGCGCCTATGAGGCTGCGGGTTTCTGGCGGCCGGAATTTATGGCTTGGCCAATTCTGTTGCCATAAAAAAAGCGCCTTGCGGCGCTTTTTTATCAGGCCAAGGACGTTGCCTTGGCTTTTTTTCCTGCTGGCGTTTGGCAGCGAACGAATTCGTATGCGTCTTCCCGAACCTGACGTGTGCGCAGCCAGTACTTCCAGGTTGATGCCGGCCAGATGGTGAAGTTCTTGCCACCGTCCTGTTGGTACCAGCTTTGGCATCCTGACGACCAGACCGTGCCCTTCAGCTTTTTCTGGATTTCCTCGTTATGGGCAGACTGCACCTCTGCCTTTACATCGAGGTAGTCGGCGCCATGCTGCTTCAGCGCTTTCATGCACTCAAGAATGTAATGCACCTGGCATTCGATCATGAAGATGATGCTGTTGTGGCCCAGCGCCGTATTCGGACCAACCAACTGATACATGTTCGGATAACCGCTGATCGTGGTGCCGTAGTAGGCTTCGGCGCCGTCTTTCCAGTCGTTGTTCAGTTCGTGGCCGGGCAAGCCGGTGACCGGGAAGTTTTTCATGTAGATGCGTGGGTCAACGATAAAGCCGGTGCCAAGAATAATTGCATCGCACTCACGTTCCACGCCGTCGCGAGTGATGATGCTGTGCTCACGCACTTCCTGAATGCCGTCCGTGACCAGCTCGACATTGTCGCGGTTGAACATCGGGTACCAGCGATTGGAAATCAGTACGCGCTTGCAGCCGATGGTGTAGTCGGGGGTCAGCTTCTTCACCAGCTCCTTGTCCTTGACCTGATAACGAATAAACGCTTTGGCGAGGTTTTGTAGCGTGCGCGCAATGGCGGGATTGAAGATCGGCCAGACGCGCGATTCATTGGTCCAATAGCAGCGCGCACGATGCAGCTTGCGCAGCGCTGGAATGCGCGCATAGATCTTCTTCTCAAGCTCCGGGTACTTACGCTCGTCGCGCGGAATGACCCACGCCGGCGTGCGCTGGAATACATACAACTGCTCAACGTCTGGCGCGATTTCCGGGCAGTACTGGATGGCGCTGCCACCAGTGCCGATTGAAACCACTTTCTTGCCTTTCAGGTCGTAGCTCTTGTCCCACTGGGCCGAGTGCATGACCTTGCCCTTGAAACTGTCGAGACCCTTGATGGTCGGGAACTGCGGCACATGCAAGGGGCCGCTGGCGAGGACAAAATGCTTCGCTGTGTAGCTGTCACCGCTGGCGGTATTGATGGTCCAGGTGCCGGTGTCCTGATCGAAGTGGGCGCCGGTTACCTCGGTGTTGAAACGCAGGTACGGGCGCACGCCGTATTTGTCGGTGGTGTCGAGAATGTACTGCTGGATCTCACGCCAGTCGCCGTAACGCTTGCTCCAGTCTGGCTTGCCCTCGAACGAGTAGGAATACATGTGTGATTGCACATCACATTCGGCGCCGGGGTATTGATTGTCGCGCCAGGTGCCACCGACTTCGTCGGCTTTTTCCAACAGGATGAAGTTGGTGTTGCCGGCTTCCAGCAGTTTGATGGCCATACACAGGCCGCCAAATCCTGCGCCGGCAATGACGACATCCAGCACCTGCTGTTCAGGCTTTCCGATCCGGGCTTGACTGGTCATGGAGGGGTCCTCGGGTGCGTTGTTCTTATGACATTGGCGCCACTGTACGGCCTTGCCGCGGGGTAGGGATATGGTAGTCTGGCCATCAAAATTGATATTTTCGGCCAATCCATGAGTACAAGACCGGTTCTCGGCGTGATCTATACCCTCCAGGGTGCCCAGAAGATGGGTGTCGACGTGGCGACTGTGCTCAAGCGCTTCGGCATGGACCTGGCAACGCTGGATCCGGCGGCGGAAATCGAGCGCAGCCGGGAATTGCAGCTGCTATCGGCGCTGGCGGAGCAGATCGATGATCCGGCCGCCGCATTGGAAATCGGTGCTGCCTATGGGCTGGCCGGTTACGGGCCGTTGGTGATGTTGCTGATGACCTGCGAGAACGCTCACGCCGCTATTCTTGAGGGCGTGCGCTATCAGGCGCTCACCTACCTGTTTGGCGAGCTGCACTTCCAGCCCGGCGCACAAAGTAGCGCACTGGAGTTGCGCCATACCGGCTTGCCCGAGTCGGCACGGCGCTTTCGTATTGATGGCGAGGTGGCCGGCACGTACAAGCTGGTGCGTGATCTTCAGGCCGGGCTGGGCGTGAACCTGCATCCTGAGCGGGTGGAAATGCCCTATCCGGCGCCGCCAGAAGCGGCACGCTACGAAAAATTCTTTAACGCGCCGGTGACCTTTGGCAGTGATGCGGCGCGCTTCTGGATACGTAATGACTATCTGGCGCTCAAGTTTCCGACCGCCGACGCGGCGGCGCACAGTTTGTACCGGGCGCAGTGTGACCAGTTGCTGGTCAAACGCCGTGCCTTGTCCGGCCGGTGGGCAGACCGGGTGCGGCTGCATCTGGAACTGTTCAACGGCACATTGCCGCCGGTGGCCGATGTGGCACGGGCACTGGGGCTGGCGGAGCGGACTTTACGGCGCCAGTTAAGCACCGAGGGCGTGAGCTATCGCGGCATCGTTGATGAGGTGCGATTCAACAAGGCGGCCACGTTGCTGGAACAGTCAGATCGTTCAGTGGAGGCGATTGCACTGGCACTGGGATATACCGAGCCGGCGTCCTTTATCCGTGCGTTCCAGCGCTGGTCAGGTATGGCGCCGGCGCGTTATCGGCGCGAACTACGTCGACCGCAGCCCTAGGGCAAATACAGGGCGCCGAGGATGGCGTTGCGGCTGGCGCCGGTCACGGCCGGGGCGTTGCCAGCAACGCCGGTCAGGCGCGCGCGCGCCAGCCAGGCGAAAGCACAGGCTTCAACCCAGTCCGGATCAATGCCCAGGGCAGCGGTGGTTGTCACCGGCGTCTGGCCGAGCAGTGTCTGCAATCGCGCCATCAAGGCAACGTTGTGGGCGCCGCCTCCACAGATGTAAATGCACGCCGGTGAAAACTTTTCCAGTTCCGTGCAGAGAGTGCTGGCGGTCAGCTCCAGCAAGGTCGCCTGAATATCTTCAGGGGCCTCGTCACCAGCCAGATGGCGCTGCAGCCAGGCCAGATTGAAATACTCTCTGCCTGTGCTTTTCGGCGCCGCTTGATGAAAGTACGGGTCGCTGAGCAGCTCATCGAGCAAGGAGGCGATCACGCTGCCCTGCATCGACCAGTCGCCGCCGTGGTCGTAGTGGCCGGTGTGGTAACGCGCATACCAGCTGTCGAGCAGGATATTGCCAGGCCCGGTGTCGTAGCCGCTGCGGACGGTATGTCCCTCGAGCAGGCTGATATTGGCCATGCCGCCAATGTTGACAATGGCACGTGACTGCTCCGGTTGGCCGAACTGTGCAGCATGGAAGGCGGGCACCAGCGGCGCGCCTTGACCACCCAGAACCATATCGCGATTGCGGAAATTATTTACCACGGCAATGCCGGTGCGCACGGCCAGCACATCGGCACTACCGATCTGGATGCTGAAGCCGCGCTGGCCCGGACGATGGCGGATGGTCTGGCCATGACAGCCAATCGCGGCAATACGTGATGCGTCAGTGTTGCTTGCGCGAAGCAGTGCATTGGTGGCTTCGGCATACAGCTGACCGAGTTCAATATCGAGCGCACCAGCTCTGTCTATTTCGTCATTGCCGGAAGTGCACAGGCTGGCCAGCTGCTCACGCAGTGCTTCCGGGTAGGCATGGAAGTGTGTGGCAATCAATTGCGGCTGTGCGGAGAAGTTCATCAGGACTGCGTCGACACCATCAAGGCTGGTGCCGGACATCAGGCCGACATAAAGCTCGCTAGCGTTGTTCATTCTGCGCAAGCGTAAACGCTTCTGCGTAAAGCGCCAGTTGGTTGCGCAGCTTGTTGGCATGTACCAGAAATTCCTTGCGCTCCTGATCGGGAATGCCGCGGGCTTTCGGCAATGGAACGGTCAGGGGATTGCGGTGCACGCCGTTGACGCGGAACTCGTAATGCAAGTGCGGGCCAGTGGCCAGACCGGAGCTGCCAACGTAGCCAATCACTTGTCCCTGACGAACGCGCTTGCCGGTACGCACGCCTTTGGCATAGGCGTTCAGGTGGGCATAAAGCGTGCTGTAGCTTTGGCCGTGCTGGATGATGACAACTCGGCCATAGCCACCTTTATTGCCGGCAAAAACGACCTTGCCGTCGCCCGCCGCTTTCACCGGGGTGCCGCGCGGCGCAGCATAATCGATGCCTTTGTGAGCGCGGACTTTGTGCAGCACGGGGTGATAACGGCCGGTGCTAAAGCGTGAACTGATGCGAGAGAAGGAGACCGGTGTGCGAATGAATTCCTTGCGCAGTGAGTCGCCCTTGAGATCAAGATAGTCGACATCGCCGGCGACGGTTTGATAGCGGAAGGCGGTGACATGTCGGCCCTGGTTCCAGAACTCCGCCATCAGGATATTGCCATCACCCACTTTTTCACCATCGAGAAAAAGTTCTTCGTACAACAGACGAAAGTGATCGCCGTGTCGAATGTCGAGAACGAAATCGATGTCCCAACCAAAAATATTTGCCAGCTGCATGATCATGCTGTCACTCATGCCCGCGCTCTGGCCCGCCAGAAACAGTGAGTCATCAATCACGGCTTCGGCATACTTGACCTGACGTTCGTAATCACGGGTTTCGCGCGCAACTTTCCAGTTCCCGTTTTCGAGCTCGGCGGTCAGGGTTTCGACGCGACTGGGTTGGTATTGCACGGCCAGCAATTGCGTGGCGTCGTTGAGCTCGAACCGTAACAGGTCGCCCGGTTTGATGTTGGCAAGCTGCTTCACTTCGTCGCTGCTCGACATGAGCTCGTGAATGGCGGCGGGCGTCGCACCGCCGGTGCGCAAAATTTTTGCCAGAGTGTCGCCACGTTGAACTTTCACTTCGGTCCAGTCGCGGCCGGGTTCAGCGCTGATGGGTTGCGCTGCGACAGGGCGGCCGCCGGGTGTCGGCAGGGTGAGATCCAGGGTGGTCTGTGACGGCAGGCTGTTGCCTTCGCCTGGTGCCATCAATGCCAGCCCGATCACGGTGACCAGGCCGATGGTGGCCAGCAAGTGTCCCTTGGGGAACTGGCGCAGCAGGAACACAAATATAGAAGGAGGACGGCTCATTTTATCGAATAAACTTTAGGTTATATGCCTAAGTGGCTGCTATGTCGGGAAAACGCTACTGAGTTGATCGAAAGATAACCGCCTTTTGCTGCGGCCTTCAAGTGCTACAATAGCCGCCCTTTTGGCGCCACCAGTGAATTTGCGACGGGAGTATACATGGCGAGCCTTGAAGATGCGCTGGCACTAATTCGCCGCGGAACCGAGGAAATCATTCAGGAATCAGAGCTGGTAAAGCGTCTCGAGAGCGGCCGCCCCCTGAAAATCAAGGCGGGATTCGACCCGACTGCCCCGGATTTGCACCTCGGCCACACGGTTTTGATTAACAAGTTGCGACAATTTCAGGAGCTTGGCCACGAGGTCATGTTCCTGATCGGTGACTTCACCGGCATGATCGGCGATCCGACCGGTAAGAGCGTGACCCGGCCACCGCTGAGTCGCGAGGACGTGCTGGCCAATGCTGCCTCCTATAAAGAGCAGGTGTTCAAGATTCTCGACCCGGCCAAAACCCGGGTGGTGTTCAATTCCGAGTGGATGGACCAGATCGGGGCTGCCGAGATGATCAAGCTGGCGGGTCAGTACACAGTGGCGCGGATGCTGGAGCGGGACGATTTCAGCAAGCGTTTCAAGGGGGAGCAGCCGATCGCCATCCATGAATTCCTTTACCCGCTGGTACAGGGCTATGACTCGGTGGCGCTGGAGGCGGATGTGGAGCTGGGCGGCACCGACCAGAAGTTCAACCTGCTGATGGGGCGTACGCTGCAGAAGGCCTATGGCCAGACCCCGCAGATCTGCATCACCCTGCCGATCCTCGAGGGCCTGGATGGTGTGCAGAAGATGTCCAAGTCGCTGGGCAACTATATAGGTGTCAGCGATGCGCCGGGCGAGATGTACCGCAAGGTCCTGTCGGTGCCGGACCAGCTGGTGTGGCGCTACTTCGAGCTGTTGAGCTTCCGCTCATTGGAGGAGATTGCCGAGATCCGTCGTCAGGCGGACGCCGAGGGACATCCTACAGAGGCCAAGAAGCTGCTGGCGGCTGAGTTGATCACGCGTTTCCATGATGCGTCGGCGGCAGAAGCGGCGCCACGCTCGGCGGGCAATCAGATCGGCCTCGGCGAGATCCCCGAGAATGTCCCGGAGGTGGTGCTCGAGGTGACGGAAGGTGATGCCCTGCCGATAGCGGCAATTCTGCGGCTGGCCGGGTTGGTAAAGAATAGTGCCTCGGCCCGGGATGTGCTGGCGCGCGGCGCAGTATTCGTTGATGGCGAGGCTAAAGGGGCTGAATTCAGCCTGTCCCGAGGCCAGTCTGCGGTGGTGCAGGCGGGCAAAAAGCAGATCGCCCGGGTGGTGCTGAAGTAAGGCGAAAATCTTTCAAAAAGTGTTTGACACCGAGAGGGCCATGCGTAGAATGGCCGCTCTCTCGCAGGGGGTATCCCTGACGCTCTTTAACAATCAGGCAGACAAACGTGTGGGACCTGTTTGGAGTGGTATC
>CAYMEY010000006.1:0-241623 GCA_964389795.1 uncultured Alcanivoracaceae bacterium
GCCACCAGCTTCGCTGGCGAAGCGTTGCCACAGCGATCTCTGACACCGCAGGAGCTCGCAGCGCTGGAGGCGTTTATGCGCGCCATTAGCGACAACAAGGTTCTCGAGCTTGCCGAGAATGGTGTCTGTGCTTCAGCGGTGGGGTGTCCATCACTATGGGCACCGGGTAACGCAGAAACGGATGCCGATGGCGACAAGTTTACCGATGGCAATACGTTGTTTATGGGCGTTCGTTCCAACTATGACGGTATCAGTCCGCCGTCCGAAGACACCAGCTACCCGCCAGAGTTTACTTTGCCTTTCCCGGATCTTGTGGCGCTCGGCGGCTTCGAAGACATGAAAAGTTGTGATCCAGTGCCGAGTGCGAAGGCAAATACTGGCGCCGCAGAGTTCGTAGAGATTGGAGCAGAACTTGGTCTGACAGCGCGTCATGGTTATGACATTGCAACCTGGGAGTCCAGCAACAGTGCCTGGTATGAAACCTTGATTATGTCGGGCGGCATGACTGGCGCCTATGTTGACGGTGACTGTTGGCCTGACCTTATTTTTTCAGGTGGCGATACCTCGGGCCTGGTGATTTACGTTAATGAGGCTGGAGATGGATATCGTCGTGATTATCGCGTGGAAGATGGGCTTGGAAAGAGTATTTCCGGCATAGCGCTGGCCGATTTGAATGGCGATTACCGACGCGAGTGGGTCGCGGGTAATACGCGTAGCGGAAGCATTGTCGTCAGTAGTTGGGATGATGACGCGAATTACACCATGCTCGCTACTTTGCCAATGCCCCGCAATACCTTCGGTATCGCATTCGGGGATTACGATCGGAACAATTTGCCCGATATGTTTACTGCGCACTGGGGGCTCGGCGGGGTGTCCGGGTCATCGCCAAGTTTTTGGCGTAATGACGGCGAGAAGCTTTATCCGGCAGATCGCTTTGCGGCGTTATCAATCGGTGATGGCGTTACCCAGTCATTTAACTTTTCGCCGGCCTTCGTTGATTTTAATGGCGATGGTTACCAGGATCTTGTCGTGGCTTCCGATTTCAGCACCTCTTTGGTGACCTCTAATGCCTGGGATCTGCTGGCAGGGAAGCGATATTTCAAGAACGCTACCGACCGAGGCATTATCACCGATGAAAATGGTATGGGGCATACGATCGGTGACTACGATAATGACGGCGATCAGGACTGGTTCGTCAGTTCAGTTAATGATCCTAACGGCTCCTCGGAAGGCTTTTGGGGAGTTACCGGTAATCGTCTTTATGAAAACGTATCTATTCCTGTCATAGGTTCGGTGAAATTCAAGGACGTGACAGAGCAAGCAGGTGTTCGTGAAGGCCTGTGGGGTTGGGGCGCCTGTATGGCTGACTTCAACAACGATGGCTGGCTGGATATTTTCCACGAAAATGGGTTTGGTTATGTGCCGGAAGACGTACGCACCGATAGAAGCGCCTTCCGTATAGATAATTACAAGTCTATCGCCGCGGAGTTTATCAACACGCGACCAAGACTCTTTATCAATAACGGTGACGGTACATTCGAGGAACAAGGTGAGAGCTGGGGACTCGAGCCATCAAACGGACGCGGCGTGGTCTGCATGGACTATGACCGGGATGGCGATGTTGATATTGCGGTCGCCGACAGCTCCAGTACGCCGAAATTTTATGAAAACCAGAGCGGCGCCGGGGCTGGCAAGCATTTCCTGTCGGTGCGCCTGGAGGGAAACAAGCCAAACACCGAGGCGCTTGGCGCAAAGGTCATCGTAACAGCGGATCTCGACGGTAACGGTATCATCGGTTTTGGGGAAGTGCAGACGCGCGTTGTGCAGGCGAACAGTAACTACGTCAGCCAGAATCCGACAGATTTGCACTTTGGTCTTGGCGCCGCGACCAGCGTTGCCAATATCACTGTTGTCTGGCCAAACTACGCCATTGACTTCACCTGTGTCGGCTTGCCAACGAATCGCCATATGGTATTCCGGCAGTCACAGACCGAGTGTCCGGTGTTCCCTTGATTCAGCCGAAGTCACCAAGATAAAGTGCATTGGCGTGACCGATGCGCTGGTGCAGGTGAGCAACGCAGTGCCGGGTCAGCAACTGGCTGTAAAGCGCTAGAGGATGCTCAGGGTGATCCAGTAGCGCTGCTGCAGCGAACCGTGCGGAGGCGAAGGCATGCGACAAGCCTTCCCCAGTCAGGTCATCGGCCAGCCCGGCCGCGTCGCCAATCAGCAGCACGCGGTCCTTTCCAGGCAGAAATCCATATTGGCAGGTCAGAATTGGCGCGCCCACGGCCTTTGCCGCGTCGACATCTGCGCCGAAGTGCGCTGCTATCCACGCGTCCAGTGCATCAGGGTCGGGACGCTCACCATCAAACTTGGCGATGCCGGCGTTCACAGAGCCTGACATCGGGAAATACCAGGCGTAGCCACCCTTGACGCTGTGATAGTCGAACAGCATCTCGCGCGGAGGCTTGTGCAATGGCACCTCTCTCTCGATCGCAAACCCGGGACTTTTGCGCTCTTCACCGATCAGACGACGGACACTGCTGGCTGCACCGTCGGCGCCTACCAGTACGCGCGCTAGCAGCATGCGTCTGTCGCTAAGAGTCAACCTTACCGATTCGCCTTGAGTAATTTTGCGCAGCCCGCGGATGGTGAGCAGTGTTGCGCCGGCTGCGATGGCTTGCTGAAGCAGCCAGTGGTCCATTTCCAGTCGCCTGACCAGTGCCGTGGTCTCTTGATGCAAGCTGGTTTGTCCGCTGGCGTCGATTTCGGTGACCAGCGAAGGGGTGGCGCGAAAGCAGGGGGTGAGCGGCAGCGGCGCCATCTTCAGCGCCAGCGGTGACAGCAGGCCACCGCAGGGCTTCGGCCTTGGGAAGCGGCGTTTGTCGAGCAATAAAACGCGCTTGCCCGCCCGACACAGGTGGATAGCCAGGCTGCTGCCGGCCGGCCCGGCGCCAACGATGATGACATCCCAGATCGTCACTGGCCCTAGCTCACGGTGGTGTAATAGGCGTAACGACCCGTGTGCTTGTCCCGGCCAAAGTTGCCATTTTTCAGCTCCCGCTTGGGTATCAGGTAGCGGAAGTGAGGAAAGGGGTAGTGGCTGAGCAGGCGCAGTGAAAGGGAGAGTGGAAGTGGCGTGATCTCAAAAGCTTCCTTGCCGGCGATCAGGCGGTCGCCCTGATAGCGTATTTGCTGCCAGGCCCATAGTTTGCCGGCGCTGAGCGGATGGCGGGCATCCTGTTCTACCTGCTCGACAAAGCTCCGGGAATCTGCGTCGAAATACAGGCTTAGGCCGCGATCGTCGTCGATACCGAGAAAAAGTGCCTTGTGTTCCCCGTGTGCAAGGGTGATCGGATGGTCGTCGCCAAGGATGGCGCTGAGATCTTCGCCGGTGGCATAGACGTAAAGTTCGCGGCTAAGCACTTCCGGGGTGACTTTGATGCCCGCATGGAAGCGCCTGCCGTACGTCAGGATACGGGCTACCCAGGGGCTGAAGGCGGGCAGACGGGCGTAAACATCCAGCAGTCCGGCGGCGGGCAGATCGCCCGCTGATTTGATATTGAGCTTGAGCGCGAGTGCGTCCTCAAGGCCGATTTCGAGGCGTTGTACCCCGCGGATCAGGCCCTTTGCGTGACCCTCCAGGAAGTCTCCGATTTCACTTTGCCATGTGCGGATCATGGCTTGCTCGGCGCTGTTACCTTTCTGCTCAACGAGACCGATAAGGCGTTGAAAATAGGGGCTGGAATGGCTTGTTGTGCGCGTTTTTACGGGGGAACCTGTTGTTGAAGTCATAAGTTGTTCGGCCTATTCTAGACGCCATAACAACAATACCGACATCTATTGGAGAACTCCATGCGCAAGTCGAGGTCGTCCTCTCCTTCGCCGTCCCGAGGCAGCCGCCGAATCTCACTTGAGCCGAGGGTGTTGCTCGACGCCGCGCTGGCTGAAACCGTGGTTGATCAGGCCGCTGAGGCTAGCACAGCGGACGCTACCACTACGCCAGACACTGTCGCCGTAGATGTGCCGGTCCAGCAGAACGATCCCACTCGCGAAGTCTACTTTATCGATGCGCGTGTCGAGAATATCGAAGAGCTGATTGATGATATCCCGGCCGGCGCCGAAATCTTCCTGCTTGATTCCGATAGCAGTGGCATTGAGCAGATGCGCCAGCATCTGATCGGTATGTCCGACCTCGATGCTATTCACCTGATCAGTCACGGCGGCAATGCAGAGTTTGTGGCCGGCTCTGATCTGATTACCAATGACTCTGTCGAAAACTATGGTCTGCATTTTGGCGATATCGGTAGCGCGCTGGCAGAGCATGGCGACCTGCTGATTTATGGTTGTAATGTCGCCCAGGACGGTGAGGGCGCAGCCCTGTTGAACAGGCTGGCGACACTCTCCGGTGCCGATGTGGCGGCGTCAGATGATTTAACCGGCGCTGCCGGCGACTGGGACCTTGAAGTCACAGTGGGCGCAATCGAGGCAGCCACACTGAACCCTGATAATTATGGCCACACCCTCGACCTTGAAGGCATCAAGTTCAGTACCCAGTACGGCGTAACGGCTGACACTGAGTTGGGCTGGGCGGTTGCAGCAGACGGTGACTGGGTGGTTGCCGGAAGTAACGGAAATGGACAGGTGGCTGCATTTTACGTGCAGGGAACCTCCATCACGCGCACGAATATCACTCGCCCCAATACCACTTTCTGGACCACGCAGTTCGGTCGCGGCGTTGCCATTGACGGCAACATTATGGTGGTTGCTGATCCTCTTGCCGGCAATGCTGGTGCAATCGCAATTTATGAGCTCGTCGACAATACCTGGACGTTCCGCAACAGCGTGGACTTTGCCGCTGCAACAGGCGCATCCGGAACAGACACTCGTATAGGCGGTTTGCTTGACGGTTTTGGCGAGAGCCAATTCCTTGACGTTGATGGCAAGCACATCATCGTCGGTGCGCCCAATGAGGGCAGCGGCGGCGGACAGGGCCGCGTGTTCTGGGTGGTGGACAACTCTGCGGGTGGAGACTGGACCAGCACAGCGGCGGGCTTTTTTGATGAGCCGGAAACTTCTGGCGGCAATTCCGCTGGCTCTTTCGGTGCATCGGTGTCAATCGCCAAAGACTATTTCATTGTCAGTAACCCGACGCTTGATACCAATGGCGAGGGCGCCTACGGCACTAACAATGGGGCCAACTTTGGTCGCGTGTATGTCTACAGTTGGGGGGAGACCTCAACCAGCGCGCCGACCACCACGCCTTATAATGGCGGCAGCTGGACCTACCTAACTGGGCAGAGTGATGCCGATGGCTCTTTGAATGGCGGAAATGGTGGCGATGGTCACCGCTTCGGTCACGCGGTGGATATGGAATATGCGAACGGCCGCTATACCATCGTTGCCGGGTCGCCCTCAGAGGGCGGTGGCGAGATTTATATTTATCAGACATCCGGCAGCGCAATGAACACATTGCAAGCGCCGATGAATATTTATGGTCTGACGGGCATTGGTGCCGGCGACAAATTTGGCGCTTCTGTGCGTGTCAGTGATGCGCGTGTCATCGTTGGCTTGCCAGGTCAGGCGGACAACGCTGCCGCAGTGTTCTACATTGAAGATACTGATGGTGTCTGGGCCACGGGTAATACAAACAACCCGGCCGGAACCAATATTCGCAGTTTTACCGCAAGCCAGCTAGGCTTTGCCAATGGTCTGCGCGCAGGCTGGGCTATCGGCTTCTCTCAGGGCAACCTGATGGCGGTCAGTGCGCCCAGCCATAATGCCAATGATGGCGGCGTTGCATTCATTTATATGCGCACACCTGTCGCTGTTGCAGACAATTACTCGATTTCTGAAGATGTTGGCGCCGCGACGTACAACATCATCAGTAACGATGTATTGGGCAGCGAGACGCTCGGCTCCATCACGGTTGATATCATTGCGCAAAATGGTGTTGGTACCGCGAGCTGGAATGGTTCGACGTTGTCCTATAATCCTGGCTCGAGCTTCCAGTATCTCGCCGTCGGCGAAACTGCGCGGGTAACCGTGACATACCGTCTAACCGACAACAGCAATCCCACCTGGACGTCCGTGGCGGTCGTGACTTTCACGATCCAGGGCGCCAACGATGCGCCGACCGATGGCGTGGGGCTGGCCGATGCTACCATCGCCCAGGCCAATGACCCGACCAATGCGCAGAGCCCGCAGACGCCATCGGTGGGTACAATATCCATTCGCGACAATGTCTTCAGCGATGTTGATACCAGCAATGACCTGAATTACTCGATTGTCGGGATTACCCAGACGTTGGGTGCAGCCTCATCCAACCCGTCGCTGAGTATTTCTGATACGGGTTTCCGCACCGGCAACATTAATTACAACCTGACCGGCGTGACGCCGTATTCACAGTTTCAGATTACCGTGCGAGCGACTGACACTAACGGTGCCACGCATGACACCACTTTCTTCCTGAATGTCGGGCGCACCAATGAAACGCCGCAGCTGGTCTCCCCGGTACCGAACCTGAATGCGACGGAAGACGTGGTACTCTCCACGTCTCTGGCCAGCTACTTCACTGATCCGGACTTTTCCTGGGTCGATCCGAATACTGGCGATGCACTCGATTTCACTGAAGATCTGAAGTTCACGATCACTTCCCAGACCGGGCCAGGATCGGACTGGGTGGTAATCAGTGCAGACGGCACACTGTCCGGCGTGCCCGTAAATGGCAATGTAGGCGTGCATACGGTGACCGTCCGCGCGACGGACTTTTTTGGCAACTATGTAGAAGATACTTTCACCATTACCGTTGCGAACACCAATGATGCGCCAGTACTGGTTACGCCGATTGATCGCGTTGTGGCGGAGTCGGGCACCGGCGCAGCAACCTTCAATTTCAATGTTGTGTCCGGCGGATACTTTCAGGATATCGACCCGACCAGCGATACCATCACTTACACAGCGCAACTGATTGACGGCACGCCGATTACTGGCAGCTCGGCGGGGGCGGGTACAGGCAGCTGGATTCGTTTCAATGGCACAAGTTTCACCGGCACGCCTACCGATCCGCTCGGCACCATCTTCCAGGTGCGTTTGATTGCGACAGATAATCACGGTGCATCGGCTGAAACCGTGTTTGAAGTGGGCGTCTTCCCGCCGACCGGCTCTGCACCCTTGATCACTGACGGTGGCGCCGCTGCAGGTTCCAAGCTGGGCTTCAGTTCCGCTGTGTCCAATAACGGCACATGGGCTGTATATGGCGCGCCTGGCGCTAATGGTGGCGCTGGCCAGATTCAGTTTTTTGAATTTACCGGCGGCGCCTGGGTGCATCGTCAAACCATCGCTGGCACGGCGGGCACAGCGTTCGGTACTTCCGTTGATATCAGCGATGACGGCAGCAGAATTGTAGTCGGTGCGCCGATGGAGAACGGTCAGCGTGGTGCGGTGTATTACTACACACGCACAGGCAGCACCTTGGCTGCGGCCGCCACTACCAAGGTCTCGCTTTCCGATGCAGCAGTTGGCGATCGCTTCGGCACCTCAGTCGCCCTCAATCACAATGGTACCCAGGTAGTTGTAGGTGCGCCGCTGGACGATAACAGTGGCGTGAATACCAATGACGGGGCAGTTTATCGCTTTAACTGGTTGCAGGGCGTAACTACAGAAGGCAACGCTGCGGTCAACAAGAGAACGCCAACCTCTGATGGCGGTTCAGATACCACACGTGGTGATATGTTTGGTCAGAGCGTTGCTTTCGATCAGAACGTATTTGCAGTGGGCGCTGTGCGTGATGATCACAGTGGCCGCTCCGATGCCGGCAGCGTATATGTGTTCTCGACTTCTGGCGGCTCGACGAAGCTGATAAAAGCCAGCGGCGTTAACGATGCAGATTATTTCGGCTGGAGCGTGGACATCGATTCCTTTGCCGGAAATGCCAGTGCCATTGTGACTGTGGGCACCCCGGGTGATGACACTGTGGGCACCAACGCGGGGGCGGTCTATGTGTACAGAACCAACAATCTGGCGGGTGGCGTTGGAACGCTGGCGTTGAGCAGTACGGTTACCGCTTATGACACGTCGCCGCTGCAGAGTTTTGGTTATTCGGTCAGCCTCGATGTGCAGGGCGATGTGGAGTCCAACGGTATCCGCATGGCGGTCGGTGGTGATCTGAATGCGAACAATAACGGTGCTGTCTATGCATATCGCTTCTGGTCCGGCTATGGCTGGGTAGGCCAGCGATATGCCGGTGGCGCGGGCGGCAGCACTACCGCAGCGGGCAATCAGCTTGGCTACTCGGTGGACATTGGCGGCCAGCGTATTATTGGCGGCGCGCCGAATGCCGATCGTTCCGCTAATTTGGCGGCAGGCTTGACCTATGGACTGACGTTGTCTGGCTCTTCCGCGGTCAATATTTCGCCGTTGTCGGATCTGACATTGGTCAAGTCAATGTCTGTGCCGGATGCTGTCAGTGACGAAGCGCCGCGCTCGTATACGATTGAAGAAGAGTTGCGCTTGCGCGAAGCAGCGGGCGTCGAGCAGTCGGACGAGCTGGAGATGTATCAGTCCGAGCAGGTCGAATCAGGTGAGCAGGCCAACGACATGGATCCGGTCACAGCGCTGCTGTTTGAACTGCGTACTCTGAATCCACTCGTTGAGACCAGCAACGCTTCGGATGCTGAAGCGTGTGAAGGTGAGCAGGACTGCGACGCCGCGGAAGCGCAGCAGGATGTCCAGCGTGCTGATGCCAATCTTCAACAGGAGGCGCCGCAGGGCTTTTCTGCCCAGTTGGAACAAAGCGGTGGCGCGGTGAGTGCGCGGATTCAAGGATTGGTCGATAGACTTTCAGATCTGGTTGCTTGATAAACCTCGATCAAGGTGGGCATGCGTGCGAGCGCATGCCCATATTTTTTCGCCCGGGTGGCGAGTAAGGAGAGGGGACTGATGTTTCGAAGCGGCGTCTTGGCGGGCCTGATGGTCCTGCTGGCAGGGTGTACCGCGCCTCCCCCATTGACGCAAGAGGATATGATCGACGCGGCTGAGCTGCGTCGAGACATTCTGCAACAGCGCCTCAACGATGTAGGTGATGAGCTGACTTTGCCCCAGGCGTTGGCGTGGGCCCTTGATAACAATCTCGAATTCCGCTTGCGTGCGTTTGATGCCGCTATGGCGACCGGAAATCGCAAACTTGCCAACCTTTCGATGTTGCCCGCGTTGACCGCCCGCGCCGGTTATCGTAACCGTTCCAATATCAGCGCTTCTGTCAGTGAAAGTGTCTCTACTGGTCTCGTGTCACTGGAGCCATCCACCTCCAGCGACAAGGAAGGCCACAGCTATGATCTGGAAATGAGCTGGAATGTGCTCGATTTCAGTCTGGCCTGGTTCCGTGCCAGAGAGTTTGGCGAGCAGGCCCTGATCGCCGAAGAAGAGCGTCGACGCGTGCTCCAGCAGCTTTCCATAGAGCTGATTTTCGCGTGGGATAAAGCGCTGGCCTACCAACGCATGCGTGAGGACATTACCCAGTCCCGGCAACAGCTGTTGTTGGCGCTGGATCAATCTGAACAGATTCTTAATCGACGCTTACAGGATCAGGTTGGCGTACTGGAGTATCGGGCGGCGCTGCTGTTGATTTTGAAGCGCATCAACCAGCTCGGCCAGGAAATGAACCAGGCCCAGGATGAGCTCGCGCGGCTGCTCGCCTTGCCGGCAGGCGTTGATCTGCCGTTGCCAGCGCCTTTGCAGGATCGCGAGGCGGTTGCACCGCTGCCCGAAATGCAGGTTGAGGAGGCGCAATGGCAAGCGTTGCTGAGGCGGCCGGAAATGAAGCAGGCGCTGTATCATGCCCGTAATGCGGATCGTGATGCGGTGCGGCGTTTGCTTGAGGCGTTTCCCTCCCTGATATTTAGTTATGGCACCAACTACGACAGCAATTCATTTCTGGTGAATAATCGTTGGGATGACACCGGTGTGAACCTGTCCTGGAACCTGATTAATCTTGCGTCGCTTCCTGGTCGACACCGGCTTGGCAAGCTTGGCAAACAATCCGCTCAGGCGCGCATTGATCTACAGGCGACGGCAATTCTGACGCAGGTCGTTATTGCTGATAAGGCTGTAACCGCGTCGCGGCTGGAGTATTGTCTGAGCGATAAGCTTGAAGAGGTGGATGATCGCAAATTGGCCATGTTACAGGCGCGCGCCAGCGCAGCGGCGCTCGACAATCTGACGCTGGTTCGAGCCAAAGTGAATAATTTATTGATCAAGCTCGAGTCCGCTCTGGATCGTGCTGAGTACCGCCGTGCGCAGTTGCTTCTCGCATCCAGTATTGGCATCAGCGCAGTCCCTGAAAGCTACGAGAGCGAAGACTTGGCAGGTAAGGCTGAAGAAATTGAGTCGTGGATCAATGGTGGCATGCAAGCTGAGCTCGCTGCGTTGCGAGCCGAAGCCAAACAGGATAGTTCTGAAGGTGAGGAGGGAGTCGAAGTGACTGAGTCGCCGCTCCCTGATGCCTCGGACGCGATGGCGCTCGAGATGCCTGCCCCCGAAGTAAGCGGAGAAGGTGAATGCGCTTTATTGTGATGTTGATGATCCTGGCTACCGCCAGCCAAGGTGGCGCAGAACCTGTCATGGTGAGCGGTATCGCACCCGCCACTCAAGCAACGTTGTCAACACGTGTGCAAATAAAAGCTCAGGATGAGGCTCGATTGGCGAGCCAGATGGAAGGACGTATTACCGCGCTTCCCAAGTCGCTCGGCGAGAAGTTCTCTAAAGGTGATGTGCTGGTGTCCTTTGCTTGTGAACACCAGAAGGCGGCTCTCGCGGCGGCGCAAGCCGTGAAGATAAAGACGGAAAAGAATCTTGAGTCGCGTCAAGCGCTGATCAAACTGCAAGCTATATCAGATCTCGAGCTCGAGTTGGCCAAGGCTGAGGTTGCACAGGCGTCAGCAGAGCATCAAAGGCTGGGGGCGGTTGTGAGTGATTGCCGCATTCAAGCGCCCTATAACGGCAGAGTGGTTAAGGTTTATGTGAATCAGTGGGAAACCGTCAGCCGCGGTGCCCTGCTGATTGATATCGTTAAAACCGGGCCACTTGAAGTCGAGGCGTTGGTGCCTTCAAAGTGGCTTTCCTGGTTGAAAGTAGACTCGGTTTTTTCTGTGCGTGTTGACGAGCTTCAATCCAGCGTTGACGCCAAGGTAACTGCGATCGGCGCACGTATCGATTCGGTGAGCCAGACGGTTCCGATTCGTGCGAAGATTCTGACGCCTCCTGACGGCCTTTTGCCGGGCATGAGTGGCGAAGCAATTTTCCGGCAGCCCTGAATATGGCGGACCCCAACGACCAGAGGCTGCATGCTCTTTCCGCGCTTGTTCACTTGCAGGCGGAAGCTCGTAAAGCAGAAACGCAGGCAGAACTTTCTTTTATCTTCGTAAACGATATCCGCACCGTACTGGCATCTGACCAGGTCTGGTTCTGGCTATTTGACGAGTTTGGTCGACCGCGAATCAAGCGCGCCGCAAATGTCTCTGACATTGACCCCGATGCGCTGCCTGTGCGTTGGACTCAGGAGCTGATCGAATGGTGTGTGCAGCAGGAGTGGCACGCCAAAGTGGTTGATCTGGATGCCTCACAAGTTCCTGAAAAGTTTGCTGCGGATTGGGCAGAGCATCTTTCGCCGCAGGTCCTCTACATACCTATGGTACGTGGCCGAGGCGGCTTTATTGGCGGTTTGTTGTTAGCGTCAAGAAAGCCTTGGCTGGATGGTCACAAAGCGTTGGCCGAGCTGGTGGCTGACGCGTTCTCCCATGCCTGGTTGGCGCTTGCGCAACCGGACCACAAGAAGCTTGTGGTGGAGCATCTCAAGCGCTATTGGCGACGATATGTAGTGGCAGCAGTAGTGCTGCTGCTATTCCCGGTGCGCCAGTATGTACTCGCGCCAGCGGAAGTGATTCCGGTCGACCCAGTGGTGGTGTCGGCCCCGCTAAGCGGTGCGATCAAGGACGTGGCGGTGCGGCCCAATCAGTTGGTGCAGCCCGGCGAGACCCTGTTCGTGATGGAGGATACCGAGTTATCCAATCGACTTAATGTTGCGCAACGCGCCTATGAGGTCGCGGAAGCGGAGTATCTCAAGAATGCGCAGGCCTCGTTTGGTTGTGACGAGTGTCTGGCCCGCGCTGCCGAGCTGCGTGCGGTGCTCGAGCGTGAGAAGGCGCAAGTGGACTGGGCCAGCGACTTGCTCGCCCGCAGCCGAGTGGTCGCGTCGAGCGCTGGAGTGGCAGTCTTCTCTGACGAGAATGACTGGATCGGGCGCCCGGTCAATGTTGGGCAGCGTGTCATGACGCTTGCCAATCCCGAGCAAACGCGATTGCGCTTGTTGCTGCCCGTCGACGACGCCATCGCCATTGAGCAGGGCGCTGCGGTGGTGTTCTATCCCAATGCCGCGCCATTAAGCAGCTTTGATGCTGAAATAACCCAGACCAGTTACGAGGCACAGCCGGTTGGCGATCAGTTGCTCGCCTATCCGTTGATTGCCGATTTTGATCAGGGCAATGCCCGCTTGGGCATGCGTGGCACAGCCAAGATCTATGGGGACAGGGCGCCGATCATATACCTGATTGTGCGAAAACCGCTGGCATGGGCCCGTCAGATGTTGGGTTGGTAATGGACGTTGTCGCGACAGAAGGCCAGCAGGAGAAAAAGCCGGAAGGGCTGCAACCTGATCAACGGCTGCCTGCGTTACGGGAGGATTTACAGCTGCAGCCTGCCGCGCGAGATTGGCATGGAGAGCCTGGATGGACCATTTACGATCCGGCGCGAGGTCGATTTTTTCATATTGGCGCACGCGACTTCTATCTTCTTTCCAACTGGCAGCGCACGGTGGTTTCAGATGTCTGTGATGCGGCCAGTGCAGCAAGCGGGTTTGTCTATCATCTGGATGATGTCTCTGATTTGCTCGAATTTCTGGTCAACGCGGAGCTGCTTGATGTCGCCAGGACGGCATTGAAAAGTCGGCTTGCAAAGCTTCAGGCGATGCGGCAGAAGAAGTGGTGGGAAAGTCTGCTGCATAACTATCTTTTCGTCAGAGTGCCGCTGGTGCATCCCGACGCCTGGCTAGCCCGGTTGTACCGTCATACGCACCGATTCCAGCGGCGCTGGTTTTTCACCTTGTCTATCGTTGTTGGTCTGATCGGCTTTCTTTCCGTGATCCGAAACTGGGATGCTTTTCTGAGTTCGGGTAAATGGCTGGTGACACCGCAAGGCTTTGTGGTATTTGCGCTTTCACTTTCAGTCGTCAAGGTGTTACACGAGCTTGGTCATGCGCTGATGTGCAAGCATTACGGCATCAAGGTGCCAACCATGGGGGTTGCCTTGTTGGTGATGTGGCCAGTGTTATATACCGATGCCTCTCAGGCCTGGCGTCTCACATCCCGTCGTCAGCGAGCGATGATCGCTGCGGCCGGTGTCCTGACTGAGTTGTCTCTGGCCGCTTATGCCATGTTCCTCTGGGTATTTCTGCCGGAGGGTGTTGCCAGGGGCGTGGCCTTTACCGTTGCAACGACGGCGCTGATAACCAGTGTGCTGGTTAATTTGAACCCTCTTATGCGATTCGATGGTTACTATTTTCTGTCGGATATTCTCGGTTTTCCGAATCTGCAAGATCGCGCCTTGGCGCTGGCGCGCTGGCATCTGCGAAAATGGCTACTTGCTGTTAATGTGCCGCCGCCAGAAGAACTTCCTCGAGATATGCATCGGTTTTGTATCCTGTACGCCTATTCGATGCTGGTTTATCGGTTCTTTTTGTTTCTTGGCATCGCGCTGCTGGTATACCACTTCTTCTTCAAGGCGCTTGGTGTGCTGCTTTTCGCAGTGGAGATCTGGTGGTTTATTGCGCGGCCAATCCTCAACGAGTTGAAGGTGTGGCGAGGCCATGTATCGGAAATGCCCCCGCGTGCGCGACGCTTCTGGCTTGGATTGTCAGCTGCATTGTTAGTGCTGTTGCTCTATCCGTGGAAAACGGAAGTCGCGCTACCTGCCGTTATGACCGCAGAAAACTATGTGCGCGTGTTCACCCAGAAGCCAGCTCAGCTCCAGACGGTCCATGTGACGGACGGCCAGCAGGTAAAGAAAGGCGCACTGCTTGTCACGATGACGTCACCGGACCTTGAGCACGCCAGAAAGATGGCATTGGCCGACCTTGCCAGGCTTGAAGCGGCGCGTGGTCGCAGTCAGACCAGTGAGAAGTTTTCCGGACAGCGACTGGTGATTGAACAGCAGATAGGGCAGGCCAGTGCGGAGTTGCGCGCCATAGACCAGGCGCTGGAGCAGCTGGAAGTCAGAGCCGCGTTTGACGGCACAGTGCGTGATCTTGCGCCGGATCTTAATAGCGGGCGCTGGCTTGACAGCACCGCGCCGCTGTTGACGTTGGTGGACCAACGTCGCTACAGGATCACCGCCTGGGCGTCAGAAGATCAGCTTGATGCGATGGTGGAGGGGCAGGCGGGCCGCTTCTACATCCACATGGGAGGTATGCCCGCGCTGCTGGAGGTCCGACTGGAGCGGGTTAGCCAGTCCAGCGTTGAGGTGCTGGACCCGCCTTATCAGTCATCCCTGTTTGGCGGGGAGATCCCGGCAGACCTGATACAAGGGCGCCACCACCCCATTGACGCCCGTTATCTTGTCAGTGCAACGGTCGACGCCGATGACGCCGCGCAGCTCGGGCAAACGGACAGCTGGAGAGTGCGTGGTGAGCTGGTCACAGGTGCGCACCGCAATAGTCTGTTGGTGACCGGGCTGACCCGTGCTCTGGCAGTGCTGATACGCGAGTCTGGCTTCTAAGTGACTGTAAAATAAGCAATTTAAAGGAACGGCTCGAGGCCGGGTTTTGTAGCTTTTTTGTGTACAGGGCAGTGCCGGCATTGACCCTGGCGGGGCGGCGGCTGATACTGGATGCTGTTTTATACTTCGTTCGCGACGAAAGTAACCTTATGAAAAACAATAAAAAAATCGCCTCGCTTCTGGCCGGAAGCTCGGCACTGCTGATGACTCCCCTGGCGTTCGCGCTGCAAGACATGTCGGACGGTGAACTGTCCTCCGTGTCTGGGCAGGACGGCCTTACCGTCTCGCTTGGCGGCCAGATAACGGCCGACAACATTCAATGGCTCCCTGATTCAGACAGACTCGATCTCGATGGTGTCACCATCCAGAGCATCGATCTTGATGGCGCCAATCCCGGCGTCAGCGGGTTAGGCATTAACGCAATGGTCGACGCGGGCACTATTGGCGGCACGCCTTCGATCAGATTTGGTCTCGACTGGTCGAGAATGCGTGTGCGAGTGGATGCCATCCGCAATGGTGCAGATGTCACCAATTCCATTGGTACAGCTGTGCTGGACTCATCCGGTTCGTTCTCCATCGTTAACCAGACAGGTCTGTTCAATACTGCCAACACGACGGCGTCGCTTTATATGGCGCTGACGGATGCGGATTACTACTACAAGCAGGGCACGGGCACGTCTCCGGAAATCATGCTGCATGATCTCGATTTTCTCTGGGACATGCCCAGTGGCATTGTTGGCATCGACAGCCAGGGCATCCTTGTTGAAGGCGATGTCAATTTCAATATGACGTTCGACCTTCTCTATGACGAGTCGCCATCCTCGCAGTTCACACGGCTGGATGCGGATGACCGTCCTGTATTGCGTTTCGGCTGGACCGGTGGTCTGACCGATGCGCAAGTGCGCGTGCGTCCCGGCGGCAGCTGGCTCGCTTCCAGCTTGACGGGTGCGGTGCCTAACCAGACCTATGATCAGAGCGCAAAAACTGAAGGTATCAATCTGTCCATGCGCTGGGATTACGAGCCGACATTTCGCTGGATTGTTGGTGAGGCAGAAGGCAATCGGAGCTCCATTGAATTTGGCAACTGGACCAAACTGCCGGGCGCAGGCTACGGCTTTGATCTGCCGTTGCTGGCGCTGGACATGATTGATGCGGGCGAGGGGCCGGGTGGACTCTGCTGGGGGGCTAACTGGTCTGGCCCGGCAAGCAGCTGTACACCGAAGGGTGGTCAGTATCTCGATATCGCGCCTGAAAACAACGCTATGGCTATTCTGATTCGAGACCTGTCACTGCGTGCCTATTCAAGTTCTGTGAAGGTTATTGATGCGCCGAACCCGGATCTGACCTTCGGCTGGGCGCTTATCTACACTTGGGGCAATGTCGACAGCAACCTCTATTTCTATCCTGGTGGCGATGGCACATCGACAGGCGTGCGCGCAGATATTCTGGTCACCAATCAGACCTTCGACAGCAATGACGCGGATGGCGATGGCAACATTTTCGAGCGCGGTCCTAACTGGGAATACGGCACCCACTTCATGATCGGTGATACCGATCTCGGGCTGGCGATTGGTTTCACTGACTCAGCGTTTCTGGTTGCGGCAAACGATATGTACTTCTCTCTTACTTCTGGTGTGAGCGGAGGCTTGAACCTGAACTCGGATCAGGTGCGACTGCAGATGAAGGGGCAGTTTGGCGGCGGCGACATCCCTGATTTGAACCAGCGAATCAAGGCGTTCGATCTCGACATTAACCTTGAGATGGATCAGTTCGATTTTACCCTGCGCCCCGCACCGCCAGGCGAGTCGTATCTTGGCTATGATGCCACGGTGCGCTTCACCAACTCCAATATCGCCAACTTCTCCCAGAACACGGCGGGAGATGTTAGCGATGACGGCACCTATATTTCGTTGGCGGAGCCGTCCAAGCCCGATGTCGATTTCCGCTTTGCTGACATCCGCGGCAGTATGGGCTTCCGTAACGGTAGATTGGATATCCGCGGGGATGTAGAAACAGGCCCGGATCTTCCGCCGCAGCTGGTTATTTCCAATGACATCGTTATTGGCACTGAAGTGGCGGGCGGCTCGGTATTCCAGATCAATCGGGTCGAGTTCGGTAACAACAATCTGGGCACTATTGTAATTCCGCAGGGGCAGTGGCATTCCGCGCTGACTCTGTCCCCCAAATACTGATCGCAGTACGCCAGACCTGCCCGGTCTGGCGTATCGCAGTGTGATTGAGTATGTCTAGCAATGACTCATACGTTTTTGTTGTGTTTCCTGCCTTTACGTCTGTTCGACGGCTCCTGACGCTCCTTGCTTTTTCGTACGCTTTGCTACTCGCTGTTCCGGGGCAATTGTTTGCTGTGACCGGAGGTTCGCCGGCTGAGCTTGGCAGCGCCGACTGGATGGTCGGCCTTGCAGACTACAACGCGGAAATTCCCACCGATGCCTCCTGTTTGGCCAGTGGCGGTAGTGAGCTGTTTTGCCGGCAATACTGTGGTGGCGTATTGATCAGTCCGAACTGGGTGCTCACGGCTGGGCACTGTGTGGATAACCGTTTGGCCGATGTCGGAGACCTGCGGCTTTTGATAGGCGGTGAGAACCTGAATGTCGCCGCCCCGGCGCTGATGACCGCAAGCGCCAAGTACGTGCACCCCGGTCACTTCACTAACGACGCCGTATTCAATGATGACCTGGCGCTCTTGCGGCTGAGCTCGCCGGCGTCTAACACACCGGCGAGTTTGACGCGTGGTGGCGATTTTACGGCACTGCAATCGGCTGCCGACAGCCTCAATGACGAGGTGCAGGTATTTGGCTACGGCAGGCTGGCCAGCAACGGTATTTTCTCGCCGGTCTTGCAGCAAGTTGCAATTGATCTCAACACCGACAATTTCTGTGAATCGGCATATAACTTCGACCTGTTTGTAAACTATTTCCCTGCTTTGATGCTCTGTGCATCTGAGCCTCAGGCCAGTGAAATCGAAGCCAATGACGCTGGCGGTCAGGATCCTGCTGATCCGGATGGCGAAGATGCGTGTACGCTCGATAGCGGTAGTCCGTTATTCGATGCGCGCCAGGATATGCAGCGCGTGATTGGCGTGGTGAGCTTTGGTGATCGAAGTAACTGCGGCGATCCGGCCAAACCCTCTGTCTATACGCAACTTGATGCTTACCTGAGTTGGATTGAGGACACTGCCAGTACCGCAGGTCAGCCAGTTGGTGACCTGGCACTGGACTGGGCAGTGAGCAGCTCAAATCCCGTCAACGTCGCTGTGCCGGTTACGGTCAACCTGCGCAATCGTAGCCAGTCGACCAGTTTTACCAGCAGCAGCTTTACCATTACCAGCGACGCAGCAGCGACACTGTCGGTGAATAACGCTGGATTGCTAAGCTGTGCGGTGGTATCCGGAGGTTTTCAGTGCAGCTATGCTCCAACTTTGCTACCCAACGCCACCTTGACGGCGACCTTCACGCTGACGCCGGCGGTTGCCACGGAAACGGTTGCCGAGCTTCGTGTTGAGCGTGGTGCGCAGTCGGTTGACGATTACAGGGTGGACAATGACAGTCTGGCCGAGCAAGTGGTGTTCTCGTCAACGTCTCCCAATCTGCTGGTGGAGAACCTCGGCTTCATCGCGAGGGGCAGTGACACAACAGATGGTCAGGCAACACTGTTTTTGCGTGCCGAGAACAGGTCGGCGTCCGTCGCAGCCAATTCGGTGTTGCTGACTTTGGCTTACGACCCTTTGCAAGACTATGTATTCACCGGGGCCGTGGGTGCGACCTGTGCACAAACAGATGCCATTCGTTGTGATTTGGGCACACTGGGTGTCAGTACAAGCCTGGACGTTGAAATCATGTTGACGTCGCAGGAACAGGTTGGTGCAAACATAGATGTTGCCTTGACGGCCGCCAACGGCGACTTTCCCACCCTGGATCTGAACGGCGCCAGTGACAACAGTTTCAGCGCGCTATTGCAGTTTATATTGCCGCCAGAGCCTGCGGCGCCGGCGTCGGGCAGCAAAGGCAGTGGCGGCGTCTCGGCCTGGTGGTGGCTTACGTTGTTGCTTTTGCGGCGCCGTTAATCATTACTGCAAGCGCCGCAGCAGACCCATCTTGGCAAGGATGCGGGTCGATATCTCCTCGATAGACAGCTCGGTGGCATCGAGGTAGGGGATATTGTGCTTGGCGTAAATAGCCTCCAGTCCGCGAATTTCGAGGTCGCACTGTCGCGCAGATGAATAGCGGCTACCGGGCTTGCGCTCGCTGCGGATCGCGGCGAGGCGTTCCGGATTGATGGTCAGCCCGAAAATCTTGTCTTTGTGGGGCACCAGACACTTCGGCAATGACAGGTCATCAAAATCATCTTCGGTCAGCGGGTAATTGGCTGCGTTCAGGCCAAACTGCATTGCCATATAGACACAGGTTGGGGTCTTGCCGCTGCGGGATACGCCAATCAGGATGATGTCCGCCTCTTCATAGGCGCGGGTACGCGCGCCGTCATCGTTGTCCAGTGCGAAATGCACAGCGTTCATGCGGATGCGGTAGGCCGCCTTGTCCTTGATCGAGTGAGACTTGTTGACGGTATGACTGGACGGCATGCCCAGCTCCTGTTCCAGCGGTGACAGGAATACTGCGAACAGGTCCAGCACCAGGCCGTTGCAGCGCGACAGAATGGCACGGTGGCTTTCATCCACCAGCGTCGAGAACACCACCGGCTTGCAGCCGTCACGGCTGGCCGCAGCATTAATGGCGGCCACGGCTTCGTGGGTCTGCTCGTCGCTTTGGACGAAGGGCAGGGTTATGTGTTTCCACTCAACACTGCCGAACTGGCTGAGCATGGAATGACCGAGGGTCTCTGAGGTGATACCGGTACCGTCGGAGACAAAATAGGCGCTGCGCTGCATGGCTTGGGACCTGTGTGGGTGTCTGTTGCCGCCAGACCGTGGCTGGAAGCCCCGTGACTGCCGGCAGTACGAAAAAAGTGCCTGTATTTTAATCAGTTAGCCCGGGCCTGGGGGCCGAAAAGAGGCGGGCAAAGCGGACTCATTTTGAGTAGAATACGCCCGCAATTACAACCACTGCCTGCCATTATCATGCCCCCAGACCCGGGGACGTGAGCCTCGGATGCTCCCACAGGGGTATCGACTGGGCCGGAATGGCGGCTAAACCTTTGATGAAGGGAGCATGACCTTGGCGGAGTATGTAGTCTGGTTTGAAAACCTGGGCAAAGACGACGTAGAGCGGGTAGGCGGCAAGAACGCTTCTCTGGGCGAAATGATCAGCAATCTTGCCGCGGCAGGGGTATCCGTGCCGGGCGGCTTTGCGACCACCGCCGAGGCCTATCGTGACTTCCTGGATAGCAATGGCCTGACCAAGAAAATCAACGACGCGCTGGCAGCGCTCAACGTTGATGACGTGGTCGAGCTGGCGCGCGTTGGCGCAGAGATTCGTCAGTCGGTGGTGGAAGCCCCGTTGCCGCAAGCGCTGGAAAAAGCAGTCCGTGAAGCCTACGCAAAAATGGCCGACGGTAACGACCAGATGGCGGTTGCCGTGCGCTCTTCCGCCACCGCAGAAGACCTGCCGGATGCCTCCTTCGCGGGTCAGCAGGAAACCTTCCTCAATATTCGCGGCGTCGACAATGTTATCCACGCCATGAAAGAGGTGTTTGCCTCGCTGTTTAACGACCGCGCTATCAGTTACCGCGTGCACCAGGGCTTTGATCACGCCCAGGTGGCATTGTCCGCAGGCATTCAGCGCATGGTGCGCTCAGAAACCGGTGCCGCCGGCGTGATGTTTACGCTGGATACCGAGTCCGGTTTCCGCGATGTCTGCTTTATCACCGCTTCCTACGGTCTTGGTGAAATGGTGGTGCAGGGTGCGGTGAACCCGGATGAGTTTTATGTCCACAAGAAAACGCTGCTGAACAAGAAACCGGCGATTCTGCGCCGCACACTTGGCAGCAAGTTGCAAAAGATGATTTATGGCGAAGCTGCTACGGCAGGCCGCTCGGTGGAAACCGTCGCTGTGGATGCCCAGGAGCGTATGCGCTTCTGTATCTCGGATGCGCAGGTGGAAGAACTGTCGCGTCAGGCGATTACCATTGAGAAGCACTACGGCGCGCCGATGGACATCGAGTGGGCGCTGGATGGCGATGACGGCAAGCTTTACATCGTTCAGGCCCGCCCTGAGACGGTCAAGAGCCGTTCCGATGTGTCGGTGATGGAGCGTTACCTGCTCAAGCAGAAGGGTAATGTGCTGGTTGAAGGACGTGCTATTGGTCAGCGCATCGGCGCCGGTAAGGTACGCCTGGTCACCAATATCAAGGAAATGGAACGCGTTCAACCAGGCGATGTGCTGGTCACCGACATGACCGACCCTGACTGGGAACCGGTGATGAAGCGTGCAGCGGCAATTGTCACCAACCGCGGTGGCCGCACCTGCCACGCGGCCATCATTGCGCGTGAACTTGGCGTACCTGCGATCGTCGGCTGTGGCGATGCCACCGACGTGCTCAAAGATGGCCAGGACGTCACTGTGTCGTGCGCAGAAGGGGATACCGGTCTGATTTATGAGGGCATGCTGGATTTCGACATTCAGCGTAACTCGATTGAGTCTATGCCAAAGCTGCCGTTCAAGGTGATGATGAACGTTGGCAATCCGGACCGTGCTTTCGACTTTGCCGGCCTGCCTAATCAGGGTGTCGGCCTTGCGCGCCTTGAGTTCATCATCAACCGCATGATTGGCGTGCACCCCAAAGCGCTGTTGAATTTCGACAGCATTCCGCGTGATGTGCAGCAGGTGATTGAAAAGCGTATTGCCGGATACAGCGGTCCGGTGGAGTTTTATGTCGAGAAACTGGTAGAGGGCATCTCGACGCTGGCGGCGGCGTTCCATCCGGAAAAAGTGATTGTGCGCCTGTCCGACTTCAAATCCAACGAGTACGCCAACCTGGTCGGCGGCAAGTTGTATGAGCCGGAAGAAGAAAACCCGATGCTGGGTTTCCGTGGTGCGTCCCGTTATATCAGCCAGAATTTCCGCGACTGCTTCGAACTCGAATGCCGTGCGCTGAAGAAGGTTCGCGACGTCATGGGCTTCACCAATGTGGAGATCATGGTGCCGTTCGTCCGTACCGTGGGCGAAGCCGAGCAGGTCATCGAGCTGCTGGCGCGAAATGGGCTCAAGCGCGGCGAAAATGGCCTGCGCGTGATCATGATGTGCGAGTTGCCAACCAATGCGCTGTTGGCCGATGACTTCATTCAGCACTTCGATGGTTTCTCGATCGGCTCCAACGACCTGACGCAGCTGACGCTGGGTCTGGATCGTGACTCCGGTATTGTCAGCCACCTGTTCGATGAGCGGGATCCGGCGGTGAAAAAGCTGCTGAGCATGGCCATCGAAGCCTGCAACAAGGCAGACAAGTACATCGGTATCTGTGGGCAGGGGCCGAGCGACCACCCGGATCTGGCCAAGTGGCTGATGGATCAGGGCATTAGTTCAGTGTCCTTGAACCCGGATTCGGTACTGGATACCTGGTTCTATCTGTCAGAGAAGCACGGCAAGTAACCAAGCAGCCCGGCATTAGCCGGGCTTTTTTTATTGGCCAGCAAAGTATCACCGCTATCTCCACGCAACACTGACGCCTGTTGCGCTAGGCTCCGCCGAGGAGGTAGCCATGCACATCACAGCCGATCAACTCGAAGCCTTGCCCCAGCGCCAACGCGTCACTCTGGTTAATTGCCTCAGTGGATTCAAAAGCGCCAATCTGGTCGGCAGTCAGGATGCCCGGGGGCGCACCAATCTGGCGATCATCAGTTCCGCTTTCCACCTCGGTGCTGATCCTGCACTGATCGGCTTTATCAGTCGGCCAGATTCGGTTGACCGACACACACTGGAAAATATTCGCGAATCCGGCGAGTACACGATCAATCATGTGCATGAAGGCATGATTGCCGCGGCCCATCAGACCTCCGCCCGTTACCCAAAGGAAATCTCCGAGTTTGATGCCGTGGGCCTGTCCGTGGCGTATCGAGGTGCGCTGGCGGCGCCCTACGTTGGAGAAAGCCGCGTCAGTCTCGGTCTCCGATTAAGCCAGCTGGTGGATATCCCTGCCAACGGGACGGTGATGGTGATCGGGCAGATTGACGAAATATTTGTTCCAGACGCAGCCGTCGGCGCGGACGGCTTTGTCGACCTGGCTGCGCTGGGTTCAGTGATGGTGACTGGTCTCGACAGCTATCACTGCGCCGGTAAGGGGCAACGTTATGCCTACGCCAAACCCGATCGTGCGCCAAGCACACTGGATTGACGCCGCCGCCCTGGTTTGCGGTAAGGTTTGCGCTAATCAGTCGCATCCCAGCGTGAGGTACGGGTATGGCATTCCAGCGGTTGGCGGCGCTGCATGAGCTCTACGACGGGTTCCGCCGTGTCGTGCGCATTGGTCGTGAGGAGTTGCTGTTGCTGCAGGTTGAGGGCGAGTTGTTTGTGGTCGACAACCGCTGCCCCCATCAAGGTTTTCCGCTGGACCGCGGATCATTGAACGGCCATCGATTACACTGCCCGCGCCATGGCTTTTCGTTTCATCTGCGCGATGGTGATTGTTTTCAGGCCAGCAGCTGCCGCTTGCCGGTTTACAAGGTGGCCTACGACGGTCAGTGGGTGGGGGTGGAACTTTGAATCAGTTTGATGCCAGCGTTGCCGCAGTGCCGGCCTCATCCGTGTCTGCCAGCTTGAAGTGCGAGGCGTAGGTGGGCATCAGCTGCAGCACCTTCTTGACGTAGCCCTGGGTTTCCTTGAACGGTGGAATGCCGCCGTAGCGACGAACATTGGTCTCGCCGGCGTTGTAGGCGGCCAGTACATGCTCGATCCGGTCAAACTTGCCCATCAGATAATTAAGAAAGCGGGCGCCGCCCATGATGTTCTGACGCGCGTTGAACGGGTTGTACACTTCCAGATAGGTCGCCGTTTCAGGCATCAGCTGCATCAGTCCCTGAGCGCCGACACGGGATACCGCAAAAGGGTCGAACAATGACTCCGCGTGGATCACGGCTTTGATCAATTCTGGCTGTACCGCGTAGGTGGCGGCGGCGTAACGAATTTCAGGATCGAACTGGTCGCGCATGGCGGCGGTGAGTTTGTAGCTGCTGCGGTCTTCCCATCCCTTGCGCACGCTCAGCAGAACAAACTCATTGCCGACGCGGTCAGTGCCACGGTCGGTGAACAGCACAGAGCCGTCCTTGCCGCGGTACTTGTAGATGGTGTCAGCCTCAGCGTAGGAGGCCGCGGCCATCAGTGCCAGACTGATAGCCATCACAGTTGTCTTCATGTCGATCCCGATTCTTGTCCGGACCGGCCCATGTGGCTCAGTCCTGTTGTTGGCGCAACGCCTCGGCGCCGGGTCCCAGCGGTTGTCCATAACTGAACTCAACGCAGGTCCCATTGGGGTCCCGTACCCCACAATAATAGCCAACCGGCCAGGGTTCCTGTCTCGGTTCCCAGACGAGACGGCCTTCCTGACGGGCGAACGTAGCAATTTCGTCTACTTTTTCCCGTTTGTCCACCGCAAAACCCGGGTGGCTGTAGTCATCCGCGGCCTGTGGACGCTGCCGGCCGCCGGAAAGCAGCACCAGAATGAAGTCCTGTTCACGACCGGGTTCGGCCAGCCAGACCACTTCCGAGCTGCCCTTGTGGCGCTCATGGATTGCTGTCATGCCGCAGTAGCGGCAGTAAAAGTCCACACAGGCGGGTAAATCCGCCACGTGCATGGCGATGTGTGTCAGGCTGGGCATGGGCTCTCCCGTTCTGTGTTTTTCCTCCGTATAGTCGGGGGACAGGGAGAGTGGGTCAAACGGAGGGCCTATGTTCAGCGAGCGCGTTCAGGCGCTGGTCGAAACCGTCGCCGACGTTGTCATTATCGGGTTCGTGGTGTTGCTGGCCGTGGCCGCTGTCGTGGCGGTGATACTCTGGCTGCAGGACAAGTTTTTCCAGACCACCCATACGATCCGCCGCAACTACCCGTTGATCGGCCGGTTCCGGTATTTGTTTGAACATATGGGCGAGTTCTTTCGTCAGTACTTCTTCGCCATGGACCGTGAAGAGCTACCGTTCAACCGCGCCCAGCGTGCCTGGGTGTACCGCGCCGCCAAAGACCTTTCCACCATGGTGCCGTTCGGCTCCACCAAGAACATGCTGGCGCCGGGCCGGGTGATTTTCCTCAATGACCCGTACCCGACCCTCGACAGTAACGCCGCCGAAACACAGCCGATGATGATCGGCCCCTATGCGCGCCAACCCTATGTCGCCAAGGCCTTGCACAACATTTCCGCCATGAGTTACGGCGCCCTGTCGAGGCCTGCGGTACAGGCTTTGTCGCGTGGCGCGTCCATGGCGGGTTGCTGGTTGAATACCGGAGAGGGCGGCCTGTCCCCGTTTCATCTGGAAGGTGGCTGCGACATCGTTTTCCAGATTGGCACAGCACGCTACGGTGTGCGCGATGAGCAAGGCGAGCTGTCTGACGCTCGTCTCGAAGAAGTGGCGCGCCACAGTCAGGTGAAGATGTTCGAGATCAAGCTCAGCCAGGGCGCCAAGCCGGGCAAGGGTGGCATCTTGCCGGCCGCCAAGGTCAGTGCCGAGATTGCGGCGATTCGCGGCATTCCGGTTGGCAAGGCATCGGTCAGCCCCAACCGCCACCCGGATATCACCAGCGCCAGCGCGCTTCTGGATCTGATACACCGGGTCCGTGAGGTGACCGGCCGGCCGGTCGGCATCAAGCTGGTGGTGGGCACCTGGGAATGGCTGGAAGATCTGTTTCTCGAAGTGCACAGCCGCGGCATCGAGTCGGCGCCAGACTATATCCAGGTCGACAGCGGCGACGGCGGTACCGGTGCGGCGCCGATGTCACTGATGGATGATGTCGGTTTGCATCTGGCCGAATCGTTACCCTTGCTGGTGGACTTGCTGGATGGCTACGGCTTGCGCGAACGCATCCGGGTGGTGGCATCGGGCAAGTTGATTACCCCGAACATGGTGGCCTGGGCAATCGCGCTGGGCGCTGACTTCTGTGTGTCCGCGCGCGGTTATATGTTTGCGCTGGGCTGCATTCAGGCGCTGCAGTGCCATCAGAACACCTGTCCAACTGGCGTTACGACACATGATCCCAGGCTGCAGCGTGGTCTGGTCCCCACAGACAAGGCCAGCCGCGTGGCACACTACAACCGTCACTTGACCAAGGAAGTGGAAGTGATTGCCCATGCCTGCGGCGTGCAGGAGCCGCGCCTGTTGCGCCGTCACCATGCGCGTATGGTCACCGGCATCAGCAGCCAGTCTCTGAGCCAGCTGTGGCCGCCGGTGGAAAAGGGTATCTATCTGCGCCATGGTCGTCGAGCCAGTCATGAGTTGATTGCCACCATTCCCGTGCAACACTGATTGACGCCGTCGTTCGCGCTTGGCACCTTGCCAATTTTGACTGGTGCCGTAACACAGCGCGGTCCTTTCGCATCTGCATAGTCGACATTTATTGGTCGCGATCAACTGCTCTGGTCGTGACACGAGGAGCATTCATGTCTGAGCAATACGATCTGGTGGTGATTGGTGCCGGTTCAGGAGGTGTCCGGGCTGCCCGCATGTCGGCCGGTCTTGGCGCCCGAGTGGCGATAATTGAAGGTCGCTTCTTCGGTGGCACCTGCGTCAATGTCGGCTGTGTACCAAAGAAACTGTTCGCCTATGCAGCAGAGGTTCCACAGTTGATGGCTCTGGCAAAGGATTTCGGCTTCGACGTTGGCACTGCCAAGGTTGACTGGCCGACGTTACGCGCCAACAAGGACAAGGAAATTGCCCGCCTCAATGGTATCTACGAGCGTTTGCTGAAAAATGCCGGCGTGGACATCTATACCGGCTACGGTCGTGTCATTGCTTCGGACTGTGTAGAAGTCGGCGACACCAGGCTCAAGGCCAAACATATTCTGATCGCCACAGGCGGTCAGCCAAGGCTGCCTGATATTCCCGGCAGGGACCTGGTGCTTATCTCCGACGACCTGTTCACTTTACCGGCATTGCCGGCGAGCGCCATCGTGGTGGGTGGTGGCTACATTGCCAGTGAGTTCGCCTCGATTCTCAATGGCCTCGGCGTTCAGGTGACGCAGCTCTATCGGGGTGACCTGTTCCTCAGGGGCTTTGATCAGGACATACGTACGCATACCGCTGCGCAGATGCGCGCCCACGGCATTGATCTGCGCTTTAACGCAGACATCGCCAGCGTGGCGGCTGAGGGTAAAGGCCGGCGGGCAACCCTGGTCAATGGCGAGCAGCTCGATGCGGAGCAGATTTTCTATGCTGTAGGCAGGGAACCCAAAGTCGACGCCCTGTTCGAGAATGTCGATATCAAGATGAAAGTGAACGGCGCGATCGAAGTCGACGAGAACTTCCAGACCTCCGTGCCCGGAATTTATGCGCTCGGCGATGTGATCGACCGGGTGCAGTTGACCCCGGTGGCGCTTGCCGAAGGCATGTGGCTGGCAAACTATCTTTTTGGCAGCCCGCCGGCACAGCCGCTGGACTACAGCCTGATTCCAACGGCTGTCTTTACCCACCCCAATATCGCCACGGTTGGCCTGACTGAGCATGACGCGCTGAGTCACTGCGGTCGTGTGCGCATCTATCGCAGCGAGTTTCGCCCGCTACGGTACACCCTCGGCACGCAGCAGCAGCGCACGCTGATGAAGCTGATTGTCGATGACGCCAGTGACCGCGTGCTCGGCTTGCACATGGCCGGTGATGAAGCGGCAGAAATTGTTCAGGGTTTTGCCGTGGCGCTGCGTCTGGGTGCCCGAAAAGCCGACTTTGATCAAACCATTGGTATTCATCCCTCCTCCGCAGAGGAGTTTGTGACGTTGCGACAGGCTGAAACTGTGCACGCCTGACTGGCCGCTGACCTTCGGCTCTGTGTATGATTGCCGCTGATTTGCCGATTTGGCGAGCTGAAACCACAGGCACAGCAGGGGGCAGGGCATGCGCCGGGTAGTATTCAATCAGAAGGGCGGAGTAGGTAAGTCCAGTATCACGGTGAATCTGGCGGCGATCAGTGCTGCGCAGGGCCATCGCACGCTGGTGGTGGATCTGGACCCGCAATGCAATGCCAGCCAGTACCTGCTCGGCATGGAAGCGTACGCCAACGAAGACGGGCCGAAACCCAATATTGGCACGTTCTTCGGACAGACGCTGTCGTTCAGGGTGAAGGAAAAGGATGGACGCGAGTTTGTCCATCCAACCCGCTTCGATAACTTGTTTGTGGTGCCGTCCAACCCGGAGCTGGGTGAAATCGAGCACATGCTCGAGTCGAAACACAAGATCTATAAGTTGCGCAGCCTGCTGGTCAATCTGTCAAAAGAGTTCGACATCATCTATATCGATACACCCCCGGCTTATAATTTCTACACGCTGTCGGCGTTGATTGGTGCGGACCGGGTGCTGATACCTTTTGATTGTGATGCCTTCTCACGTAAGGCGCTGTACACCTTGCTCGATAATATTCAGGAAGCGCGCGAGGACCATAATGACGACCTGCGCGTCGAAGGCATCATCGTTAATCAGTTTCAACCGCGCGCCAATTTGCCCCGGCAACTGGTGGACGAACTGATTCAGGAAGGATTGCCGATTCTGACCAACCACATTTCCAGCAGCGTGATCATGCGTGAGTCCCATGACCGTGCCATGCCACTGGTTTACCTCAATCCCCGCCACAAGATGACGGAGGAGTTTCAAGCACTGCACGCCGAACTGGGCGCCTGATGAAGGAAAACCGATTTCTTTCCCGCGCCCAGCAGCAGGCCCGCGAGCTGCTTGACCGGCCCGATCTGGTCGCGCGAATCGCTGGCCGTGCAGGGGACAAGGCGGCCGGCCTGCAGCGACGTATGCAGCAGGGCTACGCCGAGCTACAAACCTTTATTCGCTTGATTAAAAGTTGGTCAAGCGGCCGGTACCGGGTTATCCCCGTGCGCTCGCTGGTGGCAATCCTTGCTGCGCTGATTTATTTTCTGATTCCGCTCGACGCGATTCCCGATTTTATTGCAGCACTGGGGTTGCTTGACGATCTGGCGGTGATTGCCAAGGTGGCACAGACTTTCAAGGCAGATCTGGATCAATTTCGACGCTGGGAGACTGGAGAAATAGCGCCAGACAGTCCTGATATCGACGGAGAACAATAATGAACGCACCGATCGACGACCAGTATCGCGCTCCGCGCGCCGGCTACCAGGGCAGCGGCGTGGTCATTTATGAAGACATCAAGGTATTCAGCTTTTCCCAGCGGCTGAATCGTCTGCGCTTCGCCTGTTACGCCTTCACGTCCTACCTGATTATGGTGCTGGTCTTCATCCTCGGGCTGATTTTGGGAACTGCCGCATTCGGAAATGGCCAGAGTACTGCCCTGTACATGTCGCTGCTGATCATAGCCTGCGCGCTGGTATGGATTCCTTACTATATTTCTCTGCTGGTGCGGCGCCTTCATGACATGGGTAAATCAGGCTGGATGGCAATTCTGATACTGTCGCCATTGCTGGTGGTGCCGCTGTATATGTTTGATCCTACTGCTGCGACACTGGCGTTTCTGGTCAGCATTATTTCGCCACTTTTCAATCTCTATCTTCTTGCCGGCGCTGGCGACGGCATGAACAGGTATGGCACACCGAATGAACCCAATTCTGTGCTGGTAAATATCTTCGGTGGCTTCTGCTGGACCTTCAGTGTGCTGGTGTTGCTGCTCAACCTTGCGTTCCTGTCGCTGGAATACGCTGCCCCGGACAAGCTGATGCAGGTGATGCGCCAACTGCCGGTGGATCAGCGCGTGCTGGAGCAACAGTTGCGTCAATATCGCTAGAACAACAACTCAACGGAATATAACAAGGACGAATCATGAAAATATGGACCGTCGCTGCATTGCTGCTGGTGAGCATATCCGGCCCGGCACTTGCCGAATTTAAAGCCGAAACCCTGTATGCCATGCAGATGGAAAGCTGGCGAGTGCGTATGGGTTTCCATCAACTGGCCGTACGTGGCAACGCCCCGCAGGACCTTGATGCGTTGGAGCAGGTCCTGCACCAGGGCGAGGGACTGATCAGTCTGCTCGAGGCCGATGCGGTGACCAGCTCTGAAAAAGACACGGTCAATGAATTGCGTGCCCTGTGGTCATCATTAGGGCAGCGAGCACTGAATAATCCGCTCGCAGCAGTAGGTTATGCTGACTTCAATGCATTTTCCGAGATCAACAGTTTAACGCTGGACACACACCGGCTGCTGCAGCGTGAGATTGCAACCGCGAAAGTTGGCGCCGACGACGGTCTGTATGCGCTGGGCGTACAGCTGTTGAAAATGTCCTCGGAATATCTGGCGCTGGCGACGTTTCCGTCAGCGGGCATCAATACCGGCACCAACGAAGAGCCGATGGCGTTTTCGGCAGAGTCGTTTGCGTTTGAGCAGCAGATGCGTGATCTGGAAGAGAGCGGTACGGGCGGTGACGCGGCAGCGCGCATGCTGGCAACGCTGAAAACCCGATGGACCTTCATCAAGGGCGCTATTCCGCAACTGGATGACCCGGATGCCGCCAGGGTGCCGCTGTTGTTTTATCGCTATAGCAGCCAGACCGCAGACGACCTGCTCGATATGCACGCCGGCTGACGGCGCGTCAGTCGGAGCGCACCGCCAGCCAGTCGGCAATCGCGCGCCAGGCATGATCTGGCGCCTTGCTGCCGGCAAATACACCCGCATGCCCGCCCGGCACCACTTCGAATCTGCGGTCACTCGATGACGTCAGCTTCATGATGTCCCGCGCGGCGTGGACGCTGGCAATGCGGTCGCTGCTGCCGGCAAAGGCGAGCAAGTTGCAGCGGATTTTGCTGAAGTCTGACACCCGATCGCCAATGCGAATGTTGCCACCGGCCAGACTGTTGGCAAACACCATCTTTTCGACGACCTCACGCACAGTGGCGCCCGGGTAATCGACCATATCGTTAAACCATTGGCCCATGGTCATGTATTCGGTGACGTATTCGCGATCGGTGATGTTACGCACCAGATCCAGATACGCTGTCACTACGCCCGGCGGGTTGGTCATCTTGAAACCGAATGACAGCAGACCGCCAGGAATGTGGAATAGCTTGGCGTCGAACTTTTCTACCCGAAGCTGGAACCAGTCATGTGCCTTGAGCGCAGGGTAGCTGGCCAGACTCATGGCCTTGCCGAAGAAGCCGTTTTTGTGAAAGTTCACCGGGCTGGCAATGGTACTGAGATTGCGTACCGGCGCATCAGGAAATGCGCCCAGATACATCAGGCATAGCAGGCCACCCATGCAGTAGCCCACCAGACTGATTTCATCACTGCCGGCATGCGTGCGTACCTGCTGCACCGCGGCGGGCATCCATTCATTGACGTAGGTGCTCAGTCCGAGCTCGCGTGTGCTGTGCGAGGGCTTGCCCCAGTCGAGCAGGTAGACGTCGTAGCCGCGCGCCATCAGGTAACGCACCATGCTGCGACTCGGCATCAGATCCCAGGTCCAGGCCTGAATGCCCAGTGCCGGCACCAGCAGAATCGGCACACGATGCTGGTCGCGTTCAACCTTCAGCGGCTTGCCGTCTACACTGATCGCATCCATTGCCGGCAGGGTGTAATGCCGCACGGCCATGATGCCGTCACGATAAATTTCCACCCATGGCGTCTTGTCGTTGAGGATGAAACGCTGTGGATGGCGGCGTCGCTCCACCGCGTGAGAGAGAGCCAGCCATCCTGATTTCAATCTGTTGCCAAGGGCCATAAGCGCGCAATCCCGTATGCAAAACAAGGTAATCTGTGCGTTCAGGCGCTTCTCAGCGGCTGGCGAGGGCGCTAATCTTGCCGCCACGCAATCTGGAGGGCATTGGCCGTCGTGACAGAAGATTCCGCACCTGGATACACCCGTTTGCAAGTCTGTGAACGTTATGTCGAGTCCGTCCGCCATTCCCGTGAACTGGGCATCGAGATCCTCGAAACCGCTGAACAGAGCGTGCGTGCCCGCATGGTCTGGCAGGAACGACTGGTGGGTAACCCCGACACTGGCATGATACACGGTGGCGCCATCTTCGCCTTTCTTGACCAGCTCGGCGGTTTGGCCAACGCCATGCGTGTGTTCCCCGCGTTCGAAATCACCCCCACCATCGACTTTCGCATCGATCATCTGCGCGCGCCGACGCCGGGCGCATCGATCATTGGCGCCGCCGAGTGTTATCGGCTTTCCGAGCATGTTGCCTTTGTCCGTCTGGAGGCCTGGGCAGAAGGGGGCGAAGAGCCGATTGCCACAGGACTGGCGACCTACATGCGCATGCAGCTTCCACAGGCCAGCAGTATGGTGAGCGGATGAACGACAACAACATCAAAAGCTGGGTAGAAGACTGCCGTAGCGGCAGGGCCAGTTACCAGACGCTGCTCGACAAGGTGCCCTATGCCAGCTTTCTCGGCATGCAGGTGGTGTCCCAGGGAGAGGAACTCTATTTCGTGCTGCCGGCAAAGGACACCAATGTCGGCAATCCGACCTTGCCTGCGCTGCACGGCGGGGCGGTGGCCGGCTTTATGGAGCAGGCAGCGCTGGTGTTCATCCTGCTGGAGATGGGCGAGCCGCGCATTCCCAAAACCATCGACCTGACCGTGGACTACCTGCGTGCAGGGCATGTGCGCGACACCTTTGCTGAATGCCGGATCACCCGTCTGGGACGGCGCGTGGCCAATGTGCATATCAGCGCCTGGCAGGTCCGCCGCGATGATCCCATCGCCATCGCCAGGGCACACTTCCTCCTGTCAGAAGAATCCTCTTGAGAAGATAGCTCTATCCCGCTGTTTTAAAACAGCTTATACGCCAGTTAAAATAGTGTATACAGCCTGTAGATAGGCCTGTTGTGACTTGTCCTGCCGGCAGTCTTGGGAGTAGTTTCAAGACTGCATCCGGACAAAAAATAACAGCGAGGTCACGGCATGGATATCAAGCGGGTCGCTACGCCCCCGAAAGACATCACCTTCTACGAGAGCTGGGACGGTCCTGGCCATGAGGACCTCGAATCCCGCCTGACCCCTGAATACGTCCAGGATGTTGTCGAGATTTTCCAGACCCCGCTGACCGGACACTACAACTGGGATTACTCGAGTGCCGACGGCCGCATCCGCAAACTCTACCGGCTGGGCAAGGAATTGAACTGGAATGCCGATCTGGATATCGACTGGAGCCAGGACTTCCCGAAGTCCAGCGAGCCGCTGGATCGCAATATGAACCCCTTTGCCGGCTGGGACACATTTGAAAATCTGTCGCCGGAGGAGCAGCTGCGGTTTGGCTGGCATAACCTGGCCTGGATGCTGGCGCAATTCTGCCACGGTGAGCAGGGCGCACTGCTGGTGGCCTCCCAACTGGCATCCTGCGCCCCGACCTACGACGCCAAACTCTATGCCGCCTCCCAGACCTTCGACGAAGCCCGACACGTGGAAGTTTTCACGCGCTACCTGCAAGACAAGGTCGGCATTTTCTATCCGGTCAACAAGAACCTGAAAATGCTGCTCGACAAGATCCTCACCGACCCGCGCTGGGACCTGAAATTTATTGGTATGCAGATCATTATCGAGGGCCTGGCGCTGGCCGCGTTCAATACCCTGAAGCTGACCGCACAGGACCCGCTATTGAAGGACATCATCACGTTGGTGGTGCGCGACGAAGCCCGCCATGTGACGTTTGGCGTCAACTATCTCGAAGATTTTGTCTCGACACTCAGCGATCAGGAGCGCGAAGACCGTGCACAGTTTGCCTACGAGGCCTGTGTCGTCATGCGTGAAAGATTGATTGGCACCGATGTGTTTGAGCATTTTGGCTGGGACGTGGAAAAAGCGCGCGAGAAGGTGCTGGAGTCCCAGTTGATGCAGCAGTTCCGGAATCTGCTGTTTACGCGCGTTGTGCCGAACCTGAAGCGCATTGGCTTGCTGACCGAGTCGGTCCGGGTCAAATTCGAGGAACTCGGTATCTTGCAGTTCGAGAATCTGGTCGATGACGGCCAGGTCGACTGGGCCGAGCTCTCAAGGCCGCTTTACGAACAGGCAGGTTAAAAAAAACCCGGCATGCGCCGGGTTTTTTAATGGCTGCCGTTACTCCGTGTAGGGCAGCAGGATCAGCTCGACCCGGCGGTTCTGGGCGCGGCCTGACTCGGTTGAGTTGGATGCAGAGGGCTGGGTCTCACCAAAACCGACCACATCGATGCGCACCGGTTCGACGCCGAAGCCGGTCAGCACATTGCCGACTGCCTGCGCGCGGTTCTGCGACAGCAGCAGATTGTACTGGTCGCCGCCAGTACTGTCGGTATGGCCGCCCACCTGAATCATGGTGGACTTGTATTCCTTGAGGACTTCAGACACTGAGTCGAGCACGGGCTTGAATGATTCCTTCACCGTCGACTGGTTGGTGTCGAAGGTAATGTTGCCCGGCATGTTCAGGATGATATTGTCGCCGTCACGGGTGACAGAGACGCCCGACGCCTCGAGTTTCTGACGCAGTTTGGCTTCCTGCACATCCATGTAGTAACCCACACCGCCGCCAGCGATGGCGCCGATGCCTGCACCTTTGAGCGCTCGTTCTTTACGCTCCTTGGCATTGTCAGAGGTGGCGATGCCGATCAACGCGCCCACTGCAGCACCGATTGCTGCGCCAGATGTGGCTTTGGCGGTTTGCTTCTCTCCGGTGTACGGATTCAGGGTTGAGCAACCGGATGTTGCAACAGCTGCCGCGAGCAGCGCACTTCCCACCAACTTGTTCATATTTTCTCCTGTCTTTTAACCGTGCGGAAAACCGCATAAAGACTACCCGGTTCTGCGTGGTTTAAATACGTCACAGATCGCATTCAGCGTGTCTTTTTGTCAGTAACGTCTGATCAGCGGCGCGGTTCCTACAAGCACATCACCGCCTTGCCTTGTTAGTCTGCGCGCCGTTTTTCTTCACCCCGGCCTGATGCCTGTCACGGCAGGGTTGAGATAGCTTGAGACAACGCGCAATCTGGATTTATCCGGTCCGGGAGACCTCATACATGGCAGTACAGCGACCTGACACGCAGCAGCTTAACCGGCAACACTGGGACCTGATCGTCATCGGTGGCGGCATTACCGGCGCTGGCGTGCTGCTGGAGGCTGCGCGCCGGGGGCTGCGGGTGCTGCTGGTGGAGCAGCAGGATTTTGCCTGGGGCACGTCCAGTCGCTCGTCGAAAATGGTGCACGGCGGGCTGCGCTATCTGGCCCAGGGCGATTTCCGTCTGACCCGGCACTCCTTGCTGGAACGTGAACGCCTGATTCGCGAGTTGCCGGAGCTGGTCGTGCGCCAGCATTATCTTTTCCCGATCCGGCGTGGTGCGTTTCCCGGACGTTGGGCGCTGACCGCTGCGCTATGGTTGTACGACCTGTTGGCTGGCATCCGTGACCACCGCTGGCTTGGACGCGCGGCGATGGCAAAGGCGGCACCAGAGCTTACCGATCCGACGTTGCGTGGCGCCATGACCTACACCGATGCGCTGACGGATGACAGCCGCTTGGTCATGCGCGTGCTGCATGAGGCCTGCAGTCACGGCGCCGTTGCCGCCAACTATGTACGTGCGGAATCCATCACCCAGGTGGACGGCGGGCACAATGTCGTGCTTCAGGATCTGGCCGGTGGCATCGATGTCAGCGTCAACGCCGGTCATGTTATCAATGCCACCGGTGCCTGGGCGGACCTGCTGTCCAATGCCGATGCCCGGGTCCGTCCGCAACGGGGCAGCCACCTGTTCCTCGCCCATGACACCCTGCCGGTGCAGCAATGCTATACCTTGCTGCACCCGCGCGATCAGCGCCCGGTGTTTGTATTCCCGTGGGAGGGCACAACCTGTGTGGGTACCACCGATATTGATCACCGTGACAGCCTGGTACAGGAGCCCCGTTGCACCAGTGAGGAGATTGAGTACCTGCTGGCGCTGGTCAACCACTGGTTCCCGCAGCGTGCCATAGGGCGGCAGCAGATTATCTCGACCATGGCCGGTGTCCGGCCCATCATCGCCTCCGGCAAGGGCGTCAACCCGTCAGCAGAACGGCGCGATCATGCCGTCTGGTCGAGCAATGGCGTGGTGTCTGTCAGCGGCGGCAAGCTCACCACATTCCGGTTGATCGCGCTGGACGCTCTGCTGGCCACCGGCTTGATCGACAAGCAGGAGCATGCCCGTGCCGGCGCCGACAAGCGGCCGGCCTTCAAGCCGGAAAACCGCTGCTTTGGCAGCCTCGGTGAGCCGTTGACGCCGATGCCAAAAGGCGACGCACTCACGCAAACCCTGCGCTGGGTAATGCGCAACGAAAGCGTGGTGCATCTGGACGACGTGCTGCTGCGTCGTACCCGACTCGGCAACCTGTTGCCGCATGGTGCAAGGGAAGTGTTTCCGCAGGTGCAAGGTTTGTGCGAGGAACTGCTTGGATGGGATAGCGCACGCTGGCACGCAGAGCAGCGCCGCTATGAAGACATCTATCAGCGTTTCTACGCTGCCAGTGCGGCGCGCGAGGAAGACGTCAAACAGCAAGCAGCGAATCTGTCGATGGCGTAAACTGCGCGCCTCAGCCAGAGGCCGACCATGCTCAGTTACGTACATGCCTACCACGCCGGCAACTTTGCCGATGTCCATAAACACGTCGTCATTACCCTGACGCTCGAATACCTGTGCCGCAAACCCGGCGCGTTGGCGCTGTATGATTTTTACGCCGGCGCCGGCGGCTATGACCTCACCGATGCGCAAGCACGCAAGACCGCGGAGTCCGATGCCGGCATCGGCCAGCTCTGGCCCAGCGCAGACTGGCCAGCATTGTTGGAGGGCTACGCGCGTTGCCTCAATCAGCACAATGGTGACAGCGACACGCTACGCTATTACCCCGGTTCTCCGCGTCTGTTGGCGGACCTGTCCCGTGATCAGGACCGGTTGGTGCTGGTCGAGCTGCATCCAACTGCCCATGACAGCCTGCGTGCGCGCCTGAATGGCGACCCGCGGGTGCAGTTGCACAAACGTGATGCCCATGAAGCGATGCCGGCGCTGCTGCCACCGAAGGAGTCCCGCGGACTGGTATTGATTGATCCCAGCTACGAGGGCCGTGATGAGTTCAGCCGCGTCACCCAGACCGTCAAGCGTAGCCTGCGTCTGTGGCGGCATGGCACCTGGTGCCTCTGGTATCCGTTGTTGTCAGGCAATCCCCACCGCCAGTTGGTCAACGCCGTGCTGCGCGAGGCGGGCAGGGAAGTGCTGGTCAGCGAGCTGCGCGTGCCGGTGTCCGGGGAGGGCATGCACGGGTCTGGCATGTTGGTGATCAATCCACCCTGGGCTCTGGCACAACAACTGCGGGACTTGTCCGGCTGGTTTGCGCGGTTGGGCGATGGTCGAGGGGAGATAAAAACCCGCTTGCATGGCGCCCAGAACGACAAATAACTTTAGATATATTCAATAAACCATTGATACATAAACATTCATAGAAATCATGGCTCTCGCTTGACCTCCGGGTTACCCTAAGGTTTAACACTGGACGGCAACTGTCAGGAGGTCATGATCATGAACGTCAGCCAGATCGCCCGCCGCGCCGGCACCACCGCAGAAACTGTTCGCCATTACACCGATGTCGGCGTCCTGCGGCCATCGCGTAACCCCGAAAATGGCTACCGCCAATACAGCCGCGATGATTTGCGCCGGCTGCACTTTGCCCTGCAAGCGCGCTCACTCGGTTTTACGCTGGCCGATATTGGCCAACTGATCACTGAGTCCGAATCCGGTGACAGCCCCTGTGCCACCACCCGCAGCCTGATCGAACAGCGCCTGCATGAGGTGGAAAAGCGTATCCATGAGTTGCAACACCTGAGCGCACGGATGAAGCAGGCGCTGGAGGACTGGAACGATCACCCGGATTGTGCCGGTGGCGATGAGCGCATCTGTGTATTGATCGATTCGTTCGAACCGCACGACAGCGAGAAGGAATGTTGCAATGTCTGACTCGCATCGACGCCAACACGCGCACAGTGACGCGGAGAAGCCGGCGCACGCTGATCACAGCTGCTGTGAAAGTACCGCGGCGCACAGTGAGGCACACGGCGACAGTTGCCATGTGCCGGACAACAGTATCGACAAACTGCTGTGGGGCAGCGCGGCACTGGTTGCGTTGGGTTATGTTGCATACCTGAGCGGTCTCGATCAGCAAGCCCCCGAGTGGTTCCACCATTACGCGCAGGGCAGCTTCGACATCATGAATGCGATGTGGTGGGGCCTGGCGATTGGCGTCCTGTTTGTCGGCCTGCTGGCGCGTATTCCGCGCGAAACAGTGGTGGGATTGATCGGCAAGGGCGGCACCACCAATGGTTTGTTGCGGGCGACGGCGGCTGGTGTGCTGTTGGACCTGTGCAGCCACGGCATTCTCGCGGTGGGCATGAAACTCTATGAGCGCGGCGCCTCACTCGGCCAGGTGATGGCCTTTCTGATTGCCAGCCCCTGGAATTCCCTGTCGCTGACATTGATCCTGTTCGCGCTGATAGGCGTAGGCTGGACACTGCTGTTTATTGCGCTTTCGCTGGTGATCGCATTGATCAGTGGCTGGATTTTTGAGCGTCTGGTGGCGCGTGGCCACTTGCCGCCGAATCCCTATGCCAGAGAGATATCCGACCAGGTTGGCCCTGGCTTGTGGCAGGTGATTCGGCAGGCACGCTGGTCGTGGCGCGGCACCCTGGACATGCTTGGCGATGGCGTACGCGGTGCGCGCATGGTGATTCGCTGGGCACTGTTTGGTGTGGTGCTGGCAGCACTGATTCGCGCACTGGTGCCGGCGGAGTTTTTTGCCACCTGGTTCGGTCCGACGCTGGTGGGCCTGCTGCTGACGGTGCTCGCTGCCACCATCATCGAAGTCTGTTCCGAGGGCAGTGTGCCGATTGCGGCGGACCTGCTTACCCGGGCAGCGGCGCCGGGCAACAGCTTTACCTTCCTGATGGCCGGCGTGGCCACCGATTACACCGAGGTGATGGTGCTGCGCGATACCACGCGGTCCTGGAAGGTGGCATTGGCATTACCGCTGGTCACTGTGCCGCAGGTGCTGGTGCTCGGCTATATCCTTAATCAGTTCTGAATCACTTCTGAACGACGGAGGCAGCGCTGGCTGTCTCCGATGGTTCATCCAGCTCTCGCACCAGGCCGATGATATTCCAGCCGGGCTGCGGTTTCGGTTTCTTTTCACTGGTGAAGACGTGAATGCGATCGCGTGGATCGATGGCAAACAACGGCCAGACAATCCGGCCCTCGGCCAGCTTGTAGGCATCAAAATCAAATTCTTCACTGAGTTTGGTCTGACGGATTTCGGCACCCTTGGACAGGATGCTGGCCAGCTTGGCGTAGGTCAGCTCGTCATCAAACAGGGTGCCACCACGGTGATCGGGCGATACACCGTGCTTTTCATCAGCATCTCCCGCCGCAGCCAACGAATAGACATTTTGTTCGCCAAACTCAAGTCGGTAACGCATGGTCGAGAGCGCATTCAGTTCGCGACGCTGGCTGAGACCGAGCAAACGCCCCAGTCCCACCAGATCGAGCGTCTGGTCGGCGTACAGCGATACCGGGTTGCCAAAAAATACGGGCAGACCTTTCATGCGAGCCTGGCGGATCATTTCCCAACTGGAGTCGGTGAGCAGCACCGTAAAGCCGTTCTTCTTCAGCGCTTCGGCAATCGCGCGCGCCACCGGATTGGCGCCAACAATCAGGAATCCGCGCGGCGCCGGTTCCGCCAGACCGAGCAGCTTTGCCAGCGGCCGCGCTGTCAGACTTTGCAACGCCACAGTGCCAATGATCACCATGAACGTGAGCGGCACCAGCATTTCCGCCCCTTCAACGCCCTGAGCGACCAGACGTTCAGCAAACAGCGCTGACACAGCGGCTGCGACAATACCGCGCGGGCCTATCCAGGACAGCAGCGCCCGTTCGCGCCAGCCAAGATTGCTGCCGAAGGTGCTGAACATGACCGCCAGCGGGCGAGCGATAAACTGCACCGCGCCAAGTACCAGCAGGGTGGCATAACCGAGATTGGTCAGTTGCGACATTTCCAGACGCGCAGCAAGCACGATAAACAGACCGGAAATCAGGATGACGGACAGGTTTTCCTTGAAGTGCAGAATGTCGTCGGTATTGATGCCGCGTCGATTGGTGAGCACCATGCCACAGACGGTCACGGCCACCAGGCCGGATTCCTCCATCAGTTCGTTACTGACAACGAACTGCGCGACCACCGCCGACAACACCAGGAAACTGCGCAGGTATTCCGGCACCAGATGTCGTTTCAGCACCGACGCCAATGCAAACGCGACAACCACACCAATCAGGGCGCCGACCAGAATGGTTTGACCGAACAGGCTGACGCTGTGAAGCAGGCCGGATTCGCTCGATCCGGACACAATGATCAGCTCGTAGGCCAGCACCGCGAGCAGCGCGCCAATCGGGTCGATTACAATGCCTTCCCAACGCAGCAGCCTGGCCACGCTGGACACCGGACGCACGCTGCGCAGCAGCGGCACGATCACGGTGGGGCCGGTGACTGTGACCAGTGCGCCGAACAGCAATGCCAGATCAAACGACAGGGGCGTCACCAGTGCGGTGATGTAGGTGATCACCGCCCAGGTCACCAGCGCCCCCCAGGTCACCAGACGCCGCACGGTGGTTTCCAGTCCGCGGATTTCATCCATTTTCAGGGTCATGGCGCCTTCGAACAGGATGATTGCGACCGCCAGAGAGACACCCGGCAACAGCAAATCACCAAACAGTTCGGTAGGATTGAGCAGCCCGAGGCCGGGGCCGAGCACGATACCGGACAACAGCAGCGGCAGGATGGCAGGGACCTTGGCGCGCCAGGAGCCCCACTGGCACAGGAAAGCCACAAGCGTAATCAGCGCAAACTGCAGCGCGATAGTTAAATCCATAATCTGTCCAGCTGGTAGCGAGCGGCTATGGTTCCAGCCTCACGCGCCAAGGGCAAGCAGGAAAAATTCTGTATAACCCGCTGAGAAGCTATGGGAAATACAGGTATTGGAAAGTACCATCAGGCTCCCGTACACAGGATTAACAGCTTTATGTCTGCGACAACGTCCATGCGCACACTGATTATCGCCCTCGGCGCCATGGTCGCTATCGGCCCCTTCGCCATAGATACGTACATTCCCGGTGTGCCGTTGATGGCCGCGGACTTTGGTGTCCTGACCAGTGATGTCGAGCGTTCCATCAGCCTTTATTTGCTCGGCGCGGCGATTGGCCAGCTATTCGCCGGACCGCTCTCTGATCGCTTTGGCCGCAAACGTATCGCCTATATCGGACTGCTGCTGTTTGCCGTGACCAGTGCTGTGATTGCCGCTGTCAACTCGGTGCTGGCGCTGGATGTGTTGCGTGTTGTTCAGGCCATGGGCGGCGGTGTCACCGTGATCACCACCGGTGCGACAGTGCGGGATCTGTTCCAGGGCAGGGCAGCGGCGCGCATGATTACGGCGATTGGCATGGTGATGTTGATAGCGCCTCTGATTGCCCCTGCCATCGGCTTGCTACTGATCACGGTCGGCGGCTGGCGTCTGATTTTCGTCAGCCTGGCAGCCTACGGTGTGTTCCTGATGGCGGTGATTTACTTTGTCCTGCCTGATCCAGCGCCATCGCGCCTGCCGCCAGGCAAGGATGGCCTGGTGACACGCTGGAAAAGGGTGCTGGCGTTTGCGCCCGGGCGTTACCTGATACTCGCCAATGGCTTCAGTTTCGCGGCAATCTTTGCCTTCATCACTGACAGCGCCTTCCTGTATCTGGAGTTTTATCAGGTCGGTGACAGGCTTTTTCCTGTGTATTTCGGCGCTAACGTCGTGGCGATGCTGCTATTCAATCGCCTCAATGTCTGGCTGCTACGGCACTACGAGGCGCCGGCCATCATGGCAGTCGGGGTGGTGGCGTTGTGGATCTCGGCAGTGCTGTTGCTGCTGCAGTTCCAGCTATGGCCGCGCCCAGGCCTGTGGACTGTGGTGCCGAACATCATGCTGCTCGGCGGTCTGGTGGCACTGGTCATGCCCAATGGTATTGCCAGCCTGTTGCAGCTGTATCCGCGTGACGCCGGCACCGCATCCGGCCTGAATGGCAGCGGCCAATTTCTTGTCTCCGGACTGCTTGGTGTGATTCTGGTCAGTTGCCATGACGGTACGCCGGTGCCGATGGCAGTGGCCATGGTTGTGGCGGCGTCACTGGCAGGGTACGGACGCTATCGCGCCGGGCGCGAGCATGACCTGACCGAGGTGGCCCCAGGCCAGGCGTTACCCGATGAGATTCTGGAGCAACGTTAAGCGTGCAGCATCAAACATTCGTCAAGGCGTTTCGAATGGTATAAAGCGATGGATTATGCCTCCACGGGGTTTTGGCTTTCGATCGGAGCGGGAAGAAAGGGGGTTGTTGAGCCACAAGTACACGCTACGCAGACTAGTTAGCTGTGTAGATAAAGGTTCCGCCGAAGGAAATCCTCAAGACAGGCCGCCTTGGCACATAGCATATTTAACATAATATACATTATGCGCAATCATGCATTTGATCGAGGGACACCAGGGACCAGCGTCATCGACGTTCGCACCGCACGTCTGCCCCACATTTTGTTTTGTGTGACTGCGCCATGCCATCATGCGTTGTTGCTGATCGGTAGACGTAGATTCCATGGATCCCATTGCGCACACACTTGCTGGCGCCGCGCTCGCTGAAACCGGGCTGCGCCGACGCTCCCGGTATGCCACTGCCACACTGGTGATCGGCGCCAACCTTCCTGATATCGACGTTATCGCCACGTTCTGGGGTGAAGACGCCATGCTGTACTGGCGCCGCGGCTGGAGCCATGGCGTGCTGGCCATGCTGGTGCTGCCGTTGCTGCTGACCGGTGCAATCTGGCTCTGGCACCGCTGGCGCGGACACATCAAACCTGAAGCCGTCGCCTGGCGGCCTGACATGATCCTGTTGCTGAGCTATCTGGCGGTGCTGTCACATCCTTTACTGGACTGGCTCAATACCTACGGCGTGCGATTGCTGATGCCGTTCGATGGCCGCTGGTTCTATGGCGATACGCTTTTCATTATCGATCCCTGGTTATGGTTACTGTCGGGGGCTGCAATATTGTGGGCACGCCGCAACAGTTCGCCGGTCAAAATCACTGGCGGCGCCCTGCTGCTGGGCTGCCTGGTGCTTTTACTGGCCGCAGAGGTGGTTTCACCACTGGTACGAGCCGCCTGGATTGCAGCGGCCGCCACCTTGCTGCTATTGATCTGGCGCGCGCCGCGCAGTGTTGCGCCTGAAGTCTTTTCCGGTAGCTGCCTGGCGCTGCTGGCGGCATACATAGGCCTGACCGGTATGATGGCGCGTCATGCCGAGCAGCGGGCTCAGACAAACCAGCCGGGCGTTTTGGTGGCCCAGTCCAACCCCATCCCCGGGACACCGTTTCGTCATCGCCTTGTGATGGTACTTGCTGACCAATACTTGCTAGTGACCCCGGAGGGCGAGCAGCACAGTATCACCCGGGCAAATCCGGAGGACCCGGTTATCCGCGCAGCACAGGTCGATCCTTCAGTGCGCGGTTTCGTTAACTGGATGCGCTTTCCCTACTACGAAGTGGAAACCGGCGCGGCTGGCTGGACCGTGCACATTCGTGATCTGCGCTATCAAGGGCCGGATGAACCCGCCGCCGGAATAGGCCATGCAGTGGTCGAAGTGCCCTACGGTGCAGCCCGACATTGAGTGAGACGCCCCTTTTTAACTTCGCTACAACACGCTACCTTGACCTGCCATTGGACAACATCAGCGTTGCAGTTGTTGCTTGCCCAGCCTGTCGTGACTCACGGAGAAAAGTTGATGCCGTTGTGTCAGAAGCTTGTGTCATCTCATTCCCCTGCCTCGGTGGTGTGGTGGATACGGATTTCTCAACTGTCATTGATGCTCTGCCTCGGTCTGTGGATTACCTCAGTCACTGCAACGGAGCGGGCGGTCCCGGTTATCACAGCCATCGCCGGTGCTGGTGACGTAAAGGAACGGCTGCCCATCACTGGCACAATTACCGCCGCGCATTTTGCTGAGTTGTCCCCCGCCGTTGCCGGTCTGGTTTCAGCTTTGGCGGTGGATATTGGTGCGCGAGTCAGCCAAGGCGATGTCCTGTTAACGCTGGATAGCGAAATCAGCGCAATGCTTCTGCAAGGCGCCCAGGCTCGAGTCAGGCAGGCGCAGGCGATGCTGAATGATGTACAGCGACAACTCGAAGAAGCCAGATCACTGGAAACTGAAAGCATCGCCGCCAGTCAAGTGCGATCACTGGCCAGCCAGGCGGACATGGCCGCAGCTGCGCTAGCCAGTGCCCAGGCAGATGCCCGGCGAGCACAGGCAGAGCTGACCCGTCACAAGGTGAAAGCGCCCTTTGCCGGGGTCATCAGCGCCCGCCATGCTGATGTCGGCGAATGGGTCGCCCCCGGCGACGCAGTGCTGACGTTAGTGGACATCACGCAGTTGTACGCTGATTTCTCCATTGCCCAGCGCTATCTCAAAGACGTTAACAACAACAGTGAATTGACGCTGCGTCTTGATAGCCAACCGAACAAACCGCTGCAGGCATCCATCGCTTCAATTGTCCCGGTCAGTGACCCTACTGCCCGGACATTTCTCTTGCGTGCAATCGTGCAAACCGAACCCTTTATGGCGCCCGGCATGTCGGTGCGTGGCGAGGTGGTATTGACCAGCGAGCAAGACCAGCTTGTCCTGCCGCGCGACGCATTGATTCGCTATCCGGACGGCCGTGTTACCGCATGGCTGGTGGACAAGACTGGTGCGCAGCCGGTAGCTCGCGAGCGAAGCCTGCGCATCCGCGAGGGTTATGGGCAGTACGTGGTGATCACCGACGGCATCAGTGCTGGTGATGAGGTCGTACTGCGCGGCAATGAAGGGCTGCGTGATGGCACACCGCTTGTGCTGCAGAACGAATAGGATTGCGCACTGTGTTTGATCGAATAGTACGCAACGGCACGCTGGTCACAGTGATTGTACTGATCATATGCCTGCTGGGATTGATCGCCGCCCTGCGCATTCCGATACAGATGATTCCCGATCTGGAGGTACGCACCATCGGCGTGGAGACACGCTGGCCGGGCGCAACGCCGCAGGATGTTGAGAAAGAAATCCTGATTGAGCAGGAAGAATACCTGCGCAACATACCAAACCTGCAACGTCTGACCGCAACAGCCAGCAGCGGTGAAGCAGAAATTGAACTGGAGTTCCCGTTCGGCGTCGATATCACTGAAACCCTGATTCGCGTGAACAATGCCTTGAGTCAAGTGCCCTCCTATCCCGCCACAGTTGATCAACCGCTCATTGTTGCGTCTTCCTTCTCCAGCAACGCCTTCATGTACTACCGCATTGCACCACTCGAAGGCAATCCACGCGGACTGGACATGGATATGATGCGTGATTTCATCAGTGACACTGTGCGCACACGCATGGAAAGCGTGCAGGGTGTATCACAGGTTGAGGTGCGCGGTGGCGCAGAGCGACAGGTGCGGCTGTTGGTCGATGCCCGGAAACTGGCCGAGCGAGGCCTTTCCCTGATTCAGGTGCGTGATGCCATTCGTACACGCAACCTGGATATCTCAGGTGGTGAAGTAGACAGTGGGAAGCGTCGCTATTTGCTACGCACGGTTGGTCGTTTCGATTCACTTGCCGAATTGGAGGCGTTGATATTGGTGAGACGTGGCGACAGCGTAGTGCGGCTGCGCGATGTTGCCACGGTGAGCCTGGATCATTTTCCTGTGCAGTCGGTGTCCCGTGTGGATGGCCAGCCCGTTATCAGTCTGGCAGTGCGGCGCGAGCTGGGCTCGAACGTGATTGACATCAAGTACGCCATGTTTGATGAGGTCGCACGCATTAATGAGGAGGTGCTCAACCCGGCGGGCATGCAGCTGTCCCTGATCGCGGACGATGCCAAGTATGTCGAAGCATCCGTAAGCAATGTCTGGTTCAACCTGTGCCTTGGCGCCATCTTCGCAACGCTGGTGATGTTTCTGTTCTTGCGCTCCGTAAAAGTAACGTTGGTGGGTGTGGTGGGCATTCCCATCTGTACCATCGCCGCATTTCTCGGCTTGTTGTTGGCCGGCCGCACGATCAATGTGATTTCACTCGCCGGAGTGGCATTTGCCATCGGTATGACATTGGATAATTCCATCGTGGTTCTGGAGAGCATCGAGCTCGAACGCCGCAAGGGAATGGACAGGCTCAAGGCCGCAGTGGCTGGCATCAGCAAGGTATGGCCCGCGGTGTTTGCCTCCACCATGACCACGGTGCTGGTATTCCTGCCGGTAGTGTTTATTCAGGAGGAGGCTGGTCAGCTGTATTCGGACATCGCGATTGCCGTTTCTGCCTCCATCCTGGTTTCCATGCTGGTCGCCATGATGGTGATTCCCACCCTCTCAGGCCGTCTCGATTTCAGTGCTGTTGTCGCGCATGGCGGAGAGCGCAGTCACTGGCTGCAGCGCTTGCATGCACTGTCCGATCGCCTCAGCCAGTCGAGTCGGGCACGTCGAAGCACGCTTGTCACCACGCTGATTGCCGGGGCCGGCATCATCTTGTTCCTTACCCCGCCGGCGGAATATCTGCCAGAGGGAGAAGAAGCCAAAACATTCGCCGCCATGAGCCCGCCGCCCGGCTACAATCTCGATACCATGCTGGAAATCGCGGATGAAGTGGAAACGCATTTCCTGCCACTGGTGAACGCCGACCCTGCTGCATTTGACGCTGGGGAATTACCCGCCCCACCGCTCAGGTATCTCAATCTCGGCGTCAGTAACAGCCAGCTGCGTATTATCAGCGAACCGGCGGACCCGGATCATATGGAACCGTTGATGGATGCCATCACCGAGTTCTACCGCCGCTACCCGGGTATGGGCGCCTTCGCTGCGCGCGGCTCGATCATTTCCAGTAACGACGGCGGCACCCGCAGTGTCACGCTGGATATTTCCGGCCCGGATCTGCTGACACTTTATGACGTTGCGGGTGCGATCAAGCGGCGCGCCGAAAGCGTGCTGAAAAACCCACGCATCCAGTCGCGCCCGTCAAGTCTGGCGCTGGCGCAGCCACTGGTGGAAGTTCGCCCTGACTGGGAGCGCGTCGCGGAGCTGGGCATGAATGCGCGCGACATTGGTTTCACCGTGGCCGCCCTCACCGATGGCGCTTTTCTGGACGAATTCTTCCTTGGCGATGACAAGGTGGATATCTATGCGTACAGCAACAGCGGTGTCGACCCCGGGCTGGACACCCTGCCCAACCTGTCCGTGCACACGCCACAAGGCGCTACCGTTCCGCTGCATGCCATCGCTCAGTTGAGAGAAACCGTCGACACAAATCAGGTTCGACGCGTCAACGGGCGCCGTACGGTGACGCTGGACATTATTCCCCCGCGCAGCATTGCGCTGGAAACCGGCGTGGCACTTGTGCGTTCAGAGGTGGTGGCGGCGCTGCGCCGTGAAGGCGCCATCCCTGCACAGGTCAATGTGGACATTACCGGCGCCAGCGACCAGCTGGATGCGACGCGTGAATCACTATCTGGCAACTACATCGTTGCGCTGGCATTGATCTATCTGATGTTGGTGGCCATTTTCCGGCACTGGGGCTTTCCGTTGATGATCATGACCACCATTCCACTGGGTATCGCCAGCGGCATACTCGGCCTGGTACTGATGAACTTCACCGGAGCCGCGGCCGGCTGGCTTGGCGCAACCGCCTTTCACCAGCCTCTGGACATGATTTCCATGCTGGGCTTCCTGATTCTGATGGGAACCGTGGTGAATAACCCGATCCTGATTTTGCATACGGCGCTGGATTACTGGCGCGATGGTGAGTCGGTGGCAGCGGCAGTATCCGGCGCCGTGCGCGCCCGCCTGCGCCCTATTGCCATGACGACCATCACTACTGTCTGCGGACTGGCGCCACTGGTACTGATTCCCGGTGAAGGAACCGAGCTGTATCGCGGCGTAGGGGTGATCGTGTTGTTCGGCCTGCTGGGCACTTCACTGGCGACCATCACCTTTCTTCCGGCCCTGATCGCGGCGGTGCTGATGCGCCTGAGCCCTACTCCCCGGTGACCTGCAGGGCCGTTGAAGTGTAATGGCGCGCCGGTCACTGTACTCGATATGTAAAAAACGCCGCGAGCCTGGATAGCAGGAGGAATTGCGGCTTTTTCACATTGTCGTGGCTGCGGCTATCTAAGAAGATGGCGGTTTCAGCAGTCAGCGCAGCAACCGGTACTACAATTGACTTAGGTCATGACGTAATGGCGTTGTTTCGCGACAATTGCCGCGCAGTTCAATCTGAATCAAGGGATCGTCATGACACACACCTCGGGGTCTGTACCTGACTACAACTACACCGTAGTCCGGCAATTTGCCGTGGCCACGGTTATCTGGGGGCTGGTTGGTCTGTTTGTTGGCGTCTGGATCGCCGCACAACTGGCCTGGCCGGCACTTAATTTCGACCTGCCATGGCTGAGCTTTGGTCGTCTGCGGCCGCTGCACACCAATGCGGTGATCTTTGCATTCGGCGGCTGCGCCCTGTTTGCGACCAGCTACTACGTGGTGCAGCGCACCTGTCAGGCCACGCTGGCATTCCCGAAGCTCGCCGCTTTTACATTTTGGGGCTGGCAGCTGGTGATTGTGTCCGCCGCGATTTCGTTACCCATGGGCTGGACGTCATCGAAGGAATACGCCGAGCTTGAATGGCCGATCGACATCCTGATTACCCTGGTCTGGGTGTCCTATGCGCTGGTGTTCTTCACCACCATTGCGCGCCGTCAGATGCCACATATCTATGTGGCAAACTGGTTCTTTGGCGGCTTTATCCTGACCGTGGCGCTTTTGCATGTGGTCAACAGCGCTGCCGTGCCGGTCTCCTTGATGAAATCCTATTCCGCCTATCATGGCGCCATCGATGCCATGGTGCAGTGGTGGTACGGCCATAATGCGGTGGGCTTTTTCCTCACGGCAGGTTTCCTCGGCATGATGTACTACTTTGTGCCGATTCAGGCCGGTCGCCCGGTCTATTCCTACCGACTTTCCATCGTGCACTTCTGGGCGCTGATTGCCGTATATATGTGGGCTGGCCCGCACCACCTGCATTACAGCTCGCTGCCGGACTGGGCGCAGTCACTGGGCATGGTGTTCTCGATTGTGCTGCTGGCGCCGAGCTGGGGCGGCATGATCAACGGCGTCATGACGCTGTCCGGCGCCTGGCACAAGTTGCGCACTGATCCGATTATCCGTTTCCTGATTGTGTCCTTGTCGTTCTACGGCATGTCCACCTTCGAGGGGCCGCTGATGTCGATCAAGACCGTCAACGCCCTCTCCCACAATACTGACTGGACCATTGGGCACGTGCACTCCGGCGCCCTTGGCTGGGTGGCAATGATCAGCATGGGCTCTCTGTATGTACTGATACCGCGCGTGTTCGATCGCGTCGGCATGTACAGCACCAAATGGATCTACACGCACTTCTGGCTGGCGACCATCGGTACCGTGCTGTACATCGCTTCCATGTGGGTGTCCGGTCTGATGCAGGGCCTGATGTGGCGCGCGGTCAACGCTGACGGCACGCTCACCTACTCTTTCGTGCAGGAAATGCAGGAGCGCTACCCGTTCTACGTGGTGCGACTGATCGGCGGCATCGTGTTCTTTGCCGGCATGGTGTTGATGGCCGTGAACGTCTGGAAAACGATTCTCGCCACCCGCAATGACGCCAACGAAAACAACGTTGCCAGCGCCTGAGGAGACCGACATGTCGAATGCACACGAAAAGATTGAAAAGAATGTCGGCCTGATGATTGTGCTGTCACTGGTGGCGGTCAGCTTCGGCGGCCTTGCGGAAATCGTGCCGCTGTTCTGGCAACAAAGTACGACCGAGCCGCTGGAAACGCTGCGCCCCTACACCGCGCTGGAGCTCGAGGGCCGCGATATCTTTATTCGCGAGGGCTGCAATACCTGCCACACGCAGATGGTGCGACCGTTGCGCGCGGAAACAGAGCGCTATGGCGAATACACCGTCGCCGGCGAGGATGTCTGGGAGTATCCACACCTCTGGGGTTCCAAACGCACTGGCCCTGATCTGTCGCGGGTGGGACAGCGCTACAGCGATGACTGGCATCGCGTGCACTTGCGTAATCCTCGAGACGTTGTGCCGGAATCGAACATGCCTGGCTACCCCTGGCTGGAGCGCACGCCGGTAGACTGGTCGCTGTCGCAGAAAAAGCTGTCAGTGTTCAAGAATGTGTTTGGCGTACCCTACTCTGACGCCGATCTGGCCGAACAAAAGCAAAAGACCGAAGGCGTCTGGGCCAATGCGACTGAAGAAGATGCACTGGTGGCCTATTTGCAGCAGCTCGGCCATGAACGCAAGGGAGGCGCGAAATGAACGCAATCGACTTTCACACCGTCCTCACTGTTCTGTTTTTTATCGTCTTTATTGGCATGGTGATCTGGGTGTATCTGCCTGGTCGCAAGCGTGTTTACCAGGATGCAGCACAGCTGCCATTTGCAGCAGAGTCAAAGCAGCAGAAGGAGTCCCGGCATGAGTGATTTCTGGAGTCTCTATATCATCGCCATCGTGGTGCTGAACCTGGTCGGTTGCGCCGCGCTGCTGTTGTGGAATCTGCGCATGAGCCCGGAAGAAGCAGCCCGTGAAACCACTGGCCATAGCTTTGATGGCATCATCGAGAAGAACACACCGCTGCCGCGCTGGTGGCTGTGGCTGTTTGTCATCACGCTGGTTTTCAGTGTGATCTATCTGGTGCTTTATCCAGGGCTGGGCAAGTATCCAGGCACGCTGGGCTGGACCTCCGACAATCAGTGGCAACAGGAAGTGGAGTTTGTTGAACGCCAAACTGCGCCGCTGTTCGAACAATATGTGTCAGTGCCGGTGCAAGAACTGGTCGCTAACCCGGAGTATCGCGAAGCTCTGGATGTTGGCTCACGCTTGTATGCCAACAACTGCGCTGTTTGTCATGGCTCGGATGCACGCGGTGCGCGCGGTTTTCCCAATCTGACCGATGATGCCTGGTTGTATGGCAACAGTGTTGAGGCGGTGACCGTCTCGATCGCTAAAGGTCGTCAGGGCATGATGCCACCGATGGCAGCGGCGATTGGCGGTAGCGATGAAGCGGTGCGGGACATGGCGGTGTATGTATCCAGTCTGAGCCGTCCTGACATGGCCAACGACCCCAACAAGGCAGCAGCCATTGAACGTGCCGCGCCGCGCTTCGCCGTCTGCGGCGGTTGCCACGGCCCTGCTGGCACCGGCAACCAGATGCTCGGTGCACCTAATCTGACTGACGCTGACTGGCTCTACGGCGGCAGTTTGACGGACATCGAGCAGGCCATCCGTAACGGCCGTCAAGGCGTGATGCCAGCCCATGAAAGCCTGCTCGATGAGCAGAAAATCCATGTGCTGGTTGCCTATGTGCTGAGCCTTTCTGCCAATCAGTAATACCGGGGCGTTGCGGTCGCAGCTGATCGCAACGCCAACATCACCGGTTCGAACCACGCTGTCAGGGTGATGCCATGAGCAACAAGATATCCAGCACGGATATTACCGACCAGAGCCGTGCTGCTGCGGCCGGTGCCAGCCTGTACGAGGCGCGCACCGCGATTCACCCGAAATCCATTCATGGTCGCTTTGAGCAGCTTCGCAACATGACAGTGTGGGCCACGATGGGCCTGTATCTGGCACTGCCTTGGGTGCAATGGAATGGCAATCAGGCAGTGTTGTTTGATTTGCCTGCGCGGCAGTTCCATATTTTTGGTTGGACGTTCTGGCCGCAGGACTTCATCTATCTGTCTTGGCTGTTGATTGTTGCCGCCTTCGGCTTGTTCTTTATTACCGTTTTCGCCGGGCGCGTATATTGCGGTTACGTTTGCCCGCAAACCACCTGGACACGTTTTTTTACCTGGATCGAGGAAATTCTCGAGGGTGATCGCAATGCGCGCATCAAGCTCGATGCGGCGCCCTGGTCGGCGGCCAAGCTGTCGCGCCGCGGCAGCAAACATGCCTTGTGGTTATTGCTGGCACTGCTCACTGGCTTGACCTTCGTCGGCTACTTCTCTTCCATTCCCAACCTGACGTATCGCCTATTGACCTGGCAGTTGGGCGGCTGGGAAACATTCTGGATACTGTTTTTCACCGGTGCCACCTATCTGAATGCGGGCTGGCTGCGCGAACAGGTATGCAAGTACATGTGCCCCTACGCACGCTTCCAGAGCGTGATGTTTGATGCCGACACCCTGATTGTCAGTTACGACGAAAAACGTGGTGAGCCGCGTTATCGCGGCGCCAAAAGTCGTGATGAAGAAAATTCCGGCGACTGTATTGATTGCGGGCTCTGCGTGCAGGTCTGCCCTACCGGTATCGATATTCGTAATGGCCTGCAGTATGAATGCATCACCTGCGCAGCCTGCATCGATGCCTGTGATCTGGTGATGGACAAGATCGGCAAACCGCGTGGCCTGGTGCGCTACACCACTGACCATGCCTTGCATGGCATCAAGACCCGTATCCTGCGTCCGCGTCTGATTGGTTATGGCCTTGCCTTGGCGGTGATTGGCGGACTGTTGCTGACCGCGATCAGCGTGCGCGTACCGGCGGATCTGGACGTGATCCGGGATCGCTCCCGACTCTACCGCATCGCCAGCGACGGCAGTGTTGAAAACAGCTACCGCATTCAGGTGCGTAACATGTCGCAACAGAATGACAGCTATCGATTGTCGTTCCGCGGTCCTGAAGGACTGGCATGGAAAGGCCCGCAGCAGGTTTCCGTGGCCGCCGGCGACACCAATATTGTCGGTGTGACACTCGGCTATGACCCGTATTACGGCGAAGTCCCCAGCGCAACGGTATGGTTTACCCTCGAATCCGAAACTGACCCAGCGGTGCATACAGAACATGAATCCCGATTCATCTCAGCAACACCCTGACCCGCGCCCCTGGTATCGCCAGTTCTGGCCGTGGTTCATCATCGCACTGCCGGCCAGTGCTGTAATCGCCGGCACTTTGACGCTGGTGATTGCAGTGCAGAATGCTGACGATCTGGTGGCAGAAAACTGGTACCGCGATGGCCGTGCCATCAATCGCAATCTTGAAGCAGAGCGGCTGGCCCAGCAGTTAGGGGTGTCGGCGCAACTGCGACAACGCGACGGTGTACTGGAGATCAGGTTACGCGCCTCGTCCGCCCTGCCCTGGCCTGCACAACTGGAACTGGCGCTGCGTCACCCGACGATCGCGGCGCAGGATATCACGCTGACACTGACACGTGACCAGGACGGCATCTATCGTGCGCCGCTGTCCAGCATCACCGGCGAGCGTTACATCTCCTTGCACACCGAACACTGGCGCCTGAGTGGCAAGGCAGCACTGCACACGCCAGTTCAACTCGGCAGCTCCTCTTGAGTACAGCCATGGGCGGTAAGCGCTGTGACCACTGCTACCAACTGGTGGCTGCCGGCGCGCAAGTGGTTACGGCGATCCCCGGATCAGATAAACAATATTTCTGTTGTCATGGCTGTTCCGCCGCAGCGGCACTGATTGCCAATATGGGGCTGCAGGACTACTACCGATTTCGCGACAGTGGCGGCGCCACTGCGCCAGCAACCATGTCAGCGGCTGAGCTGCAGGTTTTTTCCGTGCCTGAATTGCTGGCGCCATTTCTTTCACGGCAAGGGCCCATGTCAGAGTTGACCTTGTTCGTCGAAGGCATTCACTGTGCCGCCTGTGTCTGGTTGCTGGAGCAGGCACTGCGACAGCACGCAAGCGTGCGCCAGGTGTCGGTGAATCTGGTCAATCATGAAATGCGCGTGCGCTGGCTTGGCGATGAACTTGGCGCCGCCGAGATCGCCGAGCGTATTCATGCATTGGGTTATCGCCCCCGTCTGCCAGGCACCGACGTGCAACCCGCGCGCCAACGCCAGCAGCGTATGTGGTTGGCGCGCCTGCTAGTATCCGGGCTTGGTGCCATGCAGGCGATGATGTATGCGGTCGCGTTGTATGCCGGGGCCCTGGACGGTATCGATCCGGTCTACCGGGATTTTTTTCGTATTGCCGGTTTGATTATTTCCACACCCGTGGTGTTCTTCGGTGGCTGGCCGTTTCTCTCCAGTGCGCTGCGCGCGTTACGTGCCGGCAGCATCAGTATGGACGTGCCGGTGTCGTTGGCATTGTTGATGGGCTGGGCCGGGAGCCTGGTGACGACCGTCACCGGCGGCGAACATGTGTATTTCGAATCCGTATCCATGTTTGTGTTTTTCTTGCTCGTCAGTCGCTGGCTGGAAGCGCGTCAACGCGAAACGATCAACCAGCAGTTTGATCGTCTGCAGGCAGATCTGCCGTTACTGGTTGAACGTCTGGACGGCACCGGCAACGGCGATATGGTGCCAGCACGTCTGCTGCAACCTGGCGATCAGCTGCGCATCCGGCAAGGCGACACGCTGGCCGTGGACGCGCGCATTATCGAAGGCGAGGCGCTGGTACAGGAGGCGGTGCTCACCGGTGAGCCGCTGCCGGTGTCGCGCAGCGTCAATGACCAGTTGGTTGCGGGCAGCCAGTTGCTCGAAGGCAATGTCATTGTTGAGGCGCTCAGCCGCAGCAGCGACAGTGCACTGGCGCGGGTCGGTGAGTTGGTGATGCGTGCCCAGCAACAACGTGCGCTTGGTGTATTTGACAGTCCGCGCGTCGCAACTGCTTTTGTCAGCGTGGTATTGATGCTGGCGCTGCTGACCATGATAGCGCATATGGCTGTTGGCACCGGCATGGCGTTTGCCGCAACGCTGGCGGTGCTGGTGGTCACCTGCCCTTGCGCGTTGGCTATCGCTGCGCCACTGACGGTGGCCGCGGGGCTCGGCAGAGCGCTGCGGCACGGCGTACTGGTGGCAGATGTGGATGCGCTGATGGCGTTGGCAAACATCGACACGCTGCTATTCGACAAAACCGGCACGCTCACTGACGGCGAGTTCGAGGTGCGTGCCTGTACCCTGCTGGACCCGCAATTCACGCAAGCTCAGGCGCTCTCCGTGGTTTCCGCACTGGAACAGCATGCCACTCACCCGCTGGCCAATGCGCTCAAGCATCTGGCGCCGCCGGCGATGCTACGGGATATCCGTCTCACCGCCACCGGTGTCAGCGGCAAGGACAATCTCTACCGCTGGCATATTGGTGCCGCCAGCGATGGCAACAGTGAATTTCTGCAACTGCAGCTGAGTGCGGATCAGACGCCAGTGCTCAAACTGGATCTTGCTGATCGGCTCAAGTCTGCCAGTCTTGCCACCATCAAGGCGCTGCAATCTCAACACATCGCGGTGCAGCTCAGCTCCGGCGATCAAAGCGGTCCGGTATCGCGTATTGCGCGGGCGCTCGGCATCGCCGATTTTCATGCGGCGCAATCTCCGCAGATGAAAACTGCGCGTTTGCAAACATTGCAGGCTGACGGCAAAAAAGTCGGCATGGTGGGTGACGGCATTAATGATGCTGGCGCGTTGCTGCAGGCGGATGTCGGTATCGCCGTGAGCGGCAGCAGCGCCCTGGCACGCAACGCGGCACATATTTATTTGCTGGATGTGGATATCAGCGCATTACCCTGGCTGCGACAATTATCGCGCGTGATGCGCCGGGTGTTGCGCCAGAATTTCGGCTGGGCCCTGACATACAACCTGCTCGCCGTGCCTTTCGCCATGCTTGGCTGGATTCCGCCGTGGCTGGCAGCGCTGGGCATGTCGGCAAGTTCATTGATCGTGACCGTCAACGCCGCGAGACTGAGTCGATGGAAATCATAATCCTGCTGGTGCCCTTGGCAATTGTTCTGGTCAGCGTTGCTGTCGGCATTTTTGTCTGGGCATTGCGACGCGGTCAGTTTGATGATCTCGACAGCCCATCCTGGCGCATTCTTTTTGATGACCAGCAGCGACAACGCCCTGCGTCACCCGCTGACCAGGACTCGCGATCCGACCGGCCGCCCCATGACGCTGACTGAATCGCTGCTCGCTGCGTTGCTGCTCGCCACAGCCGGCGCAGGACATTGTCTCGGTATGTGCGGCGCGCTGAGCGTCAACATCAGTTTCGCTGTCCCTGAGCAGGATCGCCGCCAGCGGGCGCTGCTGCGCTGGCATGCCCTGGTCAATCTGGGGCGAGTCTCGGGCTATGCCGTGCTTGGCGCCCTGAGTGGCGGGCTCGGCGCTGTGTTTCAGCAACAGTCGCCGGTGGTGATGCGGGCGATGATGCTGGTGTCGGCGCTGGTGATGTTATTGCTCGCCTTGCAACTGCTTGGACGGGCCGCCGGGCTGCAGCATCTGGAAGCCCTGGGGCAACGCCTCTGGCGGCACATTCAGCCGTTGCTGGGCAAGCTGATGCCGTTACGTGCAGCGTGGCAGGCGCTGGCGCTGGGCGCTCTGTGGGGGCTGCTGCCGTGCGGCCTGATCTACAGCGCCTTGCTGCTTGCCGCGGCCACCGGTTCCGCATGGCATGGCGCCCTGCTGATGCTGACATTCGGCAGCGTCACGGCGGTTCCGGTCGCCACAAGTGGCTTGCTGGCAGGTCGTCTGGCGCTGCTACGTCAGCCTGTCTGGCGAACGCTGGCGGCACTCGTCAGTGTGTTTCTGGCCTTATACCTTGGCTGGCGTGCGGTGCAGCCAGCGGACCATAGCGGTCATGCCAACGCCCCGGCCGGAATGCCTGCTGCGGCCCATCACCATCATCCTTGATGTGCGTCAACACCTGTGTGGCGCCGCTGTAGATACTGGGTCATCTTCCTGTGCCGGGGCACTGATCATGACCAACTGGAATACGGCGTTTATCCAACGCTATAACGTGCAGGGACCGCGCTATACCTCCTACCCGCCGGCCACCAGCTTCCATGAAGAACTGACCGCGCAGCAATATCAGGACGCGCTGGTGCACGGCAATGCCGAGCGGCGCCGGCTGTCGCTGTACATGCATATCCCGTTTTGCGAACACGTCTGCTACTACTGCGCATGCACCCGCATCGTCACCGCAGATCATCGACGTGCAGCAGAGTACCTGCGCTTCATGCTGGACGAGCTGGCGCTTAAAGGTGAGATGGTGGACAAGCAACGGCCAGTCACCCAGCTGCATTGGGGCGGTGGCACACCGACTTACCTGAGCGATGCGGAGATGACCGAGCTGGTCTACCACACCGCACGGCATTTCCGCCTGCTTGAGGATGGTCGCGGCGACTACTCCATCGAAATTGATCCGCGCACGGTGACGGAAAAGCGCGTCGCCCTGCTGCGCGGACTGGGCTTCAATCGCGCCAGTCTGGGCGTGCAGGATCTCGACTCCCATGTCCAGACAGCGATCAACCGTGTGCAGCCCTACGAACAGGTCAAGGACGTTTTTGACTGGCTTGCCGATCAGGGCTTCAAAAGCATCAATACCGACCTGATCTATGGCCTGCCCTGGCAGTCAGAAAGCAGCCTGGCGCGCACGGTCGAAAAACTGCTGCTGTTGCGGCCACAACGTATTTCGTTGTTCAACTACGCCCACTTGCCTGAACGTTTCAAGATCCAGCGCCAGATCAACGAGTTGGCATTGCCCCCGGCGGACGAGAAATTGCGCATGCTGGCAACGGCGGGTTCGCTCCTGGAACAGGCGGGCTATGTCCTGATCGGCATGGATCATTTCGCCCTGCCCGATGACGAACTCAGCGATGCCCAGCGTAATGGCTACCTGCACCGCAATTTTCAGGGCTATACCCTACAGGGCGATGCCGACCTGCTCGGTTTTGGCATGTCCTCAATCAGCCAGATTGGCAACCTTTACGGGCAAAACTACAAGTCCATCCAGCAGTGGCAATCGGCATTGGCGGATCATCAACTGCCACTGGAGCGCGGCTTTATTCTGTCCCGAGAGGACGAAATAAGACGCGATCTCATTATGACATTGCTGTGCAACCTGGCACTGTCCTGGGAAGCGTTTGACCTGCGCTGGCAGATCGACGGAGCAAGGCATTTTGCTGCCGAACTGGCCCGCCTGCAGCAGTTTGAGCGAGACGGCTTACTGATCGTCGATAACGATGGCATTCGCGTCACTACACAGGGCCGACTGGTGGCACGGGTGATTGCCATGACGTTTGACCAATATCTGGGAGGTGGCCAGAGTGAGCGCCGTTTCAGCCGTATTCTTTAGCTCCAGCGCGTCAGGCGCTATACTTGCCGGGCGTTCGCCAGCGGAGACGACAGTGACACATCCGGTAACCAGCAAGGTTTCCTGCAATGACTGCAGTCTCAGCGCGGTATGTCTGCCGCTGGCTGTGGATGTCGGTGAACTCGACCAGCTCGATAACATCATATTGCGCGGTCGAATGCTGAAACGTGGTGAGCACCTGTATCGTGCTGCCGACCCGTTCGAGTCTGTTTATGCAGTTCGCAGCGGCGCCATGAAAACTTTCGTGCTGTCGGAAGACGGCGATGAACAGGTCACCGGGTTTTATTTGCCGGGCGAAATTATCGGCATGGATGGCATTAGCACGGCCCGGCACGTGTCGTCTGCCAAAGCACTCGAGTCCACATCAGTATGTGAAATTCCGTTTCACCGACTGGAAGAGCTGTCCAGCCGCATCCCTTCCCTGCAACACCATTTCTTTTCCTTGATGAGCCGTGAAATTCAGGCGGACCGTGAGTTGCACATGTTGCTGGGAAAGAAATCGGCGGAAGATCGTGTCGCCGCACTATTGCTATCGATTTCGGCACGACACCAACGACGCGGGCTGCGCGCCGATATTTTCAATTTGCCGATGTCGCGCTATGACATCAGCAACTATCTCGGCCTGGCAGTAGAAACGGTCAGCCGTATCTTCACCCGGTTTCAGCAATCAGGACTGATTGCCCAGCAAGGCCGGGAAGTCTCCATCCTTGATCGTCATAAATTGTGTGGCACCCGTGTCGTTAACGCGGACTGAGCTAGCCGGCAGACGGAACATCTTTTTGCTTGCGACGAAACACCAGCGTGTTGGCATCTGAGTCGCGCGCACTGAAACGATAGCCGGCCACATCAAAGTCTGACAACTCGCGAGCGGATTCGATGTTGTTGCGCAATACCCAGGCCGCCATCAGGCCGCGGGCTTTTTTCGCATAAAAGCTGATGATCTTGAACTTGCCGCTTTTCTCATCAAGAAAGGTGGGCGTGATCACATCAACGTCCAGGCGCTTGCGATCCAGAGCCTGAAAATATTCATTCGATGCCAGATTCACCAGCGTGTCGTGCTTGCCAGCACGCAGGTCGGCGTTGATCGCGTCGGTCAGGGTATCACGCCAGTAACTGTACAGATCGGCGCCGGCCGGGTTCGCCAGTTTTGTCCCCATCTCAAGACGATACGGCTGGATCAGATCCATCGGCCGGAGCAGTCCGTACAGGCCTGACAGAATGCGCAGCCGTTTCTGTGCGCGCGCCAGACTGTCGGCATCAAGCTGGTAGGCATCCAAGCCGGTATAGACGTCGCCCATAAAGGCAAACAGGGCTGCGCGCGCGTTGTGCTTGTCAAACGGCACCGACCAGACAGCGTTACGCTCGGCATTGAGATGCGCGATCTTGTCCGAGATTTTCATCAGCGCAGACAGCTCAGAGGGCGATTTTTCACGCAACCTTTCCATCAGTACGGCACTGTGTTCGAGAAAGCGCGGCTGTGTACTGCGGTGCGAGGGTGTGCTTGAGGTGAAGTCCAGCGTTTTGGCTGGAGAGATTACCATCAACATAGTATGTTCCTGAGACGATTGGCGGCCATTATACGGAAAAGCTGAGCCGCTGCGACGACACTGGGAGAGCTCTGCCTTGCTGCATCTTTTATTAGCGGTTGTAATCATTTCCGCGCTGAGCCTGCTCGCGCTGAGCAGCTTTCGGCTGGGCCAGCGCGCCATGGCGGCGGCATTGGCGGTTGCCGCTGTGTTGATGTCAACACTGGTCGGCTGGGCGATTGTGCAACAGGACCGCCAGGCGCCGACGCTGGATGCGAGCCAGCTGCAGGTAGAGCTAGGTGCCATGCATGTCACCGCCAATGGCTGGCGCATTGAAGGTCAGGTGCGCAATCTGGGCGACAAGGATGTCTCTGCCATGACACTGGCGGCCATTGCCCTTGATTGCGATGCCCGGCAGACCTGCGCGCCGCTGTGGCGTGGCGAATTTGACCTGCTGATGAATGTTCCCGCCGGTAAAAGCTACCCGCTGCGCTACGCACTGGATGCACCGCCGCTGACCGCCGAGGGCGAGTTACGCTGGCAGTTGGAGTCGGTCTCGGCCCTCGGCTATGCTGACCAGCGCTGACATTACCCCTCTGGAGCGCAGATGTTTGCATTGACTCCCGGCCAGCCGGTCGCCATCGCCGAAGGCGTCTGGCGTTTGCTGGCCCTGAATCCCGGCATGATGAGCGGTCCGGGCACCAACACCTACCTGATTGATACCGGCAGCGGTCTGCTGGTGCTTGATCCCGGGCCTGAAGACCCACGCCACATCGCCAACATCGAGGCGGCTGCGCAACAAATCGGTCTGGCCGTTGCCACGATTCTGGTTACCCATACGCACCGTGATCACTCCCCCGCCGCGCATGCGTTGCAAGCTGTCACTGGCGCCAGACTGATTGGCCCGGCGGTGGTAGACGATCCGTTGCAGGACCCGCTCTGGCAGCCGCAGCAGGTGCTCTGCGAAGGTGACAGCATCAGTCTTGCCAGTGGTGCGCTGCAGGTCATTGCCACACCTGGACATGTCAGCAACCACCTGTGCTACCTGCACACCGCCACCGGCATGCTGTTTTCCGGTGACCATCTGATTAACGGCTCCACCGTGGTCATTGCCCCGCCGTCAGGGTCGATGAACGCCTATCTGGCGTCATTGAAAAAGCTGCTCGACCATGACATTCATGTGGTTGCACCGGGTCACGGCGATTTGATGCATCAGCCCCGGCAAGCGATCGAGCAAACCATCAGTCATCGCATGAAACGTGAACACAAGGTGGTGTCGGCGCTGGCCGATCAACCGGACAGTTCAGCCGCACAGCTGGTGACGCGCGTGTACGATGACACGCCGGCCTTTCTGCATCCGATTGCGGAGTTCTCGCTGCTGGCCCACCTGATCAAGCTGGTAGAAGACGGTGTTGCCAGCTGTCAGGACAATCGTTACCGACTGCTGTGACGGCTACAGCCAGCCCTTGCGTTTGAAGTAGACATACGGCGCCAATCCAGCGAGGACCATCATGCCGATGGCCATCGGATAGCCCCAGGTCCAGTCCAGCTCCGGCATGACGCGGAAATTCATGCCGTACAGGCTGGCCACCAGCGTCGGTGGCAGGAATACCACCGCGGCAATCGAGAAGATCTTGATAATCTGGTTCTGCTCAATATTGATAAAACCCTGCGCCGCATCCATCAGGAAGTTGATTTTCTCGAACAGAAAGGTGGTGTGTGACATCAGCGTATCGATGTCATGGTGAATTTCCATACTCTGGTTGCGGCGCTCCGGATCAGCACGCAAGTGCCGCTGGATAAATGAAATAGAGCGCTGTGTATCCATCAGGCACAAGCGGATCTTGCCGCTGGAGTCCTCCAGTTTTGCCAACCGGTCGATGCCCTCTTCCATATCCGCATTGGCGTCTTCCAGTACCAGATAACTGACGCCTTCGAGCTGGCGATGAACATCCTCTAGTTGGTCTGCCAGGTTTTCAACTTTCTGCTCCAGCACTTCGAGCAAAATGTCCTGCGGTTCCTCCGCGCTCACCCGGCCACGACGGACGCGCATGCGCAGTAAGCGGAAATCCGGAATCTCCGTGTCGCGCAGCGTCAGCAGGCGTTCGGGCTGGAGGATGAAGGCGACAGTGGTGGTCTTGTGGCGGCCTTCACTCTGGTACAAGAACAGTGAGTGGACATGCAGGCCCTGCTCATCGGTAAAAAACCGCGCAGAGGCCTCGATTTCCTCCACATCATCCGTGTCTGGCAGTGCCGCAGTAAGCAAATGCTGGATCTGTTCGCGCTCTGCATCCTCGGCGTCAACCAGGTCAATCCACTGACATTGCGCCAGGCCTTCATTGTCACCTGACTCCAGTGGATGCTCCCACAGGTAGCCGCGCCGGATATCAAAACTGTAGAGCATGGCTATCTCCTGTGTACGGGACTGGCGAGAATATACCAGCCGCGATTCACGGTTAGAATGGTGTCCATGAAACCGTCACAACTGATCCACCTGGATGCTCAGGCCTGGTTGCAATTCTGGCAGCCACTGCTGGCTGACAAGGCCGACAGCTTGCGAGATGTATTGCACCGGCAGCTACCCTGGCAGCAGCCGGAGGTGGTGCTGTACGGCAAGCGCCACCGCTTGCCTCGCCTGCAATGCTGGATGGGAGATGCGCACGCTGGCTACCGCTATTCCGGTTTGCAGCTTGCACCGGAACCCTGGCACCCGCTGGTGCTGGCGCTGCGCGATCAGATCGCATTCGTCAGCGGCCACCGCTTCAACAGCGTGCTGATCAATCTCTACCGGGACGGTAACGACCGTATGGGCTGGCATGCGGACGACGAGCCGGAGCTGGGCCCGACCCCATGGATAGCGTCCTATAATCTTGGCGCCAGCCGTGACTTCGTCTTGCGGCGCAAGGGCAGCAGTCGTCAGGGGCATAGCGTGGCACTGCAGCATGACCAACTGATGTTGATGAATCCCGCGGTGCAGCACGGCTGGCAACATGCGTTGCCGGTGCGCCGCCGGGTTCAGCAGGCGCGTATCAATATGACATTCAGGGAAATTGTCACCACCGATCAGGTGGCCAACTGATCCAGCGGCTTGGGCTTTTCAATACCAAAGCCCTGCACATAGTCGACACCAATGCCCTTGAGACACTCGCGGATACGGTCATTTTCGACATACTCGGCAATGGTGCGCTTGCCCATCAGGTGGCCCATTTCGTTGATTGAGCGCACCAACGCCATATCCGCCGGGTCATCGGCAATATCACGAATAAAACTGCCATCGATCTTGATGTAGTCCACTGGCAGGTGCTTCAGATGACCGTAAGATGCCAGCCCGGAGCCGAAGTCATCGAGTGAGAAGCGACAACCGAGACCCTGCAGCTCGCGGATAAAGTCCGCGGCATCCTCCAGATTGGCAATCGCGGCGGTTTCCGTGACCTCAAAACAGATGCGTTCGCGCGGCACCGGATAACGCTGGAAGTTCTCGAACAGGAACTCCAGCAGGCTGGTGTCATTGAGCGAGTGACCGGACAAGTTGATGGACAGGTGATCGACCTGCTCCACCACCGCCGGATGACTGTGCATCCAACGCAGCACATTGCTGACCACCCAGCGATCCAGTGCATGCATGCGGTTGTAGCGCTCCGCGGCGTGCAGAAACTCGGATGGCGCCAGCAACTCGCCCTGCGCATCGGCGATCGAGATCAGGATTTCGTAGGCCGGCCGGGCGTCGCTTTGTTCGGTGGCTTCGATGCGCTGGCAGCGCAACAACAGACGGTTATTGTCGATCGCATCATTGAGCCGTGCGACCCAGGCCATGACGTCGTCACGCTTGGCCAGATCCTTGTCTTCCGGCGTATAACGCTGCAGCCGGTTACGGCCCGACTCCTTCGCCGCCAGACAGGCACTGTTGGCGCCGCGCAACAGTTCAGCGGCGGTGGTGGCGCCTGGTTGCCGCTGGGCAACGCCGATACTGATGGTAATGGAATAGGGGTTACCGGCGCAGACGAAACGTTGCGCGGCAATGCGACGGCTGAACGCTTCACCGGCACGTTGCGCCGCCTCAACCGGAACGTTTTCGATCCATACGGCGAACTCATCGCCACTCAATCGCGCCACCAGGTTGCCCGGGAAAGTATCGCTGATCAGTCCGGCCACCTGCCCGATCATCTCATCGCCCGCCTCGGGGCCACCGTAGGTGTTGACCACCTTGAACTGGTCTATGTCCACGTGCAGCAGGCAGGCGGAATTGTCGTGGGCGGCAAGACGCTGTTTGATGCGGCGTTCAAACTCTCGCCGGTTCAACAGGCCGGTCAGTTCGTCATGGGTGGCCTGATGGGCCATCTGGTTGTAGACCCGTTGCACCATGGTTTCCAGACCACGATCGACCGCCGGTGCGTCGAGGTTATCGATCAGCTTCATATCACCGCCGGCTAAACGCTGGGCAAACACCGCCACCGACAGCTCTTCGATTTTCATGCCCTGATGATTGACGAAGACATAGGTGCGCTTGTCCTGGTCGACCCAGGCCAGTCGCAGCATCGTCTCTTCACCGTTATCAAGCAGCGTGAACCATTCCCCTTCCTCGTGGCGCTGGGCACGTCGAATCCAGCGCACCGTCACTTCATCAGTGTCATCGTCCGTGCTGCTCGCTTCCTCGCCACCCACTACGCCAGGCGGCACATTGATCATCGCCGGCGGTTGTTCGGCGCGGGCCTTCTGGGATAACAGGTCGCGCAACTCTGAAATCAGGCGCGCATTCTGCATCTGGGTATGGTCCACCTGCCCCAGACCGGATTTGATGGTCGCCAGCAGCTCTGACAGGTGTGTCTGCTCAGGCACCACCTCCACCGCCTTGAGCAGCTGGTCAATCACGCCCAACTGACTGTGCCACTCACGGCTATCGCGACCGTGACGCAGCAGGCTCTGGACAAGCAGCTGGCGCCAGCCGGCATCGATCAGGCTCAGTGCCGCCCGCGGCACATGTTTGCCGCCAATACGGCGCTCCAGTGCCTGGCTGACTTCACGTCGCGCCGCCTGCAATTTTTCCTTGCCCTCGCAGGACTCGGTGACACGCTTGATATTGCGCAGATACAGCGTCTGCTGTCGCGACGCCATCTTATCCAATCTCTCAAGAGATGACGTGAAGATGTTGATATTGCTATCAAAATTCCCCAGAACATTGGAGACTTCGCGGTCGATTTCCTGCTCATGGGCGCCAAGGTTGGCGCTGCCTCGCACACCCAGGTGGGCGAGACGGTTAAGCATCTGGCGGGCCGGATGGCTCTCCATGGTGAGGAAAGAATCATCAATCAGCAGCAGTCGCAGGAATGCCACCTCCAGACGCTGGATTGAGTCGCGCACCTTGTTGCTCAAGGCCGGGTTATCAACGATGCCGCGGAACAGGTGGTGAATCACCTCAATCGCCGCATCGACGTCCTGGTCAACACGCAGCGTCTCCCCGCCGCCCTGGTTCAAGGCGGTATGGACCCGCTCGGCCAGGGGTTTCTCGGCGGCGTCAGGGTCGGCGGCGGTATTGCGCTGCAACAGCGACAGGGTGCGTTCGAGCTGGACATCCGATACCACGGGGGTGTCGTCGGTGACGCCTTTTGCTGTCCGCTCTTTGGCCAGATCGAAGGCATTCTGGCTGAGCAGCTTGCGTACCGTGTCGTACGCGTGGCGGGCTATGTGTTGTTGCAGCGCAAACTGCCTGGCCGCCAGCGTCGGCGCGGCCCTTGCCGGGGTAGCGCTTGGCGATTTGACTGGCGAGGCCGGCTTGGCGCTGGCGGCGATGTCGCCCGCATCCCGCGCCTCAGGTTCAGGCTGCGCTTCCACCGGTGGCGGTGCTGTCGGCGGCTGCACCATCGGCGCTGGCGAGGGCTTCTTGCGGAAGCGGTAGTTCTCGCTCAGGTAGCGGCCGACATCGAGATCAGGCAATACGCCGTCTTCGGCCAAACGGACATTGGACTCCGCATACAGCTCACCGAGATCGGCCACCAGGGTCGCCTCGAAGGCAGCGAGAATAATGCGATCTGTTTTTTGCTTGAGCGGCAGCAACCGCAGCGCTTCACCAAACGCATTGCAGATCACCGCCGGGTGCAACGGGTTGCGCCGGGCGCTCAGTGATATGCCGAACAGATCATCCAGCCGCAGCTGCAAATGCAGCAGGTCCTCGTTGAAGCGTCCCTCGGCCTTGCTGGCCATCACCTTGAGCGTCAACCAGTCCTCAAACAGGTCCTTGTCGACCAGCGACAGGCTGGCATTGCTCTGCTCGCCCGGTGCCTCCAGCGGCTCCTGACCACCGTGGGCCAGATGCTCCAGGCGCAGGCAGGCCTTGGTGACAAAATTGCGCGCCAATGTATCCGCGTGATGCACCAGTACCTTGTCGGCCTCGAAGTACGGATGTTGTGCCTCGTTGGTGGATGCCTTGGCCGCGGCTGCCTGCAGCGCTTCCCGAGCTGCCGGCACAAACAACTCCAGCCCGTGAATGCAATTGCGCCGCAGCACTTCCAGTAATCGTTCGGCAATCGCCTGCACCTGCGCGCGCGCGCGCTTGGCCCGGGCCCGGGTGCGCTCACCCTGGCTACTCTGGCCGAGTGAGCGGACATGATTCTGTACTGCCAACAGGTCAGTGGGGTCAGGTGACTCGAATGCCACACCGAAATTCGGGCCGCCATTCTTGCGCATCACCCGGGCTTTCATCTGCACCGGCCGCATACCGCGCAAGCCCTGCACCTGCAGCGTGACCTGAATCAGGTCGCCAATGTTCAGCGCATCGACCACTTGCAGGTCATCGTCGGTCATCGACATCAGCATGCCGCCAAGGCAGAAATCCAGCACCGTACATTCGCGTTGATTAAAATGGGCGAACGTCAGCGCCGCAGGCATTTCCACCTGATGTCTGATATGAGCACGCTGATTCATGGTCCCCGTAATCCTTTCCATAGCGGGCGCCGGTAAGCCGACGTCTGTTATAACCAGTTAATAACTAACCGAAAAACAAATAGGTTGCCAGTATTGCTGTGATCAGTCCGGCGGCATCTGCAGCCAGACCACACCACAGAGCATAGCGCACACGCGTGATCCCAACGCTACCGAAATATACGGCCAACACGTAAAAAGTGGTTTCTGTACTGCCCTGCATCACCGCCGCAAGACGGCCGGCAAAGGAATCGACACCTTGAGCCTGCATGACATCAATCATGGCCGCCCGTGCGCCACTGCCGGTCAGGGGTTTCAGCATTGCAACCGGCAAGGCGTCAACAAAACGGCTATCCACACCGATGTAGCGGCACAGCGCATGAGCGCCAGACAGCAGCATCTCAATCACGCCGGCACTGCGCAGCATGGCGATAGCCACCAGCATCGCCACCAGATACGGGATCAGCCGCACTGCCGTGCTGAAGCCGTCGCGTGCACCTTCGATAAAGGTCTGGTAGACGTCCAGCCGGGCGCGCCAGCCGGCAAGCAGGAACGCCGCCACAGCGGCAAGCAGCAATCCGTTGCCCAGCGCCGAGGACAGTGACGCCGCAGCGGCCGCGGGCAGCACGGAAACCGTGAATGCGATGGCGCCGAGCAAGGCCAACCAGCTCAGCGCCAGACCAATCACCAGCGGGCTGCGTAAATTCAGACCCTGGATACGTGCGGTCAGCCAGACGCCAAAAAAGGTGGATGCGGTGGTGGCCATCAGCAACGGTAAATAGATATCCGCCGGGTCCTGGGCGCCCTGCTGGGTGCGGTACAGGAAAACCGTCACTGGCAGCAGGGTCACTGAAGAAGTATTCAGCACCAGAAACATGATCTGGCTGTCACTGGCCAGCGCCGGGTCGGCCTTGCCCACCTGACTCACTTCCATGGCCTTCAGGCCCAGCGGTGTTGCGGCATTGTCGAGGCCCAGCAAATTCGCGGAGAGGTTCAGGGTAATGGGTGTGTAAGCATCAGGGTTGCCGGCCAGTCCGGGCATCAGGCGTTCAAACAGTGGGCGCAGGCGGCGTGCCAGGCGCTCAGCCAGCCCGCTGGCGTGGGCGACCTGGAAGAAACCGCTCCAGAGGGTGAGGATGCCGATCAGGCCAAGGCTGACGGATACCGCCGTATCCGCCGCTGCAAACATGTCGGTGACCAGCGTTGCTGGTGCGGCCTGGTCCCCCAGCAGCAGGCGTGTCAGTGCAACACCGATTGCCAGCAGGCAAAACCCGAGAAACAGCCCGTTCATCCCCTACTCCTGCCAGTTCACCTGCGCGAGGCTGCCCCAGGCCTTGTCCGGGGTCAATATAAGTGACTGAACCTGTACATGATTTCACGGTCATCTTAGCTATACTCGGAACCAACTCGTCTTTCTTCTTCATAGGTGCAGTCTTGAAATACCGCTTCCGCATTGCCCTGTGTGCCGCTGCCCTCGCCTCCACGGGCATGTTGGCCGCCGCACTGACGCCGGCTGACACCGCTGCAGCGCCTGGCACCAAAGCCCCCAGCGATACGCTAGCGCCGTTGCCCGTGCACGCAGACACCATTGAGGCGATCATCGACCGGCTGGGGTATCACTACCGGCAACTCGGGATCAACGACGACATGTCAGCGCGCATGCTCGACCAGTATCTGAAAGATCTGGACAGCAACCGCCTGTACTTTCTTGCCAGCGATATCGCCCAGTTCAATCAGTACCGCACACTGCTCGATGACCAGATTGAGAAAGGCGATCTGAGCGTCGGCTACACCATCTTCAATCGCTATCAGCAGCGCGCGCGCGAACGCTTCAGTTACGTGCTGTCATTGCTGGACAAGGGCGTCGACAAACTCAACGTCAGTGACGACGAAAGCATTCTGGTGGATCGCAGCGAGGCCCCTTGGGCAGTGGATCAGGCTGCCAGCGACGAACTTTGGCGCAAGCGCCTTGAGGATGCGGTCATTGCCATGCGTCTGGACGGCGATGACGACGCCACCATCAGCAAACGTTTGACCCAGCGTTACAACAGCCAGCTCAAGCGTCTTGAGCAAAGCACATCGGAAGATGTGTTCCAGCTCTACGTCAATGCCATGGCGCAGGTGTATGACCCACACACCAGCTACTTCACCCCGCACAGCTCGGAAAATTTCAACATCAGCATGAGCCGCTCGCTGGAAGGCATCGGCGCCGTGCTGCAAGCGGAAGATGAATACACCAAGGTGGTACGTCTGGTGCCTGGCGGCCCCGCCGCCAAGGGCGGCCAGCTTGGCCCGTCTGATCGCATTGTCGGTGTCGGCCAGGAAAACGAAGACATGGTCAACATCATCGGCTGGCGTCTTGATGAAGTCGTGAATCTGATTCGTGGCCCCAAGGGCACGCGCGTGCGCCTGGAAGTGATTCCGTCGGGCAGCGCCAACGAACACCGTACCCGCACCATTTCAATCGAACGTAATCGCGTCGTGCTGGAAGACCAGGCTGCAAAAAGCAAGGTCATCAACATCAGCCATGACAATCGCGATTACAAGATTGGCGTTATCGACATCCCGGCATTTTATCTGGATTTTGACGCTTACCACCGCGGTGACCCGGATTACACCAGCACCACCCGCGATGTCGCGCGCTTGTTGATGAACTTGCAGCAGCAAGGTGTCGACGGACTGGTGATTGACTTGCGCGACAACGGTGGCGGCTCTTTGCAAGAGGCTACCCAGCTGGTGTCGCTGTTTATCGATCGCGGACCAACCGTGCAGGTAAGAGATGCACGAGGTCGGGTCCAACTGGAACCGGACCAGTATCCGGGCATGCTGTTTTTCGGCCCGATGGCCGTGCTGGTGAATCGTTACAGCGCATCTGCGTCGGAGATTTTTGCCGGCGCCATGCAGGATTACGGCCGCGCCTTGATCATCGGCGACCAGACCTTCGGCAAGGGCACGGTGCAAACATTGATCCCGCTGGATCATGGCCAATTGAAAATTACCCAGGCCAAGTTCTACCGCGTGTCCGGCGGCAGCAACCAGAACAAGGGCATTATTCCCGATATCCAGATGCCCTATCTGGTCGACAAAGATGAGATCGGCGAAAGCGCGTTGCCCAACGCGCTGCCGTGGGACCAGATTCGTGAAGCCCGGTTTATGCCCAGCGCCAACCTGACACCGTTCCTGGCGCAACTGCAAAGCCGTCACCAGAAACGCCTGCAAGGCAACCCGGAGTTTGATTATGTCCAGCAGCAACTGGACCTGCTCAAGGAAGCCCAGCAGCGTGAAACCCTGAGCCTGAAGCAAACGGCACGTGAAAAGCAGCAACGGGATTGGGAAGCGCGACGGCTGGCATTGGAAAACAGCCTGCGCAAATCACGCGGTGAGAAGCCGGTGAAAAGCTTCCAGGCGCTGCAGGAGCTCAATGAAGAACGTATCGCCGCGCAGCAGGCCGGTGAAGAAAATACCGGCCCTGACCCTTACCTGGATGAAACCGGTGAAGTGATGGCGGACCTGATTGATCTGATGAGTGCCGCCCGCGTCGTCAATTCAGAAAAACTGACCACGACCACCACGCCCTGATTGCGTCAGGGCGTCAGCCAATCACTGATCTGATTCACCACCCACCCTCCTGCGTCCAGCGTCAGGTCGTGACCGGCGTTGGCTTCCACCTTGAGCGGCAAGTTCCAGGCCGCCGCCAGATCGCGGGAACACACCGGATTGACCAGTCGATCGCCAGCGCCATTAAGAACCAGCACAGACGCTGACGCGGGCAAGCTGCCCGGCGCCCTGAAGCGCGCAGCGGCCCACAACTGCCGCAGTGCGTTAACACGGCTGACGCCGGCGTCTGAGGCGTAACCGGCCCAGCGCCGTGCCAGGGCGTGCTTCTCCGTGTCACTGAGCGTATTCGCGGTGATATCCAGAATAATGCGTTCCCGTTTCAGGCGGTCAGTACTGAACAGTCCCTTGGCGATTGCAGCGTAATTCTCCGGTCGCAGACGCTGGTAGAAGGGATTGAAGCGCGCCACGGAGGTGTTCATCAGTACACTGCACTCGACTTCACCGGGGTAGTCAGACATCCAACTGATCGCGGTCATGGCGCCGAGAGACAGCGCTACCACCCTGAATGGCGGCTGCAACCCGCGCGCACTGAGCTGAGCACGCAGCTCCGCGACAAACCCCTCAATGCGGGTCGGGCTGCGCAGGTGGTTCAGCGCACCATTGCCCGGCAGGTCCACCGGAATCACCGCGTCAGACGGGAACTGCGCCCTGAGTTGATCCGGGAATTGCTCCCAGTGCCGACTTTCCCTGACCAGACCTCGCAACAATACCCAGGTCGCCATGTTTCCCCCTTACCTGTTAGCCTGAATCGGGTTATCCCGAGGCTGAAAGTTTCGGCTAGAATGCCGCCGGTCAAGCAAAGCTGCATTGTGTATCAGGGAGTCAGAGTGCGAAAGACGGTCAAACGGGTGAAAACAGGGTCGTTCGAACGACGCTTATCGATGGCGCGCGCAGGTCTTATGGCGGGCGCCCGTTATGCCACCTTCACCGCAGGCACCCTGTTTGACGACAAGGATACCCGCGCCGCCAAACGCAAACAGATTCTGTCGCAACAGGCACAGGACCTGGTCAATGAACTCGGCAAGCTGAAAGGCTCGGTGGTAAAAATCGGCCAGATGATGGCGCTGTTTGGTGAGCATTTTCTGCCCGAGGAAGTTACCACCGCCCTGCATACGCTGGAAAACAGCACCACCGCCCTGCACTGGCAAACCATCGAACAGCACCTGAAAAAGGAATTCGGCGCCGACAAGCTGGCGCAGCTGGAGATTGATCCGGAACCGCTCGGCGCCGCCTCACTGGCGCAGGTGCACCGGGCGCGGCGCAAGTCCGATGGCCTCGAGTTGGTGTTGAAAATTCAGTACCCCGGAGTCGCTGACGCCATCGACTCCGACATGCGCGCGCTGGTGCAGCTGCTACGCCTGAGTCGTCTGGTACCGCTCACCGATCAGTTCAATCAGTGGCTCGATGAGGTCCGCGGCATGCTTGCCCGCGAGGTCGATTACCTGCTGGAGGCACGCACCACGCGGGATTTCGCCGAACTGCTCAAGGATGATCCGCGCTATGTCGTGCCGCGGGTGATCGACGAATTCAGCAACGCCCGCATCCTGTGCATGACCTTCGAACACGGTGTTCACATCAGTGATCCAGCGGTGATGGAACTGTCGCAGCCGCGTCGCAACTTTATCGGTCACGCGATCATGGAGCTGTGCTGTCGCGAGGTGTTTGAATGGCGGCGCATGCAAACCGACCCGAATTTCGGCAACTACCTGCTGCGGGTCAATCAGGACAGTGCACACGATCAGATCGTGCTGCTCGACTTCGGTGCAATCCGCGATTTTGACGATGATGTCCTTGGGCCGGGTCGGGAAATGATCCGCGGCGCCTGGCATCACGATGCGGATCGCATTATCAACGCCCTCGGCGCCCTTGATTTCCTCGCCAACGGTGCACCAAGACGATTGCTCGAGGACTTTGCCGGCCTGTGCTTCGAAGCCATCGAGGTGCTGCAGGACCCCGAGCGCTTCCCGCCGCCGGCACACGTGATCAATGGTGCGGGGGAATACCTCTGGGGCGAGAGTGACCTGCCCAAGCGGATTGTCGCCCGCGCCAGCCGCAACGCCCTGTCAATGTACTTTGATGTGCCGCCCAAGGAGTTCATCTTTCTGGCGCGCAAGCTGCTGGGCGCCTATACCTTCCTGCACGTGATCGAGGCCGAGGTGCGAGGCAACCTGATCCTTGAACCCTTTCTGGGCATGCACGAGGACAGCGATCGGGCGATCGTGACGGCGCACATGCACAAAAAATGAGCATCGCGGGGTGCTCACAGGCCAATATTTAGGCATTTATCACCCCAAAAGACGTTTCCTATTTGCCAAGCCGACGGCTTCACAATATGGTTGGCACCCTGCTAAACGGCCGGTTCTGGTGAACCGGCCTTTCTATGTCTGAAGCGGTCCGGAAAGATCCCGGATCGAGGCGCCCAACCAGCGAACCAAAACGGGGGTAACGCAGGTGATTATCGGTGTTCCTAAAGAGATTTGCCCTGGCGAGACGCGCGTCGCTCTGACGCCCGCCAACGTCACGGTATTGAAGAAGAAGCCGGACCTTCGTGTCCTGATCGAGCAAGGTGCCGGCGCCGCCGCCGGTTACCCGGATGCCGAGTATCAGGACGCTGGCGCCGAACTGGTCAGCCGTGCTGACGTGTTCGCGCAGTCTGAGATCGTGCTGCAGGTGCAGACGCCGGGCAGCAATGCTGCCAACGGCGCCGAGGATCTGGGCGCGCTGCGCCAGGGTCAGCTGCTGATCGGTATGATGGACCCGCTGGCCAACCCGGCCTTTGCCTCCACGCTGGCCGAGCAAAAAATCACAGGTATCGCACTGGAGCTGGTGCCGCGGATTACCCGTGCGCAAGCAATGGATGTGCTGTCGTCCATGGCCATGATCGCCGGCTACAAGAGTGTGCTGATGGCTGCCAGCTCCGCCAACCGCATGTTCCCGATGAACATGACTGCTGCAGGCACCCTGAACGCCTCCCGCGTTTTCATCATGGGTGCCGGTGTCGCCGGTCTGTTTGCCTGCGCCACGGCCAAGCGTCTGGGCGCTATCGTCGAGGCCTATGACGTCCGTCCTGCAGCACGCGAGCAGATCCTGTCGGTCGGCGCCAAGCCGGTGGAACTGGATCTGGATACCGCTGCAGCGGAAGGCAAAGGCGGTTACGCCCAGGCCCAGGGCGAGGACTTCCTCAAGCGCCAGCGCGAACTGATGACTGAAGTGGTCTCGCGTATGGACGTGGTCATCACCACCGCCGCCGTACCGGGTGCCAAGTCCCCGATTCTGGTCACCGCGGACATGGTCAAGGCGATGAAGCCTGGTGCTGTGATCGTCGACCTCGCCGCGGAGCGCGGCGGTAACTGCGAACTGACCAAGCTGGGCGAAACCGTGGTTGAACACGGCGTCACCATTATGGGACCGGCCAACGTACCCTCCTCGGTGGCGTTCCATGCCAGCCAGATGTTTGGCAAGAACATGGAAAACCTGCTCAACCTGCTGATCGATAAAGAAGGCAAGCTGAACCTGGACTTCGAGGACGAAATCGTTCGCGAAACCGTGGTTGCCGACAATGGCGACGTACCGCACGCGCGTATGCGTCAACTGCTCAACTTGCCAGAACTGGCTGCGCCGTCGAAAGACGAAGCACCGGCATCCTGACGGGAGGTTCATCATGGATTTCGTAGCAATGCTGGCGCTGTTCGTGCTGGCGATTTTCCTCGGCGTCGAACTGATTACCAAAGTACCGCCGACCCTGCACACGCCACTGATGTCTGGCTCCAATGCCATTTCCGGCATCACTCTGGTAGGTGCCATTCTCGCCGCCGGCCACGAAAACAGCACCCTGATTCAGGTGTTTGGTTTTATTGCCGTGGTACTGGCAACCATCAACGTGATTGGCGGCTTCATGGTGACCAATCGCATGCTGGCGATGTTCAAGAGGAAGTAAGCGATGCACATTTCACAAGCCTGGATTGATATCGCCTACCTGATCGCGGCCTCGCTGTTTGTATTGGGTATCAAGGGCCTTACCAAACCGAAAACAGCCGTCCGAGGTAACCAGCTGGCTGCCATCGGTATGCTGATCGCCTGTGTGGTTACGTTGCTGCACAAAGATGTTCTCAGCTATGAAGTCATCATCGCCGGCGTACTCGTTGGTGGCACCATTGGTGCGCTGCTGGCAATCAAGGTGCAGATGACCTCGATGCCGCAAATGATTGCCCTGCTCAACGGTTTCGGTGGCGGCGCGTCGTTCGCAGTGGCCTCAGCTGAGTACTTCAAGGGCGTGTCTGGCCCGGTGGAAGTGATCAGCACCGGCGCGGCGGTAGTGATCGGTGCCGTAACCCTGACCGGCTCGCTGGTCGCCTTTGCCAAACTACAGGAACTGATTGACGGCAAGTCGATCGGCTTCCCGGGCATGAAGATTGTCAACGCGGTGTTGTTCCTTGGCTCCATCACAGCGATCGGCTTTCTGGTCAATGAGCCGGGCAACGAGCAACTGTTCTGGGCGATGGCGATCGCCGCCTGTGTACTGGGCCTTCTGCTGGTGTTGCCGATCGGCGGCGCCGATATGCCGGTGGTAATCGCCCTGCTCAACTCCTATTCCGGTGTTGCGGCATCCGCGGCCGGTTTTGTCATGGGCAATAGCGCCTTGATCATTACCGGCTCTCTGGTCGGTGCATCGGGTCTGATTCTTACCCAGATCATGTGTAAGGCCATGAACCGTTCGCTCACCAACGTACTGTTTGGTGTGATGGCCGAAGGCGGCGCAGCGATTGATGCCGACGAAATCTACCAGGGCAAGGTAAAGTCTTCCTCTTCCGATGAAGTCGCCATGATCCTTGAGACTGCCCAGCGCGTGGTTATCGTGCCGGGCTTCGGTATGGCCATGGCTCAAGCGCAACACGCCGTGCGTGATCTGGCCGACGTGCTGGAAGCGCGCGGTGTGGAAGTGGAATACGCCATCCACCCGGTGGCCGGTCGTATGCCTGGCCACATGAACGTGCTGCTGGCCGAGGCAGAAGTGTCCTACGACAAGCTCAAGGACATGGATACCATCAATCCGACATTCGAACAAACCGACGTGGCCATTGTGATTGGTGCCAACGATGTGACCAATCCCATGGCACGTGAAGATAAAGGCAGCCCGATTTACGGCATGCCGATTCTGAATGTCGATAAGGCCAAGACCGTTGTGGTCGTCAAACGCTCCCTGAGCGCTGGTTTTGCTGGCCTGCCTAACCCGCTGTTCGCCAAGGACAACACCCTGATGTTGTTCGGTGACGGTAAGAAAGCGATCCTGGAAATCACCCAGTCGCTGAAAGAAGGCTGATATTTTCAGAGCATAAAAAAACCGGGGCATGCCCCGGTTTTTTTTATGCCTGAATCAAACCATCAAAAGCTGTACACCACCGACACCAACAGTTCACTGTCGGTTTTCGCCTTGCCCAGTGCCGGATCTGTGTTGTGCTTGATCAGGTGCGTGATACGCAAGGCAAAGCTTGAGTTGATGGCGCTGGTCAGCGACGTTTCCGCCCTGCTGACGGAAGAATCATCGGCGATTTCGCTGTAGATATCTTCCTTGAACGTGGTGTTGTCGTTGATGCGCCACTCATACTTGAGTGCCACACGACCGATACCATCTTCGTTCTTGTCCTCACAGTCAGAGTAGGAATCCTCGGGTTCCAGACACTGCACGCGATAACCCGGACCGGCTTCAGTATCGAGCGTGTGCCGGTCATTCTCTATCCAGCGACGACCCAGACCGAGCGCATAGCTGCCCTCATAGTGAAAACCCGAGAAGTTGTCTTTGGTGTAGGTGAGAATATTGAACAAGTAGTTGCGGCCGTCCTTGCCAAACTTGCGATCAAGCTTGTAGGAGGAGAAATATTTCTCCGCCGTGCGCTCATCGATTCTGGTATCGGTATTGCGGCTGATGGTGTTGTAGGCCTCGGCCTTGCCGCTTTGACGCCAGACCAGACCTTCCCGGTCTGCGCTGAACTTGCCGATCTGAGTGGTCGCCTCAGTATTGCCGTTATTAACCAGATAGGCTGCCTCGATATCACCGGTCCATTTGGTCGGGTCCTTCTCGGCATCCTCGGCGTGGGCCGTCAGGCTGAGCGTCGCGAGCGACGCCAGCCCCAGGGCTTGCCATGTTACGTGCATCAATCCTCTCCTTAATCCTGTTGCTTGTGCAGGTGTACGTCCATTTGCGGGAACGGAATCTCGATGCCCGCGGCATCAAATTCCTTCTTCACTTTCTCAGTGGTATCCCACATTACAGCCCAGTAATCGGCACTGTTCACCCACGGACGCACCACCAGATTGATCGAGCTGTCCGCCAGTTCGGAAACCGCCACCACCGGTGCCGGGTCTGCCAGTACGCGCGTATCTGCCTCAAGGATGCCCTTGATGATGGTCTTCACCTTGGACAGATCGCTGCTGTAGCCAACGCCGATCACCATGTCCACGCGACGGGTCGGCATGGCGGAATAATTGACGATCACGCCGGACATGATGGCGCCGTTGGGCACGATAACGGTTTTGTTGTCCGGAGTTGTGAAGATACTGTTGAAAATATGTACTTCCTTGGCAACACCGGCGGCACCACCGGCTTCAACATAATCACCCACCTTGAACGGCCGGAAAATGATCAGCATGACGCCAGCGGCGAAGTTGCCAAGCGAGTCCTTCAACGCCAGACCAACGGCCAGACCGGCAGCACCAAGAATGGCAACGATCGAGGTCGTCTCCACGCCGAGCTGGTCGAGTGCGGCGATGGCGACGAAAGCGAGGATGGTGATATTGAGGATATTGCCGATAAAGCGGGCCACGGTGGCATCCAGCTTTTTCGACATGACTGCGACGGTGAACGTGGAAATATGCCGTGCGATCGCCTTACCGATAATGAAAATCGCCAGTGCGGCGATAATATTGTAACCGTAGTGCACCAGATTCTCGCTGGCAAAATCCTTGATGCTGTTGATGGTCTCTTCCATTGCACAACTCCTCTATCCGATGAGAGCAGAATGATGCCCGCTAACTGTTACGACTGCAGTCAGACGGGCTTTACGGTGTGACAGGTTTTACAAAGCAGTTGAAGAAGGCTGAACGAGATGTCGATCCTGATACTTCTGTAACAGTCCGAACAAGGCAAAAAAGCTGATCGTAAAGAACAGGTCACCCGCCATGGTTTTCCACAGGAAGGGTAAAGCCAGCGTGAAGCATTGCAGCAGCCCGGCCAAGTCGTGGCTGTACATGCCGGACACCAGCCAGACACCGGCATTGGTAATGACAAAGAAGATCAGGGCATTGGCCACCGAGGCACCCGCAAACCACGGCACTGTGCGATCGCGCAGCAACGGACCCAGGGCGACAGGCACCAGCATGGCCGCATAGACGAACAGCATGGTGTCGTGGAAGCCGATCACCAGATCAGATACCAGCAGGGTGACAATCGGCGCGGCCACGCGCAGCAGCGGATTGTTCAGGTAAAGGCCGGCAAACAGGGCCACCGCCATTACCGGGGTCATATTGTCGGGGTGCGGCAGAATGCGCCAGAACGCCGCCAGTACCAGCACAGCCAACAACAGGAAATGAGTCGTACGCATGTCGCCTCCAGAGCAGATTGGGCGGGAGTATACATCAATACCGGAAGGCGTTGGGCACCCTCCCCGCTTCCGGTACAATGCGCGCTCTTGAAATGTAACCCGGAGTTGTTTCATGTCCCAGCCGTCCGTGCGAGCCCAGCTGCAAGCCCTTTTGCGCGAGCGCATCCTGATCCTCGACGGGGCCATGGGGACCATGATCCAGCAGCACCGCTTTGACGAGGCCGCCTACCGCGGTGAGCGCTTTGCCGACTGGCCGTCAGACCTCAAGGGCAACAACGACCTGCTCAGCCTGACCCAGCCCGACGCCATCCAGGCGATCCACAAGGCCTACCTGGATGCCGGCGCCGATATCATCGAAACCAACTCCTTCAATGCCACCAGTATTGCCATGGCCGACTACGACATGCAGTCGCTGGCGCGCGAAATCAACGTTGCCGCTGCACGCGTGGCACGCGCCGCAGCGGATCAGTCGATGGCGGAAAATCCGGGGCGGCCACGGTTTGTTGCCGGCGTGCTCGGCCCGACCAACCGTACCGCAAGCATCAGTCCGGACGTCAATGATCCGGGTTATCGGAATGTCAATTTCGATAACCTTGTGACGGCGTATATCGAGGCCATCGATGGTCTGCTCGAAGGTGGCGCTGATCTGCTGCTGGTGGAAACCATTTTCGATACGCTCAACGCCAAAGCCGCGGTATACGCGATTGAAAAGTATTGCGACGATCACCAGCTCGACCTGCCGGTGATGATTTCCGGCACCATCACTGACGCCTCTGGCCGCACGCTCACCGGGCAAACCACTGAAGCTTTCTATAACTCCCTGCGACATGCGCGCCCCGTCACCATCGGCCTCAACTGTGCGCTGGGCGCTCGCGAGCTGCGTCCCTATATGGCGGAGTTGTCGCGCATCAGCGAAGGCTTTGTCTCAGCCCACCCCAATGCCGGCCTGCCGAACGAGATGGGCGAGTACGACCAGTCGCCGGAAGTGATGGCGCGGGAGATTCGTGACTGGGCGGAAAAAGGCTTTCTCAATCTGATCGGTGGCTGCTGCGGCACCACACCGGCGCATATCAAGGCAATCGCCGACGCGGTCGCCAACATCGCGCCGCGACAAATTCCGGAGATCAAACCCGCCTGTCGCCTGAGTGGTCTTGAGCCGCTCAACATTACCGGCGAGTCCCTGTTTATCAATGTCGGTGAGCGCACCAACGTGACTGGCTCGAAGCGCTTCCTGCGTCTGATCAAGGAAGGCGATTTTGACACAGCGCTGGAAGTGGCACGTCAGCAAGTGGAGTCCGGCGCCCAGATTATCGACATCAACATGGACGAAGGCTTGCTGGATGCGGAAGCCAGTATGGTGCGCTTCCTCAACCTGATTGCTGCCGAGCCCGAAATTTCCAAGGTGCCGGTGATGATCGACTCCTCGAAATGGGATGTGATCGAGGCCGGCCTCAAATGCATTCAGGGCAAGGGCATCGTCAACTCGATTTCCATGAAGGAAGGCGAAGACGTATTCCTGCGGCAAGCGCGCGAAATTCGTCGCTATGGTGCCGCCGCTATCATCATGGCGTTTGACGAGCAGGGTCAGGCTGATACCCGGGCACGCAAAACCGAGATTTGTACGCGCGCCTATAACCTGCTGGTGGCCAACGGTTTTCCGCCGGAAGACATTATCTTCGACCCGAACATCTTTGCCATTGCCACCGGCATCGAAGAACACGACAACTATGCCGTCGATTTCATCGAAGCGGTCAAGGACATCAAGACCACCCTGCCCCACGCGCTGGTGTCTGGCGGTGTCTCGAATGTGTCGTTTTCGTTTCGCGGCAATGAGCCAGTACGCGAAGCCATCCACGCTGTATTTCTTTACTACGCCATCCAGAACGGCATGGACATGGGAATCGTCAACGCCGGGCAATTGGCGATTTATGAAGATATCCCCCAGGAGCTCAATGACGCGGTCGAAGACATCGTGCTCAACCGTCGTGCCGATGGCACCGAACGCATGCTGGATATTGCTGAAAAGTATCGCGGCAGCGGCGGCGAAAAAATCCGTCAGGAAGATATTGCCTGGCGCGAATGGCCGGTCGAAAAGCGCCTCGCCCATTCGCTGGTAAAGGGCATTGCCGATTACATTGACGAAGACACCGAGGAAGCACGTCAGTCAGTGGAACGACCGCTGCATGTGATCGAAGGCCCGTTAATGGACGGTATGAATGTGGTCGGCGATTTGTTTGGTGCTGGCAAGATGTTTCTGCCACAGGTGGTGAAGTCGGCCCGCGTAATGAAAAAAGCCGTCGCCTATCTGATGCCCTTCATGGAGGCAGAAAAGGCACTGCTCGGCACTGAAGCCAAATCAAACGGCAAGATCCTGATGGCCACGGTCAAGGGTGACGTTCATGACATTGGTAAGAACATTGTCGGCGTGGTGCTGCAGTGCAATGGCTACGACGTGGTCGATCTCGGCGTTATGGTGCCCTGTGAAAAAATACTCGACACCGCCGAGAAGGAAAAATGCGACATCATCGGATTGTCCGGCCTGATCACGCCATCGCTCGACGAAATGGTCAACGTTGCCAGTGAAATGCAGCGTCTTGGCATGAAGCAGCCGCTGATGATTGGCGGCGCCACTACCAGCCGCATTCATACAGCGGTGAAGATTGACCCGGCGTTTGAAGGCCCGGTGATCTATGTGCCGGATGCATCGCGTGCAGTCGGCGTCGCGTCGCAGCTGCTCAGCGATGATCAGCGCGATGCCTACATCAGTGACATCAAGGACAGCTACGAGCAAATTCGCGTGCGCCGTCGTGAGCAACAGAATGACCGCTCGCTGGTCAGCATTGATGCTGCCCGCGCTAATCCGTTCAAGCCGGACTGGGACAACTATCAGCCGCCGGTGCCGACCTTCGAAGGCATCAAGGTGTTCGAGGATTACCCGCTCAAGGAACTGGCACGGCGCATCGACTGGTCGCCGTTCTTCCGCTCCTGGGAGCTGGCCGGCAAGTTTCCGAATATTCTCGAGGATGAAGTGGTGGGTCAGGAAGCCACCCGTCTGTATCGGGATGCGGAAGCAATGCTGAAGAAGATCATCGACGAAAAGTGGCTGACTGCCCGCGCGGTCATCGGCTTCTGGCGCGCCAACAATATCGGTGACGACATAGAACTGTACGCCGATGCGTCGCGCAGCGAACCAATCATGACCCTGCACCACCTGCGTCAGCAGCTGGATCGCGCCAGCAATAATAAACCCAATTACTGCCTCGCCGACCTGATTGCCCCCAAGGACAGCGGCAAGGAAGATTGGCTTGGTGCCTTTGCGGTGACCGCCGGCGTGGGTATCGAACCGCACCTTGAACGTTTTGCCGCAGATCATGATGACTATTCCAGCATCATGCTCAAGGCGCTGGCGGATCGCCTCGCCGAGGCCTTTGCGGAACGTATGCACGAGCGCGTGCGCAAGGAGTATTGGGGCTACGCCAAGGACGAAAGCCTCAGCAACGATGAAATGATCAGCGAGAAATATCGCGGCATTCGTCCGGCACCGGGCTATCCGGCCTGCCCCGATCACACGGAAAAAGCGCTGCTGTGGCAACTGCTGGAACCGGAAAAGAATGCCGGCATCACCTTGACCGAAAGCTATGCCATGTTCCCGACGGCAGCGGTATCAGGCTGGTATTTCAGTCATCCGGAAGCGCGTTATTTTGGCACCGGCAAGATTGCCAAGGATCAGGTTGAGGATTATGCAGACCGCAAGGGGCTGACAGTGCGGGAAATCGAACGCTCGATTCCCCACCTGCTCGGGTACATCGACTGACCTAGCCGGTCACCTGCGTGCCGTGACGCAAGTGACCACTGTCGCCATCGAGTTCGAGCGTCAGCCCGTCGGGCAGACAATGCATGGCGTCATCCACGCCCCACACGGTGGGAATGCCGAGACGCACCGCCAATGCCGCAGCGGGATCCAGCGGATCGCGGTGCGCCAGCACCAGTCCGCTTGCGGCGGCCACCCAGGGCAGCCAACCGGGGTCGGACTGGTCCATCACCAGAATGTCCCCCGCCTGCACCTGATTGAGCTGCCAGCCACTGCCGATACGCTGGACCCGCCCTTTCACCTGGCCGGTCACCAACCCGTAGCCCTGCACGGTGTCATGCACGCTGGTCTGGCCCAGCGGCGAGGTGCCATAGCCCACAGAATCGATAATCCAGTCTGGCGGCCCAGCGTGAGCATCCGACAGGTAGCGCACCTTGCGTTCGCCAAGCAGGGTTTCCAGCTGCCGACGGGTCTGCCCCTGCCAGGCTTGCCAGAGTTCGTCGAAGTAGAGGAAGAACACGTCATCCGGATGACGGATCAGACGCCGCGCCACCAGTCTGCGCGCCATGATGCGCAACAGCTGGCGCAGAGCGCAACCGAGCTGGCGCCGCAGCTGTTCGGCCTGCCAGCGCAGACTTATCCAGGGGTCGGCATCGGTATGCCGTAATGCTGCCATGGCCCGCAGCCGCTGCGGCGGCAGGCTGGCCAGCAGCCGCTCAAGCTGGCCGATTTCGGCCGGCTGTTCAACAAAACGGGGAAACACCGGATCCGCACCGATGCTGTGCTCGGCGAGGTCCTTGCTGATCCGGCTCCAGTCGCCGCTGTCAGCGGCATGTGCCAGACGTACCAGCGTCTGCGCACTGGTGGGCGCCAGATCGCCGGACGGCGCGGCGCCACGCGGCGCCCGCGACGGTGCCACCACATAACCCAGGTAGCCCTCCAGCGCACTCAGTCGCTCGCCAAGCTGGTCCAGCCGGATCAGTGCCAACCAGACTTCGTCTGCTTCGCTGGACTCTTCCGCGAGTTCCAGACGATCAAATCGCCAGCGCAACCACGCCAGCCGCAGGGTTAACCAGAGACGATGGAGTGCCGCATGGCGGCGTGGCGCCGGGGGCGAGATTTCGCGCCAGGCCGGCGGCAATGCCCAATCCAGAAACTGACCGCCTTGCCAGCGTTGCAGGGCACGAAAGAAACGGCTGTTGCCGTACAAATAGCTATGTTGGCGCCGATAAGGCTCAACATTGCCCAGCTCTCGCCAGCCAGCGCGCTGACCGATGCGGCGCCAGAACCCTTCCTTGAGCCAGCGGCCCAGCATGGTGTACCACATCGGCGTGACCGCCTGGGTGATAAAGCCCAGACCGGCGCGGCGGGTCCACACCTCGGACGGCATTGGCAGTGTGCCGATCGGCAATGCCTGCACCAGCCACAATCTCCGGCCGTCCCAGATCCACTCCGCCGCACGGGGCTCACCGTAGCTGCTGGTGAGATTGTCGGCCAATACATGAAAGGCCTCGGTGCCAACCTCGGCCAGAAACGCTTCGGCGCCAGCGCTTTGCCAAGCCAACTGGCCATCGGCGTGCAGAATCAGGCGCTGCTGTTGATCAGAGCCACTCAGGCAGCCCTCGATAACGATGTGCTCCAGATCCGGGCGCATCGGATGACGGGTAAACAGTACGCCCGCCGCACGTTGCGGCGGCATGCATTGAAACACCAGACTCTGGGGACCGTCCTGTCGCTTGAAGGTCTGGCCAAGGGCAGCCGCCAGCGCGACATCGGAATCCAGATTCAGCAGCGACTGACGTTTCGAGCCAGGCGCCAGCGGTCCCTGCTGCAGTACCCAATAATGTTCGCCCTGCCCGGCCAGGTCTGCCAGCTCACTGGCCAGCTGGCTGCCGGCATCAAGCGCGTACTGGCGATCAATTCGCCAGCATGGCGCCAGCGGCAGTCGATCGGCATGGTCGCGGCTGAGCGCCTGTATTCCGGTCACACGATCCTCCTTGGCCACGCGCGCACGGCGCGCAGGCCGCCCAGATATAACAGCAGCGCCAACGGGATGCCAACGCCGGCAAGCACAGCGGCAATACCGCCGAACAGATTCGGCGCCTTCATCAAGGTGCTCATCAGGGACTGTTCCCAATAAAAGAACCATTGGTGTTCGGGTGGGAACACCCAGACGTGCATCAGGTAGAACACCTGCTTCGGACCTGCTACCAGCAGTAACACTGTCACTGCAACGGCCAGCCCTGACACTGCACCAAAACGCAGCGTGGCCCCCGGCAACGGCCTGTGCCGAAACCAGAACAGGCACGCCAGAACGGTGAGCAGCATCACCAGGGACACCCGGCCGGCGAACGTCATCAGGTTCGCCACATCATGCAAATGCTGGATTTCCGCGGCGTCGAGCAGTGTCATCTGCCGTCCATCAGGTGTGCTGAAACGTATCGATTCAAGGCCCTGCCCACCGTCATGCACGGCCTGCCGAATTTGCCGAAACGCCTGCAGATACTGCTCCCGCGGCAGTTGTGCAAACTCCGCCTTGTGCGGATGCTGGGCGGCGTAGCGCTGGATATGTGCACCGATATCCATGCGCTCGAACCAGAAGCCGTAGCCATAATCAAAACGCGCGTACACCCAGCAGCTCAGGGCCAGTGCGAGCCACAAACAGGACACTACATAAATCAACCAGATGGCCGCACTTTTGGCTTGGACTGCGCCAGAGCTGTTCGTCATAATGGCGCCTTCAATAAGAACACCTGTGCATTCAAGGCAAGATTGCCGGCGGGGATAATAACTAGAGGTTGAACGCCCATGCGAGTCGTTCTGGCGCTGCTTTGCGCTTTTTTCATTTCTGCGTGCTCCACCACTAAACTTGCACCAGTCCAGCAGGGCCCGGTCAGTTCCGCCCTCAAGGAAGATTACTTCCAGGTGCGCATCCTTACCCACGACGGCAAAAAGCTGGCCGCAACAGTGTATCAGCCTGAGCTGGCGCCGGGGGAAACCGCACCGGTGATTATCGCTACGCACGGCTTCGGCGGCTTCCGCGCCAAACGGCCATTTTCCATCTACGGCAAGACCATGATCACTGGCGAAGCGGCGCTGGAAGCCTGGAAGCGTGGTTATTGGGTGGTGTTCTATGAACAGCGCGGCTGGGGCGATAGCGGCGATGTCGCCCACCTTCTCGAGCCGGACAAGGAAATTCGTGACGTCTCTACCGTCATTGACTGGTCAATTGAGCACCTGCCCGGCGTAGCCAAAATCAACGGCGAATATGCCATTGGCATGATCGGCGAATCTTACGGCGGTGGCGCGCAAACGCTGGCGTCATTCAATGAGCCACGCCTGAAGGCGCTGGTTCCGGTCGCCACCTGGTATGACCTGAATGCGATCGCGCCACACCGCCACATGAAAACCAACTGGGGCGCGAATTTCCTCATCCCTGGCGGCATCAGCAGCGGCTTCGATATCGGTTTTATGGTCAAGAAGCCCCTGCGTAGTGGCTTCACCGGCACGCTCAGTTTCGAGGCCACCCAGCTATTGCATGAACGCAGCCCGGCATACTATTGCGAACAGGGGCTGACACCGAAGGCCGATGCCCTGTTCGTGCAGGGTTTCCGCGATTCTGTGTTTTCGATGCAGGAAGCGCTGAACAATCAGGACTGTTTCGAAGCCGGCGGCAACGATACCCGACTGCTCGCCATTCAGGGCGGACATATTCTGCCCTGGCCAGTGCAAAAGTGGTCTGGCAAGCCGCTCTTCAACACCGAAGAGTCGATCCACTGTGGCGAATACGAGGACACGCTGGTCAACACGATCGCCAGCTGGTGGGATGAAAAACTCAAGGGCGCGGAGCGGGTAGTACCAGAACTCTGCATCACGCTTGACGAAGAGACTGGTCTGGCAGACACCACATTTCCGGAGGAATCGGAAACCTTTCTGGTGCCGGCCTCCAGGGTCACCTTGCCGTTTGCCGGCATGTTCGAGTGGCTGATGATTCCGATGGATCAGGGTTTCGATATCAGCCGCAAGATCTGGTGGCCGGGCGCCGATCGCCGTTTCCTGACACCGAATGGTGGATTCGGACGACCCAAATTCATACCCCTGTATATCGCCCACGATAACGAAGTATTGTCAGGAATTCCGACCATCGACATCACCCTCGGCGGCAACGCCAGCAAGTTCTCTACTCGCGCGTTTATCGGTGTCGGTATCCAGCACGCCAACACACGGCGCGTATGGGTAGCCAGTGAACAGCTCACGCCGCTGCCGAAGAAAGGTCGCTATCGTCAGGAGTTGCCGGCGGTATCAACGCCGCTGAAAGACGGTGACCGTGTCGGGCTGGTGGTGTACGGCTACACCTGGCATTACTTCACCAACCCCTCGTTCTGGGCAAGCATTGCCAATATTCGTGGTGAAGCGACGTTACCGATTATTGAGGTACCGCCCGAGAAGTAATCTTCAAGGCCTTGCCTGAGCGCAAGGCCGCGACTTGCTTGACCGGCTGGTTGTCGAGACTGGAAAAGAACAGCAGTCGCACGGAGAAGTTGAGCTCATCCGTTGGCGGCCAGCCGTTCAGGGCATAGCCCAGATTAGGCAGCTGCCCCGGATAATGTTCTGGGCCATTTTCCTGTTCGGCGTCGTCGTCATAGACCAGCGACAAGGGAATGCCCTCAAGCTCCGGGGGCACCAGCAGCTCGGTCAGCAATGCAAAACCCCTGCCGCTATCGAACATGATCCAGCTGTTATCCGTGGTCAGCGTGGCGTCCTTGAGCTGCTTTTCCTGAGCATCCAGATGGCCGTCCACCACAGCGCGTAGATCACCGCCGCCCGCCGTCCAGATACGTGCGCCGTAGAGATTATTGCCGTCCACGGACACGGTCACCTGTGGCTGTTTCAAGGTCTTGCGATACAGTAGCGGCACCTTGGCATAACTGTGCGCCTCGTAGTGATTGGGGTAGCGCAGTGCCTGAACATGCAGCTTCATCACCGGCAAGCCGGCAAACACCACATTGGTTTCCAGATGCATCACCGAACGAATCGGACCAATACGAAATCCGGTGCGTTTGGGACGAAGATTGTCATTATCCAGCGTCATGCGGGCAAAACGCATGAATATGCCGCCGGACATCCGCATCTTTAGCGTATCAATAATCGACTGATCAGCGGGGCCTTGATAGCCCTCGTAACCGAGGTAGCGCCAATTCAGTTCATTCTCAGGATCTGTGGTGAGAAAGTAATAAGGCGTGCGCGTGACACCTTTGACGGGATCATGTTCGATATAGCGCGTTGGACTACGCTGTGCATGATCAAGCGTGACATAAAAGTATCTGGACGCGGCATTGGGCGCGGCCACTTCAACCTCTGACGCCACCAGTTCCAGCGTTTGCAGTTGTGGCCCGCTACAACGCTCACCACCATCTTCGTACATGATCAACAGCTGATCAGCCTGATCGAAGCTGCCCGCCTGGCCCAGCCGTTTGAATCCACTACCCTCGAACCAGACGAATCCCTGCTGATCCAACTCATCGATCTGGAAAGGCACTGGCTGCAAAGCCCCGTTCCGACACCGCATCACCGAGATGCGCCCTATCGCAACTTCGTTTATCTGAGGCAGTAATGATGGCGTCAGCGTCAACGCCACCTGCGCCTGCGCGGCATCGGCGCACACAGCAGAAAACAGGCTGGCGGTCAGAAAAGCAGCTTTGATCAAAGGGACCGCCGTAGCGTCGCGCGTAGATTGATTCTGCCGGTCCCGGTGCCAGGCATAAACTCTGCACTTGCCACCTGCACCCCCTGCTCCGCAAGAGACTGCAACCAGCTGAAGGTTGCGGCAAATGACTGGTTCTCGAGTTGTATGCGCACAGAATCCTCGCCTTCAGGATTGAACCCCTTGAGCGTTACGGATGCAGTCGCAGCACTTCGCGTCAGAGCAGAAATCCAGTCCCCCTGCACGCTGGCACCACGGTTGCCGCTGCGCTGCGCCTGGCGGATTTGTGGTTCATTGGCCGCCATCCATTGCTGCATGCGCGCCTGTGCGAGCCACTGGTTTTTCTGCGCCGCGCGTGTCGACCAGGCCGGTTGCCAGATCAGCATCCAGACCAGAAGCAATGCCACGAGCACAGCCAGAACTTGCAACACACGTTGCTCGCGCGGCTCACGACTCTGATACCAGGCCTTTGCAGGAGCCAGTGCGCGTTGAGCTTGCTCACGGTATTGCTGCAGCTGCTGCCTCATAATTGCGCCACCTTCAGACGCGCGGCAACACGCTCGCCCTGATTACGGAAATTGGCCAGTTCCACATTGAACCCCTGACCTTCAATTTCGCCCTTGAGTGCTTCAAGTTGCTCGTAGGTGTTCGCTTCCACATCCAGCAGCAACATGCCTTCGCGTTGTTCATACAGCAGGCGTTTGGGTTGCATGCCCTGTTCCTTTTGCGCGGCGAGCGCGCTGCCCACCGGCGTCATCAGGGCTATGAAGGCATCACCGCTGCCACTGGCGCCAAGTTGTGCCAGTCGGCTGCGAAACTGTTGTGACAATCGTGCCGTCGCACGATCACCGGGGAACAACTGCTGATAGAGAGCGGCATTGCTGTCACGTGCCTGTTCAGCCAGTCGATGGAATTGCCACGCCTGCACCCATGCCAATGTCCAGACACAAAGCAGCAGTGCAGCGGTGGCGACAGCCGCCTGCCGCCAGATTTTCGGGATCGCATCCAGACGTCCCGGCCGCTGCTTCTCGATACGCAGCTCGCTGTGCAATAACTCGATGCGCTGCGACCAACGTGCGCGCATGTGCTGACGCGCTTCCGACCCGGTCAGGCGGGAAAACGCAGAGGTGTCGCGATCCAGGGCCCGCAGATAGTCTTCAAACTGCTCTGCGGGCAGCGACAGCGGTTCCTGTTCGGCGTCCAGCATCACGACCTGATCATCGTCAGCCACCAGCACCGGTGCCAGATCCGACAACAGCTGCGCATCGACAGCCAGGCCAGCTATGTCCGCATCCTGCTCCAGCAACCACTGGTGCAAACGACGCACTGGCTCTGCATGCACAACCACCACCGGGTACTCGCCATTTACCGCTTTACCGGTGGCATACCATTGCGTCTCGGGATCAACAGCCAGACGCTCTTCAAGCAGGTACGGCAGAATCTTGCTCAGGTGACGCGCCTGCTTGCGGCTGATGCTGACACTGGTCAACAGCACGTCGGCAACCGACATCAGCAAACCGATCCGGGATGTGCCACAGGCCTCAAGCGCTTGCGCAAGGCTGCCAGTGCGAACCCCCCCCGCACCATCGTCGTCATGCCAACGGGCAGGTATCTGTTCTGGCGGGTGCCTGAGACTGCCCGGCAAAAGCGTTATTATTCGAATCTCTGTCACCTTGGTTATTCCTCGCGGCGCTGGCGCCCATTCTAATCAGGATTGCAGGCCTGTTCGAGTGCTCCAAGCACCGGAATCACCGCTCTGGAGAAGACCTCCGTACTCTGGCTCGTTGACCGCTTGATGCGTGTTACCAAACGACTCAGGCCCGACTCGGCCTGCACGTCAATATTGACCTGAAAGTACTCCGTGCTGACCGTAAGGCGCTGCTGCAATGCATCACGCTGGGCAGCCTGAAGCGCGGCGATCTGACTGATCGCCATCACGTCCGCAACACTTGAATATGGCTGACTGGCGCGACTGGCGATAATTTGCTGGGCAACGCCAGTGGCGCCATAAGCACTGAGCACCGCCTCGAGCACGGCTTCCGGGGCAGTGTTGACGTTCAACGTCGACCCCCCCGGCAAGGCGGTCACATATTGCCACAGGGGCACCGGCAATTTCTGGCTGGCGGGATTAGTACTGTTGCTGGAACCGGACGCTGCGGTTTGATTGTTGTTCGCCTGGGCGACATTCAAGGCCGCCTGCTGCTTGGCGATTTCCGCCGCCAATGCCTCATCAAAGCTCAGCAGGCTGCGCAGTTCTGACTCATGAATGACGGGATGATTGGCCGTACGGTAAAGACGGTATTCGGCGTCTTCTGCGCCGTCGGCTGCGTTAACCAGAAAGTCACTATCGAGCCAGTCGGCCATCTGATTTGCCAGTGCCGAGGCACTGGAGGCATGGGTCTGCGGCAACACCGAACTCAGCAGTGCGCTAAACGCCTCAATACCGGTCTGGTCTCTTATGTATTCACCGGTGCTGTTGTCCAGAGCGACGAGCCAGTTGACGTTGAAGCGCCCCTGCAGGTCCTGCACGCTGGCACTGATAACTACGTCTTCATAAGGGAAGGTAAACGGCCCGCTCCATTTTTCCTGTTTGCAGTCATCCACCGGGCTATTGTTGTTGCTGTCGTCTTCGACATCATCAATCAAGCCCTGTATCGCCAACGTTTCTGCCGCAATCGCCATTTGATACCGGTTGTCCCAGTCCATCAGATTGCCGGCACGGGTTTGCGCATGATGCTGGCGATAGACAATTTCCACTGACAGGGCAAACGCCATGGCAAAGATCAGCAGCACCACTACCAGTGCCGAACCACGCTGGGTGGCACGCGTCACAGCCATGGGTTGGAAACCGTTCTGAAAAAACGATGCAACACACTACCGTCCGCAAGCGTAATAGTGATCTCGATACTCTTCGGCATGATCTCCGTCATGATCGGACCGAGCGCCGCCTGATTGTCGGGCCACACTTCCAGCCACTGATACTCCTGGCTGCTCGGGTCCTGCGCCAGAAAGCGCGCCTGAAACTCCTCCACATCCTCAAGCATAACGATATCGACGGGCTCGACACCCGCCGTAACGTCCAGAAATGGATAGTTGCGACGTATCAGCTGGCCTTCTTGCAAGAAGTATTCTATGCGTTGAAGTTCGCTGCGCTTGCGCAATGAAAACGGATTCGCCCAACCGGCTCGTGTAAATGCCAGCCTGCGGTCTTCACCAAATATCGCCGGCATCGGATCACCGAGGCTGTCGCGCACCGGGCGCATCACCACCTGCTCCAGATCAGTGGTCAACCAGATTAGCAGGCGTTGCTGATTTTCCAGACGCGCAGCTTCTTCGTTGAGCCTTTCGCTATTGTTCAACGCAGTGCTGAACATCTGCTGTGCGGCCACAAACAGTGCTGCAAACAATGCCACCGCAATCAGGATTTCCAGCAACGTGAAGCCACTGACTTGACCCCTGCCAGGCGAACTGTCAGTTAGAAACGCCACCGCCACCTCCCCCGGCACCTGCACCGCCATTGCCCGCACTATTTGCGCCCCCACCGCCACTGCTGGCAGGTGGCACATAGGGCTTGCCGAGCAAGCTGCGCTGACTGTAGGTGATGTAAAAGTCCTGACCCATCTCTGGCTCAGCGCCCACCTCAATATCAACGCGCCGGGTATCCGGATAGGGACCATTGCTCACGCGCGTCCTGACGCGCCAATCCACACCGGCCACATCGACGGTATCATCCTGCGTGCCGACGCCGGGCCATTGTTGATAGACCTGCAATTCCACCAGCTTGTTGCTGGCCAACAACCATGCCTGACTGCGCTCATCCAGACGTGAGAAACCTCCGGCACTGGAGCCAAAGGCGTTGGCCAGCACCAGTGATGCCAATGCCAGAATGACAATAGCGACCAGAACTTCAATCAGGGTAAAACCGCTAGCGTGTCGAGGCGTCATCGTCGTCCTCAAGCAGGCCCTGCTCATCGGTGCGCTCGATGCGACCGGCAGGATCAAGGCTGAAACTGATTTCCTGTTCCGTCTCTGCATCGCGCAGGGATAATCTCACCGGCGTCACTTCGCCACTCGGGAAAAAAAACAGCTGAGGCAGAACTGGCTCATCCTCCTCGTTCTGCTGATCCGACGTCATCACAGCCTTCATAGTGTCCGACAGCGAAATATCGGTCTGAGATTCCGTATCGAGCTGCCACTCCAGTGTGACGCCCTCCGGATAGGTGACGACCGCAAGACTCTGGTCCTGATCCAGCTCTACAAAGCTGCTGGTGGCGAGGTCGAATCGATGTGGCGTGTAACCGTCCGCGGTCAAGGTCATTGCCAGCAATTCACCTCGAAACACACTGGTTTCCGCCATCAGCTGCAATGTCGAAGCAAGCCGGTCAGACAATGACGTGAGGCTGTCGCTGCCAGTGCGCTGCCCCAACATCGGTAACACCAAAGACGCAAAAAGTGCCAGCAGTGTCACCACCACCAGCACTTCCAAAAGGGTGAAACCTTTTTGGTAAATAACCCTACTCGCGGAAGCTGAGGTCTGCATCAAAGCCCTCGCCACCCTCAACGCCGTCGGCACCGAGTGAATAAAGGTCGTAGGGTTTGCCATCAATGCCGGGGCTGATATAGACGTACTGATTGCCCCACGGGTCTTCGGGAAGTTTGGGCAGGTAACCACTCGGGTTCCAGTTGCTGGCACCGTCCGGCTTGGTCACCAAAGCATCAAGGCCTTGTTCCGTGGTCGGATATCTCTTGTTATCCAGTTTGTAGAAATCCAGCGCACTGGCCACACCGCTCATATTGGCCTTGGCCAGATCGACCTTGGCCTTGTCACCCTGACCGATCACGTTGGGCACAATAAAGGCCGCAAGCAATCCAAGGATGGTGACCACCACCATGATTTCCAGCAGCGTAAAACCGCCCTGCCGACTGGCTCCGGACAACGCACCCATATCTATCTCCCTACTTGCTGAAAATGGCATTCATGTCGAGCATCGGCAGCACTACTGACAGCACCACCAGCACTACGATACCTGCCATAAATAAAAGCATGATCGGGCCCAGCAGGCCGACCATGGTTGTGACTGTATTATTCAGGTCACGTTCCTGATAATCCGCCGCGCGCGTCAACATCTGGTCCAGATCGCCGCTGGCCTCGCCGCTGGCGATCATCTGCACCAGCATCGGCGGGAAATAACCGCTTTTGTCCAGCGCCTTGCTGAGACTGCCGCCTTCACGCACGCGCGTGGCAGCATGCCTGAGCGCCTGACGGATTTCCAGATTGCCAATCACCTGCTCGGAAATCGCCAGCGCTTCCACCAGTGGCACCCCGCTACGACCGAGAATACCCAGCGTGCTTGCCAACCGGGCACTTTCGCCAGCGCGCAATAATACGCCCAGCATCGGCAGCGTCACCAGCCAACGATGGAACCGCAACCTGAAGGCCGGCTCACGCAAGGCACGCATGAAGGACACCAGCGCGATCACCAACAGCACCAACACCAGCCAGATCCAGTCACGGAAAAAGTGGCTGACTGCGATCATGATTTCCGTGAGCAACGGCAACTGCTGACCACGCCCTTCGAACACGGCGACCATCTTCGGCACCACAAAAGTCATCAGGAAGGAAATGACGATCACAGAAAAGACAATAATAAAAATCGGATAGATCAGCGCCTGGGTCACCGAACGACCGGTGTCATTGCGGGTTTCCAGATACTCCGCCAACTGCTCAAGCACTTGCTCAAGATGGCCACTCGACTCACCGGCTGCAACGGTCGCCCGGTACATCTCGGCAAAGGCGCGCGGAAATTCCGCCAACGCATTGGCCAGACTGTGACCCTCGAGCACCTTGGCTCGCACTGACAGGATAATGCGCTCAACGCGTTCCTTGCCCGCCTGACGTGCGACTGCCGATAACGCCTGCTCAATCGGCAGCCCGGAGCGAATCAGTGTCGCCAGCTGGCGGGTGATCAACGCCAGCTCAGCGCCCTTGAGTTTGCCGCGTGAGGAAAATCCGGAAAACAACTCTTCACGTTGGGTCTTGTCGCTGGCTTCTTCAACTTCCAGCGCGACCATGCCTTTTTCACGCAGCTGCTGGCGCACCAAACGTGCGCTGTCGGCTTCCAGCACGCCTTTGCGAACCTTGCCGCGTGTATCCAGATATCGGTATTCAAAGGCTGGCATAGGCGCTCGGCATCAACTCAATTTTCGCGCGTGACGCGCAGGACTTCTTCGATGCTGGTATCGCCCGCCAGAACCTTGCGCCAGCCATCGGTACGAATGTTGGCCGTCGCCTTGCGCGCCTCACGATCCAGCGCTTGCTCCGACGCTTTATCATGAATCAGTTCGCGCATGGTCTCGGTCACAACCACCAGCTCATAGATACCGGTTCGGCCGCGGTAGCCGTGGTTGTTGCATTTCGGACAACCAACTGGTCGCCAGACCTGATAATCCTCATCGTCGAGACCGATCAACTCGCGTTCGCTGTCACTGACCGGGTGCGGCGCCTTGCAATCCGGGCAGAGCAAGCGTACCAGCCGCTGCGCCAGTACCCCGAGCAAACTGGACGACAACAGGAACGGTTCGATTCCCATGTCCTGCAGACGCGTCACGGCACCCACGGCACTGTTGGTGTGCAGCGTCGACAGCACCAGATGACCTGTCAACGAGGCCTGCACCGCAATTTCCGCCGTTTCAAGATCCCGAATTTCGCCCACCATCACGACATCAGGATCCTGTCGCAAAATGGCACGCAAGCCACGGGCGAACGTCATATCAACCTTGGTATTAACCTGCGTCTGGCCGATGCCCTCGAGCTGATATTCGATCGGATCTTCTACCGTGAGGATGTTGCGCGAGCTGTCGTTGAGGTCGGTCAGTGAAGCATACAGGGTAGTGGTTTTACCTGAACCGGTTGGGCCGGTGACAAGGATGATACCGTGCGGCTTATGAATCAGATCGTGAATCAGCGCGTGCGTGGTATCACCCATACCCAGATGCGCGAGCTGCAAGCGACCGGCCTGCTTGTCGAGCAATCGCAATACCACGCGTTCGCCGTTGTTGGACGGCATGGTGGACACGCGCACATCGACATCGCGCCCACCGAGTCGCAACGAAATACGGCCGTCCTGCGGCACACGCTTCTCAGCGATATCAAGCCGCGCCATGACTTTGATGCGCGACACCAGCAATGGCGCCAACTCGCGCCTGGGCGTCAGGACTTCGCGCAGAACACCGTCAACCCGCAGGCGGACGACCAGCTTGCGCTCGAACGTTTCAATATGAATATCGGAGGCGTCTTCGCGAATCGCTTCCTGCAGCAATGCATTAATCAGGCGAATGATCGGCGCATCATCCTCCTGCTCGAGCAAATCCGATGTTTCCGGTAATGAGTCAGCCAGGCTGGACAGGTCGATACCGTCGAGATTGTCAGCGGCTTCAGCAGCGGCACCGCGCTGCTGCTCGTAGGCCAGCGCCAATGCAGACGAGAACGCGCCGTCATCAAGCGGTAACAGCTTGACCGGTCGGGTCAGATGGCGATGGACCTCTGCGAGCACCTGCTGTGACAACGGCGGGCGGTAGCAGAGTTGCATGCCGCCATCAGCCTCACGCAACAAAACGCCAAAACGGCGGGCGTAGGCATAGGGCAACAAGGACAGGGCACCGGATGCGTCCACAACCGGCGCAAGCGGCTCAACCACCGCTGATTCAGACAAACTGCTCATTATTAGTATTTCTCCAGCAACGCCTTGATGATGCTGCGGTTGGCGTCACTCAGATCCTCAAACTGGAAGCCGGCATGATACTCCCCTGCGGCGTCCTGGGCTTCACACCACACATTGCGGGCGTTGAAGCTTAGTGTATTGACCCCGAAGATTTGTTCCGGCAGCACCACACTGGCCTGAAACCGGGTGCCTTCCACCATCTCCTGACGGGTGAACAGCTTGAAGCCGTCGATACTGATATTCAATAGGCGACCGATATTGCCACCGGTGGCGCGGTCGAACAGTACCATTTCCTTATACATCTTCTTGCGCGAGAAGCGCCGCCCCTCTCTGGCCAGCTGCTCCTGAGACTGTTGGTGCTGGTCTGTGATATCCCGCACCACCACCACCACGCCGGAGAAGTTTTCCCCCGGCAAGTTCAAAGGGTTAGCCGACGCCGACACTGCCTTGACCTCCCCCGGGCCATGTACGAATAAAGGCTGACTGTTGCGCCATGCCTGACCGGACCGGCACTGCTTCACCATCGGCGATTCATCAAAGGACCAGCGCAGTGTTTGCTCTTCGTCACGGAACAGCAGGCTGTCGAGCGCCCTGCCCTGCAACTCCTCGCGGCTATCGCCAAACAGGTAGACGGCGGCGTCATTGCAGAACGTCACCCGCCCCTTGTCATCGGTGCCGACCACGCACTCACCCATCGCCCGTAGCAGCCGTTCATTCTCGTCCTTGAGGCGCTTCATCTGCACCACGGCCTGTTGCAGCTTACGCTTCTGCATATCCATATCCAGAAACAGCTTTACCTTGGCGGTGAGAATTTGTTGATCAATGGGTTTGAACAGATAGTCCACGGCTCCGCATTCGTAGCCTTTGAAAACGTATTTGCTTTCCTTCGAAATCGCCGTAACAAAGATGATCGGAACATTGCGAGTCTTGCGGTTGTTACGCATCAACGCGGCGACTTCGAAGCCATCGATATCGGGCATCTGCACGTCGAGCAGCACCAACGAGATGTCGTGCTTGAGCGCCAACTGCAAGGCTTCACTGCCATTCGACGCCATGATCAAATTACGCGATGGATCTTCCAGAATCGCTTCAAGCGCGATCAGGTTTTCGCGGTGATCATCAACGATAAGAATATTCTGTTTCATCATTCCCGCAGACCAAAAACATGATCACATATGAAATCTGCAATGCCGGACAACGGCAGTACGTGCTGCACGCCCCCCAAGGCAATCGCGGACTCAGGCATCACCGGCGCCTCGGACTGCTGCGGATCCTGAGCCACGGTAATCCCTCCCCGCCGGGCAACATACAAGATGCCCTCGGCGCCATCTTCATTGGCACCAGTCAAAATCACCGCCAGTGTGCCGGCACCGTAATATCGACCCGCACTATAAAACAATTCATCAACAGCCGGGCGACAATAATGCACTGGCCAGTGCATACCCAGAGACAGGGTGCCGCCCTCATCCACCATGCTGTGGTAACCCGGGGGCGCCACATACAAGTGGCCGGCCTCAAGGCGTTCGCCATGCACGGGCGCAACTACCGTCAGTTTTGTTTTACTGCGAAACAACGCGGCCAGCCTGTTTTGCGTAGACACACGTTGATGCTGCACCAGCACCAAAGGCACCGGTAAATTCGCTGGCAGCTTGGCAATAATCTGTGAAGCCGCCTCAATGCCCCCCCACGACGCGCCAATTACCACAATCTTCATGCGCTGCGCGTGTGGCATCTGTACACCTACTTCTTATCTTTCTGCTTTTCTGCCTCATACGCGGCACGGTGCGCCTGAGCCTGCTTCAGCTTGAGCTGCAATTCGCGGCGTTGTCGATCAAGCTGCAGGAAGAAATTAACTTTCGACTGCAGTATTACCGGATCCAGAGGCTTGAACAGGTAGTCCACAGCGCCAACCTGGTAGCCCTTGAACACATACTGCTTTTCCTTGCTGATGGCCGTAACAAAGATAATCGGAATCGATTGGGTATCCTTGCGCGCACGCATCAGCTCGGCCATTTCGAAGCCGTCCATGCCCGGCATCTGCACATCGAGGAGCACCAGCGATATGTCTTCCTTGAGCAGCACCTTCAGACCCTCGGGCCCTGAACCTGCTTTTATAAGCTCTCGATCCTCACCGTCCAGAATCGCTTCCAGCGAAACGAGATTGGCCGGCTGATCGTCGACCAGAAGTATTTTCTGGATAATACGATCTTCTGTCACAGCGATACCTGCTTGCGTCTAAAAATCTTCATGTCAGCATCCACGGCTTCGAAGCCGTGGTCCGCGTCGGCAAACTTCAAACTTTCCTTGGTTCCGATACACAGGAAACCACCCAGATCGAGGCTGTCGCGAAACAGGTTGAACACCCGTTCCTGCAATGGCCTGTCGAAATAAATCAGCACATTTCGGCACACGATCACATTCATTTCACCGAACACCTGATCGGTGGCCAGATCATGGTCCGCGAACACGATATTGCGCTTCAGGCTTTGGTCCATGATCACGCTTTCGTACTTGCAGGTGTAGTAGTCGGACAGAGAAGATTTGCCGCCCGCCTGGATATAATTGTCGCTGTACTGCTTGATTGCAGTAATCGAATATATGCCTTTCTTCGCCGTTGCCAGCACATTCTTGTCAATGTCAGTGGCGTACATCATGGTGCGCTCGTACAGCCCCTCCTCCTCCAGCAGCACTGCCATGCTGTAGATTTCCTCGCCGGTAGAGCAGCCCGCGTGCCAGACCTTGATAAATGGAAAGGTCTTCAGCACCGGCACTACTTCCTCGCGAAAGCGGCGATAGAACAGAGGATCACGATACATTTCCGTGACATTCACCGTCAGGTCATTGAGCAACTCGACAAAGAATTGCCGGTTGCGCAGCACCCTGTCCGTCATCTCCATGATGCTTTTGGCACCACAAAGATTCAGGCGATGATGAATTCTACGGCGGATAGAGGCCTTGCTATAGCTGCGAAAATCATACCCGTACATAGAGTAGATTGCCTCCAGCAACAGCCTGATCTCGATTTCCTCGAGATTGACGTCCTCGTCGCTGATTTCCGGCTCTTCAAGCATACCCATGCCTTATTTGTGCAGCCAAACTCGCATCAGGGATGTCAGCTTGCCCATCTCGATTGGTTTGGAGCAGTAGTCATTTGCGCCGGCTTCAATGCATTTGGCGCGATCATCTTTCATGGCCTTGGCCGTCAGCGCCAGAATCGGCAGCTTCTGGAAGCGGGCCTGTTCACGAATTTTTGTCATCGCCTCATAGCCATCCATCTCCGGCATCATGATATCCATCAGCACGATGTCAAAATTGGGGTTCTCATCGAGTGATTCCAACGCCTCGCGACCATTATTCGCAATACTGATAATAAACCCGAGCTCTTCCAGCTGCGCAGACAATGCATAGATGTTGCGCATGTCATCATCCACCAGCAGCAATGACTTGCCTTCAAACACATCGTCGCGGTGCTCAATAGACTCCTTCGATGTCTTTGGCGCGGATGGCATGGTCGTTTCCAGCCAGTGCAGGAACAGCGACGCCTCATTAAGCAGGCGCTCTGATGACCGCTCTGTTTTGAGAATAATGCGGTCCGCATATTTGCGCAGCTTGGCTTCCTCGTCCCGACTGAGCTCCTTACCGGTGTAAATGATCACCGGCACGGAATCATAAGTCTCATTGCCGTGAATCAGTTCAAGCAGCTCAAACCCGGACATGTCGGGCAAGGTCAGATCCAGAATCATGCAGTCGAAAACCTGCTCACGCAGCGCGGTCAGTGCCTCTTCGCCACTATGAACCGAGTAAATTTCCACACCTTTCTGATCAAACAACTCGCGGATACTTTCATGCTGCAGCTCGCTGTCTTCCACCACCAGCATGCGACGCACATTCTTCTCGATCGCCTTTTCGATCTTGGCAAAGGCACTGGCCATCTGCTCACTGTTCACGGGTTTGGTCAGGAAGTCGATGGCGCCGAGCGACATTGCCTTCTTGCGCTCATCCTTGCCGGACAGGAAGTGCACCGGAATATCCTGCGTGCGTGCATCTGCCTTCAGTTTGTCCATGACCTCCCAGCCATCCATGCCGGGCAGTCCGATATCCAGAATGATGGCACTCGGGCGATAGGTGCGGGCATACTCCAGGCCGCTTTCACCGTCCTCACAAACATGACCCTCGAGCCCATAATCGGACGCCAGATCCATCAGCACCGAGGCAAAGTCCTTGTCGTCCTCGACGATCAGAACCTTCTTCTCTCTGACCACAAAGCCTTCTTCGCCGGCTGCAGACTCTGCCGCTGCCGCGATCGACTGCTCAAACGATGCCACGGTGGGCACGTTGCTCTCTTCCTCGGCGCCCTCGCGGTACACTTGATCGGCGCTGCCCAGTGGCAGGTAGAGGCTGAAAGTACACCCCAGACCTGCGCCTTCGCTGGACATGCCCAGATCACCGCCGAGCAGACGCGACAGCTCGCGGGAAATGGTCAGCCCCAGACCGGTACCACCATACTTGCGGCTGGTGGTGCCATCGGCTTGCTGGAACGCCTCGAAAACCAGCTTCTGCTTTTCTTTCGGAATACCGATACCGGTATCAATCACTGAGATACGCAAGGTGTTGCCCTGCTCCAGCGAGCGCGACGGCAACTCTTCCTGGGTAGGCATATCGAGCCGCAGGGTGACGCCACCCTGCTCGGTGAATTTCATGGCGTTGGAGAGCAGATTCTTCAACACCTGCTCCATGCGCTGCTTGTCGGTGTACAGCTTCTGAGGCAAACCGGGCGCCATCTCGACATTGAAGAACAGACCGCGGTTTTCTGCGATATGAGCAAAATGTTTGCGGAAGTGATCAGCCAGATCGGGAATATCGATGTCATCAATAATGACATCCATTTTGCCCTCTTCAATCTTGGAAATATCGAGAATATCGTTGATCAGCGACAACAGGTCCGAGCCGGCACTGTGAATAACCTGCGCATGCTCGATCTGCTTTTCCTGCAGGTTGCCTTTCTTGTTCTGCGCCAGCGCATTGGACAGGATGAGAATACTGTTAAGCGGCGTACGCAGCTCATGCGACATGGTGGAAAGGAACTCTGACTTGTATTTCGACGACAGCTCAAGTTCCTTGATCTTGTCTTCAAGCTCATGCTTGAGAATCTCAAGCTCCTTGTTCTTGATCGACATCTCGGACTTCTGCTCAGCCAGCACCTTGGCCTGCGCCTCCAGCTCTTCGTTGGTCACGCGCAACTCTTCCTGTTGCGCCTGCAGGCTTTCCTCCGAGGCGCGCAGTGCCTGAGTCTGGGCCTCAAGCTCTTCGTTAATGGCGCGAAGTTCTTCTTGCTGTTGTTGCAGGCGCGACTCGGACGCTGCCAGATCCATGGCCTGCTGCTCGAGGTCTTCGTTGACCCGGCTCAGCTCTTCCTTCTGGTTCTCCAGCGCGTCGGCCTGTTCCTGGGTACGCATCAGCATGTCGGCAAGCCGCACGCGGCTTTCGGCAGTGTGAACGGCGACCGCAACCGCCCTTACGCCCTCTTCCAGCATTTCCAGGTCGTCGTCGGCAAACACCCTGAACGCGCCAATTTCCAGCACGCCCTTGAGTTCGTCGTCGTGCACGATCGGTGTCACCACGATGCTGCGCGGAATCGATGAGCCAGTGGCAGACGAGATCACCACATAGTCTTCCGGCACCTGCTCAAGCATGATCTGCTTCTTTTCCAGTGCCGCCTGACCTACCAGTGACTCGCCCAGAGCGAATTCATTAGCCAGATTTCTGCGCCGCTGCATGGCGTAGGAGCTGTTCAGGCTCAAGGTTTGCTTGTCTGCGTCGAAAACATAGAAGGCGCCGACCTGCGCCTCCAATGCCGGCACCAGATAGGTGAGCATATTGTTGCCGAGCTGCGTCAGTGTCATATCACCGCGCATGCGTTCGTTCAGTTCGGCAATGCGATTTTTCTTGCGTTCCTCACGACGGTCTTCATCACGGCGCGACTTGAGGGTGTCGCGCATCTGGCGGATGGCGTACAGCAAGCGACCGGTTTCATCACGGGTCTTGACCTCAATTTCCCGATCCCAGTCGCCGTCGGCAATATTGCCTGCAACCTGCACAGCATAATTCAGCGGGCGCACGATGCTGCGGGTTACCCGCAGAGTCATGATGGCGAGCAGCGCCAAAGCGATCACGCCGACTGTCAGACCGATGGTCTGGGTGCTTTTGGTGCTATTGCGGCTGGCGCTCAGGTGCTCGTAGAACGCCTGATATCGCGCTTCCTGAAAGTCCTCCTGCAGGACTTCAAAACTGTCGCGCAGTTGCGCGACTTCGGCGAGTTGGTCGTAAAAACTTTCGTCCGTAATCTTGCCTTCTATCTGTGCTCGCGCAAGGATGCTGCCGGCGTCGAAATAGGCGCGAAACGCAGCAATCAACTCATCCACATCCTGCGCCAGACGGGGGTCGACCTCGATCATCGCCTGCATATTCTGGGTGGCCTGACCAGCCAGACGGGTGGCGTCGTCCAGCGACTCGCTGTCACCGGAGGTGATCGCACGCACCAGCGCGTCACGCGCGGAAAACAGCGCTATGTTGTTTTGCGATGCGGCCTCAAGCAGGACAAAGTCCTGTTGCTCGATTTGCTGCAAATCACCGATGTTGCGCTCGGCAATGACAAAGCTGTAGAGGAAATACGCCAGGAATACACCCATTCCCAGCCCGGCCACGCAAAGAATCTTTACGCGTACCGACAGGTCTGCGAACCAGTTCATTAGCTTCACGGTGACATACGCTCCCTGTGCAGCGTGTTCTTGTTGTAGGTCTTGGGGCAACGCCGCTAAGACGAAAGCATGAGACTAGCAGATAGCGCGGCCAGCTAGAACCATAAACTACCTGAAAGATTAATGCTAAGCGGGTTGATTTGCGGGAGTTTTTTGTTACCGAACGGTCATGACAAACGGGTGGATGGTGCCCGGGGCCGGGGTCGAACCGGCACGCCCTTTCGGACAAGGGATTTTAAGTCCCTTGCGTCTACCAATTTCGCCACCCGGGCCGTGTAGCTGGTTGTGAGGATGGAGGCGCGGGTCGGAATCGAACCGGCGTACACGGAGTTGCAGTCCGCTGCATAACCACTCTGCCACCGCGCCTGAAAACTGTTGTTTCTAAATAAAAAACCTCGGTCTGGCCGAGGTTTGGAAAGCTGGAGCGGGAAACGAGGTTCGAACTCGCGACCTCAACCTTGGCAAGGTTGCGCTCTACCAACTGAGCTATTCCCGCTGGGCGCCGCAGCACTGAAGTGCGTCGGCGGAGTGGCATTCTAACGCTCGCCCCCCGGGTGTCAAGCAGTCCGGAGCCGCCGCGCGTTCAACTGCTCGCTTTATCGCCGGCTTGGCCAGAGTTCAGGCCAGGCCGCCTTCAGATAGGCAAACATTGACCATAAAGTGAGCAAGGTGGCGACGTACAGGAGGCCATATCCGAGCCATAACATCGGCGTCATGATCATGTCACCGGCCACGTCGACGCTGGGTTTGAGTGCCAGCAGGCCGGTGATGGCGGAAATCTGCATGATGGTCTTGATCTTGCCGATACCGCTGACCGCCACCCTCGCCCGCTTGCCGATTTCCGCCATCCATTCGCGCAAGGCAGACACCGTGATCTCTCTGGAGATGATCACGATTGCCGGCAGTGTCAGCCAGATGGTGTTGTGCTGATGGACCAGCATGACCAGCGCCGCGGCAACGATCAGCTTGTCTGCAACCGGATCCAGAAAGGCGCCAAAACGGCTCATCTGCCCCAGTCTGCGCGCCAGATAACCATCCAATGCATCAGTAATGCCCGCCAGTACAAAAATAATTGCAGCCGCCAGGCCCGCATATTCCCAAGGCAAATAGAAAACGACGACGAAAAACGGCACGGAAACAAGACGTGCCAACGTCATCAGGTTTGGCAACGTCCAGCGGGAGCTCTGTGATGTCATGGAATAGTCTGCGGTTCCGGCCAGAAAGGGCGCAGTATAGCGAAATCAGCCGCTGTTCTCACGCCTCATGAAGCCAGGCATAAATCTGCTCGGCCATTTTTACACTGATGCCATCCACGGCAGCGATCTGTTGCGCTGAAGCATTGCGCAACTGGTCCAGCCCGCCGAAATAGCCCAGCAGCGCCTTGCGCCGCGAGGCACCGACACCAGGAATCTCCTCCAACGCAGATTGTTTGCGTGCCCGGCCCCGGCGCTGGCGGTGCCCGGTGATGGCAAATCGGTGCGCCTCATCACGGACCTGTTGCAACAAATGCAGTCCGGCGTTGTCACCGGCTGGCAGCCACTGCTGTCCCTGCGCCGACACCAGCATTTCAAGACCCGGCTTGCGGGTCGGCCCCTTGGCAATACCCAGCACCGGAACCTGCTGATCCAGCCCCAATGCCTGCAGCACCGAATAGGCGCGCCCGACCTGCCCCGCGCCACCATCAATCAGCAGCAGATCGGGCAGCTTGCCACCTTCCTTCTGCACGCGTTGGTAACGGCGTCTTACCGCCTCTTCCATGGCGGCGAAATCATCACCGCCCACCGCCGGTGATACATTGAAGCGGCGGTAGTCACTTTTCATCGCGCCTTCCGGGCCGAACACCACGCAGGAGGCAACCGCCTTTTCACCCTGGGTATGGCTGATGTCGAAGCACTCTATCCGCGCTATCGGCTGCGCCGTGCCCAGCAACGTTTGCAGTGCGACAAAGCGCTTTTCCAGACTGGTGCGCGCAAGCAGCTGCATATCCAGGGTCTGCTCGAGATTCTGGCGTGCCAGCCGCTGCCAGGCGGCGCGCTCACCGCGCACGCGATGGGCAATGCGCACCTTGCGGCCAAAGCGCTCGGCAATGGCATCCGCCAGTGCCTGCTGGTCTTCCAGCGCATGCTCGATAATGATTTCTGCAGGCCAGTGGCCCTCATCACGCTCTCCAAGGTAATACGCCGGCAGGAACGCCTGCAGCAGTGCCAGCTCATCGTCCTCGCCACGGCTCACCGGTTTGATGGTGTGATGACCGAGCATCTTGCCACCGCGTACGCGTAACATTTCCACCAACGCCAGACCATGGCGGATGCCCACCGCGATGATGTCTGCGTCACCACCACCGGTATCCATATACTGCTTCTGCTGAATCTGGCGAATCGCCACCAGCCGGTCACGCAGCTCAGCCGCCTGCTCGTAGCGCTGCTCGCCAGCGGCCTGCTCCATCATTTCAGTGAGCCGATCGGTGACCTGTTGATCGCGCCCTTCGAGAAAATCGATCGCCATGCGCACCTGCTCGCGATAGGCCTCGGGCGACACCAGCCCGACACAGGGCGCGGTACAGCGGTGGATTTCATGCTGCAGACACGGCCGGGTGCGATTACGGAAATAGCTGTCCTGACAATTACGCAGCAGGAACACTTTTTCGAGAATCGATAGCGCCTCACGCACGCTGTTGCCACTCGGGTAAGGACCGAAATAGCGCGACCCGGCACGACGCTGACCGCGATGAAACGCGATGCGCGGAAACTCATCGGCCATGGTCAGGCGAATAAAGGGATAGGATTTGTCGTCACGCAGAAGAATGTTGTAAGGCGGCAGATGCTGCTTGATCAGCGATTGTTCCAGCAGCAGGGCTTCGGTTTCGCTGTGGGTAAGCGTGGTCTCGATGCTGGCGATGCGCGCCACCAGCGCGCGGGTCTTGGCGCTGGCAAGATTGCCGACAAAGTAGCTGTTCAAGCGGGCGCGCAGATCACGGGCTTTGCCAACGTAAAGCAATCCGCCGTCACTGTCATACATGCGGTATACACCCGGCCGGGTGCTGCATCGAGACAGGAAATCCTTTGCATCAAACGCTGACGTGACCAAGCTCACCCCGGACATGACAAAGTCCGGAGTTTAGCTGCGTGGCAAAATGAATGCAGCCGCCCGGGGCAGCGGCCGCAGGTTATCTGCCCTAGCCGGGCACCGCCGCACCGGCACCCTCATCAACCATGCCCCAGCGCATGGCCATGACGGTCATTTCCACGTCACTGGTAATGCCGAGCTTGTCGAAGATGCGGTAACGATAGGTATTGACAGTTTTGGGCGACAGGCAAAGCTTGTCAGAAATGTCCTGCACCTTGTGGCAGTTAACGATCATCATCATGATTTGCAGCTCGCGCTCGGACAGCAACTCCATCGGCGCCGTCTCGGCGGTGTTGAACGGCTTGAGCGCCATCGCCTGGGCAATCTGCGGGCTGATATAACGCTGGCCGGCGTGCACGATCTTGATCGCACGCACCATCTCGTCCAGCCCCGCCCCTTTGGTCAGGTAACCGGATGCACCCGCCTTGAGCAGTCGCGAGGGAAACGGCTCCTCTTCACACACCGTCACCGCGATGACACGAATGCCATCGTCATAACGCAGCATTTTCTTGGTCGCCTCCAGGCCGCCGATGCCTGGCATCTTGACGTCCATCAGCACCACGTCCGGGTCCAGTTCTCGTGCCCGCTGTACCGCCTCTTCACCACTGCTGGCCTCGCCGATTACGTCAATACCGCTGACGTCATCCAGCATCCGACTGATGCCAGTACGTACCAGATCATGGTCATCGACCACCATTACCTTGATCATCTTGATCTCCGATCACCTGTTGTCGATCACTGGCTGTGCGGTTGCACGACTGTCCGCATCTCAGTCGTCAGGATAGCCCCCAGCCCCCCGTTTATGAAGACACACAGCCTAACCGTTCGTCATCCGCTGAACGTGCGCCGCAGACAGGCGCGCGTGTAGGAGAATCGCTCTAAATGCATGGCTGGAAAGACAAGTGGGGCCGGCCCGACGACAACTGATGTGCAAAACAATGGCGCCGAAGGAAAAACTGTCAGACAAGAAAGGAATGGACGATGCGGGGCGGAAAATGGCGGAGGGGGTGGGATTCGAACCCACGGGGGACGTAAATCCCCGACGGTTTTCAAGACCGTTGCTTTCGACCACTCAGCCACCCCTCCGGTCAGGGCGGGCATCATACCGCAGCACCACCGGCAGTCAACCGGTTTGCTTGCATTTGCCCCTGTGCCGCCTATCATGCTTGTTTCGTGGCGTTTAGTGCGCCGACTTGGGGGGTAAGTCATCCGGTCCGCGGGCATGAAGTATACCTTGCTCATTAACGGGGGACCTGACAGCAGCAGCGCCGAAACCGCGCTGGCCTTTGCTGAGGCGTTGTTGTCCTCCGGCCATTCCCTGTACCGCCTGTTTTTCTATCAGGCGGGCGTGTTGCTTGCCCGCCATTCCCCTGACTCCACCGACAACCCTGTTCCCCAACGCTGGCATCAGTTGATCAACAGGCATGGCGTCGATGCCGTGGTCTGTATCAGCGCCGCGCTACGGCGCGGCCTGGTCAGTGAACAGGAATCCCGCCAGAGTGAGCCACAATTTGCACAGGTCGCTGCGGGATTTCAGGTATCCGGGCTCGGCCAGTTTGCTGATGCCGTTGCCAACAGCCATCGGGTGGTGACGTTCGGATGATACTTGTCACTGTGCATCGCAATCCCGACCAGGAACTGGTCGCCCGTGAGCAGCAGGACTTGCTGGCAACGCTGGCTGCGTTCGGCTTGCCGATGGCGCTGGTGTTCAGCGGCGACGGCCTGAAACAGCTGGATCGCGAGCAGTTACCCGAAGAAAATTTGCTGGATATGTTACCGGGATTTGGCGTAACGGAGATTTATGCCAATACAACTCTGCTGCCTGAGCAAGGGTTCTGCATCAGCCGTAGCCGCCTTCCCTGTAAGTCCATTTCAGACACCGAGCTGAAAGTGCTGTCACAGAGGGCAAAACACGCAGTCAATATTTGAGGCCCGCGATGTTGCACTTGCTGGCATTTCCACCGGACCACAACATCTTGCTGGCGCAGGCCCTGCAAACCATGAACAGCGGTGACGACGTCGTGCTGCTGGACGCCGGCACACAATTTGCGCAGTCCGCCACGGCATTAGCCAAAATTCTTGCAGCGGCGCCCAATCTCACGCTCCATCTGCTCGGTCAGGACGCCATCGCGGACGGCGTGGACGTGCACCGCATCGACAGCAACGGGCTGGTCGCTTTGACTGAAAAACACGACGCCAGCCTGTCCTGGTATCCCTGACGAGTATTAGTATGCCTAACCTGCCTGTTACTGAATCGAGCGACGACGACAGCAGTTTGCCAGAGCACCCTTTTGCGCAATACGTGCGCATTGTCGGCCGCGGCAAGCGCGCCCGGCGCGACTTCAGCCGGCAAGAAGCCGCTGCCAGCATGACGATGATTCTTGACGGTGCAGCCACGCCTGCACAAATCGGCGCATGGCTGATGCTGCTGCGCGTCAAGGAAGAAACCCCGGAAGAGCTGGCTGGCTTTGTTGATGCCTGTCGTGCACACATTCACCTATTGCACGGTGAGCTGCCCACTGCCGACGTCGACTGGCCAAGCTATGCCGGCAAGAAGAAACACTCGCCCTGGTATCTTCTGGCAGCGCTGCTGCTAGCCGAAAGCGGCATCCGCATCATCATGCACGGTGGGCCGGCCCACACCCCCGCCCGGCTTTACACCGATCAGGTGCTTGCTGCGCTGGGGCGACCGATGGCAACCCGCAGCAGTGACATCCGCACACATCTGGATCAGGCAAACTTCTGCTACATCGGCATCGATACCCTGTGTCCACCGCTGGCGGATTTACTGAGCATGCGCTTTGAGCTCGGCTTGCGCTCACCGATCAACACCCTCAGCCGCTGCCTGAATCCGCTAGGTGCCGACCTGATGCTGCAGTCAGTCTTTCATCCAGCCTATATCGCCCTGCAACAGGGCGCAGCGCAATTGCTGGAAGAGCCCCAGCTGCTTCTTTTCAAGGGTGAAGGTGGCGAAGTGGAAATCCGGCCCGACGCGGACACGCGGCTGTTCGGTCTTGAAAATGGCGCGGTGTTTGAGCGTATCTGGCCCGCCCATATCCCGCGTCACAGTGCAGATCAAACGCCATCGGTGGATGAGCTGCGGGCGGTATGGCGCGGCGAGTCTGAGCACGGCTATGGCGAACTGGCAACCATCCAGACCATGGCGGTGGTACTGCGACAACTGCGCAAGGCGCCGACCGATCAGGCCGCACAACAGCTCGCACAATCGCTCTGGGCGCAGCGCGATCGCGCCGCGCTCTGATCACATTGCTGAGGGCGTAAACCAGCTGTACTTGGGATAGACCGACACCACATCGCCAACAATGATCAGCGTCGGCGCATGGACTTCCCGATTGGCAATCTGATCAGCCAGACCGGCGATGGTGCCAACAATCACTTCCTGATCGGAAGTCGTACCGCGGGAGATCAATGCCGCAGGCATGTCAGCGCGCATGCCATGTGCAACCAGGTTGCGGCTGATCTCAGGCAAGCTCACCAGTCCCATGTAAAACACCAGCGTTTCGCCCGGTGTCACCAAAGTGTCCCAGGGCAAACTGACCGAGCCGTCCTTGCGATGGCCGGTGACAAAACGCACCGACTGCGCGTAGTCGCGATGGGTCAGCGGAATACCGGCATAGGCCGCACAACCCGCTGCCGCTGTCACTCCTGGTACCACCTGAAACGAAATGCCCGCTTCGGCGATCTTGTCGATTTCCTCGCCACCGCGACCAAAGATAAACGGGTCACCACCCTTCAGGCGGCAGACTTTCCTGCCCTGCCGGGCGTAATGCACCAGCAGATCGTTGATATTGTCCTGCGGCAATGCATGCTTGTCGCGCGCCTTGCCCACATACACCAGCTCCGCATCCCGCCGCGCCAGCTCCAGCACCTGCGGCGACACCAGCCGATCGTAGAGCACCACGTCCGCCTTCTGCAGCAAACGTAATGCACGAAACGTGAGCAGGTCCGGGTCACCGGGGCCAGCCCCGACCAGAAACACTTCGCCGCGCGACAATGCATCGGCGTCGGCCTGCTCAATGCTGCGCTGCAATTGCGCACGCGCCTGGTCAATGCGCCCAGCCAATGCCTGCTCCGAAATGTCGCTGTCCATCACTGACTCCCAGAACAAGCGACGGGCACCAATGGCCGGCAGCTTTTTCGCCAGCACACCGCGAAACTCACCCATCAGGTTCGCAAGCTCACCCAACCGGCCCGGCAAGATTGATTCAATGCGGCTGCGCAGCCAGCGCGCCAGTACCGGTGACGCGCCACCGGAGCTGATGCTGATCAGCAGTGGATCGCGGTCAATGATGGCGGGAAAAATAAAGGTACACAGCGGTGGGTTGTCGACGACGTTAACAGGAATGCCCGCCGCGACTGCATCATCGTGCAGCTGTTGATTGACCCTCATGTCGTCGGTAGCACCAATCGCAAGGGACATGCCGTGCAGTAGGTCTGACTGATACGGCTGGATCAGGCACTCACCGCCTTGCTCCGCGACCAACGCTGTCAGCTCGGCTGTGATCTCCAGCGCCACGACCCGCAGCGAGGCGCCCGCGCGAGCCAGCAAGCGGGCCTTGCGCAACGCCACCTCACCGCCACCAACCACCAATGCGGTGCGATCACGCAGGCGCCAGGCCACCGGCAAATACTGCATCAGTCTGCCCCAAGTACCGTACGACCACCGAGGTATGGCTGCAGCGCTTCCGGCACCGACAACGAACCGTCCTCGTTCTGGCAGTTTTCCAGAATTGCCACCAGCGTACGGCCTACGGCAAGCCCGGAACCATTGAGGGTGTGCAGGAGTTCCGGCTTGCCGGTGTCGGGATTACGCCAGCGCGCCTGCATGCGCCGCGCCTGGTAATCAAGGAAATTGGAGCAAGATGAAATTTCCCGATAGGTGTTCTGGCTTGGCAGCCAGACCTCGATATCGTAGGTCTTTGACGATGAGAAGCCGAGATCACCCGTGCATAACACCACCACACGGTAGGGCAAGCCCAGCGCCTGCAGTACGGCCTCCGCGTGGCCGGTAAGTTGCTCAAGCGCGTCGTGGGAGTCCTGCGGACGCACCATCTGAACCACTTCCACCTTTTCAAACTGGTGCTGACGAATCATGCCGCGGGTATCGCGACCATGACTGCCCGCCTCAGAGCGGAAACAGGGTGTGTGACAGGCAAACTTCAGCGGCAACTGGTCTGCCTCGACAATTTCCCCGGCGACCAGATTGGTGACCGGCACTTCGGCGGTGGGAATCAGGTAGAGCTCGCGCTCGCCGGAGATCTTGAACAAATCCTGTTCGAACTTTGGCAACTGGCCGGTGCCGCGCAGTGCCTCAGGGCCGACCAGATACGGCACATAGACTTCCTGATAACCATGGCTGCCGGTGTGCATGTCCAGCATGAAATCCACCAGCGCGCGGTGCAGCCTCGCTAGCGAGCCGCTCATCACGGCAAAGCGGGCACCAGATAATTTTGCCGCACGCTCAAAATCGATGCCGCCACCTTTCAGGCGCTCGGCCACTTCAACATGATCACGGGGGGTAAACGAAAATTGCCGTGCACTGCCCCACCGGCGCAGTTCGACATTGTCATCTTCGCTTTGACCGGTCGGGACATCGTCCTGGGGCAAGTTCGGCACGCCCATCAGCAATTGCTGCAATTGGCCGTTAATCTGCTCGGCCCGGGCCACTTCACTGGCCAGCTCGGCGTCGATTTTCTCCAGCGTCGCGGCGACGCGCGTCTTGGCCTCATCCACACCCAGACCGGACTGGATCAATTGTCCCACTTCCTTGGCCGCAGATTTGCGCTGCGCCTGCAAAGTCTGGGACTGGATATCCGCCTGTTTGCGCTCAGCATCAAGGGCGCGAAAGCCTTCCAGGTCAAAATCAAAACCACGACGCGCCAACTTCGCGGCGATCGCTTCACCGTCCTGACGCAGTTCTCGGATGTCCAGCATGCAAGAAATTCCCGATGATTATTCGAACAGCAAACGCCCGGCCCACAGCCCCAGCCCGGCGAGCGTCACGCAGGCGGCCATGGTACCGATCCCGTAGCCTATTGCCAGTCCCCAGGCCCGGAATTCAAGCATCCGCACCATTTCAAAAGCAAAGGTCGAATAGGTGGTGAAGGCGCCGAGCAGGCCGGTCATCAGCGCCAGGCGCAGGTTGTCATTGATGCTGCTGCTGGCAGCCAGTGCGACGGCCAGAAAACCGAACAGCATGGCGCCAGTACAGTTGACGAAAAACGTCGCCCAGGGCCAAGCCGGCATCTCCGCCACGCCCAGCCAGCGCACCGCAGCCAGATATCGCAACACGGCGCCGACGGCACCGCCGGATGCCACCGCCACAATATGCAAGCCCGACAATCCACTCATTTCGGCTTCCCCCGATATCGCTGCCAGTTAGCCGTCCGGTTTCGCTGGCGCCAGTGCGCCATCTTTTCACTGATGCGCTGCTCCAGACCGCGGTCGACCGGCTGGTAGAACTCGGGCCGTCCCATGCCCTCAGGAAAATAGTTTTCGCCGTCGACAAAGGCCTCCGGGAAATCATGGGCATAGTGATACTCATCGCCATGTCCCATCTGCTTGGCCAGCGCAGTCGGTGCGTTGCGCAGATGTTCTGGCACCTCGTCGCTGGGGTGATCCGCCACCCACCGCTGCACGCTGTTCCAGCCAACATAGACGGCATTGCTTTTCGGTGCTACTGCCAGATATACCACCGCCTGGGCCAGCGCCAATTCACCCTCTGGACTACCCAGACGCTGCTGGACATCCCAGGCCGACAGGCACAGCGGCAAGGCGCGCGGATCTGCATTGCCGATGTCCTCGCTGGCCATGCGCACGATACGTCGCGCCAGATAGAGTGGATCACATCCACCGTCGAGCATTCGCGCCAGCCAGTACAGCGCCGCGTCCGGGTCAGAGCCGCGCACGGATTTGTGCAACGCACTGATCTGGTCGTAGAAATAGTCGCCGCCCTTGTCAAAGCGTCGCAGGCTGTCGCGCAACAATTCGGCGACAGCATCAGCATCGATAACGGCTTCTGCATTGGCGAGGTCGCGGGCCACATCAAGCAGGTTCAGCAATCGTCGCGCATCGCCATCGGCACTGCGCATCAACAGCGCACGCGCCTCCGCCGTCAACGTCAGACCGGTGAATTCCTCACGCTGCATGGCGCGTTCGATCAACGCCTGCAAATCCTGCTCGGACAGATTGCGTAGTCGGTATACACGCACCCGTGACAGCAGCGCGTTGTTCAACTCAAACGAGGGATTTTCAGTGGTAGCACCAATAAAAATGATGGTGCCATCTTCCACATGGGGGAGAAACGCATCCTGCTGGGCCTTGTTGAAACGGTGCACCTCATCGACAAACAGCAGCGTACGCCGACCTTGCTGCAGTCTTTCCCGCGCCGCCGTCACGGCTTCGCGAATGTCTTTTACGCCAGCGAGCACCGCGGACAAGGTTACAAAGGCGGCGTCCACCGCGTCAGCCATCATCAGCGCCAGCGTGGTTTTACCCGTACCTGGCGGCCCCCACAGAATCATGGAATGAAGTTGGCGCTGGTCAATCGCCCGACGTAATGGTTTACCGGCACCCAACAGGTGCTGCTGGCCTGCATACTGATCGAGCGAGCGCGGCCGCATCCGGGCCGCCAATGGCTGATGTCCCTCAGCCGAACGCTCGAACAGGTCGCTCATTCGCCTTGCCGGATCACATCGGCACCTTCTGGTGCCTCAAAAAGGAAAAGATCGGACGGCAACTTGCCGTTAACGGTGACATCGTGGAAATCAATCGAGGTCTGCTGGCCCAGTGCATCTTCCAGGCGCATGGACACCGGCTTGCTGCCGTCGAAGGTGACCTCCAGTAATTCAAATAGCGGATCGCCGCCTTTGGGACGCAAACGAAACGCGGATTGGCCTTTGCCTGCAGCCAAGGTTTCCACTGAAAATGCATCAGCGATTCTCGCAGGCTCACCACCAAACAGTAGCGCCGGGGTATTGGCGACCTTTTCGCCCATCGGCTTTTCAATCACCTGCTCAAGGTCAACATCGTAGATCCACAACGTCTTGCCATCGGATACCGCCAGTTGCTCGAACGGCTCCTGCGTGTGCCAGTTAAAGCGGTTGCCGCGCGCCAATGCCATATCGCCACGGGCTTCCTGCAAACGCGTGCCGCCATGATCAAGCACCACTTGCTCGAAACGTCCTTGCAACGATTGCAGTTGATCAAGCAGCTTCACCAGTGACTCGGTCGCACCCGCTGACGCCAGACTGACGCTGCACAGCAGCAGCGCGCCGATAATCCATCGAACCAAATCAGTCTCCTCCGGACGGCGCCAGCACTTCGCGCTGCCCATTATGACCCGCCTCACTGACCACGCCGGCCATCTCCATGGCTTCCACCAATCGGGCCGCGCGGTTGTAGCCGATCTTGAATTTACGTTGCACCGACGAGATCGACGCACGCCGCGTCTGCAGCACAAACGCCACGGCTTCGTCGTACAGGGCGTCCTGCTCCGCGTCGCCATCGCCGGCATTGTCGAAGCCAGGAATCACCATGCCATCGCCGCTGCTGTCAAGAATCTCGTCGAGATAGTTGGGCTCGCCACGCTTGCGCCAGTCGTCACAAACCCGGTGGACCTCTTCATCTGAGACAAAGGCGCCGTGAACTCGTTCCGGCACACTGGAGCCCACCGGCAGGTACAGCATGTCGCCGTGGCCGAGCAATTGCTCTGCACCGCCCTGGTCCAGCACCGTGCGTGAATCGATTTTGGACGACACCTGAAACGCCATGCGTGACGGCACGTTGGCCTTGATCAGGCCGGTAATAACATCCACAGAGGGTCGCTGGGTGGCGAGAATCAAGTGAATACCTGCAGCCCGGGCCTTCTGTGCGATGCGTGCGATCAACTCTTCCACTTTCTTGCCAACGATCATCATCATGTCGGCAAACTCATCCACAACGATGACGATATACGGCAGCGTGGTCAGCATTGGCGCCGGCTCGTCCAGATCCATTGGATCCTTGGGCTTCCACAAAGGATCCTTGATTGGCTCTCCTTTTTTCTCGGCATCGCTGACCTTGCGGTTAAAGCCGGTCAGGTTGCGCACCCCCAGAGCCGCCATCAAACGATAGCGCCGCTCCATTTCGGCCACGCCCCAGCGCAGCGCCGCCGCGGCGTCCTTCATGTCGGTGACCACCGGTGTCAGCAAATGGGGGATGCCGTCATAAACCGCCAGTTCCAGCATCTTCGGGTCAATCATGATCATGCGCACTTCGTCCGGCGACGCCTTGAACAGGATCGACAACAGCATGGCATTCAGTCCCACGGACTTACCGGAGCCGGTGGTACCGGCGACCAGCAGGTGCGGCATTTTGGCGAGATCCGCCACCACCGGCTGGCCACTGATGTCCTTGCCCAGCGCCAGCGTCAGGGGCGAGCTGGCCTCATCAAATACCCGCGACGCCACCGCTTCGGTAAAGCGGATCATTTCACGCTGTTCATTGGGAATCTCGATACCGACAGTCGTCTTGCCGGGAATCACTTCGACCACACGCACGCTGATCACCGCCAGTGAGCGCGCCAGATCCTTGGCCAGATTGGAAATTTTGCTGACCTTGATACCCGCTGCGGGCTGGATCTCGAAGCGGGTAATGACCGGCCCCGGTTGCACCGCCACCACTTCCGCCTCGATATTGAAGTCGCGCAGTTTCAGCTCCAGCAGGCGCGACATGCCATTGAGTGCTTCTTCGGAAAAGCCGCCGCGGCCGCCCTCGTCCACCGCGTCCAGCAATGACAACGGCGGCACCGAACCGGTGACCTGGGATACAAACAGATTCTGCTGCTTCTCTTTCTGTAGTCGCTCACTCTTTTCCACCGGCTTGGGTGCCTGGGCAATGGTCGGTGGCTTGCGCTGCTGCTGCTTTTTGGTTTCGGCTTCAAACACCTGCCGACGCGCCTGCTGAACCTGCCTCACTTCGCGCTTGTCCTCACGCTGTTCGCGGCGCTGCGCCAGCCATACAGGCAGTTGCCGGGCGAGCCGGCTGACCAGCGCGCCGAGGCGTTCCGCCAAGGCAATCCATGACAGGTCGGTAAAAATCGTCACGCCAATCAGGAAAAGCGCCACCAGCATCATGGTGCCGCCAAGGGGATTAAAGCCGGACAGGGCCGCGCCGCCGACAATCTGGCCCAACACTCCGCCGGCATCTTCCGGCAGCGGGCTGCCAGCACCACCAAAATGCATGTGACTCAGGCCTGTGCCAGCCAGCATGGTCAGCACAAATCCAACCAGACGAACGCTGAACATCGGCCAGCTGCCAGCCAGTCCGGCATGCCGCTCCCTGAGCACGCGCACGCCCCAATAGGCGAGCAGTAACGGGAACAGATAGGCCAGATAGCCGAACAGCATAAACAGCATGTCCGCACAAAACGCGCCCGCACGGCCGCCAGCGTTGCGAATCACCGACACCTCTCCCATGTAGGACCAGCCCGGGTCCTTGGGGTAATAGGTCAGTTCCGCCAACAGCAGAAAGCCGGACAGGATCAGCAGCGCGATCACCAGCGCCTCAAACAACCCTCGACGCAAATGGCTGGTCCAGGCGGGCTCTTCGGATTTGTCTTTTAATTTACTCAAGGTTTCGCCAATAACTTTTTGAATATTCTGGGAATACTACCCGTGAAACCCTTGCGACTCCAGCCCTGAAACCGGGGTCGATGGCGCGCAGAGGCGACATTGTCGAGTGCGCTGTGGCAAAGGGCAAGGAGCAACCTGATGGTCACTGCATTTGCTGCTGCTTTCATCGCCTGAATACTGATAGAAAGTGCCGATACGCCAGATAGCACCGCCCTTTGCCGCCGTAGCAACGGGCGCCCCACAGTCGCCCTGCCGACACCGCCCACCATGGGTAGTTTATTGTTTCATAAGGTTTTTTCTCAAAAATGTGCGTAGAACTATCGGCAACAGATTGCAACTCAACGTTGGCCGGCTATTTCCCTGCGGCGGATTCGCGCCTGATCCTACCCTTCTAAGGTGTTCGGAATTCAGGTAGTTTCGCTTTCGCTTGAATTGCTGCCGGGGCACCCCTATTTCAGCAAACGGACTTTAACCCTCTTTTTTGCGCTGTGGAGAGACGAATGAGCGACATCCAACACCACCGTCTGGTTATCCTGGGTTCCGGTCCCGCGGGCTACACCGCTGCGGTCTATGCGGCCCGTGCCAACCTTAATCCTGTGGTGATTACCGGCATCCAGCCCGGCGGCCAACTCACGACCACCACTGAGGTGGACAACTGGCCGGGTGATGTCGAAGGCCTGCAAGGCCCGGATCTGATGGTGCGCATGCAGCAGCATGCGGAGCGTTTCGACACTCAGATCGTCTACGACAACATCAATGAGGTGGTACTGACCCAGCGCCCGTTTCTGCTGCGCGGCGACAACGATACCTACAGCTGCGATGCCCTGATCATCGCCACTGGCGCCTCAGCCAAATATCTTGGACTTGATTCAGAGGAAGCGTTCAAGGGCAAGGGCGTGTCAGCCTGCGCCACCTGTGACGGTTTCTTCTATCGCAACCAGAAAGTCGCGGTAATTGGCGGTGGCAATACCGCAGTCGAAGAAGCGCTTTACCTGTCAAATATCGCGTCCGAGGTAGTGCTGGTACACCGTCGCGACAAGCTGCGCTCGGAAAAGATTCTGCAGGACAAGCTGCTGGCGAAAGACAACATCACCGTACTCTGGAACAACACTCTGGATGAAGTACTCGGTGATGACACCGGTGTGACCGGCATGCGCGTGCGCTCCACCGTCGATGACAGCACCACCGAGGTGGATCTCCAGGGCGTCTTTATTGCCATCGGCCACCAACCCAACACGCAGATTTTCGAGGGTCAGCTGGATATGAAGGACGGCTACCTGAAGATCCAGAGCGGCTCCGAAGGCAACGCCACCCAAACCAGCATCAAGGGTGTGTTTGCCGCCGGCGACGTCGCCGATCATGTCTATCGGCAAGCCATCACCTCCGCCGGTGCCGGCTGCATGGCGGCGCTGGATGCCGAGAAATATCTCGACAATCTGGCCTGATCCCGATGGTCGCCCTGGTCTGGCTCGATCCGGGCGACCCCTTTCCGCCGACGTCTGAAGCACTGCGCGACCCGCCTGGATTACTCGCGGCGGGCGGCGACCTCAGTCCTGATACTCTGCTGCGCGCCTACCGGCACGGCATCTTCCCCTGGTTCAGTAACGGCGAACCGATCCTCTGGTGGACGCTTTCGCCGAGACTGGTGCTGCGGCCGGAGCAATTCCACCTGTCGCGCAGCCTGCGCAAAACCCTGCGGCAATCTGATTGGCAGTTCTCGGTCGATCAGCAATTTACCCAAGTCATCAGACAGTGCGCGCAGGTCCCGCGACCGGGCCAACCCGGCACCTGGATTACCGGCGACATGCAACAGGCCTATGTCGACCTGCATCATCTCGGCCACGCCCACAGCATCGAGGTATATCACCGGCAAACACTGGTTGGCGGTCTTTACGGGGTGTGTCTGGGGCAGGTGTTTTTTGGCGAAAGCATGTTCAGCCTGCGTTCTGACGCGTCGAAGATTGCCCTGTTCCTGCTATGCCACCTGCATGAACAGCTGGGCATCGCCCTAGTTGACTGCCAGATGGAGACACCCCATCTGATCTCACTGGGCGCCACCAGCCTGGGCCGGGAAGCATTCGAGACCCAATTGGCGGTATTGCAGCGTGATGAAAACCGGGGACTGTGGCCACGCCAGCGTGAAGCCTTGCCAGCTCCGGCCGGCGGTATAGACTGAAGGCATCGCCACGACGACGAGTTGCCATGACCGACCTGTCCACCCTGCGCTTCTTCAGCACGCCGGCCCATGCCTGCAGCTATCTTGAGGACCGCCAGGCCACCACCTTGTTTGTGGACCCGAATGCCGATATCACCGCCGAGCTCTACCATGAGCTCAGCGGGCTCGGTTTTCGGCGCAGTGGCGACTATCTCTACCGGCCACACTGCAAAGGCTGCCAGGCCTGTATTCCGGTGCGAATTCCGGTGCAAAGTTTCATCCCCAAACGCCGCCACAAGCGCATCCTCAAACGCAATGCCGATCTGGAAGTAAGACTGGAGGCCGCGCGCTTCAGCCCGGAACTGTACCGCCTGTATGCGCGCTATATCGAAAGCCGTCACGGTGATGGCGATATGTTCCCGCCCTCGGAAGAACAGTTTGCCAGTTTCCTGATGTCGGACTGGAGCGACACCCGTTTCTGCTGTTTTCGTGAGCAAGGCAAGCTCAAGGCCGTCGCCGTGGTCGACCAGCTCGACAAGGGCCTGTCTGCGGTCTACACCTTCTACGACCCCACCGACCATACCCGCAGTCTCGGCACCCACGCCATTCTCTGGCAGATTCAGTACTGTCAGGCGCAGCAGATTGAGCACCTGTATCTGGGCTACTGGATCAAGGATTGCCAGAAAATGCGCTACAAGGACCAATTCTCCCCGCTCGAATACTTCACCGACGGTCACTGGCTGCGATAAGCGCTTTGCAGCGCCCGGCAGTTTCGGGCAAAATTGCGCCTCCTTTGAGCAGAGCACCCCCGCGGGACCCTCACTGCATGGCGAAAGAAGAGCAAATTGAACTGGAAGGTACGGTCGCTGAGACGCTGCCGAACACCATGTTCCGTGTCAAACTCGACAACGGGCACATCATCATTGCGCACATCTCTGGCAAGATGCGCAAACACTATATCCGTATTCTGACCGGCGACCGCGTCAAGGTTGAAATGTCGCCTTACGACTTGAGCAAAGGTCGTATCACTTTCCGCATGAAATAAAAAAACGGGTCCGTTTCCGGACCCGCTTTATTTTCCCAGCACGCAATTACTCTGATCAGGCCGGCGTTGCCTGTGCCGACTCGACAGTGACGACAATCTTGTCGTCCTTGACACTGACCAGTGCCTTGCCGCCGGCTTCGGACAGTTCACCGAACAGCAGCTTTTCCGCGAGCGGCTTTTTCAGCTGTTCCTGAATCAGCCGCGCCATCGGCCGTGCACCCATGGCCGGATCATAGCCGTGCTCGCCCAACCACATGCGCGCCTCTTTGCTGACATCCAGTACCACGCCGCGCTCATCCAGTTGTGCCTGCAGCTCGATCAGGAACTTGTCGACCACGCTGAGGATAGTCTCCGGCGCCAGCGGCTTGAACTGGATGATCGCATCCAGACGGTTACGGAATTCCGGCGTAAACGCCTTCTTGATGACTTCCATTCCGTCGGAGCTGTGATCCTGCAGCGTAAAGCCGATCGAGGCACGACTGATGGTCTCCGCCCCCGCGTTTGTGGTCATGATAAGAATGACGTTGCGGAAGTCAGCCTTGCGACCGTTATTATCGGTCAGCGTGGCGTGATCCATCACCTGCAGCAGCAGATTGAATACTTCCGGATGCGCTTTCTCGATTTCATCCAGCAACAGCACACAGTGCGGCGTCTTGGTAATTGCCTCAGTGAGCAAGCCGCCCTGATCGTAGCCAACATAGCCGGGCGGCGCACCAATCAGGCGACTGACCGTGTGCCGCTCCATGTATTCAGACATGTCGAACCGCACCAGCTCTACGCCCATGGCACGGGCCAGCTGGCGGCAGACTTCGGTTTTGCCCACACCTGTCGGCCCGGCAAACATAAAGCAACCGATCGGCTTGTCCGGCGCCTTGAGTCCTGCGCGCGACAGCTTGATCGCCGCGGAAATCGAGTCGATGGCATCGTTCTGGCCAAACACTGTCATCTTCAGGTCGCGCTCCAGATTACGCAGCACTTCCTTGTCGGAGGCAGACACCGACTTCGGCGGAATACGCGCAATACGCGCCACCATCTCTTCGACGTCCTCGACATCAATCACGGCATGCCGCTCGGCTTCAGGCAACAACCGCTGCCAGGCACCCACTTCGTCAATCACATCAATGGCCTTGTCTGGCAAATGCCGGTCATTGATATAGCGTGCTGCCAACTCGGCCGCCGATTTCAGTGCCGCGTCGGAGTACTCGACATGATGGTGCTCCTCGAACCGCTTCTTAAGGCCTTGAAGAATGCCAATGGTTTCGTCAACGGTAGGCTCGACCACATCAATCTTCTGGAACCGGCGTGACAAGGCACGATCCTTTTCAAAAATACCGCGATATTCCTGGAAGGTGGTTGAGCCCATACATTTTATGTCGCCCGAGGCCAGCGCTGGCTTGAGCAAATTAGACGCATCCATCACACCACCGGAGGCCGCGCCGGCGCCAATAATGGTGTGGATTTCATCGACAAACAGAATCGCATTGCGCTCGCTTTTCAGCTCACCTAGCAGCGCCTTGAAGCGCTTTTCAAAATCACCCCGATATTTGGTGCCGGCCAGCAGTGCGCCCATGTCGAGGCTGTAGACGACAGCGTCCTGCAGTGGCTCAGGCACCTTGCCTTCCACAATCATCCACGCCAGACCCTCGGCGATCGCCGTTTTGCCCACACCTGGCTCTCCGACGAGCAAGGGATTGTTCTTGCGGCGCCGGCAAAGGATTTGTGCCGCACGTTCAATTTCAAAGGCACGACCAATCAGAGGATCAATGCGTCCCTCGACTGCCTGTACATTCAGGTTGGTGGCGTAATTGTCGAGCGCGCGACCACCCGCAACCTCGCCGCCCTCTTCGCCGCTTTGATCTGCGGCGGGGCCAGACTCGCCATCGCCCTCGCGGATGCGCGAGATGCCATGGGAAATATAGTTGACGACATCGAGACGATGCACATTCTGGCTGGCGAGGAAGTAAACCGCCTGACTTTCCTGCTCAGAAAAAATCGCCACCAGCACATTGGCGCCAGTGACTTCCCGCTTGCCCGAAGACTGCACGTGGAATACGGCTCGCTGCAGCACGCGTTGAAAACCCAGAGTCGGCTGTGTATCGCGATCCGGGTCTTCATCTGGAATCAACGGCGTAGTGTCATCAATGAATTGCATCAAGGACGCACGCAGGTCCTCGATATCCGCTCCGCAGGCAGTCAGCACTTCGACGGCCGCATCGTTGTCGAGCAGCGCCAGCAGCAGATGTTCCACCGTCATGAATTCGTGGCGATGGCTGCGGGCGTGACGAAACGCCTCATTCAGGGTCATTTCCAGTTCTTTACTGAGCATGGCGACACCTCTTCTCTCTGCCTCGACAGGCGCACAATGTTGTGTGCGCAAACCTCATGCCATTTCCACCTGACACATCAACGGATGCTGGTTTTCTCTTGCATAGTCCACCACCAGCGCCGCCTTTGTTTCTGCTACATCGCGAGTGAATATGCCGCAAACGGCTTTTCCCTCGGTATGCACTGTAAGCATGATGCGTGTCGCTTTCTCACGATTCATCGCGAAAAACACTTCCAGCACCTCAACGACAAAATCCATCGGCGTGTAGTCGTCGTTGAGCAGTACTACTTTGTACATTGGCGGCGGCTTTAGTTTCGGCTTGGCCTCCTCGACCGCCAGATCGCCATGCCGGGAGGGGGCATCCGGCTCATCGTTACTTGCCCGAATGCTCGCCTTGTTGATGAATCGAATTGAACTCATTGGTGATATAGATCCCTTGTACTGCGCAACGCCCTCGCCGGCAACCTTGAGATGGTGCCTGCGAACAGCATTTCAATACCGCCTATCGGGGGGGTTGACACCCCCGATGGGGTGGATAAAAGTTGTACGGCGCGTAACGCACCGATTGTTTGAGTGTACACCAGCAATCCGTGATGTTGCCGATAACAATAAGAATGCCACAGGGAAGGCAAAACAATGACAATGGCAACCGGCAAGGTGAAGTGGTTTAACAACGCCAAGGGCTATGGCTTTGTCAGACCGGACATGGGCGGCGACGACCTGTTTGTCCACTACTCCTACATCCAGATGGACGGTTACAAGAGCCTGAAAGCGGGACAGCCCGTGGAGTTTGAGGTACAGCAGGCGGCCAAGGGCTACCATGCGGTAAACCTGAAACCAATCGGTGACGGCGATGAAGACGACGCGATGACGGCACCGCGAGAACTGGAGACGCCGGTGTCGCACTGACACCGGCGTCGTGTTTTCACAATGTCATATGTGAAATCACAGCATCGCCAAACTCTGAACACTTCAGCAAGGTCGCATCAGGCATCAGGCGCTCGAAGTCGTAGGTTACCGTCTTCGCCGCGATGGCACCCTCCATGCCCTGAATGATCAGGTCCGCCGCCTCTGCCCAGCCCATGTGGCGCAGCATCATTTCCGCAGACAGGATCAATGAACCCGGGTTCACCTTGTCCTGGCCAGCGTACTTCGGCGCGGTGCCGTGGGTCGCTTCAAACATGGCAACAGCGCCGCCGATGTTGGCGCCTGGCGCAATGCCGATACCGCCCACTTCCGCCGCCAGCGCATCAGAAATGTAATCGCCGTTCAGGTTCAGGGTGGCAATCACGCTGTAATCGGCCGGGCGCATCAGAATTTGCTGCAGGAACGCGTCAGCGATCACGTCCTTGATGACAATGTCACGACCGGTGCGCGGATTCTTCAGCACTTTCCAGGGACCGCCATCAAGCGGTTCCGCACCGAAGCGGTCTGCGGCCAGCTCGTAGCCCCAGTCCTTGAACGCGCCCTCCGTGAACTTCATGATGTTGCCCTTGTGTACAAGCGTCACGCTGGACTTGTCATTGTCGATGGCATACTGGATCGCCTTGCGAACCAGACGCTGGGTACCTTCTCGGGATACCGGTTTGATACCGATACCACAGCCCTCGTGGAAACGGATTTTCTTCACACCCATTTCTTCACGCAGGAATTTGATCAGCTTGGTGGCTTCCGGGCTGTCAGCAGCCCATTCAATACCGGCATAAATGTCTTCCGAGTTTTCGCGGAAGATGGTCATGTCGGTCAGCTCGGGATGGGTAACCGGGCTCGGCACACCCTGGAACCAGCGCACCGGGCGCATACAGACATACAGATCCAGCTCCTGACGCAGCGCCACATTGAGGGAGCGAATGCCGCCACCCACTGGCGTGGTCAACGGACCCTTGATGCTGACGATATATTCGCGCAGCGCCTCGAGCGTCTCTTCCGGCATCCAGACATCCGGGCCATAGACGCGGGTGGACTTCTCACCGCAGTACACTTCCATCCAGACAATGGATCTTTTCGTTCCGTAGGCTTTTTCGATGGCGGCGTTCACCACCTTGATCATCACCGGCGAAATATCGACGCCGATCCCATCCCCCTCGATATACGGAATGATCGGATGGTTGGGCACATTCAGGGACAGGTCCGCATTAACAGTAATTTTGTCACCGTCTGCCGGAACCGTGATCTTTTGGTATCCCATCTAGCTACTCCCTCAAGAGAAAAATCATGAAAATTGCGCGGACGTTGATTCACAACCCCTCGCGCTGACACGCGCACCGGTTTCGGCAGATAATGCCGCACTGGTGGTGCCCAAGCGTTCTGTACGAACCTGTTTGCTGTCCTCCCAACTGACGCATTGGCGCTGACGAGTATAGCATCGGGGTTTTGCCCCTGCCTGACATTTTCCGGACGCCACCGCATGGCCAAGCTGATTCTGTTCAACAAGCCCTTTCAGGTGCTCTCCAGCTTCACTGATCGTGAAGGCCGCAGCACTCTGGCTGACTATATTTCGATCAGCGCAGTGTATCCCGCCGGCCGTCTGGACTGGGATTCTGAAGGTCTGTTGCTGCTGACAGATGACGGCGCATTGCAGGCTCGCATCAGCAGCCCGAAATTCCATCTGCCGAAGACCTATCTGGTTCAGGTGGAGGGCATTGCGGGCGACGACAGTCTGCAACAATTGTGCCGGGGCGTAGAGCTCAACGACGGCATGACGCTTCCGGCAACCGCCGTGCGAATCGCGCCGCCGCCATTATGGCCGCGCGTGCCGCCCGTGCGTCAGCGCCAGAGCATCCCTACCAGTTGGCTGAAACTGACCATTCGCGAGGGCCGTAACCGGCAGGTTCGGCGCATGACAGCAGCGGTCGGCCTGCCCACGTTGCGGCTGGTGCGCTGGGCGATCGGAGACTGGGAAATCGGGGACTTGCAGCCCGGTCAGTGGCGAGAGATCAGCGTTCATGCTCCGGCGAAAGCCAGGCGCCCGCCGCCTCGGCGTCGCTGACTTTAGCCTCCACCCAGCGCTCACCATCCGGGCCAATCTGCTTCTTCCAGAACGGCGCCCGCGTCTTCAGAAAGTCCATCACAAACGTGCAGGCAAGGAACGCCTCGCGGCGATGCTGCGCACTGACACCCACCTGAACCAGATCCTCACCGACCGGCACGCGCCCCACGCGGTGCACCACAACAATGCGATTTACTGGCCATTTTTTCGCCGCCTGCTCGCATATGGTGCGTATTGCATGCTCCGCCATGCCCGGAAAGTGTTCAACCTCGAGAGCCGTCACACTACCCTGCTCTGCGCGCGCCTGCCCGCAAAACACCACCCGCGCGCCACTGTCGCGATGCTGCGCCAGCGCCAGATCGAGCTGTCCGGGCTGCAAGCAGGCATCCGTCACGCTGACCGCAATCTCTGTCATCCTCAACCTCCCGTCACTGGCGGGAATATCGCCAGCTGATCACCGTCGTGCAGTGGCGTGTCGGCATCACAGAGTGTCTGGTTAACGGCGACCATAAGTGGCCGACCGGGATCATCCAGCGCCTGCCAGGTACCACCGCGCGCCGCCAGTAGCGCACGCACCTGCGCCACCGATGCCGGCGTTGACGGCAACGCCAGTTGTTCACGGTCGCAGCCCAGCGCCTCGCGCAGGGACGCAAAAAACACCACTTCAATCATCGGCCGCTCGCTGGTAGGTGCCGGACTTGCCGCCTTGCTTTTCGAGCAGGCAGACCTGTTCGATGGTGATACCCTTGTCGACCGCCTTGCACATGTCGTAGACCGTCAGGGCTGCGACAGAGCAGGCCGTCAACGCTTCCATCTCGACCCCGGTGACACCCTGGACCTTGACCGTGGCCTGCACATCAAGCATGTCCAGCGCGCAGGCCTCAAGAGTCACCTTTACCGACGACAGCATCAGCGGGTGGCACAGCGGAATCAGGTCGGCGGTCTTCTTCGCCGCCTGAATGCCGGCAATACGTGCCACCGCCAGAACGTCGCCCTTGGCGTGGCGACCGTCGATGATCATTGCCAGCGTCTCTGGCTGCATGCGCACACGCGCCTGCGCACGCGCAACGCGGTGACTGACTGCCTTGTCAGTGACATCGACCATATTCGCGCGGCCTTCGCCATCAAGGTGGCTAAGTGTATTCGTCATAAGTACCTCCGCGGCCTATTCTAGTAGGTTCCCGGCAGCTGCGTTACCATGCGCGCCGCACAGGAGAACGCCATGAACAGCTTCGAGCCCCGCATTACTGTTGCCACGCTGGTGGAAAAGGACGGTCGTTTCCTGCTGGTGCGCGAGATCGCCGATGGCAAGCCTGTGCTGAATCAGCCGGCAGGTCATGTCGAAGCCGGCGAAACCCTGATTCAGGCGGCGTTCCGTGAGACTCTGGAGGAAACCGCCTGGCAGGTAGAAGTTACCGACCTGCTTGGCGTCTACATTTATCAACCACGGCGCGGTGCCGGCGTCTACTATCGCTTCTGCTTTGTGGCCACCGCGCTGCAGCATGATGCCGGCCAGAAGCTTGATCGGGACATTCTCGAGGCAGTGTGGTTAAGCCCCGAGCAGCTGGCAGAACAGAAGTCCGCGCATCGCAGCCCGCTGGTGGCCCGCTGTGTCGACGACTACCAGCGCGGCCAGCGCCTGCCGCTGTCGTCCATCTACCAACATCCCTGGCCGTTACAGCAACGATGAAACCTTTTGAACTGAACCCTTGCCGCTCCCGCGTCATCGTCGGCATGTCCGGCGGCGTCGACTCGTCCGTGGCGGCCTGGTTGCTTCTACAGCAGGGCTATCAGGTGGAAGGTCTGTTCATGAAGAACTGGAACGAGGACGACGGCACCGAATACTGCACTGCGCGCGAAGATCTGCTTGACGCAATGCAGGTCGCCGGCGTGCTCGGCATCGAGCTGCACACTGCCAATTTTGCTGGCGAGTACTGGGACCGCGTGTTCGAACATTTTCTGGCCGAATATCGCGCCGGGCGCACTCCCAATCCGGACATCTTGTGCAACAAGGAAATCAAGTTCCGCGCTTTTCTCGACCACGCGCTGTCTCTGGGCGCAGACGCCATCGCCACTGGCCATTACGCGCGCTCCGATCTGGTCAACGGCAAGGCACGGCTATTACGCGCAGTGGATGCCAACAAGGACCAGAGCTATTTTCTGCATGCGGTGTCACAGGACAAGTTTGCCCGCACCCTGTTTCCGCTCGGCGAACTGGAAAAGCCGGAGGTGCGCCGCATCGCCGCCGAGCAGGGCTTTGCCAACCACAAGAAAAAGGACTCCACCGGCATCTGCTTTATCGGCGAGCGCCGCTTCAAGGATTTTCTCGAGCAATACCTGCCGGCCCAGCCCGGCAAGATCGAGGACGATCACGGTAATGTGATCGGTGAGCACGCCGGGCTGATGTACTACACCCTTGGCCAGCGCCAGGGCCTTGGCATTGGCGGTCGCGCAGACGCCGACGAGACGCCCTGGTATGCCGCTTGCAAGGATCTGCAGCGCAACGTACTGGTCGCCGTACAGGGCCACGACCACCCACTGCTGCTCAGTCAGCAACTCTGTACCGCAGCGGTGGACTGGGTTGCGGGTGAACCGCCTGCGCTACCCGCTGTGCTGACGGCAAAAACACGATACCGACAGCCTGACCAGCATTGCACAGTGACGGCGCTGGACCAGCACCGGGTGAGCGTTCAGTTTGATCAACCACAACGGGCCGTGACGCCGGGCCAGTCGGTGGTGTTCTATCAGGGTGACGTCTGCCTCGGTGGCGCCGTCATTGAGTCGACATCATGAGCGAGCCGCAATTCGAACGCATACTGCCACTGGCAGCACTGTTTCAGGCCGGGCTGCTGGCCGATGAAATTGCCACCAGCGGTAACCGCGATGCCAGCGCCATGCGCCCGCTGATGCAAAGCATCCTGTTGCTGGACGCCACCAGTGCTGGCGACGTGTACCCGAACGCCTCTGCGCTCGAGCCCGGTCTGCGACTGGTCCGCGATGCGCTGACCGGCCGCCACCGCAAGGAGAATTACCGTCAGGTGGGTCATGCGCTGTCACTGATCCAGTTGGCGCGGGTCGCCAGCCGCGACGAGGCTGTGCTGGCTGGCTTGCGCCATCGGCTCGAGGCGCTGGTGGCGCAGCAGGATCATTTCCCGGATATCACTGCACGGGAATTCTGCCATCGTGCTGCCGGTGTCTACACCAACACGCTCAGCACCCTGCGCTATCGTATCCGCGTGCAGGGCGCGCCGGCACAACTGCAAAATGAGGACAACGCCGCTACCATTCGGGCGCTGTTTCTGGCCGGCATCCGCGCCGGATTCCTCTGGCACAGCAACGGTGGACGACGCTGGCAGCTACTGCTGCAGCGGCGGCGAATTCTTGAGCAGGTCGATGACTTGCTGGCCTGAATCGTCCGCCTGTGACGCGCCATGGACACGGACAGGCGCCCGCAGTTCGGTTATCATTGCGCCGCTTTCAGCCTTGCCTACGGAGCCACCATGTCCAGCGAACTGACCTCTCTTACCGCCATTTCCCCGGTTGACGGCCGTTATGCCGGCAAATGCGACGACCTGCGCGAAATCACCAGTGAATATGGCCTGATTCGCAATCGCGTCCGGGTGGAAGTGCACTGGCTGGAAGCGTTGGCGCGGGAAAAGCGCATTGAAGAAGTGCCACTGCCGAGCACCGATGCGGCCTGGATCCTGCGCAACGTCTCACAGAGCTTCAACCTTGAGGGCGCCCAGCGCATCAAGGAAATCGAGCGCACCACAAATCACGACGTCAAAGCGGTCGAGTACTACATCAAGGAACAGCTCGAGGTGAACGAAGAACTCACCGCAATCGGTGAATTCGTGCACTTCGCTTGCACGTCCGAGGACATCAACAACCTGTCCTACAGCCTGATGCTCAAGGATGCACGCGCCGTACTGCTGCCGGTGATGGACCGGGTGATCAGCGCTATTCGCAAACTCGCCCATGGTCAGGCCAGCCAGCCGATGCTGTCGCGCACCCACGGCCAATCGGCCTCACCGACCACACTCGGCAAGGAAATGGCCAATGTGGTGGCACGCCTGCAGCGTCAGCGTGAACAGTTTGCTGGCGTAGCGCTGCTGGGCAAGATCAATGGCGCGGTGGGCAACTACAACGCACACATTGCGGCGTACCCCGAGTTTGACTGGCAAGCCTTTGCAAAAAACTTTGTCGAAAGCCTCGAGCTGAGCTGGAACCCCTATACCACCCAGATCGAACCACACGACTGCATTGCCGAGTACTTCCACGCGCTGATGCGCTTTAACACCATCCTGCTCGACTTCGATCGCGACGTCTGGAGCTACATTTCACTGGGCTATTTCCGCCAGCGTGCCGTGGCCGGCGAAGTCGGTTCCTCGACCATGCCACACAAGGTCAACCCGATCGATTTTGAAAACTCGGAGGGCAATCTCGGCATCGCCAATGCGGTGATGGATCACCTGGCGAGTAAATTGCCGGTCTCACGCTGGCAGCGTGACCTGACCGACTCCACCGTGCTGCGCAACATAGGTGTCGGCCTGGCCCACAGCCTGATTGCGTTTGAAGCCAGCCTGAAAGGTATCGGCAAGCTGGAGGTCAACAGCGAACGCCTGCGCGCCGATCTCGACAACGCCTGGGAAGTGCTGGCAGAACCGATTCAGACTGTGATGCGTCGCTACGGCATCGAGAAGCCCTACGAGAAGCTGAAAGAGCTGACCCGCGGCAAAGCCATCACCGCCGAGGCGCTGGCCGAGTTTGTCGACGGCCTGGACATTCCTGAAGCCGAACGTGAGCGACTCAAGGCCATGACGCCGGCCAGCTACGTCGGCAACGCAGTGCAGCAAGCCAAGAATATTTAATGCTGCCGCAGTTCCATCTGCCGCTGTCGGCGGACCGCTTTCTGCGTGATTACTGGCAGAAGCAACCGCTGCTGATGCGCGCCGTCGCCAGCGGCCTTGACCAGCCCGACCCGGAGACACTGGCCGGACTGGCGCTGGAAGCGGAAGTCGAGTCACGCCTGATTACCGGCCACGGCGACGGCCCCTGGAATCTCCAGCACGGCCCGTTCACCGAGCGCGACTTTCAGGTGCTGCCGCGGGAAAACTGGACCCTGCTGGTGCAATCAGTGGATTGCTTCCTGACCGATGTCTCACTGCTGCTGGACCAGTTCGATTTTCTGCCCGGCTGGCGGCTGGAGGACATCATGATCAGCTATGCCGCCCGCGGCGGTAGCGTCGGTCCGCATTTCGATCGCTACGACGTGTTCCTGATCCAGGCACGCGGCAGTCGCCGCTGGAAGCTGGGTGGGCAGTGCCATGCGCATACGCCGCTGCTGCAGCATGACCAGCTCAAGCTGCTGGAGACAATGGAGGTCGAGGAAGAATACGTGCTCCACCCCGGCGATGCGCTCTACCTGCCACCCGGGGTGGCCCACTGGGGCATCGCCGAAGACAGCGATTGCGTCACCTGGTCGGTGGGCTTCCGTGCGCCCTCGCCGGTGGAACTTCTGGCCCGTCTGGCGGATGCCGCCGCGGAAGCAGGCGGCGACACTCTGTACCAGGATGCCGGCCGCACGCCACCCTCCCGTCGGGAGGTCCTCGAAAGTACAGACGTTGCTGATCTTGCCGCACAGGCAGTGGCTGCGCTGACACCGACGGTTCAGCGTCAGGCTCTGGCGGCACTGCTGAGCGAATCGCGCTGCCCCGCCGGCCTTGATTTTGATATTGATTATGAGCACATTGCTGCCGCAGCCCCTGACACGCAGCTGCTGCGCCACGGTGCCGCCCGCCTGATCATTGATGATCAGGGAGACGCCTGGATCAACGGCGATCGCTGGCCGCTCACCGATGAGGCCCGCCCGTTGGCGGCCCTGTTGGCGCGACAGCGTCGCTACACTGATAAAGAATTACAGCTCGTCATGAGCGAAGACGGACAGGATTTACTGGATGAGTGGATTGACGCCGGTTACTTCAGCTACCTCGACTAATGCCAGCACGGTGCAGTGCTTGCGCACCGACTGGCAGACGCATGCCGCCGAGCTTCGACAGGTGCGCGAGAAAGTGTTTATCGAGGAGCAGCACGTCCCCGAGAGCCTTGAATGGGATGACTTCGACGATGATGCCGTGCATTTTCTCGCCCGTGATAAGGATGGCAATGCCATAGGCTGTGTGCGCCTGCTGCCTAGCGGCCAGATCAGCCGTCTGTGTGTGCTCGAACAGTACCGCAGTCACGGTGTTGGCCGCCTGCTGCTTGACCACGCCGAGCAGGAAGCGCGCGACAGCGGCATGAGGGAAGTGTTTCTGCATGCCCAGACCCAGGCGTGTGCGTTCTACGAACATGCCGGCTTCAGCGTTAATGGTGGCATTTTCCTTGAAGCCGATATCCCCCACCGCCAGATGACCAAGGAATTACGCGACTGATGGAGTCCGCCAGCGTCAATCAGCGCATGCTGCATGACCTCGAGAGCTTCCGCAGTGGCTGTGATGACCTGCTGGCGCAAACCCGGCGAAGTGTGCGCATATTGGCCCCGCATCTGGATCTTGCTCTGCTCAACCGTGAACCAGTGTCCCGGGCGCTGGCCAACCTCACCCGTGTCAGCCGCTTTACTGACATTCGCATCCTGTTCTGCGATTCGATGTTGGCGCTCAAGCATGGCCATCGCTTGATCGAGTTGGCGCGGCGGTTTCCAAGCTATATCGGCTTGCGCCTGTTACCGCTGGAACAACGCGATGTACGCGACGCCTGGTTGCTGTGTGATGACACCGCCTTACTGTGGCGGCCGGACCATCACCGCTACGATAACGGCCTGCTGGAATCGCCGAACCTGGATCGCAGCCAGAAGTTGCTCAGGGATTTTGATGGCTGGTGGGAACGGGCGCAGCCCGATCCGGACATGCGCCAGCTGTATATCTAGAAAGGTCTCGCTCAGTTCGCCGAACGACGGTAGCGGCCAAAAATGCGCTTCTTGGCCAGATCATAGCGCGCCTGCGACAGCCAGCCCTCTTTCAACAAGCGTCTGTGCTCGGCCATTTCTGCCGCCAGACGGCCCTCACCCTGCGGCAGTATGCTGGCGGCGCCGTCAATACGCGCCTGCATGGTGTCGATAAAGGCCTGCACGCGACGACGGTTGAACAGTCCCATCGGCACCTCAAACAGGGCAATACCGCCAATACGGGTGCGAAATATCAGCCTCTGCCGCACGCTGAGCAGATAGCCTGTAAACGTCAGCAATGCCGCCAATGACAGCACACTCGCCTCCATCAGCTGCTCTAATGCCGCCGTCAGGGTTGCGCCGGCCACCATCACCATCGCCGCCGCCAGCCAACGCCAGGCCGGCTCACGCAACTGCATCGGCTCGGTGGCGATATAAGCGAGATTGACCACACGCCTCGGCGCTCCCCTGCGCTGACACTCAAGATAGTGACCGTTGAACAGCGTGTAGCCGCGCCAGCGCCCATGCCAGCGGCTGTTGCTGAGCTGCTGTTCGGGGCGGCGCAGGCTTTCATCAGGTATTTTGACGAACTCTTCGGGCAAGTCCTGTGCGCCGGCAACGGCATGCAAAACTATATCGTCTGTCGCAGCAGCCATGGTTCGGGCTCTCATGTGATCCCCAGAAGGCGGTTGTTTTGATTATTAGGCAGTAGAAAGTACTAGTTGCGATCAGCAAAAAACATTAACTGCTGCGCATTTTGCACCGCCCAACGAGAGTGCCGACGAGTGGCTGGCGTCCCGGCAGCTGTAGCGGCCGGAACGCCAGAGTGTTTAGAGCGAAGCTGGCGCCAGCCCGGACAGCTCGCCAAGGAAGTAGCTACGCTCGGTGCCATCAATCATCTGGATCGTCGCGCCAAGCTGTTGCCAATCGTAGGTGACGGCGCCAATCAGGCTGTCGCCGGCGTAGATAAAGCCGCCATTAAAGGAAGTCAGGTAGTAGCTGAGCGACAAGGTGCCGCCATTGCCAAGCTCGCCACCATTGGGCACCGAGGCGTCGAAGCGGTTACCGTCCAGCAGGAAGCTGAAGTCGAGCCCGTCGTCGGGAATACTCAAGCCACCGCTGCCGCTGAGCTCAAGAACGGAAAAATCGAGCATCTCGATGATCCCCAGTACCGCCGTCAGATCCAGCGATGACGACGACTGCAGCGCCAGCGCAAACTCCAGCACCAGCTCCCCCAGCCCCAGCAGTTCGCCCTGGGCGTTGACCTCCATCGCCGGTAAACCAAATGCCTCGAACCCGAAATTGGCGTCCAGACTGGAGTCCGCATCAATGACAATGTTGAGGGCATTAACACCATCCAGCGAATAGATGCTGTCCCCTTCCGGGCTGGTCAGGGAGCCGCTGGCGATGTTCAGCTCGACGAACGGATCGGCATTCTGCAGCGCCGGCACATCGACCTCGGCAAAGGCAACAATATCGCCGGTGAAACGGTAGTCGGGCTCATCGAACTTGGCCAGCGACGCATTGCCGGACACCGTGACCCGCACATTCAGACTGTTGAGCAGGGCATCCAGTGCGGCGCTCTGCTCTTCTGGCGTCGAAGCCGTGATCAGGCTTTGCACATTGGTATCGTAAAGCAGGATTTCGATGCTGCCTTCGAGCGTGCCGATCAGCTCCGCATTCATGATGCTGGCGCCACTTTCAGCGGTGTAGGTCAGCGATTTCGCCGACAAACCCTGCAGCAGCGGCGTAATGACAAAGGTCACGCTGATGGTCTGGCCAGCGTCGGAGGTGCCGGAGATGGTCAGACGGTCATCTGCCTTGGTATAGACAGCGGTCAGGCCGGTCGGCACGACCATGCCGCCATCTACCGCCAAATCGTAGCTGGCCGGCAGAGCCGCCTTGCTGCTGGCGACATAGGCGGTCTGCAGCACCAATGCCACCGACTCCACCATCAGGCTCGCCATATTCACCGTCTGCTGTGACAGCAGCCACTGCACTTGCGGCGCCTGAGTAGTGATAAAGCTGCCGGATTCATCTATGCCGGCCATGTTCAGGTAGGTGTCGAGTACATCCAGGCTCTGGCGCGCCTGGATCAGATCGGGGATATCATAGCTGCCAGACAGGGCAACACCGGTCTGATTGCCTTCAAACCCGTCTACCCAGACCTGCAGAGCATCGACTGCAGCCGCAGGTGAGCCGATTGCCGTCAGCACCTGCTGTGCGGCGGCATCCAGTGCAGCAACGGAATACTCGCCCAGCAACGGCAGCTGGCCTGCGTACTGGAAAAAACGACGGCTGTAGGCAGCCATGCTCTCACCCATGTCGCCACTGTCCTGGGTGGCCATGGCGGCCGCCAGCAGCGCCTGATGCAAGGCCGAATCGGTGGCCAGAGCGCGCTCCGTTGCGCTGGTGATATCCACCGGCGAGACACGGTAAAAATCACTGGACAGGCCCAGCAGCGCGGCGACCTGATTCAACGCAATACCGACACTGCGCGCATTGACACCGCCCGGCAAACCTTCTGCCAGCGTTGCCGCCATATCGGTGGCGGGGGTGACGGCAATAAAGATGTCGGTCCGATCTGGCGGCAAGATTGCCGCCATTTCAAAGTCTGTCGGCAGCGGCAGGGTTTCACCGAAGTCGACCACGCCGTTAACAGTGACTTCTTCGCCACCGTCTAGCCCGGCGTCACCGCAGCCATCCGCGGCATCGCACACCATGCGCGATGTGCCGGCGGCATTGGCATGCACCACCACCCGCACAGGGCCGGCGGGCAAGCCATTCGGAAACAGGAAGGTACCGGTATCATCGGTGCGCGTGGTCGCCGCCAGCGCCCAGGTACTGCCGACACGCTGGTAGGCATCGACGTCAGCTTGCTGAATCACACCCTTGATCGCACGCCCGGAGGTCGGACCGCCCACCAGCATCGGCGGATCTTCGGAATAGGAGGATTCGCCGCCACAGGCGGACAGGGCGATGCAGACTGGCATCAACACAGCTAAAGCGCGCAGGCTCATGGATAACCCCTTCTGACTGACTATTATTGTTATGTCCCGCACTCGGCGAGAAGTCGCGCAGGCTCAGCGGCCGAGTCCCGCGCAGAGGGTCAATTTGAACAGATTGAACACTTGTACACCAGTGCCGCCAGTCAGGCACAAAAAAGCCCGGGCAAGCCGGGCTTTTTTGATCACTCTGCGCTCAGCAGCCGTATTTGGCCTTGGCTTCCTTGCGACGGCGATGCAGCACTGGCTCAGTATAGCCACTGGGCTGGGCACAGCCTTCGAACACCAGCTCACAGGCCGCCTCGAAGGCCACGTTGCCGTCAAAGTTCGGCGCCAGATTGCGGTAGCTCGGGTCATTGGCATTCTGCTTGTCGACCACGGCCGCCATGCGCTGCATGGACGCCATGACCTGCTCCCTGGTCACCACCCCATGACGCAGCCAGTTAGCGATATGCTGACTGGAAATACGCAGCGTGGCGCGGTCTTCCATCAGACCGACGTCATGAATGTCCGGCACTTTCGAGCAGCCAACACCCTGATCAATCCAGCGCACCACATAGCCGAGAATGCCCTGACAGTTGTTGTCCAGCTCAGCCGTCTTGTCCGCTTCGGACCAGTTGCTGTCAGCGGCCAGCGGGATGGTGAGAATATCTTCCAGCGCCGCGCGCTGGCGACGCTCAAGTTGCGTCTGGACGTCTGACACCAGTACCTGATGGTAGTGCATGACATGCAGTGTGGCGGCGGTCGGCGACGGTACCCAGGCACAATTGGCGCCGGCTTTCGGGTGACCGATCTTGGCCGCCATCATGGCCTTCATTTCGTCCGGCATCGCCCACATGCCCTTACCGATCTGTGCATGGCCTTTCAGGCCACATTCCAGACCAATGTCGACGTTCCAGTCTTCATACGAAGAGATCCACTTCTGCGCCTTCATTTCTGACTTGCGCACCATCGGACCCGCCTCCATGGAGGTGTGGATTTCATCACCGGTACGATCAAGGAAACCGGTGTTGATAAAGATCACGCGCTCCTTCGCCACCCGAATGCATTCTTTCAGGTTGACGGTGGTGCGGCGCTCTTCGTCCATGATGCCGATCTTGAGCGTATAGCGGTCCAGATTGAGCGCGTCCTCCACCCGGCTGAACAGCTCGCAGGCAAACGCCACTTCTTCCGGGCCATGCATTTTCGGCTTGACGATATACATGGAACCGGCACGGCTGTTGCGATACTTGCCGAGCTTTTTCAGATCATGCAGACCACAAAGTACCGTCACCATGGCGTCCATGATGCCTTCCGGGATTTCCTTGCCGTTTACCAGAATGGCGTCGTTGGTCATCAGATGACCAACGTTGCGAACCAGCAGCAAGGAACGTCCCGGCAACACCAACTCGCCACCATCGACAGCGGTATAGACGCGATCCGGATTCATGGCGCGGGTCATCATCTTGCCGCCCTTCTGGAACGACTCCTGCAGATCACCCTTCATCAGGCCAAGCCAGTTGCTGTAGACCTCAACCTTGTCTTCGGCGTCCACCGCGGCAACAGAATCTTCGCAGTCCTGAATGGTGGTGATTGCTGATTCCAGCAACACGTCTTTCAGATTGGCCGGGTCGTCCTGACCGATCGGATGCGAGGCATCAATCTGCAATTCGAGATGCAGATTATTGTGCTTGAGCAGAATGCCGGTGGGCGCGGCGACATCGCCGGTGTAGCCAACAAACTGCGCAGCATCTTTCAGACCGGTTTCGCCCGCGGCAGTTTTCACCACCAGCTTGCCGTCCTTGATGCTGTACTTGAGTGAGTCCTTGTGCGAACCGTCCGCCAGCGGCGCAGCCTGATCAAGCAGGTCACGGGCATAGGCAATAACCTTGGCGCCACGCTTCGGATTGTAGGCGCCGCCCTTCTCCGCACCGCCTTCATCAGAAATAACATCGGTGCCGTACAGTGCATCGTAGAGACTGCCCCACCGCGCATTGGCGGCATTCAAGGCGAAACGCGCGTTCTTGACCGGCACGACCAGCTGCGGACCCGCGATGGTGGCAATTTCATCATCCACATTACTGGTATCAACGCTGAAACTGTCGCCTTCCGGCAGCAGGTAGCCCAGTTCGATCAGGAACGCCTTGTACTCGGCCATGTCGATGGCCTTGCCCTGACGGGCCTGATGCCACGCATCAATCTTCGCCTGAATCTCGTCACGCTTGGCAAGCAGTGCCTGGTTTTTCGGCATCAGGTCGTTGGCGATGCTGTCCAGTTCGGACCAGAAATGCTCCGGGTTGATGCCGGTGCCCGGTGCGATCTTGTCGACCACCAGGTCGTGCAGAACCTTGGCGATTTCCAGCGTGCCTATCTTGATACGATCGGTCATGTTGCTTGCCCTTCGGTATAGACGTAGTAAACGGAGACTCGGGACCGGGGTCCCTGCGGGTGCGCGATTTTAGCAGCCTCGGACGCAGACCGACACCCTGTCGGCTGCGACCCGGCGGTCAGCGCGGCAATCAGTGGAAAATGTTGACCAGATCGAGCAAATGCGCGCCGTTCGGGTTGCCACTGAGCTGACCTTGCTCGAGGTTGGCGAAGTCGAACAGGCGGGTATCCGCCAACTGTGAGGGCGCCACATTCTGTAACGCCGAAAAAATGCTCTCCACCCGACCCGGGTGAGTCTTGTCCCAGCCCTGCAGCATTTCCTTGATCACCTGCCGCTGCAGATTGTCCTGCGAGCCACACAGGTTGCAGGGAATAATCGGAAACTGCTTCATCGCAGAAAACTTCTCGATGTCCTTTTCCCGGCAATAGGCCAGCGGCCGGATGACGATGTGCTTGCCGTCGTCACTGCGCAGCTTGGGTGGCATGGCCTTGAGCTTGCCGCCATAAAACAGGTTCAGAAACAGGGTTTCGATAATGTCGTCGCGGTGGTGGCCCAGCGCGATCTTGTTGCAGCCGATTTCCTCGGCAAAGCCATACAAGGAGCCGCGCCGCAAGCGTGAGCACAACGCACAGGTGGTTTTGCCCTCCGGCGTCTTTTCCTTGACGATCGAATAGGTGTCTTTCTCAAGGATATGAAACGGCACGCCTTCTTGCTCCAGATAGGCAGGCAAGACATGTTGCGGAAATCCGGGCTGCTTCTGATCCAGATTGACCGCAATCAGCTCAAACTTCACCGGCGCCGACACCTGCAGATTGCGCAGGATTTCCAGCATGGTGTAGGAGTCCTTGCCTCCCGACAGGCACACCATGATGCGATCACCGTCGGCAATCATGTTGTAGTCGGCGATCGCCTGCCCGACCTCACGCCGCAGACGCTTTTGCAGCTTGTTGAAACGGGTGCGATCTTTCGGCAGCAGGGATTCGGTCATCGGACTCAGGTCACTAAATATTCAGGTTACTTTGATGCGGCGGATAATCTTGCGATACAGGGCCGGGAACCAACGCTTGAGATAGATTCCGGCTTTCTCGCGGCCGGCAATAATAACCTGCTCGCGACCGGCCTGCACGGCCTCAACGATGGTGGCGGCACACGCCCCGGCATCCAGCCCCTTGGCCTGATGGTCGTCCATCTTGCCGTGCTGGCCGCCATCGGCGGTAATCGCATTGATCGAGACATTGGTGAGGATAAAGCCCGGCATCACCATGGTGATACCGATGTGGTTGTCGTACTCCTCCGCACGCAACGCCTCGAACCAGCCATGCAGCGCATGCTTGGACGCACAGTAGGCACTGCGCATGGGCGTTGGCAGTTCTCCCACCAGGCTGGAGATCACCACGATGCGCCCTCCGCCCTGCTGCTTGAACCAGGGCAGACAGGCCTTGGTCAGACCGATGGCACTGAAATAATTCACATCGAAGACCTTGCGATCGACGCTCAGGTCGGTGTCGGCAACCAGCGAGCGCTGGGAAATGCCGGCGTTATTGACCAGTACATCCAGCCGTCCGTAACGCTCGCGTACCTGCTCGACCCGGGCGGCAAAGCTGTCGGTATTGGTCACATCCATTGGCAACACCAGGTGGTTGTCCGGCCACACCAGCTTCTGGCGCACCCGCTCCAGCTCATCCGGCCGCCGTGCGGACAGCACCACCTTGGCGCCATAGCGGCTGAATTCCACTGCCAACGCTTCACCAATACCGCTGGAGGCGCCGGTGATCCAAACTACCTTGTCTGCAAATGACATGCTCATACCCCTGTCTGAAAACCCCGCCACTTTAAGAACAAAAGGCCCGGATACCAAGGGCATCCAGGCCTTTTATTTGCCTTGGCGAGGCGCCGCAGCGGTTATTTGAGTTCTCTGGAGGACAGCTGCAATAACTGCCGTGCGACAATCAGCAACTGGATCTGCTGGGTGCCCTCAAAGATATCGATCACCTTGGAGTCGCGCGCCAGTTTCTCCAGCAGGCTCTGCTCCGAGTAACCGAGCTCGCCGCACAGCTCGACACACTTCAGCGTCACGGCGTTGCCAGTGCGTGCGGCCTTGGCCTTGCACATTGAGGCCTCTTTCGAATTGGCCTGTCCGTTATCCGCCATCCATGCGGCTTTCCAGGTCATCAGGCGCGCCGCTTCGAGGTCGGCTTCCATCCGGTAGATCTCCGCTTCCATTGCGGATGAGGCATAAAGTGGTTTCGAGTAATCAGCTTTAACCCCCTCTTTTTCAACAATATTACGCGTTATCTCGAGCGCTGCGCGGGCCACACCCAGCGCCATCGCGGCCACCGGCGGGCGGGTATTGTCGAACGTCTGCATGACACCGCCGAAGGCCTTCTTGCGCGCCTCCTCGGTGTCGGCAACCTCGGCAGAACCGAGAATGCTGCCCTTTGGAATGCGACAGTTCTCCAGACTCAGCGCCGCAGTATCGGAGATACGCAGCCCCATCTTGTCCTCCACCCGCGCCAGCTTCATGCCCGGATTGCTGCGCTCGATAATGAACGACTTGATCGCAGCCTTGCCGCGACGCTTGTCGAGGGTGGCCCAGACCACCACCGCATCACAGCGTTGGCCGCCAGTGCAGTAGATCTTTTCGCCATTGAGCACCCACTCATCACCGTCCAGCTCCGCGGTCGTCGCGATGGCGGCGGAGTCGGAGCCAGCGCCGGGTTCGGTGATCGCCATGGCGCAGTAGAGCTTGCCGAACTGCTCCTTCTGCTCCGCCGTGCCCACCGCCATGATCGCGGCGTTACCCAGGCCACTACCGGGAATCGACAGCATCAGGCCGACATCGCCCCAGCACATTTCTTCAACGCCGATCACGCCCATCATATTGGCGCCATTCCTGACACCATCACTCCTGCTGCCACCCTGCCCTTGCATGGCACGCGCGGCGGCCATCATCTGCGCCACCGGCTTCAGTTCTTCCGGTGTATCGCCATGCTCGATCTGATCGTACTTGCGTGAAATCGGGCGAAATACGCCCGCCGCCAGCTGGTGTGTCATTTGCTGCATGCCAAGCAGCTTTTTTGGTAATTCGAGATTGATCATGTCGTCGCTCCTTACACCATCACTGTGCCTTCAAGCACGCCGATGGCGCGCAGGTTGCGGTACCACATTTCCAGTGGGTAATCGCGGATAAAGCCGGCGCCGCCGAACAGCTGGATGCCGTCCGTACCGATCTGCATGGCTTTTTCGGCGCAAAATACTTTGGCCAGATAGGCTTCGCGGTGAAACGGCAAGCCCTGCTGGGCACGGCTGGCGGCTTTCCACACCAACAGCCGCATGCCTTCCAGTTCGATACCGATATTCGCCACCATAAACGCCACCGACTGGCGCCAGGCAATCGGTTCGCCAAACGCCTTGCGCTCTTTCACGAACGGGATGGCATAGTCCAGCACCGCCTGACAGCACCCCACCGCGAGCGCCGCCAGACCGATGCGCGACAGGTCCACCATCCGCTCAAGATCGAAATGCGCCAACCGCGCCAATCCATCGACGCGCACATTGTCGAAACTGATTGTCGCCAGTGACAGGCTGCGCAGCCCCATATAGCTCTGCGAACTGGCCTGCACGCCCGCGCTGTCGGCACGTAACACAAACGCCGCCGGGCCCTGGCCCTCTACCGTCGCCACCACCAGTAACCATTCTGCGCTGTCGCCCAACGCCACCATGCGTTTCTCACCGCTAATGCGATAACCGTCGCCATCAATGGTGGCCTGCGTTTTCAGGTTGGCCGGATCAAACGGCGCCCCCGCCTCCATCAAGGCGATGGCCGCCGGCACAAACTCCGCCTCAAGCAGTGGCGCCAGAAAGGCCTGCTGCTGCGCCTCAGTGCCAAAATCCAGCACGGCGTTGACGAACGACAGTGGCGACAAAGCGCCAATCGCCAGACCGATATCACCCTGTCCCAGATCTTCAGCGGTCAGCGCATTGGACATCGGGTCGCGCGGCTGCCCAGCGCCGCCGATGGCTTCAGGAATCGGCATGATCGCCAGACCCAGCTCACTGCTGGCGCGATAGAAACCCTCGGGTGCCTGAGCCGCCTCGTCAGCGCTACGCGCATGGGGCTGCAGATGGCGCTCGACAAACCGCCGCACACTGGCGCGGGTCATCGCCTGCTCTTCTGTCAGGTTCAGGTCAAACGGCTGCTCAGTAGACATTCATCCTCCCGTTGTATAGCAGTTCAAACGATCGTTTGATGCGCTCGGATGCTGGCACAGCGACGCTCCCCGTGACAGGTCACAATCGCTCAAATTCGCGTATACTGCGGCCACCCCGGGACCCGGCACGTTGCGATAAAAAGCACAAAAAGCGCCGCGGACAAGACAGCGGAGACCGGCCTTTGACAGCACAGCGCAACACCCCTGAGTACCAGACCGCGATACGGCTGCGGCGGCAGTTGATGGCGCTGTACTCCTATACGCTGGTGTGGCTGGGGATTGTCGCCGGCATGGAACTCGGGGTGTTTGATCCGGAAACTCCCCACGGCACCATATTCTTCTGTATCTATGCCAGCAATCTGCTGGTCTATATCGCGATTCGCAGCGGCTTTTCCCGCCTGTTCAATGACCCCAGCCTGACCGCCGTACAAATGATCATCGGCGTCATTGGCATTACCTTTATTCTGCATTTTGCCCACGAGATACGCGGCGCCATCCTGTCGATCTATTTCATGGTCATGACCTTCGGCGTGTTCGCACTGGACCGCTTCAAGATGGTGTTGATGTCGCTGTTTATCATGGCCTGTTACACCGCACTGGTGCTGTGGGAATGGCAGACCTATTCCGAGCGCCAGATCTTCGGCATCAGTCTCAGTCAGTGGACCATACTGGCTCTCGGCCTGACCTGGTTTGTCTATGTCGGCGGCCACATCCACAACCTGCAACAGCGCATCCGCGAACAGCGCGAATCGTTACGTGACAACCAGCAACGCCTGACCGATGCCAACAATCGCCTGCAGAGCGCGATGGAGCGACTGGCAGAAATCGCCGTGCGTGACTCACTTACCGGGTTGTTCAATCGCCGCCATTTTCTCGAACGCCTGGATGAAGAACTGGCACTGGCCGAACGTGGCGGACGCCAGCTGCATGTCGCGCTGATCGATCTCGATCACTTCAAACAGGTCAATGATCAGCACGGTCATCAGGTGGGCGATCTGGTGTTGAGGAAGTTTGCCGATGTCGCACGCCGCGAACTGCGCCGCTCCGACGTGATAGCCCGATACGGCGGCGAGGAGTTTATTGTGCTGTTCAATGAAGGCAGCACCGATGATATCCGTCAGGTGCTCGAACGCCTGCGTGTGCAGTTTGCACTCGCCTGCCGCAACGACATCAGCACCGAACTGCAAGCGACGCTGTCGGCGGGCCTGGCCGCATGGCAAGCGGATGACCGTGCCGAGACCATCACCCTGCGTGCCGACCGCGCGCTCTATCAGGCCAAGCACAAGGGCCGCAATCGTCTTGCGGTGGCCTGAACAGCGACGCCCCGCTATGATGCCGCCGCTGACAGGAGACAGGCATGACCCAACCCGATAATCCCGGCTTGCGCCAATTGGTGCGCGACTATCTGGGCACCCACGAACAGGACGCCCTGAGCTGGGTGGAAACCCACGGCCTTCTATGTGCGCAGGCCTGCGGGCCGATTTGCGCAGACGGCTGGCAACAGTTGCTGCGTGACGAAGGCGATGTCAGCGACGAGATCAGTGGCGCTGTCACGGCGTTGCGCGATCGCCTGCATGCGCAGCTCGGGCTCGGCGAGACGATCCAGCTACCCTGCCGCCTCGACCCCTATGAGGAAAACGACGGTAATGATCTTGCGAGCTGGTGCATGGGGTTCATCACCGGCGTCAGCGCCAATGAAAGTGCCTGGCATGCGCAGGACAGCGAGCAGGTGTTCGACCTGCTGCTACCGTTCCTGCTGATTTCCGGTCTCGATGAAGATCCAGCGCTAGACCAGCTGTGGCAGGACCAGAAACTGGTCCGGCAAATGGCCATGAGCATTCCGGACTTGCTGGAAGAATTATTTCTGCTGTTTCACGCCCCGGAGCTGGCCGGCGATGACGGCAGCGACGCTGAGGACGACGGCGACTAGGCGCTATCGTCCTGACGCGACGCCACTTCCGGGCCAAGCAATATTGCCAGCCAACGGGTTTGCTCGCGCACTTCAAAGGCAATGCGCAGGATCATCGTCAAGGGCACCGACAGCACCATTCCTACCGGCCCGAGTACCCAGCCCCACAGTACCAAAGAGATAAACACCACCAGCGCCGACAGGCCAAGACTGCGCCCCATCAGGCGCGGTTCCAGCACATTGCCGAACACCATATTGACCACCACATAACCTGCCGCCGTGGCCAGCGCTATGCCATTACCATGTAGCACCCAGGCCAACAGACAGGCCGGCACTGCCGCCAGAAACGAGCCGATATTGGGGATGTAGTTGAACAGGAACGCCAGCGTGCCCCACAACAGCGGGTAATCCACATCCAGCACCCACAGCCACAGCGCCACGGCGGTGCCAGTGCCGAGACTCAGCAGGGACTTGATCGCCAGATAGTCTTTGACGCCCTCGGCAAAGCGCTCGAACACCTCCATGCCATGACCGGCACTGCGATCAAAGGCCGCATGCAATTTAGCCGGCAACCGCGCCGCTTCCAGCAAGATGAACGCCACCGTCAGCAGGATCAGCAGAAAATTACCGAGTACGGCGCCAAAGCCGCCCACCACTTTGCCGGCCAGGCCCATGACCATACCGGCATCCAGTTTTTCCTTCAGCGACGGCACATCGACATCAATGCCATGCCCGGCCAAACCGTCCAGCAAACCGCCCACTCGGTTGTTGAGCGCCTCCTGATACACCGGCAATTGTTTGAGAAATCCGTTAATGGATGCGCCAACCAGCGCCACCCCGCCGGTCAACAAAATCACCAGGCCGACCATGACCGCCCCCACGGCCAACCACTCTGGCCAGCCACGCCGGGTTAGCCAGGTGACGACGGGCGCGCACACGATACTGATAAAGATCGCCAGCAAGAATGGTTCGAGCAACGTCGAGGCCGCTTTCATGCCGGCGACGATGATGACCAGCGCCGGAATAACCAGCAGCACTGGCACACGCTGTTGTGACATAAAGGGGGTTCCCATTGCAGAGTTTGGCAAGCAACCTATCATAGCCTTCACGTTGGCAACATAGTCATGCTCCGGATGCGTTACCTGTTCTTGCTGTTGATCTGTATGGCCTCGTCCACCGCCGCCCAAACCTGCGGCGACACGACGCTGACGCGCGCGCGCTTTGCCATGGCCGTGGCTGATCGCGAGCCCGTGGGCGATGAGCTTGTCAGCGTGCCATCGACCCACGACTACCTGTTCTTTTTCATCGAAGTCACTGACGGCGCCGGACAGACATTACGTCACCGCTGGTTCCGTAATGATGAACTGGTGGCTGAGATCAAGCTGAATGTTGGCGGCAATCGCTGGCGCACCTGGTCGCGCAAGCGGCTGGGTAACGCTCGCCAGGTCAGCTGGCGCGTAGACGTGGTCGACCAGAACGACTGTCTGCTGGCACAGCGCACACTCAATGCCGACGGCAAGTTGCCGGTACTGGAACAGGCGCGTTCGCTGCTGGACGCCGGCGACCTGGTCGGCGCCCGCCTGCTGGTGAAGTCGGAGATGGCCAACAATCTGCCCTACCGGCAGCGCCTTGAGCAGTTTCTTGATCGCGATCTGGCGCTGGCACAGTTAGCGCAGCAAATTGAACAGCACCAGCTCTACACCGCCGAAGCGCGCCTGAACCAGTTACGCGACCAGGTACTGTCAGCGCCTCAGCAACAACAACTTGATACCCTGCAGCGGCAGCTCACAGAGCAACGTGCTGCACTGATGCAGGCCACCGGCATTGCACTCGCAGCGGCGGGCCGGGTGATGGCCCGCACGCTCAATGGCGGCGAGTGCCCGGCAAGCGAGCAAGAAGTGATGGAAAAGCTGGCGATCATGCCGCAGGCATCAGAGCTGCTGGTCAGTGGCTGGTCGCGACAGGACGACGTGGTCGACATCAGCCTGATCGACCAACGAACAGGCATGCTGCACGGGCTGACACTGCAGTGCCTGCCCTGGCAGATTACTTCTCGTCGCTGAGCGTGGCGCCAGGCGGCGCCACTGAAAGATGACTGATATCCGGCACCTTCGGTGCCTCGTCTTTCTTCAGTTGGCCCATGTCCGAGCCCACCGGCGCCATCGAGATAGTGCTGACGTCCGGCACTATCGGTGCCGGCCCTTCGACGTGATCCGCCATGTCAGCGCCGGGCGGCGCCACATCAAATTCCCCGCTGAAGCCAGTACCGCCGGTACGAATGGTTCCCACCATATCCATCGGGCCGGTGGACACTGGCTTGGCACTGAAGCTCGCCGCGGGCGCGGCGGCTGGGGCTGAAGGGGCTGAAGGTGCCGAGGGCGTAGTGTCTGGCAGTTCCGGTGCGGGTGCTGCCTGCACCTCTTCCACCTCACCAATCGGCTCCATGCGACACTGAGCGCCAGCCTGCTTGAGTACCGCGCGAAATTTCATGGCGGTGGCCTGGTCGGCCTCTTTTTTCAGGATCACCGGCTTGCCGTTGAACATGGCGTCGACCCGGGCAGCGTCCAGCTTGAACAGCTTGCCCAGGTTCTGCTTGACCGCAGAGATATCCGACCCGGGCACCAGATCGCCAGTGAAAACAATGTTGTAGCGCGCGTCAGTCATGGCTGTGCTCTATCGTGGCAGCGTTTCTCAAGGGTAGGACGTCAACGCCCATCACGCAATCTGTGCGCAGGCATGTTCTGCCAGCGCCGCGATCGTGCGCGACGGATTCAGGCCCAGCGCGGTCGGCACCATGGCACCGTCGATCACGAACAGGTTGCGGTAGCCATACACTTCGCCGCGCTGGTCAACCACGCCCTGGGCGGCGCTGTCAGCCATGTTGCAACCACCCAGCGGGTGCGGCGTCACCAGATTGCGGAACCAGCTCCAGGTCGGTGGGGTGGCAGCACGGCCGCCGGTGGCGGCGGTCAGCTTGAGATGCATGTTGGCCAACCCCTGAACCGCCTTTTCTGCCTTGCGGTAGTCCCAGCGCAACTTCAGGCGGTCTTTCTTCCATGGCATCAGCCAGCGCCGCCCGAGCGAAAACACGCCGCCCGCGTCGTCCTGCGCCTGACCAAACCACGGCATCAAACTGCGCGTCGGGTCTGTGTCACTGGCGTAGCGAATCAGGGCCTGGCCGAGACGATTGTTGACCAGCTGCGGGTTGCGGCCAATCTGATCAAGCAGGTTGCCAATGACATCCGGATAGCCACCATCTTCAACAAAGAAGCGTGCGCCGCCCTGGCTGCCATCGAGGAAATCGATGGCGGAGGAAATAGTCGGCCCCTGGGTCGGCGAGACTTCCCGGTCGCCATACAGGGCCGGCGTCAGGAAGTCACCATTTGACGTCCAGCCTTTGCCGAGCGCCCGGCTCAGATGCGGCAAGGTGCGATACTGGTCGCGGCAACGCAGCAGCAGTTCGGTGGAACCGACACTGCCTGCCGACACCACCACGCGCTCCGCGAACAACCGCTCTTCTCGCCCCCCGGCGGCCAGATTGCGCACACAAACTTCATAGCCCTGCGCCGACGGGCGAATCCAGCGCACCTGATGCAAGGCGCGAATTTCCGCACCGGCCTGTTCGGCACGGGCCAGATAGTTGAGATCCAGCGTATTTTTCGCCTGCACCGGACAGCCGATATCACAATTGCCACAGTGCACACAGGTGCCCTGCAACTTGCCATGGGCATTGGTGAAGCGCTTGCTGTGGCGGGCGTCGAACGGCAGGTCACGCTGATAGCTGAACTCCGGATCAAAACTGATCGCCTGCGGCACCAGCCGGAAACGTTCGCCGGCGCCAATCGCCTGTGCGGCATCACGCATCAGGCGGGTCCGGTCCGTCCACTGGTTATCCGGCAGGGTCGCGACTGCCAGCATCTCACCGGTGGTCCGGTAATGCGGCGCCAGCGTCGGGTATCGGATCGCGTCAGGCCAGCCTTGCTCGAATACCGCTTCAGGTGCTTCGATACTGACATTGGCGTAAATCAGCGAGCCGCCACCGACACCGGCACCCTGGACCACACTCATATCGCCGAAATTGCGGAAATCAATCCAGCCGTTCTGGCTGACCGGCTCGTCCTCATCCCACAGCCAGTTCTGCTGACTGACGCTGGGGTAGTCTTCAACCTGCCAACGGCGACCGCGTTCGAGCACCAGAACCCGCGCGCCTTTCTCCTGCAACCGGCACGCGGTCACCGCCCCGCCAAAGCCACTGCCAATCACGATCGTATCAAACCGGCTCATCCCTGCCCCCTAAAATCAATAAAATTCAGTTGGTTGAAATCTATATTTAATGCTGATTATTGTCCATCAATGACGTGCCACTCGAACACACATCTACTTATACGTATAACCCTACATCTATGTATCTATGTATCTGTGTATCTGTGTATCTGTGTATCTGTGTGTCTGTGTGTCTGTGTGTCTGTGTGTCTGAATATATGATGTTTCATTTATCTGATTACCTGTATATCGTTATCCCATCGCTATACAGCGGGAGATCAATATGGAACAGCTCGACTTCGTCGCCCCCGACCCGACGCCGACCACGCGCCGCCGAAACCGTCGCCAATCCCCTGCCGCCCCCGCCCGGGCAGCAGCCGGACGCGGCCCCCGGGAAGGTTATCGACGCCTGACCGCTGACATTCCAGCGGATCTGCACAAGCGCCTGAAGATGCAGGCCTTGATGGAAGAGCGCACTGTGACCGATATTCTTCTCGACGCAACCCGCGCCTATCTCAGCAACAGGTAACCGGCATGAGCAGTCCGCGCATTCTGATCATCGGCAGCGGCGCCGTCGGCGCCATCTATGGCCACCATCTGGCGCTGGCCGGCTGCCACGTCAACTTTCTGGTGCGCGATCGCAACAGCCCGAACAGCAGCATGCCCCGCGCGCTGCATCGCTATGGCCTACTTGGCGGCATCCAGACACAGCGCCAGCTGTTACGCACGCAAACATTGGCGGACAGCGGCTGGGATCAGGTCTGGCTTTGCCTGCCCTCCACTGCCCTTGACGACGACTGGCTTTACAAGCAACTGGCACGTATCGGCACCGCCACGCCAGTGCTGCTGTGGACCCCCGATATGCGCGACCGTGATCACCTGTATGCCCGCCATCCGGCACAGATCAGCCGCGCCCTGATCGGCCTGATCAGCTTTCAGGCGCCTTTGCCAGGCGAAACCAGTCCATCACCGGGGATCGCCTATCTGGCACCGCCCCGCTCGGCGGTACTGGAGAACACAGCGGCCGGACGCACCGCCGCCGCGCTGCTCAAGCAAGGCGGCCTGTCAGTGCACGTCCATGACAACCTGCCGCTGCACGAAGCACGCATGACGGCATTGCTACAGCCATTGATCGCCGCGCTGGAAATTTGCGACTGGTCCCTGAAAACCTTGTCCACCAGTCCGTGGCTGGCCGTTGCGACAGATGCCATCCAGGAAGCCCGTTGCGTCGGCGCCCTGTATCTGGGCGCGAAGCCGCCGCGACGCCTCGCAGGCACCGGCTGGCTGGCAAAAGGCGTGCTGAGGCTTGCTCCGCCACTGAGTCCGTTTCCGCTGCAAACCTATCTGCAATACCACTTCAGCAAAGTCGGCGAGCAAACCCGCCAGATGCTCGATGGCTGGTGCGAACAAGGCGCTGAACACAAGCTGCCAACACCAGCATTGCAGCAATTGCGCCGCGCCTTGCCATAAAGTCGCCACAACCCGGTCACCTGCCCGACAACTGCTGACCACAGACTGTGTTCTGTCAGAGTTTCCGGGAGCACAGCCGATGGCAATCGAAACCGTAATGCTGCTGATCGCAGCCGCACTGATGATCCTTTATCAATGGCTGTTCCGGCTGCTGCCACGGGAGCGCTGGCAGATCCTCGCAGTGATCCCCCTGCGTCGCCATGGCGAGCACTGGCAAGGACTCAACCTCACCTACTATGGCTTGATCACTGGCATCGCCGGCGCCACCGCCAGCGCGCTGTTCCTGTTTCTGTGTGCCAGCCTCGGCGTGTCAGCGCTGCTTGCCACTGGCGTGCTGCTTTGCTTGTTGGCTGCGTGCCTGCCGGCGGCAAAACTGATCGCGCACCGGGTGGAAAAAAATCCGCATGGCTTTACCGTCGCTGGCGCGAGCTTTACCGGCATCCTGCTGGCACCACCGCTACTGTGGTTGCTGAACCAGAGCCCACTGATCCACCCTGAGTCACCACTGCCGGTGGTCGGGCTGCTCGCCGCTGCAGCCACTGCCTACGCACTGGGCGAAGGTATTGGCCGGCTGGCATGTTTGAGTTTTGGCTGCTGCTACGGAAAAACGGCATCGCTGGCACCGCCGTGGTTACAGCCAATCTGCGCGCGCTGGCCGCATCGCTATCAGGGCAAGCTGAAGAAAATAACCTTTGCAGGAAATATGGAAAACGTCGGCGTCATTCCGGTGCAGGCGCTCAGCTGTGTCGCTCTCACCCTGCTGGCATTGCTTTCAACCGCCCTGTTCTTACGCAGTCACCTGAATGCCGCCTTGCTGACCAGTCTGGCCGGCAGCCAGCTGTGGCGCCTCTGGTCCGAGACATTGCGCGCGGATAATCGTGGCGGCCATCAGCAGGTATCGGTGTATCAGCTGATGGCGCTGTTCAGCTGCCTGTATATCTGCACGCTGATATTTGTGCTTCCGGATCAGCGTGCGACGGCGCCGGATGTTCGCGCGGGATTTGAAGCCTTGTGGCAAGCACCGATGCTGCTGGCATTACAGGCTGTTGGCATCGGCATGTTCCTGTTTACCGGCACCAGCACGATTACGCAGGCGCGCGTGCAGCTGTTACTGACCTGCACGCATGCGGACTTGCAGAATGCTGGCGCGCGAACACGCCAGCACTCTGCATCGCTCGCGCAGCCGGCTAGCGGCGGGCACTGACGCCGCGATGCTGCTCGCCGCGCTGGCGCGCCAGCTCGATCTGCTTCTGGCGCTCACTGAAACGGCGCTTCTGTTCCGGACTGGAGACATCATAACAACGCGGACAGGATACGCCTTCCATATATTTTTCTGATTGCATGTCCGCCTCAGTGATCGGTCGGCGGCAGGCATGGCATTGATGATAATTGCCTGGCTGCAAGTCGTGACCAACGGTGATGCGCTCATCAAACACAAAGCACTCGCCCTGCCAGAGCGATTGCTCCTGCGGCATCTGCTCCAGGTATTTGAGGATGCCACCCTTGAGGTGATAGACCTCCTCGAAGCCTTCCTGCTTGAGCAAGGCAGTGGATTTTTCGCAGCGAATTCCACCGGTACAAAACATGGCCACGCGCTTGTGCCGGGACGGGTCCAGATTCTTGCGCACATAATCAGGAAATTCACGGAAGCTGGTGGTGTTCGGATTGACCGCACCGGCAAAGGTACCGACTTCGTATTCATAGTCATTGCGCGTATCGATCAACAGCGTTTCCGGGTCCGAAATAACCTCGTTCCACTGCTCCGGCGTCAGGTAAGTGCCGACCACGCGATTGGGATCGATGTCCTCGATACCCATGGTGACGATTTCCTTTTTCAGCTTCACCTTGGTGCGCAGAAATGGATGCTCATCGCATTCGGATTCCTTGTGATCGATATCGATGAAGCGCGCATCCTGACGCAACCAGTTGAGCAGCGCGTCAATGCTGTCACGCGTGCCCGATACCGTACCGTTGATGCCCTCATGGGCAAGCAGCAGGGTGCCACGCACCTGCAGCGCCGACATCTGCTCCAGCAGCGGTTCGCGCAGATCACGGAAATTGTCCAGCCGAACAAACTTGTACAGCGCCGCAACAATTATTTTCGACATCGTTTCAGTACCCTGATACACCAATATTTAGCTAAAGCTATTTACCCGCACCACCGCGACAGGTTGGTGAGGCCTCTGCCTGACCACCACGCGCCTGCCATTCAGCCGGCGTAAAGGTATGCAACGCCAAGGCGTGCAAACCCTGTTCGAACAAATCTCCCACCGCCGCGTATACCGCTTGATGACGGCGCACCGGCATCTGACCGGCAAACTGGTCCGCAACCACCACCAGACGAAAATGCGTTTGCGCACCGGGGCCGACACTGTGCATGTGGCTCTCGTTCTCCAGTTCCAGGTGCGTGACGGCCATCGCCGCGCGCACCCGCTGCTCGATCTGCTCTGCTACCTGCATGGGGACTCCTGTTTGAGCTGGCGATTCTAGCGCGAAGCGGCAGCATTACCAGACACGGGCGACAACAGGCCTGCACCGGCAGCCAAATCGCCGACCTGTAACATTGTCGAACAACAACGTAAAACTGTCTGACCACAGGAGTTACACTGCTGGCGTTTCCTGGTGGGGATATTCGGGTACAGGTTGAGCCAGGGATGACCGCATTGCATCTAATCCAGAACGGAGAATGAACAGATGGCTATTGATACTACTGAAGCGCTGAAATCACTGAACGAACGCATTGAATCTGCTCGCACCGAAGTCAAGGCAGCAGCTGAAAAGCTGCAGGAAGCCCTGAAGGGTTTTGCCGAGAAAGCCGAAGCCAACGGCAAATCGCTGCGCGAAGAGCTGACCAAGGCCAGCGACAAGCTGCGTAGCCAGGGCTTCGGCGAAACCGCCAAGTCTGCGGCTGACAGCGCTGCTACCGCCGCCAGGGACCTGTCCAGCAAGGCGGTTGCCGCACTGGGCCTGGCCAGCAATGACGAGCTGGCTGCGTTGAACAAGAAGCTCGACTCTTTGTCCCGCAAGATCCGCAAACTGGAAAAAGCCAGCGCCTGATTCAGGCATCTGCTGGCCAAAGGGAGCCTTCCGGCTCCCTTTTTTTATGCCCGCCGGCGAACGTCCGGCGCACATAAATTAACCTGTTTACGCCCGTGCGCTCCCGCGCCGGCTCCTTTATAATGCGCGCCGCTCTGGCTGGCCGACACCCCGGACAGCCTCCATTACCTCCGCCAAAAGCGAATCAAGGAGACACGTCCATGAAAGCTCCCGTACGCGTTGCCGTTACCGGCGCCGCCGGCCAAATCAGCTACTCCCTGCTGTTCCGCATTGCCTCCGGCTCCATGCTGGGCCCGGATCAGCCGGTCATCCTGCAGCTGCTGGAAATCACCCCGGCACTGGAAGCGCTGAAAGGCGTGGCCATGGAGCTGGAAGACTGTGCCTTCCCGCTGCTCGCCGGCATCGTCCAGACCGACGACCCGAAAGTGGCTTTCAAGGACGCCAACTACGCCCTGCTGGTCGGCGCCCGTCCGCGCGGCCCGGGCATGGAGCGTAAGGATCTACTGGAAGCCAACGCCGCGATCTTCTCGGTACAAGGCAAGGCCATCAATGAAGTGGCCAGCCGCGACATCAAAGTGTTGGTGGTTGGCAACCCGGCTAACACCAACGCCCTGATTGCGCAGCGCAATGCGCCGGACATCAACCCGCGCCAGTTCACTGCCATGACCCGCCTCGACCACAACCGTGGCATGGCGCAGCTGGCCAACAAACTGGGCAAGACCGTCAATGACGTCAAGAAGATGACCATCTGGGGCAACCACTCTTCTACCCAGTACCCGGATCTGCACCACTGCCTGGTGGACGGCAAGGTCGCCGTCGAGCAAGTGGACAGCGCCTGGTATGAAGGCACCTATATTCCTGAAGTTCAGCAGCGTGGCGCCGCCATCATCAAGGCACGTGGCGCTTCCTCTGCCGCGTCTGCTGCCAACGCCGCGGTTGACCACATGCGCTCCTGGGCACTCGGCACTGCCGAGGGCGACTGGGTATCCATGGGCATCTACAGCGATGGCTCTTACGGCATCCAGGAAGGTCTGATCTATTCCTTCCCGTGCGTATGCAAGAATGGCGACTGGGAAATCGTTCAGGGCCTCGAGTGCAACGAATTCTCCGTTGCGCGCATGAAGGCGACCGAACAGGAGCTGGCGGAAGAGCGGGACGCGGTCGCCCATCTGCTGCCCTGATCCCTGCTTTTGCTTCGGCAAGACAAGCGCCCGGCCACCGCCGGGCGCTTTTTTTATGCCTTTCGAAAAATAAAGCTGGCGAGGGCTTTGCTTCCTGACCCGCCACCATGAAAATGTGCGCAACATCACATTGTGCAACGGATTGGCATGCGGCTTCGGCGACCGGTTACACACATCCTGTTTACGCTCGCCCTTGGCCTCATCGCCACCAGCGGCCATACCGCGCTGATATCGCGCACCATCACCATTGATGGCGCCATGGGCGACTGGACCGCCGCCACCAATATTCTCACCAACAGCGGCCAGTTCAGCACCGACTGCGACGGCAGCATTGCGCCCGCCGATGGTGGTTGCGATGGCGATTACCCGGTGGGCAGCACCGGTCGCGACCTGAAACTGTTTTCGTTCACCTGGGACAGCAACAACATCTATCTGTTTGTCGAGCGCTACGCCAGCACCAGCAATGCCACCGACTGGTGGTTCTACCTCGACAGCAATAACAGTGGCACGCAGGAAGATGGCGAACCGGTTTTACATGTGGACTGGAATGGCGCCAACCGTCGCACCAGTGTCGAGCTGTGCGTCTACGATGCCGCCGACAATACGCTCGGTGACAGCCTGGTGACCAACGGCACGGCCGACGGCTATGACATGCCCGGCGTGATTGTCAGCCAGAGCTGTGTCAGCCAGTACAACCTGATTGGTGGCGCCGCCAACGGCGTGCAGATGGAAATTGCAGTGAGCTGGGCAAGCCTTGGGCTGAGCGGTCCGGCCAATGTCGGCTTCCACATTTCATCGTCCAACGGCACCAACATTCCCACCCAGATTCAGGACAACATGTCCGGCCCGGCAGGTGACGCCCAGCTGTTCCCGCCGGACATGCGTATTACCAAGAGCGCCAGTAGCGCGTCGGTACAGGCCGGCAACACCCTGACCTACACCCTGACACTGACAAACCTGCTGTATGACCCGTTTACCAACATCACTGTGGATGACCTGTTGCCGACCCAGTTCGAATACCTCTCGCATACGGCCACCAGCGGCAGCTTTGTCGATACCGACGGCGACCCGAGCAACGTCCCGGACCAGTGGCAGGTCCCGGCACTGGCGGCGCAGGCCAGCACCACCCTGACCATTAGCGTGCGCGCACTGAACGTGCCGCTGGCGATTAACACCACCAATACCGCCACCATCAGCGGCAGCACAGAAACCGATAATGACCCGAGCAACAACAGCAGCAGCGCCGTGGTACAGGTGCTGCCCGCCCCCGAGCTGACGGTCACCAAGGTGTCCTCATCGAGCAGTATCAATCCCGGACAATCGATGAATTTCACTGTATCTGTCAGCAATATCGCCACTGTTAGTGCCACCGATGTCTTGGTCACCGACGCCCTGCCGCGCTTCACCGCGCTCGGCCTGAAAACCTTTGCCGGACTGCCATTTCGCTTTACCGAGGGCAGCCCGGCATCCGGTGTCACCTTGGGTACGCCCGAGTATTCTTCAGATGGCGGCGTCAGCTGGATCTATGTGCCCGATCCGGCGGCCAGCTTCGATCCGGCAATTACCCATTTCCGCATCCCCATGGTCGGCACCATGAACGCCAACGGCGCCAGTTTTCAGCTCGATTACGCCACCCGCATCGAGTGATCCCCGACCAGCCAAACCCGGCGCTGACCGCCTGAATTAAGGCCAGTGACACTTGTTGTCACATCACGTTTTGCATGTGACGCGTTTCACACCTTTTCAACCCCAACCCGCGCCCCACCTGCTCGCAGTAACCTTCTCTAAACGTCTGTTTTCAAGTCACTTTTCACCATCGGTCGGACGGAATAGCCGCCGGTCTTGTCGGCTCCAAAATGTGATCTGGTTGGCACGGGAATTCCCTTTGTTCCTTCATGCGCGCGCGCGCGCGAGGGACCGATCCAACCGATTCAGGAGAACGATATGGCTTATCTCAGCAAGAAACTCAGTATCCATCTGATTGTTATAGGAATTTTATCCGCACCTCTGGCCTTGCAGGCAGCGCCGGAAGTGCAGCTATCGATCAGTGCGGAAAAGGAAGTCCAGGTGACTGACGCAAACGGTCAGGCACACACCGAGCGACAGCCGGCGGCAGACGCCGCACCCGGCGACACCCTGATATACACCCTGCGCTACCGCAACAGCGGCGACGAGGCCGCCCGCAACGTCAAGCTCGACAACCCGATTGCCGAGGGCAACAGCTACATCGGCGACAGCGCCTGGGGCGACGGCGCCGATATCCAGTTTTCCATCGACGGTGGCCAGACCTTCAAGAAGCCCGCCGCCCTGACCTGGGCCGGCAGTGACGGGAAAGGCGGCAAGGAAACACGCAAGGCCACTCCCGAACAATACAACGCAATCCGCTGGGTGATTGGCGAAATCGCGCCGAACACTGCCGGCGAAGCCGGCTTCAAGGCACGCGTCAAGTAATCCGTTTTTTGCACCCCTTCCCGCGGCGCGAAGGTGCCGCACGTTCGCGGGAAGCCAACTCTTTCGGCACTGAACCAAGAGGACGTGATCATGAAAACTTCAACACGCTACCTTGGCGCTGCATTACTGGCAGGCACGGTCGGATTGTCCGCACCGCTGTTTGCCAGCACTGCCGCCAACACCACCATCACCAATACGGTGACGGTGAATTTCGACGATACTTCCGGCAATCCGCAAACCGCGGTCACCGCCTCGGTATCCTTTACCGTCAATCTGGTACCAAGCGTGCCGCTGGTAACAGTGCCTGCGGACATCAACCCGGCCACCGAGTCCACCAGCTACAACCTGGTCTACACCCTCACGGGCACGGCCAACGGTCTCGACACCTACGACATCACTAACAACTCCGTTGATAGCAACATGGACGGTGCACCGACCTATGGTGGCGCCACCAGCGTTGCACTCGGCGGCTCGACTATCGCTGCCACGGTCACTGCGGGTGACACTGATATTCTCGCGCCCTATGACGGCGTCAATGACGGCATCGTCAATGGCATCGCGGTGGGCGACATTGTTGTGCTTGACCCCACCGGGCTTAACCCGGAGACGGTCACCGTAACGGCGATTGACGAATCCACCGGCGCGACCAACAACACCGTCACTATCACGATCGACAGTGACACCGTCACCGCTGGCAACCAGGGCACTGTCAACGGTTTTGCCGTGGCGTTGATTATCGGCGAGCAAGCAACCGCCACGGTAACCATCACCACCAACACCGTCACCACTGGTTTCACGACCGGCACGCATATCACGACTACGACTTTCACGTCGCAGGCTGATCCGGGCATCACTGTGGACGGCGCTGGCGTGACGGTAACGGTGTCGCGCGCATCACTGACCGTGACCAAGTACGTACGCAACGTCACCACCCTCGCCAATAATCCGGGCGCTGCCGATATCAGTATCAACATCGGTGCCGTGAGCACGGATTTCTATAGCACTGGCGTCAGTGCCGAACCGGGCGCCGTTGATGGCTCCGCGCCGGGCGACACGCTCGAGTATCTGATCGTGGTGGAAAACCCGGTGGGCTTTGCCCAGGCCGACAACATCATCGTGTCTGACCCGGTACCGGGCTTTACCACACTGCTTAACACCTCCATCCAGCTTGACCCGATTGGCGACGACAACTTCGTCAACCCGGCGGCAGGCGCCACCGATGGTGATGCGGCAGAAGTGAATGCCAATACCGTGTACGTCTACGCCGGCACCGGTGGCGCTGACAACGCGGGCACCGATGGTCCGGACGGCAGTGGCACCGGCGGCAGCCTGACCGGCGGCCAGACCAGCTACGTGCTGTTCCGCGTGACGCTCGACTAACGGTTTTTGATTAGGGGGCCGGAGTCCTCCCGGCTCCCCTTTTTTAAACAGGAGATCGTTATGTTGAGGAACGCTGTATGGCGTTGGTTCGCGAGCCTGAGCAGTCTCGCGTTTGTCGTTTCTGCGGCACATGCCGCAGTCGGCGGCGGCGCGACTATTCACAACGCGGCAACGCTGACTTTCAGTGGTGGACAGATCACCGCATCGGTGCAGGTCACCGTCGACACGCTCGCCAGCACACCGGTGTTCAGCGTCGACCAGACCAACATTGATGTCTACGCAGGTGATACCGCCAATTACCTTTACACCCTGACCAGCACCAGTAATGGCAGTGATACCTACAGCCTGACACTGGCGACCACCGACACCGATGTCACTGCACCCGGCGCACTCAATATCGCGCCTGCGGCGCTGGTGCTCGGCGCGTCGATCACGTCTGCATCGTCTGATGCGAGCGGCAATGTATTTATTCCAGCCGGATCGGAAAGTGCGTTGCAAGTGGGCGATCAGGTGGTGATCAATCTGGCAGGCAGTGATCATGTTTATGAAATTGCCAGTGTGATACCCGGTACACCGGCAAGCACCGCAGGCAATATCACCAGTGCAGAAATTGCCACCCGGCTCACACTGACGCCGATCAGCGCCGGCGCGCCGACGATTGTCGCTGGCACCGTACCGCTGGCAACGCAAATTGGCGAACGCGGCAGCATCGCCGTGGCAGTGACTGCTGGGAGCACCACCAGTGCCGGCACCAATGGCACACACCTGATTGTTATCAGCGGCAGCACAACCGCCACCGACGCGATCGGTGCCGTGATCAATTTCACCGATGCGCTGGCTGCCACCACAACGGTGTTGTCGAGTGACGGCACGCTGAGCAAACAGGTACGCAATGTCACTCAGGGTGGAGCTTTTGCCAGCGCCGGCGTTACCGCCAAAACCGGCGACGTGCTCGAGTACCGACTGCTCGCGGCCACCGTGCCGGGCGTGACACTGAATGCCGCAGTAATTGAAGACAACCTGCCGGCTTACACCCAATACATTCTCAACAGCACGCAAATGAATGGCAGCGCTGTCGCTGATGCGGGCACGACACCCTTTCCGCTTGATGAAGGCGGATTGAGCGTCAACAGCCCGTCCGGTATCGCCGGCCAGATTGTCGACGGCGAAACCGCCGAAGTGCTGTTCCAGGTCACGGTGGACTGATAGGCAATGCAGCTGCCGCGCCCGACAACACGCTTGCCTGACACCGGAATCAATCCGGTGATGGCTGCTGCGTGCCTGTTGCCTGCGCGTGCACTAACGCTTTTTCTGGCGTCCTTGATAAGCGTGTTGCTGTGGCTTCCTCAACATGCGATGGCCGCCTATGACATCAGCCAACCACCGGCGCAGCTGACCTGGAGTGGCGGCAGTGTAGCGGCTACTGCAAATGTCACTGTTACCCGTTTTGAGGATATCCGTTTTTATCGCGCGACCACCGGCGGCACGCCGATTACGGTTTACGCCAGCCATTTTGCTGATGTCGACAGTGTCAGCGGCACCACACCGGTGATCACGTCGGCCTTGCCAGTGCCCACGGATGCCGGCGGCAACACCATCGCTCTCGACCAGCCTGTATCGTTGCTGGCCAGTAACGCGTTCCAGAGCGGCGAAGCCTTGTTTGTGGTGGTGGAACAGCCACTGTTGAACGCCAGCGCTTTCGGCACGCGCCCGGATGGACGCAGGTTCCTCGCCGTAACACTGGTGGTGAGCAACAGCAGCGGCAGCACCAGTTACATTGTCGCGCTGGTGGAAGCCACACCCGGCAGCAACCGTTACGCCGGCTATCTGCCCGCTGACAGCAGTATTTCAATACCCAGCGGCAGTCAGGTCACAGTGCAATACGATGACGCCTTCGACATCGCTGACAGCGCCACCACCGCCGCGCCCTACTCGGTCAGCGCCGCCACCCTGACCAGCCTGCAGACAGAGCGTCGCGCAGTCGTCGGCGCCGCGGCCGCGCCGCCGGTAACCAGTCTGTTTTTGAGCAAGGAAGCGTTACGATCGCAGGTCAGTCAGGGCGAGCTGGCACCCTATCGCTTGCGGCTAAGCAACAATGGCACGGTCACTGAAACCGGTATCGCCATTACGGATGTGCTGCCCACGGGTTTGAAACTGCGCAGCGATTCAGTGCGCATTAATGGCAGCAAGACATCTGCAAGCGTTGGCAGCGATGGCCGCACCCTGACGTTCAACCTCGGTGACCTGCCCGCCAATACCGATGTCCAGATCGACTATGTCGTCGATGTCACCGTCAGCGCCAAACTCGGTGAAGCCGTCAATACTGCAATCGCCGAGGCCACCTCAGGCACGCAATCCAATCAGGCGCGCGCGAGCATGCTGGTGCAGCGCGCCTTCCTGAATGATCGTGCCTTCCTGATGGGACGCGTGATCATCGGTGAATGCGGCGTACGCGACAATCCTGGCAAAGCCGGCGTGCGCCTGTATATGGAAGATGGCAGCAGCGTCATCACAGATGACCAAGGCCGCTGGCACTTTGAAGGCATTACACCAGGCACCCATGTCCTGCAAGTGGATACCAGCACACTCGGCTCCCGTTACACCCTTCAGCAGTGCCAAAACACCAGCCGCAAGGCAGGCAACCCGGCGTCGCGCTTTATCGAACTACAGGGCGGCAGTCTGTGGCGGGAAGAATTCTACCTGAGCGAAAAGCCGCTGGTGTCCGCACATATTCAGCAGCAGCTGTTCAGTGTTGTTGGCAACGGTACGGTTGAGGTGCGTTTACCGCTGAGCAACGGCGAGACTGAGTTCGAACAGGTAGATATTCAGGTCTTCCTGCCGGACACACTGACACCGGTGCCCGGCAGTGTGCGATTAGACGGCCAACCCGTGTCTGATCCACAACGGGGAGAGAACTTTTATCAACTGTCGATGACGCCCAGCGGACGCTATTGGCAGCATCAATTGGTCATGACTCTGGCGGTGGACCCGGACGCACGTGACAAGGCCCGCCAAACCATCCAGGTACGCAGTCGCGGCACCACTACAACCGGTGAGATGCATTACGTTACCTCGATGAACGAACTGGATTTGACACCGGCCAAAGTGCAGGAGGCCACGCTTCGCCTTAACCCGCAGTTCACACGCCTGTCCGCAGAGCTGTCGGAACTGGATATACTCAGCATTCAGCAGACAGCACTGTTCCTGAAAAACTTCAACAATGTCGAACTGGATGTTGTCGGCCACACCGACGCCACACCGATTCGCCGTGGCGCCAGCGAGTTGTATCGTAATAATGATGAGCTATCGCTGGCGCGCGCCGAAGCCGTCGCCACTGCTCTGCGGCAATATATTTCCCTGCCGGATAATGCGATTCGGGTGTCCGGTGCCGGTGCGCGCCAACCAATTGCCAACAACAACACCGACTCTGGTCGCGCTCAGAACCGTCGCGTCGATATTCGCATCCGCACCTTTGATCGCATCGAAGCCGCCAGTGTTGCACTGGTCAATGGTGACAGCGGTCTCAGTCAGGCCGGTGCTCGCCAGCAACGACTGAACAGTGACGCCGAACCCGGCATCAAGAATCTCAAGGACGGCATGAAGCTGAGCCTGCCGGTGATCAGCGTGAGCGGCACGCTGGATAATCGCTTGACGCCACAACTGCGCCTGAATGGTGAAGTCATTCCTGCCCGCAAGCTGGCAATGAAGATTGATGACGCAGAACACAAGGTTACCCACTACACCTGGCTGGGTATCGAGCTGCCGGAGACGGGAGACTATACCCTGCAACTGGCCGGACTCGGTCCATTTGGTAACGTGCGCTATCAGCAGGATATCCAGCTCACGCGCACCAGCGACATCAAGGCCATTGAGCTGGATGAAATACTCGACAATGTGGCCGACGGCCAGACGCCAGTGCGGGTCAAGCTGGCCTTGATCGATCAGTCCGGTCGACGTATCGCCTCTCGCACGGATTTGCGTTTGCTCAGCGGTGCATTAATTCCTGCTGGTAGCGGTGCCCGCAATGACGATCTCAATCGCGCCCGTGGCATTGTCGAAGTCGATGCCGATGGCATTGCCAGCTTCGAGCCAGTAGCCACTGCCGGCAGCTATCGCATTCGTCTGGGTAATGACCAGGTGCAGTCCGATGCGATTGAAATCCCCGTAGCACCAAAACTGCGCGACTGGATTCTGGTCGGCTTTGCCAAGGGCAGCGTTGGCTACAACCAGCTCAACGACAATAGTGAAGCCCTGCCCGATGCCGAGCAGCACGGTTACAGCGATGGCGAAGCCGCGCTGTTCGCGCGCGGCCGCGTACGCGGCGACTGGCTGCTAACCATGGCCTACGATTCGCGCCGCCAGCAAGGCGATAACCCGCTCGGCGGCCAGATTAATCCTGAACAGTGGTACGTGCTGTATGGCGATTCGGCACAACGCCAGAACGAAGCGGCCAGTCAGGAAAAACTGTACCTGCGCATTGAGCGACAGGACTTTTACGCCTTGTTCGGTGATTACGACACCGGCCTGACGGTCACCGAGCTGAGCCGTTACCAACGCACCCTGACCGGCTTCAAGAGTGAGTACCGCGGTCGCCACCTGAGCAGCACGGTATTCGCCGCGAACACCTCGCAGGCGTTCCTGCGCGAGGATATTCGCGGTGATGGCACCAGCGGCCTTTACCGGATTGGCAGCGGCGATATTCTGCCCGGCAGCGAAGTCATCCGCATTGAAACCCGTGACCGCTTCAATAACAGCGTGCTGAGCTCAGAAACCCGCACCCGTTTTATTGATTACAGCCTCGACTACAGCGATGGTACGCTCTATTTCCGCGCGCCAGTGCCAGTGCAGGATAGCCAGTTCAACCCGGTGTATATCGTGATCGAATACGAGCGCGACAATCACATCGAGAATCTCTCCGGCGGTGGCCGCGTGGCTGTGCATAGCGCTGGCAAGCAGCTTGAGCTGGGCGTCACCGCCATTCACGAAGGTACCGAAGGGCAGCGTGGCGACTTGCAGGGTCTGGATCTGAACTGGCGCCCCGATGCGCATCACCGCATCAATGCCGAATTCGCCCAGACCGAACGGCAGCAGCTGGGCAGCACCGACCTGTCAGATGCGGCTTGGCTGATTGAGCATCAGTTCCAGTCGGAAAAGCTCGACACCCGTATTCGCGCCGAGCAACAGCAAGCCGAGTTCGGTCTCGGACAGCAGGCCAGCAGCGAAAGTGGCGTCGAGCAGCTCAGTGCCATGGCACGCTACCGCATCACTGAGACCTATACCGTCAGCACTGAGGCGCGTCGCCAACAGCTGCTTGATCAGGACCAGCAGCGCGACAGCCTCGACACCCGACTCGAATATGACCGCAATGACTGGACCCTGTATGGCGGCATGCGCAATGCCCGTGATGACATCAATGGCGAGCAGTTCCAGTCTGATCTGCTTACCGCCGGTGCCAGCAAGAAATTGCTGGCTCGGCGTCTGACGCTGTCGGCAAACGGCGAAGCGGATATCGCTGATGGTGCCAACAACAACGATTACCCGAACAAGCTCGGGCTCGATGCTGATTACCGCATCAATCGCATTGCTTCAGTGTTTGCCAATCAGGAGTTTGCCTGGGGCGATGAGTACAGTGCCCAGGAAACCCGTGCCGGCGTGCGCGCCACACCCTGGCAAGGTGGCACCCTGACCACCGACATTGGCCAGTCCAGCGATGAATATGGTCCGCGCGTTTTCACCCACGCCGGCCTCTATCAGACATTACAACTGAGCAGCCAGTGGTACAGTGACTTTGGCATTGATCGTGCGCAGACGTTGCAACAGGGCAAGCGTAATCCCGGCTTTGATGACGGCCGCCGCAGCCCCGCCAGCGGCACCAGCAACGATGACTACACTGCATTTGCTGTCGGCCTGGGTTATCGCGACGCTGACTGGCAGTGGACCAGTCGAGTGGAAAACCGTTTGTCCGATGCCAGCGATAAATGGAATCTGTTCAGTGGTTTCCATCACCGGCTGGATGGCGCCAATACCCTGATCGGTCGCGCCAGTCACCGTGACGAGAAAATCGTTGGCGGCAGTAATAGCTGGGAGAGCCAGTTTGACCTCAGCCTCAGTCACCGCCCTGCAGACGCCAGCTGGTGGCTGTTGAACCGCAGCAGTCTGATTCTCGACGGCGTCAACGACAGCTTCGGTGCCCTGCATGGCAAACGTGTGGTGAATAACTTCACCAGCAACTTTAATCCAGTGGAGTCCCACCAGCTGGCGCTGATGTACGGTGCTCGTTACGTGCTGGAATCCATCAATGGCGATAACTATCAGGGCTACAGCGACCTGCTGTCCGCCGAGTATCGCTATAACCTGACTGATCACTGGGATATTGGTGCGCGCGGTAGCCTGCTGAAGTCCTGGCAAGCTGATAACAGCGATCGTAGCTACGGTGTGATGGTGGGCGTGTCACCAGTGCGCGACGTCTGGATCAGTCTGGGCTATAACTTCCGCGGCTTCTACGATGGCGACTTCGACAGTGCCAATAGCCGTGTCGGTGGAGTGGTGCTCGACTTCCGCATCAAGTTTGACCAGAACAGCTTCCGCCGTGAGACCTCGCCGTCACCGGTAATGCGATAAATATACTCAACAAAAAAGGCGCCGTAGCGCCTCTTTCGTCATGCAAGTTTGCATGCATTATTCCATCATTTGCTGTTCCATCTGGCCTGCGCGTTCCAGATAACTCTGATAGGCCGGGATGGCCACGGCGAACAACGTCAGCAGCGGAATCACTACGACAAACACCACTACTGCGATCACGCCACCCGAATTCGGTACCGGCGCCGGACCGTACTGATTTGGCCCTTTCTCGCCCGGGAAAAACTGGATATAGATCCACATGAAAAGATTGACCAGCGGAACCAGAATCAACAGGCCAAGCCAGCCGCTTTTGCCAAGGTCGTTGAGTCGACGCTTGGTGTAAATAAAGTACACCGCCAACAGGCCAATATAGATCACCGCCACCATCAGTATAGTGACAACGCCCATGCCGGCATTGGGCTCGGACCCTGACATCGCGCCCATCACTCCACCAAGCATTGCCACCGGCACAAATGCCAGATAAAGCAGCATCGACGCACCAAAGCTGTAGGCGAGGTAGCGCAAGCGGCCGATGCGGCCATGGGCGGCCAGAAATCGTGGTTGGTAGCTTGCCGCAGCCGCGACATCCAGGTTTGCCCCCGGAGCTGTGTAAGGATTACTCATCGCTCTTCCCTGTTTTAGTTAGTGTAAAAGTTTGTCGCTTGTTTCAAAGGGTATGTTTGCGGGCGAAGTCGTCCATAGCCCGCAGAATATCCCGCCGACTGATCTGGCCAACCAGTTTGCCCTGCTCCAGAACCGGCAACCTGCGCCGGCGGTCGCGCAGAAAAATATCTGCTGCCTCCAGCACGCTATGGTCGGCGTCAATGGTCTGCACCGAAGCCGTCATGTATTCCGCCACACTGCCGATACCGGTTTCATGGTAACTGGCCTGAATCGCCCCCTTGAGACAGTCGGACTCGGAAAAGACGCCAATCAGGGCACCATTTTCCAGCACCGGCGCACCGGAAATACTGTGTTCCAGTAGTAGCCGTATCGCTTCGTTGACACTCATGTCGGGACTCAGGGTAATCAGACGTCGCGACATATAGTCCGCGACCCGAAAGGCTTTCAGATTGGCAAGGCTATCCATGACATTTCCCCCAGCTTGGAACAAGCCCCCCCGATAATACGGCGACAGTCGGCGCAAACACAAACGGGGCCTTCCGGCCCCGTTGAAAATCAGTGCATCACTATGAGGGTCAGAACGGTATATCCCGGTTCGAGGACTTGATGATTTCGCGCTTCAGGTCGTCGTAAGTGTGTACCGCCGGAAACTGCGGAAACTCGTCGATCACATTCTGCGGTGCGTGGAACAGGATACCGACATCCGCCTCGGCCAGCATGGTGGTGTCGTTATAGGAATCACCGGCCGCAATCACCCGGTACTCCAGCCCGTGCAGTGCCTTGACCGACATCCGCTTGGGGTCCTTCTGGCGCAGCTTGTAGTCAGTAATACGGCCTTCGGCATTGACCTCAAGTTTGTGGCAGAACAGCGTAGGCCAGCCGAGCTGACGCATCAATGGCTTGGCAAACTCATAGAAAGTATCTGACAGGATGATGACCTGGAAATGTTCGCGCAGCCAATCGACAAACTCGCGCGCGCCGTCCAGCGGGCCCATGTCATCGATCACCGCCTGGATGTCCGGCAAACCGTAGCCGTGCTCGTCAAGGATGCGCAGCCGCTGCTTCATCAGCACGTCATAATCCGGGATATCCCGGGTAGTGGCGCGCAGGGCCTCAATGCCGGTACGTTCGGCGAAATTGATCCAGATTTCCGGGACCAGCACCCCTTCCAGATCCAGGCAGACGATTTCCACGGTAAAGTCCTCAGGTCAGCTTTGGCGGCGCCAATGTAGCCGCCCTCCCCGGCCTTTGCAACGGCCACCGGGCCTCGCACAGTTATATGCTTAGAACCACGGCGCTATTCAGCCCACAGGCGCGCTCTGCTACACTTCGCAGCCTTCGTCCAGCAGCCCACAGTGTTTATGACCATGAGCATCACAGAACAGCAAGTCCAGCAGTGGAATGAAGAACTCAAGGACGCTTCGCCGCGCCAGATCATCGAGTTCGCCCTGGAAAAATTCAGCAATATCGCCATTTCCTTCAGCGGCGCCGAAGACGTGGTGCTGGTGGACATGGCCCACCGGGTCCGCAAGGACGTCTCCGTGTTTACGCTCGACACCGGTCGGCTGCATATCGAGACCTACCAGTTTCTGGAAAAGGTCCGCGAACACTACAACCTGCCCATCGAAGTGATGTTCCCGCAGCCGGAAACCGTACAGAAGCTGGTGCAGGAAAAAGGCCTGTTCAGCTTCTACAAGGACGATCACAAGGAATGCTGTGGCATTCGCAAGATCGAGCCGCTCAAGCGCAAGGTGGCCACGCTGGATGCCTGGATCACTGGCCAGCGCAAGGATCAGTCACCGGGTACCCGCGCGGACATTCCGGTGGTGCAGATTGATGGCGGTCTGGCCGCACCGGGCCAGTTGCTGGTGAAATTCAACCCGCTCGCCAACTGGTCATCGGAGCGCGTCTGGAACTACATCCGTACCAACGAAGTGCCCTATAACAGCCTGCATGAAAAAGGCTTTATCTCGATTGGCTGCGAGCCCTGTACCAAACCGGTACTGCCCGGCCAGCACGAACGCGAAGGTCGCTGGTGGTGGGAAGATGCCACCAAGAAGGAGTGCGGCCTGCACGCCATCAACATCAAGGACTGAGTCGTCTGAGATAAAAAAGCCCGCAAACGCGGGCTTTTTTATCTCAGCGCACCGGCAACTCAATGCCGGCAAACAGTGCTTCCAGTTCGTCCTTGCTATGGCAGCGCACCGCCTGATCGATCACATCGCGGGTCAGGTGCGGTGCAAACTCGCGCATGAATTCATACATGAAACCACGCAGGAAGGTGCCTTTGCGGAAACCTATGCGAGTCACGCTGGACTCAAACAGGTGGCTCGCGTCGAGCGTCACAAGTCCCTTGTCCTGCTGCGGATCGACCGCCATGTGGGCAATGATGCCCACGCCCATGCCCAGACGCACGTAGGTCTTGATGACGTCGGCATCCGCCGCCGTAAACACGACTCTCGGCGTCAGGCCATGACTGCTGAATGCCTCGTCCAGCTTGCTCCGTCCGGTGAATCCAAACACATATGTGACGATCGGGTACTGCGCCAACGCCTCAAGGGTCAGCGGCGTCACCCGCGTCAGCGGATGACCCTCCGGTACCACCACAGTCCGGTTCCAGCGGTAGCACGGCATCATGATCAGGTCGGAAAACAGCTCCAGTGCTTCAGTGGCAATGGCGAAGTCCACTGTCCCCTTGGCGGCCATCTCGGCAATCTGCATCGGCGTGCCCTGATGCATATGCAGACTGACATCCGGAAACCGCTCGGTGAAACGGCCGATCACTGGCGGTAGCGCATAGCGGGCCTGGGTGTGGGTGGTGGCCAGACTCAGTTCGCCGCGTGATTCGTCGCGAAACTCCAGCGCCACACGGCGAATGGTGTCCGTCTGCTGAAGGATATCACCAGCGATCCTGAGGATAGCCTGACCGGCCGGAGTGATGTGAGTCAGATGCTTGCCACTGCGGGCAAACACCTCAACACCGAGTTCGTCCTCAAGCATACGTATCTGTTTACTGATGCCCGGCTGCGAGGTGTACAGCGCCTGCGCGGTGGCGGACACATTCAGATCATGGCGTGCGACTTCCCAGATATAACGTAGCTGCTGGAGTTTCATCGATCCTCCCGGGCTGCCTTGCCCATCGCTTGGTTATAAAAATATAAATAATTATTCATTCCAAGCATAGTCCGCGCTGGATATAGTCGCCGCTTGAGCGATCAATGGAGCCCTCATGGAGTTCTTACTATATATAGCCGCGGGCGCGGCCGTCGGCTTTGCGGTCGGCCTGACTGGCGTCGGCGGCGGCTCCCTGATGACTCCAATGCTGCTGATGTTCGGCTTTCCGCCGCAGGTCGCGGTCGGCACGGACTTGCTCTATGCCGCCATCACCAAATCCACCGGTATTGTCATGCACGCTCAGCGCCGCACCATCCGCTGGCGCATTGTCCTGCTGATGGGCGCCGGCAGCCTGCCGGCCGCCCTCGCTACCACCTGGCTGCTGTCACGCTTCTTCAGTTCCGCCAATGATTACGCCAGCCTGCTGACGACGACGCTGGGCGTGATGCTGATCTTTACCGCCGCAGTACTGCTGTTCCGTGGGCGCCTGCAGCAGAGCGCGCACCTTGGCAGCAACCCTGTGCTTGGCTCGTTGCAACATCATCGTGCGGCATGGACGCTGGTGATCGGTGTGGTGCTGGGTGTACTGGTGACCCTGTCGTCGGTGGGTGCCGGTGCGATCGGTGCTGCGATTCTGCTGGTCCTGTATCCGCGCCTGCCCTCCGTGCAGGTGGTTGGCACGGATCTGGCGCATGCCGTCCCCCTGACGCTGGTAGCCGGCATTGGCCACCTGTTGCTCGGACATGTTGACTGGAAACTGCTGGCAGCGCTGCTGATCGGCTCAATCCCGGCGATCTATCTGGGCACACGTGCCGGAGAACGCCTGCCCGACCGCATCTTGCATCCGATTCTGGTCACGCTGCTGATGGCGCTGGGACTGAAATACGCCCTGTTCTAACCTTTGCGGTTGGCAATTCCGTGCGGCACATGTCCGGCCACCACGTGCTTGCGTGCGGACTCGCAGTGCCCGGCCTGATCATCAAAAAACATGTCGGCGCCAAACGCATCCAGAAAGGCGCCCTTCTCCAGACCGCCCAGAAACAGACTCTCATCAATACGGATATCCCATGCGCGCAGGGTGCGCACCACCCGTTCATGGGCCGGTGCTGCCCGCGCCGTCACCAGTGCCGTGCGAATCGGACACTGATCCCGGGAGAACTCACTCTGCAACTTGTGCAGCGCGGCGAGGAATCCCATGAATGGGCCTCCCGGCAACGGCTCGCGCGCGCTGCGCTGCTCGTTCTCGGTAAACGCTGCCAGCCCCTGCTCCTGAAAGATGCGCTCTGAATCATCAGAAAACAGTACTGCATCACCATCAAAAGCAATGCGCAGCACATCGGTCTGCCGCGAGCGGGCACTGGACAGGATGGTCGCCGCAGCAAACCCGGAGGCCAGCGCCTCCCGGACATCATCAGGATCCGTGGACAGGAACAGATGCGCGCCAAACGCAGACACATAACGATGCGGACTGGAGCCCCCGGCGAATGCCGCACGGGTAATTGGCAGCCCGTAGTGTTGGATCGAGTTGAACACACGCAAGCCGGTGTCCGAGCTGTTGCGCGACAACAGGATTACCTCGACGCGCGGTTCTCCAGCCAGTTGCGTGTTGATGGCCAGTAACTTCTCCACCAGGGCAAACGCATCGCCCGGCGGCAACGGCTCGTCCTCATGCGCAATCTGGTATGCCTGATAGGCATCCAGCCCCTGCTGCTCATAGACCTGATGACTGTCGTTAAGATCGAACAGTGCGCGCGAACTGATTGCGATGACCAATTTGCCATCAAAGCTTACCGGCATGCTTTTTCTCTCGAACTATTGACCTGACTAAAGAGTGCTCTATTCTCGACAGAGTCAAGCTGTACTATAGTTACCGCGAAACTTCCAGCAACCCAGCCAAAGGGAGCAATCCATGGCCGCAAAGAAAGTGAAAAACCGGGTGAATGATCTCCAGTCGCAAATTCGCAAGCTGGCCACCCGTTTCGATACTGAACGCGAAAAGCAGGTAGCTTCACTGGAAAAACAGCTGGAAGCCGCCCGCGATCGTCTCAATCAGGAGCTTCAGCGCCAGAAAGACAATCTCGCCAAACTGGAGAAGTTGCAGGAAGAATACCGCAGCAAAGCCAATGCGGCACTGAAAAAGCAGATTGATCGTGCCCGTAAGGCCGTTGAAGATGCCCGCAAGCAGGTCAATGCCAGCGAAGGTCGCAAGATGCTGCTGGAGGCTGAAGTCAAAGTACTCAAGGCCACTGCCAAACGCGCCCACAGCCTCGCCAACGTCATCTCCCAGTACGAGAAAGATCTGGAGAAGCGTGCCAAGGAAATAGAGACCAAGGTCAAACCGGCAAAAGCCGCCAAGAAGAAAGCGGCGGCCAAGAAAAAGCCCGCAGCCAAGAAAAAAGCCGCTCCTGCCAAGAAAAAGCCGGCGGCCAAACCGAAAGCCAAGAAAGCCCCAGCCAAGAAGAAGGCTGCGGCCAAGAAAGCCTGATCCGCAGTGATCAGAACCAGAAAGGGCGCCAATTGGCGCCCTTTCTGGTTCTGACTGTCAGCTCTCCGGCTGCAACGACTGCTCCAGCCCCAGCAGAAAATGCAGCGGGTGCCCTGGACCAGGATCGGCGAACTCGCTGAGCTTGCGATAAAAGCGCAAACCGACCCGATACTCTCTGCCCTGCCGTACGCTGGAGACCACCTGCGCGTTGACCTGGCGCAATACCATGTGCCCGGCACCAATATCCAGCGACACGCGCGTATGTGGACGTAAGCCTTGCTGACCCACAAATGCCAGACCATAGCGGTTATAGTCCACCGCGCGCCCCCGGATCACGCGGCCACGCAACAGCAAACCGGAGCGTATCGTCAGCGCGACCTGCAGCGCCACAGGCAGCCGCATCAATTTACGCCGATTGGCGCCGGCGTCATCCCGGTAGGTCATGGGATCAGACCTCCACCAGCATGTTTTCCATGTAATCAAGCACCCGCTGCCGCGCAACCGGTTCGAGATCCGGGACGATTTTCCCGTTCATCGAATGTGAAGCCTTCTCAATCGTGGCGCGACCTGCGCTGACCAGACCGCGGGTCAACATGCCCACCTTGACCATGCCCATGGGCCGGTCAAAAAAGTGCTCAATCGCCCCATCCCCCATTGCCAGCATCACCTTCACCAAATTGGCGCGGTCTTCGTCACCATTGCGGTACAGATCGAACACCAGTAACGCTTCATTGGCAATCTCGGCATCCAGTGGGAAACCACAATAGGGCTGCTCGCCCACGGTGAAGGTCATGTTTGCGAAGTGACTGGCCAGCGCCTGTTGCTCTTCGATGCTGACCTTGCTGAGCACCTTGCCGGTCAACGCCCGGGACGCCTTGCCGACCATGTTCATCAAGCCATGAATCAGGCTGGCGGTACTGCCGCTCATACCGGTGGCATCCACCGGCCCCTCGAAGAAGGCATGCAGCACCTCATCGATAAACAGGTCAGGAATCTGGTCAAGCAATTGCTGGTGGTTACTGCCGGGCGCCTGCCGTACTGCGCTGATAAACGCCATGCTGCGCTGATACAGTTCTTCACTACTCTGGAAGGCGACGTAAAGCTGCTTTGCTGTCATACTTCAGGCTCGTTATCTGGCTGCAAAAACCGACGCATCATACCGGAATATGTCACCCATTCGCAGTTCTCTCATCGCCTTGCTGCTGTGTCTGCACGGTCAAGGACAGGCCGAACCGGCGTTCTCTCTGGACCCGGCGGAAGCCCGTTATCGCGTGCGTATCTCCGGCGTCCCCACCGGCATGGAGGCGCGCATTGCATTGCAGCAGTCGCTCGGCGACCACTTCCAGCTCGATTTCACCGTCCAGCACCCGCTGATCCGTCACCAGGAGAGCAGCCAGTTCCAGTGGCATGCCAGCTGTCATGCCCGGCCGCTGGGCTATCAGTACCAATCCAGCGGCTTCGGCATCAAGCGTGGCGGAGACGTCCAGTTTGACTGGAGCGCAGGACAGGCCCATGGCAGCAAGATGAGTTACCCCGTGCCACTGGGTGCGGTGGATGCCCTGGGTCTGGCCATGATGGCCCGCTGCGACCTGCACCGCGGCCGGCATGCCTTTACCTATGCCGTCGCCGAGCCCGATGGGCTGACTGAATTCCGCTACCGCATCGTCGGTGAAGAAGTGCTGGTGCTGCCCGCCGGCACCTTTCACACCGTCAAGTTAGAGCGCCTCTATCCGCAGACCGATCGCCGCACCTACATGTGGGCGGCGCGCGAACTCAATTATTTCATGGTCCGCATGGACCACATCGAAAATGCTGTGCTGCGCGGCAAAATGGAGATGGTGTCTTTTTCGCCACAAGCGCCGAACCTGCCCGCCACGGCCGCCGCCCGGAATAGTGTCCCTTGATCGCCTGGGAGCCGCTGACACAAACGCTGTTGGACTACCTGCCGGCACTGACCTTGAGTGGGGTGATCATGGCGCTGCTGTCAGCGGTGGCCATTCCCTGGCTGGTCGTGCGCATGCCGCATGATTACTTTGTTGATGACCGCCGTCCGCCCGTGCAGCGCGGTCTGCTGGCATGGGTAATCTGGTGTCTGCGCAACCTGCTGGCGGTGGTGCTGATCGTTGCCGGCGTTGCCATGCTGGTGCTGCCCGGTCAGGGCATTCTGACGATCATGATTGGCATCGCCTGCAGCACTTTCCCCGGCAAGTTTCGCCTGCAACGGCGGCTGGTCACCCGCCCTGGTGTGCTCAGGGCGCTGAACTGGATTCGCCAGAAATATCAACGACCGCCCTTGTTGGCCCCTGATCTCTGACCTACTCGCTTAATCCGGACGCTCTGATGCAAACACCTTTGATCGAAAGCCCAGCCATTCGCTGGTATCAGGACCATCTGCAATTGCTGGATCAGCGCAGCCTGCCTCACAACATCCAGTGGCTGCGCCTGGATGATGCTGAACAGGTCGCTGGCGCGATTCGTGAAATGGTGGTGCGCGGCGCGCCAGCGATTGGTATCGCCGCAGCCTACGGCGTTGCGCTGGCCGCCAGAGCACTCGGCAATGCTGCCAGCGCAACCACGTTGGCGCCGGCCTTTGCTGTGCTCGCCGCCAGTCGCCCCACCGCGGTAAACCTGTTCTGGGCACTGCAGCGCATGCAAGCGGTGGCTGCTGACCTCAGTGGTGAAGCGTTACACGCTGCGCTGGATAGCGCGGCCCAGGCGATCCATCGCGCTGATCGCGACATGAACCTGCAACTGGCGGCCCACGGTGCCAGGCTGATGCCGGCCGGCAAGGCGGTGTATACCCACTGCAACACCGGCGCGCTGGCCACCGGCGGCCACGGTACAGCGCTCGGCATCATCCGCACCGCCTGGCACGACGGCATCATTACCGGTGTGTTCGCCGGCGAAACCCGTCCCTGGATGCAGGGCGCTCGCCTGACCAGCTGGGAGCTGATGCAAGACAAGGTGCCGGTGACGCTGGTAGTCGACAGCGCTGCCGCGCACCTGATGGCGGGCGGCAAGATTGGCGCCGTGGTGGTAGGCGCCGACCGCATTACCGCCAATGGTGATACCGCCAACAAGATCGGCACCTATGGCCTGGCAGTGCTGGCTCGCCATCACAACATTCCGTTTATCGTTGCTGCGCCACTGTCGACGATTGACCCGGCCCTGGCCGATGGCAGCCTGATAGAAATCGAACAACGCGCCGCGCAGGAGGTACGCAACGTCGGCCTCCAGGCACTGGCGCCGGCAGACGTGGATGTGTTCAACCCGGCCTTTGATGTGACGCCGGCGGCACTGATCAGCGCCATCGTCACCGAGCATGGTGTCATCCACCAACCTGACGCTGATAGAATGGCGGCCCATTTGCATGAGGCACGGGCATGACCGCACGTCGTTGGTCCAGCACTGAGTTTCGCGAAGCGGCGCGCAGCATTGCTGCCACCGGTCAGCGTCTTTATCAGCATGGCTGGTCGCCCGCCACGAGCTCGAATTATTCGCAACGCCTGAGCGCCGATTACTGTGCCATCACAGTATCCGGACGTGATAAGGGTCTGCTGACCGAAGCCGATGTGATGGTTGTCGATCTGCAAGGTCGCGCGGCCAGCGACGGTAAGCCGTCCGCAGAAACCGGACTCCACACCCAGCTTTATCGCCAACACGCGGACGTCGGCGCGGTGCTGCACACCCATAGCCAGAGCGCCACAATTCTGACCATGCACTGGCCAGACGAGGACGCCGTGGTACTGCGTGGCTATGAACTGCTGAAAGCCTTCCACGGCATCAATACCCATGACACCGAACTGGTGATTCCGGTCTACGCGAACACGCAGGACATCGACGCGCTGGCTGCTCAGGTCGACGCTGATATGCAACGCGGCAAGATCAGCCATGCGTATCTGATTCGCGGGCACGGCGTCTACACCTGGGCCCATGATATGCCGAGTTGCTACCGCCAGATCGAGGCGCTGGAATTTCTGTTTAACGTCGAAATTGAACGTCGCAAGTTAGGAGGCCAATAATGAGCGCGCTGAAAATTTTTGCTGACAACGCCCCGCAGGCGGCCCTGGTCGAGACCCGGGACCGCAGTGACATGGCCAGACATCTTGGCGAGGCTGGCGTGCGCTTCGAGCAGTGGCAAACCACGGCCAGCATCGCGCCGGGTGACAGTCAGGATACCGTTATTGCCGCCTACCGCAGTGACATTGATCGACTGATTGCCGAGCAGGGTTACCAGACCGTGGATGTTGTCAGCCTTAACGCGGATAACCCAAACAAGGCTGAACTACGCAAGAAATTCCTGGATGAACACCGCCACAGCGAAGACGAGGTACGATTTTTTGTTGCTGGCGCTGGACTGTTCAGCCTGCATATCGGTGACCGCGTCTATGAAGTGCTGTGCGAACAGGGCGACTTGATCTCCGTCCCCGCCAATACGCCGCACTGGTTCGACATGGGCCCGAACCCGCACTTTGTTGCCATCCGCCTGTTTAACAACCCGGAAGGCTGGGTGGCCAATTTCACTGGCAGTGATATCGCCAGCCGCTTTTCGCGTCTGGAGAACTGATGCTACGCGCGATCCTCACCGACATTGAAGGCACCACCAGCAGTATTTCGTTCGTCAAGGATGTATTGTTTCCCTACGCGGCGAAAAACATGCGCAGCTTCCTGCAGGCGCACTGGCAGCACGCCGACGTTCAAAAACAAATTGCAGCGATTGCAGAGATCACTCAAACACGCATCGATACCGTCGACGCTGCAGACGCGGTGCTGCAACAGTGGATCGCAGACGATCAGAAAATTACGCCCCTGAAAGCCCTGCAAGGAATGATCTGGAAGCAGGGCTATGCGGACGGCGACTATCGCGCCCATATGTATCCGGATGCCCCGACACGGTTGCGACAGTGGCACGCGGATGGCTTTGCTCTGTATGTCTATTCATCCGGATCGGTGGCGGCGCAGAAATTGTTTTTTGGTTACAGCGAAGCGGGCGACCTGACCGGGCTGTTCAGTGGTTACTTTGATACCACCGTCGGCGGCAAGCGCGATAGCACATCCTATGCGGCCATCAGTGACACCATTGGTGTACCGGCTGATCAGATTCTGTTTCTCTCGGACATTATCGAGGAGCTGGACGCCGCGCACGCCGTCGGCATGAAAACTGTGTGGCTGGATCGAAGCAATGCAGCCCTGCCCTGCGCTCACCCACGCGCGCAGAGTTTTGTGGATATCAACCCACAGGCATGGTGATTGGCTGGCGTCACGGCCAGCCAGCAGGATAATCAGAGAAGTTTTTCCGCCGACGCGATCACACCATTATTGTCGACATAAACATAGTGACCTGGCTTGAAGGTGACACCACCAAACTCAATGTCGATATCTCGCTGACCTTCACCGCGACGCACTGATTTGATCGGCACACAGCCCAACGCAACGACGCCGAAATCGAGCTTGGCCAGTTCATCGACGTCGCGACACGCGCCATAAATCACGATGCCTTCCCAGCCGTTTTTCACCGCGCCTTCAGCGATCATGTCGCCGATCAACGCATTGCGCAGGCTGCCGCCACCGTCAACCACCAGCACCTTGCCCTGTCCCGGCGTTGCAAGAATTTCCTTTACTCGCGAGTTGTCCTCGAAGCATTTCACTGTGACCACTTCACCGGCAAAGGCCGCACGACCACCGAAGCTGCGCCACTGCACACCGGTGACTACCGCTACCTTGCCCTCGTTGGCATCACACACATCGCAGGTAACAAACGTCATCATTTTTCCCCTGACTCACCAGACTGTTTGGATAACGCCATGATCTCGGCATAGCGCAATCGGGTAACCGCCCTGTCCTGTCGCTGCTTTGCCGCAGCCAGCATGGCGACGGCCACATCATCCGCCGACACTGACAACCAACTGGCCTGACTCCAGCCAACAAGCGGCTTGATCAGCGCCATGACACGCTGCCCTGCCTGCTCACCAAAGCGCTCATCATTGCGCTCGCCTTCCAGAAGTGATGGCTGCATAAATACCAGATTACGCAATCCAAGAGCACTCACATCCTGTTCCATCTGGCCCTTGGTTTTCGCATAGAAGCCAACGCCTTTCGGGTTTGCATTGACCGCCGATACCACCAGCAGCTTGTCGACATTGGCCAGCCGCGCCTGATGCGCGATGGCGACAACATACTGGTAATCGACACGCCGAAAGGCTTCCTTGCTGCCCGCCTGCCGAAGCGTCGTACCTAGACAGCAGAACACCAGATCAACATCGAACAGACCTGGCTGGTCAACCAGCGCGTCGAGATCCAGCGTCACCTTGTGCAGCTTGGCATGATCAATATCCGGGTGTCGGCGCCCGGCCACGGTGACGCTGGAAATGTCATCGTCGGCCAGTAACAGTGACAGTAATCGACCGCCAATCAGACCGGTGGCGCCAAACAGCAGTACACGACTCATGGGTTTTCTCCCTGCTCCGGCGGCGCCGGGACATCGCTGGGCAACCAGTGCGCCAGCACCGTTTCAAGATCATCCATATGGATCGGCTTGGCCAGATAATCATCCATACCGGCCGCCAGACAACGCGCCTGCGCCCCTTCAACGGTATTAGCTGTAATTGCAATGATCGGTACGCGCTGCTCTCCACCATCATGCTCGCGCTTACGTAGCGTGCGCGCAGTATCAAAGCCATCAATTCCCGGCATCATGCAATCCATCAGAATCAGATCGAACTTTTCCCGCTCCAGCAGTTCCAGCGCCGTTTGCCCGTTATTTACCGACTTGACCTGATAGCCAAGCTTGTCAAGCATGCCGCGAGTTACGATCTGGTTAATCTCGTTGTCTTCTACCAGCAGCAAGCGGTAACGCTGACGAAGTGCCTGCTCGACTTGCACCGACAAACGCTTGTCCGCCACCGGCTCTTCAGAGGCCAGCCCGAGTAACGCCAACAGTGCGGCGCGCAAGCCACGGCGGTGCACAGGTTTGACCAGCACCTGGATGCGTGTCGAGCGACGGGCAAGCTCCTGCAGGGTCGCGTCACCACGCTCCATGACATTGGCAAGCAAGATCAAACGCACATCGGCCAATGAAGGATCAGCCAGCACGGTACGGCATAAATTCAATGCCGACTGTTTGCGCACATAGGTATCCACCAGCAGCAGCTGGTAGGCACAACCCTCACGCCGCGCCTCGCGCAACGCCTGCAGGGCATGATCATAGTCGGTAGCTGACTGGGTATGGGCATCAAGCGCTTCAAAGTCTTCGTCCAGCGCTGCCAGCAAACCCGCCGAGGCACCGGCCACGATCACGGTCTGACCGGCAAGCTGCTCCTGCAACGTATCGCTGCCACGCATATCGGACTGCATGCGCAGACGCGCAGAGAACGAAAAGATACTGCCAACGCCAGGCTCACTCTCGACCTTGATTTCACCGCCCATCGCCTCAACCAGCCCGCGGCATACCAGCAAACCGAAACCACTGCGACGCGAAAACAGATCGCCGCTCTGCTCGCTGTCATCGAGGATGGCGTCGTAAAACAGATCATGCTGCTGCTGTGCATCCAGGCCGACCCCCTGATCTGCCACCGCGATACGCAATACGCCGGCATCACTGGCGACCACATCAAAGCTGGCCTGCACGCGAATTTCACCCTTGTCGCTGAATTTAATCGCATTACTGATCAGGTTATTCACGACCTGCATGACGCGGTCGCGATCGCCACGCAGTCTGCGCGGCATGTGACGATCTATTGCGCAAGACAACTCCAACCCTTTCTTCTGTGCCACCGCACCGTAGGCATCCAGGCTCTCTTCCATCGCCTGACGCAAATCAAAGAAGTCTTCATTAAGGGTAATACGCCCACTGAGTATGCGGCTGTAATCAAGCACATCATCAATCAACGTCAACAGCAGTTTGCCGGACTGGCTGGCAAGCTGCTGGTATTCATTCTGTTCACTGGTCAAAGAGGTGTCGCGCAGCAATGACAGCATCCCCATGATGCTGTTCATCGGCGTGCGGATTTCATGGGCAAGGCGATATACCAGGCTCAACTGGATGCCCGAGACGGTCAGGCGAGGCGTCGGCGCCTGTGTCACCGGACGCCGCTCACGACTCATCACCTGCCAGAAGCCATGATAGTTATTATGGTAGAGCCGCTGCAGAAACACGCAGTAGACCACCATCATCGATGCCAGCAACAAGTTGCTGCCATCGCGGCCGTGATACAGCAGGGCCATGGCTGCCGGCAAACACATGAGGATGGCATAGGCGTAGCGAACGGTCAGGCCAGCCATCCACGACGAGCCCAGCGCCGTGCTGACGCCAATAATGTAGACCGCGGTGATAATGAAATTGGTGCTGGTGCCATAGAACATGGCTTGCACTGCCAACAGCGACCCCCAGACTGCCGCATGCATCAACAGGCCGAGACCGAACAAGCGCCGCCAGCGCATCGGCCCGGCGCCATAGAGCGCGTCGAAGCGGACCACCAGCGACAACCGGTAGGCGGCCACCGCAATCACCGCCAGTCCGTAGCTGAGCGCCAACGATTCGTGGTCCGCATAGAAGCCACCGACGGTGGCGAGCATCGCATAGACCACCATGGCTGACAGCATCCCGGATACCGAGGTGCGGGCAGCACGGAGATCAACCCGTCGTAATACCTTGCGGTCTTTCTTTGCCGAAATACCCAGTTGCTTCATGCTTGCCACGCCTGCACACGGTGGCGCTACTGTACCACCGGCCCGGAGTCACCACTACCCTTGCGCAGGCGCCATTGGTCGAGCCTGAGCAGCACCGGGACAAAGAAGAAAATGTCGGCCAGCAAGGCCAGCGCCAGCGTAATCGCCGCCAGCGAGCCCATGCTGGAATTCGGATAAAAGTGGCTGGTACCCATCACGGCAAAGTTCGCCACCAACACCACGGTGGTGGCGATCAGCGCCACGCCTACGGTGCGAAACGCATAGCGCACCGCCTCTTCAACGCCAAGCCCGAGTTCGCGCCGCGCGCGGACGTATTTGCTCAACAGGTGCACGGTGTCATCGACAACAATGCCAAGTGTCATACACGCAACGATCGACACCGCCAAGCCGATTTCCCCGTTGATCAATCCCCACAATCCGAACGCCATCAGTGCCGGCAGTAAGTTGGGCAGCAACGACAACAAGCCATACCACCAGGAGCGCAGGGCCAGCACCAGCAGCAGCGATACGCTGACCAGACCAAGCGCGGCGCCACCCAGCATGCTGGTGATATTACGCAACGTCACCCGGCCAAACAGGATGTCCATACCGGTGCCCTTGCCGTGCATTTCGGCCGGCGTATTTTGCTGCAGCCATTGTTCTGCACGCTGATTGAACTCAAGCACAGGATGCGAGCCAATATTCTTCAGCATCACGACCACACGGGCATGCCGGCGCGACATATCGAGCTGATTCTCCAGCCCCAGACCGAGTGGCAAGGACAGCTCATACATCAACGTATACTGGCTGACCAGGTCACGCTGATCAGGGACCCTGTACCACTCGGGATCACCACCATGCAGATCCCTGTTCAGGCGCTTGATCACATCGGTAAAGGCGCTGGCATCGGTCACCTCCGGCTGCTCCCTGAGCCAGCTGACATAATCATCGAGATGCTGCAGGAAGACCGGATCCATGGCGCCGCTCTCAGTGCCGGAATCAATCGAATAGTCGATCCGGTGCATGCCTCCGAGTTCGCCCATGACATAGTCGTTGACGCGCCGTACCTCAAAAGTCTCGTCAAAATACTTGTTGAACACGTCATTGATGTGATTGGCAGGAAGGCAGGCAATCAACGCCGCCACCAGAGCGCCCGTCGCCAGTAACAGCCTGCGGCTGTGGCGAATAATGAAGTTCGCGAGCGCCACCATGGCAGGCTCGTAGTCTGCCTGTCGCAGCGGTGATATCCGGTGCGGCACCAGCATGACCATTGCCGGCAAAAAGGCCACGGCAAACAGAAACGCCAGCAGCACACCTATCAACACCACATTGCCGAGTGCCTGAAATGGTTGTGACTCGGAAAAATTGAGAATCGCAAAGCCGATCGCCGTGGTTACGCTGGTCAGCCACACCGGCTGGAAATTGATGCGCAAGCTTTCCAGCATCGCGCCCCGTTTATCCTTCCCGGCCAGACGCTCATGCCGATAGGTCGACAGCATATGGACACAATCCGCCACCGCCAACGTCAAAATCATCGCCGGTGCCATACCCACCACCGGCGAAAACTCGATACCGAGTATCACCGCCACACCAATCGCCAGCGCAATTGACATGCCAATCGCCAGCAACACCACAGCGATAAACATCAGGCTACGCAAAATGATCAGCAGGCAGATCACCATGGCAATGATCGCCAACGGCAAGGTGACTTTCATGGTCTGGTCGGTAGCCAGCTTGGTGGCCTGAGAAAAAATCACCGTGCCGGTCAGCATGACATCAAGGTCCGGATACGCATCGCGGTACTTCTGCGCCATTTCCTGCGCCGCGCGGGTAATTTCCGGCGCTTCGCGATTGCCTTCGGTCATCGTGACAGTGGCCAGAACCACTGCCATGCGACCTGTATTTGAAAGCAGACGGCCCACCAGCATTGGCTCGTGCAGGGCGATGTCGCGCACCGCACTGATCTGCTCCGGCGTCAGTGTCAGGGCGTCTTCAACCAGGTAAGACACGGTCAATTCATCGCCGTCGACGGCGGTATGCTGATAATTGGTGATCGAATCGACGCGGGTTGAGTTCGGCAGCGTCCAGGCATCATCGGTGAGCTGTTCGACCACTGACAGAGTGCGCGCGGTAAACACATCACCTTCGCGCGGATGCACCACAAACAACACGACTTCCAGAGACGTAAACCGGTCTTCGAGCTGACGGAACAGTTTGAAGTCGGGGTTATCTTCAGTGAAAAAGATCCGCGGATCATTATTGTTGCGAAAACCGCCGAGCTGACTGCCAATCACGCAAGTGACCAGCACCGCCACCAGAACGACCCACCAGGGATGGTCAACCACCCAGCGATTCCAGTTATTTTTCATCTATGCCCCCAGGTCACCCGCGCAGTGTACTGCCAGCCCCGCCAGTCGTCACCGGTGCATCGGGGACTAACTTATTGATGGTTCTGAACAATTTTTGTGAACAAGTGTCAGCATGTATTGACCCCCCGGCCCCGATCGCGGTGATAATGTGACCCAGTCCACGAATACCAACAACAGACGCGCTATGAAGAAGTTACTTGGACCTGCAGGCCGATCCCTTGGGCTCCTGCTTATGCTGTGCCAGACCTCCGTCGCCATCGCCCAGATCATTCAGGTCGAGGGGCAACAGCTGCCGGCACTGGTCGGCGAGAAAACCAGCCAGTACAGCTTTTTTGTTTCCAGGAGCGGTCGCTTTGACCCGGTTCCACACCAGTGGATGGAGTATTCCACCGAAGGTTTCCCCTACTTCCACGCCGACAAGAGCGCGACACCGGCGGGCACGCCTGACACCATCGACAACAGCGACCGGCTGCTGCTGCGCAAGGAGGATGGCGGCGACAAACTGACCAGCACAGCACTGGAGCAGGTGGTCGGTGAGCTGAAAATCAGCCTGCCCGATGGCGAGCGCTACTTTTACGCGGTCAAGAATGCCTACCGGCAGGCCACCCAGCGTTACGTGAAGTTCGACATGCAGAAGATGGTCGTCAAGAGCACCGATTACGCGCTCTACATGGACGACGACAACATGCTGATATGGAACGACTTTTTCTACCGCGGCTATAAGGGTTCATCGGGCCAGCGGGAATCCATTCTCGACACCCTCAAAATTCGTCTCAGCGCCGGCGTATTCCGCGAGAACTCGCGCCTGACCCTGAGTAACGACAATCTCGAGCCGAGCATTGACGAAATTATCGAGGGCCCGCTGGCGTGGCAGGTGTATGCCACTACGACCTTGAGCGTTGCCAAGATTCCGGTGATGAAGATCCGCAATTACTTCCTGTTGATGCCCCAGCAGACCGACATCTACGCACGTTTCACTCTGCCGCTGATCGCCAAGACGGTGCTACAGAACCCCGGCGTATCGATTTCTCTGGATGGCAACCAGCTATACGGCGGCAAACTGATCACCAGCTGGACCGGCGACAAGGTAGCGATAACCGATGGCAAGATGTCGGTGCTGGAAGAGCAGATGGTGGGTTCGCCCATGAGCGGCAAGAACTGGATCTGGTTTGGTACTGGCCGCGGTTTCGACATCCTCGCGCAACTGGACTTCAGGGAAGGCTTCGAGGCGCCGGCTCGCCTGCTCTATCAGGACGACGCCACACTGGCCAACCCTCCGGAACGCTTTCCCGGACAGCTACCCAATGTCGGCTTTACCATTGAGGAAATCCCCATCGGCAAGGAGTTCAATTTCCTCACCCGTCTTATCTTCAGTGAAAACAGCGACGGTGCATCGCCCGGCGCTTATGCAGAAAACATTCTCGCCGAACCGCAGGCAACATTTACCCCGGTGCGCTAAAGACGCTCAGACCACAGACACAAAAAAGGCCGCTTTCGCGGCCTTTTTTGTGTCATGCGGTGATCAGGACAGGAAATGACTGCTGGCCCGCGCCTGAATCTTGTCGGCCACATATTTGGCCAGTACCTGTACCGTCCACTGCGGTGCGTAGGCAAGTGGCTCAGGAATCAGTGACGCATCCGCCACATACAATCCACTGACGCCAAACACCTCACCACTGGGACTGACCACATTCTGATAGGGGTCTGCGCCCATGCGTGCTGTGCCATGCCCATGGAAGGTGTTGATGCGGAAAGTGTAGATACCGTTAATGCCGTAATCGACTTTCGACAGCTGCTCATCCAGATCGAAGACGCTGTTGGCTTCCAGTTTCTGGAATGTCGGCAGCCAGACTTTTTCGGCGCCGGCTGAAAAGAAGATGCGGGCAGCAATCGACGCACTGCGAATGATGTTATTGAACTCGTTGCGATTTGGGTTCCACTTGATTTCCTTACCACCGTCGAGCAGCCCACCTTTCCACTGCACACTGCCATGGCCCTCATCAAGGGAGAACGCATTCAGGCCGGCCATATGCTTGTAGCTCATCATGTACTCGATGTGCTCCTTGCCAGCGCCCTGCTCGCCCTGAACCATCAGCTGCTCGGGTTCGGCCAGACCGGAAGCGAACAGGTAGCCGTCGCTCTCCAGGAACTCATCCACCTGCACACCCACCAGCGCGCCACGGAAGCCATACAGCGCCTCCTTGAACTTACCCATGACCTGCACAAACGGCTGGGTGGTGAGGTTTTCTCCAAGCTGGCCGCTTCTGTCGTTGAGTTGGCTGCGCTGCAGCAGCAACGGCGTCTGGATCGTGCCCCCCGCCGCGACAACAACACTGGCCTCGACGCGCATGTGAGAGACGATATTGCCGGATTCGGGATCGCGCACCACCGCTTCAACACCGGTGGCGCGACCATTACGGATAATTACCCGAGTGACTTCCGTATCCGAGAAGATACGTGCGCCGTAGGCAGCAGCCCACGGCAAATGGGTTACCAGTGAAGACATCTTCCTATCCGACGGACAGCCGGCCAGACAGTGGCCCGTCAATGCACAACGCTTGACGTTGCGCTGCACCGGCTTCCAGCTGTAGCCCATACGCTCACAGCCCTGAATCACCTTATGCGCCGTGGCATTGATTTCGTGCGCTTCGTTGACGTGCACACCCTGCCACTTGCCCACCAGTTCGTACAACGGCGCCATTTTTTCCGCGCTCATATCGGTGAGGCCGTACTCCTTGGCCCAGCGGTCCAGCACCTTGTCTGAGGGCTGCTGCATGACACATCCACCGATTACGGTGGAGCCACCGACACATTTACCCTCGACAAACAGCACGTCCGCAGTGGTATTAAACTGCCCCGCCTGATCGCGATAAATTTGCGTCATGGTGTCGCCAAGATGCTCAGTAAAGCCTGAGCTAGGCTGGTAACGGCCGGCTTCGAGAATCAGAACCTTGTGTCCGGCCTTGGCCAGTTCGTAGGCCACCACCGAGCCGCCGGCGCCTGAGCCGACCACCACCACATCCGCCTGGACAGCGAAATTCTTGCCCAGCGCCGGATCTGCAGCGACAGTACGCGCATCAGTAACGGGGACGCCATCACGGGGAACAGTAACAATACGCATGAATCAGTCCTACCTCACACCAACGGCAGAGGCGCATTGCCAAGACGACGCACCCCCCATTTCTCAGTCACCGGGCCGGTATATTCAAGGCCAGGCCAGGTCCGTGAATCACGCCAGTAGTTCACCGTGATCAGGGTCTTCAGGGTCGAGGTAATGCCGCGCTCGAAAAACGCACCTTGCTGCATCGCCAGCACATATTCGGTGGCCTTGTCCTGGTCAAGCTTGGAAAAGCGGCTGAACTTGAAACTCATCATCGGCCGGCTTTCAAACACCCACAGCGCAAGGCCCAGCAACTGGCGGGTCTGCGGCGGCATCTGGCCGACCATGGTGTCGACATTCTTGACAGTAGGAACGGTGTCCAGCGCAGACGGTAGACCGTATTGCTCGGCCGGCAGCAACACGCCGGTGAGCGCGGTCACGGTGCGCACTTCGTCCTGATTCAGGTGCTTGTATTGGAGAGCTTCGGGGGCATCCTTGCGGCCAAACAGGCGACTACAGCCTGCGGTTACCGCCATGCCACCCACGGCCAGTCCCCTTAGCACCGACCGGCGCGACAGTGGCTCCAGGCCTGACATGAAAGCGGGGGTTGTGGTTTTTTGCACCATCGCCTGCTCCGACGGAGCCACTAGCGGCTCCCTGTTATTGTTATAAGCCATGGAAGTCTAACGGAATCAACAACAAAGGAGAACGGTTGTATTGCTATCCGGCAACAAGATACCGGTCACGTCGTGCCAGTATCTGCTCGGCAATGCGGGTGGCCATGGCGTACACCGTAACCTGCGGATTCACAATGATTGAGGTCGGAAACAGGCTGGCATCAGCAATGTAAAGGCCGTGAATATCGTGGCTTTCACCGTGTTCCGCCACCACACTGGTGTCCGGATTGGCGCCCATCCGGCAAGTGCCCTGGGGGTGATATGACACCATCCGTAACACTTGTGGGGCATTCTGCAACCGCGCCAGCACGGTATCGATTTCTGCCTCGTTGCGAATCACCAGATGTTCAGTTGCCGGCACGTACACTTCCTCGGCACCGGCGGCGAACTGGATCCGCGCTGCCGCCGCCAGTGCGGCAATCATGGCGTCGAAATCCGGCTCGGCGAGCCGGTAATCAATGCGCTTGCGTGCACTGTCCCAACTGATTTGACCAACGTTGTGGTCGTGGATCAGGGTCACCAGACCGCTGTAGTAGCGCACGTCCTGCATGAAATCCACATACGGCTTGCCGGTGCCCGGCTCGCTCACCAGGCACATCTCCACGGCGCCGAGACCGCCGGCTTCGAGAATGAAACCACCCTTGTCGGGATGCATGAACTCATCCACGTAGACACCCAGCAAGGCGCCGCGCCACGGGTAGACCGGCTCCGGGTAGCGCGCCGCCACATACAGTGACGGATGGCAGGCAAAGTTCTTGCCGACCTGACCGGAGCGGTTGGCGAGGCCGCTGCTGAGCAGCAACAGCGGTGTCTGCACCGCACCGGCAGCGGCCACCACCAGCGGTGCCTCGACGCTGATCTGCGCCACGACATTGCCGTCGGCATCGCTGGCCTGCGCCTGTACCCCAGTGACGGCACCATTGACAGCGTCGATCCGCGTGACGGCGGTATCGCTGTAGATGCGCGCACCGTGGGCCACCGCCCAGGGCAAATAGGTCACCAGCATGGATTGCTTGCGATCGGTCTTGCACCCGGACAGACAGTGCCCGGTCAGCGCGCAATCGCGGATATTGCGTTTGAACGGCTTCACTGACCAGCCCAGCTGCTGTGCACCGGCGCGCACCAGCTGGCTGTGACGGGCGATTTCATGCTCGCCGTTGTCCTCGATCGACAGCAACGCCTCCACGCGCGCGAAGTAAGGCGCCAGCACTTCTTCGGTGAGCCCGGTCAGGCCATGGTCACGCTGCCAGTCCTGCAGAATAAAACCAGGCGTGCGGAACGCGACGCAGGCATTCACCACGGTGGAGCCTCCCACGCATTTGCCCTGCAATAGCAGCAGGTCACCGTCCTTGTTGGTCTGCGCACCGGCATCAGCGTACAGGCGCTCGAGACTGTCGGTGAAGTCCTCGCTGAACGCTGACGACGGGATATAGGGCCCGGCTTCGAGCACGATCACCTTCAACCCCTGTCGTGCCAATTCATAGGCAGTAACGGCACCGCCCGCGCCGGAGCCGACCACCACCACATCGGCGCGTAACCTGATATCGCCGCGCAGATCGCGGCCCTGTGTCACCGACAGGCCCTGCTGGCGAAAAAAGTCGCGCGCGCTCATGCCGTCTGCTCCAGGGATTCGGACGGCAATGGCGTGTTGCCCAAAGACGCCAGCCCCCAGCGGTCGGACACCGGGCCATCAAATTGCAGCGCCTGCCAAGTCAGCGGATCACGCCAATAACCGACATAGACGAACTTTTTCACCAGCGTCGCCAGTGCGCGCTGAATGCTGTTGCCCTCCGACCAGCGATCAAAATAGGCGGTCGCGTCAGCGTCATCGAGGTCCACAAATCGTTTGCCATGCCAGCCAGACACTAACGCCGCGTGGTCAAACAGTGTCAGGCCGGCGGCCACGTCCTGCCGCAATCCAGCGGGCAGCAGCGCCATCATGGCGTCAATGTTGGCAAGCACCGGAACCGCCTCGCGTGGCGCCAGACCAGTACCTTGCACCGGCAACAGCACCGGTAGCGCACGCTCAAACAGGTGATATTCCGCCGCCGAAAGGGACTTCAGACCGTCAGGCACCGCGCGCGCATCCACCGGCGAACGGCGCAGCAATGCCACAGCACCGACCGCAGCCACGGACGCCGCTGCCGCGCCATACAAAGTCCAGCGCAAAAACCGCCGACGGGTAACCGGCGCGAGTACAGCGGCAGGTTGTGGCGCTTTGGTCATTGGCATGCTCCCCTGACAATCCAGTCACAGAAAATACTCCGGGCCAGCACAGGAAACAATATGTTTACCTGACCATGAATGACATCGTGCTGATGTTTGCGGCCAAAAAAAACGGCGCCTTATGGCGCCGTCTTCTCAAGCCTTCACGTCACTTGTGCGATTTCAGCAAGGCATCCACCTTGCCGACGTATTTGCCTCGGGCGTCATCCTTGCTCATGCCCTTGAGTTTGGCCCAGGCGTCGTACTTGGCACGGCCAACCATATCCAGCATGCCCGGTCGCTTGCCGCTGACATCACCATCACTGCCCTGCTTGAAATGCGCATAGAGAAACAGCAGGTCATCATTGCTGGGGCGACTGGTCAGGGTTTTGACATCCTGCTGCGCTTTTTCAAAGACCTGTTGATCAGCCATCTTTGTTCTCCCTGTTTCTGGTCACTTGGTCAAAACAGCCGCTGCGCAGCGACGAGCATTCAGCGCAGCAACCCCGAAAAACGATCCATCGCCTGACGGAACTTCCACGCATGGAAGTTGTGCTGATCGTTCAGGCTGTCATACAAGGCATCCAGCGGCGGCGCCAGCTGCTGCGCATTCTCCACGCCGCCATTACGCATCATGATATTCAGCGCCATGGTGATCTGCTCGGCGGTCATATAGTCGTTAAAGGCCTGATCACGACTGTAGGCCACCATGCTGCGGGTCAGGATGCGCGCTTCGGCCACGGTCATCGGGCGCTGACGAAAATCCCTGAGCATGGCTTGCACTTGCTGGTGCAGCAGTCCGGCCACTTTCTGCAACGGTTCGACACCCTTCTGGCTGCTGCGATGCAATGCGCGCACACCCTGCTGCCAGTTATCTGCCGCGGCAGGATTCCGCAGTTTCCACAACAGTGCCGTCATGATCAAGGCGCTGTCGTTGAGGCGCACCGCGCCGGCAGACACATCCTGGGACGGCTCGCGCTGCTGCCAGTTGACCGGGTTCATCGGCTGATGACAGGCATGACAATCAAAAAACGCCAGTTCCGGAAACATTCCGCCCTGATCGAAGCGCGCGCTGCGTAGTCCTTCGAGCGTGTTCATCGCCGCCTGCAGTTGTCCTTCACTGAACAACTGCAACTCGGTCGCCACCTGTTTGCGCGCGCGGTAATCCTCATCTATGCGGTGATGTTCCGGCAATGCTGCAGAGTAATTGGCCAATTCAAACTGCAGACGCGGATGCCCAGCGCCCATGATGTCGTGGCCGGCAAACTTGCCTTCGGCACCAACATGACAGCCTTGGCAGACCTGTGCCTTGACGCTCGGGTCCTCGAGCGGCCGCAGACCCTGGGCAATATTGTCCGCATGGCTCATGCCCTTTTCCGTATGTGTGGTCAGCCAGCGACCGGCCCCGCCATGGCAGGCCTCACACCCGACACCGTCGTTCAGCTGGAAGCGTTCGCCGCGCTGCGCTTGCGGCACGTAATCGGTATGGCAAGCAAGGCAAACCGGCGCCTGATCGGCACGGCCGATACCGAGCTTGTTGGCGATGCGCGCCGATTCCGCCGATAGCAGCACCTGGAATGTATTGGCGTGCGGATCCTGCTGCCCCCACAACACATACTCGCTGTGCAAAATGTTGGCGTCCGGCTTCGGTGACGAATTGCCGTGACACACGCTGGAGGCACAGGTGGCTACCCCCATATGCTTGTCCTCCGCGGCCACTGCGGTGCTGATGACGACCAGCAGCAACGTCAGCCATCGCCGTACCACAGCAGTCATTGTGTAATCGATGCTCATCGTTTTGCCCTGCCCTGCGGCACTTCGTCACTGACGAAGTAGGGTTCACCATTATCCTTCAGGTATAGCTTCTGCATTTCCGGCAACGTCAGTGGTCGTGAGCCCAGACGACCGAATACCGCAATCTGCCCGCCGGTTTCATCAACACCGCGATCACGATCGAGCCCTTTGGAAAGTGCCAGCGCCGGCATCGGTGTTTTCGCCCACGCAATCAGTTCCGGTTGCGGCGCCGGATTAAAGCCATAGAAGTTCGGCTGTGATGCCGGCGACGTCAATTGCACCACCTTCAAACCGTTTACGCCGTCAGCCACATAGGCAAAGGCAGAGGCGTTGGTCGAGGCAACAATCACATCATTGGCATCACTGATGGCGCCCTCAGCATTGAACAACTGGTACAGCCTGGGCTTCTCCGGATTAACAATATCGACAATCGCAAGTCCCTGCGCACCCGCGGCAACGTAGGCATAGCTACGCGCTATATACACGCGGCGCGCGTCCTTGAGCGCCAGCAAGGCTTCAGGCAGCAGCTTCGGCTTATCCGGATGGGTAATGTCCAGCGTCTGCACACCACTTGCCGTGGTCACCAGCAGATAGCGGAACTGCACCGCTGACGCGCGCGGATCATCCAGTTTGATGGTCTGCAACAACTTCGGCGCCAACGGATTATCAAGGTCCAGCACCACCAGTGCTTCAGGCGTAGCAACATAGGCGTAGTGCCCCGCCAGAGACAGATGTCGCGCACCGTTGAGCACACCTTGCGGATTCCAGCTCAGCGCCCGATCAAGATGGTTATTGCGGAACTCGCCATCAGCAAAGGTGTTGATATCCACCAGAATCAACCCTTCTTCTTCATCGGTTATCAGCGCGTAGTTATAGATCGGGTGGAAGGGCTGTTCCAGATTCACCTGTCGCATCAAGGCGCCGGTGTTACGCGGTGGGTGCACCGGCTGTGTCGAGGCGAGTACAACACATGACGCATTCCTGCTGGCGACATGGTTATCCTGGCCCAGCACACTGAAAGGCGCACTGATAATACGCTGGGAAAAGCCCTTATTGTCGATACTGGCAATATCGTAGACATTGAAGCCTTTCTTGCCTTCAGCCACATACACGTACTCGCCGCGCATTTGCAAACAGCGTGCATTACCGCCGCCATGACTGTGCACCGTGGTGAGTTGCTGGCCGCGCTCCTGATGCTGCTGGTAGAAATCCGGATAGGCATAACGCTGCAGGTAACTGCCGTATACTGCCTGTGGTTCATCCCACTCCGTTACCGCCACGGCGGCAATGCCTCCGTCACCACCCACCCAGGCATAACGACCAACAAAATTGATGTAGTTGGTACCGAGCATCAGCAGCTGCGCCATGATCGCGTTGTTGTCACGCTGCTCTGACAAGTGACAATCACTACAGGTCTTGGTCTCGGTTTTGCGCGTGGTGTGCGGGAAGTGCGGATTGAACGCCTGCGAACTGTATCCACTCGCTGCAATCGGCGGCTGTTGGATGTAAATGCGCTCACGATTGGCGTTGGTGGAACTCAACACCAACGCTGACGTTGAGCGTGTCGGCGCGATCTTGCCTTCGTGTCCTGGTCCGCGCTTGCCAAGCATGAAAATCTCATTGCGCGCCACCTGTGGATTGTAGGTGGCAAAATTCCGCGTCTCACCGCCCTCGTAATGATGGCGCTCGGTTTTCCAGTTCGCTTCGATCGGCAAATGACAACCACCACAGGCCGTTGTCCAGGAGGTGTGGCAGGTGTAGCACTCGATTTCCTCATCCTTGTGGGCGCGTTGCTCGGGCTTCACATCGAGACCGAAATGGAATTCGTCCTTGTCCGTGCTCATCAGCTTGGCACGCGCCGACTTGGCATTGTAATGCTCGCTTGCCGGGGTCACCGAATCCTTGACCAGACTGACCTCCCACTCCAGCCCGGGAGTGACCAGCGAGCGCTGAATCAGCTTTCCATTGACCCATTCAAAACGGCGCTGGCCGTCCGGGTTACGCAACAGGCTCAGGTCACGCGCCTTTGGTGGCGCAGCAGGCCCGGTCGCTTTCAATGTCGGGTAAGCATCCGCGGTGCCGTGACAATCCTGACAATTGATTTCAATCGCATCAGCCACCTGACCATAGATATGACCATTGCCATGACTGTCCTGACTGAAATGGCAGTCAACGCAATGCATGCCCTTCTCGGCATGAATCGAGGCCATGTGCACGGCCTTGCGGAATTTGTCCGGATCGTTGGCATCAACCTGGTTGCCATCGGCATCCAGCAGATTCCCCTCACGGTCACGCTTGAAGATGCCGCGGAAGTTCCAGCCATGACCATGGTAGTCGGCGAACTGCGTGTCCTTGAGCTTCGGATTTAACTCCCAGACATCGGAGAGAAAATCCAGACTCGCCCACTTGCCACGCACCGCCGCCGCCTCCGGGTTACGGTCGTTGACTTCGCGGATCTCCTCGTCGGTGGGGTACTTCTGTTCCTCCGGCCACATGAAGGGCGCATCAGATTCATAGTCCCACATGGTGTAGCCCAGATAGGTATTCATGAACATATTGGGCTGGTGCATATGACAGACCATGCACTGGCTGGTGGGAATTGCCCGGGTAAAGGTGTGCTGTAACGGATGACCGGACTCTTTCTTGCTGATGGTCGGATCACGCGTGATGCTCTTGCCCCAATGACCATAACGCGCGTACGGACCAGAGTGTTGTGGGTCGCGGTCGTTGGCATACACCACGTGGCAAGAGGCGCAGCCAGAGCTGCGATAATCACCGGGCTGATCGTTGGTGCCGAGGAACCACATCAGCGGATCATTAAGGCGGGTCTTGGTGATATTGATTACCGGCACGGAGATACGTGCACCGGTGCCGGGACCACGATTGGACTGCTTGATATCCGGCCGCCCGGGCTCTTCGAGTCGCTGCAGCTGTCCTAACGAACCGGGTATGCCGACTTCCGGGAACAGGCTGTTGATATTGCGCCCGCCATCTTCAAACACGCGGAAAATATCGCCGGGCTTGGTGGTCTCCCAGGCTGGCAATGGATTCAGTCCCGGCAGGATACCGTGGGCGGCCATTTTCTTGTCGGGCTGCTGCAATGGAATCACTGCCGCCGGCTCACCCTCACGGGTATACCCCTCGCCCAGAATGTAGCGCTTATAGGGCAGGATGCCGTTGTTGTACGCCGCCCCACCCCAGAGCATGGCGCCGGTGGCCATCAGTGATCGTTCGGCAGCAAGAATTTGCGGCAAATGACAGGCGCCGCATGCTTCACGCACGATGCGATAATCGGACGGGTTAACGAAGCGAACAAACTCCGGCGACTCGCGGTTCAACAAGGTGTAACTGTTTTTGGGATTGGCACTGTGGGGGAAATGCCAGGCACCTGGATAGTCCGGCAGCACATGAGCTTCGCGCAGCAGCCCTTGATAGTCCTCTGAATGTATATCGTCGAGGCCCTGCGGCTTCTGCACCGCGGCGTTGCCGCCATGACAGTCAGTACAGCCCAGGACTACCGCCGGGTTGCTATGCATGGTTTTTTGATCGGTGTCGGTATGGCAACTGCGACAACCCGCACTTTTCGCCGACGCTTCCGCTTCGGTTTGCCATGCCGGCGCCGGCGGCGCGGTGACACGATTTTCTACGACTACAGCTTCTTCACCTTCGCTGGCCAGCAACCCGGCTGCCGGTACGAACAGCATCAGCGTCAGAATCAGAAAGCGTGTTAACGTACGTTGAGTCAGCATCAGTAGGTCAATATCAGGTTGGCCAACACCGAATAACGGTTATCGTCAGCGTAGAGTTGATCGAAGCCATCTCCAGGCAAAAGCTGTGCCGCAGACAGTCGGAATACAATGTTCTGGATTTCCATCGGCCGCCAGATCAGTGCCGCGGAAAGGTCCCAGCCAATAGTGCTGTCAATGTCATCCTGCTGACGCACCGCCTCCAGCACGGCAGTGTCATCAAAGGCCAGATGGTTGGCATTGAACGACAGTCGCGTCGACGGTGTCAGGTCCAGATCAGCACCAACGCCGAGCAACTGCAAGCCGGGATTGGTGAAATTAGATTGGCCATGCTCTTTCGACGAGCGCAGATTCGGCAGAATACCATTGCGCGTTGACAGCGTTACACCGCCGCCTCCAATCAACGGGATGCCCTGCCGGATCCAGAAGCTGGTATCCGCCCCCGCGATGATCGGGTTCTCAAACACCGCATCAAAGCCGTTTTCTTCATCATCAAAGGGGTCAGCGTCGCCACTGGCGTAGACAGCGGTAAAGCGCCAGCGAACCCAGTCCATATCGAAGCCGGCTTCAGCCGCAAGGAAGGCGGCTTCAATGCTGGTCTTGGCTGAGGAAAACACACCCGGCTCACTGTCACCGAACGCATAATAGGCAGAAGCTGTCAGGTTGATACGACCAAAATGGCCATCGCCGTTGAGACCGGCATAGGTGACGTCATAATCACGCGAGCGCTCGAAACCCAACGATGCCGGCCGGGCGATAAAGCCGTTGTTGTCAAAAAAGAACTCATCCTCGCGATTGCGGTTGTGCAGCAATGTCGCCTGCGTGGTGAAGCCCAAGCTCGGCAAATCTTGCCAATACAGATTGGCAACGAACACATCGTCATCACGCAGCCTGACACCAACATCATTCAAGCCACTGTTGGTGTCCTTCTCCAATCTTCTGAACCAGGCCAGGTTGTATTGGAAAATATTGTTGTGGCGGGTACCAAAAAGACGCGCACCGAACTGGCTATCCTGAAACAGGAAGCCACGAAAATCCGCGTTGAACGGTTGAATACCGATGCGCACGCTATCGAAATCATAACGCTCGGAGACGTTACGGATATGATAATCGAAGAATGCGCCCTGAATACCCAGGTGAGCATCATTGCGGCTATCACCCTCATCAGGATCAATATACAAGGCGCGCAACTCTTCCGCCTCGGTACGATTGACATTGATCACCGGCAAAAAGCGGAACTCGTAATCCGGCGGACGAAACACAGTATCACCCTTCAGGTATGCCACCTCGAAGATGAAGTTCTGGTTATAGGTCACCTGCTGCCCAGATCCGAAAATATCGAGATCGCCGTTGCTGGCACTGGCCTGTGGCGCCACCGGGGTGGGAATATTGCGCCACTCGATCACTGAATCAGAAATGGCGCTGAGTGACAAAAACCACTCGCCATAGAGCGGCTTGTCGCCCTTGAGAATATTGCGCTGATAGGGATTGAGCAGTGAGTGGTTATAATCCGGTAGGCTATCGACAATTCGCCAGCGATCCGGGACCACCTGTAATGGCATATCCTGCAACAGCGGCGGCAGCGCGACGCGATCCGGGTTGCAATTATCCGGATCAAACACCGGCGTCACCTTGCCGGGCAAGCGCACTCGCTCACGGGCGGGCGTGGGAGCACAGTCTTGCGCCTGCACCAGCGGAGCGATCAGCAGCAGGGGCAGGATGAAATATTTCATCTATTTGCCCTCACACACGTTCTGCGCATCACTGTTGTTGAACGGTGCCTGCGGACATTGAATAAAACGCAAACCGATGCCCTTCGGCGACAATCTGTCCGCGCGTATGTCACGCGGTGCATTGTTGATAGTGCCGAGCAATTGCGCAGCATTATGCAGCCCCAGAAATCCGATCATGTCGTCCTGGTCGACACCGTCACCGGAGACACCTATGCCGCCGACCAGCACATCGTCACGGTAGATTGGCACACTGCCCGGAAAGATCTGTATGCCGTTGGCCACCGGATCGACATTGCCACTCGACGTGACACGACTGATGCCACTGCACCCCGGCGCGATATCCACGCCCGTGAGACCGGCCGCAAACGCCACATGATTGATGATCTGGTTGTAGGCCAGATCCAGTTGCATGCCAGTGGAAAACGGGCTCCACTCGGCAAAGGGCTTCGACAAGGGGCCATGCACTGAACTCTGCAGACCATCTGGATAGAACGGACGCGAGAGATTGCCCCCGGCACGATCGGAGAAAGCGAAAGCGCCATCAGAGAGCGCATTGGGTTGGCCGATGAAACTGCGTAGCGCGGTGACGTAATCGGCAATCGGCGACGTGGACGCCACCACCGGCACCCCACCCACCAGATCCGGGCCAAGATAATTGGCATCCGGCAGCGCCAACAACTCCGCGCCCGCCTGGGCGCCACTGAAGAATGCCGCAGTGCGCGCTTTCTGCAGTGCCACATCGGTGCCAAAAACAGGCGCGTCACGCGTACGTGCCAACGCCAGCACCACACCATTGAGATCGACCACTGCCACCGTCACTCTGGCACTGCTGCCGTAGGGCCGTCGAATCTGGGCACGCGCACGATTGGCGATGGCGAGTGCCTCACTGACAAGCGTGTTTACCTCTGCGGCCGTCAGTCCAAGCGGCTCTGTACTGGCGGTGGGCGGAAAACGGTTATTGTCCGCACCGTCCACCAACACCCAGGCATCGCGACCGGGATAAAAGTTCTCCGTGTCAGGTCGAATGCCCGAAGCGCTCTGACCAAATGCGACGCCATCGAGAATGCCGCCAGCATCATCGAAATATCCCGGCACCGACAGCAATGCACCAGACAACGAGGCCAGCGGCGGTGTCGCCAACTGGCTGCCGAAAACGCCATCCGGCTCGGCAAAGCGCAGCACCTTGCCGTCCACGGTAATGCGATCAGCACGCCGATCCGTTGGCGCCATGAACGATCCTGCGCCGGCAATGGCAACTGCTTCATCGAGCGAAACATCGACATCAGAAATCAGGCTGTCGAAGCTGTAACGATCATCGACAACCACACCGATGCCACCCACCGGTGCACCGTCCTTGTACAGAGGCATGCCACCCGGATCAGCCGCCAGTCCAAGTGGCGAACGCTTGGGTCCCTGCGTGCCACCGCCAAAGGCATTGACCAGATCCGAGCAGGCAAGCTGTGAAAATTGCACGCCAAACAGAGGGCCGGCTGGCTGATTATCTTCACCCGGGTTGAAGTTCTGCTGCACGATCTGGCCAGCGGTTCGGGAACTGAATGCATTACCTTCGCTGCTCAGGTAAGCACCGGTAACGGCCTTGGCGATGGCCGCCAGAGACGCCGGAATGAACGAGATATTTTCCAGCCCGCCATCACGCGCATACGGTGATGCAATGGTGACCGCGCTGGCAGCGCCGGTCATTTGGTACACCGCCAGAACATTGCCCACCCGGTCAACCACCGCAATCGTGGCCGCACTGCCATGCGCACCCGCCTCCACTGCCGCGCGAGCCACTATCGCTTCCACTTCCGCCGCAGTAAGGAATGATGCTGCTGTTGTACAACTGCCATTACAGCCACCGTTGCTGTTACTGCCACCACCACACGCGGCCAGCAATACCAACAGCGCTGTAAACATCAGCAGGCGCATCAGGGTGACTCCACCATCAGCTCAGTGCCGGGCTGGTGATAGCGGTGACAGGTTACACACATGGACAACACGCGATCCTCGGTGTCTGGACCACCATGACAATCCTGACACGCCTCGATATGTGGCATCAGGATATCCGCGGTTTGCGTCGACTGCTCGGCAGCATGACAACTCGCACAGCTTTCATTGCGATGTTTGTAGTGCGGGAATGGCGACGCCATAAACCAGTGCTGGTTGATGCGATTGGGGCGTACTTGCCAACGCTTGACGCCATTCTCTTCCAGCGTATCCACCTCGTGGCAGGTCACGCAGGCACGTCGCTCGAACATATCCTCGGCAGTTTCCCGGGTGCGGGCCTCCACCCACGCCAATCCTTCCTGCTGCAGGCGCGGTGTGGGCGCGGCATTACCTGGCCGTCGAATCGACGTCGGTGCGCTGCCGCCGAGCCGCTCCTGCACAAAGCGGGTACTGAAATATTCGCGCAGACTTTCGATCACCTGCTCCGGCGGCGCATGCGGCACTTGTCGCGCCGGGTTGGCAAGATCAAACGACAGCGAATGACATCGGCCACAGGCATTCTCCATGGTGATCGGCACCATGCCAAAACCATCCGCCGCAGGAATGTGGCAACTGCTGCACTCGAGCACCTCGTAGGCACCGGATTCATTTTTCATGCCTTCTTTGGCCAGATGCTGCTGATGGTCAAAGCGCAGATGATTGATTTCCTTGAGCTGCTCTGTGCGCGCCTGCCGTCCGGTCTGCAGCCACTGCCAGTCACCGTCCTGCAATGTTGGTTGCAACAAGCTGAGGCGGAAATCCGGGTGATCATGACTGAAATCCGAGGCATTACTGACCTGCCCGCGCGGTCCCATCACCGATGCCAGCACTCGGTGACAGCTGGCGCAGAAACGCTGGTCTTCCATCACCATGCGTTGCTGCTCGTTATGTTCGTGGTGACAGGAGGCGCAATTCTGGGTGCCGAACAGCGAATTGGCCGGATGCGCATCGGGCACATGCTGACTGACATCCTTGTGGCAGCCAACGCAGGCACTGTCCTGTACCGGTTCAAACGGCTCGGTATGGCAGGCCTGACAGTCATCGCCGATAAAACGATGCTCACGGTGCAGCGGACCGCTCAGCCAGACACTGTCATCGGGCAGCGCCACGGGCGAGGCATCACGCAATGCCGGCAGCTGATTGAACAGCACCGGCAAGCCCAGGCCGATCAGAATCATCAGCACAAACAGTGACCAGCCAATCGTACGCTTGCTCAACCAGGGCACGTGGCGCAGAAAGGTTTTGTAGTCTGACGGATCAAGTCCCTCGTATTCCTGCGGCTGCAACTGCTGAACGGTGATGGCACATTCAATGTCATCATCAGGCGGCGCAATCAGCACCAGATGATAATCACCGATCAGCAGTTGATCACCGATCTTCAGGCTGGCGCTCTGGCAAGTGCGACCATTCACCACGACACCCAGCGGCGCGCTGGAATTAAGCTGTATCAGACCACCGAGCAGATTGATTTCCGCATGCCGCAACGACACCCGGTCGCCCGGCAGCAGCAAATCCTGATCGGTGCCGCGACCGATGGTCAGACGCGTCGACGCAACCTCAAAGTCCTGATAGCTCTTGCGCGAGCCCTGATTGGCGACCAGCTTTCGAATCAGAAACGTCACGGCATCACCAGTAATAGAACACGCTGACAATGTGTGCAGTCAGCGTTGCCAGCAAAGCCAGCGTCAACGGAATATGGAAGAACAGCCACAGCTCCAGCAGTGCCTGCATGCGGATTTCACGCGCCAGACGCAGCGTCAGCGCCGCCTTGGTCTGGATCACGTCAACCAGCTCCTGCAGTACAGCGGTAATTGCCGGGTCACGGGACGTTGCCACCTGCTGCGCCAGCACATCAAGCAAGCGCCGCTGCGCCACGTTCGATACCTTGACCCAGCTACGCTTGCCGCCTTTCTTGATCGGCAGCATCATCTGCGAATCATCGACGCCACTGATCTGTGCGCGCACGCCGCCGCCAATTGCAAACAGCTGGATGCTGGTGATCACCATGCGATCCACCGGGGAACCCAGCGCTTCCACCAGCATGGAAGCCTTGCGATCAAGTTCTGATATCTCCCGGAACATGGCGCGTCGGGTAAGATTGTCGCGATTCAGCGTGATCAATTCGGGGTAGCGCACATACATCACCACCCCCCAGACGCCGCTGGCGATGACCGCCACCATAATCACGTAGGCCACCGTGTGGATGTTCAAGCCAAACTGGAAGCCGGTGTGCAAGGTCGCAATCACCAGTAGCGACAGGCCAAGATAAACGTGCGCCGATAACCAGCCTTGCACTGTCCCCAGTCGATTGCGGTAAGAACGCTTGCGCATACCGAACAAGGTTAACCAGACGATCAATCCGGCGCCGACGGTGCCCAGCGTGTAGCCCAACCAGGTGCCGCCGTTGTGCGGCTCAATCGGGTCGTACCACCAATAGGCTGCGACACTGATCAGCGCCAGCATCACAGCCAGCTTCAGGTAGGCGGCATTGCCATAACGCAGGAAACTCTGATGCACCTTAATTTACCCGCTTGATCAGTTGCACAAAGTTCTCCGGGCTGGTGCGGATTGCAGCACCGGTGGGACACGCCCTGACGCAGGCGGGGCCACCCTTGAGCGAGCTGCACATATCGCATTTCACGGCGCGCTTTTGCGCATCCGGCCCGGGCTTTATCGCCTTTGATTCAGCGCCGAACAAAATGCGCGACCAGACTGACGGCTGCCGCTGCCCGGGGTAGGCCATCTGGATAACACCATAGGGACAATTGCTCTCGCAGTTGCCGCAGCCGATGCAGTTGTCTGCGATGGTGACTTCGCCGCTGGCATTGCGGCTGATGGCGTCCGGCGGACAATCCTTCATGCAGTGGGGATGTTCGCAGTGACGACAGGACGTTGGCACGTGAATCTGTGCATAGGTCGGGCCCGCCTCGCGATCCAGACGCGAGGTACCATCATGGGTGTCAGCACACGCCTTCTCGCAATTATCGCAGCGCACGCACAGGGACTCGTCTATCAGCAACACATCGGTTGCTTCACCGAGCCCCTGCGCCATCAGGAATGACAGCAGCTCTCCGCCCTGGCCGCCTGCCTCAATTTGCGAATTCAGGCTCAAGCGCTCGCGAATCTGGTTCTGCACCTGTTTGCGCAGGGCTGGATCACGCTCCAGCAGCTTCAGGAAAGGCGCACTTTTCATTACTACCGTTTCGGTCGGCACGGCGGCGCGCACTGATGCAGTACGCCGAACATTGCCAAGTAACCCCATCTCGCCGACGTATTTACCCGCAGGAACATACGACAGCACCAGGTCACGGCCGTTGACGTAGCGCGAAACAGTAAGCGAGCCGCGTCGCACCAGATGCAGCTCATCGCCCTCCTCACCCTCGGCAAACAACACTTCTCCACGGGCGTAAGTGCGCAGCTCGGCAGAGCTGATCAGATCTGCCAGATCGCTGAGTTCCGAATTGGGGGCAAACTGCGAGTGAATCGCACGCAGGATAAACACCTCATCAATGCGGCGTTTTACTTCATCAATGGAGTTGATCAGTCGTGTCATCGAACGACGCGGCGTTTCCACCAACACGCAGAATTCACCGGCATAGACCGTGGCACTGCGCCGACGACCACTGATCAGGCTCATCTCACCGAAGAACTGTCCGGCGGTGACACGAATACGCGCATCAGTGTCTTCATCGACAACAATTTCAACCCAGCCATCAACCACCGAATAAAATGAATCGGTATAGTCATTGCGCTGGAAAATAATCTCTCCGGGCTTCGGACAATAGACATTACTTTCCAGAATCAGCTCGCGAAAGCGTAACGGGTTGACCGGCTTGAACAGCAGGATTTCATTACGCAGATGATCCAGCAGACCATCAACATCCAGATCGAACGGCAGCCCGGCAAATTTTCTCGCCAGCAAATCATGATCCACCGGCTTGATCGGGTTACCGCGGATGTACTCGACAACCTCATAGCCCTGGTTCATGGCCTGCTTGATCAGCGGATAACCGCCGAGCGCGCCGATGACATACAGCCCCGGCACATTGGACTCATACTGATGGGATAATTCCGGCACCGCTGCAGGGGCGTCAGACGGAAATTTGATGCCGCAGGCTTCAACAAATGCGCGCGGTGGAATTGCTCCGAGCCGGGCGATGATGCGATTCACCGGAATCCGCATATCGCCATCCGGCGTCGTCAGGACAATGACGCCCGGCTTGTCATCTTCGGGCTTGTCGAGCACTTCCTTGACGGTTGTATTGAACAGGCCCTCGACACGATTACGCCCGATCGCTTCGGTGATCTTGCTGAGATTACCCTCTTTGGCACGGGCAAATTCATCGCGACGGTTAACAATGTAAACCCGGTTGTTTGCCGCCAATGCCAGAGCATTCTCGATGGCAGCATCGCCAGCGCCGACCACAACGATGGTCTCATCACGGTATTCATCCGGATCATCAAGCTGGTACTGGACGAAACCGGCATCCTGCCCCGGCGCGCCGAGTAACCTCGGGTTGCCCTGAACGCCAATGGCGAGGACAACAAACTTCGCCTTGTACTGTGCACCACGACGGGTGCTGATGGTGAAGTCGCCGCGACTGCCGCTGATTTCTGCAACTTCCGCACGGTAGGCAACATTGATCTTGTGACGCGCGGCACCCTGCGCCCAGGCCTCGAGGATCTGTTCACGGGTACCGGCATCAAAACTGATTGCGCTGCGCAACGGCAAAAAGCCAGGCTCTGCCATCACGTGCTTGCCCTTCTGGTAGCGCTGTATGGTCAGCGCCAGCTGATCGCTCGCTTCAAGCAGAATGTGTGATACACCCAACTCCGCGGCACGTGCCGCAGCGCTAAGTCCGGCCGGTCCCGAGCCGATCACTATAATTTCGTAACTGCCGCCTGCCATGCCCCGCCCCCAGATCAGGCATTCTTCCTAATCAAAGAAAGAAACTATGCTGTGCTTTCAGCACCAGTGCGCACTTTACTTTTTTTTACATCCAGCGTCGCCTGTGAATGTACTTTTTGTTGCGGTTGGCAACGCCGTGCCAGCTTCATCTATCGCGGCTTGCGTGAAGAGCTGATACCGGCTTGCGGACGTGCCGCGAGCGGGTCCTCCGGCCAGGGGTGTTTCGGATAACGCCCTCGCATCTGCTTGCGCACATCTGCATAGGCCTGCCGCCAGAAGCTGGTCAGATCAGTGGTAACCGCCAATGGGCGGCGGGCCGGCGACAGCAAGTGCAACAGCACGGTTAACTGACCGTTGGCCAACGTTGGTGATGACGTCTGGCCGAACATCTCCTGAAGCTTCACTTCCAGAACCGGCGCACCCGCAACGCAATAATCCAACGCCACGCTGCGACCGCTAGGCACAGTTAACTCGGCGGGCAACCACTGATCGAGTTGTTGCTGCTGCGCATACGAGAGCATGCCATGCAGCGCAGCGTGCAACGGAATCGCAGCGAGATTGCGTGCCGACAACGCCGGCGCCAGAAAGCCAGCCAGCCAGTCAGCGACATTGGCGCACAGGGCAGCATCACTGACGTCGGGCCAGTCACCGCCTAGCAAGTCATGCATGCGCTGCGTGCGTGCCTGCCACTGCCGGAGCGTTGGCGTCCAGGGCAAACTGTCCAGATGTGTGGCAACGTGCGCCAGCACCGCAGCAGACAGTTCGGCCTGATCGTCGGCAGGCGCCGCAGTGTCCTCAACAGAAATGGCGTCGAGCATGCGCTGGCGTCGACTGCGAAACTGACGTCCGTCAGCTGACCACTCCAGTCGAGCCTGCCAGCGGCCCTGCTGCCCCACCAACTGGTCTACCCGCGTCGCGCCGGGTGCTGCCGCCAGCCTGATACGCATTTCACGGTTATCACCATCTGCATCCGCCACCACCAGCCAGTCGGCCGGGCTGGCGGCGGCCTGCGGCAGCCGCGCACCACGACCATTACGCAGCAGATAGCGCTGATCGCTGTCGTCGCGGCGACGCGCCAGACGATCCGGAAATGCCGCCAGCAACAGATCACCGACACAGGCTTCGGCAGAGGCGCAATCCGGTCCGAGCTTCCGGCTGAGCTGACGGTACTGTTGCTGCAGGCTGGCGCTGCGGGCGTCATCGTTAGTACCACTGAACCAGCGCAGCCGCGACAACGGATCAATGTCTTCCGGGTAAGCGCCCGGCAGCGGATTTTCCAGCATCAACGCCAGCTTGATGGCCAGATGGCTGCATTGCGTCTCGGCCGCCGCACACACCATGCGCGCCAGACGCGGGTGCAGCGGATGCTGCTGACAGGATCGCCCCAGTTCGGTCAAGGCACCCGCCCTGTCCAGCAAGCCGAGCGCCTGCAGCACATCTCTGGCCTGTGCCCAGTGACGTGCCGGCGGCGGCTCCAGCCATGCCAGCTGATCGGGGTCACGACAGCCCCAGGCCGCCAGATCCAGCACCAGCGGCATCAAATCCGCATTGGCAATCTGCACCGGCGTTTGCTCCGCCAGCACTTCATCCGCAGGCCAAAGACGTAGACACCGACCGGGACCCTGACGCCCGGCCCGCCCGGCCCGTTGATCGGCACTGGCCCTGGAAAGCCGACGCGTCACCAGACGGCCCATGCCGGCGCCGGCGTCAAAGGCCGACAGTCGCTGCCAGCCGGCATCCACGACCAGACTCACGCCCTCCAACGTCAGCGCACTTTCCGCCACAGCGGTAGCCAGCACCAGTCGCCTACGCCCATGCGGATCGGCGTTGATCGCCTGCCGCTGTGCGGCTGGCGGCACCGAGCCATGCAGCGGCAGCACCACCACATCGTCGGGTAATCGCTGCTGCAGGCGCCGCTGGACAGCGGCGATTTCGCCACGCCCGGGCAGAAACGCCAGCACGCTGCCAGCGTGACCCGGCAGCGCCTCAACCAGGCAGTCAGCCAGATGATCAAGCCACTGACGTCGAACAGGCACCGGCCGGTACTCCACCGTTACCGGATAGCTGCGGCCGGCGGACTCCAGCCAAACGGCCTGCGGCAACCAGTCACGCAAGCGCTGCCCCGGCAGGGTGGCTGACATCAGCAACAGCCTGAGGTCCGGCCGTAATGACTCTTGCACTTCCAGCAACAAGGCCGCGCCGGTGTCGGCACCGATGGCACGTTCGTGGAACTCGTCAAACAGCACGGCACCGACCGTCGCCAGTGACGGGTCCTGAAGCAGCATGCGCAGCAGCACGCCGTCGGTAATCACCTCTATGCGGGTGTCCGGACCGACGCGGGTATCAAAGCGGGTGCGGTAGCCAACGGTGGCGCCAACCTGCTCTCCCAGCGTGTCCGCCATGCGTGAGGCGACCGCGCGCGCTGCCAGTCGGCGCGGTTCGAGAAGAAGGATGCGCTGGTTCCCGAGCCACGGTTGATTGAGCAGCATCAACGGTACAGCCGTGCTCTTGCCGGCTCCCGGTGGGGCGACCAGAATGGCGCAGTGATGGCGAGTCAGGGCGCTCAATATCTGATCAGATATTACATTAATAGGTAGTGACATCTTATTGATTTATATGGCCGTCTGCAGGCAAACTGTTCTGGCTCGAGCGCCCGGGCAGATCACCCTCAAGCGATGCAAATCCATATTCACACAGCATTTAGTATGGTAGCCTCGTAAGCACTTTGGGTGATTCATAGGGACAGGATGTCGGCCATGAACGCGGAAATTGCAATGCTGAATGACAATGAAAATCAGGAAATGCAGGCTCCGGATCATCTGATCTGGCGGCTTAATCATTTCGATAATCACCAGCGTGCGATCAAATTCGCCCAGCAGTTTCAGGACACTCTCTGTGTGTTCAGCGGCCCGGTGTCGCAACTTTATACCAATTTCGAAATCAGCGTGCCGGAAGCGGATGACCGCTCGCTGATTATTCTGCCCAACCCCTATGCCTACCATGACACCTTCAACGGTATTCCTGAGGACAGCGTCAAGGCGACCGGTATCAACATCATTCCAGGCGACAACATCGGCAAAGAGGGCTTGCACATCACGCTACCGATGATGCGTGATGGTCAGCGTATTGTGCGTCCGGTACCGCTCAAGGCGGGGCTATGGGCATTGATGAAGCGCGAAAAGGAAAACGACCCCTTCCTGCCAGTGATTACCAAGGGCGACCTGCGCGCTTTTCGCAAGGATGACCCCTGCTTGCACCTACACCGTATTATCCCCTCGCGTCTGACCGAGCGTTCGCGTATGGAAGTCAGCAGCATTCAGCGCGTGATACGTGAAAAGCTGCAGGTCTACCTCTGATTCGTTCATCGCTGCGCACACGGCAGACAAAAAAAAGCCCCGCTCAGCGGGGCTTCAAGAAACTGCAACAGACAAATCAGTTCATCGACAGAGACAACAGCGGATTGAACTCCGCGTCACCCAGCTCTTTCATATAGTCCATCGCGAACGCACGGGCTTCCGGGCTCGGCGCCAATACCGCCTGACGCATCAGGTACTGGGTCAAGGACAGCTTGCCGGCCTCGGCCTGCATCAGCGGCTCATTGACGTTGGTGCCCATATCGATCACCGCGTACTCCAGATTCTCCGCCTGCTGCGCAAGAATCATACGCTGCAGCAGGGACTCGCCTTCACAGTCCAGCGTCAGCATGTCTTCGGCACGGGCGTAGGGGAATGCACCCTCATCCATCATTGTCTCAACCGCTTCGGCCAGAGCACCTTCAGTCACCGCGGCAAAGCACAGGCGCTCATCCGGGGCACCATTGGCCAATGCCAAAGCAGGAAACAGGGCAAACATCGTTACTAACCAGCGCATCAGATCAACCTCCATGGATATCATGAGCAACAGTATACGAAGAAAATGTCAGAAAGATTGCAAAATGTCTGAAAATCTTAAGTCTATCTACGTACATAAACTGTGAACAAGGCGTCACTATTAATGTGCGAATTGGCTCAAAGTGCATTTTTTCGTCAACTCTGCGGCCCCGCCACATGGGCCAGAGCCTCCGCCAACTGGCTGACAGTGACAGGTTTTACTAACTGGCCATCCATTCCAGCCTGGAGCACCTGCTCACCATACTCAGGCAACGCGTGTGCGCTGAGGGCCAGAATGTGGCAGCGCCGCCAGCCATTGGCCTGCTCCAGCGCGCGTATTTGTCGACTGGCCCCTGGACCATCCAGCAGCGGCATGTCCAGATCCATCAAGATCACGTCGAAACCACCTTGCAGCTCACGATAGCGCTGCACAGCCGCACGACCATCCTCAACCAGATCCGGCTCTATGCGCAGACGTGCCAGATAGCCTCGGGTGACAAGTTGATTGACCGGGTTGTCCTCGGCTACCAGCACCCGCAGATGGGGAAAGCTGGCCAGACTCGCCTCGTCCCCGCCATCCGCCGATGCTGCCGCAGGCAGATCCCGCGCTGGCTCGGCACTGAACACATCGAGCAGCTGAGCCAGACTGTATACCGAGCGATTGACCAGGCTCTCCTCAATATTGCCGGATGACACCGCCCTGCCCGGCACATCACCACGCACGCCCGTCACCAGCCTGAGCCTGCCGCCGCAGCGCACTGCCAGCGCTCTCGCCTGCTGCAAATGCTGCGATAACAGGCCATCGGCATGGCTCTGCTCGTCAAAATAGAACACCAGCAAGCCGAACTCTCTGTCCTGATGCAACAACTGTTCCGCCGCACGAAAACTGGTCACCGCCTCAACCGGCTCAAGCACATCGCCGGCCGCACGCACCAGTCTGGACATGGCACCCGAGACATCAATCAGCAAAACCGGTTGCTGCAGCGGCAGCGGCGCAATGGTTTGCGCAGATGTCGTGCTGACCACTGGCAAGGCCAGATCAAACCAGAATGTGGACCCCCAGTTGCGCGCGGAAATCACATCGATATCCCCCCCCATCAGGCGTACCAGCTCACGACTGATGCTCAAGCCGAGACCGGTGCCTCCATAGCGGCGCGCGACGTCAGCAGACGCCTGACTGAACATGCCGAACAACTGCCGTTGTTCGTCCGGAGACAGTCCGATGCCAGAGTCCTGCACCTCGAAACGCAGCAGCACTTGCCCATCAAGATGACGCCGATGACTGACGCGTATTTCGATCCAGCCACGGCGGGTAAACTTCACCGCATTGCCGATTAAATTGATCAGCACCTGACGAATACGGGTAGCATCGCCGCGCAGCAGTGCCGGCACCTCGTCTCCCACCATCGACAGCAGCAGATTGTGATTTTCATTAACCTGCAAACTGAACATCTGTGTGGTCTCTTCAATCAGGCCACGCAAATCGAATTCATCGACATCCAGTTGCAACTTGCCCGCTTCGATCTTGGCATAATCAAGGATGTCGTTAACCAGACTGATCAACGAGCGCCCGGCGCTATCAATCAGCGAAATATATTCGCGCTGGCGCGAATCCGGATTGGTTTCACGCAACAGCTCCGCCAAGCCGATCACGCCATTAAGCGGAGTACGGATTTCATGGCTCATGCGCGCCAGAAACTGACTCTTGGTCTTGCTCTCCGCCAACGCATGCAGCATCTGCTCACGGGAGCGGTAGAACAACAAGCCGATACCGGAAACAGTGATATACAGCGCAAACAATCCGGCAGCGAGCAGCAGGTCGCGCAATAACTGATTACTGCGTGAACGCTGCAACAGCTGTCTGGCGGTAAGCAGTTGGTCGGCGCTGAGCTGATGCAGCGCATCACTGAGATCATGGCCGCGCCGATCCGCATCCTGCCAGCTCAGCGTGATGCGATCCGCAAGCAGGACGTTTTCATCAATGTAATCGAGATAGGCACGCATTGATTCCAGACCGCGCTGAAAGTTTTGTGCCACTGAAGAATCAAGGCCTCGGGAATTGAGACTGGAAAGGCGGCGTTGCAGCCCCTGCAAGTCCGACTGCAAACCCGTCCAGGCCTGCTCCAGTCGCTCCGCATCGGCGGACCCGACATAGCCGCCGCGGCGCGCCACAAACAGTGTCAGGGCATGCAAGGCACCGGCATGATCTCTGGCGGACTGCATGTCTTCCACTGACAACATCAACAATTCCGACACGTGAATATCGTCGCCCGCATCGATCTCCAGAAAGTAGATCAAAGACGTCATTGAGCGGTAGACGCGTTCCAGCAATCGGCCTACGGCGTCATAGGGATCCATGGTCGACGACGTACTGGTGGTCATATCAATGGCCGCCCAGTCCGCCTGCAACATCTCGGCATAATCCGACGTGGCGGGATCGCCGACTTCGGACAGTGCAGACTGGAATCGCTGTAACGCCGCCGGCACCTGATCACGCGCCTCTGAAAACAGCTGACCGAACTCCGGTCCTCCAATCAGGATGTGCGCCGGTCCATAAGCCGCCATATCTTCCATCGGTCGCAGGACACCCTGGCCAGCATCGAATACATCAACAATTTGCTGCAGTCTGCGGTAATGCTGGAGGTGGTCACTGGCAGAGGTGATCAGCAACCAGACCAGCACCACGAAGGGCAGTGACACCATGCTCAACATGATCCATGGCATGGTGGCCACACGACGGTGTTCAGTTATCATTCCCTGCAACTCGAACCGTTTAGAGAGAGGATCATTGTCACATCTATTCGTTCGCCACGGTAGCCGCGTCCCCCACCGGACCGATCATCGGCTGGTACTGTTGCTGCTGGCCGCGTTGCTGGGAGGGTGCCAAGCAGCGGATCAGGACGGTGCCGGACGCCGCTGGATCGGGCAAACGCTGCCCCCGGTTGTTGACGTCACGACACTGCAGCTGCCCACGCAGCTGGAGACTTATGTGTTGCAAGGGGAAATGGCCGGGGAACGCGGCATCAAACGTGTTGCCCTCTATCGAGATCAATCCAGCGGCGAAACGGTGAAGCTGGCGCTCTACTCCCTGCCCGGCGGCTGGGAGGACTACAGCGCAGAGCGCCGGGTCAGCGGTCATTATCTTCAGGTGCGCAACGATTTTGGCCGGCGCCTGCTCAAGCGCGGCGCACAATCCGTAATCCTGATCAGGGAGCGCATGTCTGAGGGAGATGAGGTTACGCCGCCGCAGGCAGGCGCCATCATCGAGGCTCAGCCAGCCACCGGATCAGCGCGTCTGGCGTTCGTGCTGTCCTGCACCGAGCAGGTATTCGTCGTCATCAGTCAGGAAGGCAACGACGCGCTCAGCTCGCTGGCCGCACTGCAGCAACTGTCTGCCCTGATCGTTACACAGCTGCATCAGAACAACAGATAGCGAAGCAATAGCGGCAACAACGCGAATGCCAGCACCGTAGAGACCACCACCATGCCTGCAAGCTGCTCCGGCTGTCGCTGGTAGCGCTCTGCAAACAGGTAGTTGAATACCGCCACCGGCATGCTCGATTGCAACAGCACGACCCCGGTCAGAGTCGGCTCCAACGGCATCAGCACCAGCACAACCGCGGCGGCCAGCACACCAATCGCCAGACGCGCCGACGATAACCACAGCGCATCACGCAAATGCGTGACCCGCAAAGTTGCCAGCGTCACTCCAAGGGTGATCAGCATCAGCGGTATTGTCATGGCGCCAATCAGACTGACGGTTTGCTGGATCACCGGCGGCAACTGCCACTGCTGCCAGACCATCAAGACTGCCAGCAGTACCGAGATCACTATCGGGTTGCGCAGCCCCTGCCAGCCCGCCCCACGACCACTCACCCAGGTAATTCCCAGCGAGAAATGCAGCACCGAATTGAGCATGAACCAGCCCAATGCCAATGCCAGACCAGGTTCACCAAAGGCGAGCAGGCAAAGCGGCAATCCCATATTACCGACATTGGGAAATACCAGCGCCGTCAGGAAGCTGCGCGAATCACGCCCCGTCACGCGTAATAACAACCAGGATGCTGCCAACGTCAAAGTGAACACCGCAGCGTACACCACACCGATCTGGATCAGCGTCGGCAGTGCCAGCGACACACTGCCCAGTGTTGATACCACCAGACAGGGCGCGGCCACGTTCATGACCAGCGACGACACCATCGCCGTGTCGTAACGCCCACCGAAGGCACGCCAGCCAAAGCCGATCAACACACAGACGAATACCGGCAATACAATCTGGAAAACCTGCCACCACATAACTTCGGCATCCGACTCAGGCATAATGGCGTGCCAGTGTAACGTGCCAGATGAGTCCGGGAATATGTCCGACGCCAACACCGAAGCCCTTTTTCAACCGCTGCAACCGGCGCAGCTCGAGTGGCGTGATGAAGAGCCGTTCGCCTCGGCGTTCGAGGACCACTATTTCTCGCGCGAGGATGGTCTGGCAGAAAGCCGTTATGTGTTTATCGATGGCAATCGCCTGGTCGAACGCTGCCAGCAGCTGCGCCCCGGCGCAACACTGGTGGTGGCAGAAACCGGTTTTGGCACAGGGCTCAATTTTCTGGTGTGCTGGGCGACCTTTGTCGAGCATGCACCGGCCACCAGTCGGCTGCATTTTATCTCGGTGGAAAAGCATCCATTGCAACCAGCAGACTTGGCCCGGGCATTACGACGCTGGCCGTCGCTCGCGCCCCAGGCCAACGCCTTGCAACAGGCCTACCCCGCCCTGACGCCGGGCTTCCATCGACGCCGGTTTGCTGATGGCCGCGTCGCGTTGACACTGATGCTGGGGGATGCGCAGGCCATGCTGAGCCAGCTTGAAGCCCGAGTGGATGCCTGGTTCCTGGACGGCTTTGCGCCCGCACGCAATGAAGAGATGTGGCATGACGGCGTGTTTCAGCAACTGGCGCGGCTGAGCCACTCTGGCACCTCGCTGGCCACCTTCACCGCGTCGGGATCGGTCAGACGCGCGCTGAACACCTGCGGCTTTGTTATGCGGCGCGCGCCGGGCCACGGTCGCAAACGCGAAATGCTGATCGGTGAGTGGAAGCCGGATCAGGGAATCGTTCCAATGCCACCGGTGCCCTCGTCGGTCGCGATCATTGGCGCTGGTCTGGCTGGCTGCACCCTTGCTGCCGCGCTGGCCGAACGCGGCATTGCGACAGTTTTGTACGACGGCAATGGCGTCGCCTCCGGCGCCTCCGGTAATCTCGCCGGCGTGGTCTACACCAGTGCCAGTGCACACCCCACCAGCCAGAACCGTTTCTACCAGAGCAGTTATCTGTTTACGCTGGCACTGCTACAGCGGCTGGATTTTCCTCGCGACGACACGGACGGCAGGCTGTCAGGTGTGCTGCAGCTACCCAAAAATGCCGCCGCCGCACTGAAGGCGCAGCAGGCCGCGCAGAGTGGCCTGTGGCCAATCAGCAGCTTGTCTGCCGCTGACCAAGCTGGCGCCCTGATGCTGCATGGCGGTGGCTACCTGTCACCGCCCCGCTGGTGCGCTTTCCTGCTCGATCATTATCAGCATCAGCTTGCCGTGCACGCCGAGCACGTCGAAGCGCTATGCAAAACAGATCGCGGCTGGCGACTGACCTGCGCCAGTGGTGCTGTGCACAACCACCAGCAGGTCATTCTTTGCAATGCCGCGGCAGCGACCACCCTGCTGGATCTGCCGTGGCTGAAACTGAAATCCATTCGTGGTCAGGTCAGTTACGTTGCCAGCACCGAACACAGTCGACGCTGGACGCAGGCAATCTGCCACGGCGGCTACCTGACACCGCCGGTTGACGGGCTACACTGCGTCGGCGCCACCTTCGATCAGGACGACAATTGCCCGGCCGCGAGAGACACCGATAATCTGCGCAATCTGCAGCAGCTGCAGCAGTATCTGCCAGAACATTGGCAACAACTGGGTGGCGATAACATCAGGGTTGAAAGTGAACGTGTCGGCTTTCGCTGCCAGAGCACAGACTTTCTGCCACTGGCAGGCCATCTCGGCGATATTGATCAGGCGTTGACCGGATTATGGCTGAACATTGCCCACGGTAGCCGCGGCATCACCGGCACAGCACTGTGCGCGGAAGTCATTGCCAGTGATTTGTGTGCAGAGCCATCGCCGGTAGATCGCGCCATGCACGCAGCACTGGCGCCGGCGCGTTTTATTCGTCGGCAACAGAAACAGCGTCCACGTCGCCGTTCTGGCTGAGATTCTCGAGCGTGCGGACATCTTCGGCAAACATCAACGACACTGTTTCAGTGGCCGCATCAAACCAGATCACCACCTTGTCACTGTGGAGCTGTGACATCACCGCCGCGACCTTACGCTCCAGCGATACTTCCTGGTCGCCATAATCGGTACCATCGCGGGTGACGAATTCTTCCACCAGATTACGCAGACTGTCCGCATTGACTTGCTGCCACGGCACGATCATGCGAGTGCACCTTCCCGAGACCAGACACATCGTACCCGCAGCGGTTCATCACTGGGTTCGTGGTAGCTATCGGATTCCCAGATAAAAGTATGGTGCCCTGCCAGCTCGGTCTCGAGATGCACCACTGCGTTGGCCCAGTACATATTGCGCAACAGGGCCTCAAACTTTTTCACCCACTGTTCCCACTCGTACTCCACCGCACGGTAGGACATGCCAAAGTGAATGACCTGGGTCTGGAAAGTCCCGGAAAACACATCGCTACCCGGCACTGAAAACATTTCACGACACAGGAACGGCCATCCGTCTGCGCTCGGCAGGCAGTTCAGGATGCGCTGATTGTGCCGGCAGCTGGCTTCGCGTTCGCCAGCCGACCCGATTGGCAAATGCTTGATACAGCCATAGACGATCGACTCAGTGTCCAAACCCTACCCTCTGTTGTCGTCGCTCAGAGATCGCACCCGGCGATCTGCTGTCGATAAATCTTTTCCATCGCCGCGACACGCGCCGCAGCATTCTTCATGTGACTGTTATTCTTCCAGCTACCCTTGGCAAAACCGCCATGGCCAGCGTAATAAGACAAGTACAAATGGTATGCGTCCTGCCGTGAAATACCATTGCGCTTGTAGCTCTGATAGTAATACCAGCCGACAAAGTGAACCGCATCACCAAAATCATCGCGGTCTGCGCCACCACGGCCGGTATCTTCGCGATACCACTTCCAGGTGCTGTTAAGGGCCTGCGGATAGCCATAGGCGTTTGAAGGGCGGCGCCAGGGGATAAAGCCAAGTAACTTGCGGCGCGGAGGTCGCGCCTTTGCATTGAATGCCGATTCCTTCCAGATGGTGGCCATCAGCAGAGAGGTTGGCACACCGAATTCCTTTTCTACTTTTCTGGCCTGTTTGTACCAGTTGTTAAACCAGCCACCATTCTCTTCGAAGATAGTACAGGCATTCTCGATATTGGAGGGCTGGCTGGCACAGCTGGCAAGCAATACAGCGCTCAATATCAGCATCAGTTTGAAAACCCGGTTCACGTGTCATCCAGAGTTATGCCATTGGCAGACAGGGTAGCAATCAGCGCGGCTTCATCCAACACAGGAATTCCCAATTGGTTGGCTTTATCCAGTTTTGAGCCCGCGGCGTCACCGGCAACCACGCAGTGGGTCTTGGCAGACACCGACCCCGCCACCTTGGCGCCGAGCTGCTGCAAGAATCCTTTGGCCTGATCACGGCTCAACTGCATCAAGGTGCCGGTCAACACCCAGGTCTGCCCTGCCAGCGGCAAGCTCGCAGCCTGCTGTGCCGGATCTGCCTCTGGCCAGTGCACACCGGCCTGCTGCAACGCGGCGATCACTTCAAGATTGTGCGGCTGCTGGAAAAAATGACGAATGTGACTGGCCACCACCGGCCCGACATCGGGCACACTCTGCAACGCCTCTTCGTCGGCAGCCTGCAGCGCCGCCAGACCCCCGAAGTGGCGGGCCAGTGCCAGTGCTGTGGCCTCACCGACTTCACGAATGCCGAGCGCGTACAGGAATCGCTGCAGGCTCGTTTGCTTGCCTTTCTCCAGCGCCGCGACCAGATTGCTGGCTGACTTCTCGCCCATGCGCTCGAGTTCGGCAAGACGCGCCACATCGAGCTTAAACAGGTCGGCGGCATGCCTGATCAGGCCCTGATCCACCAGCGCCTCCACCAGCTTGTCGCCCAACCCATCGATGTCCATGGCGCGACGCGAGGCAAAGTGCTTGATTGCTTCTTTCTGTTGGGCAGCGCAGAACAAGCCGCCACTGCAACGCGCCACAGCGCCGTCTTCATCGCGAAAGATGGCACTGCCACACACCGGACAACTGGCTGGCATCTGCGGCGACACGGCATTGGCAGGCCGCCGCTCCAGAAGCACTCGCACCACCTTGGGTATCACATCGCCGGCCCGGTAGATCACCACACTGTCGCCAATCCGGACATCGAGGCGGCTGATTTCATCCATATTGTGCAAGGTCGCGTTACTGACCGTGACGCCACCGACCTGCACTGGCTCAAGTCGCGCCACCGGCGTGACCGCGCCAGTGCGACCGACCTGCCACTCGACATCGTTGAGCACCGTGACTTCTTCCTGGGCAGGAAACTTGTGGGCAATGGCCCAGCGCGGTGCGCGCGAAACAAACCCGAGCTCACGCTGCCAGTCCAGCCGATCGACCTTGTAGACCACGCCGTCGATGTCGTAATCCAGTCGATTTCTGCGTGCAAGGATGTCCTGGTAAAACGCTTGCAGTGCCGTCACACCGTCGCAGCGGCGGATTTCACGATTCACCCGCAAGCCAAGTTCACGCATCCGATCAAGCACTGCATGATGACTATCCGGCCAGCTTTCGCCTTCCAGTCGGGCGACACTGTAGGCATAGAATTCCAGCGGTCGTTGCGCAGTAATGCGCGCATCGAGTTGACGCAAACTGCCTGCGGCGGCATTTCGCGGATTGGCAAACAGTTTCTGTCCTGCCTTCTGCTGGCGCTGATTCAGCTCGGCAAAACCCTGATGCGGCATCACCACCTCGCCACGCACTTCAAGCAGCGCCGGCAAGCTATCGCCGCGCAATAACAACGGCACCGACGCGATCGTGCGGACATTGGCGGTGATATCTTCACCCTGCTGACCATCACCACGGGTAGCACCCCGCACCAGCTTGCCGTGCTCATAGACAAGGCTGACCGCCAGACCATCAAGCTTGGGTTCCGCCACATACACCACCGCTTGCTGGTCCAGTTCCAGCCGCTCACGCACACGGCGGTCGAATGCCAGCAACTCGTCGTCCGAAAAGGCGTTATCGAGCGATAGCATCGGCACTTCATGCTGGACCTGGGAAAATGCAGCAAGCGGTACATCGCCGACGCGCTGGGTCGGCGAGTCCGCCGTGATCAGTTCAGGATATTTGGCCTCAATCGCCTGCAGGTCGCGATAAGCGCGATCGTACTCGGCGTCCGGCACCGCCGGATCGTCCAGCACGTAGTAGCGATAACTCCAGTCATTGAGCCGCTCGCGCAAGGCGGCCGCCTGACGGGCAACTTCATTGAGCATCGGCGAGGCGCTGGCGTCGTTCAAAATCCTGTACCCGCGCACGCAGGTGTTCGATGGTTTGCGGTGTCAGCACACTGTGCTGATCGTCACGCAACTCTGCGTCCAGCAACTGCGCCAGCTTGCGCGCGGTGGTCAGCATCTTGTCGATGGCCTCCGCCGGCTTGCCTGGGCCCGGCAACTTGAGGAAAAACGTCACCGCACGGAAAGTTTGCTCTTCCATGCTGTCGATATCAAAAGTCCCTGGCTCGAGTGCGTTGGCCATCGAGAACAGCAGCTCGTCGCGACCATTGGCAGCCTGCCGATGGCGATGAAAAATATTCATCTCGCCGAAACGCAAACCTTGCTCGAGCAAGTGCTGGAGCAATTCGCGACCAGCGAAGCGAACACCATTATTAGCCACCAAATGCAGCACGATCACTTCAAGAATTTCTTTCTTGCCGGGAGAGACTGTGGGCGCGTCATCGACATCGGCGGCGTCGACAGACGCGGCACCGAACAAATCCTGCTGCGTGGCGGGCAACGGCGCCACAACCGGCTCTTCCTTTTCCATCACCAGCGGCGGAGTGGGCTCAGCCGGTTCTGCTACCGACGATGCCGCCGTTGCCGGCTTGCGCGTCACCACGCGTGCCTGACCAACCAACTCCGGATTACGCGGCTCTTCCGGCTCGTCGGCCAGCTTGCGCACGCTCGGATCAATACGCACCCGCAAACGGCTGCTGCGATCACGCAACATACGACGCACACCGTCACCAAGGATCAGCAGTATCAGTATGACCAGAATGCCTATCAGGGTTTCCAGATTCAGACCCATCTGTGCTCTATCCCAACCAGTTAGCTATGTTCAGGCAGACGCCATTTCCGCCGCTTCATCCACATCCACAGCAACCAGACGGGACACGCCCGGCTCGTGCATGGTCACACCCATCAGGTTATCGGCCATTTCCATGGCGATCTTGTTGTGCGTGATATAGATAAACTGCACCACCGGCGACATCTCGCGGACCAGATTACAGAAGCGGCCAACGTTGGCATCATCCAGCGGCGCATCCACCTCGTCGAGCATACAGAACGGGGCAGGATTAAGACGGAAGATGGCGAACACCAGCGACAGCGCCGTCAGCGCCTTCTCGCCACCAGACAGCAAGTGAATGGTGCTGTTACGCTTTCCGGGCGGACGCGCCATGATCGCCACACCGGTATCAAGCAGGTCTTCTCCGGTGAGCTCGAGATAGGCATGGCCACCACCGAAGACTTTCGGAAACAGTTCCTGCAGACCCTGATTGATACGATCAAAGTATTCCTTGAATCGGGTACGGGTTTCGCGGTCGATCTTGCGAATCGCATTTTCCAGAGTGCTCAGGGCATCTTCCAGATCACCGTTCTGTCGATCCAGATACTCCTTGCGCTCTGACTGCTGCTTGTACTCATCAATGGCAGCAAGGTTGATCTGGCCAAGACGTGAGATGCGCATACCGACCTGCTCCAGCTCGTTTGCCCAGACCTGCTCATCGGCATCGTCCGGCAGGCTAGCGAGTAGCGACTGAACATCGTATTGCTGTTCTGCCAGCTGCTCTTGCACGGTACTGCGGCGCACCTTGATTTCCTGCCATTGCATGCGCTTTTGCTCGTTGCGACCACGCACTTCCTGAGCTTCGCGTTCAAACTGCTGGCGCTGCGCTTCCAGGCCGCGCATCTTGTGCTCAATCTCTTCAAGCTCACGACGCACTTCCATCAAGCGCTGCTCAGCCTCAAGACGCTGCTCCAGCTTTTCTTCCAGCTGCAGGGTAAACTCCTGACCGGGCTCATCGCCGTCGACGAGCTGACGCTCAAGCAGCATTTTGCGCTCGCGCAATGCATTGGTCTGCGCATCCAGACGTTGCAATCCCTGACGCAGCGAGTCGGCCTGGGTCCGCGCACCCTGCACTTCCATTGCCAGCTGGTGGCTCTGATCGCGATCCTGGCGCGCACGCTGACGGCTTTCATCCAGACGATTGCGGCAGCTATCACGCCGCGACAGCAGTGATTCACGTTGCTCGCTGTCATTGGCCATGGCATCCAGTGCCTGCGCCAGTATTGCGCGCGCTTCCTTCAGTTGCGCCTGTTCCTGATCACGCTGGCCGCGGGACTCATCCAGTTCACGGCCGAGACGTTCGCGCCGCATGGTGATCTGTTCCAGTCGCACTTCGCGCGCACTGATCTGGGCGTTGGTTTCGCCCAGTTCACGGTTAAAGCGACTGGCCTGACGCTGCAGGTCTTCGCGTTCTTCCTCGAGCAACTGAATCTGTTCACGCGTGGCTTCAATCTGTTCACGCAACTCAGCGACTCTGGCATCACCCTGCTCGATCGCTTCGCTCAACTCTTCGAGCTGGCGACGACGAGCCAGAACACCGGCTTCCTGATCCTGTTCACGCGCCACCCGCAGCCAGTCGCTGCCCAGCCAGATACCGTCACGGCTGACCACCGACTCGCCGGCACTCAATTGCGTACGCATGGCAAGCGCGGCGGACAGATCCTCCACCGCATAGACATTTTTCAGCACCGACGGCACCTGACCACTGACCAGGGATGACAGCGGTGTGCCTTTGCTACCGGCGACGCCAGCACTGGACGCACTCAGCAAACAGATACGGCCATGGGCGAGATCTCCCAGCCAACCTTCGACCTGTTCAAAGCCATCCAGACAAATGCCTTGCAGTGCATCGCCAAGCACCACTTCCACGGCCTGTTCCCAGCCTTCCTGTACCGTCAGACGGTCAGCCAGACGCGGCTTGCCGTCGAGCTGATGGCTCTCCAGCCACTCACTGACCGCGCCATCGTCGCCCATGGCTGCTTTCTGCAATGCCTCAAGGGTTGCGTGCCGGCTCTTTTTGCCCTGCAAGCTGTCACGCAATTCTTCCAGTGCGCGCCCGCGCTCGCCGTTCTCGCGACGTGCACTGTTGATCTCTTCCTGGACTTTTTCAGCGCGCTGTTCGGCATCGGCCAACTGCTCACGCTGCATCTCGCGCTGCTCTTCAAAACCACGCACCTCTGCGGCCAGCGGCTCTGCATCCAGCGTGTCTTTCTCTTTGCCGAGGCGCTCCATTCGATCACTGAGACGCTCGATCGAGGTCTCAAGGTGCTGAATTCGCGACTGCTCGACTTCCGCCTGACGACGTGACTCATTGGAGCTGTGGTTGAAACTCTCCCACTCCTGCTGCCACTGCTGCATCTCTTCTTCCGCGGACGCCAGTGTTTCCGACGACGACAGCTCCCGCTCACGTACCAGCTCGAGTTGCGGTTCAATATCCTGCAAGCGCGCATCCAGCTCCGCGATTTTTTCGGCATCCAGGCGCAGATGCTCATCCGCCTCGGACAGACTGCGCTCAACCTGCGTCAACTCTTCATTGAGCTGTGTCTTGCGCTCACGCTGATGTTGAATGGTCTGCTCAAGGCGCGCGACTTCCGCTCCCAGTGCATAGTATTTCTGCTGAACTTCGTTAAATCTGTCCTGCACATCGGTATGGCTTTCGCGCAGGTGCTCGAGCTCGGCATCGACGTGGCGCTGCTCGGCCACCTTGGCTTCGATCGCCACCTCCAACTCGCGCAGCACATGCTCGACCTGTTCCACTTGCACGTTCAGTACGCGCCAGCGCAGCGCCCGCAGCTCCGCGCCTTTCTGCCGTTCCTCTTCCTTGTACTGCTTGTACTTTTCCGCCGCCGCGGCCTGTCGCGACAGCCGCTCGAGCTGACGCTCCAGCTCTTCGCGAATATCTGTCAACCGTTCGAGGTTTTCACGGGTGCGACGCATGCGGTTTTCTGTTTCGCGGCGACGTTCCTTGTATTTGGAAATGCCGGCCGCTTCTTCAATATAAATACGCAGGTCTTCCGGCTTGGCTTCGATCAGGCGTGAAATCATGCCCTGTTCGATAATCGCGTAGGAACGAGGCCCAAGACCGGTGCCGAGGAAAATATCGGTGATGTCCTTGCGCCGACACTTGGTGCCGTTGAGGAAGTAATTGGATTGGCCGTCGCGCGTCACCTGACGCTTGACGGATATCTCGGTGAATTTGCCGTATTCGCCAATCACGGTGGCATCAGAGTTATCAAACACCAGCTCAATGGAGGCTTGCGCCACGGGCTTGCGGGCATTTGAGCCGTTGAAGATGACATCCGCCATCGACTCGCCACGCAAGTGCTTGGCGGAAGACTCGCCCATCACCCAGCGCACCGCGTCAATAATATTGGACTTGCCGCAACCGTTCGGCCCCACCACTGCAGTCAGGTTGACCGGAAAGGTGGCCGTGGTGGCATCGACGAAAGACTTGAATCCCGCCAGCTTGATACTTTTAAGTCGCATAACTACTCGATCGGCTAAGGCCCGCATCCGGCAGGCCAGTCAGTGTTCGCAGGCACCCTGTACCGGTCCCGGTTACGCCAGAGTACGGATGCCACAAAAGCGGCTAGTGTATAGCGAAGGGCCCGATTGTGCATGCCCGCAGGGCGCATTTTCCGCCGCCAATCCGGCGCCGGAATCGGCTACACTGTGGCCGCTTTCGGAGGTCCCTATGACAGATGCACTGCTTGCCCTTTCCTACCTGCAACGCGCCCTCAGCATGGCACGCCAGAAGCCCCTGCTGCCGTGGGTGGTCATCCCGGCACTGTTCAATTTGCTGCTGTTTGGCGGGCTCTACTTTGTTGCCGGCTCGGCGCTGTCGGAATGGATCAGCGGTCTGGGCGATGTCGAATTCGACGGCTTCTGGTCATTTCTTAATCGAATTGTCGGTTTTTTAGTCAGCGCCGCCATCATACTGGTGTGGCTGCTGCTGTTTGCTTTGCTCGCCTCCGTGTTCACCATTGCCGTACAGCTGATTGCTGCGCCCTTCATGGGCCTGCTGGCGGAACATGTGGACCAGCAGCGCTGTGCCAGCCCGCTGCCCCAGGAGTCTCTGGCGTCGATGATGCTGCGCACCTTCCGACGCGAACTGCGCAAGACCTGGGACTGGTTGTGGCGCTCGCTACTGGTGCTGCTGGTGGTCGCGGTGGTCTGGTTTATTCCGGTGGTCAATGTGCTGGCATCGGCAATCTGGTTTCTGTGGTCAGGCTGGCTGCTGGGTGTGCAGTACATCGACTATGGTGCCGACACCCGACAAATCAGCTTTCTGGACATGAAGCAGGCGCTACAGCAACGGCGCTGGCTGGTGCTCGGGTTTGGCTGCCTGGTGCTGGCACTGACCATGGTGCCGCTGGTGAATCTTCTGGTGATGCCGGTGGCGGTGATCGCCGGCACCCTGATCTGGCTGGAAACCCTGTCCGGGCTGCCGCTCAAGGAGAATGAACTGGTGCCGAAGCGCTAGCGCTTGCGGCGCGCCCCCCAGGCCGCTTCGATTTGACGGGCACGCACGATCGAGTCCTGCACCAGGTTTGACTGGTGCTCGGCAAACTCCCGAATGATTTCCAGTGCCGAGCGCACATCGCGGCGGAAAATGGTCTCGATGATCGCCTTGAAGAAACTCAGGCACTCCTTCATTTCTTCCTGATCGATATGCAGGGCCATATAGTAGGCGCGCTGTATCGCTGGCTGTAGATTGGTCATGATGTCTTCGACGAACGGATTGCGCGAATAGGGGTAGGCCAGCTCAAGAAAGCGGAAACTGGCAGTAAAGAACCCCTCGGCATCACGCTCATCCAGCCGCAGCTGCAGGTCATGGATGGTAGTAATGAAGGGATCAAGATCTTCCTCGCGCATGACTTTGATTGCCTTGCGCACCACCAGCCCGAGTAACACCTGAGTCAGTTCATAGAGGCTGCGCACATGTGCTTCGGACATATCCTTCACCACCGCCCCGCGGCGCGGCAGGATATCGATCAGGTGGCGACGCTCAAGGATCAGCAGGGCCTCGCGCACAGAACCGCGGCTGACCTCCAACTCACCGGCGATACGCAGTTCCTGAATTCGATCACCGGCCAACATTTCACCCTTGATGATCTGGTTGGCCAGATGCTGGGCAATCTGTTCCGACAGACTTTCCTGTGCCTTGAAGCTCATTCCCGCCAGTGCTCCTGAAAAAGGCGGCTAGCGCCGCCAAGATATGTCGAACAATTCATTTTGAACTGTCCGACTATAGTACACCTACCCCCCGCTTTGCACTGGAAAACTGGGATCGCCCGGGCGCATCATCAGCGTGCTCACAATGAAACACATCGACGGCTTTTGTATCAAAATGAGGAGAAAAAGTTACCCACAGATTCTGTGGATAACTTTGTGGAAAGTTTGGTGGGAAGCGTCCCGAGCACCGGTGAAAATGCCCTCTTTGTCAAAATGTTGAAAAAACAACCGTAAAAAATCGCCCATAAAAATCAAAGAGTTACGAATGCGCAATATAATTTCAATAACTTAGAGGGGAAACATCACAGATTACTGGAGGTTATGGCGCGGGCTGTGCACAAAATGCCCGGTTAGAGGGCAAAAACTGGACAATATGATGATTACTTACGCAGGCTGATGTTGATACCAAGCACCACACGAGGCTCACCGTCCAGATCCACCTCATCCAGCGGCTCCATGTACAGCAAAGCAGCGCCCAAACCGATACGGGTGAACTCCTTGACCCACTGATGACCGAGCTCTGCACCGGCACCATAGCGGTCGAGATTGGGGTGTTCGCCCAAATTACCGACCAGCAGGCCACTGTAAAACCCGGAGGTCGACATCAGGCCGCGCTCGAGTCGGTGACGAAAGCCGGCGGTCCAGCGGAAGTTGTCTTCGCGCAAGCCATCACTTTTCAGTTCCAGGCCAGGCATGACGTACACGCTGTTATGCTCCCCAGCCCACTCAAGATTCAAACCGGTGATATTGGCGACATTGGCGATGCCGATAAGCGCTTCGGCGCGTGCCGTTACGGCACTGACCAACAGGACGGGAAGCAGAAAAATACGAAACAGGCTCAAGCGAACTACCCCGGTATCAAACGCAATTTTTGTTGTTATGCCAGATGCTACGGCTTAATCGCGGTATTTTGGGCAACCCCCGCCAGCAAGACAAGCCCGCCACGTTGGTTCTTTGTAACCATCAACCGCTGGGTGCCAATGCTCTGACGTTAATCACGCCGTCAATGGCCGCAATGCTCTCCAGCATCGCTGCACTGGGCGCGGACGCCAGATCCAGCAGGTTGTACGCAAGATCATCACGACTTTTGTTGAGCATATCGATGACGTTGATGTTGGCGTCCGCCAACACCGCGAGTATCTGACCCAGCATACGCGGCACATTACGGTTACTGACAGCGATGCGGTGACCGCTGCTGCGCTCCAGTGACAGCATCGGGAAATTCACCGAGTTGCGGATATTGCCATTGACCAGAAAATCGACCAGCTGATCCGCCGCCATGACGGCACAATTCAGCTCGGACTCATCCGTGCTGGCACCCAGGTGAGGCGTACACACAACGCCGGGCACCCCGCGCAGGCGCGGCTCGGGAAAGTCACACAGGTAGGCGCCCAGCTGGCCGGACGCCAGCGCTGCACACACGGCGTCCACATCAACAATGGCATCACGGGAGAAGTTCAGCAGGCAGGCTCCGGGCTTCACCAGCTTCAGGGTTTCAGTCCCTATCAGGTGGCGGGTTGCCTCCAGCAGCGGCACGTGCAAGGTCAGATAGTCGGCGCGCGCCAACAGTGCCGCCAGGTTTTCCATCTTTTCTACCTGGTTGGGCAGCTGCCAGGCCGCATCCACTGACAGCGCCGGGTCATACCCCAGCACACGCATGCCCAGCCCGAGCGCCATTTCCGCCACCCGCGAGCCAATTGCACCCAGGCCGACAACACCCAGACTGCGCCCACGAAGCTCGCGACCCTTGAACCGCTTTTTCTGCGCCTCGACCTCGGCATGCATGGCTGCCGCGTCAGTCTGCTGCAACCCGTCAACCCAACGAATACCATCAAGAATGCCACGCGAACCGAGCAGCAACGCCGCCAACACCAACTCCTTGACGGCATTGGCGTTGGCGCCCGGCGTATTGAATACCGGGATGCCACGCTCGGTCAGGGCGGCGATGTCGATGTTGTTGACCCCCGCGCCGGCGCGCGCCACTGCCTTGACCGTCGGGCCTACAGCGTCAGCATCGAGCCTGGCACTGCGCAGCAAAATGGCATCCGCATGACCGATCTCGCTGGCCACTTCAAATTGCTGGCGGGGAAAGCGCTCCAGCCCTTGTACCGCAATATTGTTGAGCGTCTGAATCCTGAACATCCCTTGTCTCACCTGTCTGATTGATAAAGAGCATGCGCCCAGACAAAAAAGGCGCCAACTGGCGCCTTATCGTTTTTGCTCGATCAGATCGGTATATCGTCGATGCTGTCTGCAGCCGTGTCGATTGCCGTGTCTACCTTTTCCAGTGCCGCATCGGCAGAGTTGCCAGCCACGGGGATGATCGATACTGCCGCCCCGACCACAGAGGCAGCGGAACCGACCACGCGCATAGGTGTGGTGGCAATCTTGGTGAGGAAACAACCGCTCAGTACAGAGGCCATCGCGGCCAATAAGGCCAATCTTGTTATGCTTTTCATTGCTCTCTCCCTTAAATCAGTCACGACCACCATTCAAATACAGTCCCGCCTGAATGACAACTAGGCAGTCTGGAAGCTGATACCCAGTCGACGTCCGACCTCTTCGTAGGCCTCCACCACGTTGCCCAACCCCTGACGGAAACGGTCCTTGTCGAGCTTTTCACGGGTGTCCTTGTCCCACAACCGGCAACCGTCTGGTGAGAATTCGTCACCAAGAATGACCTCGCCATGAAACACGCCGAACTCGAGCTTGTAGTCCACCAGCAACATGCCGCCGTCCAGAAACAACTGCTTGAGTACGTCATTTACCTTGAACGTCAACCGTTTCATCTGTTCGATCTGCTCTGGGGTCGCCCAGCCGAAGCTGCGGGCATGGCTCTCGTTGACCATTGGATCACCGAGCGCATCATTTTTCAGGAACAGCTCAAACGTGGGCGGATTAAGGAGCTGTCCCTCCTCCACGCCGAGGCGGCGGACCAGACTGCCGGCGGCGTAGTTGCGCACCACGCACTCCAGCGGAATCATGGTCATGCGCTTGACCAACGCTTCAGTTGGAGAAAGCAGCTTTTCGAAATGCGTCGGGATACCGGCCGCTGCCAGCTTCTGCATGATAAAGGCATTGAACTGGTTGTTGACCGCGCCCTTGCGGTCCAACTGCTCCACTTTCTTGCCGTCAAACGCCGACGTGTCGTTCCTGAATTCCAGCACCAGCAGATCATCATTGTCAGTGGTGTAGACAGATTTTGCCTTGCCCGCGTACAACCGGTCGCGCTTTTCCATTCAATCATTCCTGAGCCGTTGCCGGCGTCGTCATACCAACTCCAGCCAGTCAAAGCCACTGCCCTGACTGGCGACCCTGATTCTTTCCTGCCCTTGCTCTACCACCGCAGCGACACTGTTGCTGGCGTGCGTCGGCGTATTGTTCTGTTCACTCAGGTGCGACAGCACCAGATGCTGCAGCCGATCAACATTACATTGCGCCAGCAGCGCCGCCGCTTGCTGGTTACTCAAATGCCCGTATGCCCCGCCCACCCGGCGCTTCAGTGCCGGTGGGTATGGCCCCTGCATCAACAAGTCGGGGTCGTGATTACACTCCAGCATCAAGCCGTCGCAATCCCCAAAGGCTTCAACCACCGTCGGTGTGATTGAGCCAAGGTCGGTCAGCACACCGAGCGAACGTCCGCCATGGGCAAAGACATACTGGCAAGGCTGGCGCGCATCATGCGGCACCGAGACACCCAGACAATCGACGCCAGCGACGGAGAATACCCGGCCCGGCACCACTTCCTCGCAGGCACAGTGCTCAACTCCATGGCGACCACTGTCCATACCGATAAAGGTGCCCGGTGAGGCATAGACCGGTAACCGGTAGCGGCGCGCTAACGCCCCCACACCACGCACGTGATCACCGTGCTCGTGGGTGACCAGAATGGCGCTGAGATCTGTTGCCGTCAGACCCAGTCTTGCCAGTCGCTGCTCGGTCTCACGGGCACTGAAGCCGCAGTCCACTAGCAGCAGTGCACTGCCCGCCATGACCAGCGTGCCATTGCCTTTGCTACCACTGCCAAGCGAGGCAAACCTCACAGTTGATCGTATAACCGCTGAATAATCTGCTGACCCGGAGCCTTGTCGAGCAAGGCACTGCCCTTGCGGTTTAGTACTGCAATCTGGATGCCGTTGACGGTATGGCTAAGCTTGATTTGCGCTTCACGGCCATCAATCTCGTATTTCTTCGGCGTGCGCACATAGTAGGTGCCGGACTCACGATCACGGTCATCGATTTTCAGATCTGTTGCCGACAACGCCTGACCGACGTACTCCCACGCCCAGCTGAATGATGTGTGCATCATGATGATGGGATAGCCGTTGCCATCACGGGCCATCACCACCCGCGTGTTGGTGGGATCGTCCGCATTGGCCTCCGGTACCGGTTCCGACTCGGCTTCTTCACCCAGCACCACCAGTTGCGGTGGCGTCGGTATGGTGTCTTTCTTTGCGCTTTCATATTCCGGCTGAGGCTGGCCTTCTGCCACCGGAAAAAGTGCCTGCTCACCGATGAACACCATGTCCGACGGCACCTGCATAGGCTTGATCGAAGAGGCGTCGCGATAATCCAGGTGGTGATTTGGCAACCAGCCGCAGGCGGACAGGCCTGCGGCCAGCGTGGCAATCAGGAAAAAACGCATCAGTTCAACAACCCACAGGCCTGCATGGCCGCTCGTAATGTCTGTTGTGCCGGCGCTGACAATGGCGTCAACGGCAGGCGGATACCACTGCCAATCAGGCCCATTTCATACAGCGCCCATTTCACCGGAATCGGGTTCGACTCGACGAACAGGTCGCGGTGCAGCACATCAATCTCGGCATTCAGCGCGCGCGCCCTGTCTGCGTCACCGGCCAGCGCCGCTTCGCACATGGCCGCCATCTTTGCCGGCACAATGTTGGCGGTGACCGAAATATCGCCCACCGCGCCGTTGAGCATGGCGTCAGTGGCGGTCGCGTCATCACCGGAAAAAATCAGGAACTGCTCGCCGCAGCGCTCACGAATCTCACGTACGCGCTCGATGTTCCCGGTCGCTTCCTTGATACCGATGATGTTATCCACCTGCGCCAGCCGCGCCACGGTTTCCGGCAGCATGTCGCAAGCAGTCCGGCCCGGTACGTTGTAGAGGATCTGCGGAATCGCCACCGCCTCGGCAATCGCCAGATGGTGCTGGTACAGACCTTCCTGGGTCGGTTTGTTGTAGTAGGGAGAAACCAGCAAGCAGGCATCTGCCCCCACATTCAGGGCTCCCCGGGTAAGGCGAATCGCCTCCTCGGTGGAGTTGGCACCGGTGCCAGCGATGACCGGTACGCGCCCGGCGGCGGCGGAGATGATCTCGCGAATCACCAGCGCATGCTCTTCAAAGCCAAGCGTCGCCGACTCACCGGTAGTCCCCACTGCCACAATCCCATGGGTACCCTGCTCGATATGCCAGTTGACCAGTCGCCGCAGGGCTTCCCAATCCACCGCGCCGTCCGCATGCATGGGGGTAACCAGGGCGACTATGCTGCCGAATATTTTCACTGCTGACTCTCTATTGTTATCGCTGTAAGGGTGCGGCTAGCGCCAAGGCCGCTAATGGTACTGCCGCCCCCAGCCCCCCACAAGGTATCCGGGCTTCAAGACGACCGGCAGTGCCGTTACCATGGGCCGGCGTTGAACAGGAGCCCACGCATGAGTGCATTGATCGTTATTTCCGCCCTCGGTTCCGACCGACCGGGCATTGTCGAGGCCCTGAGTGGCGCCATTCTGGCCGCCGAGGGCAATATTCTGGACTCCCGCATGACCGTACTGGGTGGGGAGTTCGCCGTCCTAATGCTGGTCTCCGGGGAGCCCGGCCGCATTGACGCCCTGCTGGATCAACGCGAAGCGCTGGAGCAGAAGCTCGACCTGACACTGACCATGAAACGCACCGTGGTCAGCGCAGAACGCCGTGCGGCAGTGCCTTACAAGGTGGAAGTCGTGTCTCTGGACCATCCTGGCATCGTTCACGAAATCGCCAATTTTTTCAGCGCCCGGGCAATCAACATCGACGACCTCAGTACCGGCACCTACTCGGCGCCGCATACCGGCACCACCATGTTCAGTCTTCACATGAGCTTGAGTGTGCCGGCGGAAGAATCGCTGGGTAAGTTGCGTGACGCCTTCATAGATTTTTGCGAGCAGCGCAACCTTGATGCCAGCATGATCCCCCACCGTAAATAAGGAGACTCTCATGGCCGTTGCGGCAGGCAAAAAAGTACCGGCATTTTCGCGACCAGCCACCGGCGACCAGACGCTGGCACTGAAAGACTTCAAAGGCCGCAAACTGGTGCTCTACTTCTACCCCAAGGACAGCACGCCCGGCTGCACCACCGAGGGACAGGATTTTCGTGACCTGTACAAGCAATTCCAGAAAGCCAGCTGCGACATTGTCGGTGTCTCACAGGACAGCCTGAAAAAACATGAAAACTTCAAAGCCAAGCAAGACTTCCCGTTCGAATTGATCAGCGACGAAGACGGCAGCCTGTGCCAGAGCTTTGATGTGATCAAGCTGAAGAAGATGTACGGGAAGGAATTCATGGGCATTGAGCGCAGCACCTTTCTGATCGACGAAAGCGGCAAGCTGCTACAGGAGTGGCGCAAGGTCAAAGTCCCGGGACATGTGCAGGAGGTACTCGACGCCGTCAAGGCGGCCGACTGAATGCTGCGGCGCATCGAAAGCACGCGTAATCAGCACGGGCGCATCTGGTATCAGGGTGATCACATCGATTTGATGCTCTGGCTGGATGGCGAAGGCTCGATCAACCGTTTTGATCTGGCACAGCGTCCGCCCGATGGCGAGCAATTGTTAAGCTGGCGCCGGGAGTCCGGCTTTAGCTGGCACCGTATCGACAGCGGAGAAGATCGTGCTGGTCATTACAAGGCAGCGGCACTGTTATTCTCTGACGCCGCGACGCCGCTGCCACACTGGCAGCAACAGCTGCTGGCGGAAGCCGAAGCCTTGCCGCCGGCGCTGTTGCAACAACTTGTTCAGCTACTGGCGGAAGAGGATTGATCCGGCGTGGTGATGGCTGCGGACTGGCGCCAACGCGGCCACGCATCCAGCACTGCCTTGATAAGCGTTGCCAGCGGAATGGCGAAAAACACACCCCAGAAACCCCACATGCCACCGAAGATAAGAATCGCAACGATGATCGCCACCGGGTGCAGGTTGACCGCCTCTGAGAACAGCAACGGCACCAGAATATTGCCGTCGATAAACTGAATGATGCCGTAAGCGATCATCACCAGCGCAAACTCCGTGCCCCAGCCAAACTGCACCCAGCCCACCGCCGCCACCGGCAGCGTGACCACAGTGGCACCGACATAAGGCACCACCACCGACAACCCCACCAGCACTCCCAGCAACAGGGCATAGTGCAATCCGAACGCGGCGAAGCAGACAAAGGATGTTGCGCCGACCAGCAAAATCTCCACCGCCTTGCCACGCACATAATTGGCAATCTGCAGATCCATCTCCCGCCATACCCGGGCGAGCACCAGACGCCGGTTAGGCAGCATCGCCAGTAACCAGTTGACCAGCACGTTGCGATCCTTCAGGAAGAAAAACACCAGCAGTGGTACCAGCACCAGAAATACCATGACCTCCAACAAGCCAGGAATCGATGCCAATGACAACGTCACCAGATCCTGTCCGCCGGCGGCCAACTCCTTGCGCATTGCCGTCACCAGTTGTTCGACCTGTTCTATCGACACCATTTCCGGGTAGCTGCTGGGCAGCTGCCTCAGCCAGGTTTCACCGCTGCCGAGCAGGCGCGGCAGCTGGTCCTGCACCAACGTCAGGGTCTGTTTCCAGACCACCGGCAGTAACACAAACAAGCTGACAAGGAGCAAATTGACGAAGATAAGGTAAACCAGATAAAGCGCCACCGTCGGGCCGACACCACGTCGTACCAGCCGATTGATCAGGCCTTGCATCAGGTACGCGAGTACGATTGCAGCGATCACCGGCGCCAGCATATGTCCGAAGAACACCACCACCAGCAAGCCGCCTATCAGGATCAGAAACAGATAGACCGCCTCTTCATCCGAGAAATAGGTTTGAAACCAGTCCTTGATCACTGCAAACATCTGTCGTCCTTCCCGCTTAATCGACGCGCCGAATCCAGAAATGTATCACGCCGGCAACCTGTTGTTGCTGAACCAGTTGATGGCCTGACTGTCTTAGCCAGGCAGGGATATCGCGTAATGCACCCGGGTCACTGGCCAGCACATGCAAAATTTGCCCGGTCGCCACGGCCCTGAGGGCCTGTCTGGTTTTAAGCAGGGGCATTGGACAGGACATTGCGCGAACATCAAGCTCGGCATCGGCGGCGACGGAATCGGGCATGTTTCTCTGACAATCCGGTATGAATTTACGTAATGTAGCAAAACCGCGCCGACAAATATTGCCCCAGTCGGCACGACAGGAATCCAACTGCGCTTCAGGTTTGCTTTTGATACGACTTATTGCCCTGACACTGCTTTTGGCGTGTACCACCGCCAACGCAGAAACAGCTCTCCCCGATCTGGGTAGCGAGAGTGCGTCGCCGCTGTCACCCGAGCAGGAATACCGGCTCGGCCGCGGCTGGTTGCGGCAGTTGCGTGCGCAGGTACCGACGCTGGCGGATCCGTTGACGCAGGAATATGCGGAGAGCCTGGTGTACCGGCTCGCCTCTCACTCCGACCTGCAGGCGCCAGACCTGGCCATCATTCTGATCAACAGCAAGGAAATCAACGCGTTTGCTGTCCCCGGCGGAGTGATTGGCCTGAATACAGGACTGTTTCTGAATGCCAATCAGGAAGACGAAGTTGCGTCCGTCGTGGCCCATGAAATCGCCCACGTCAGCCAACACCACTTCGGCCGCCGCTTGGCCGAAAGCCAGCGCATGAACAAGGCCATTCTGGCCGCCATGCTGGCCAGTATTGCTGTCGCCATTGCCGGTGATGCAGAAGCCGGCATGGCCGGCCTGATGACTAGCCAGGCAGCGGCGATCCAGTCGCAACTGGCCTATTCGCGCGTACAGGAGCGTGAGGCAGATCGTGTGGGGATGCAGACACTGACTGCCGCAGGCATGGACCCGGAGGCGATGGCGCGCTTCTTTGAACTATTGCTGCGCCAGCAGCAATTCAGCTCCGACCCGCCAGAGTTCCTGATGACCCACCCGATCACCGAGGAGCGTATTGCCGATGCCCGCGCTCGCGCCAATGCCCTGCCGCCTGTGGGTCTGCACGACTCATTGCACTTTCAGCTGATCAAGGCACGTCTGACCGCAGGATTCTTCAGCTCGCCGGATCAGGCAATCAGCCATTTCCGGGAACAGGTAAAAGGCGGCAATGGTTTGCAGCAGCAGGCCAGCGCCTACGGCCTGGCCATCGCCCTGCTTCGGGACCGTCAGTATGCGCAGGCCGAACAGGTACTGGAACGGCTCCGCCAGACCAATGCAAATGAACTCTGGTACCGCCTCGCCATTGCCGAGACGCGTCAGGCCGCCGGCGATCATGACGCGGCGATACTGCAGCTGCGGGAACTGGTTGAACTGATGCCGGGCAATTACGCTGCCACCGTGATGCTGGCATTCAGTCTGATCCGCAAAGAGCAGCCAGAGCAGGCAGAAAAGTTACTCGAACCGCTGCTGCTTGAGCGGCCGCAGGACGTCGCCCTGTGGCGGCTCGCCGCAGACGCCTGGGGAGAAAGCGGCCAGATGGCGCAAGCCCATCTGGCGCGTGGGGAGTACCTGTTCCTTTCCGGTCAGGAGGACAAGGGAATGGAGCAGCTCAGATATGCGCTCGATCGCAGCAAGGACAGTTTCCCCTTGCACAGCCGTATCAAGGCACGCCTGAAACAGATGGAAGCATTGACCAAGAGTTGATCGCGGCGAAGGTTCAGGCTTTGCCCTGCCCCGCACGGTCCCGTGAAAACGCCAGCATGCGATTGAGCGGCATCATGGCACGTTGCGCCAGGCCGGGATCCACCTGAATTTCTTCACTGCTGTGTTCCGCCTCCAGCACCGCCAGCAAATTTTCCAGGCCGTTCATTGCCATCCAGGGACAATGCGCACAGCTACGACAGCTCGCACCATTGCCGGCGGTGGGCGCTTCCAGCAGGATTTTGCCCGGCGCCATCTGCTGCATCTTGTAGAAGATGCCGCGATCAGTCGCCACGATCATCACCGGGTTGGGCAGCTCGCGGGCAGCACGGATCAGTTGCGAGGTGGATCCCACCACATCGGCAATCTCTACCACCGACGCAGGTGACTCGGGATGCACCAGCACCGCCGCCTCCGGATAGGCCTTCTTGAGATCCAGCACACCACGCGCCTTGAACTCTTCATGCACGATGCAGGCGCCGTCCCAGCACAACACATCAGCACCGGTTTTTTGCGCTACGTAGGCACCCAGATGCTGATCCGGGGCCCAGAGGATTTTTTCGCCACGCTGATCCAGATACTCGATCAGGTCCACGGCGATACTTGATGTCACCACCCAGTCTGCGCGCGCCTTGACTGCGGCAGAGGTGTTTGCATAGACGACCACAGTGCGATCAGGGTGCTGATCGCAAAACGCCGCAAACTGCTCTTCCGGGCAGCCGATGTCCAGCGAACAGGTCGCTTCCAGCGTCGGCATCAGGACACGCTTTTCAGGGCTCAGAATCTTGGCGGTTTCGCCCATGAAACGCACACCCGCGACAATCAGGGTGCTGGCCGGATGCTCCTTGCCGAAGCGCGCCATCTCAAGCGAATCGGACACGCAACCGCCGCTTTCTTCTGCCAGCGACTGGATTTCGGGATCGGTGTAGTAGTGCGCCACCAGCACCGCATCACGTTGCCGCAGCAAGGTCTTGATACGCTCCCGATAGGCCAGACGGGTAGCGTCGTCCAGCGTCGCCGCCGGATGGATGCCGTCGAGGTGCTGTCTTACCAGTTCAATTGCTTCCACTGTCATCGTCACTTTCACTGAACAGTTCAGGTGCCCGACGCTGGACTGTCACCAACGCCGGCATAATCAGGCGGCGCGATAATAGCACAGTCCGGGGACCTGCCCCGGACCTTTACTGACAGCTTTGACAGCTAGTGCGGTCACTTATTTCGTGCAATCTGCGCCAATTGTGTCTGGAAGCGCTTTTCGCCGGTGGCACCCGTCACCTGATCCAGTTTTCCGGCCATGGCGGCGTCCAGTTTCTGCAGACGATCCGCCGGGCGCGGATGGGTTTTGAACAACAGGCTCAACTGACTGGCATCCGGATTAATCCGGTCCAGCGTCTGTAATACCGCCGGCAGCGCGTATGGGTCATAACCGGCCCGAGCCGCCAGCACAACGCCAAGGCGATCCGCCTTGTACTCGTCCTTGCGGTCCAGGCCTTTGCCGTAAATGGTTTTTGCGCCGTTCACCAGCGCCGCCACCTGCTCACTGTCATGCCCCTGATCCTCCAGCGCGAAAGACGCCGCCATGCCGACCAACCGGGTGCGTGCCTGCTTGCGAATGGCTACCAGATGATGTTTCTCAGTCACGTGGGCAATTTCGTGTCCCAGCACCGCCGCCAACTCGGCCTCACTGTGCAGACGCGCGAGCAGCCCCTTGGTGATAAACACGTACCCGCCCGGCGCAGCAAAGGCATTGATATCGGCATCGTCCAGCACACCAAAGCGCCAGGGTAATTCAGGCCGATCACTTTGCATGGCGACCCAGCGACCAACCCGATTGACATAGCCCTGCAGCGCCGCATCATCGACCAGCGGGGCCGCGCCAAGCAACACTGCCGCAGCCTCCTTGCCAATCTCGGCCTCATCATCGTCTGATGCCGGCACGAATGCCTTGTTAAGAGTAGAACCCAAATCACCGAGGCTGTTCAGGTCGAGAGTGTTACAGCCGCTCAGAACGACGCCGAGCAGCAATGCAATAACTGGTTTCATCGCCGCACTCCTCATTTGTCGTCCAGTTCGCTGATGTTGCGCGCGCTGAGAGGCAGTTTGCTTGCATAGGCGCGGGCACTGTCTGCACCCACCGCCCAGCCGGTCAGGGTGTTCAGGGCATCATAATCCGGCTTGGACGCTTGCAGGTCCTCTTCATCAAAGCCACGTACACCGGCGGTAGCCGTGCTCATCTGGTCCTGCGAGCGGCGACTGGAATTGAGCCAGCTCCACAGACCACCGAACACGGACTCTTCGGCTTTTTCCTCGCCCAGACGCACGGCGCGCAACGGCACATACCCCTGACGACCATCACTGGTTTTGATCTGGTACCAGCCGCCCTGACGTTGCAGCACCTCGATCAGGGCGTTCTCCGGTAACTGGGCAATGACAGCGCCGTCTGGCGCCCGGTGCAGGCCGGTGGCCTGGGCGATGGCGCCGCTGTCTGCAAGCGCCATACAGGACATCAGCAGCAGCGCTGCTGACAAGGTGATGCGTTTCATCCGATCCTCCCCGGGGATACCACGTTCCGATGTTATTGTGCTTCCAACTCACCGGACTTTAGCATCCTCTCACGGGAGGGTGTATGCCTGACTTGCTACTGTGCGGGCCGCCACTGCGGGCCGGCCGCCAGCAGTTGCACCGTGCTGATGGCTCGTTCCTCGAACGCGCCCTGACAGTAGGCCAGATAGTAGTCCCACATGCGACAGAAGCGCTGGTCAAAGCCCTGCTGGCGGACCTTGTCCAGCGACAGCAAAAACCGGGCACGCCAGTGCTTCAAGGTCAGGCCGTAATCGCGGCCGATATCCTCGATATCCTTGGTCACCCACTGGGTGCATTCGGCAATATGCTGGCAGAGCTGTGTCACTGAAGGCAGGAAACCACCAGGGAAAATGTAGCGCTTGATAAAGTCGACATTGCGCAACGCATAGTCGTAGCGCTGTTCCGGAATGGTGATTGCCTGAATCAATACCAGACCGTCCGGCTTCAGCATGTTCTGCAAACTGCGGAAATAGGTCGGCAAAAACTCGTGGCCAACCGCCTCAATCATTTCCACCGACACAATACGATCGTACTCGCCTCGCAATGCCCGATAGTCTTGCTCCAGCACCGTCACGCGCTGCTGCAGTCCCAATGCACGGACGCGCTGGCAGGCATATTCATACTGCTCGCGCGAAATGGTCGTGGTGGTGACGCGGCAACCGTAGTATTGGGCCGCATGAATCGCCATGCCTCCCCAGCCGGTGCCCACCTCGAGCAGATGATGCTCCGGCTTGAGCTCGAGTTTCCGGCAGATCAGGTCGAGCTTCGCCACCGATGCCTGCTCCAGCGGCAACTGGTCATCGGCGAACACGGCGCTGGAATACATCATGGTCGGATCGAGAAACAGGCTGAAGAAGTCATTACCAAGATCGTAGTGCGCGGAGATATTTCGCTTCGAGCCACGTACCGAGTTGCGATTCCAGTAATGCAGCAGTTTTCTTGCCGGCGCCGCCAGTCTCGCCAGTCCCCGGTCAAGCTGCTGCATGGAGACAATATTGGCGGCGAAGTAACGCACCACAGACACCAGATCGTCGCTGCGCCACAGGCCTTCCATATAGGCTTCACCGGCACCGAGACCGCCGCCGCTGAACAGCATGCGGTAGGCACGCCAGTCACAGACGTCTATACGCGCAGTCGGTTCACCCTGACCAAGGTGCAGCGTATTACCATCGGGTTCTGTCAGCGTAACCGATCCATTGGCAAAGTTTGCCAGAGACGCCAACACGAAGCGGCGACTGATTACATCGATGCCCGCAACCGTGGCTGGCGTTGAAGAGAGGGCTGCCCGCAAGGCACCTTGCTGTTGTTTCATCATTCACTGTCCATTGCTTTTCGTCGCCGGGGGTGCGGTTGAAATGCAACGCCCTTGCGCCATAACCTCCAGGCATGAGCATGAATTGCCATGCTCACTTTTATCCCCTGGGCCCCATATCGCCACAGCACTTCTTTCATCGATGCTGTTGTTGCGTCCGTTCTCTCCAACGTCACCCCTGCTGAAAACAGATGTCCGTGATCGTCGAGATTATCAATTACCACAGCCAACCGCTGGTTTTCCAGCGTCAAGTGCCAGCGATAATCCTGTTCCATTGGCATGAACGGCGACACATGGAATGCCTTGCGCTGCCGAAATCCCTCTGACTCACCGGCCGCCGCCACATCAAGGCGGTAGTAGTGGCGCTCGTGCCAGGGCGTATTGTGCACCTCAGCGATGGCTGAATCCGGCGTCTCACTACCCGCCGGGAAGTGCCAGTACAACGCCAGCGGATTGAAACACCATCCCAGAATGCGCGGCTGAGCCAACAGGCAGATTGTGCCGTCACGCCAGTCAAGATCCAGTGAGTGCGCCTTGCGCTCCAGCCTTTCTCGAAGCGTGTCACCCTGGCCTGGCACGTAGTCGGCGTCGCGCACTGTCACCGGGCGCCAGCGCCGCCCCCACCAGGGAGAGCGTTGGAGCAGTGCTTCGACATCATCAACGGACACCCACAACCACCAGAATGGGTAACTGAACCGATGTTCCACCGGTCGTAGCCGGCGGTGCCAAACCTTGCCGGCATACACCGCAGCATCGGTAATCACAGCGTGGCCCCGAAGTGCCTGACCACATTCAGTGCAGACACCACACCGTCTTCATGAAAACCGTTACGACTCCAGGCGCCACAGAACCAGACACGATCACTGCCACTGGCCTGTTCCAATTTGTCGCGCAACGCTAGGCCGTCAGGAGTGAAAACCGGGTGAAATAAAGTCTGCCGATAAATCACCCTGGCAGGATCGATCTGGTCGGACGCATTCAGGGTCACACAGAAGGTTTCAGGCGCGCTGATTCCCTGCAGGATGTTCATGTCATAGGTCACCTGAATCGGTTTGGTGGGATCGTCGCCCAGCAAGGCATTCCAGCTTGACCAGCAGCGCCGCGATCGGGGCAGCAGTCGCTCATCGGTATGCAGCACAACGTCATTGCTCTGGTATGGCACGGACGACAGGACACTGCGTTCAATGTCAGTCGCATCCTTGAGCAATTGCAGGGACTGATCGCTGTGGCACGCCAGAATCACATCATCAAACTCCAGCTGCTCACCGGATTCCGTACTCAGACTGACGCCGTTAGCATTCCTCAACACCGATTTCACCGGTGTGCCAGCGCGAACGCTGAACCGCTGTCCGGCAAGCATCTTGTCGATGTAACTGCGCGACCCACCCGGCACCACATACCACTGCGGTCGGTTACGCAATTCGAGCAAACCATGGTTATGGAAAAAGCGAACGAAGAAGCGTGCCGGGAACTGCTCCATCTGGGCATCACTGCACGACCAGATGGCGCCACCCATGGGCAGGATATAGTGGCTGATAAAGCGTTCGCTGTAGCCTTCGCGCCGCAAATATTGCTTCAGCGGCATCTCCCCGTCAGGCGAATCCAGCAATTGCGTGGCATGGGCATTGAACCGCAGGATATCGCGCACCATTTGCCAATGCGCGGGCGACAGCCAGTTGCGACGCTGGGCGAACACCCCACCGATACCGTCACCACAATACTCGACTCCGGTAACCCGAGAGGACACCGAGAAGCCCATACTGGTGGGTTGGCGCTGCAAGCCAAGCTGTTGCAACAGCTTGTTGAAATTGGGATAGGTGCGGTCGTTGAAAACGATAAAGCCGATATCGACGCGATAGTCGCCATGGTCGCGTTGCACATCGACGGTGTAGGTATGCCCGCCAATGCGCGACCCTGCTTCGAACAGCGTTACGTCGTGGTCGCGGCCGAGCAGCCACGCAGCGGTCAGACCACTGATGCCGGCACCGACCACGGCAATTTTTTTCGTCGTCATGCATTGTGCTCCTGGTCAGCCAGATCGCGGGCAGCGCGAAATGCCTCGGTGACCCGCTCCTTGACACCTTCGAGCGTCACGATCGGTGCAGGATAGTCAGGCGCACAGCCTTTATCTTTCCAGGGCTGATGAATCAGCTTGCTACTCAAGTGGCGTAACTCCGGCACCCACTGACGAATAAAGTCACCGTCAGCGTCAAAGCGCTCGCTCTGCCGGACCGGATTGAAGACGCGAAAATACGGTGCAGCGTCTGTTCCGGTAGAGGCGCTCCATTGCCAGCCGCCGTTGTTGGCGGCGAAGTCTCCATCTATCAAATGCTGCATAAAAAATTCTTCACCCCATCGCCAATCGATAAAAAGTTGCTTGGTCAGAAACATCGCCACCACCATGCGCAGCCGGTTGTGCATCCAGCCGGTGGCCAGAAGCTGGCGCATCGCCGCATCGACAATCGGAATGCCGGTGCGACCCTGACACCAGGCATCAAACTGCTGCTGGTCACGTCGCCACTGGATATAGCGCGTCTCTTGCCGGAATGGCGCCCCCCAGGCGAGTCGAGGGAAGTTTGCCATAATCTGTCGGTAGAAATCGCGCCAGCAGAGTTCGCCAATCCAGCAGTTGGCACCCTCCCGACTGTCGGGCCGCTGTAACAGCGGCCGGGCCAGCGAATAGCACTCTGCCGCTGACAGCGTACCCGCCGACAATGCTGTCGACAGCAAACTGGTGGCCGCCAATGCCGGGTAATCACGCTGCTGCTTGTAACCCGCCAGCGACGCGCCAACAAAATCCCGCAACTGCGCCCGTGCGGCGCGCTCGCCGGGCTGCCACTGGGCCGCCTGCTGAGACGGCACCTGGCAGTTGCGCAGATGTTGGTTCAGCAGCGCGCTGCTGAACACGATCGCGTCACCGCTGTTTCGCAGCCGCGGCTGGCTAGCGACATGGGCCGCCAGATACTGATCCCAGCTGCGCCGATATGGCGTGAACACGGTGTAGACATTGCCCTGGGTGGTGTGCAACGCGCGCGGTGGCACCAGCACACCATCGTCACTGCCGTGTATCACGATATTGCGCTGCGCCATCAGCTTGGCAACCGCTCGGTCGCGGCGCATTTCATTGAGCGGATATTCACGATTGCAGTAGATCGACGAAATGCTGTGCTGATCGACATAGTCGGCGAGCACCGCGGGTGCGCGTTCGAAATCCCCAGCGTCCAGAATATCCAGACGGATACCGCGCTGCGCCAACTGCTCCCCCAGTTGCTGCAAGGAGTGCAATACATACCACTGGCGTATCGGCGCTACACCATGCTGCTGCCACTGATCCGCACATAACAGATACAGCGCACGAACTGGCTCACCGGACTGGGTGGCTGCCGCCAGCGGCGTATGCCAGGCAGTGCGTAAATCGTTTCGGAACCACACCAGTGCGGTCATGAGGCTTGCTCCAGCTGGGACGCGATCTGCAACACTACGGCAGCGGCATCGCCTTCAAGATTTTGCAGCCTGGCTACGCCACGGTCGCTGACATGACGTCCGCGGCCGGTCAGCCAGACAGGTTTTTGCAATGACGACAACGTGGCACCGAGATGCTTATGCAGCGTCGTATTCGACCAGGCCGGCGGCACGACGATGGCCACACCGGCGACGGTTTCGGCACCGGCCAGCAACAGGATTTGCTCCGCCGACAGGGCAAAAAGATGATAGGTGGCAGTGATGTGGCATGCCTTCAACAACGCGGCCAGGCTGATGGCGAACAGGTCAGAGTCGGTTTCCAGCGACACCACCAACACCCCGGGATGGCGCCGACTAGGCAGGTTACTCAACAACCGCCCCGCCAATTTCTGTTGTACAAAGCTGGACAGCGACTTTTCCAACGCCAGTGCCAGCGGTGCCGGCTGTTGCTGCACCTGAGTGATCAGCGCCGATAGCCGCGGTGACACCAGCTGCGGCAAGGGGTAATGCTTGAGCCAGTCATCGAACACCTGCTCGAGGCGCCGCCAGTTGCAGGCCTTCAGCGCCGCCAGCGCCAGCGCCACAGATTCATCGCAGTCGGCACTCTGTTCGGCGTTCGGGTTGTCGAGTAACGCGCGTACCCTACTGATGGCGACGCCCTTCTCTACCCAGCCAACAATCTGCAGCGCGCGCTCCAGCGCCTCCGCATCGTAAACACGGTATCCCTTGCTGCTGCGCATTGGCTTGAGCAATCCGTAACGGCGCTCCCAGGCCCGCAGCGTCACCGGGTTCACGCCGGTACGCTCGCTGAGTTCGGTAATGGTCAGCGCCAGATCGCTATCAGTCACACCTGATTCCTCAGGCCCAGTGCATCCGGATACGGCACCAGATAACGCTGCCGCGACAGGTAGGCGTCCGGGTGCTTCCTGCTGGCGAGGCGCAGCAAGGTCATCGGGACAATCAGCGGCACAACGCCCTGCAGATAATCATCGATACTGGCTTGCAGGGCTTCACGGTCCTGGGCATCGATCTTGCCGCGAAAGAAACCGAGCATGTGCAGCATGACATTGGCGTGCGAACCACGACTGATGCGCTTGGTCATGCCCTGCATAAAGGCACAGATATAGTCATCAGCAAGCTGCTCGAGCGGCTGTCGGCGCAGATCTGAGAGCATCGGCCCGAGCTTTCGATAGGTGGCCTGACAATGTGCCAGCAGCTGGAATTTGTGCTCGGTGTGAAAGCGGATAAGGGCTGCCGCGGTGAGACCGCTTTCGCGCATCCGGCACCACTGGTCATACAGGTAGACGCGCTCGATGAAGTTTTCGCGCAGAACCGGGTCCTGGAGGCGGCCGCTCTCTTCCACCGGCAACATCGGCCAGGCCTTGATCAGGCGTTCGGCGAAGATACCCTGCGCGTCGCGGCGCAGCACTTCACCATTACTGCCGTAGACGCGTATGCGCTCCATACCACAGCTGGGGGATTTGCCCATCAGGATAAAACCCCGCAATACATCCAGTTCCGGCACGCGGCGATCAACCCAATCCCGCAGACGGTCCGTAACATCCTCACCACTACGGTTGATCTGTAGGCGTTGCTCCCCTTCGACATCCACCAGATGCATGGCTGGCCGCGGTGTGCCAAACCCGGCACCCTGCTCCGGGCACATGGGCACCAGCTCGAAGTATTCACTGAGCACATCGCTGCAATAGCTCGAACGCTTGTGGCCGCCATCATGACGTACTTGGGCGCCGGTCAGGCAGGCACTGATGCCTACGGGGATTCTGTCCATCCTTCACCTCCAGGTTGTACAGATTATCTTGAATGTACAACCGTGAGGGGACTGTGAACAAGGTGCAGAAACGACGAAGCCCCGGACCGGCCGGGGCTTCTGGAATAATGGTGGGCCGTGCTGGATTCGAACCAGCGACCAATTGGTTAAAAGCCAACTGCTCTACCGACTGAGCTAACGGCCCCTCGCGAGGAGGCGCAAATAATACTGTTTTTTTTTGCTGTTACAAGGGTTAAGTCTTTCTGATCGCTGAAAAAACAGTCATTCGATATAGCGGGTGGGATCTTTTACACCGGCATCTGCAAATCCCTTGCTGCGCAGCCGACAACTGTCGCAACGACCACAGGCGCGGCCGGCGCTGTCAGCCTGATAACAGGATACAGTCAGGCCGTAATCCACTCCCGCCGCCAGCCCGCGCGCGATGATCTGCGCCTTGGTGAGGTCTATCAATGGCGTCAGGATACGCGGGCCATGGCCGTCGACACCGGCGCGGGTGGCGACATTCGCCATCTCCTGAAAGGCCTGGATAAATTGCGGCCGACAGTCCGGATAGCCGGAATAGTCGACGGCGTTGACACCGATAAAGATCGCCTCGGCATCCACCACCTCCGCCAGCCCCAGCGCCAATGCCAGAAACACGGTATTGCGCGCCGGCACATAGGTCACCGGTATGCCTTCCTCGAGCTGTTCAGGCACCGCGATGGTATCGTCGGTCAGCGCTGAACCACCGATCTGGCGCAAGCCCAGTTCAATAACGCGATGCGAGACCACTTGCTGTGACGCCGCCAGACGCGCCGCCGCATCCAGCTCGGCACGGTGACGCTGACCATAGTCAAAGGCCAGTGTGTGGCACTGATAGCCCTCGGTCTGGGCAATCGCCAGACAGGTGGCGGAATCCAGCCCACCGGACAATAGAACCACTGCAGTGTGTGTCATCGGCCCCTCGCGTCTTGCCAAAGCAGCTTGTGCAGTTGCAGCTGGAAACGTACCGGCAGCCGGTCAGCCAGAATCCACTGCGCCAGCTGCGCCGGCTCCAGCTGGCCAAAGACTGGTGAAAACAGCACATCGCCAACGCGCGTGCCAAGCTGATAAGCATCCAGTTGCATACGCGCCCAGTCGTAATCGCGGCGATCCGCCAACACAAACTTGACCTGATCCTTTGCCGCCAGCAGTGCAATATTTTCCAGCCGATTGTTGTGCTGCTCCCCGGAGCCAGGGGCCTTGAGATCCATCACGATGCTGACCCGAGCGTCCACATCACTGATGTCCATTGCGCCTCCGGTCTCGAGGCTGACTTGATAACCGGCATCGCACAGTGCACTCAGCAGCGGCAAACAGGCAGGCTGTGCCAGTGGCTCGCCGCCAGTGACCGTGACATAGCCAGCACCATGACTGGCCACCTGCTCCAGCACCTGTTGCTGGCTCAACTTCTCGCCCCCCTGAAAGGCATATTCGGTGTCGCACCAGACACAGCGCTGCGGGCAGCCCGTCAGGCGCACGAACACCGTCGGACAACCGACCGTGCGGGCCTCGCCCTGCAAGGAGTGGAAAATTTCGCTGATACGCAGTGTCACGAACAGAACGCCTCGAAAAATGAGGCGCAATTCTAGAGCAAATCAGGGACTACTTCAGCTGCGACAGCATGGACTTGGCCAGACCGGCATCCGAAGACGAAGGAAATTGCTTGATCAACTTGTTCAGCGTGACCTTGGCGCGCGTCACATCGCCACCTTCATATTGCAGCACCGCCAGCTTGTACATGGCCGCGGGGGCCTTGCTGCTGTCGGGGTACTGATCGATGACGGCGTTGAAGTGCTTCATCGCTTTGTCAGGCTCGGGTGTGGTCATTCCACGGTAGGTTTCACCCAACCAGAAATGGGAAAACGAGGCAAACTGCCCTTTCGGATATTTGCCCAGATAACTCTCGAATGCGGTCGCGGCAGCCTTGTAGTCACCCGCCACCAGCTTTTCCTTGGCGGCCAGATAGGCTTTACGTTCCGCTTCCGGGTCGGCACTGACAGCACTGCTGGCATCGGCCGGCTCCGCCGAGTCCGCCGCGGCGGCCACAGCCGGTGCACTGCTGGATGCCAATGCATTGATGCGCGTGTCCAGATCCAGAAAACGCTCCCTCTCAGCCTGACGCATCTGCTCAAGCTGCTGGCGCAATTCCTCGATCTGTCCGCGTAACGTCGCCAGTTCCTGCTCCTGCATCTGCAACTGCTGCATCAACAGCATGACGCCGTCATCGCTGACAGACGCAGTGGCAGAAGAGGAAGGCGACGACGCGGCGCGATCTTCAACCGCTAACGGTCCGGTGATCTGCGCCTGCGCACAGATCACCGAACCCGCGAGAAGAACGCCCAGAGACAGGCGTTTCATCAATCAGGTGTCCTGTTACGGACGGCCTGCAGTGTAGTTCAGGACAACACGGCGGTTCTTGGCCCAGGACATTTCGTCATGGCCGTAGGCTGCCGGCTTCTCTTCGCCGTAACTGACCACTTCGATCTGTGCAGCGGATACGCCTTGAACGCGCAGGAACTTCTCAACCGCCTGGGCACGACGCTCAGACAGGGCAACGTTGTACTCACGGGTACCGCGCTCATCAGCGTGGCCTTCCAGACGTACCTTGGCGCTGCTGTTGCCTTTCAGGTAGGTCGCGTGGGCACGCAGGGTTTCAAACGCCGCCGCAGGTACTGCGGAGTTGTCGAAAGAGAAGTAAATCACCTTGGTGTTGGTGGTGCCGTCGTAGTTGGACGGATGGTTGTAGAAGTTGT
>CAYMEY010000007.1:0-133437 GCA_964389795.1 uncultured Alcanivoracaceae bacterium
ATCACCTTGGTGTTGGTGGTGCCGTCGTAGTTGGACGGATGGTTGTAGAAGTTGTCAGCCGTCAGCGGAATGCTGCTGGTGTCAGGCTTGACCGAGCCGGAATCCGTCACCGGCGTGGTGCTGGAGGCTTCAGTCTGGGTGCCAGCAGTATCATCACTGGTGGTGTCTTCAGTCTGCTGCGACTGACAGGCAGCCAGAGTGGCAACCAGCAGTACAGCCAAAATTCGGTCAAGGGAAAATGCGCGCATGCTTGAAACTCCTGTCTATAAGTAAAATTGCTAGATTCCGACTAACGATGTTCAAAGGAAGGGTGACCAGGCCGGCTCCCTCACCTCTCCTTCCTTCGACGGCAGGTGTACTTTGATCCTGCCATCGATAGAAACTGCTTCAAGAACCCCAGAACCCCCAAATTGCGTGGCATAAATTATCATACTTCCGTTGGGTGCAACACTGGGTGACTCATCCATTTCCGTTTGTGTGACGATGTCGAAGGTCCCACGCTTCAAATCCTGCACGGCAATGTGGAATTTGCCGTTGCGCCGGTGCACATAGGTCAAATATCGACCATCTGGCGTCACATCCGGCCGCGCATTGTAGTCGCCCTCGAAACTGACCCGGCGCACCGAGTTGTCGCGCAGGTCCAGTTTGTAGATCTGCGGACCGCCGCCTCGACTCGAGGTAAACACCAGCGATTGACCGTCCGGCAGCCAGCGCGGTTCCGTATCTTCTGCCGAATTTGTGGTCTTCCTCTCAATATCGCCGCTAACGATATTGAACACATAGATATCCTTGTTGGCCTCTAAAGAAGCAACAAACGCCAGTTTCTGCCCATCTGGAGACCAGTCCAGCCCCCCGCTCAGACCCTCAAAATCTGGGAGCTCACGACGTTCAGCGCCAGCCAACTCATGAATATAGACCCGAGGCTTTGCGGCCCTTTCGTATGAGATATAAGCAATTTTCTTGCCATCCGGCGACCAGCTGGGACTAGACAAGCGCTCTTTGCTTCTGAGCACCATCTGGGTCCTTGCACCATCCGCATCCGAATAAATCAACGAGTAGGGCCACTGCTGATGCTCCTTGTAGGCGATGTAAAGCAGGCGAGTAGAAAACACCCCCCGCCTGCCGGTGACTTGTTCATAGACCGCGTCTGAGATCGCATGGGCGACATCACGCAACTGGCGGGCTTCGCAGCGGTAAACCTCGCCACTAATCGTCTGACCATCCGGATCACGCAATTGATAGCGGACCTCATACTTGCCACTGCCGAAAAGCTGGACCTCGCCTTTGAGTTCATGTCGGCTCGTCACCCTGCGGTTGAGACCTGATCTCTGAGCTTCGCGAGCCACCCACCAATTGCCGCGTGCCAGATCAGCTGCGATCACCCCTCGCATGGTGTCACCTGTTTCGCCGACACCTATCACCATACCTGTTATCTCAATTCGGTACTGCTGAGTCGGCTTATGCAGAACCGAGCCGGTGGTGCAGCCTGTCAGCGCAAGTACAACAAAAAGCAACCCGGCAACACGAGTCAAATAAAACCCCTATTGAGCTCAAACATAATTAGTTTACTTTAAACCCTGACCACGCTGGTTCGCGTACATCGCCACTCTTAGATGGCAGCACCACTTTGATACGACCATCAATAGAAACAGCATGAAGCATGCCTACGCCCCCCTTCTGAGTCGCATACAAAATCATACTGCCGTTTGGAGCAATACTTGGCGACTCATCCATCTCGGTTTGCGTTACGACATCGAAAGTACCGCGCTTAAGGTCCTGAACGGCTATATGGAATTGCCCATTTCGGCGATGAACGAAGGTCAAGAATCTGCCATCCGGGGTGATATCCGGTCTGGCATTGTAATCTCCCTCAAACGTAAGACGCCTGACGCTGCCGTCATCAAGAGATAGCTTGTAAATCTGGGGGCCGCCACCACGATTGGAAGTAAAAACCAGTGATCTACCATCAGGCAGCCAGCGAGGCTCGGTATCGATGGCATAGTGATTTGTCATACGCCGAAGGCCCCCAGTACTCATGTCGAGAATATAGATTTCTGGATTACCGTCCTTCGACAGTGTGAGCGCCATCCGAGTACCGTCTGGCGACCAGTCTGGCGCGCCATTGATGCCCGAAAAACTCGAAATTACTTTACGCTGTTGTGTATACAAATTGTGAGTGTAGACCTTTGGCAAACCAGTCGCCTCGAAAGACACATAAGCCACTTCCCTATTATCTGGCCCCCAACTGGGACTCATTATCGGCTCTTTGCTCCGAAAAATGGTCGTGGCTCTCGCACCATCCGCATCGGAATACTGCAGCTCATAGGGCCACGTTGCGTAACGCGAATGGGTAACGTAGAGAATCTTGGTACTAAAAGCACCCGCAATACCGGTTAGTTTCTCGTAGATTCTGTCGGAGATGTCGTGGGCGACGTCCCGCAGCTGCTGTGCCGACACAGTATATGGATCCCCCATCAGCTTTACGCCACGCGGTACATCATGCAGTTCGTAGCTGACGGTATAACGGCCATCCGGCTGCGCCTGGACCGACCCGAACACCAGATAGTCGCTGCCGAGCACACGAAAATCGCGATACGCCACCTCGCTGGCACGGGTCGGCCGGCTCAGCATGTCTTCCGGCGGCAACGGCCGAAACTGGCCGCTGCGATACAGGTCAGATGAAACAATCTTGTCGATAGTCTCTGGTGGCACCGCACCATTGACGCCAAACGGCACGATCGCAATCGGTACGGCATCAGTGCGTCCACCCACCAGCTCAATCAAAAGCTCAGCTCTTGCGGTGGTCGCAACCAGCATCAATACAACTGCCATCCATCTCATTGCTTTACTCCGATCGGGAAAATTTCGGCACCATACGGATGCCAAAGGATCTGAAATTGTCATAGCCGCTGCCTGACGGCACCGGCAAGGGAGACGCTTTCCTGACTGCGTTCAGGGCTGAATCATCGAGCACTGGATAGCCGCTGGACTTGCGCACCCCGACATCGACCACCTCGCCGCCTGGCAAGGTACGTATCACCACTTCCACCACCAGACCGTCCTGCGCCTGCAGGCTACCCGGCAATATCCAGCGGCTATTGATCGCTGCGATGATCGCCTGCTCATAACTCGCCATCTCCGCCTGCTCGGCTTCGCTCGGACCGGTATCCTCGGGCGCTTCGACCTCATCCTCGACTTGCTGTTCCAGCTGCAACTCTTCCTCGGCCAGCATTTCGGCAAGCGACGGCTGCTTGAACGTGGGCTTCGGTTCGGCGGGTTTGGGCGGCGCGGGTTTGTCGGCAGGCTTGGGTACCGGCTTGGGAGCTGGCTTCGGTGCCGGCTTGGGCTTGGGTTTCGCCGCCGGTTTGGGCTTCGGCTTGGCGACTGGCTTCTCAGCCGGCTTTTCCTTCTCCAGCACCATCGCTGTCACGTAGGGCGGAATTTTTGGCGCACGGTGCAGCTCTGGCTCGCTCGACCAGGTAAAACCGATCAGACCAATCACCAACAGGTGAATGGCGATGGATGCGGCAATTGCCGGCGCCATATCACGCATTACTTTTCCGGCGGCTCCGTAACCAGTCCAAGCTTCTGAATGCCCGCGCCCTGCAAGGCTGACATCAGGGCGATCACCCGCCCATAGGCAACCTGCTCATCGCCCTCGACCAGAAACAGCGTCTCCGGCTGATGTTTCAGAATGCGCAACGCATGCCCCTTGACCGTATCCAGCGATGACGATTTCTGCACATCACCACCAACATTGATGAAGTAACTGCCATCCTTCTTGATTGAGACGATCACCGGCTCATTATCCTTGGCGGTGATCGGCGCAGAGTTGGTTTTCGGCAGCTCTACCTGGATGCCCTGTGTCATCATCGGCGCCGTGACCATGAACACCACCAGCAGCACCAGCATGACATCGATATAGGGCACCACATTGATGTCAGCGACCAGCTTGCGCGGGGCGCGTACCTTGAGGGTGCTCATCTCAGCTCTCCCGGCGGCCGTGAGCCTGACGGTGCAAGACGGAGGAAAACTCTTCTGCAAACATTTCGCACTCGCCGATCAGCTCATCGCAGGCAGCGGCAAAACGGTTATAGGCGACCACTGCCGGAATCGCAGCAAACAGGCCCATGGCCGTGGCTATCAAGGCTTCGGCAATTCCGGGCGCCACCACGGCCAGCGTTGCCTGACTGACGTGCGCCAGAGCGCGAAACGAATTCATGATGCCCCAGACGGTGCCGAACAGACCCACATAGGGACTGGTGGATCCGACCGTGGCGAGAAACGGCAGCGTCATGTTCAATCGCGCCTGCTCCCTTTGCAGCGCCACGCGCATGGCGCGCTGACTGCCTTCCATCACCGCATCGGGATCCCGCGATGATTTTGATAAACGTACAAACTCCTGAAAGCCCGCACGAAAAATGCTTTCGGGACCGGAATCCGGATTAGGGTTTTGCTTGCACTGCTGGTACAAGGCGCTGAGGTCCTCACCGGACCAGAACTTTTCTTCAAATTGTGCCGCAGCCACACGTGCCCGACTGAACAGGCGAAAACGCTGCACAATCATGACCCACGACACCATGGATGCCAGCATCAGCATCGCCATCACCAATTGCACTACCAGCCCGGCGTTGCCGATCAGGCTGAAGATCGACATATCCTGGTCAGGACTCATGCTGACATCTCCTGTTTGATTTTCTGGTAAAGGTCATCCGGCATGGATGAAGGTTTGAAGGTATCGCCCCGAATACAGCCCACTCGGACCTGCGCCTGACAGAGAAGTTCCTCGCCACGCCACACCGTCTGAATGAACAGGAACGATGCACGGCCAAGTTTTTCAAGTGCCACACCTATCATCAACTGATCATCAATTCTGGCCGGAGCATGGTATTCGACTTGCGCCTCACGTACCACGAACAGATAGTTCTGGTCGGCCAGCGCGTAGTGCTGGTAACCAAAACTGCGCAGCCATTCGGTACGGGCGCGCTCCATGAATTTGAGATAGTTGACGTAATAGACAATGCCCCCGGCATCCGTGTCTTCGATATAGACACGCACCGGCAGGCGGAACGACGCCATGGTCATGAGTCGAACAGGTCCTGCGCGTTCGGCCCGGCCGGCGGCTTGAAGCCGAAATGTCGCCAGGCATGGTTGGTCACCATGCGTCCGCGTGGTGTGCGCTGCAGAAAGCCTTGTTGAATCAGATAGGGCTCCACCACTTCTTCCAGCGTGCCCGAGTCTTCATTCAGTGCCGCCGCCAGTGACTCCAGACCCACCGGTCCGCCATCGAATTTTTCCATCAACAACGACAGCAGGCGCCGGTCGCTGCCATCCAGACCACAGGCATCCACTTCCAGCATGTCCAAAGCGGCACGGGCGATCTCGGCGTTGATGCTGCCGTCGCCACGCACCTCGGCATAGTCGCGCACGCGACGCAGCAAACGGTTGGCGATACGCGGTGTGCCGCGCGCACGCCGGGCGACTTCGGTAGCCCCGTCGCTGTCTGTGGGAATGCCGAGAATTCCGCAAGAGCGCGTCACGATACCGGTCAGATCCTCGGTGGAATAAAACTCGAGACGTTGCACGATACCGAAACGATCGCGCAAGGGACTGGTTAACAGACCGGCGCGGGTGGTGGCACCCACCAGCGTAAACGGCGGCAAGTCGATCTTGATCGAGCGCGCCGCCGGCCCTTCGCCGATCATGATGTCGAGCTGATAATCTTCCATGGCCGGATAGAGAATCTCCTCTACCACCGGAGACAGCCGATGAATTTCATCGACAAACAACACATCCCCTTCTTCCAGATTTGTCAGCATGGCGGCAAGGTCACCGGCTTTTTCCAGCACCGGTCCGGATGTACTTTTCAGCTCCGTGCCCATCTCTCGTGCAATGATGTGCGCCAGCGTGGTCTTGCCAAGGCCGGGAGGTCCAAAAATCAGGGTATGATCAAGCGCCTCATTACGCTGGCGCGCGGCATCAATAAATATTTCCAGGCGCTCGCGCACCTTCGGTTGACCCTTGTAGTCGGCCAGACTCACCGGCCGTATGGCACGGTCGAGTTGCTCTTCTCTGGCAGTACCCGGAACCGGCGAAATCAACCGTTCTGATTCAGACATGGATGTTCCTCAGCGAGCCAGACTTTTCAGGGCGCGGCGGATCAGCTCTTCGCTGCTCAACGACTCGGCACCTTCAACTTTCGCAATCACCGTCTGTGCATCCTTGCCGCGGTAGCCGAGCGACTCAAGCGCGGCAATAGCATCGTGCACCGCATCGGCGGGCATGTCGATATCGGCGCGGCCGGTCACCGGCATGGCGCCGCCTTCCAGCCTCGCCAAGCGGTCGGACATTTCAATCACCAGTCGTTCTGCGGTTTTCTTGCCGACGCCAGGCACTTTGACCAGTGAGGTGACATCCTGTTGCTCGATGCAGCGCACCAGCCGCGCCGCCTCAATCCCGGACAGGATCGCCAACGCCATTTTCGGGCCCACGCCATTCACCTTGATCAGGGCACGAAACAGCTCGCGCTCGTAACGGCTGGCAAAACCAAACAGCAGCTGGGCATCCTCGCGAACCACCAAATGGGTATAAAGAGACACACTGGCCCCGACATCGGCGAGCTCATAGAACACCGTCATGGGGGCTTCCACTTCATAGCCGACGCCAGCGACATCCAGTAACAACCAGGGCGGACGCTTTTCCAGCAAGGTGCCACGTAAATGTCCGATCATCTTACCCGCCCTCTCCTCACCGCAGTGGCCCCGGCCATGCGCGCCAGACTGACTCGCATGTGGGCATGACACACCGCAATGGCAAGCGCGTCCGCCGCGTCCGCCTGCGGTTTTTTATCCAGCTTGAGTAAATAGGTAATCATTTGCGCCACTTGCTGCTTCTCTGCACCGCCCTTGCCCACCACCGCCTGTTTGATCTGGCGCGCAGAATACTCGAACACCGGCACGCCAGCCTGTACCACACAGGCAATGGCGGCACCGCGTGCCTGGCCGAGTTTCAGGGCCGAGTCCGCGTTGCGCGCCATAAACACTTTTTCGATGCTGACTTCGTCGGGCTGCCACTGTGACAGCACCGCCTGTAACCCGGAGTAAATAGCACCGAGTCGCTCGGGGATGTCCGCGCTGCCAAGATTGAGGGTGCCGCAGTGAAGGAAAGAGACCTTGTTGCCGGCATGTTCAACGATGCCGTAGCCAGTGAAGCGGGAGCCTGGGTCGATACCAAGTATTCGTGTCATGCAACGCTATAAATAAAGAAGGCAGGTCACTTGTACCTGCCTCCTGTTCAAATGTCCAGTGGTGCTTACTGTATCACTGAGCACACCAGATGCGAATACTTTTTCTTGACCTGGCTGCGGCAAACGTTGGCGCCGAAGCTGGGGATCTGGTCACAGGCTTTCATTGCAGCGTAGCGCTTGGCGCACTGTGCCGCCACGTCGCCAACAGTGTTCTGTGCTGCTGGCACATCCCCTGCGCCGGCGACCGGCGCTGCCGCGGCAGGCGCGATGGCCATCGGCGTCACGCTTGCCGCTGTGCCAGTCTGTACCGTAGGTGCCGGCGTCGCCATGGCGGTGGCATCAATCATGGCTGCAATCAGGTCCACCGGCATACCGCCTTCCTTCAGCAGCGCAATTTCGTCATCGGAAAACACCTTGTAGGGCTGCTTGGCTGCACGTATCCGTGCGGCCACGAGGCTGTCCTTCTCGCGTCTGGACATCTGCAAGACTTCATAAACATGCATATCCGGCGGCCCGACAAACCAGACGTCATACTCGTCCGGCAGGAAGGTGATGTAGGCAGGATCGATGGCAACGTTATCGCGATGGAATGCCAGCGCGTTACGCGTCGGCGCCTTCTCGGACAGTCGACGCAGGGTTTCCATGCGGAAGAACGAATCCGGATTAGCCTCAAGGAAGGCGCGATACGCCGCCACCGTGCCGGCGGCCACCGCCTTTTCATACTCGCCCTTGCTTTGCGCAATACTCATGCCAAGCGCCATCTTGTGACGCTGGAGCTGGTCCGACGTCATCTGTCGCATCGGACCGGTGCCCATCGGCCCAAACAGCAAGGGCGTCGGGAAATACAGACCGAACTTGGAACGCATGCGGAACTGCTCGGTATTTTCGAACAGCACGTCGTCGCCTGACATGATCTTCAGGGTGGAGGTGTTGTCGGTGGTATCACTGGCGGGGATCAGGGTGAGCGTGAAGATGTAGCCCAGCAGCGCCGGCACACTCATATGGTTCTTGACCTTGGTGGTCTCGAAGGTCACCGACACATCATCACCGGCGGCCTCGAACCAGCCACCAATTTCAGCCGTCGCTGCCGCTTCGATCGCCTTGCCATGTCCGCTGATGGGCACGCCGGTGATCTGCTTGCGCTCGGTCGGCACATAGGTGTACTCGAAACCGGCCAGCTCTGCGGGCGCTGCAACGGTGCCCATTAGTTGACCATCAGGTGGCAAATAACGGCTGGTGACACAGCCGGTTAGCAACCAGCCCATGGTAAGCAGCGCGTAGCACCCGCGCAGAGACTTGTTCATCAGTACACCCTCTTTGATTCCCCAGATAGCAAAAAGGACTGAGCCCTGTCAGTCCTTTCGCATTATTAACCCATCTGTGACGGAGTTCAAAGTTATCTGCCCTCAACCAGCACCATCAGTCATCAAATTGGGCATTACTGTATACCTCCTGCACATCATCGAGGTCTTCGAGGTGATCAATCAGCTTCTGCACCTGCTCGGCCAGCTCGCCTGATACGGCCGCTTGCACTGACGGGTGCATGGTCAACTCAGCATCCGCCGGTGCCAGGCCAGCGGCCTTCAGGGCATCCGCGACATCGCTGAAGCTGGCATCCGCGGCTGTCACGACTGTGATTGAACCATCGTCATGCGCTTCTACATCGTCAGCGCCGGCCTCGAGTGCGACCTCGATAATGCGCTCTTCATCACTGCCTGGCTCAAACAGGATTTCGCCGCGCTTGCTGAACAGGTATGCCACCGAGCCACTGGTGCCTAGATTGCCGCCGTGCTTACTGAACGCGTGACGCACCTCCGCAACGGTTCGATTGACGTTGTCGGTGAGGGTTTGCACCAGCACCGCAACGCCGCCGACGGCATAGCCCTCGTAACTGATTTCATCCATCTGCGCGCCATCGTCACCGCCAACGCCGCGCTTGATCGCACGGTCGATGGTGTCACGGGTCATGTTCTGGCTGAGTGCCTTGTCGACCGCGGCGCGCAAACGGGGGTTATCACTGACGTCACCGCCACCCATGCGGGCGGCGGTGGTGAGCTCACGAATCAGTTTGGTGAAGATCTTGCCTTTTCTGGCATCCTGGGCGGCTTTGCGGTGTTTGATGTTCGCCCATTTACTGTGGCCTGCCATGTTTTCCTCTTGTCTAGCCGGCTACTTACTTCTCGCCGTCAGGCTTGCGCACCTGAACGCCCACTTCGCGCAGCTGTTTGGCATCCACCGGCGACGGCGCCTGAGTCATGACACAGGCTGCGGTCTGGGTTTTCGGGAACGCAATCACGTCACGAATCGACTCGCAGCCCGTCATCAACATCACCATGCGATCCAGACCAAAGGCCAGACCACCGTGAGGTGGCGCACCGAACTTCAGTGCATCCAGCAGGAAGCCGAATTTCTCGTTGGCCTCTTCATCGCTGATACCCAGCGCCTTGAACACTGCCCGTTGCATGGTCGGGTTATAGATACGAATCGAGCCGCCACCCAGTTCGGTGCCGTTGAGCACCAGATCGTAAGCGCGCGACAGGGCCGCTGCGGGATTGCTGATCAGTTCTTCCGGTGTGCAGCTGGGCATGGTGAAGGGGTGATGCGCAGCAGTAAAACTGCCATCCTCGTTCTCTTCAAACATCGGGAAGTCAACCACCCACAGCGGCGCCCAGTCACCGGACAGCAACTTCAGGTCGTGACCGAGTTTGACGCGCAGCGCACCGAGTGCCTCATTGACGATGCGCGCCTTGTCAGCACCGAAGAAGATCAGGTCACCGTCCTGGGCGCCCAGACGGCTCATCATCTCCATCACCACCGATTCCATATTCTTGACGATGGGTGACTGCAGGCCATCAATGCCGCTGGCAATGTCATTGACCTTGATCCAGGCCAGACCGCGCGCCCCATAAATGCTGACGAACTTGGTATAGCCATCGATGTCCTTGCGCGAGATTGACGCGCCACCTGGCACCCGCAGCGCCGCCACACGCCCTTTCGGGTCGTTGGCCGGGCCGGCAAACACCTTGAAGTCGACATCCTTCATCAGATCAGCGACATCCACCAGCTCCAGCGGAATGCGCAAATCCGGCTTGTCCGAACCGAAACGGCGCATGGCTTCCGAATACGGCATGTGCGGGAAATCACCGAACTCAACACCGAGCAGTTCACTGAACACCGAGCGCACCATGCCCTCGGCAATGCCCATGATGTCCTTTTCCTCGACAAACGAGGCCTCGATATCGATCTGCGTGAACTCCGGCTGCCGGTCAGCACGCAGATCCTCGTCACGGAAACACTTGGCAATCTGATAGTAGCGATCAAAGCCCGCCACCATCAGCAACTGTTTGAACAGCTGTGGCGACTGCGGCAGCGCGAAGAAGCTGCCGGGATGGGTACGGCTGGGCACAAGATAGTCACGCGCACCCTCGGGGGTCGCACGCGTCAGCACCGGTGTCTCCACATCCATAAAGCCCTTGTCTTCCAGATAGCTGCGCACCGCATGGGTCAGGCGGCTGCGGAACTGGAAGTTTTTCAGGACGTTATTGCGGCGCAGGTCGAGATAGCGATATTTCAGGCGCACTTCTTCGCCGGCGCCACTGTACTCGTCAAGCTCGAATGGCGGCGTCTCGGACGCGTTCAGAATTTCCAGACTCTTGCCCAGCACTTCGATGTCACCGGTGGCCATGCGTGCGTTGCGCACCGACTCGTCACGCATTCTGACCCGGCCTTCCAGGCGCAGCACATATTCACCGCGCACCTTGTCCGCCAGCGCAAAGGCTTGCTCGGTGTCCGGATCGAACACCACCTGCACCAGCCCGGTGCGATCACGCAGGTCCAGAAAGATTACCCCGCCGTGGTCCCGGCGACGGTGGACCCACCCACACAGGGTTACCGTCTCGCCGTCGTGGGAGGCACGTAAATCACCGCAATAATGGCTTCGCATGGTTCTCGATATCCGCTCAAATAATTCAGGTCACGGCCGCTGCCGCGAAAGGCGGCATAGTATAGCTGCTCCCCCGCTGGGCAGCCACGCTGATGAAATTTGCACCGCCGCCGAGCACTGGACCCGACCCGGCGGGCAAAAAACCCCGAAAAAACCTGCTATTCACGGGTTTTTATGCTTGCTCAGCGGCGGATTGTTCGCATATAACTAGCTCGGAGCATCGCGGGGGTACGACAACTGTCAGGCGAAGACCGAAATGTCGGCGCCAAAACAGCAGCCCACCGGATGGGTCGAATCCAACAGCACACACACACGAAGGGGTACCCAAAGCCATGGCTGCCAAGAAAAAAGCTGCTGCCAAGAAACCTGCAAAAAAACCTGCCGCCAAGAAAGTTGCTGCTAAAAAAGCAGCACCGAAGAAAGCGGTAGCCAAGAAAGCCGTTGCCAAGAAAGCACCTGCCGCACCGAAGAAAGCCAAGTCTTTCGCTGAGCCAGTCAGCAAGACCGGTCTGGTCGCGCACATTTCCGAGGCAACCGAGCTGACCAAGAAGCAAGTGTCGGCGGTATTTGAAGAGCTGGCATCCGTGATCGAAGGCCACTTGAAGAAGAAAGGCGGCGCCGGTCACTTCACCATGCCGGGTCTGTTCAAGATCGTGACCAAGCACAAGCCGGCCCAGAAGGCCCGCAAAGGCATCCATCCGATCACCAAGGAGCCGACCACCTTCAAAGCCAAGCCGGCTTCTGTACAGGTCAAGGTTCGTCCGCTCAAGAAAATGAAAGACATGGCTCAGTAATCACTACTGGCCAAAGAAAGAAAAAGGCGGGGAAACCCGCCTTTTTCTTTTTATCCTGCCAGCCAGCACTGCCGACTACACCTGCATGCGCTCGGCGAACAATCCCTGACCACTTTCACTGACCCAGTCACCCAGTCGCACCTGGAAGCCACGCTTTTTCAATTCATTTGCGACGGCCATCAGATAAGCCATGTCGGCATCCGCCGGCGACAGCGAAAACACCTCGCGGCCAAAACGCGTCAGCCGGTAGACCGGCAAGCGATGGTCATCCGACGCATCCGCCCCCTCAATAAAGATGGCCTTTTTGCCCAGCGGCAGGATGGCGCGAAAACCGTCGTCGGTGGTGGACTGCAGTGTAAAGGACTCCGGCCTGCCATAAACCCCCCGCAACAGCCCGAGCTCCTCCAGCTGCTCGAACATCGGCAAGTGCAGCGCCTCGGAAAAGTAACTGCCTGGACTGCGATAGATAAACTGGTCAAAACAAAAACGGGAGCAGATGTTCATCATTTCCAGGTCACGTCGGGAAATGGTGCGCATGAATTCCATCGTACGGACTGAATAGGTCGACGGACGCAGCACCTCCCCTGCCAACAACCGCGCCCAATAACGTTTCAGTTGCACCGACACGGCGTCCTGGGCACCGTCGCGCCAGCGCACCATCCAGTCGCCATCCACCGGCACTGATGACACCTGCTCGAGCGGCAGATTGCGGCACTCTTCTTCCGCCAGAATCGCGATATGGCGAATCGCCAGATCGCGGCGCACCGCGCGCATGGCGTGGGCGCGCCCCGCGTGTTTCAACATCTTTGCAGTGTCGAGCATTTCCACCGGGTCATCATGGCCTGCGCTGACAATCACCGGATTGAGACGCACCGCCTCCGCCCAGTCGTCATCACCGGACTCGGCCAGTTTGCCGTTGCGGTCAATACGCAGCTTGCCCTCATGCAACGCCTGCAGCTCGCGCTGCACACGGGCAATTTCGCGCAACTCACGCGCCCGTACGGCACGACGGTCCTGACTGATCCGGCGTAGATCCGCCGGCGACACCAGACCGCGGGAGCCTTTTCCGAACACCGTCTGCCAGAGCTTGTCGAGATACTGGTCAAAACCACTCATGCTGCCGTCTCGTTCTTGTTATCGCCCTGCCATCATCGTCAGCGTGGGAACTGTTTGTCCAGCCACTGCGACAGTAAAGGCAGCAGTCCGTCGGGCCGCTTTGCCCATTTAAAGTGTCCGATCGCTGCCTCGCCCATCTGGGCGTCACTGAGATCATGATGCGCTATGTCCGCCTGCGGCATTTTTGCCAACAACCGCTGGCAGGCTGCTGCGGGGGCATAACTGTCAGACTCAAACGTCAGCGCCAGAATCGGTAAAGCCACCGTTCGAAGTGCCATTTCGTAGTCCTGCTCTGCCGCCACCGGCTGATAGCGGCCAGTCAAGGCACTGTGCACCCAGTCGCGCATCTGTCCGGCAGGCTCATTACCGGCAAACCCCAGGCGCTCTCCGGGGAAATAACCCAGTACACGCGAAATCGCACCGATCTGCAGATACTGCAGCAAACGCACCCAGCCGCCGGGCCAGCCCCAGCCTCGCCAATCCACCATGCAACTGCCGATCAGCACGATGCCATCCGCGGCATCCGGCTGCACCGCCGCCAGCAGGCAGGACAGTTGCCCACCCAGACTGTGACCAATAAATATGCAGCGGCGGCCGGGGAATCGCTGACGTGCTGCACAGGCCACCGCAGCAAAATCATCCCGGATCATTTGCTGGTAACCCCAATCGTGACCATCAAGGCGACGCACGCTATGGCCACCATTGCCACGCAGATCAAAGCGCACGACCGTGCACCCGAGCGCCACCAGATGCTCTGCAAACTCTCGATAAAAGCTGGCACGCACCCCCATCGCCGGCGCCACCAGTACCACCACACCAGACTGCTCAGCGCCATGCACATCGCAGTCCAGGCTGGCGCCGTCGCCACATTCCACCCTGATTTGCATTGTCCTCTCCCGATTCCTGCTGCAGCGGATGAAAGCCGCGCTGCGACTGCCTATAATGGCGCCCCCGCTGAGGAGGACACGATGTCAGAGCGTAAGGATAAAAAGAAGGTTGTTGGCGAACCAATGACTGAAGATCAAATCCGGGTGTTTCTTTCCGGCATGCCGGAACAGGGCGAAAATCCCGATTTTCATGACCTGCTGCGCGCTTATCGAAGCCTGCGCGAAGACGATTTCGCCCAATTTTTAACCATGTTTTGTGCCGCGGGCCGTGATCTCAATGCCCGCGGATTGACCGGCAAAACGCTGCTGGAAACCGTTAGCGACCACCGCAAGAGTGGTGGCTACGCACAGGCCTTGCGTCAGGCCGGCGCACAGTAACCCCACCGCCCGGGGCCGGTGTGCCGGTCCCCCGGCTGATTGGCATTCCCGGACTGTTCAAAGCCCCTGACTCATGGCAAGGTTAGGGGGTGCTGGCATATGCCAGCTATATAACGAAAACAATATCCGGAACGAGCCTCATACCATGCATAAAAAAGAGCTCCCCGCCTGGCGTTTGCTGGCTGTCCTCATGCTGTGCTTGCTGTCCCTGAGCGGTTATGCCGCCCGTGATGACGACGAAGATGATGATGAAATGGATGAAGTCACTGCAGAAGAGCTGCAGATTGAGGACATCCCGGTCGATGAAAGAATCTTTCTGGTCAAATGGAATCAGGTTCCCTATGACCAACGCTACTTCACTTACTCCGATGAACAGATCAAGGAGAAGTGGGACTATCTAATGCGCGGATTGAAAGTGCCCTACCCGTCCGCCGCTTACTTGAAAAAAATGTTCGCCCGTTACCCGTTCCTGAAAGACGGACTGAAAGACTTTGACGGTGACTACGCCAAGCTGGAAAAGCGTTATGTCGAAGTGTGGCGCAAGTTTTTTGCAGGTGATTTCCAGAACGCCCGGAATGACGGCTTGGAGCTCGGCACACTCGGCCTGATTCCTTCAATGTTTTCGCAGTTGATGTACGGCATCTATCTGGCTGATCGTCAGTCGGTGAAGTATATGATGCTTCAGGACGTGGCGAACGTCGCCAAAGGCCAGTTCAAGAATCTCGAAGAGGCGGAGAAGGACCCTGAGGCACAGGCCATCGCCATGGCCACGCGCTTGGGATACGCCTATGCTATCGCGCGTATTGCGGAAGAGTCGCCGATTCCGATCGTCGTTGCGCGCCGCTATATCGGCAAGATCAAGGGCAACTCAGAGCTGATCACTGAAATCATGCCGGAGCACCCGCTCGGTCACGCGTTCCGCGCCGGTGTTGATGCCGGCATCATGCGGCGGGTCGGCAAGTTCACTGGACGCATGACCTACGGCGCACGTACCACCACCGTGGATGAGTCCTTCGCCAAGGCGCTGAAGCTGGCTCCAGATATCCCGATCGTGTCATATGAATATGGCAACGCGTTGATCTACATGAACCGCAAGCGTGACCTCAACGAAGCGATGAAGCGCCTTGAAGATGCCACACGTATGCGGCCGCAGTACTCCATGGACGCCCTGGATACCATGTACGCGTTCAAGCGCCTGCAGGAAGTGAAGCTGTATGCATTGAACTATCGCAGCTTCCGCAAGTTTGAAAAGGCGCGTCGTAAATTTTCCAAGGCAACTGACCGCAACCTGACCAGCGTGCTGACCCCGCCGCTGAACATGGACATGCTGAACAACCCGGACAAATACGTCCTGCCCGCCAACAAGTAATGCATCGGCATCGGGCACCTTCGGGTGCCCGATGCACATGTGGCAACTCGCCACAGGCAAAATTCCCCCGGTACCGTTACACTGCCCGCTCCTTCAGGTTGAATCTTTTCGAGCATGGACTCTTCCCCTGCCCAGTGGCGTAAACGCCTGTTGCTGCTACGTGGATTACTGGTAGTAGTAGTGGCACTGATGGCCGCCGCCGCGTCGTTGCGGCAAGTGTCGGTGCCGGCATTACTATGGCCGTTCATTGCCGTACTCTGGGCACCGGTGCTGCTCTACTGGCCCACTCGCCGGCAAAGTCCACGCGCGCAGCAAAACTGGCTGGCGGCGGAACTGCTGTACGACACCCTGGCGTTCATGCTGCTGGTCTATGCGTTAGGCGGCGCCACCAATCCGCTGACCTTTTATTTGCTGATGCCGCTGCTGATTACTGCGTTGACGCAGAACAGCGCCCGCACGCTGATGATGTGTCTGGGACAGATCGGTGCCTATGGCGTGCTGCTGTACTGGCATCAGGTGCCCAGCAGTCATAGCGAACTGCATGCCATGACGCATGAAATGCCGGCATTGCACGGGCAAGGCATGTGGCTGGCGTTTAGCTTGCTGGCCATCGCGCTGGCGGTGCTGGGCCAGTCGAGTCGACGGGCGCAGGCCCTGCACGTCACCCAACAGGCCACGGAGCTGACGCTGGCGCTGCAACGCGAACGCATGTACCAGCTCGCGACCTCAATGGCTGATCGCGCCCACGAATTGACCACGCCGCTGTCGACGCTGGCACTGCAACTTGATGGCTTGCTGGATACGCACGCAGATGACGCTGCCCTGCGCGCCGAGCTGGAGCAGATACAAGCACTGGTAGAGCGCATGGCCGACCTGCTCAGGCAACAGCAGCATGACCATCAGGATGCCGGTGCAGTAACGCCCGCTGGGCTTACCGCACAGCTTGCCGAGGCGCTCAAACTGCTGGCGCCGACGCTGACAGTGATCTGGCGCGGAACGGATGACCTGCCGCTGACACCGGCATTCGCCTGGCAGCGCATTTTTCTCAACCTCGGTTACAACGCCTGTGATGCCGGCGCAACGCAACTTGAAATCAGTAGCCGCCGTGACGGCGATCGCAGGCTGATACAAGTGAGTGACAACGGCCCACGTCAGCCTGATCGCGAACGTGCCGGATTGGGCATTGGTCTGGCGCTGGTAGAGACCACACTGGCGTCGATGGGCGGCGTGGTCGAGCTGCGTCGCCATGCGCACTGGACCCAAGCGCTAATCAGCGTACCGGAGACTCCCACGCGATGACGTCCTCATTGCTGATCGTCGAAGATGACGCAGCACTGCGCGAGCAGTTGCAGCGTCGGCTAGCAAGCCGCGGCTACCGTATCGAGGTGGCCGCCAGCATCGCTGCCGCCCTTGCACTACTCGAGACGCTGCCACAGCTTGATGCCGCACTACTGGATCAGAATCTGGACCAGGCCAGTGGCCTGGATCTGATTGCACCAATTCTGGCGCGCTTTCCCGACTGCCGCGTCATCATGCATACCGGCTATGGCAGTATTCCCGCTGCGGTAGCCGCCACCCGCCGTGGCGCCAGCGACTACCTGACCAAGCCGGCGACGCTATCGCAACTGATCAGTGCGCTCAGTGGCAACAGCGACCACGCGCATACGCCGACGCCTCTACCCGACGCTCCGCCATCACTGGAGCGACTGGAATGGGAGCATATCCAGCGCACACTGGATCAGCACGACGGCAATATTTCCGCCGCCGCCCGCACGCTTGGCATACACCGCCGCACCCTGCAGCGACGGCTGAAAAAACGCCCGTCAGCGCACAATTTCCACCGCGATCGCGGCACAGGCGATACAGAAAGCTGACCCTCCGAGCCACTGCACGACTTGCTTATCCGGCACTGGCCGGCAGCGCATAGATACCCGTGACATGTGCCACCAACTGGTCACCTTGCTCTGCGTAGACGCGCACTTCGAGCACCGCCGAACGACGGCCGAGCCGAATGATTTCAGCGTCTGCATACAGGTCTCCGGGCTGCGGGCGACTGAGGAAATTGATGTTGAGGTTTTGCGTGACGGCCATTTCAACCCGCCCCAACCGGGCGAGAATGGCGGCATACATGGCCGCATCCGCCAGCCCCATCATCACCGGCCCGGACAGGGTGCCACCCGGCCGCAGGGTTTTCGGGTTGTACGGCTGTCGCATGCGAATACCGCCATCCTCACGCTGCTCAACACGCAAGTCAGACTCTTCCGCCTGCGGCAGACCCTGACGGATCAGTTGCTCGACCTGCTGCGGGGTTAGTGCCATCTTCTCTCTCCTCTACGGCGTCTCATCATAGCCGTGCGCACCGCCACGGCAAACGACACCGGCAGCAAACGTTTCGCCGGACACGACGGTGCTGCTAAAATGCCGGGCTTTATCACTGAACCCAGAGCTGAAACTGTATGCGCGCTTCCCGATACCTGCTGGCTACCGTCAAGGAAACTCCGGCCGATGCCGTGGTAATCAGCCACAAACTGATGCTGCGGGCCGGCATGATTCGCAAACTCGCCTCAGGTCTGTACAGCTGGCTGCCTACCGGTTTGCGCGTGCTGCAGAAAGTCGAACGCGTGATCCGTGAAGAAATGAATCGCGCCGGCGCCCAGGAAGTGTTGATGCCGGTGGTGCAGCCCATGGAGCTGTGGGAAGAATCCGGCCGGGCACCGGCCTATGGCCCTGAACTGCTGCGCATTCGTGACCGCCATGACAATGGCTTCTGTCTTGGCCCGACCCATGAAGAAGTGATTACCGATCTGGTGCGCAATGACGTGCACAGCTACAAGCAGCTGCCACTGAACTTCTATCAGATTCAAACCAAGTTTCGCGACGAAATCCGGCCACGTTTTGGCGTTATGCGCTCGCGCGAATTCATCATGAAGGATGCGTATTCTTTTCATCTTGATATGGCGTCGTTGCAACAGACCTACGAGGTGATGTACGACACCTATTGCCGCATCTTCGATCGACTCGGCCTGGAGTATCGACCGGTGGAGGCCGATACCGGCGCCATCGGCGGCAGTGCGTCGCACGAGTTTCACGTGCTGGCGGACTCCGGTGAAGACGATATTGCGTTTTCCGATGGCTCCGCCTATGCCGCCAACGTCGAGTTGGCAGAGGCCGTTGCCCAAGGCGAACGCGCGGCGCCAACTGCTGAGATGACGCTGGTGGACACGCCGGACGCACGAAGCATAGATGATCTGGTTCAGCAGTTTGGTTTGCCTGCACACAAAACGGTAAAAACGCTGGTGGTTGCCGCCCATGAAGAGTTTGGTGGTGGTCTGGTGGCGCTGCTGGTACGTGGCGACCACGAACTCAATGAAATCAAGGCGGAAAAATTGCCGGGGGTTGCCGCGCCGTTGCGTTTCGCCAGCGAAGAAGAAATTCGAGCGGCAATCGGCGCCGGTCCGGGCAGCCTCGGACCGGTGAACCTGCCGATTCCGGTGATTGTCGACCGCAGCGTCGCCGTACTCAGTGATTTTTCCGCCGGCGCCAATATCGATGGCAAGCACTACTTCAACATCAACTGGGAACGGGATCTGGCACTGGGTCAGGTCGCCGACTTGCGCAATGTGGTGAATGGCGACCCGAGCCCGGATGGTAACGGCACGCTGACCATCAAACGCGGCATCGAAGTCGGACATATTTTCCAGCTCGGCACCAAGTACTCTGAGGCCCTGAAAGCCACGGTGCTGGATGAAAACGGCAAGGCCACGATCATGCCAATGGGCTGCTACGGCATTGGCGTTACCCGCGTTGTTGCCGCAGCAGTAGAGCAAAACCACGACGATAACGGCATTATCTGGCCCGCTGCGATCGCGCCCTTTGATGTTGCCTTGATTCCGCTCAACATCAAGAAGAGCCCGCGCGAAAAAGAACTCTGTGAGAAGCTTGAAGCAGAACTTGAGGCAGCCGGCTTCGATGTGCTGTTCGATGATCGCGAAAAAGAGCGCTTTGGCGTCAAGATGGCCGATGCCGAACTGCTCGGCATCCCGCATCGCATTCTGGTCACGGAAAAAGGTATCGATGCGGGCGCACTGGAGTACAAAGGGCGACGTGACGCGGAAGCGTCAACGGTAGCACCCGACCAATTGATAACGTTTCTGAAATCAAAATAAGCAGAGATAAAAAACGGGGCATTCGCCCCGTTTTTTTTAGCGGCGTGTTACCGCCAGCAGATTGGTCATGGTCTGATCACCATGGGCAGTCAACTGCCACCAAGTGTGACCTTGAGGATCCTTGCGCGACGACTTCTTGATCAAGCCCAATGCACGCATATGAATCTTGATCTGATTGAAGGAATGCGTGGACAACACGATATTGCGCACCGCATGCGCCTTCGGCAGTGACACTTGCACATCTTCCAGTGCACGCGCCGCAATCAGTTCTTCTACTGCTTCACGCATGGTCGCTTCCGGGGCTTCATTCATCAGGCGCGGACCAATCGCAGCAAACACATCGTTCCAGGTCATGCGCGCTTCAGTCATGGTGACTTTGCAATCGCCCTTGATATAGACATTGCAGCTGTACTGCAGCAACACAGCGTCGGAGCCTTTTGCCAGCGTATCTACCGCCGGACGACGGCCCAGCACCCACTCTTCGCGCTCCTGCTCAAGCTCCTGAATACGGGTACGCAACTCCTGCACTTCACGGGCCATATTCAGGTCGGTGACCTGCCCGGCACGCACCCAGCCATTGGCGGGATTCTGTTTGACGAACTGCGGCATGGCTTTCTTGACCACGTCGCCCAGATCTTTCGGCGAACTCCAGTAGCGAAACATCGCCTTGTCCTGCAGCAGCTTGCTGAAATCACGGAACCGCACCTCGCCCTCGCGGGTACGTTCGCGTTCGCCTTCCGGCAGCAGCTCGGGGTGGTCATGCACAAAGGCAATCACCGGTTTCTTTTTGGTATCAGCGTAGATGTATTCGCGATGGGTGTAGCTCAGGCCCATTGGCGACAGGGAGCCGTAGCGGCCGCCGACCAGCACCACGTAGTAATCGCACTCGGAGATTACCTTCTGGATCATCGGCCACTGGTTGTTCTGTTCGGTGGGAAACAGCTCCATGCCCGTGGGAATCATGCCCATGGACAGCAGCGCAAGCATCACTTCCTGACGGGCATCCTGCAGGTCGGCAAAGGTGGAACTGACAAATACCTGATACTTTTTCTCGCTGCTCACGCTTTGACCCTGCACCCCGGCGACTAATGCTTACTGCGTAGGCGGATATTAAATCCCGTTTGCCTGCCGCCGACAAGGGACAGGCTGAGTCGCGCATGCTAGGCTTTTTCGACTCTCGGGGAAAGACTTTGAATAAAAACAAGGAGTTCGGCCATGAAAACCATTGCCGTGTACAACTTGAAGGGAGGCGTCGGCAAAACAGCGGCGGCGGTCAATCTGGCTTGGCATGCAGCCCGCTGGAAGCACCGCACCCTGCTCTGGGACCTGGATCCCCAGGGCGCCGCCAGCTTCTATCTGGGCGTGGAAGGTGAAAAAAGCTACAAACCGGGCGCCCTGCTGGCCGGCAAACAGGGGATCGGCAGACTGAAAGTCGACACCCGCTGGCCCGACCTGCAGGTCATTCCTTCCGATATCAGCCTGCGTAACCTTGACGTCAAACTGAGCGAGTCCAGCGGCAAGGCACAACTCAAACGCCTGATCGCGCCACTCGGCGAGAGTTATAGCCTGTGTATTCTGGACTGTCCGCCCACCTTGAGTCCGGTAGCCGAAAGCATCTTTGCCGCCGCCGATGTGCTGCTGGTGCCGGTGATTCCTACTCACCTATCCGTACGAGCCTTTGAACAAGTGCGTGACTGGCTGCAGACAAAACAATACGGCGATCTGAAAGTGCTGCCGTTCTTCAATATGGTCGATCGCCGCCGCCTGCTGCATGTGGAGATGCTCGGCACGCCACCGAAATGCATGCGCGGCGGCCTGCAGACCTTTATTCCCTACTCCACCCATGTCGAGCAAATGGGCGAACACCGCGCGCCGATTGGCGAATTTGCCAGCGGCACACCCGCCGCACGTGCTTTCCGCCACCTCTGGTTTGAAATGGCGGACAAACTCAAGCTCTAGGCGAGCGGATTGGCACGTGCCAGCAGTTCCGCCGTATTCAGGCCGCGTGGCAAGGTGCCGTAGTTGCGCTCTGCGTGTGCACCGAGGCGAGACTGGATAAAGGCTTCCGCCACGGCGCTGTTGCCAGCCTGCACAAGTAATGCGCCCTGCATGGTCAACGCCAGCTGCTCCACTAGCTGCCGCGCCCGGTATTCGATATCAGACGGGTCCGAGAAACTCTGTTTCAGCGCGGCAATTGCCGTATCCAGTTCTGCCACCGCACCCATGCCCTTGCCGAGTTCGGCGAACCAGACCTCCAGCACCGCCGGCGTTTTTGCCAGCGCGCGCAGCACATCCAGCGCCTGCACATTACCCGAGCCTTCCCAGATCGCATTGATCGGCGCCTCGCGGTAGAGCCGCGCCATGATGAAGTCCTCTGTGACGCCGTTGCCGCCAAGACATTCCATCGCCTCGTAGGCGTGATTCGGGGCGCGCTTGCAGATCCAGTACTTGCCCACCGCGGTACCCAGACGCATCAGCAGCTTCTCGTGCTCCTGATCAAGACTATCCAGCGCCTGCGCCATGCGCATGGTCATGGCCATGGACCCTTCCACTTCCAGCTGCAGATCCGCCAGCACGTTTTGCATGAGTGGCTGATCAATCAGAGTGCGACCAAAGGCACTGCGGTGGGCGGCATGATGCACCGCCTGCGCCACCGCCTGACGCTGGCCGGCCATGGAGCCGACCATACAATCGAAGCGCGTCAGCGACACCATCTCGATAATCGCCGGCACACCGCGCCCTTCCTCGCCCACCATCCAGCCCAACGCACCACGCATTTCCACTTCGGACGAGGCGTTCGAGACGTTACCCATCTTGTTTTTCAGGCGCTGCACCTGCAGCGGGTTCTTGCTGCCATCCGGACGCCAGCGTGGGACCAGAAAGCAGCTCAGGCCGCCAGGTGCCTGCGCCAACATCAGAAACGCATCGCACATGGGAGCAGACATAAACCATTTATGGCCGGTGAGTTCGTAAGCCTCACCCGGCCCCGCGGCAGCAAGCGGGCGCGCTGTACTGGTGTTGGCACGCACATCGGAGCCGCCCTGCTTTTCGGTCATGCCCATACCCAGAGTGACCGCCTGTTTTTGCAGGTGCGACACATTGCGTGGGTCATAGTCGTTAGCCAGCACCTTCGGTAGCCACTGCTCTGCGATGGAGGGCGTCAGCTTCAGTGTGGGCACGGCGGCGAACGTCATGGTCAATGGACAACCGTGGCCAGCCTCCACCTGCGCCTGCAAATAGCTCTTCGCTGCACGCACCACATGGGCGCCCGGACGCGGGTCGTTCCAGGGACTGGCGTGAATACCCTCCTTCAGCGCCATGCCCATCAACTCATGGTAGGCAGGATGAAACTTGACCAGATCAACACGATGCCCATAACGGTCGTGCGGGTGAAATTCCGGCTTGTGATGATTGGCAAGAAAACCCCATTCGATTACCGCTGCCGAGCCGGTTTTTTCGCCATAACGTGCGATATCTTGCGCGCCCCATCCGCCACCATGACGCTCCACCGCCTCGCGCAGCGCGGTGTCGTGTTGCCAGGCATTGTAGTTTTCCAGCGGCGGCGTCTGATTGATGACGTCATGGGTCATGGCCAGAGTGTCGGCATTAAGATCGGTGTGCGGCTTATTCATAACGCGGCTCCTGGGACGGCTGCATGTTCGCGTGACGGATTGGCGCCCACTGCACGCAGGCACAGCGCCTGCAGGTCAGCAACCACCTGTTGTTGATTCTGGCGTTCAGCCAACGGGCCGAGCAGCGCTTCGGCCATGGCGCCGACCAGCGCAGCGGCGGCCAGCGTACAATTCTGCTGCGGCAGCTCTCCGCTACGGACACCGTCTGCGAGCAGATCCCGATACAGCTCAGCGTAAGCGCGCCGATAGTCATTGCGCGCGGCATCCACCGCTGGCTCCGCTGGCTCGGCAATCAGCGACCAGGCCAGCTGCGGTGCCCTCAGGGCACGCTCGGCAAACACCTTGACGGTGTGACGCAAACGCTCGGTCACCGTGCCTTGCACGGCGATAGCCTCCGCCACGGCCCGCACCTCACGTTCGGTGGCATAGCTGAACACTTCCGCCGCCAGTGCACCCTTGTCATCGAAATAGCGGTACAGGGTGCCGACCCCAACGCCAGCCATGGCCGCTACCGCCTGAATGGTCAGGCCGGCAAAGCCGTGCTCGCGCACCAGTCGCTCGCCGGCGCGCACCAGTGCCTCGCGCTGTGCCGCCTTGCGTTCGCGGATCTTGATGGTTTCCCGGTAGGCCATAGTCGGAATCCTGATTCAGGCTTTTAAGAAGTGAATCACGATTCAGTCCTTTGAACAATGCCTTGACCTCAACGCGTGTCCAATTTAGTTTTGTAGCGTTTGCTACATAAGGACAGACATGGCCCGCCCACGCAGCTTTGCCGAACCCGACATCCTCACCCGCGCCATGCTGGTGTTCTGGCAGGACGGCTTTGCCGGCAGCAATGTGCGCCGACTGGAAACCGCCACCGGTTTGAAAATGAGCAGCCTCTATCACCGCTTCGGCAGCAAGGAGCAGCTGTTTTATGAGGTACTGGATCACTATCTCGACAAGGTGGTCGGCTGGCGGGTCAAACGCTACCTGCTCAACCAGCCGGACCCGCTGGCCGGCATCGCCCGCTTTCTGCACAGCTGTTACGACTACATCGACACTGAGCGTGGCCGCCCGCCGGTGGCCTGCCTGCTGTCCAATACCGCGTTGGAGCTGGGCAGCAATGACCCGGCCATCCGTGACCGCATTAACCGCGGCATGGCGCTGGTCCGTCACGGCTTTGGCACAGCGCTGGAGGATGCGCGCACCGCCGGCCAGATTGCGGCCGATACCGATATTGATCGCACCTCCGCACAGCTGCTGCTCGGCCTGCAGGGCCTGCTGGTGCAAAGCAAACTGATTGACGACAAAACCACCTTGGTGGTACTGGCCAACCACCTGCTTGCGATGATTCCAGGGAGACCCGCATGAAAGCACTACGCACCGACGACAGCCGATTCGACAACCTGCCGGACTATCCCTTTGCTGCGCACTATCTGGACATTGATGACGGCGACGGCGGCACGCTGCGCATGCATTACCTGGATGAAGGCCCACGCAATGCCCGCCCACTGCTGCTGCTGCACGGCGAACCGTCCTGGTCGTTCCTGTACCGGCATATGATTCCAGCGCTGGTGGCCGGCGGCTATCGGGTGGTGGCGCCGGACCTGATCGGCTTTGGCAAATCCGACAAGCCAACGGAGCGAGACGACTACAGCTATGCCAGCCATATGCACTGGCTCACTCAGGCGTTTAATCAACTCGCACTCGAAAAGGTGGTGTTGTTCTGTCAGGACTGGGGCGGCCTGCTCGGCCTGCGGCTGGTCGCAGAACAGCCCGAACGCTTTGCTGGCGTCGTCGCCAGCAATACCATGCTGCCCACCGGTGATCATCACCCCGGCGACGCTTTTCTGGCGTGGCAGAAATTCTCCCAGGAGTCGCCGATTTTTCCGATTGGCAAGGTGATCCAGAGTGGTCTCGCGCAACCGATCGGCGACGACGTGATCGCCGGCTACGACGCCCCCTTCCCCGACGACAGTTACAAGGCCGGCGCCCGTCAGTTTCCGACGCTGGTACCGATCACACCGGACGATCCCGCCGCCGATGCCAACCGCGCAGCATGGAAAGTGCTGATGCAATTCAACAAGCCGTTCCTTACCTGTTTTTCCGACAAGGATCCGGTTACCCGCGGCGGCGACAAGGTAATGCAGAAACTGATTCCAGGTTGCGCCGGACAGGCGCACACGCTGGTGGAAAACGGCGGGCACTTTGTGCAGGAGGATCAGGGACCAGTGCTGGCGGAAATCATGCTGACGTTTTTACGTAGCAATCAGCTCGACGCCTGAGCGTCATGCCGACGGTGCTGTGGTGTGGGCTTGCTCCCAGCCCAGCAGCGCCAGCTTTCTGTCGCTGCCCCAGCGGTACTCGCCCACCTCACCGCTGGCGCGGATCACACGATGGCACGGAATCAGCCAGCCGATCTCGTTGCGCGCCAGCGCGCTACCGACAGCGCGCGCGGCGCGCGGCGATTTCACCAGCTTGGCAATATCGGCATAGGTGGCCAGCTGCCCCGGCGCCAACGCCAGTAACGCCTGCCACACCTTGAGCTGGAAATTGCTGCCGCGCAGCAACAGATGCAACGGTTGCGGTGTGCCATTGAGAACAAACGCGCCGTCGGCAATCTGCTGCACAAGTGTCGAATCAGACACCAGTTTCGCGCGCGGCCAGAGCGCGCCCAGTCGCACCAGCTCTGACGCCTGCGACGCCGCGTCGCAGAAACTCCAGTGACAGATGCCGCGCACTGTCACACCGATCAGCGCCTGGCCAAAAGGCGTCTGCGCAACACCGTAACGGATCTCTACCTGCTCACCGCCGCGCACCAGTTCACCCGGTGTCATGGCGTCACAGGTCACCACCAGATCATGCAACCGTCCCGGACCGGACAGTCCCGCTGCCACAGACAAACCCAATACATCCGATGTCTGATCAAGCAACTGCTGTAACCGCTGGCGCTGCACGAACTGAGCAAAGCGTTTCGGCGACACCCCGGCCCAGGCCGCAAACAGGCGCTGGAAATGGGTCGCACTTTTGCCCGCCTGTTGTGCCAACGTATCCAGCGACAGCTCAGGCTGCTGTTGCAGTGAACGAATGGCGCGGGCAATCAGGTCAAACTGTTCGGAATTCATGGCGGCATCCCGGTGGTCATGCACGCATGCTGTCCCAGCCCCGGCACCAACGCCACCCGAATCTTGCGCATAATTTTTTGCCGCCAGCCAGCGAATCCCGGGCGCGGCGGTCAGCCCGTGCAACAGGATACTGAGCAGCACCGTGACCAGAACAATCTGGCGAATCAGGTCCGCGGCGACATCACCGCCCTGTTGCTGCAGGAACACCAGACCCAATACGATCGACGCCAGCCCCCGTGGACCGAACCAGCCCATAAACAAACGCTGACGCACACTCAAACGGGTACGCCATAACGCCAGCGCCACCGGCAGCATACGAATCAGCGTCAGGCTTAACACGGCGTAGACAATCAATGACCACCGCAGGGATTCAAGCCCCTGCGTCAGCATCAGACCAAACAGGAAAAACACCGAAAAGCTCAGCAGTTCACCTAGCAAACCGCTGAATTGGGAACTGTCCCGGCCACCGCCATGATGGCTGATCTGCAATGCCAGACCGGCGATGAAGGCGGCAATAAACATGCTGGCGTGGAAATGCTCGGACAACAGGATGGCGAGAATGGGCAACACCAGCACACCGAGCTGCTCGGTATCCGTTGCCAGCCAGCGCCGTCGTTGTGCGCGCGCCATCAGTGCGCCGCCGCACCAGCCCAGCCCGGCGCCGATCAAGGCACCAAGGCCGAGCTGGTCCACCACAAAACCGATCAGCGAAGCGTCACCAGCGTCGCCACCGGATGCGGCCAGTGCGATGAAGAACAGCAACAATGGCACGCTCAGGCCATCATTGAGGCCGGCTTCCACATTCAGGGTTTCCCGCACCGCAAGCGGCACCTGCTTGCTGTTGACGATGACCTGACCAAGCCCGGCATCGGTGGGCGCCAGAATGGTGGCAACAATGGCCGCCTGCCAGATTGTCAACGCAGGGAACAGCCACCAGGCGACCAGCGTACCCAGTGCCACCGTCGCCAGCAGACCGATGCTCAGCAGACGCACCGCCAGCAGCCCGTCACGCCGCAGTTCGCGCAGATTGGTGCGCCCGGCGTCGGTAAACAGCAGCAGTACCAATGTCAGCTCCGCCACCACCAGAAACCACTGCTCGCCGGGCTGACGGGACCAGCTCACCGGCACCAGCAAGGCGGTCAGGGCACCGGCCAGCGTAAACAGGATCGGCGCTGTCAGCAGGGTGCCGGACAGCCGTCTGGCGACCAGGCTGTAGACAAACACCAGCACAGCAAAGATACCCACCAGCAGCATCGGCGCACTCCCTTCAGATCTCGTAACTGGCGCCCAGCATAGCGAATTTCGCGCAAAACACGACCGCCGTCCCCTCACTGCCTAGGCCATTACCGGCTATACTCCCATGCCATGACCGACCCGCAGCACGTCCTCGAACACGTTTTTGGCTACCGCGAATTCCGTGGCCCGCAGCAAGCGATCATCAATACCCTGACCGCAGGCAATGATGCACTGGTGATCATGCCCACCGGCGGCGGCAAGTCGCTGTGCTACCAGATCCCATCGTTGGTGCGCGACGGTTGCGGTGTGGTGATCTCGCCACTGATCGCGCTGATGCAGGACCAGGTCGATGCGCTGCATGCCCTCGGTGTGCGCGCCGGCTTTCTTAACTCCACCGTCTCCAGCGCCGACGCCGCCGCCACCGAGCAGGCATTGCTCAGCGGCGAGCTGGACCTGTTGTATATCGCGCCGGAACGGCTGGTACAGCAGCGCTGCCAGTCGTTGCTGAAACGCGCTCGACTGGCGCTGTTCGCGATTGATGAAGCCCATTGCGTGTCCCAGTGGGGGCACGACTTCCGCTCTGATTATTTACAACTCGGCCTGCTGGCCGAACACTTTCCCGAAGTCCCGCGTGTCGCCCTGACTGCCACCGCCGACGCACGTACCCGCGCCGACATCAGTGCACGCCTTGGCCTCGATCAGGCACAACATTTCATCAGTGGCTTTGATCGGCCAAATATCCAGTACCGGATCCAGCCAAAAGACCAGCCGCGCCAGCAGCTGCTGTACTTTTTACGCAGCGAAGCGGTGCAACAGTCCGGCATTGTCTATTGCCTGTCACGCAACAAGGTCGAGCAAACCGCTGAATGGCTGACACTGCAAGGCTATCGCGCCCTGCCCTACCACGCCGGCATGCCGGCGCAGCAGCGCCAACAGCATCAGCAGCGCTTTCTGCGCGAAGAAAACATCATCATGGTTGCCACTATTGCGTTCGGCATGGGCATCGACAAGCCAGATGTAAGATTTGTCGTGCATCTGGATATGCCCAAGAGCGTGGAAGCCTATTATCAGGAAACCGGCCGTGCCGGCCGTGACGGCGAGCCCGCTGTGGCGTTGCTGTTTTATGGTCTCGAAGACGTGGTCAAGCTTGGTCAGATGGTGTCGTCGTCCGAGGGCAACGAACAGTTCAAACGCAATGAGCGCCAACGTCTGGACGCCATGCTCGGCCTGTGTGAAATCACCAGTTGTCGACGTCAGGTGTTACTGCGTTATTTCGGTGAGCACGACAGTCCACCCTGCGGCAACTGTGATACCTGCCTGCAACCGCTCGACACCTGGGACGGCACCGAAGCGGCGCAGAAACTGATGTCATGCATATATCGCAGCGGCCAACGCTACGGTGCTGGCCATGTGATCGAAATCCTGCGCGGCAGCAAGAATGAAAAAATCCTGCAGGCCGGCCATGACAAGCTTTCTACCTGGGGCATAGGCGCTCAGATGAGCAATACCGAGTGGCGCAGCGTGCTACGGCAACTGGTGGCACGCGGCTTTATTGACGTCAATGCCGATGCCTTTGGCGCCCTGCAACTCAACGAAAGCAGCCGCCCGATACTACGCGGCGAACAACAGCTTGAACTGCGCCGCGATCGCCGTCAGGCCGGTACCACCCAGAGCAGCAAACGCAGCTCGCCGCTGGCGCATCTCGAACAGGAAGATTTGCCGCTGTGGCACGCCCTCAAGGCATGCCGCAAGAAATTGGCGGACGAACATCAGGTACCGCCGTATGTGGTGTTTCACGACAGCACCTTGCATGAGATGGTGCAGCAACGACCGCAAACACGTGATGCATTGCTGACCATCAGCGGCATCGGTGACAGCAAACTGGAGCGCTATGGTGATGCCTTTCTTGCGGTGCTGCGCGATCTGGAATACGGCGCAGCCTAGTCGCCGAGCAGCGACTTCAACAACCGTCGCGGCAACTCTCGCACACCCAGCAGCGGTCGCACTTGCATCAAGGTGCCGTGGATTTCTTCCACTTGATGGGTGAGCTGGTCAATATGGCCAGTGATACCTTCCACACGTACCGACAGACCCTGCACCTGTACCGGCAAGGCATCCATACGTTCGACAATCAACATGATCCGGTGCGCCATCACCAGATACTCCAGCGCTGCCCGAATCACCGCGACCGCAATCAGCAGCACAAACGGTGCGATGGCCGCGGCAATCAGGCCAGCCATAAACGAAAAATAAAAGGTAATCGCCACCAACCCGGCGATCACTGCCAGCGCCCCCAGCACCAGCAGCAGGTAGAACAGTGGCAGCAGGCGCATGGTCAGGTACTGCTCGAAGCGCCAGTCGGCAAAGCTGCTGATCACGCCCCGCTGGGGCGAGCCACTGCGGCGCGAACCGGTATTGTTCTCGTTTTCATCGTCCATCGCGGTTGCCTCTTGTTCTCACTTGCGCAGCCTAATGCAGCCGATGGGCGTCCGCATTGGCAAAACTGCTCAACCGGCCTGAAACACCAGCCAGTCCAAGGTACGCCAGTACCGATACTGTTGAGCAGCCTCGTTTTACAACCACTCGTCGGCGCGAGCATTTACCGGCGCTGGCAAAATGCTAGCGTTCAAGTGTCTTCTGTTTCGGGGTAGATCAGGCCTCCAGAAGCGCCAGGGAAAGCAGTTTCACGGATGAAAAATACGTCCGCCGGGGCAAGCAGTAACGGCGACACCATAACAAAGACAAGGGATCATCCGCCTATGAAACGCTATCGCTTGCTGGCGATCGCCGCCGCTGTGGGCGCGGCCACCAGCCTCGCACATGCTGAAACCACCCTCGAAGAACGCCTCGCCGCCGCCGAACAACGGCTTGCCGCACTGGAGTCTCAGGATTCCATGCCGGGCAAGGTGGAGATCAAGGGCTTTATGACCTTCGCCATGGAGCGCGCTTCCGCCGAAGACGCCAGTGGCAACGATGTGAATTATCAAAGCAGCATTCCGAATCAGGACTGGAACCTGGAGCACCTGACCCGTGCCGGCGTCCAGCTTAATGCGACGATTTCGGATCGCGCCCACGCGGTAGTGCAAATTCTCGGCCGCGCCGACGAAGACTTTAATGCCGAAGTGCAATGGGCTTATGTCGCCTATGATTTTACGCCGACGCTGACCGGCCGTGCCGGGCGTCTGGTGCTACCCTTCTACCTGCACTCCCAATACAGCAACGTCGGCTATGCCTATCACTGGATTGAGTTGCCGTCGGAGGTGTACAGCCTGATTCCGCTGGACACCATGGAAGGTATTGACCTGACCTGGAGCGTCAATACCGGCCCCGTGGCACACAGCCTGAACGTATTTTGGGGCGGCATGGATGTCGAGGACCCGTCCGGCATCGTCTATCAGGTCCGCGATCAGCACGGTGCCAATTTGCGTTCGACATTTGGTAACGTTACCTCCTGGCTGAGCTACTCGGAGAGTGATACCACGCTGGATCTTGGAGGTGAAACATTCGGTGGCGCAATTCCTGCAGGAACACTTACGCCCCTGAATATGGATGGCCACTATGCGTCTTTCGCCAGTGTTGGATTGCAATATGATAATGGCTCACTGATCGCATCAGGCGAGCGTACCAGCCTACGCTTGTCTACCCCTTACGACTGGTTCCCGGATCTGGAATCTTCCTATATCAGCGTTGGATACCGCGTCGGGAAATGGACGCCCCACGTTACTTGGTCAGAGATCGAGCACAGCAGTATTTCAGAGGTCGATCCATCTGGCATTGCCCTGGGACCAACAGATGCGTCTTACATTCTTTGGTCACAGAATGCGACACAGCAAAAAGGCTGGACCTTCGGCACCCGTTACGACCTGACACCCGGCATTGCGCTGAAAGCGGAAGTCTCCAGCTACTACGGCTTTGACAGCGAAAATACCGGCAACAATGGGCTGTTTACCGGCCGACCGGATGGCGATGCGTACGTCTATCGTCTTGCCGTCGACACGGTATTTTGAGGAGACAGGCCATGATAAAAAGAATATTGATCGCAGCACTTGTTTTGATTCCCGCGCTGGCCACTGCACAGCCGCTGGCGATTGTTGTCAGCAAGAACTCGCCGCTGGCCAACCTGTCCTCGTCGGAAGCACAGCAGTTGTTTTCCGGACAATCCCGCACCATCGGCGGTGTTGCCGTACAACCGGTTGACCTGCCGGGTGGCGACGCTGTCCGCAACGACTTTTACCAGAAGCTGCTTGGTCGTAGTCCTGACCAGATGCGTTCGCACTGGGCACGCCTGATTTTTACCGGCAAGGCGCGTCCACCGCGTGAAACCAGCGGCGCAGCAGAAATGCAGTCGCTACTGGCGGGCTCTGACAGCCTGATTGGTTACCTGCCTCAGGACGCAGTAACCGACCGCTTGAAAGTGTTAATGGTGGTTGAATAACGCTAACAGGCAAAACAAAAAAGGAGCCTCTGGCTCCTTTTTTGTTTCTGTACAGCGAAAAAATCAGGCCTCTTCCTTGACCGGAATCTTGCCGATTTTCGCCTGCCAGATTTTTGGCCCGGTCTTGTGCACGGACACGCCTTCTGAATCCACCGCAACCGTGACCGGCATATCTTCCACTTCGAATTCGTAGATCGCTTCCATGCCCAGATCGTCAAACGCCACCACGCGTGAGGCGCGAATCGCTTTTGACACCAGATAGGCGGCACCGCCCACGGCCATCAAATACACCGCTTTGTTATCCTTGATCGCAGCGATGGCCGTGTCACCGCGTTCGGCCTTGCCGACCATACCAATCAGGCCGGTTTGCTCAAGCATGGTCCGAGTGAATTTATCCATGCGTGTAGCGGTAGTTGGCCCAGCAGGCCCCACCACTTCATCACCGACTGGATCAACCGGGCCAACGTAATAAATAAAGCGGTTGGTGAAATCGACAGGCAGCTTTTCGCCCTTGGCCAACATATCGACCATGCGCTTGTGTGCCGCATCGCGACCGGTCAGCAGCTTGCCGTTCAACAACAACGTATCGCCGGACTTCCAGGTCTGCACTTCTTCCGGCGTAACCGTATCGAGATTGACGCGCTTGCTCTGCCCTTCACCGCCCCAGGAAATCTCTGGCCAGTCTTCCAGCTTCGGTGCTTGCAGCTCCGCCGGGCCACTGCCATCCAGCTCAAAATGTACGTGGCGGGTAGCAGCACAATTGGGAATGATCGCTACCGGTTTGTTGGCCGCGTGCGTCGGCACGTCCAGCACCTTGATGTCGAGCACGGTGGTCAGGCCGCCAAGGCCCTGCGCTCCAATACCCAGCGCGTTCACTTTCTCGTACAGCTCAAGACGCAGTTCCTCGGCACGAGTCTGTGCCCCGCGGGCCTGCAGCTCGTGGATATCGATCGGGTCCATCAGCGATTCTTTTGCCAGCAGCATGGCTTTCTCTGCCGTGCCGCCGATACCAATGCCGAGCATGCCCGGCGGACACCAGCCGGCGCCCATCTTCGGCACCATTTCCAGCACCCAGTCGACAATCGAATCAGACGGATTGAGCATGGCGAACTTGGATTTGGCTTCAGAGCCACCGCCCTTGGCAGCGACCTGAATATCGACCGTATTGCCGGGCACAATGTCGTAGTGAATCACCGCCGGGGTGTTGTCTTTGGTGTTCTGGCGCTTGCCATCCGGATCGGCCAGCACTGACGCGCGCAACACATTATCCGGATGGTTGTAGGCCCGGCGTACGCCTTCATTGATCATGTCAGTCAGCGACATGTCTCCTTCGAAGGTCACGTTCATACCGACCTTGCAGAACACGGTCACAATGCCGGTGTCCTGGCAAATTGGCCGATGGCCCATGGCCGACATACGCGAGTTGACGAGGATCTGCGCCATGGCGTCCTTCGCCGCCGGGTTTTCCTCTTTCAGGTAAGCCTCATGCACCCCTTTGACGAAGTCCGCCGGGTGGTAGTAGGAAATGTACTGCAGGGCATCGGCGACGCTCTGTATCACGTCGTCCTGGCGAATCACCGTCATAACGCACTCCTGGGGTGATGGGCTGGGCAAATTCGAGGGGGGCGAGTATACCCAAATGCGCTGGCGTGGTCAGCGCACCCGACGTTATTCGAGGCCGCCGTGGCTGTTCTGGAACAGGTGCGCCAGCAATAGGTCATTAACACGTTCCGGCCGCTCCAGGTGCAGAAAGTGACCGGCACCGGCGACTTCCTCTACCTGCAGCCCGCCCGGAAAATCGCGCTCCACCAGCGTATGCGGCAACAGCCGCGGGCTCATGCAACCATCCTTGCGCCCCACCATCACCAGCGTCGGCACATCCACCGGTAGCAGCATCCAGCCGCGCGCCTGCCGGTGGGCATCGGTCCAGAAGCGTGGCAGGTGTCGGTACCAGTTCAATGCCGCACTCAGTACACCGGGTTGGGCCAGCACGTTGCAGGCATTGTCCAGATATTCGCCGCCATCCCAGTCCGGCGACCAGCGCTGCCATAACCAGCTGACACCGGCGAGTTCATTGCGACGCAGCAGCCATTCCGGCACCAGCGGCAGTTGGAACAGCTCCATATAGCTGCTCAACAACAGCTGCTCCGGCACCTTCAGCAAGGCGCCGGGCAAGCGACGCAGTGGCGGTATGGCCAGCGCGGTGATAGAGCGGAACAATTCCGGCGAACGCGCGGCGGCCAGATAGGTCACCACCGCCCCCCAATCGTGGCCGACCAGATGCACCCTGCCGCCCAGTTGCTCGGCGAACTGGCAAACATCATCCACGGCTGCCGCCAACGAATAGTCGCCGTCGGCAGGCTGGCAAGACGGCGCATAGCCGCGCAGTGCCGGGGCCACCGCACAATAGCCCTGGGCGGCGAGTGCCTCGATTTGCCCACGCCAATTGAGGTAGCAATCGGGAAACCCGTGCAGCAGCAGCACTGGCTCGCCGTCTCCGGCAAGCAAGGCGGGAAACTCCAACTCGCCGTGACTGAGCATCACCTGTTTCATTGCCGCACCTCAAAAGGCGCCGTCAGATCAGCCACGGCGGGGGCTATATCTACCTCATCCACGCGTGCCATGGTCGGGCCTTCGTGCATCCAGCCAATCAGTTCTCGCACCGGCGTCTCTTCGCCATGCACCATGGCCTCGACCCGGCCATCATCCAGATTGCGTACCCAGCCCGCCAACGCCAGCGCGCGAGCCTGATCGCGGCAGGCCTGCCGGTAACCCACGCCCTGTACCCGCCCGGTAATCAGAATACGTACCGTCAGTTCAGTCATGTTCTGCCTCCCGTCCCTGTTCAAACAGCTGCTCGAGAGAGATATCCAGCGGCGTCATCAACCCCTGCCTGGCCAGCTCACAGCGACTGGCCAGATCATCCTCCCAGTCCAGCATACGTTGCTCCCCCACCCGCAGCGTTGGCATCACCGGCCAGGGCAACATTTCCAGAAGCTGTGCCAGGGTCAGATGCGACAGATCGCGCACCAGCACAAAGCCGTTGTCCTCAGTACGTCGCATCAGCCCGAGGTCCATGAGCAGATTGCGGAAGTCATCCCAGCGCGTTGCGCCGGACGCCAGCAACGCCGCCCGTACCTGCGACGGCTTCAGGGTCAGTCCGGTCTGCTGGTTACGCCACAGCGTATTGAGCAACCGCAGCAACGCCTGCAAGCGCGGCGCCTGCTTTCGCTGCTCCTCGAACACCACCATGCTGTGGGTCAGGACAGCACCGGACAGGAAAATCACCCAGCTGATATACAGCCACAGCAGAAACAGCGGCACAGCTGCGAAGGCGCCATAGACCACGTTGTAGGACGGTGAGGAGCGGATAAACAGGGCAAAACCGGCCTTGGCCAGCTCGAAGAAGATCGCCGCCACGGCACCGCCGGCCACCCCCTGACGCCAGGGTACGTGACAGTTCGGCACGATCACATAGATCACCGACATCATCAGTACCGAGGCGAAAAACGGCAGCAACGATAACCAAAGCGCCGTGCCACCCAGCATGTCGGCGGCACCGGAAAGCATTTTTACCGACGTCAGGTAGGAGCTCAGACCCAACCCCACGCCCAGACACAGCGGACCGAAGGTCAGCACTGCCCAGTACATCAAAAAGCCGATGGCGCCCTGTCTGGCCTGACGCACCTTCCAGATACGATTCAACGTCAGTTCAATACGACGCAGCATCAGCACTGACGTGACAAACAGGAACAGGATACCAATGCCGGTCAGGTTGCCCGCCTGTCGCGCAAACTCGCCGAGCTGCTCCAGCACATGACCACCGACCGAGGGGGCAAAATACTCGAACGCCCAGCGCTGCAACTCCTCCGAGCGCCCTTGCAACGCCGGCATGGCGGACAAAATAGCGAACGCCACCGTCATCATCGGCACGATGGCAAACAGGGTGGTGTAGGTCAGCGCCGCAGCGCTGTCACGCACGGCATTTTCATTGAACTGACGCCAGAACAAACGCAGGAAATCCAGCACCAGCTTTGGCTTCTCAAGAAAACGCGCAACGGTAAACTGCTCCATGACGACGATTCACTCCAGACAGCGGGAGGCAAGGTTGCCTCGCGTGGTTGTCGCCCTAGAATAGAGGCAGCCTGCGGCCTATGGCCAGCACCTCCATGATATCAGGATGCCATATGAGTACTGTCACCATTTATCACAACCCGCGCTGCTCCAAATCCCGTGAAACACTGGCACTGCTGCAGCACAGGGGTATTGAGCCACGGCAAGTGCTGTATCTGGATACACCGCCAGATGCCGCCACGCTCAAGACATTACTGAAAAAGCTCGGCATGAAGCGCGCCCACGATCTGGTGCGCAGCAAGGAAGCGGATTACAAGTTGGCCGGCCTGACTCAGGACAGCAAGGATGACGCCGTCATTGCTGCCATGGTCAAATACCCGAAGCTGATCGAGCGCCCGATTGTGGTCAAGGGCGCCAAGGCGATGCTCGGTCGCCCGCCAGAGCAGGTTCTGGCTTTATTCAAGGATTGATTACTTGGCTTATATTCTGGTTCTTTATTACAGCCGCACTGACAGCGTCAAACATCTCGCTTTGCAAATCGCCCGCGGCGTTGAACAGGCCGGGATGGAGGCACGCCTGCGCAGTGTACCGCCCGTGGCAGCCAGCCATGATCCCGCTGCGCCAACCAGTGCTCACGAAGGGGCGGCCTGGTGTAGCCAGCAGGATCTGGCCGAATGCAGTGGGCTGATTCTTGGCTCACCGACCCGGTTCGGCAATATGGCCGCGCCACTGAAGTATTTTATCGACCAGACTGGCGAAGAATGGATGCAGGGGACGTTGATCGGCAAACCGGCCGCGGCCTTTACTTCCAGTACCAGCATGCATGGCGGCCAGGAGAGCACCCTGCTGTCGATGCTGATGCCATTACTGCATCACGGCATGTTGATCTGCGGCCTGCCTTATTCTGAGAAAGCGCTGACCACCACGCGCACCGGCGGCACACCCTACGGTGCCAGCCATGTTGCCGGCCTGCATAACAGCAGCGTGCTCAGTGAAGAAGAGAAGCAACTGGCGCAGGCGCTGGGCCGCCGCGTTGCAACACTGGCACTGACACTACGGACTACGACGGCATGAACAGACTGTCTTTTGCTACCCTGCTGATGTTGATCCTTGTTGGCAGCATCGGGCTGTGGTGGTTGTTACCTGCGGAGATGCCAGTCAGCGCGCGCGTGATTCTTAATCTGGCGTTGTATCTGCCACTGGCAATTTTTCTACCCGCATGCTGGTCCGCAGACAAACGCCTGCTGACCTGGCTGTGTTTCATTCTGCTGTTTTATTTTTGCGGCTATGTCACCCAGTTGCTCGATCCACCGCCAGTGCGCACGCTGGCCGTTGCCAAGACATCGCTGACAGTGGTGCTTTTTGTGCTGGCGATGCTCAGCATTCGCGGCAAGGCATCGCATGATTGATGAACGCCAGGGGTTGTTTACGCCAGAGGGTGTCGAGCTGACCCTGACGCTGGCCGGCCCTGTGCCTCGCAGCGTGGCATTCCTGCTCGATTTGCTGATACGGGTTGGCGTTTATGTCGTGGCGGCCATGCTGTTTGGCATTTTCCTCTCCAGCATCGCTGGCGGTGTGCTGCTGATTACAGTGTTTTTGCTGGAGTGGTTCTACCCGGTACTGTTCGAAATCCTGAACAATGGCCAGACGCCCGGCAAATCGGCCATGAAAATCGCCGTCACCCACACTGATGGCACACCGGTCACGCTCAACGGCAGTCTGATTCGAAATCTGCTACGTACCGCCGACATGTTTCCTGCCTGCTATCTGGCCGGGTTCATCTGCATGCTCTGCAATCGCCGCTTTCAGCGACTCGGCGATATGGCCGCCGACACGGTGGTCATTCACACCAGTCACGACAGCCTGCGCCCGGTCAAGGTGAATGTCACACCGCAGTTGCCAGACTGGCCGGTAACATTGGATGACCAGCGCACGCTGGTGTCTTTTCTGCAACGCGGTGAAAAGTTATCGCAGCCACGTCGGCAGGAACTGGCCAGCCTCGCCTACCCTGAAATCACGCCCGCGCAGGCGGAATTGCGCGCACTCGCCCATGCTCGCCATTTGCTCGGCGGTGACGGCAAATGAAGCAGCATTTCTTTGAAACCCGCCACCAGGAAGAATGGCAAGCGTTCGAACAACAGCTCGACTGGCTTGAACGCCGCAAGCGCGACGGCAAGACCGCGCCCTCCCTGCAGCATTTTCCGGATCAATACCGACGGCTGTGCCATCAGTACGCTGTGGCGCGTGAGCGCGGCTATTCGCTGCCGTTATTGAACAAGCTCAATGAACTGATTCTGTCCGGTCACCGACAACTGTACAGACACCGTCTTCCGGTGGTCGGGCCGTTGCTGTACTTCCTGCTCTACGACTTCCCTGCCGCCGTGCGTGAACAGAAAATCTGGAACCTGGTCAGCGCCGCAGCATTTATCTTGCCGCTGCTTGGCATGTGGCTACTGGTCAGCAACCAGCCCGACATGGTCTACAGCCTGCTGGATGAAGCCAGCGTGTCACACATGGAAGAACTCTACGACCCGGATGCCAGCTTCCGTGCCAAACGTGACGGCAGCGACGACGTCAAGATGTTCGGCTATTACATCATGAACAATATCGGCATCGCCTTTCGCACCTTCGCCAGCGGCATTTTTCTCGGCATCGGCGCGTTGGTGGTCGAGGTTTTCAACGGCGCCTATTTCGGGGCGATTGCCGCACACATCGTCAATATCGGCTTTGAAGAGCCCTTCTTTACCTTTGTCATCGCACACGGCGCACCGGAACTCACTGCCATCGTACTGGCCGGCGGTTGCGGCCTGCGGCTTGGCTGGGCGCTGATTGCACCCGGCGTTTATTCACGCCGCCTGGCACTGCAGCGCGCGGCGCAGAAAGCCATGCCGGTAATGTATGGCGCATTCGGCTTGTTGCTGCTGGCTGCCTTTGTCGAAGCGTTCTGGTCACCACGACAGTTCGAGCCGACGATCAAATACACTGTCGGCGCCATCAGCTGGGCGCTGCTGTATCTTTATCTTTGGCTTGCTGGCCGGGGTCGTCATGCAGCTTGATCAGATTACCGCTCGCATTGCGCCGCGTTCCGCCTGGCAGGCCATGGATCTGGGCGTGCGCCTGTATCAGCACTGGGCGCTCACCCTGACCCGTCTGTATCTGCTGATCAGCCTGCCAATATTGGCTGTTCTGCTGGTGCTTGCTGGCAAGCAGTACTGCGTCCACGCGCTGGTTTTGTTCTGGTGGCTGAAACCAGTTTGGGAACGGCCATTGCTGGAGTTCTGTGCGCAAGCGCTGTTCTCACGAACGCCTTCCATCGCACATATTCTGCGCACACTGCCCCGACACACGCTACGCGGTCTGGCGCCATGGCTGCTGCTACGCAGACTGGACCCGGCACGCAGTTTTCATATGCCGGTAACACAACTGGAGCAGCAAAGTGGTGACAGTTACCGGCAACGCACGCGGGTTCTCGGCATGGGACAAAACGACCACTCCGGCTCCCTCACGTTCATTCTTCTCGGCTTTGAGTCAATGGTGACGATGGGATTCATCGCGCTGCTCGCAACCATGTTGCCAAACCAGTACTACCTGCAGGATTTTGACTGGCTGTTCGAACAGGAAGGCCTGTTTATCTGGGTCAGCATCGGCTGCTATTACCTGGCCACCTGTATCATCACGCCACTGTATGTGTGCTGCGGCTTTGCGTTGTATCTGAACAAGAGAACCTGGCTGGAAGGTTGGGACCTGGAAGTCGGGTTACGCCAGATCGGCCAACGGCGTGCGCGACTACGGCAGACCATCATGACATTGTTGCTGCTGCTGATCATACCGGTGCTGGGCATGTCGCCATCTTCATCGGTCTGGGCAAATACCGACAGCATAGCGATGCAACCCGAAACCGAACAGGACCCGCAACAACAGGCTACCGAGATTCTCGCCGGCCCCGATTTCACGCCGCTGGAAATCAAGGATAGCTGGCGCTTCAAGGATCTGTTTGACGACAGTCCCGAAGAACAACTGGATGACGAGGAGCGCGACTGGCTGGAAGCGTTCTTCAAATGGCTCAAAGACTGGCTTGATGAAAACAGCGATACTGATCAGGACAGTGAAGCAGATCCGCCTCTGGAGTTACCGACCATGGCGGAGGTACTGCGCTTCTTGCTCTGGTTACTGGTCATCGCCGTGATCATCTGGTTGGCGACCAAGATACAGGCGCTGCGACCGCGTGTACGCAACCGTGATACGACAGCTTTAACCCACACCCATGTGGCCGGTCTCGATATCCGCCCCGAATCCCTGCCCGACGATATTGTCAGCCATGTGCTTGATGCGCTGCGCCAGGGTGATCCACGCCAGGCACTCAGCCTGCTTTATCGCGCCAGCTTGTCACGGCTGTTGCCACAACTGGCATCAGCCATTGAACCAGGCTGCACCGAGTACGAATGCCTGCGACAGCTGCGCGCCCAGCCAGACATGCCGGCAAGTCAGACAGACTATCTGGCGCAGCTGACGCACGCCTGGATCTCGACCGCCTGGGCACATCGTCCGGTCGATGCACAGCAAATTGAGCGCATGGCAAGACAATGGCCGCAACTGTTTGCTACGCCTGCGGAGGTGAGCGATGTGGCCTAGATTACTGGCAGCGGTGTTCATACTGCTGATGATCGGACTGTATTTCCTCACTGAGGATGTCCGCAGCGTTCATCATCTCGGCAGCAGCGCAAACAGCTTCAAGGCTGCGTACCAACTGCTTGAGCGCAATCAGGTTAACAGCGAGCGTATCTTCGGCTCGGCGCGCCTGTTCCCACTGCCGGACACCGATACGCTACTGATCATGGATGCCAACCGCGGCAAACTCAGCGACGAGCATATTTCTGACCTGCATGACTGGGTCCAGAGTGGCGGCCGCCTGGTGCTCGAAGCGCGCACGCTCTATTACAATGATGAAGATACCGATTATGAAGATGACGACGCAGAGTTAAGCGATGAGCCGTTCGATCCGGAGCGCGTCAACTATGCGATTGATGGCTATGACGAATCCGATCTCGAAGAAAACGATGCCCTGCTCTATTCGTTCGGTGTCAGCGCCTGGTATGTACCACGCGAAGCAGTCTGGCCGGCACCCGACAGTTACGTCAGCCAGCCACAGTGGCGCATCGAGGAGGACAGCCGCGAGCAGCTGGCCTGCCTGTCACCGACTGGAGAGGAGCGCGACAATTGTGAACGTCAATTGTGCGGTGATGGCGAACATGCCCCGGTCTACAGCCTCGGCAATATTGGCGAGCAACTGCGGCAGGTCGCGTTCGCGCCGGAAAAAAAGCTCATGCATATCGATCAGTTTGATCGTGATGATGAAGATAATTACGACGCCACCACCCCATACACGGATACCGAGCTGAATCTTTCGCTGGATAATCAGTATGGCGCCCAGTTATTGCACCTCTATTATGGCGAAGGGGACGTCCTTGTTGTCACCAATCTGGATGTCTGGCGTAACGACAAGCTGGCATGGCTGGATCATGCCTGGCTGTTGCACGAAATCAGTGATGGTTACGCGCAGGCGTGGTGGGTGCACAGTGTCGATATGCCTCCGCTGATGGCATGGTTGTGGCAACAGGCCTGGCCACTGTTACTGAGCTTGCTGCTGATGCTGGCGATATTCCTGTGGATGAAAATGCCACGCGTCGGCGTACTACTACCGCAGTGGCAACAGGGTGCGCGCGACTTTCTCCATCACCTGCGTGCCAGTGCCAATTTTCTCTGGCGTCACCGCCAGATAGATGCCCTGCTGACGCCGCTACGCGAACAGGTACGCCGGCGCTTGCGCCACCAGCAGGGCAACGACAGTCTCGATCAACTTTGCGCTGTGGCACAAACGCTGGGTATCAGTGATAACGCAGTGCACCACGCCATGTCGCACAGCCCGGCAGACGATCAGGAGCTCACCCAGATGATTGATACACTTCAGCAACTCAGGAGTCGGATATGAACCAGCCCATCACGCTGCAACAAGCGACGCAGACCGCGCATGCCATCGAGCAGGCCGCTTCTGCGGTGCTGGTCGGACAGCAACGTATTGTCCGCGATGTCATGGTGGCGTTGATCAGCAACGGCCATGTGCTGCTCGAAGGTGTGCCTGGCCTGGGCAAGACCTTGCTGGTCCGCACGTTGGCAAAATGTATTTCAGTGGCATTCGGGCGCATCCAGTTCACTCCGGACCTGATGCCCACCGATGTCACCGGCCACGCCATGTACGACCCGAAAACCGAACAGTTCAGGATTCGTAAAGGCCCGGCCTTCACCAATCTGTTGCTGGCCGATGAAATCAATCGCGCCTCCGCCAAGACTCAATCAGCGTTGCTGGAAGTGATGCAGGAACGACAGATCACCATTGAAGGGCGCTGCTTCGCCATGGAGCCACCCTTTATGGTATTGGCGACGCAGAACCCGCTGGATCAGGAAGGCACCTACCCACTACCGGAAGCACAACTGGACCGCTTTCTGTTCAAGGTGGTGATTGACTACCCCGGTGCGGAAGACGAAGCACGGATTGTTCGCATGATGCTGGACGGCACCATCGACGAAAATCTCAGCGTCGACTCTCTCTCTGCCATTACCGATGCCCAGGGTGTGCTGGCAATGCAGCAATGCGCTACTACCATTACGGTTGACGATGCCGTGCTTGATTACGCACTTCGTCTGGTTCGTGCCACGCGCAATCTGCCCGGTCTTGCGCGCGGCGCAGGCCCTCGCGCCAGCATTGCGCTGACCGCCGCCAGCCGCGCCTACGCGCTGCTCGAAGGACGGGACTTTGTTATCCCTGATGACATCAAGGCAGTGGCGCCGCCCGTGCTGCGGCATCGTATTCAACTCAGTGCTGATGCCGAACTCGAAGGTCAAAGCGCAGAGACCTTGCTGGCCCAGTTACTCGATCAGGTTCCTGCGCCGCGCCAATGATCAAGTCCTCTGCACGTCTGTTGCGCATCAGCGGCCTGTGGGCGGTGACCGCGTTGTTGCCTCTGGCTGCAAACCAGTGGGCGCAACCGCTCTACAGTGTCGCCCTGACCTGCTGGTCGCTGACCGGCCTGCTGGTTCTGGTGGCTGCGGCGAGCGACCTGACACTGGCACTGCGCTTGGTGACACCGCGCGCGCAGCGTTTGCTGCCCGCTGCGCTGTCGATTCATCGCCCGCACTCAGTGCATGTGCAAGTGACCGGATTACCTCCGAATACGGCGTTCCTGTTTGCTGATCAGCACCCTGACGATGACGTCGACACCGGGCTGCCGCTCAACGCGCACAGTGCTGCACAAGGCAACGTTACCGATATTCAGTATCGTTATCGTCCGATGCATCGCGGTAAAGCCCGCTTTGGCGATATTGAAATCTGGCGTGCCTCACCACTCGGATTATTCTGGCGCCGACAACGCATTGCCGCTGCGCAGGAGGTGCCGGTGTATCCGGACTTCTCTGTGCTGCAGCGCGACGCCCTGCATGCCCATCAAGAAAGCCAGCTGGACCCGGCGCAACATCGCCAACCGCGTCGCGGTGAAGGCTTCGAATTTCATCAGCTACGTGAGTATCACGATGGCGACAGCCTGCGCCAGATTGACTGGAAGGCCAGCGCACGGCGACGCAAATTGATTAGCCGTGAATACCAGGAGGAGCAAAATCAGCAGATTATCGTGCTGCTCGATGGCGGCGAACGTATGGCCATGCGTGTCAATGGTTTGACCGGCTTTGACCATGCACTGAACGCCACCCTGCTGCTCAGCTGGAGCGCAATCAAGCAGCAGGACAAGCCGGGCGTGATGTTATTTTCCAATGAACAGGATTGCTGGATACCTCCTGTACGTGGACACAATGGCACCAACAAGATTCTCAATGCCCTGTACACACTGCAGCCCGGTAAACATGCCAGCGATTACAGTCGCGCAGCGCAGGCATTGATCAAGCGCTGGAAAAAGCACTCACTGATCGTACTGATAACACGCCTGCAACCGGATGATGAGAGCGAGCTGCTCGCAGCAGTGAAACTGTTGTCACGCCGTCATCTGTTGCTGATCGCGGACCTGCAACTGCCTGAACAACAGGCCATTGCCCACGCCAACGTCAGTGATATTGACACGGCATTACTGGTCTGCGGCGACGCTGCCTGGCAAGCGCAGCGGCAAAGCCTGTATGGCCGACTTCGGCATGCAGGTGCAATGCTGACTGACAGTACACCGGAGCAGCTCCCCGCCCGGCTCAACCAGATTTATCTGTCACTGAAGCGTTCCGGCCGCCTCTGACTGTTGCACCGAACAAAAAAAGGCGCCGAAAGGCGCCTTTTTCTAGCCAACCGCCTCAAGGTGCCGGACAAATACCTGCGGCGACACCGTCCCCCGCAGCGTTATCACAGGTTGCACCATTGCGTATCCAGTTGAGTATGGTATCGCGAGTCGCCAGATGGCCCGGCACCGCCAGATCCAGCACTACGCCACCACCATGCTGAACCCGCGTTGGCTTGCGCAACAGAATACTGTTTTCCGGCTCCACCAGATCGACACGCGCCAGTACGTCGTAGTAGAGGCTGCGGTCGGTGGGATCCATCGGATCATCAACCGCATCGTCGTAGTAGACCGGGATACCTGCGTACAGCGGGCTCGCCGGCGCACTGACACTGTTGTGGCAATTCGCACACGCCTCCCGCTTGGTCACACCACCGGGGTCTGCGCTCTGCAAAATCGGACGAATATGATCATAGAAATTCAGTTCATTCTGGGTCGGCGACATGGCGGAATCGATAGTGAGCACCAGATCCTGACTGTCACTGCCCAGTGCATTGGAGATCGTCATGCGTACGGTGTAATCACCGTCCATGTCTGCACTGAAAAGCGTTGTAGCACTGTTCGGGTATGAGAACACCACGTTCGCACCGGAGGGGCCATCGACCAGCTGCCATTGATAGCTGACGGCAAATTTACTCGGCGTCGCATCCAGCGTTAACGGTGACACGGCAGTGCGGTCAGCGCCGATCCTGGCTCGCGGCCGACCCGGCTCCTCCACCGTACCCTCATCGGTATAACTATCGAAGCCCGGCAGGAAGCTGGCCAGCAACGCCGGCTTGTCATCCGGGTCGTCCCAGAAGTCCAGATAGTTGCGCAACGACAGCGGCATTACACCACGGCGGAACACATAGTCCTCAATGATATCGGCGTAGCCGATGAAGTCTTCATAGCTGGCAAAGTTGATAGCGTTGCCACGGCGGTCGGGGTTGCCATCCTGCACACGCTTGCCCGCGGCGTTACCGCGTAGCGAATGGCAGGAAATGCAGTGTGGCTCGACCACGCGCTTGAACAGGGTTTCCACGCCCTCCGGTCGCGCCGGCGTCTGGCGCCAACCACGCGGGACATAATCTTCCTGATACAGCCCAGAGTACTCTGCTACCGGCGCATAGGATGCACAGCTGGACGCAGGGGCATCAACATCTCCGTCTGGATCATAACGTCCCATCGACAGCTCAATGGCGAAATCCGCACACCAATGCTCAGGATTGGTCGTATCGTGCGACGCGATCTCCATATAAGTGCCAAGAACGTTGAAATTGAAACGGCGCAACCGCTCTTCCTGATTGGCGCGGCTCCAGTCCGGATACAAGGTGGTGTAATTGAACGATTCAACTTCGAGCTGATTGTATTTGGCTGATCGCAGGGTCTGCTGCACATCCGGGAAGTCCCATGGCGAAGGCGACGCCATCACGGCCTCAGTATCCCAGGGCAACAGTGTTGAACCATGGCACAGCAGACAGGGTTGCGGCACCGGCTTTTTGCCGCGACCGTCAAGGTCAAGGGATCGATTAAGATCACCTGCCGGAGTAAAGGTATAAAATTTGGCGACCTTGTCCGACGCCGGGTCATTCGGATCAATCGGCGAAAACTCGATGGCATTGGTGCCAACATGATGGGTCAAATCTGCCTCAATCGCGGCCTCGACATTGATCGGCCCATAATTGGCCGGATCACCACCCTGCACCTTGACGATAAAATTGCGCACAAAAACGGCAAAACGCCCTTCAGGAAACTCGGTGGACACGCCGGCTTCATGTTTGCACATATACATGTCACGGCCATAACCCAGATCCTTGGCATCACGGAAAATGATATGTAGCTCATCGTCGCAACTGTCATAACGGTTCTTCGCCTTCCAGGCATCGAGCGTCTGACGTTCGTTGTACGGGTCGACAACGTAATAGTAGGCATCAGTCCAATCATCACTGAGCACGATATCACGCTGACTATTGAGGAACTTCAGAAAGCTGTTCGGCGTCTCCACCGAAACCTCGCCGGCACTGCTGTCAGTGTCCGCGCGCTCTTTACAAGCGCTGATCAGGGCAAACAACCCAAGCAGGAACAGAATTCGGGCAGCCGTTTTCATATCAGAACCTCTTCAACAGGCTGGCGCGGATCAGGCGACGCTGATAGGAAATATCCGCGTCGTCATCAGCGATGACATCGGCGTACAGGACCGAGAAATCAGCCGAAAAGCTATGCGAAAAACCATAGTTGGCGCCAAAAACGGTGGTATGGGCATGACTGTCAATGCGATAGGCCAACCAGTCACCGCAGTGGTACTCGTTATAGGCCTCATCAGCTTCAATCGCCGTGGCAATATTGATCAAAGGCAGGATATCAGTGGCATTGTTGCCATTGCAGTACACACGCTGCGCCGATGAAAAGCTGTCGCCCTTGAGGTAGCTGTAGGTGAAATACAGGGCAGCATGGCCAACAGCATAGTCACCGTTCAGGAATATGCGTGCGTCCTCGAGATCCCATACAGTCCCGGCTGAATCACGGTTGCGATACTGCAAGCCGGCAGTACCGGTGACACGATCTGTTATGCGACGGGTGACGAACAGCTGACTGATCAGTACGCCGCTGTCGCGACCTTCATCAGCGTAGTTGTCATCCTGCCACGACAGGTTGAACTCAACGATCGGCGCAGTAAACGCAGAGCTCGGCTGCCAACGAAAAGCGCCCTTTAGACCCAGTGTGGTGCGATCCAGCGGCGATACTTCGTCCATGATCTCCTGCTCAGCGAACGCTGACCCGGACAGCATGGCGGTCTGGGATATCAAATGGCTATAGCCAAACGCAGCACCACCCACCAGTGAGTGCTCCTCTACCTTGTTGCGCGTTTTCAATGCCTGACTTTGGTTGTCATCCCATACCAGTGTTGCATCAGCGTCGACCGTAAGATTCTCCCGGTCGAACGCCTCGGCACTGATACCCACCCCCACAAGCAAGACGGCAAACACCGTCCGATAAATTGGCTTCATGTGTTCAGTCCGTTTTTCCCCCGACGACGACGCGCGCCTGTCACCAGCAACGGCGTCAGCCACCACCAGCCCAAACTTCCTGCGCCTTCGTTCACCGACGAAGACGGCACTTTGTTATCCTCACTCAGCTCGCGCGCCACCGCCGCACCGCCTGGATCGCGAATTACGCCATTGACGCTAGCATCCGCATCATTCGGACCACCGTCGTTCATCAGTAGCCGCACACAGCTGACACCGGTGCTCAGGCCCGCTTGCCATGACGCCGAGCTGATTGGCGGGCACTCTCCGTTAATACGGGCAGCTGACGCCAATGCGTTATTGCCATCCTCAATAAAGGTGCTCCAGCTATCAGCGACCGGATTGTACTTTCGGTACACCGCATGCGGCGGGATCGGCTGCATCAGGGGCACGACTACGTACGCATCACGCTGCACATCGTTGAGGCCGTGGATTTCAAAGTCATATACGGCACCAAAGATCGAAAACAGCTCATCACGCGTCAGCGCGCTGCTGTAGACGCGTGCACCGCTGCCGCCATTGGCCATGGACGATGCACCCTGAATCAGCTGCAAGCCCTCCTCGGTACGCACCAGCAAGGTTTGATCGATACCGGCGGCACTCGCTGCCAGCTGCAGTGACGAGGGCTCGTCCATGGCGTCAAGATAATCGGCTATGCCATCGCCGTCGCTATCGCTCAACCCTTCGCTGACATCATCAATGCCGTCGCCGTCTGCATCACTGGCCGCACTGAGGACGGGTGGCGCACCAGCATTCACCAATACCGTGATCGGCTGCATCGTGGTGTCGATGCCATCAGACACCTGCAGCAGCAGCTCGTAGACGCCTGACAGCCCGGACGGGTCAAAAGTCTGCACCGTATCTGAACCTGACAGCGAGACGTCACCGCTCCAGTCATAGCTGAGCGTATCGCCATTGGCATCGGTCACCGTCGCGGTTACCGTCACATTGCCGTCTGCCGCATAGACACTGCTGCCGACGCGACCGTTCTGTGTCACCGCCAAAGATACTTCCGGAGCCACCTGATTCTCTGCAATCAACAACTGATGAGATGAAGCATCGCTGAGGGCAATATTGGTGCTGTGGTTAATCACGCTGATGTCCAGCAGCTCATTGCCCTCTGCTACGCCGTCGTTCAGCACATTGAGCACCACCTGCGCAGCTCGACCACTATTTATGCTGACGATGCCGGACAATGGCGACAAATCTGCCGCCGAGGCACTGCCGCTCAGGGCATAGTAAATGGTGACCGGATAGGAAGGCGCGTTGCCATTCAGACGGAAGTCCAGAACGCCTGTTTGCCCTTCGCCCAGAATTTGAGAACGCGTCAAAGACAGACGCGGCCGCACATTATAAATCTGGCTACGCTGTGCCACATTTCCCGCACTATCCATCGCCCGCCAAACAAGCGTATTGACGCCAGGCCTCAACCCCACCGGTTCACCAGCAGCAATGGCTTCCGCGTCACCGTTGACTTCAACCAACGTAACAGCGAGCGCACCATCAATTCCGTCTGTTGCATCTACAGCGGGCGTCACCAGAGTCAGGTAACCGGTTGAGGAGATAGTCACCGGCGTGAACAACGTAATGGCTGGCGGCACTGAATCGATACTGATATTGGTACAGTCCGGGTAATCCGGCGTGCCCTGACAAGCCATGAACTCGTCGAGATTGGAAATGGTATCGCCATCCAGATCGAGCGCCGCATCCGAGGGATCTTTCGGATCAAGACCATTGGCCAGCTCCGCCACGTCTTCTATGCCGTCGCCATCATCGTCCACATCGCATATATCACCCTCACCATCATTATTGGTGTCGGTCTGATCAGGATCGGTGCTGGCGTTGGGGCAATTGTCATTGTAATCCGCGACCCCGTCGTTATCGGTGTCGAGTTTGTTCACGCGCAGCGTGAAGCTGGTCTGGTTAGCGATGGTGCCATTTTCACCACCATCGGCAACTTCCACTGTCACAGTATAATCAGTGAAGGCGGTACCAGTGGGACCAGAGGTGTTCTGCCCTGGCGTCCAGTCCAGAACACCCGTGCTGCTTAATGTCATGCCGGTCGGCAAGGTAATCGCCGTCCAGGTCAGATCAGTGCCGTTATTGTTGTCATCCGGATCGGTGACAGTGAGCGCCACATTGAAATTGGACAACTCTTCGACCTGCTGAGTGGTCAGCGCCGTGATAACCGGCTGGTCATTCACCGGTGTGACGGTCACCGCGAAAATCTCCGACGCAGGTGCGGCGCCATTTTCACCACCGTCAGCGACCGTCACCGTGACGTTGCCCGATGACACCACTCCTTCCAGAGGCGTCCAGGTGATCTGCCCGGTATTGGATATCACCATACCGGTCGGCTGATTACTCAACGACCAGAGCAGATTGACGCCGTTATTGGTGTCATCCGGATCATTGACGCCAACGTTATAGCTGTATTGCACATCTTCTGTGGCTGTGGTCGGAGCCGTAGTGGTAATCACCGGGGGATCATTCACCGCCCCCACCGTCACCTGCCAGCTCTGTACTGCTGGCACTGAGCCGTGCTCGCCGCCATCGGCCACCTGAATCTCAAAACTCAATGGCGAGACAGTTCCGTTCAGTGGCGTATAGGTGAGCACACCCGTGGAGGGATTCAGGTTAACACTGCCGGAAATGTCTGCTGCGTTACCGTCCGTGGCAGAATTAAGGGACACCGCCAGGTTCGTGCCGAAACCGGCATCATCGGGATCATTGACCGTAACCGTATAGCTGTACTGCACATCCTCAACCGCGGAAGTGGATGGCGATGATGTGATTACCGGTGGATCGTTTCTCGCCGCAATATTGACCGTAACTTCATAGGTATCAGAAGTAGTACCATCGGTTGCCGTGACGACAAAAAAATCGCTGCCGTTGTAGTTGCCTGTGGGCGAGTAGTCAATCAGCGTACTGGTGCCGACGCTGGTTGAACGTGTGGCCGTGCCATTCGAGGCCGGTGTCGAAATGCTCCAGGTCACACTCTGGTTGGCATTCAGGGTAAATGAGGAGAATGCCGTCGGCGATTCGTCTTCATCGATGTTTTGCGTGGTTGACGCGCCGGTAGTGATGGTTGGACAGGCGCTGGTACTGAAGCTCTGCGTCGACCCGACCACATAAGAGCCTGAAACACTATTGTCCGCCTCAAACCGGTATTCATAGTTCTGGCCACAGCTCAGTCCGGTAACAGCGTAGTCGACGGTCTGGTTGACATCGTTTCCGCCCGTACCAGTCGGTGACGTGGCGGTGACGTAGGTATAGGAAGGTGCGCCAACAATCCGGTATCCGAAACGCACGGTGGTTTCAGAGCCATTTTCCTTGACGAAACCACGCAGGGTTGCACCGTACTTGCTCTCACCTGTCGCCGTACGGGTGGTCACTTCCGGTGAGGCCCAGCGTACGTGGCCGTCATTGCCCCATGCAGTGGCCAACGCCATACCGGTCGCATTGAGCGGATCCCCTTGTGGCATTGTGCCGGCGTTGATGCGCTCGACCATGCAGGCCTTGCCGGTTGTGGCGCAGGCACCGGAAGCATTAGAGCTATAGCCATTTACGCCAGTCCAGCTATCCAGATCGGGGAAATTCGTGTAACCCCCACCATCTGGCAGAGGTGCGCGGTAATAGTCCGCGGTGGCTCCCGAGTGGCATCCGATACAGGACGACCCAAAGCTCGCATACGTACCAGTGTTGAAGATCAGTGCCGCCATGCCTTCCGTACCTTCGTAGGTAGTGGCGGCCTGGCTGGGAGCACTCAGAAGTAAAACGAGGGGCAAGCAAAAGCGAAAAATGTTTTCCATATTGTGTCCGGCCTCACGGCTAACATCCTGATTATCTGTTTTGGGCAGGATTCGTAGCAGTATAGCCAACACCGGGCGTGAAGGGACAGCGCATGGCCAGAGACGGCGTGCGGCACAACCGGTGGAAAGGACCGTCGGTCGAGCGCAACAGCAGTCATTGCGGCGGATCAACCTGTGGCAAAGACTTGCCGTGTGTATGGCACGCAAGCGCCATATGCGGTGTCGGGGCCCGGCCCGCGCCCGTGCACCCTGTCACCATCATCAACGCCAATGCAGTGCGAATGTGTGCCCCTGCGGGTGGACTAAACGCCCTGTATATCGCTGCGGGCCGCGCCCAGGCATCGGCCGCCGACGCCCACGCCCGCCCTCGGGTCATGTGGCCGTCAAGGACAGAAACCCACCGGCGCCGGCGCAGTGACACTGTCACAGGGCGCGCCATTCCTGATCCAGTTGAGGATCCTGTTATAGGTTTCATAGTGCCCGGGCAAGCTCAAATCGAGCACTTTGCCGCCACCGTGCTCCTCACGCGTCGGCTTGCGCACAAGAATGGAGTTTTCCGGCTCAACCAGATCTACCCGCGCCATGACATCCTGGTAGAGGTTGCGGTCCGCCAGAGGGTTCATCGGATCGTTGACCGGCGTGTCGTAGTACACCGGCAAGCCCTGATAGAGCGGGCTCCCGGCGGATGCAAGGTTATGGCAATCAGTGCAGGCGGCGTTCTTGTCGGAGAGCAAGCCGTCCGGCGCATTCTGCAAGATCGGGCGAATATCAGAGTAGAACGTCAAGTCACTCGGCGCAGGCGTCAACCCGGAATCGACGGTAACGGTAAACACCGCGCTATCGATACCCAGCACATTGACCACGGTAAGTTTGACGACATAGTCGCCGTCCACTACCCCGCCGGCGCCATTGCCGGCCGTCAGCAACGTCTGCGCAGCAGTGGGCGCACTCAGCACTGGTATGGCACCCACCGGCGCCTCGACCACTTCCCATCGATAACTGCCTGCATAAAGGCTGGCTGAGGCATCCAGTGCAACCGGTGATGTCACCGTACGGTTGACACCCGGCTTGGCCACAGGACGCCCAGGCGCCAGCACCTTGCCCTCTGTGGTGTACAGGTCAAAGCCCGGCAAGAAGCTGGCCAATATGGCCGGCGCGCCATCCGGGTTATCCCAGAATTCGAGGTAGTTTCGCAGCGACAACGGCATGGCTCCGCGTCGATAGACATAGTCCTTGATGATATCCGCGTAACCAATGAAGTTTTCATAGCTGCTGAAGTTGATGGCATTACCACGCTGCTCACTGGCCACCGCCGCCACGCGCTCTCCTGCCGCATTTCCCCGCAGCGAATGGCAGGAAATGCAGTGCGGCTCGATCACCCGTTTATACAGAACATCGACGCCCACCGGGCGCGATAACGTCTGCTGCCAACCGGCGGGTACAAACTCCTCGTCGTACATCAGGCCATCGGTAGCGACCGGATTATGTGCGCCACACAACTCCGCCACATCCGCAACGGCCCCGTAGCGACCCAATCCCAGCTCGATGGCAAAATCGGCGCACCAGTGCCTTGGATTGGCCTTGTCACGACCGGACATATCTACGTAGGTGTCTACCACATACTGGTTGAAACGTCGGAAGCGTTCTTCCTGGTTGGCGCGCGACCAGAGCGGATAGAGCGATGAATAGTCAAAAGTCTCCAGCTCCAGCTGATTAAGCTTGGCTGAACGCAGCACATGCGCCACTTCCGGAATATCCCAGGGCGCACGAATGCCGGGCATTTTACCGGCCTCCTCGATCACCGCAGCAGTGTCCCAAGGCAGCAGCGTTGCACCATGGCATAGCAAACAGGGTTGTGGCATCGGCTTGTCGCCACGGCCATCCAGATCGGCTGAAATATTCAGATCACCGGCTGGCGTAAAGGTGAAAAACTTCGCTACCTTATCCGAGTCCGGGTCATCGGCATCTATCGGCGAGAACTCGATGGCATTGGTGCCGCTATGGTGACGCGTATCATCCTCGATCGCTGCCTCGACATTGATAGGGCCATAATTGGTGGGATCACCGCTCAGAACCTTGACGACGAAATTCCGGACAAAAATAGAAAAACGACCCTCTCCGAACGGGTCAATACCGTCCGCGTCATAGCGACAGGCGTACATATCTCTGCCGTACCCGAGGTCCTTCGAGTCGCGAAAGATAATATGGAACTCATCATCGCAGCTGCCAAAGCCATTTTTTATCTTCCAGTCTTCAAGCGTACGGCGCTCACGATCCGGGTCGACAACTTCATAGTAGGCAGTGGTCCAATCCGGGTTATACACCTGACCCTGCTGGTCGTTCAGAAACTCAAGAAACTTGTCCGGCGTCTCGGGGGTAATACTGGATGAGGTGTCGGTATCGCCGGTGTCATTACAGGCAGCCAGTAATGACAGCAATAGCGGTGCCAGAGAGCGGGCAGCAATACGCATGATCAAAACCTCGTCAGCAGGCTGGCGCGAACCAGGCTGCGCTCATAGAAAACATCGTCGTCGTCCTTGGCTGTCACATCGACCATCAGCATCGAAACATCCACAGACAGGTTGTGCGAGAGACCGTAATTGAGCCCGCCCATAAAGGCATGAGTCTGAGCATCCAGCCGGTAGGCAATCCACTCTCCGCACAGCGCGGTGTTATAGGCCTCGTCTCTTTCACGCGCGGTGGACACATTGATTAACGGCAACAGGTCGACAGCGAAATTGCCATTGCAAAACACCCGCTGGGCAGATGAAGTGGTATCGCCATCAATATAGCTGTAGGTCAGATAGACCGTTGCCCGACTACCCACGGAATAGTCCGCGTTAAGAAACAATCGGGCGTCCTCAGTATCCCAGACACTGCCCTCCGAGCCGCGCTGGCGATATTGAATACCGCCGGTAGCGGTTATGCGATCGGTGAAGCGCCGAGTGATAAACGCCTGCACTATCGTGACAGCACTGTCGCGAGGGTCATCCTTGAAATCGTCCTGCTGCCAGGACGCATTGAATTCCACAATTGGCGCGGTGAACGCAGAACTCGGTTGCCAGCGATACGTGCCCTTGACCCCGACAGTTGTGCGATCCAGTGGCGTGATGTCTTTCATCTTCTCGGCTTCGACAAACAAACCGGCCGACAACAGCGCATGACTCGACAAATTGAAGTCATAGCCTCCCGCCACACCAGCGATGGTCGACTGGTCTTCCACCTGGTCACGCACGAACCTGGCCTGCGACTGATTATCGTCCCAGACCTGCGTCAGATCCGTGCTGAAGCTGAAATTCTCCATCTCCAGCGCCATGACGGTTGTACTCCATCCCCCGATGAGAGCCCCGATGACCCCAATGCTTATCCATTTCATCGCTTGCTTCCGCACTCCCTTCGACCGCGCAGCACCAACAGTGCCAGTCCGATCAGCCACCACCAGCCCAGACTTCCTGAGTTGGCCTTGTCTGATGGAATGCTGGTGTCCGTTTCAACTTCCCGAATAATGGCCACACCGCCTTCCAGCAGAATCACGCCATTCGCCAGGCCATCGGCGTCATTGGGTCCGCCATCAGTGATGGAAATCATCAGACAGTCATCGCCTGCCCCCAGACCATTGGTCCAGCTCGAATCAAGCATGGAGGGGCATACGCCATCGACACGGTTGGCGGAGCGCAACCAGTTGCTGGCGTCATAATTGAACATGTACCAGCTATCGCCCACCAATCGACGATACCAGGAGTCAGGCGTGATCGGCTGTGCCAACGGCACCACCAGCCAGGCGGTACGTTGCTGTGCGCTCAGACCATGCAGCGCCAGATCATGAATGGCACCGAGCTCCGCATACTCAATATCACGCGGCAGCAGGCCCGGCAGCACACTGGTACCTGCCGCACCATTTGCCAGTGCATCCGCGCCGATCACGATCTGAATGCCTGAGCCAGTCTGCAACAGGTCCGACACATCGAAGCCACTATCGACAGCACCCGGTTGCTGCAGGAACGGCTGAGCGACAACATCGAGATAATCCGGTATGCCATCACCATCTGCGTCGCCGTGCCCTTCTGCAAGGTCATCAATGCCATCAGCATCCTGATCATCCAGATCACTGAGCAACGGCGCATTGCCTGACTGCACCTGCACGAACAGCGACTGCTGCACCGGGGTTGTACCATCCGAGACGGTGACGGTGACCTGGAAGTCGCCGGACAAACCGCTGGGATCAAAACTGCACATGTCGATCAGGCAGGTCAGCGCAAGCGATGGCGCCGACCAATCAAAGATCAGCGCATCGCCGTTGGCATCCGTGCCACTGGCGATAATCGTTACGACACCTTCATTGCTGTACAGCAGTGTGCCGGGCAAACCGCCCTGCTCTGCATGCAGGCTGACTTCCGGCGCCACCTGCGTCTCGACTATCTGCACCGTGAACATGTCTTCCAGACCAACGAAGGCCTCACCGTCCACCGTATCAAGACTGATCTGCAAGACCTCATCGCCTTCGACAAGCGCATCTGCCACCAGATCGATATCGAGGGTGACACTCTCGCCACTCACCAGATCAATCTGGCCGGCGTTTGCGTCAACATAGTCACTGCCGTCCGCAGAACCCATGAAGCTATAGTGCAGTGTCAGCGGGTAACTCAACGCCGGACCATTCAGGTGGAACTCGACCTGCACCGTTTGCCCTTCGCCGGCAACCTTGCTGCCGCTGAGCAGGACCTGCGGTACCACGCGCACCATTTGCACCTGCTCAGCGATATTGCCGCTGGTATCAACTGCACGCCAAAGCACCTCATGGCTGCCGGTCCGGAACCGGTAACGTGCGCCTGCTTCCAGATCCACGGCGACACCATCGATCTCGACCACTCTGACGGGCACTACGCCATCAACCACATCACTGGCAGTTGCGTTCAGGTCAACCGAGGTCGCCATGCCGTCGCTGTCTACGTACACGTCTGACAAAGTAATCTCCGGCGCCACGGTGTCGGTGCTGATCGCCAGACAAGACGCATCACCACCGCCGACGCAAATCAGGAACTCGTCGAGATTGGTGTCACCATCGCCGTCCACATCACCACTGGCATCGGATGGATCGAGCGGATCAAGACCGTTAGCGATTTCGGCGACGTCGGTGATGCCATCGTTATCATCATCGTCATCACAGGCGTCACCATCACTGTCACCATCGAAGTTGGCCTGATTGGTGTTCTCTACCGCCGGACAATTGTCGCTGTAGTCGGCGACCGAGTCGCCGTCGGAATCCAGTATCGTCACTGTCAGATCAAAGCTGACCTGTCCAGGCGCGGCGCCGTCTTCACCGCCATCAGCCACCTGCGCGGTAATCACGTAATCGCCTGCCGTGCTCTGCCCCGGCGTCCATTCCACCAGACCACTGGTGGAAATGGTCATACCCGCTGGTGGCGAGATCAGACTCCAACTCAACCCACTGGCGTCATCATCAGGGTCGGTGACCTGCAGTTGTACACTCAGATCGGACAACTCCTGCACGGTTTGCAACGCCACCGGTTCGAGCGTCGGCGCGTCGTTGACGCTGGTCACTGTGATCGCAAAGGTCTGTGTCGCCGCAGCAGCACTGTTCTCACCACCATCGTTGACTCGCACGGTCACGTTCGCCGCAGTCACACCCTCGAGCGGCGTCCACTGGATCAGGCCCGTGGACGACACCAGCATGCCATCCGGCGCGTCATCGAACACATAGGTCAGATCAACGCCGTTATTCAGGTCATCCGGATCGCTCACGACTACCTGATACTGATACAGCACATCTTCCGTGGCGCTGGTGATCGCCGCCGAAGAAATAATCGGCGCATCGTTGACAGCAGTGACCGCGATACTGAATACCTGCACCGCCGCAGCAGCACCGTCCTCACCACCATCGGCCGCGGTCAGGGTGACGTTACCGGAGGTCGTGACACCCTCACCTGGCGTCCAGGTAATCTGCCCGTTGGCATCGATCGACATACCGGCCGGCGCGTTCTGCAGACCGAAATTCCAGCTGCTGTCGTCAGGGTCACTGACCTGCACATCAAAGCTGTAGAGCGTATCTTCGGTGGCGGCCGCCTGTGGGAAAGCGATAATCACCGGCGCGTCATTGACCGGTGTCACAGCAATGGTGAACACCTCAGAATCCGGGCTGGCACCGTCCTCACCACCGTCTGCCGCCATTACCGTAACGCTGCCGGAGGTCAGCACACCTTCTGCCGGCGTCCAGGTAATTTCTCCGCTGGAGGCATTGATGGTCATACCCGCCGGCGCATTTTGCAGCGAGAAGGTCCAGCTGCTGTCATCCGGATCGGTCACCAGCACGGTGAAACTGTAGAGCGTATCTTCAACCGCATTGGCGCTGGGCAATGCGGTAATCACCGGCGCATCGTTCACTGGCGCCACAGCAATACTGAAGTCCGCCGTGTCTGGCGCGGCGCCGTCTTCGCCACCGTCTGCAACAACCACCGTGACGGTGCCGGAGCTGAGCACGCCCTCCGTCGGTGTCCAGGTGATTTCTCCGCTGGCGGCATCGATAAGCATGCCCGCCGGCGCATTCAGCAACGAGAACGTCCAGCTGCTGTCATCCGGATCCGTCACTGTGACGGTAAACGCATAGGGCACATCTTCGACCGCATCAGCGAACGGCACTGCGGTAATCGTCGGCGGGTCGTTCACCGCCGTCACGCCAATCGAGAAGGTCTGCGACGCAGGTTGTGCGCCGTCCTCACCACCGTCAGCAACGTTGACTGTGACCACGCCCGAACCGGTGGCCACGAACGCTTGTCCCGGTGTCCAGGTAATTTCACCGCTGCTGGGATCAATGCTCATGCCTGCGGGCGCATTGTTGAGTGAGAACAGCCAGCTGCTGTCATCCGGGTCGGACACCAGCACAGTAAAGCTGTAGGCGGTATCTTCCACTGCGTTGCTGCTCGGCAGTGCGGTAATCACCGGCTCGTCATTGACCGCAATAACGGCAATGCTGAAATCCTGCGATGCTGGCAACACGCCATTTTCACCGCCGTCCGCCGCGGTCACGGTGACCGTTCCGGAACTCAGCACGCCTTCCGTCGGCGTCCAGGAAATCTGACCCGTGCTGCTGTTGATGGTCATACCCGCCGGCGCGTTCTGCAGCGCAAAACTCCAGCTGCTGTCATCGGGGTCCGACACCGTCACAGTGAAAGTGTAAAGCGTATCTTCGACGGCATCCGCAAACGGCACTGCGGTAATGACAGGTGCGTCGTTCACCGCCGACACCGCCACCGTAAACACTTCGCTGTCCGGCAAGGCGCCATCTTCACCGCCGTCCTGCACCGTGACAGTCACGGAACCTGACGTGGTCACGCCCTCCGCCGGCGTCCAGGTCACCAGGCCGGTGGACGACACTGTCATACCTGCCGGCGCATTGCCGAGGCTATAACTCAGGGCAACACCGTTATTGGCATCGTCCGGATCGTCAACCACCAACTGGTAACTGTATTGCACATCTTCCGACGCGGTGGTCGGCGCGGTTGAGGTAATCTGCGGCGCATCATTCACGCTGATGACAGTGATGGTGTACGCCTGACTATCTGGCGCCGCCCCATTCTCACCGCCATCTGCCACTTGCACCTCGACGTCCGCGGTGGTGACGCCTTCTGCCGGCGTCCACTCAATCAGACCGGTGGACGATACCGTCATGCCACTGGGCGACGTGATAAAGGAGTACGCCAGATCGGTGCCATTATTGTTATCGTCCGGATCCAGCACCGTCAGCTGGTACTGGTACAGGGTGTCTTCCAGCGCGCTGGTTTCTGCAACGGAGGTAATGGTCGGAGCGTCGTTCACGCCGGTGACCGTGATACTGAAATTCTGCGTCGCCGCTGCTGCGCCATTCTCACCGCCGTCCGCGACCTGCACCTGCACGTTGGCGCTGGTGACGCCATTTGCCGGTGTCCACTGAATCAGACCGGTCGAGGAGATGGACATACCCGCCGGTTTGATCGGCAACGAGAACACCAGTGCGCTGCCATTATTGGCATCATCCGGATCCGACACGGTGACGGTGTACTGATACAACTGTCCTTCTGTTGCCGTGGTCACCGCGGACGAGGTGATCAGCGGAGCATCGTTCACAGGCGTTACTGCGATCGTGAACGACTCCATATCAGGCGCAGCACTGTCTTCGCCACCATCGGCAACCGTCACTGTGACGCTACCGGAGGTCAGCACGCCTTCGCCCGGCGTCCAGGTGATCTCACCGGTGGATGGGTCAATCGCCATACCGGCCGGTGCACCCGACAGGGAGAATGTCCAGCTGCTGTCGTCCGGATCGCTGACGGTAACAAAGAATGAATAGGTGGTGTCTTCTATCGCGTTGGCGCTCGGCAGCGCACTGATCTGCGGCGCATCATTGCGCGGCGTAACGGTAATGGTGAACGCCTCGGTGTCCGGCAAGGCGCCACTTTCACCGCCGTCTGCCACTTGCACAGTGACGGTGCCAGAGGTGAGCACGCCTTCGCCCGGCGTCCAGGTGATCACCCCCGTGCTGGACACCACCATGCCCGCCGGCGCGTTGAACAACTGCCAGGTCAGGTTTGCGCCATTGTTGGTGTCATCCGGGTCGGTAACACCTACCGCATAGGTATAAAGCTGATCTTCGGTCGCAGTAGTTGGTGCCGTGGTAACAATGACCGGCGGATCATTGACGTTGTCGACGGAAATCTGCCAGCTCTGTGTGCCCACCACTGCGCCGTTCTCACCACCGTCGGCAACCTGAATCTCCACATCCACAGGTGACGGTCCGCCGTTTGGTGGCGTCCAGGTGAGCACGCCGGTGGCGGTATTCAGGGACATGCCCGCAGGCGCTGTGTTAAGCGACAGGAACAGGTTGCTATCAAACCCGGCATCATCCGGATCAGACACGCTGATGGTGTAATTGTAGAGCTCCGACTCGGTTGCCGACGTCGGCGCGGTACTGGAAATAACCGGACTGTCATTAATCGCCGCGATAGAGACGTTAACGATAATAGTGTCAGCGGCACTGCCATCACTGACCTGCACCACAAAGCTGTCAGCGCCGTTGTAGTTCGCCGACGGGGTGTAGCTGATCGCTTTGCTGGTGCCCGTGCCACTGGCTGATGCCGTGCCCTGCGACGCCTGACTGGAGATGCTCCAGGTCAAGGCGCCCGCAGCTGTATCTATATCGGTGACATTCAGGGTCAGACTGAATGGCGTCGGTGAACTGTCTTCCGACATGTTCACATTCACTGACGCACCTTCGGTGATCACTGGCGCATCATTTTGCGCGACCACATTGACGTTGACGGTAATGCTGTCCTCGTCCTCGCCATCCGATACGGTAACGACAAAACTGTCTGCGCCACTGAAGTTGGCGTTCGGCGTGTAACCGATCGCCTTGCTGGTGCCAGTGCCGGAGGCAGATGCTGTGCCATTGCTGCCCTGCGAGCTGATGCTCCAGGTCAGCGTGCCGCCCTCCAGGTCCGTTGCATTCAAGGTCAGACTGAACGGTGTCGGCGAGCCATCTTCCGACATATCAACGTTGACGGACGCACCATCAGTGATCACCGGCAAGTCGTTCACCGCCTGCACGGTAACGTTAACGGTAATGGTATCCGTCAACTGCCCATCACTGACGCGAATGACAAAGCTGTCAGCTCCATTGAAATGGCTGACCGGCGTATAACTGATGACCTTGCTGTTGCCGGTGCCGCTGGCTGCAGCCACCCCTTGGGTGGCTTGCGTCAGTACGGTCCAGGTGAGCGTACTGTTCTCAGCATCCGTGGCATTCAGGGTCAACGCGAACGGCGTTGGTGAACCGTCTTCCGACATGATCACATCGGTCGAAGCACCTTCAGTAATCACCGGCGCATCGTTCTGCGCAGAAATATTGACGTTCACCAGAATGGTATCGCTGGTGCTGCCGTCAGACACCGACACGACGAAATTGTCTGCGCCATTATAGTTACTGTTGGGTGTATAACTGATCGCCTTGCTGGCGCCCGTACCACTGGCTGCTGCACTGCCATTACTGGCTGGCGTACTGATACTCCAGGTCAGGGAGCCGGCGCCGGTGTCGAGATCCGTTGCATTGAGCGTGAGACTGAATGGCGTCGGTGATCCGTCTTCGGACATGTTGACGTTGACGCTGACGCCTTCAGTGATGACCGGCGAATCATCAACCGCCGTCACCGTGACATTTACCGTAATGGTGTCCGTCAGCAGACCGTCACTGACTTGCACGACGAAACTGTCTGCACCACTGAAATTGGCAACCGGTGTATAACCAATCGCCTTTGACGTACCCGTGCCACTGGCCGTCGCCGTGCCGTTGCTGGCCTGCGAGCTGATGCTCCAGCTGATACTGCTGCCTTCCACATCGGTGGCATTCAGGGTCAGGCTGAATGGCGTCGGCGAACCGTCCTCGGACATCAGGACATTGGTCGACGCGCCCTGCGTAATGACCGGCGCATCATTCTGTGCGGAGATGGTCACACTCACCAGAATTGTGTCCACCGTAGTGCCGTCAGATACCTGTACCGTGAAACTGTCACTGCCGTTGTAGTTGGCGTTGGGTGTGTAGCCGATGACCTTGCTCGTTCCGGTGCCTGATGCCGAGGCCGTACCGTTACTGCCCTGCGCACTGATGCTCCAGGTCAAGGTATCGCCAACATCAATGTCAGTGGCATTGAGCGTCAGACTGAACGGTGTTGGCGAACTGTCTTCCGACATCGCCACGTTGGTGGACGCCCCCTCGGTAATAACAGGCGCGTCATTGACGGCGTTAACCGTCACGTTAACGGTAATAGTGTCGGTCAGAACACCGTCACTGACTTGCACGACAAAAGCGTCGGCGCCGTTGTAATTAGCGGCTGGCGTATAGGAAATCGCCTTCGAAGTGCCCGTACCGCTGGCGCTGGCGGTACCGTTGCTGGCCTGACTGCTGATGCTCCAGCTGATGCTGCTGCCTTCCACATCAGTGGCATTAAGAATCAGGCTGAACGGCGTCGGCGATCCGTCTTCCGACATGATCACGCTGGTGGATGCGCCCTGCGTGATCACCGGTGCATCATTCTGTGCGGTCAGACTGACATTGACGGTAATGGTATCAGTTGTCGTGCCGTCGCTGACTTGCACAACAAAGGCATCGGCGCCGTTGTAATCCTGCTCGGGGGTATAGCTGATCACCTTGCTGGTGCCGGTACCCGACGCGGAAGCAATGCCGTTGCTGGCCTGTGAACTGATACTCCAGGTCAGGGTGTCACTGCTGTCAACATCGGTGGCATTCAGCGTCAAGCTGAACGGCGTCGGCGAACCGTCTTCCGACATGTTCACATTGGTGGAGGCACCCTCGGTAATCACCGGCGCATCATTCGCTCGGGAGACAAACACTGACGTCGTGTCTGCAACGCTGAAGGCCAGACTGGTATCCCGAACCACATAGCTCAATGTGCGCGTTGCAGTGGACGGATCTTGAGAGCTGTTGCTGTAGGTCACCGCCTCCAGCACCGACTCATACACGGCGGTCGACGCGTTGCCGCTGATGGTGAGCACGCCACTGTTAAACGAGCAGCTCAGTCCGTTGGCGCCACAGGTCGGCGCGGCAAGCGAATCCTCGCCGGACGCATAGCCAGCTGAAATGGTGACCGTGGCACTGGTGATCTGCGCGCTGTCCACATCACTGACGGTGATGGAGGTATCAATCAGCTGCGCGCCGTCGCCTTCAGTGTAGAACAGTGAACTGTTGACGTTGCTGATCACCGGCGCATCATTTTGCGCATAGACATACATCAGCATGCTGTCATCAGTGCCATAAAGATTACCGGTATCACGCACGCGGAAGGTGATCGTACGGGTACTGGTGGACGGATCGTCCGACGTATTGACGTAAGTAACGGACTCCAGAATCTGTTCATAGACAGCAAGCGTCGAGGTACCACTGATGGTCAGCTGACCGGTTACGCTGCTGTAAGAACAACTCAGCGGACAGTAGCTGGCCGCCAACACATCCTGGCCTGACTGGAAGCTGCCGGTAATCTGCACTTCCGCACGGTTGAGCTGGGTATCGTCCAGATCGGTAATCGTCAACGCAGAATCCAGCGTCACGGCCGCGGCATTTTCCGTATAACTGCTGGAGGCTGACAGGCTGGTCAGCGACGGAGCGTCATTGACCGCTGTGATACTGATATTTTTGGTCTGCGTCAGACTGTAATTAAAGTCCGCATCATAGGAATACAGCTCGACGGTGCGAGTGGTGGTGTTGATGTCGTTGTCAAAATTGGCGAAACGTACGCCCTGTATGGCCAGCTCGAAACTGGACTCCGGATAGGTGGTACCGCTGGTAGGCGTAAATTGAACGTAGCTGCCGTAATCCGTGCAGGTAATGCCGGTGGTAGAGGATGACGGGCACGCGAGAATGTCATTGGTCTGCGGATTGGTCAGCGTCACGCGAGCCAGCCGGAGGTCCGTGGCATACTGCGTGACGGTGGAATCGATGACGATATAGCCATCGCCTTCCGTGTAAGGATAAGTCCCCGACCAGTTGAGGATGTAGGGCCTGACTGCGACAGACATGCTGTCGCACAAGCCGCCGGTACTGTCGTTGTCACCGGCATCGGCAAGACCGTCACCATCGACCACATTGCCGCAGGCGTTAATGGTGAAATCACCACTGGTAAATAATGGTGGTGCCCAGGAAATAAAGCTGAATTGACGGTCCCCACTGGCCGTTGAACAGCCGGCCGGACCGCCCGCCACACACGCGGTGGAGTGCGGTGTATTGTGCACAACTTCGCCACTGACAGTATCCAGCGCCGAGGAGGTATCCGAGAGTGTGCCTCCGGTCGCGGACACATCCAGACCGAAGCGCACGCCGTTAGAGCCTGAGTCCTTGTTGAGGAAAAACAGGACGCTCAAACTTTCGGTATAGTTATCGAGTGTTTGCGTACCGGTCGACCAGCTGCCGGAAGCATTGCCGTAAAGTGTGCCGGTATATCGGTATGGCCCGACAAATGTTGGCGTGGCGTTATAGCCGTGACACCCTGCCGCCGCACATCCCGCTGTCGATCGTCCGGTGATACCGCCTGAAGAGCCCCAGCTTTGCGTCGAGACACCGGCAAGCGCAAGCAAAAGCACCCAATACAGAAAATGATAACTGCGGCGTGATTCCATATAGCCTTTACCGATCCGTTAGCCAGCGCCAGGGCGGCGCCTTGTCATAGTGATGTGACTGGATGATCGGAAGAAGCCGGCACTCCCCCAGCACCAGACTTCTACCCCTCCCAAACGCGAAAAGTTAGCAGAAACGCCTGATGCAGGCGAGCTTTGCTGTGCTGATTCGGAGGGCGACGTCCTGTCGTCAGAGGCTCAGTATCGCGCAAAAAGACGCGCCGGGCGTGAAAGTCTGGCGCCATTAATCGGCACCGGTGAGCACCTGTGCCGCACAGAAAAACTGGCCAGTACCTTACTGGTCGCGCTTAGTCTTTGATTTCAGTGAGAGTTGTCAGCAGTGCACGCAATTCGGGCACACAGGACCCACAGTTGGTGCCGGCGTTACAGGCACGCCCCAGCGACTCGACCGAATCACTGCCATCGGCGATCAGTTGCTCCAGCGCGCCGCGTCGCACCTGAAAACAACTGCAGATCACTGGCCCCAGATCCGGACCTGCGGCAACCTCACAGCCGGCCAGCATCGCCAGCCGGTCAGCATGCGCCAACGGCTTGCCAAACTGTTGCGCCAGCCACAGGGTGTCAGCTTCAACCCCTGAATCGCTCCATGCCAACCAGAATACCGGGTGTGCATTGGCATCCAGCGCCAGCAACCGCCAGTGACCTGTGTCCGGGTCCTCCACCTCGAGCAGCTCCGCCACGGGCCAGTGAAGCGAGGCCTTCAAGGCTTCCTTGTCGGGCTTTGTCTTGCCCGCCAGCACCCAGCCATCGATCTGCTCCTGCAGGCGACTGCGTGCCCAGAACTCACAGCCCGGCACAAATCCGGGCAGCGCCAGCGCCACGCCCTGCCACAGCGGCTTCCATGCCTTGACCTCGACCGGCGTCTGCTTGAACGCCGGCTGGCCAGACCAGGGATCGGTCCGCGCTGCCACCAGCGCATCGACGCGCGCGCGCGAGGCGAACTGATCAGTCCAGTGTATTGGCATGAACACGTCAGCCGGTCGCTGGCCTGACTGGGCGACCAGCCGCACCACCGAACTGCCCTGCTGACTGATGACTTCCACCAACTGGCCTTCGGTCAGGCCGCGCTCCCGCAGCGCGTCGGGATGCATTTCCACAAACGGCTCGGCAATGTGCTGAAACAGGCGCGGTGCACGACCAGTACGCGTCATGGTATGCCACTGATCACGAATGCGACCGGTATTCAGACACAGGGGGCTTTCAGCGCTGCGACTTTTCGGCAGTGCCGGAATCACCGGCACAAACACGGCGCGCCCATCCGCTCGGGCAAAACGGCCGTCGCCGAACAGTCGCCGGGCGGGAAGCTGATGGCGGCGCCGCACCGGCCACTGCTGCGGCAACATGGCGTCGTAATCACGATCGCTGATATCCGCCAACGCAGAGATATCGAACACCTTGCCCTGTTGCGCCGCCAGCGCCGACAGCGCCGCATGCTCGCGGAAAATCTCGGCTGGGCTCTGGTAGGAAAATGCTTTTTCAAATCCCATGCGCTGCCCGACCTGACTGATGATCCACCAATCCGGGCGCGCCTCGCCGGGCAACGACAGGAACGAGCGCTGACGGGAAATGCAGCGCTCAGAATTAGTCACTGTGCCGTTTTTCTCGCCCCAGGCTGCAGCGGGCAATAGCACCTTGGCACATGCAGTGGTGTCTGTGCTGGCAACACAATCGGACACCACGACAAACTCACACTGCTGCAGCGCCGCAAGCACCTTGTCGGCCTCCGGCATCGACACCACTGGATTGGTTGCCATGATCCAGATTGCCTTTATGCGGCCGTTTGCCACCGCCTCGAACATATCGACCGCTTTCAGGCCCGGCTCCCGACAGATCGTCGGGCTATGCCAGAAGTCCTGTACCACACCGCGATGCAATGGGTTCTCAATATCCAGATGCGCCGCCAACTGATTCGCCAGACCACCGACTTCTCGACCGCCCATGGCGTTTGGCTGGCCAGTCATGGAAAACGGGCTGGCGCCGGGCAACCCTACCCGTCCGGTGGCCAGATGCACATTGATGATGGCGTTGCCCTTGTCAGTGCCTGTGTCGGACTGATTGATGCCCTGGGAAAACACCGTGACCACTTTCTGGGTACGAGCAAACCAGCGGTAAAACGTTTTCAGCTGCTCAACACTGATTTCACAGTGTGCGGCGGTAATTTCCAGCGTCGGACAGGCAGCCTGGGCCGCGGCCAGAGTCTGGTCAAAGCCACGCGTGTGCGCGTCGATATAGTCCTGATCCAGATACTGTTCCTGATCGAGCCAGGCCAGCAGTCCAGTGAACAACCAGCCGTCGCTGCCCGGAGCAATGGCCAGATGCAAGTCAGCAATATCGCAGGTGGCCGTGCGGCGCGGATCAATCACCACCACCCGCATCTCTGGCCGCAACTGCTTGGCGGCAGCGATACGTTGATAAACGATAGGGTGTGCCCAGGCGGTATTGGAACCGGTGAGTATGACAAGATCCGCCAGCTCGAGATCTTCGTAACAGGCCGGCACCACATCTTCACCGAAGGCGCGTTTATACGCCGCCACCGCTGACGACATGCACAGACGCGAATTGGTATCGATATTAGCGCTGCCAATGTAGCCCTTCATCAGCTTGTTGGCGGCGTAATAATCTTCTGTCAGCAACTGCCCTGACACATAGAATGCAACAGCGTCCGGGCCGTGCTCAGCGATGATGCGATTAAACTCTGTGGCAACACGATCGATCGCCACTGCCCACGACACCGCCTTACCTTCAATAGTAGGCGTTAACAGCCGTTCATGATTACCGAGCGTTTCATGCAGCGCCGAGCCCTTGACGCACAACTTGCCGTGATTGGCGGGATGCTTACTGTCGCCACTGACCGCTTGCCCCGCGGCAATACGTACGCCGCAACCGACGCCACAATAGGGACAGGTAGTATCGACGGCGCGCGGCATCAGGCGGCTCGCTCCACATCGACACTGGCGGGCGGCGCCAACCAGGCCTCACCGAACAGCAGTTTTGCCCGCAGGGCTGACACATCGACGCGATCAAACATCAGCCTTTCATAGAACAGTGCGTCGCTGGTATCGCCAACCAGCACCACACCGATCAGTTGAGAATTACGCAACACCAGCCGGCGGTAGTTACCGCCAGCCGGGTCGCGCAGCACGAGGACACTTCCCCCGAAGGTATCCTCGAACTCGCCAGCCGAATACACGCTGATGCCGGAAACCTTCAAGCGTGTCGGCGTATCCTTGTAGTGATAAATGCGGTGCCCGGCCTCAGCCAGATGTGCTGCACACACCCGCGCCTGTTCATACAGCGGTGCAACCAGACCGAAGGTGCGGCGCCGGTGCTCAACGCATTCGCCGATGGCGTAGATAGCGGGATCAAACGTCTGCAAGGTGTCATCGACACGAATCGCACGTTCCACCGCCAGACCACAACGTCGTGCCAGCTCGACGTTGGGCTCAATGCCAATTGCCTGCACCACCACATCGGTCGCAAAGCGCGTGCCGTTTTGCAGTGTCACCGCCGTCACCAGACCGTGCTGGCCTGTTTCGAATAACTCGGTCCGCGCATTGAGCTCGATGGTCAGACCACGGGCAGTCAGCTCTCGCTGCAGATAGCCGGCCGCTTCCGCATCCAGCTGTCGATTGAGCAAATGCCCGGCACCGTGCAGCAAGGTCACTTGCATGCCGCGCTGGCGTAATCCTTCTGCCGCTTCGATGCCGAGAAAGCCACCACCGATCACTACCGCACGTTTGCCTGGCTGTGCGATATCGATCAAGCGGTGGGTGTCCTGCAGATCACGAAAGGTCAATGCATTGGCGGCATCGGCGTTAGCTATGTCGAGACGGCGCGGGCGCGCGCCAGTGGCAAATACCAGCCGATCATAGCTGAACTCTTCGCCCGCAACAGTAACCACTCGACGCTGTCGGCGCTGCACGCTGACCACTTCTGCACCGGTACGCAAATCAATCCCTCGCGCCCGATACCAGCTGTGCGGATGGGTAGTAATAGCTTCAATATCACTGTCGCCACTGAGTACCGGAGACAGCAGCACGCGGTTATAACCACCATGCTGCTCGGCACTCAGTACTGTGATGTCATACAGTTCGGGTGCCAGTGCCAGCAACTCTTCGAGCAAGCGGCAAGCAGCCATGCCGTTGCCGATAATCACCAGTTTTTTTCGCTGCCGGGGCACAGCTCTTCTCCCTAGTGAGCGTCAGGCGCCACATCCTATTTCAATCACACCGTCGCGAAGGCGTACTGGCCAGGCCTTGATTGCCTGAGTCTCGTCTTCAATGCATTTGCCGTCATCCAGGCAGAAATGCTGCTTGTATAGAGGAGATGCGACCACGCGTTTGTCACCGATGGATCCGAGAATGCCGCGCGCCAGCACATTGGCACCACTGAACGGATCGCGATTATCCAGCGCAAACAACTGGTCATCCGAGGTTCTGAATACCGCCACCTGACTGCCATCGAGCAATGCACAAACACCTGTTTCCGGCACTATGTCTTGCAGTGTGCAGACCGCGCGCCATTGTACTGACGAACTCATGCGGTTTCCTCCTCGGTCTTCATGGGAATACGTTCATGCTCATAGGCCGGGCGACGCTGACCACGCTCACGCTTGTAGAGCAGGTTGCCATCAACCTGATCACTGTTAACGAAATGGCGGAAGCGCTTCATCTTTTCCGGATCATTGATGGTCGTGGTCCACTCACACTGATAGGTGTTGATGACATGCCCCATCTGCTGCTCGAGTTCCGCCGCGATGCCGAGCTTGTCATCAATGATCACCTCACGCAGGTAATCCAGGCCGCCCTCCAGGTTGTCCATCCATACCGAAGTACGCTGCAGGCGATCAGCGGTCTGGATATAGAACATCAGGAAGCGATCGATGTACTTCAATAAGGTGACATCATCCAGATCGGAGGCAAACAGATCCGCATGACGCGGCTTCATGCCGCCGTTGCCGCACAGATACAGGTTCCAGCCTTTCTCCGTGGCGATCACACCGACATCCTTACTCTGCGCCTCGGCACACTCACGGGTGCAGCCGGACACCGCCATCTTCAGCTTGTGTGGAGAACGCAAACCCTTGTAACGCTCCTCCACCAGAATCGCCATGCCAACCGAATCCTGTACGCCGTAACGGCACCAGGTCGAGCCGACACAGGATTTCACCGTGCGCAAGGACTTGCCGTACGCATGGCCAGACTCCAGCCCGGCATCGACCAGTTCACGCCAGATCACCGGCAGTTGATCTGCCCTTGCGCCGAATAAATCGATGCGCTGACCGCCGGTGATCTTGGTGTAAAGGTCATATTTCTTTGCCACCTGACCGATCACGATCAGTTTGTCCGGGGTAATCTCGCCGCCGGGAATGCGCGGCACGATCGAGTAGGTGCCATCGCGCTGCATATTGGCGAGAAAATAGTCGTTGGTGTCCTGCAGGCTGGCATGCTCTTTCTTGAGGATATAATCGTTCCAGCACGAGGCCAGCACCGACGCCGCCGTGGGTTTGCAGATATCACAGCCATGACCGGTGCCGTGCTTTTCCAGCAACTCGTCAAAGCTGCGAATATTGCCGACCCGCACCAGGTGATAGATTTCCTGGCGGGAATACGGAAAGTGCTCACACAAATGATTCAGCACTTCCACGCCGCGCTTGCTCAGCTCCGCATCCAGCACTTGCTTGACCAGCGCGCTGCAACCGCCGCATGTGGTAGCGGCCTTGGTCGCGGACTTGAGCTCAGCAACCGTGGTTGCACCCGCTTCCACGGCACAACACAGCTGCCCCTTGCTGACGTTATTACAGGAACAGATTTGCGCGCTGTCCGGCAGCGCATCCACACCCAGCGCCGGCTTTCCTTCACTGCTGGGCACAATCAGCCCAGCAGGATCACCCGGAATATCGATGCCGTTCAGGCACAGCTGCAACAGGTTGCCATAATCCGCGGCATCGCCCACCAGCACGGCGCCAACGACTTTCTTGCCGTCGTCGCTGACCACCAGCTTTTTATAGACGCCATCCGCTTCATTCAGGAACACATAACTTTTGCTGCCAGCCAGGTTGGCATGGGCATCACCAATGCTGGCAACGTCGACACCGAGCAGCTTGAGTTTGGTGCTCATGTCGGCACCGAGAAATTGCTCGCTGGTGTCTGCACACAGGTGCTTGGCCGCGATCTGGGCCATTTGATAGCCCGGTGCCACCAGGCCGTAGATACGGCCATTCCAGAGCGCCACCTCACCAATCGCGTAAACGTTCGGATCAGAGGTCACGCAGTAGTTGTCCACCACTACGCCGCCCCGCTCGCCCAGCTCCAGACCACAGGCGCGGGCCAATGCATCCTGGGGACGTATGCCTGCGGAGAACAGGATCAGATCGGTTTCGAGGTGGCCACCGTCAGCAAAGTTCATGCGATGCAGACACTGCTCACCATCGACAATTTCAGTGGTCGCCTTGCCGGTATGCACGCGCACGCCGAGAGCTTCAATCTTGCTGCGCAGCAACTTGCCACCGGCATCGTCGATCTGCACGGCCATCAGGCGCGGCGCAAATTCCACCACATGGGTCTCGAGACCGAGATTGCGTAATGCATTGGCGGCCTCCAGACCAAGGAGGCCGCCGCCGACCACCACGCCAACCTTGCTGCTGCTGGCGCCGGCAGTAATGGCTTCGAGATCATCGATGGTGCGGTAGACCAGACATTTGTCGCGATCATGTCCCGGCATCGGCGGCACAAACGGGTAGGAACCCGTGGCCAGCACCAGCTTGTCGTAGCTCAGGGTTTCACCGGCATTGGTGGTGACGGTTCTGGCGTCGCGATCGATGCTGGCGACCTGCGTCGACAGGCGCAGGGCAAAACCGGTGCGCTCAAAGAACTGCTCCGGCACCAGCGACAACTCTTCTGCGCTGGTACCAGAGAAGTAGCTGCTTAGTCCGACCCGGTCATAGGCGGGGCGAGATTCGCCACACAACACTGTGACATCAAACCGCTGTTTACCCCCAAGCGCTTCCAGACTCTCCAGAAACCGTTGGCCGACCATGCCATGACCAACCACCAACAGTTTTTCTTGCTTGCTCATCTTCCGCTCCTGCGTGTTTGCGGTAACACCCGGAAACAGCAAGTGCCATGCCACACATCGATATCTATATTTTTCAGTTAGTTATATTTCCACCTCCGATCATGCACCGAGGCCGTGCACTGTTTGCATGCGCATTTTGTGGTGCATGCACATCACGCGTGCGAATTTTTGTGCACTCGAATGGCGCACTTTTGGTGCCCACTACTGCACCCCCGCTGTGCACAAACCGGGCATGGCGAGAAAAAAGCGCCAGTTTGTGGCTGTTTTTCGATGGCATGGGAATTGCGATCAGTGTCCCCGATTGATTTCTTCAGACACACAGGTTGGACCTCAGGGATATGGCACAGACAATCAATATTCTCGACCTCAAGGCGCCGCGCATTCGTTTGCTGCATCTGAACTGGATCGCCTTCTTTATGACGTTTGTGGTGTGGTTCTCCCACGCGCCGCTGCTCACCCATATACGCGAGGCCTTCGATCTCAGCAGCGAACAAATCAAGGCGCTGCTGATTATCAACGTCGCCCTGACCATCCCCGCGCGGGTGGTGATCGGCTCACTGGTGGATCGCTACGGTCCACGTCTGGTCTATAGCGGTCTGCTGATGCTCGCCGCCATCCCCTGTCTCTGGTTCGCACTGGCCACCAGCTACGAGCAACTCGCCATCACCCGATTGCTGCTGGGCTGTGTCGGCGCCGGTTTCGTGGTCGGTATTCGCCTGATTGGCGAATGGTTCCCCGCTCGGGAAGTCGGGCTTGCCGAGGGCGTATATGGCGGCTGGGGCAATTTTGGCTCGGCGTTTGCGGCCATGACCCTGCCAACCCTGGCGCTGATCTACGGCGGCGACAATGGTTGGCGCTACGCCATTGGCACCACCGGCGTGGTGTCATTTCTGTACGGCATCCTGTTCTACTGGAAAGTGCGCAACACGCCCAAGGGCGCCGAGTACTTCAAGCCCAAGCGTACCGGGGCCCTGGAAGTCAGCAGCCGTGGCGACCTGTTGCTCTATATTCTGATGAGCATTCCGCTGTATGCCGCCCTGCTGGTAATTGTCTGGCGTCTGGGGCCGAGCAACCTCGGCCTGTTCAGTGACTCCGCCCAATGGGTGATGGTGGCGCTGGTGTCCGGTCTGGCAGTGATCCAGCTGGCACAGATCGCCCGCATCAATATCAGCCATCTGCGCGACGGTGTGCCTGACTATGATCGCTACCACTTCAAGCAAGTGGCGGTATTGAACATCAGCTACATGGTGACATTCGGTTCAGAATTGGCAGTGGTATCAATGTTGCCCATGTTCTTTGTCGACACCTTCGATCTGAGCCCGGTCAAGGCTGGCCTGCTGGCGTCGGGCTTTGCCTTCATGAATCTGGCCGCGCGCCCGGCCGGTGGCTTCTTCTCCGACCATCTGGGTCGTAAAAAGACGTTATGGGTGCTGATGATCGGCCTGATGGCGGGTTACTGTACGCTCGGCATGATTACCAGCGACTGGCCGGTGCTGCTGGCTGTGGCCGCGACCATGGCCTGTTCGTTCTTCGTACAGGCAGGTGAAGGCGCCACCTTCGCCACCGTGCCGCTGATCAAGCGTCGTCTGACCGGCCAGATTGCCGGTATGGTAGGCGCCTACGGTAATGTCGGTGCGGTACTGTTTCTGACGGTGCTGACCTTTGTCGACGCCAGCACCTTCTTCTTTGTCATCGCCGGCGCAGCAATGCTGGCCGTTGTCAGCCTGTACTGGCTGGATGAACCGCGCGGCCATATCGCTGAACTCGACGCCGAGGGCCGCGTTCAATTGATCGAAGTGGGATAACTTTTGCCTAGCCACGAACCGGGCAGCGCCGGCCTGCATGTATTGGGCGCCCAATACAGCAGCGCCGGTGTCAAGGCCAGTAACGATGACGCCGTCGCGTTGCGTATTCCCGATGGCGCGCTGTTGCGCACCAAAGGCGTGGCCTGCGCGTTAGCCGACGGCGTCAGTAGCGCCGAGGCGGGACGCGAAGCGGCAGAGTCCTGCGTGCTCGGTTTTCTCACCGACTACTATGCGACGCCACCGCTGTGGTCGGTGTCACGCTCCGCACAGCGGGTGCTCGATGCCCTCAACCAATGGCTGTGCGGCAATGACCGCCGCGATGGCGGCCACCTCTGTACCCTGTCTGTGCTGGTGCTGCGCTCTCGCACGGCGCATCTGTTCCAGATCGGTGACTCGCGCATCTGGCGGCTGCGACAGGGTCAGCTTGAGTGCCTGACCCAGGACCACACACGACGCATTGGCGGCAAGCAGTTTCTGACTCGCGCCATGGGCATGCACGCGCGGCTGGAGGTGGACTATCGCAGCGACTCGGTGCAAGCCGGCGATCGCTTCCTGTTGACCAGCGACGGCATCCACGAAGTGCTCGGCATTCATCAGTTGCAACAATTGCTGTCAGGTTCCACAAACCTGCAACACACCTGCGAACTGATGGTGGCGCAGGCACTGGATGCCGGCTCCAGCGACAACCTGTCCTGCCAGATCATAGATGTTGTCGCCCTGCCAGATGCGGTTGCCGATGACCAGCTCACCGCTTTCAGCCAGTTGCCCCCTCCACCCGGGTTATACCAGGGCGCAATTCTTGACGACCTTGAAGTGCTGCGTGAGCTGCATGCCAGTAACCGCTCCCACCTGTATCTGGTGCGCGATCTCCACAATGGCGAAAAAATGGTGCTCAAGGCGCCGAGCACCAATCTGATCGATGATCGCGCCGCCATGGAGCGACTGGCGTTCGAGAGCTGGGTGGCGGAGCGCATCCATCACGCCAATCTTGTGCGCCTGAGCCAACCGCAGCGACCGCGTACCGGCCTCTACTTCCTGATGGAATATATCGATGGCATCAGCCTGCAACAGTGGCAGCAACAACATCCACGTGCTGGCATCGAGCAAGTGTTGCAGATCTTTGACCAGCTGCTGAACGGCTTGCGGGTACTGCACCGCGCCGACGTCATTCACGCCGACATCAAGCCCGGCAATGTGATGATCCAGCGCGATGGCGGCGTCAAACTGATCGACTATGGCAGCTGTCATGCGCGCGGCCTGCAGGACAACGCCCAGCCAACGGAGCAACCGCTCGGTGTGCGCCAATACACGGCACCGGAATTGATCGACGGGCAATCGCCGAGTGAACGCAGTGATCTGTTTTCGGTGGCGGCAATGCTGTACGAGCTGGTTACCGGTGAGCTCCCGTGGCAAGGCGATACACGCCGCGCCCACAGCCAACCTTTGACCGCCATCCAGCACTACAACCGCTATGCCCCGCCCTGGCTACAAGCGATTCTGACGCGCGCACTGAGTGCTGATCCAGATGAACGCTTCCACGATGCGGCGGAGTTTCGCGCAGCGCTGAGCGGACGCGATCAACTTGACTGGTCACCTGCGCCGATACCGTCACGGGGATATATGTGGAAGTGGTTGGCGTTGGCATTACTGCTGGCACTGCCGCTGTCACACTGGCTGCGGACGTTACTCCACTGACCCCAGAGCAAAGCACTGGCCGCGACTGAACAGCATCAGCTGCCCGGTTTCGACGTCGACCTGGGCCTGGTCCACCAGCTGATAAAAGGCACTGCGCCCGATCAGGGCGCGCAAGCCATCACGCACCTGCACGTAGGGGCGCGGCCCATGTTCGCCCTGCTCCACCTCAATGCCGTGCTCAGCATCGGCAATCAGGGTATCGCCGGTGTTCAGGGTAAACGCCAGCACGCCATTGTCGCCCTCGCCCAGACAACTGACTGCACCGGCAAAAAAAGGCGCGTCTTCAACCTGAAGCCGCCACTTCTCAACCGGCGTCACCAGAAAGTAGTCGTCGCCTTCGCGACGCAAAATCGAAGAGAACAGTTTTACCAGAGACAGGCGGGTAAACTCGGTGCCTTCATGCAACCAACGGCCGTCGGCAAGAATGCGGATATCGATATCGCCACTGAGTGGCGGGTGCCAGCGTTCAACCGGTGGCAAACCGCTGGCATCAGCCGCCGCTTTTTTCAGGAAGTCTTCGAGTTGATCGAGGCGTTCAGACATGCAGCCTCCGCGAGATTATTTACCGCGTTGACCGCGATTACCCATGCGAATGCCAATATCGATAAGGAAATCGACGAAGTCATCCTTGTTCTCAATCAAACGCTGGTAAAAAGGAGATTCCATCAGCGCCACGGCGCCGTGCGCCAGCGCCCAGGCGCTGCAGATATGATAGATCGGCGGCACGTCTTCCAGATTGCCTTCGGCGATCCGCGCCTCGACGATGCGCGTCAGGTGAACAAAATTGGCGTCACGAATGCGGTGTAGCTTGTCGACCAGTTCAGGCACCGCATGATCCTTGATCACCTTTTGCTCGAGCCGGTCAAACAACTGGTAACGCTTCGGGTCGGCGATACGGAAGCGGAAATACTCTCGCGCCAGCGTTTCCTTATCGTCAGATTCGCGAATACGCTGGAAAATATCTGCCAGCTCCTCCTCGTAGCGAATCATCAGCAGCAGATAGATTTCGTTCTTGGTTTCAAAATGCTTGTAGATGGTGCCCTTGCCGATACCAACCTTGTCGGCAATCATCTCAACCGTCACCCGGTCTTCGCCCTGCTCGAGAAAAAGCGCCAGCGCCACATCCAGAATCTCGCGTTCACGCTGGCGAAACTCTTGTACACGTCGCGTTGCTTTTTCCAGATCAGTCATTGTCCTCTCCAGCGATCCAGTCATGACGGCTGCCGCCTCCGGGCGGTGTCCATTTCGCGCAAGTCTAGCCGAATTCGGGCTACTCGCCCACCATCACACTTTGTCTTGGGCGGTCAGCCGGTTCACAATCGAAGCCCTGATGTCTATCACTGCAGGAGCCATGATGCGCGACTGGCAACAACAGTTCCCCCAGGTCGATGACCTGCTTTACCTGAATCATGCCGCCGTAGCCCCCTGGCCGCAGCGCACCCATGAGGCTGTCTGTGCGTTCTCGCAACAGAACCTGACGCAGGGCGCACGCCACTATCCAAAGTGGCTGCAGCGTGAAGCGACCTTGCGGGAGCAACTGCGCGCGCTGATCAATGCGCCGTCCACCGACGACATCGCGCTGCTGAAGAACACCTCTGAGGGGCTGTCAGTGATAGCCGCCGGCCTCTGCTGGCAGCAAGGCGATCAGGTAGTGATCAGCAACCAGGAATTTCCGTCCAACCGTATTCCCTGGCAGGCGTTGGCGGATCGCGGCGTAGAGGTGATCGCCGCGGATATCAGCGGTGACGACCCGGAACAGGCGCTGATCGACGCGTTCGGGCCGCGCACGCGCCTGCTGGCGATCAGCTCGGTGCAGTATGGCACTGGCCTGCGCATGGATCTGACCCGATTGGGCGAGGCCTGCCGGGCGCGCAATGTCCTGTTCTGCGTCGATGCCATTCAGAGCCTTGGCGTGCTGCCGATGGACGTCAACCAGATCCACGCCGATTTTGTCGTCGCCGATGGCCATAAGTGGATGCTGGGACCAGAAGGGCTGGCGCTGTTCTATTGCCGCGCCGAGCTGCGTGACACCCTGACCCTGCACCAGTATGGCTGGCACATGATCAGCAACGCCGGCGACTACAGCCAGACCGGCTGGCAGGTCGCTGCGGATGCGCGTAGGTTCGAATGCGGCAGCCCGAACATGCTCTGCATTCATGCCCTGTCCGCCAGCCTGTCGCTGCTGGCCGAGATCGGCCAACCGACCATAGAAGCGCTGGTGGCGGAACGGATTTCGCATCTGGCCGACGGCCTCAGTGCCCAGGGGCTCAAACTGCTCTCGCCCACTGACCCGGCGCGCCGCGCCGGTATCATTACCTTTGCACCACGCCGGGACAGCACCGACGTCTGGCGTGCGCTGATGGCAGCGGGCCTGATCTGTGCGCCGCGCGGCGGCGGCATCCGCCTGTCACCGCACTTCTACACCAGTGACCAGGTGCTTGATCGGGCATTGGCGCTGATCAAGCAGTTGGCCTGACCGTTTATCCGGGTACGGCGGCGTACCCGACCAACGGTAAGACGGTTTTGGTTTACAGAAATTTCACATGTTTGGGTACCAGCGGCGCAAAAATTTCGCTGACTGGTATTGAGAAGAGGGCTAATTACGCAGCGTCTTTTAAAACGATTTTTACTACGCAATTTGCGCATAACCGTTCAGCGCCTGTGGCTTGAACCGCTGATGCAGTGACGCAATGATGACTGTGCCGGGACAGTCCTCCCCCGATGATGTCCCGGTGGTACAGTGTGTAGTCTGTAACCATAAAACTCCTGACTCGCTCGCCCGAATACCTTCCCCCAGGTACTCGGGCGTTTTTTATGGCGCGCGTCAGTCGTCGGCGTCATCGCTGTCAAGGTTGTCGCTCGGCGCAGGCAAATTCTTGCGCGCTTTCGCGCCCATATCCTGCAATTGGTGCGCCTGTCGCAGCAGATTGCCACGGCCGCTGCTCAAGCGATCCGATGTTTTCTGCCAGGCCTTGTGTGCCTGATCGAGCCGGCTGCCCACCTCACCGAGCGACTCAGCGACCATGGCCACCTGATCACAGATCTTGCCGGCGCGGTCAGCAATTTCCAGCGCGTTACGGTTCTGGTATTCGTTGCGCCAGATGTTGTTGATAGTACGTAGTGTCACCAGCAGTGTCGTCGGGCTGACCAGCACAATGTTACGCGAGTAGGCGTCATGGTAGAGGCCCATGTCTGCTTCCAGCGCTGTCAGAAACGCCGCTTCAATGGGAATAAACAACAACACGAAATCCAGTGAGCGCAAGCCATCGAGCTGCTGATAGGCTTTGTCGCTGAGCCCGCGCACATGATTGCGCACCGACAGCACATGCTGATCCAGTGCCAGTTTGCGCTCAGCCTCATCCTCGCTGCTGCAATAACGCTCCCAGGCCACCAGCGACACCTTGCTGTCGACGATCACATCCTTGTCATCCGGCAGCCGCACAATCACATCCGGCTGCTTGCGCTGGCCGTCGTCGTCGGTCACGGACACCTGGGTTTCGTACTCACGGCCACGGGTCAGACCGGACGCTTCAAGAATGCGCTCCAGAATCAACTCACCCCAATTACCCTGTGCCTTGCTTTGTCCTTTCAACGCATTGGTCAGGTTGCGGGCATCCTCAACCATCTGGTTGTTGAGGCTTTGCAGGCTGCGGATCTGCGCCAGCAAATCTGCCTGCGCGCGAGTGTCATCGCTGTGGATCTGGTCCACCCGGCGCCTGAATTCGTGCATCTGTTCGCGAAATGGCTTCAGCAACGTCTCCATGCCGCTTTGATTCTGTTCCTGCAGTTGCTTGCTACGCGTTTCAAAGATCTTTGCCGACAGCTGTTCGAAATCCTGCTTCAGCTGTTCTCGGCTTTGTTCCAGCCAGGCGACCTTCTCCTGCTGGTTTTTCTCGCGCTCTTCCAGTCGCGCCTTATCGGCCTGCAACTGACTGAGACGCTCCTGTAGCGACTGCATTTCCTGTTGTGCCTGCGCCAGCTGTTGCAACGCTTGCTGATGCCGGGCGTCAGTATCGGCACCACCCTTACGCGCAAATAGGCTCACCAGCAGCGCCACAACGGCGCCGCCGAACACCGCCAGCAGCAGGTACAGCCAGATGTTTTCCATTAGCGTGGCACCTCGGCGCGAGTAAACAGGCGATAAAAGTTGTGACGGGTAATATCCACCAGCGACTGCACCGCCACACCATGCAGATCCGCCACCAGCCTGGCCACTTCCGCCACGTATAACGGCTGATTGGTCTTGCCACGATACGGCACCGGTGCCAGCCATGGCGAATCGGTTTCAATCAATAACCGCTCCAGCGGCAACGCCTTGACGACATCACGCAGCGCGCTGGCATTGGCAAAGGTGGCGATACCGGAAATCGAGATATACAGGCCCAGCTCAATCGCGGCCTCAGCCATGGCCAGATCTTCGGTAAAGCAATGCAGCACACCACTGACCTGACCGTCGCCATGCTGACGCAGCAGATCAAGCGTATCTGCGCGGGCATCGCGGGTGTGAATCACCAGCGGCAAGCCGGTTTCACGCGCCGCTTCGATATGGCAGACAAACCGTCGACGTTGCCAGTCCGTATCGCCCTTGGCATAGAAGTAATCCAGTCCGGTCTCACCGATGGCAACCACCTTGGGATGCGCGGCCAGCGCCACCAACTCGTCGGTACTGGGCTCACGCGAATCCTTGTACAACGGATGCACACCGACCGTGCAATGGACATCATCATAACGCTCGGCAATGGCGCGCACATCGGCAAAGGTTTCCAGATCGACACCGATGCACAGCATCTGCGACACACCCGCCGCGCGGGTGGTCGTCATCAATGCATCAAAATCGTTGTCGTAGGCGGAAAGATCGAGTCGATCAAGGTGGCAATGGGAATCCACCAGGCCTGCTAGTTGAACCATGAATTACATCGTGTGGGTTGGGCGATCGGACTCCAGCGAACCGGCCAGATAGTTTTCGATGGTACGGCGCGCGGTGTCGTCCTGATCGGAGAATTGCACACCGACGCCAGCAGTACGGTTACCCTGGGCACCCTTCGGCGTCACCCAGATGACCTTGCCAGCGACCGGAATCTTGTCGGTCTCATCCATCAGATTCAGCAACAGGAACACCTCGTCGCCAATCTTGTAATCCTTGTTGGTGGGAATAAACAAACCGCCGTGCTTGATAAAAGGCATGTAGGCGGAATACAGAATCGCCTTGTCCTTGATTGTCAGTGACAGAATGCCACCACCACCCCCGCCGGGCATTTTCATTATTCTGACTCCATCAACACTGCGTTACGTCAATTCAATGCTTCTGGCAGATTAGAAGGCCGCCACGCCAGCGTCAACGCCTACCAGCACCAGTAGCAGCTGTTCGAACAATAGCTCACGGTTGGGATTGCTGCCCGACGCCAACCAGCGCCGGCTGACCACCAGCTGTTCGGCAAACGTGAGCAGACGACGGCTGCCCGCACGCTGGGCCAGGGTCTTGATACCCTCTGCCAGTTGGCTGTCACTGGGCTCGGCGCCGCGGGCGCGAAACGCCAGCGCCGCATGCGTCCAGCTGTACAGCGCGCTGAGCATACCGTCCGCATCCTGTGCGGCGAATTGCTGCGCTACCAGACTGACCGGCTGACGCCCTGCCAGTAACGCCAGACACTGATTGAGCAATTTACTGCGCTCAGCGAACCAGTCGCTGCCATCCAGCGCCAGCGCTTGCAGCGGCGCCCCACCGGCCAGCGCCAGCAGCGCCGCCGCACGCTCGGACTGGCCGATTTGTTCCTCCAGCCACTGACGCGCCTGCGTCGCATCCGGGACTGCCAGCACGCGCTGCTGGCAGCGACTGCGCACGGTGGCCAACAATCGCGCCGGCTGGTCACTGACCAATAGCAACAGGGTGCGCTCGCCGGGCTCTTCCAGGGTTTTCAGCAAGGCGTTCTGGGCATTGCGGTTCATGGCGTGGGCCGGCGCGATGACCGCCACCCGGTAGCCATCGTATTGCGGTGTACGGCTGCCAAACTGCACCAGATCGCGCACCTGATCGATCTTGATCGCCTTGCCCGCCTCTTCCGGCGACAACTGCTGGTAATCGGGATGGGAGCCGGCGGCCGTAAGATGGCAGGCATGGCATTGACCACAGGCCTGACCCGACTGGGGTTGCTGACACAGCAAGGCCTGCGCCAGCGCCCGCGCCAGACGCAACTTGCCGATGCCAGCGACACCGGAAAGCAATAGCGCGTGCGGCAGCCGCCCGGCACGGGCCTGCTCCACCAGCGCCGTCAGCACGTCACGATGCCAGGGACAGGGGCGCTGCATGATCGCGCCGTCAGTCATGCCACTGCTCCCAGCTGGCCTGCAACAGTGTGTCCAGTTGGCGCTGTACCGAGCCGAGATCGCCACTGGCATCCAGTACCTTGATGCGTGCCGGGTCGGCCGCAGCGCGGTCGAGATAACAATCGCGAATGCGCTGGAAAAATGCCTCGCTCTCCCGCTCAATGCGGTCCAGCTCGCCACGCCCGCCGGCCCGCGCCATCCCCTGCGACACCGGCAGATCGAACAGCAGCGTCAGATCGGGGCGCAGGCTACCCTGCACTAGCGATTCCAGACTGGCGATCTGACTCATCTCCAGCCCGCGGCCACCGCCCTGATAGGCATAGGTGGCATCGGTGAAACGGTCGCACAGTACCCAGGTCCCCGCCGCCAGTGCAGGACGAATCTTTTCCGCCAGATGCTGTGCGCGGGCGGCGAATACCAGCAGCAATTCGGTACTGTCCGCCAGCGGCAACTCCTTTTGCAGTAACAGCGCCCTGATCGCCTCGGCACTCGGCGTCCCGCCGGGCTCACGCGTGCACAACACCTGTTGATCACGCGCCCGCAGCCAGTCCGCCACATATTGCATGTTGGTGGATTTGCCTGCGCCTTCACCGCCTTCGAAGGTAATAAACCTTGCCTGCATCACTGCGCCTCTTGCGCCGGGCTGGAGCGATAGCCCTCGCGCCGTTTGAGCTGATACTCGCGCACCGCTTGCTCATGCTGCTCAAGGGTGCTGGAGAACTGGTGCGAACCGTCGCCACGGGCGACAAAGAACAAGGCATCGGTTTCGGCCGGATGCACGGCCGCATGAATCGCTTCCGCCCCAGGCATGGCAATCGGTGTTGGCGGCAAACCGCGAATCACATAGGTGTTATACGGGGTGGGTTGCTGCAGGTCGCGGCGACGAATATTGCCGTCATAGGCCTCGCCCATGCCGTAAATCACGGTCGGATCGGTCTGCAGGCGCATGCCCTTGTACAGGCGCTGCACAAAGACGCCGGCAATTTCCTCACGCTCATGCGCGACACCGGTTTCCTTCTCGACAATCGACGCCATGATCAGGGCGTCGTAGGCGTCCGTGTACGGCAGCTCAGGATCGCGCTGTTGCCAGGCCTGTTCCAGAATCTGCTGCTGACGGGCGAAGGCGCGCGCTAATACCTCCACATCACTCTCACCCGCAGTATAAAAATAGGTATCTGGCGCAAACCAGCCTTCCGGGTGCAGGTCCGGGCGACCGAGCCGCTGCATCAGGCCTTCATCGCTGATGCCCGGCAATGTCTTGATCAAGCCGGGCGCATGCGCCAGCGCCTGGCGCAGCTCGCGGATATTCCAGCCTTCGATGACGGTGAAGCTCCGCTGAATAACATCGCCGCGTTCAAGCCGGTCAAGAAAACTGATCAGCGTATCGCCAGGGGCGAGCTCGTATTCACCCACATGCAATCGTCGCGACACGCCGGTGGCAAAGTCATAACCGCGTACCGCCAGTTTGCGCAGAAACTTGCCATGGCCCTCGCCGAGCAGATCACGCTGGGACAACTCGGCGGTGATGCCACTGAGGGTCTGACCCGGTGCCACCTCGATGACCTGCGTTTGCTCAAGCGGCAACGGACGATGCAGAAAGCCGCTGACCCAGAACAGGCCAACGGTGAACGCCAGTAACAGCGCCAACACACCCAGCGAAAGTAGTTTGGTTTTTAGCATCAGAGAAACAGCTGCTCGAATTGGTGTTGCAGCGCACGCGTGGTATCACCCACCGGCCACTGCCAGACCGCCAGTTTACGGACCGGCAGCACCCCCGCAACACTGTTGCAGGCAAAAACCTCGTCTGCTTCACGTAATCGCGCTAATGGCAGCGGCTGTTGGCGGATCGGCTGGCCAGCCAACGCCAGCTGCTGCAAGCACCAGTGGCGTGCCACACCCGCCACACCGGCGCGCTGCAGCGATGGCGTCCACCAACAGCCACCAAAGCGAGCAAACAGGTTCATGGCGGTCAGCTCTACCGGCCGACCCAGGCTGTCCAGCATCAATGCCTCGTCCCATCCGGCATGATTTGCCGCAGTACGTGCCAGCACCTGTTCGAGCCGATTGAGGTGCTTGATGCCCGCCAACCGTGGCTGCTCCGCCACCCTCACCTGACTGACGCCCAGCACCAGTCCGTGCTGGCGCAACGGCGCTGCTGGCGGCGAATAGTCAAAACGCTGCGCGATCCAGCGCGGCGAGGCGGGTTCCGGCGCGGCATAACCACGGCCACCACTGCCGCGGGTGACGATCACCTTGACCAGCGCTGCACCGGCGGGCTGTGACAGACGGTCAAGCCAGTGATCGAACAGTTTGATATCCGCGTGCAATGCCAGACGCGTGAACCCCTGCTGCAGGCGCTCACGGTGCCATTGTCGCAGCGGCGCCGAAACCCGACCCAGACGCACGGTTTCAAACACACCGTCGCCATAGGCCAGACCACGATCATCCGCCGGTATCATGCTCACACACGCTTGAACAACAGGGAGCCGTTGGTACCACCAAAACCGAACGAATTGGACAACGCGATATTGATCGGCATTTCCTGCGCCGTATTGGCCACCAAATTCAAATCACAGCCATCGTCCGGGTTGTCCAGGTTGATGGTCGGCGGTGCCAATGAGTCACGCATGGCGAGAATGGTAAAGATCGCTTCCACCGCGCCCGCCGCACCAAGCAAGTGACCGACCATGGACTTGGTGGAGCTGACCGCCAGCTTCGACGCCGAAGCACCAAACACTTTCTTCACGGCAGTAATTTCAGCGATATCACCGAGCTTGGTCGAAGTGCCGTGGGCGTTTATGTAGTCCACCTGATCCGCGTTGATGCCGGCGCTGGACAACGCATTGGCCATCGCCGATGCCGCACCATGGCCATCTTCTGGCGGCGAGGTCATGTGGTAGGCGTCGCCACTCATGCCATAACCGATCAGCTCGGCGTAGATGGTGGCACCGCGTGCCTTGGCATGCTCGTACTCCTCCAGCACCACCATGCCGGCACCGTCGGACAGCACAAAGCCGTCACGATCACGATCCCAAGGACGGCTCGCGGCTTGCGGATCATCATTGCGGGTGCTGAGCGCACGGGCGGCAGAAAATCCGGCCATACCAAGCTCGCATGAAGCCTTCTCGGCGCCACCGGCAACCATCACATCGGCAGTGCCGAGCATGATCTGCTGGGCCGCAAAACCGATGCTGTGTGTACCGGAAGTACAGGCCGTAACGGTGGCAAAATTCGGGCCGCGAAAGCCAAACTCAATTGATAAATTGCCCGCGATCATATTGATGATCGAACCGGGGACAAAAAACGGCGACACTTTGCGCGGGCCACCGTCGAGCAATTTCCTGTGGTTTTCCTGAATGCCGGTCAAGCCACCGATGCCGGAACCCACCACCACACCAATACGGCCGGCGTTTTCCTCAGTGGTCTCGATGCCGCTATGACGCACTGCCTGAATGCCTGCCACCATGCCGTACTGGACAAAGATATCCATCTTGCGGGCTTCTTTTGCCTGCAGGTACTGATCCATGTCGAACTCAGGCACCAGCCCGGCAAATTTGGTCGAATATTTTTCCGTGTCAAAATGGTCGATCGTACGGATACCGCTTTTGCCCGCCTTGATACCCGCCCAGGTCGACTCCACATCCGCGCCGAGCGGACTCAGCATGCCCAACCCGGTTACTACTACGCGTCGTAATGCCACTCTCTCTCCTCCCTCGCCAATAGCGTCAGACACCATACACCGCCGCTATTGCATGACAACAACGTTGCAAACAGTTTACTGCGCTGGCCGTGAATGCAGATCAGAGGGCAATACGCAGAAACAAAAAAGCCGCAAGTTCTGTGAACCTGCGGCTTTCAGGATCCTGACCGGATCGGATCAGGCGTGCGCCTTGATATAGTCGATGGCGGACTGGACTGTGCTGATCTTCTCAGCTTCCTCGTCCGGGATCTCGGTCTCGAATTCTTCTTCAAGAGCCATCACCAGTTCAACGGTGTCCAAAGAGTCGGCGCCCAGATCTTCAACAAAAGAAGCTTCAGGCTTGACGTCCTCCGGCTTCACCCCCAGTTGCTCTACGATGATCTTGGCAACCCGTTCTTCGATGCTGCTCATGATAGTGTTTCTCTCCTGTTGTTGGTGTCGGTGCACCTCAGGCGGGTATTCTAGGTGAACATTTCCGGCGCATGCAAGCCGCATGGCCTTCCCGTCTGAAGCGTCATATTCCCTATGGAAATCAAAGTGATGACGCACCAATCATGTGCGTCGCCTAGCCGGTAAACATCCCTCCGTTCACATTTACCGTGGTTCCGGTGACATACGCTGCGCCATCACTGGCCAGCCAGCGCACCGCACTGGCGACTTCAGACGGCTGTCCGAGGCGTCCCAGCGGGATCTGCCCGAGCAACGCATCGCGCTGTGCCTCGGGCAGGTGATCGGTCATATCAGTCTGGATAAAGCCCGGCGCGACGCTGTTGACGGTGATATTGCGCGAGCCCACCTCACGCGCCAGCGCCCGGGTAAAGCCCTCTACGCCACCCTTGGCTGCGGCATAATTGGCCTGACCGGCATTGCCCATCAGGCCCACGACTGAACTGATATTGATAATTCGTCCCCAACGCGCCTTGGTCATGCCCTTCAAAACCGCCTTGCTGAGCCGGAACATGGAATTCAGGTTGGTGTTAACCACGTCCTGCCATTCGTCTTCTTTCATGCGCAGCATGATGTTGTCACGGGTGATGCCGGCATTGTTAACCACCACCAGCGGTGCACCGTGTGCCGCCTGCATCGCTGCCAGCGCTGTATCCACCGATGCGGTATCCGCGACATTCATGACGTAGCCGGCACCGCTGTTGCCCGCTGCCGCCAGATAATCGCTGATCGCCTGGGCGCCACCTTCCGAAGTGGCCGTGCCGAGCACAGTAAATCCGTCCGCTACCAGCGCTTCTGCGATGGCGCGGCCGATGCCACGACTGGCGCCGGTCACCAGTGCAATACGTGCGTCACTCATGCTGTTATTCCTTCCCCGTCAAAGCCTGTTCAAACGCCGCTGCGTTGTCGAGCGACATCACTGGCAGCGCACGATCGATACGCTTGATCAATCCGGCCAGCACCTTGCCCGGCCCACATTCATACAAATGCGTTACACCTGCTGTCGACAGCGCCTGCACCGTTTCCACCCAGCGCACCGGAGAATACAGTTGCCGCACCAGCGCATCACGAATTTCTGCGACGTCTTTTTGTTCTGCGACGTCGACATTGTTGATCACCGGTATTTCCGGCGCATGAAAACTGATGCCCTGCATCAGTTCGCCGAGCTTGTCTGCAGCAGGCTGCATCAACGCGCAATGCGACGGCACACTGACTGGCAACGGCATGGCCTTGCCACCGGCGTCCTTGCACAGTGCTATGGCGCGCTCCACTGCCGCAGCACTACCGGCAATCACCACCTGGCCCGGCGCATTGTAGTTGACCGCAGACACCACCTCTGATTCAGCTGCGTCGGCGCACGCCTGACGCACCTGTTCATCTTCCAGACCAAGAATGGCTGCCATCGCACCGCTGCCGGCCGGCACCGCCGACTGCATCAGTTCGCCGCGGGTGCGCACCAGTCGCGCTGCATCACCCAGATTAATTACCCCGGCACATACCAGTGCGGTGTACTCACCGAGACTGTGCCCGGCGAGCAGATCGGGTCGCGCACCGCCCCGCTGCTGCCACAGACGCCATAGCGCAACGCCTGAGACCAGCAACGCCGGCTGTGTCTTGTCAGTCTGATTCAGGTGTTCCGCCGGACCGTCCTGGATCAACGCCCACAAGTCGTAATCGAGCGCGCCAGAAGCTTCCTGAAAGGTTTGACGCACCATGGTCTGGTCACCCAGATCCGACAGCATGCCCAGCTTTTGCGATCCCTGACCGGGAAAAATAAATGCGGTCTTGCTCATTCAGTCACTCCAATCAATCGCATGCTACTCTGCATCGGCACCTGGCTGCGCGTCGGCATCCGGCAGCGCCGCGCCAATCAACGCAGGTACATTTCGCTGCGCCTCACGCAATGCCACTTCCATTGCGCTGACGAAACCGTGCACATCCGCACCGCCATGGCTTTTTACAACAATGCCATTCAAACCGACAAGGCTGGCGCCATTGTAACGCTGCGGATTGAGGCGCGCCTTGAGTCCATTGAGCATTGGCAGCGCGAATAATGCGCCCAGCTTGTTCAGCCAGTTGCGCTGGATTTCTTCCTTGATCATGGCACCAATCATGGACGCCACGCCTTCCATCGTTTTCAGCGCAACATTGCCAACAAAGCCGTCACACACAACGACATCGGCTTCACCACGAAAAATGCCGTTGCCCTCGACAAAGCCAACGTAATTGATGGTCGGATTGGCTGCCAGCAAAGCCGCCGCATCCTTGATTTGTTCGTTGCCCTTGATGTCTTCTTCGCCAATATTGAGCAATGCCACACGCGGCGACTTGATGCCATCCACGGCGCGCACGACGGCGTCGCCCATCAGCGCAAACTGCAAGAGATGTGCGGGCTCGGAATCCACATTGGCGCCGAGATCAAGCATGTGACAATGACCGTTACGGGTCGGGATGGCGGTACAAATTGCAGGACGATCGATACCGTTAAGGGTTTTCAGTACAAATCGGGAAATCGCCATCAGCGCACCGGTATTACCGGCACTGACTGCGGCTTGCGCTCGCCCCTCTTTGACTTGATTGATGGCGATGCGCATTGAGGATTTCTTCTTCTTGCGCAGCGCGACATCGACAGCATCTTCCATGCTGACAACGTCATCTGCGTGCACAATCTCGATGGCGGCATGATCAGACAGGCCAGCAGTGCGCAACGCGTCCTGCAGCAACGGCGTCTGCCCCACCAGCAGCACCCGGACATCCGCGTGGCGACTCAGTAACGTCGCCACCGCCGGTACCGTCACCGCCAGTCCTTCATCGCCACCCATGGCATCGACAGCGAGCGTCAGGGCCATTTGTTCTCCGTTGTTTTTTTGCTGCGGCAGATAATGGCGACAAAGCCCTGCACAGGCAAAGAAATAGCGAAAGAAAATGTATCAAGACACGAATAAACAAAAACGGGAGCCGCGGCTCCCGTTTTCATGCTATCCGGAGATTACTCCTGATCGTCGTCCAGCTCTTCAGCCTTGGCGATCACCTGACGGCCACGGTAGTAGCCATCCGGAGAAATGTGGTGACGACGATGTACTTCGCCAGTGTTGCTGTCTTCGCTCAGAGCCGGCGCAGACAGTGCATCGTGTGAACGACGCATGCCACGCTTGGAGCGGGTTTTACGATCTTGTTGAACGGCCATGGTGTGCTCCTGTCATTCCTGCTCGCGCTTGAGTTGCGCCAGCACTGCAAAGGGGTTATCCGGTTTTACTGCCCCAGCGTCGCTGTCGGTGTCTGCATGATCCTCAACCAACGACGTCGGGCAGGTTTCGTGCAGCGCCACCAGCGGCAACGCCAGCAGAAGTTCTTCCTCAAGCAGCTCGGCGAGTGGCATCTTGTCCTCGGTCACCATGATCGGGTCGAGATGCTCCGGCAGCGCCTTGATCTGCTCTTCGTCCCAGACCATCACCAGATCGACGCGCGCGTCTATATGGTAGGTCACGGGTTCCAGGCAACGTTGGCATTTCAAGCTCAGCTCGGCGCTGACCGTTCCGGTCACGCGGCGACGGTCATCCTCGTCGCGACCAAATTGCAGGCTGGCAGTGACCTGTTGATTGTCACTGTCACGGTATTCCGCCAGCCTTGGCAGGTCGCCGATGCTGGTGTGTCCCTCAATCTGGATGCCTTGATCCGCGAACTTGCGCGGGTCAATAAGCTGCGGCAGTTGCCCTGAAAACATAAGCGCGCAATTCTAGGGCCGGAGTGTGGCCCTGTCAAAGCAATTAAGAAAAAGCAACCAATTGAATTTAAAGGAATTTTGCTGAAAGTGGCCGATGGCGAGGGTACACTTGCCGCGAATTCGTGTCGGAGAGCCTGATGTCACAGCCTGATCGACGCCTGATTCTGGCGTCCTCCTCGCCCTATCGCCGGGAATTGCTCAACCGCTTGCAGCTACCCTTTGAGTGCGAAAGCCCGGACATCGATGAGCAGCGCCAGCCTGACGAACCCGCCGAGGCGCTGGTCCAGCGTCTGGCGCGGGAAAAGGCGGCAGCGGTCGCCAGCCACCACACCGACGCCCTGATTATTGGCTCTGACCAGGTCGCGGCGCTGGCAGATGGCAGCATACTCGGCAAACCCGGTAACCGCGATAATGCCATCGCACAGTTGCTGCGAGTCAGCGGCAGCCATGTGACCTTTCTCACCGGGCTGTGCCTGCTCGACAGCCGCAGCGGCCAGCAGCAGGTCTGTTGCGAGCCCTATCAGGTCTGGTTTCGCAGACTCGATCAGGCCAGCGTGGAACGCTATGTGGACAAGGAGCAGCCGCTCAATTGTGCGGGAAGTTTTAAATCCGAGGGGCTCGGCATAACGTTGTTTGAGCGCTTTGCCGGAGATGATCCGAACAGTCTGATCGGTTTACCACTGATCCAGCTGGTCAGCATGCTGAAGAACGCCGGCGTGACACTGCCCTGAAGGCTATTCAGGGCAGTGCGATATGGCTTCAGCGCAGACTGGCCGCGTCCAGACCCAGCGCGTCCACCGCACCGGCACCGATGCTGGCACCGAAGCGCTTGAGAAATTGCTCCAGCGGAGAACCTCGGGCGGTGAAGTCTTCAATGGTTTCAACACCGACAACATCGCGCGCAACCTGCCCCGGACTCTTGAGACCGTCAATCAAGCCAAGCTCCAGCGCCTCTTCACCGCTCCAGAACAATCCGGAAAACAGTTCTGGATATTGCGCATCCTTGAGTCGCTCGCCACGCCCGGTTTTTACCGCGGTAATAAATTGCGCATGAATGGTATCGAGCATGTTCTGCACGTGTTTCTCATGACGCTTCTGCACCGGGGCAAAGGGATCAAGAATGTCCTTGTTGTCACCCGCAGTCATCACACGGCGCTGCACGCCAAGTTTTTCAATCGCATCCTCGAAGCCAAAGCCGGCCATGATCACACCGATGGAGCCAACGATGCTGGCCGGGTCAGCATAAATTTCATCCGCGGCGGAGGCGATAAAGTAGGCGCCGGATGCACCCACATCGGTGATCGCCGCATACAGCTTCTTGTCTGGATATTCATCGCGCAAACGGCGTATCTCGTTATAGACAAAGTTTGATTGCACCGGCGAACCACCCGGACTGTTGATACGCAACATCACGGCTTTGGCGCCGTCGGCTTCAAATGCGGCGCGCAATCCCGTCGCAATGGCGTCGGCATTGGCATCGGCACCATCGGCAATCACACCGGTGACATCAACCACAGCAACAAACTCATCTTCCAGCGGTGGCACACCGCCCGGGCCAGCGCCCAACACGGCCTGTAACAGGGCGATAAACAGCGGCAGCAGATAGATAAAAGTCAGAACCTTGAAAATCGTGCTCCAGCGACGCTGCTTGCGATTTTCTTCCTGCGCCGACAGCAGCACTTTTTCCAGCACCTGCCATTCACGATCACCGGGTGCACGCCCCGAGGCATTCGGTTCCATCACTGAGTCTCCGATTCTGTTGCAATCAAATATGGCCGCAGCGCGGGCAGCGAGTCACACAACGCCAGCGGCTGATAAGGCAGTAGCTGTTCCGGCGCATGCGCGCCATAGGTTACACCGATTCGTGCAACCCCCGCACGCTGTGCCATCTCCAGATCAAAACTGGTGTCACCGATCATCACAGCGTCGTCCGCATGAATCTGCAACGCGTCGAGAATATGCAGCAACATGGCCGGATCCGGTTTCGAGCCAGACTCATCGGCACAGCGGGAATGATGAAACAAGGCGCCGAGCGCGCTGTGCTGCCACACCCGATTCAACCCCGCCCTGCTCTTGCCGGTGGCAACGGCCAGACGCGCACCGGCATCACGCAGCTGTGTCAGCAATTCCAGTGCGCCGGCATACAGGGCGCTCGGCGTTGCCTCCGCAGCGATAAAATGCCGGGCGTAACGATCACGCATGTCAGCCACGTCTGTGGCGGACAGCTGCGGATACAAGGTGCTGATCGCCTCCGGCAATCCCAGCCCGATGATCTGCTTGACCACCCCATGCGCCAGCGGCGGCAACGCCAGATCGCTGGCCGCGGCCTGCATGCAGGTAACAATGCGGTCCGTGGAGTCCATCAGGGTGCCGTCCCAGTCAAAGATCACCAACTTGAAGCGCATCAGCGTGCCACCTTGTCGCGCAGACTGATTATGGCCTGCTCAAACGGCTCATCCAGCTGCGCCAGCAGTTCCAGACGCTCACCGGTTTCAGGGTGACGCAGGCGCAAGCTGCGTGCATGCAGACACAGCCGATTGATGCCGAGCTGCGACACCTCCTGATTGACCACCGGGTTGCCATACTTGTCGTCGCCAAGCAGCGGAAAACCGCCATGCTGGGCATGGACGCGAATCTGGTGGGTGCGGCCGGTGCCGAGAGTCGCTTCCAGTAACTGGAAACCGTTAAGACGCTCCAACAGCTTGAAGTCGGTTAAAGAGGGTTTGCCATCGCGGGACACACGCACCACCCGTTCATTACCATGGCTGGTCTTCAGCAGCGGCGCCTCCATGGTGCGCGCCTGGCCCTTGAAGCCCTTGCACAGCAGCCAATAGCGCTTCTCCACCTCACCGGCCTGCATCATCTTTTGCAGCTTGCGCAGGAATGGCCGGTGGCGCGCCACCATGATCAGGCCGGAGGTGTCGCGATCAAGCCGGTGTACCAGTTCCAGACCGGTGTCCTCCGGCCGCAGCGCGCGCAGGGTCTCGATCAGGCCGAGACTGATACCACTGCCGCCGTGCACGGCCAGACCCGCCGGCTTGTTGTAGACCAGCAACCAGCGATCTTCATAGACCAGACTGCGTGACAAGCGCTCTGCCAGCGCCTCGCCCACCGCCGGCGCCACCGATTCGGCGCTGGTACGGACCGGCGGGATACGGACTTCATCGCCTTCTTGCAGGCGCGTGGTCTGTTTCGCCCGTTTCTTGTTCACGCGTACCTGACCGTCGCGGATGATGCGGTAGATACGGGACTTGGGCACACCCTTGAGGTGCACCATCAGGAAGTTATCGAGACGCTGGCCATCGCGATCGGCGCCGATACGGACAAAACTGACGCCAGTGGCGCTGGGGGGCTGTTCAGACATGGCGGCGATTCTAGGGCCTCCGACCGGCGGCGCCTAGGGGAAGCATGGCCTTTTCAAGGGGTTATCCGCCGCCAACAACAGCCTTCGGCCTATCTCATTGATCCCGCTAGCCTTTTGTTGCTATAGTCGGCCGTCAGGCAAAATCTGCCCACCGGCGACGCGATGCGAACATTCGCCGGAATGCCCCACAACAAGGCAGGGACTGGATTCGCCCGACACAGCATTGCTGGAGAAATGCTCCAGCCAGGCAAACAGATACCGGCGCTGCCAGCGAGGATTTCCGCGGCAGCAAATGAAAAACCGGATGGCCTGCAGAGACCGCCTTCAAGGCGACAGACATAAAACGGTAACAAGCGCCGAATATCGAAATTTCTTCCAGGCTGCCATAACACACGGCGTCAGCGAGAAGTTTCCGGAGACGAGCCACCCATCGTGACCGCCTCCAGATCGACAACAGTTTTGTCTTACTGGCCACGGCCAGACGGTACAGAACCGGCAGGATCGCCGCTTTTTAGAGGAATGCACGGACAGCTTTAAACGGGACGCGCGCATGGCACACAACAGCCGGCGACGCTCACAGACGGTGTAACCCACTCTCTTCCCGCCCTGCTTCCTCGGTCTGACGCCCGAATTGGGCCTTCTGCACGCCATCACTACGTCATAGTGACAGGCAACCATGAAACGTATGCTCATTAACGCAACGCACGCTGAAGAAGTGCGCGTTGCCCTGGTCGACGGCCAGCGTTTGTACGATCTCGATATCGAACACCGTACCCGTGAACAGAAGAAAGCCAACATCTATAAAGGCAAGATCACCCGTGTAGAACCCTCACTGGAAGCGGCGTTTGTCGACTTCGGTGCTGAGCGCCACGGCTTCCTGCCACTCAAGGAAATTTCCCGCCAGTACTTCAACAAGGACATCAAGGACGTCCAGGGTCGTATCAACATCAAGGAAGTGATCAAGGAAGGTCAGGAAGTCATTGTTCAGGTCGACAAGGAAGAACGTGGCAACAAGGGCGCTGCCCTGTCCACCTTCATCAGCCTGGCTGGCCGCTATCTGGTGCTGATGCCCAACAATCCCCGTGCCGGCGGCATCTCCCGCCGCATTGAGGGCGATGAACGCCAGGAACTCAAGGACGCTCTGAACGCCCTCACCATTCCTGACGATATGGGCGTGATTGTCCGTACCGCCGGTCTTGGCCGCTCCGCCGAAGAACTGCAGTGGGATCTGAACTACCTGCTCAAGCTGTGGAGCTCGATTGACGAGGTGTCTTCACGGCCGGCGCCGTTCCTGATCTATCAGGAATCCAATGTCATTATCCGCGCCATCCGTGACTACCTGCGCAAGGATATTGGCGAGGTGCTGATCGACTCCGAAGCCACCTACAACGAAGCCCAGGGCTTTGTGACGCAGGTGATGAGCGACTTCCAGCACAAGATCAAACTGTATAAAGACGAAACGCCGCTGTTTTCGCGTTTCCAGATCGAATCGCAGATCGAAACCGCTTTCCAGCGTGAAGTGAAGCTGCCATCAGGTGGCTCCATCGTTATCGATCCCACCGAAGCACTGGTATCTATCGACATCAACTCCTCGCGCGCCACCAAAGGTGCCGACATCGAGGAGACCGCACTGCAGACCAATCTGGAAGCGGCAGATGAAATTGCTCGCCAGCTGCGTTTGCGTGACATCGGTGGCCTGATCGTTGTCGATTACATCGACATGGGTCCGGCGCGCAACCAGCGTGAAGTGGAAAACCGTATGCGTGAGGCGCTTGAGGCAGATCGCGCCCGGGTGCAAGTAGGTCGCATCTCCCGCTTCGGCCTGCTCGAGCTGTCACGCCAGCGTTTGCGTCCATCACTTGGCGAAACATCATCCATCGTCTGCCCGCGCTGTACCGGCCAGGGCCATATCCGCGACGTCAAATCGATCGGCCTGTCACTGCTGCGCCTGATTGAAGAAGAAGTAATGAAAGAACGCACCGGCGAAATCCAGGCGCAGGTGCCGGTACCGGTGGCAACCTATCTGCTGAATGAAAAACGTCAGGTGCTGCGTGACATGGAAAGCCGTCACGATGTGCGCATTCTGGTGATTCCGAATCCGAACATGGATACCCCGCACTTTGAAGTGCAGCGCATCCGCGACGATCAGGTCACCGAAGGGCTGGTCAGCCACGAGATCACCCTGACTGAAGTGATCGACCCGTCCCTGAGCTCTGCACACGATGTCGAGATCAAGGTTCAGGAAGCCGCGGTGAAACTGGTTGCACCCGATGCTCCGCCGCCGGCGAAAGCCGTCGCACCGGTTGAGCAGAAGCCGGGTCTGCTGGCCAGCTTCCTGCTGTGGCTGAAGAGCTTGTTCGAGTCGCAGCCTGAACAACCCAACGAAAAGAAAACGCCGCAGCCGCAAAATCGCAATCGCGGACGTCGCAATGATAACCGTGGGCAGAATCGTAACCGCGGCAACCGTAACGACAACCGTAACGACAGCCGTGGCGACAACCGCAATGAGCGCGGTGACAAGCGTGGCAACCGTAACGAGCGCAATGAAAATCGCGCAGACGGTCGTCAGGAGCGCGATGACAACCGCGGCCGACGTCAGGACAACAAGCGTAACCAACCGAAAACCGAGCGTCAGGACGAAGCCGCCCAGAGCCCGCAAAAGGACGTTGCCAGCCCCGCCAATGCAGACAAGGGCGAGCGCAACGAACGCAGTGAGCGTGGCGGCCGACGTCGTCGCAATCGTGGCGGCAACAAAGATGCTGATCGCAATAACGACGGCAACACTGTCGCCCGTACTGATACAGAAACAGATGCCACTGTCGACGGCGCAGATAACCAAGCGACAGCAACGACGGATCAGGCACAGCGTCGCACCGAAGCGCGCGATGACCGTCCACGTCGTGAGCGCCACCGTCCGCGTCGCAAGGAACGTGAGGAGCAGCGCGTCAAAGGTGACGATGAGCAACCGATGACCAGCGAGGAGCGCGTGATTGCCTCCGCCTCGCAACCGGCGCCGTCAAGCAACGCTGACACCACCGCAGCCGCACCTGAGCAGCGGACAGCAGCGACTGTGCCAGAGACTGTTACAACGACTCCGCAAGCGGCGAAGCAAGAGCCCACCGCTGCAATTACTGAGCAAGCAGACGCGGCAACGACTGCAGCCGACGACGTCACCGCCGGCACTGAGCAGATTGCGGAAGTTGAAACCACAAGCAGCAGTGCTGACGTGCCCGCTGAGAAAGAAGTAGCTGCGGCCGCTGTGGCGCCGGCGCCGACTCCCGATGCAGAGCCAACCCCTGCGCCGGTCACGCCCGCAGAAGCTCCTGCGGTTGCACCGGCACCGACTTCGGCCGCTGTTGCATCAGGCACCTCCCGCGCCAGCAATGACCCGCGCAGTGGCGCAGGTGTCGTGCATGCGTCGCAGAAGCCGCAGCCGGCGGCGCCGCGCCCGGCACCGGTGCAGGAATTCCTGCAACTTGATCATGCGCCAGTGGTACCTGCGGTGCGCGCCAGCAACGACCCCCGTGCGGCGCGTGCAACGTCGGCCAGTAGCACAGAATCAAGCGCAACGCCTGAGGACCAGCCTCAGGACGCCTGATTTGCAGCGCGACAAAAAAGCCCCGCAATGCGGGGCTTTTTTATTGACGCCATGCTTCAGCCTATCAGTACCGGCTCTCGCTCCAGCAGCACACCGAACTTCTCCAGTATGGAGGCTTGCACAGCCTCTGCCAGCGTCATCACATCAGCAAAGGTGGCTGCGCCATGATTGACCAGCACCAATGCCTGCTGTGCATGCATGCCCACCGGACCAATGCGACGCCCTTTCCATCCTGCCTCCTGGATCAACCATCCGGCCGCCAGCTTGAACCGTCCGTGAGGCTGTGCATAACTGACCAGCTTGGGGAACTGCGCACGCAAACGTTCGTGTGCAGCGCCGTCCACCGAAGGATTCTTGAAAAAACTGCCTGCGTTAGCCAACAGCGCTGGGTCTGGCAATTTCGCTCGCCGCAATGCACAGATCAAATCGCGCACACCTTGTGGTGTCTGCTGAGCAAGCGGCAAGGCATCAAACTGCTGCTGCAAGTCGGCGTACTGGAGAACCAGTTGTGGCGCTTTCGACAACCGCAATCGTACTGCTGTGATCAGCCAGCACCCCGCCTGCGCAGACTTGAACAAACTGTCCCGGTAGCCAAACTGACATTGCGCCTGAGAAAAGTCGCGTTGCTCACCGCTAATCAGGTGCACCGCGGTAAGGGAATCAAAGCGGTCCGACAATTCAACGCCGTAGGCACCGATATTCTGGAACGGCGCGGCGCCCACCGTTCCCGGAATCAGCGACAGGTTTTCCAGACCATACCAGCCTTGCGTCAGGCTATAGGCCACCAGAGCGTCCCAATTTTCCCCGGCACTGGCTTCAATCAGTACGCTATCAGCATCCTGCTCCAGCACGCTGATACCGCGAAAGTCGGGACGGATAACCAGTGCATCCACCTCCGGTCGCAACAATAAATTGCTGCCCTCGCCGATCACGATGCGTGCGAGCCCGGCAAAACGCTTATCCTGCAGCAACTCTATCAGCTGCCCTGCAGAGCTCGGATGCGCCAGCCAGCGCGCACGACTGGGCAAGCCCAGGGTGTTCAGCTGCTGCAGACTGGCATCAGCAAGCACCTGCATCAGCGCGACTCCGCAAACAGGTAATCAAGCAAACCGTCACTGCCCTGCTCAATCAGATCGAGCACCCGCTCAAAGCCCTCGTCGCCGCCGTAATAAGGATCGGGGACATCTGCGCCGCTGGCATGAGGATGGAAATCGAGAAATTTGCGCAACGGCACCGTTTGACTGGCACACTGACGACGCACTTCGGCGAGACTGTTATCATCCATCACCAGAATCAGATCGAACTCGCTGAAGTCAGCAGCACACAGTTGGCGCGCGCGCAATGCGGACATGTCATAACCGCGCCTGGCCGCAGCGGCTTGGGCGCGCCCATCCGCGGGCTTACCAACGTGCCAGTCGCCAGTACCACAACTATCGATACGTAACTGATCCGCCAGACCACGGCGTAACGCGCGTGCGCGCAGCACCGCTTCAGCGGTCGGCGAGCGACAGATATTACCCAGACACACCAACAGCACCGATACTGTCATGGGCGGGCGAAAAGCGCCTGCACGCGTTGCAGATCCGCTGCCGTATCAACGCCACCGGGTACCGCTTCGCAGGCCGGCTCGATGTGTATGCTGGCGCCGTTGGCCATGGCACGCAGTTGCTCCAGCGCCTCGGTCGTTTCCAGTGCCGCCGGCAGCCACTGGACAAAGCGGTGCAACAAACCAACGCGGTAAGCATACATACCGATATGTCGCCACCAACTGCCGGGTGGCAAGCTGTCCACCTGACCGGCGCTGAATGCATCGCGATGCCAGGGCACTGGTGCGCGGGAAAAATACAGTGCCCGCCCTGACTGGTCGAACACCGCCTTGACGATATTGGCATTGAACAGATCTGCAGCGGACTCAATCGGCTCACACAAGGTGGCAATATCACAGTGCGAATTCGCCGCCAGATTGCGCGCCACCTGCTCGATCACAGCGGCCGGGATAAGCGGTTCATCGCCCTGCACATTGACCAAAATGGCATCATCAGGCAGCTGTAGCTGCGTCGCCACCTCCTGCAGCCGATCCGTGCCTGACGGATGATCCGCACGCGTCATCACCACTTCGCCGCCCGCCGCCTCCACGACCGTTGCGATACGTTCATCATCGGTGGCCACCAGAACACGACTGGCCGAACTCTGCTGACAACGCTGTAACACGCGCACCACCATCGGTGCGCCGCCAATATCTGCCAGCGGCTTGCCGGGCAAACGGCTGGAGCCAAAACGTGCCGGAATCACAACGACAAAACTCATTTCCGCCCCCGCATCAAGGTCATCTGCACTGACTCAAAAAATACCGCCGGCAATTGCGCGGTGACGGGTACATACCAGGCATTATCGCCAACCAGCGTCGCGCACTTGACCGCGTCTTTCTCTGTCATCACTAACGTTGCGTCAGCAAATGCCGCCAGATCCTCACGGCCATAGGCATGATGATCATCAAAAGGATGCCCCTCCACCACCAACCCCTGCGCCTTCAATGCGGAGAAAAAGCGGTCCGGATTGCCGATTCCGGCAATCGCCTGTACCAGCGGATAACGGGCAATAAAATCTTCCATTGGCAAACTTTCACCGCTGCGTACATTGATCGGATCCGCCATCGCCAGCGACATTACTGTCGCATCCGGTAACCTGCCCTCCGGGCGGCCATTGACCACCCGCCAGTTCACTTCGTGCAACCGTGCCACTGGCTCACGTAATGGACCGCTTGGCAGGCAACGGCCGTTACCGAGCATGCGCGTGCCATCCAGCACAATAATTTCTGCACTGCGCGGCAAGGCATAGTGCTGCAATCCGTCATCACTGATCACCAACTCTGCGCGACATTCACGCACCGCATACTCCAGTGCGCGCGCACGACGGGGATCAATCACCACCGGCACACCCGCGCGCTGGGCCATCATCAACGGCTCATCACCAACGTCGGCGGCTGCATCAGTGACATTGACCAGACGCGGATAATTACCGGCATCAGCCTGATAGCCCCTGCTGATAATGACCACTCGCACTCCCTTGCGAACAAAATACTGACACAGCGCTATCACCAACGGTGTCTTCCCGGTGCCGCCAACTGTGATATTCCCAACCACCAGCACAGGCACAGGCGGTACAGACTGGCGACGACGGAACGCACGCAAGCGCTGACGTGCCACGGCAGCCACCAACCATGACAATGGCAGCAACGCCAGACCCCAGCGACTGCCGTGGTACCAGATATTTTCAAATGCGCTATTGAGTCTGGATTTCATCGCATCACTCAGCGAAGTTCATGCGATAGAGCTGGGTGTAATAGCCGTCCTGTGCCAACAGCTCAGCATGGGTTCCAGCCTCAACCAGACGCCCTTCATCCATCACCAGAATGCGGTCCGCGTTTTCAATGGTAGACAGGCGATGGGCAATCACCAGCGTGGTGCGCCCCTTGATCAGCTTGTCGAGCGCCTGCTGGATGCGGAACTCGGACTCGTTATCCAGTGCGGAAGTCGCTTCATCCAGAATCAGCACCGGCGCGTTCTTCAACAACGCCCGTGCAATGGCAATGCGCTGCCGCTGACCGCCAGACAACTGCGCACCATCCTGACCCACTTCGGTATCAAAGCCCTGCTCCAACCCACGAATAAATTCCCAGGCATGCGCATCCAGCGCTGCCTTTTCGATATCGGCCATACGCGCTTCGCGCATTTCGCCATAGGCAATATTGTTTCGTATGGTATCGTTGAACAGCACTACCTTCTGACTGACCAGTGACACCTGGGCACGCAAGGAATCAAGGGTGTAGTCATTCAGTGGCTTGCCATCAAGGAAGATCTCACCACTGTCCGGATCAAGGAAGCGCGGCATCAAGGATGCCACCGTCGACTTGCCCGCACCGGAGCGACCCACCAGCGCTATAGTTTCACCAGCGTTCACCTTGAAGCTCAGATCACGCAACACCGGCTGGCCGTCAGCGTAGGCAAAATTGACGTTACGAAACTCCAGCTCGCCGCGCACGTACTTGGCTTCGACAGCACCGCTATCACGTTCGGACTCCATGTCCAGCAATTCAAACACGGATGCCGCACCGGTAATGCCACGCTGAATCTTGACGTTGACTTCGTTGAGTTGCTTGATTGGCTTCTGAATCATGGTTACTGCGGCGACAAAAGCAAGGAAATCACCAACTGCAATATCGCCGTCATGTGTGCTCAGGAAAAGAAACACGATGACGCCCACACCTGCACCGACAACTGCCTGCACCAGTGAATTGGATGCCACCTTGGTCACTACCAGCTTGACGTTATTCTTTTCGAATTTCTGACTGACCTTGGCAAAGCGCGCCGTTTCTTCCTGCTGGGCGCGGAAGATCTTGACCACCTGAATACCATCGATAGCCTGACCCAGATACTGGGTAATATCACCCATGCTGCTCTGGATTCGACGGCTAAGCTTGCGGAACCGCTTGCTGGTCTGACCGACAATAAACGCCACCACGGGACCTATCGCCAGCATGTACAGCGTCAGCTTCCAGTTGATATAGAACAGATAGCCAAACAGAGCGATGGCAGTCAGGCCCTCGCGCAGAATGACATTGACCGCATCGGTACCCGCGGCAGTGATCTGCTGGGCGTCAAAAATAATCTTCGACATAATCCGACCGGATGCATTCTGCTGGAATACACGCTGCGGCAACTGCAGCAGATGGCGAAACACCTCATTGCGAATTTCAAATACTATGTGCTGACCGACCCAGGCCAGACAGTAGCTGCCCAACAACTGCGACAAACCCTGCACGATGGCAAACACCACCGGCGCCGAACAGACAATCAGTACACTCTGCAACGAGCGCTCCTGATTCTGGATCACCTCAGTGAGATACTTGACGTACTGCGCGGCGAGCGGATTGGTGGCCGCATAAATGCCGAAACCGACAAAACTGCCCAGCAACACCCACCAGTACCGCTGTGTGTAGGTAAGCAGTCGGCGATACGTGGGCCAGACCTGGTCTTCGCTCAACTGCGGCGAATTATTCATTGGCTGCCCACCTGTCCCGGTTCCTGCGTGGTGATGCTGAGATTAACGAAGCCGAGCTGACCGGCCACATCCATCACTCTGACCACCGCCTGATGCGTGGCTTTGGCGTCGGCACTGATGACAAACGGCACATCGGTGCTGCGCTGCGCCAACGGCAATAATACGGTGCGCAAGGTGGCCTCATCACTTTTCGCCAGACGCTCACCATTGACGGCGTAATCGCCGCTGGCGGCGATTGCCACTTCGATCAAATCCGCCGCTTCAATGGCGGCCGAACCCTTGGCTTCCGGCAACTCCACCGATAGGCGCGTTTCACGCGTAAAGGTGGTGGACACCATGAAAAAGATCAGCAGCAGGAACACCACATCAATCAGCGGCGTCAGATTGACGTCGACGACGTCCTTACGTTGGCGTCGAAAATTCACTGCTTCTTGCCCCGCGGAGTTTCCTTGCGATCACCGTGTACAAGATCCACCAGATGCACGGCCTGCTGTTCCATGCCAACGGTAATTTCATCGACGCGGCGCACAAAAAAGCGATGGAAAAAGATGGCAGGAATGGCCACGGTCAAACCCGCCGCGGTGGTAATCAGTGCCTTGGATATACCGCCGGCGAGCAGCGCGGTATTGCCAGCGCCATGCTCCATGATCGCAGTAAAGACGTCGATCATGCCGACCACCGTACCGAGCAGACCGAGCATCGGCGTGATCGCGGCAATGGTACCGAGCGTGTTGAGGAATCGCTCAAGCTCATGCACCACTTGCCCGGCGACCTCTTCGATGCTTTCTTTCATGATGTCGCGACCGTTGCCCGCATTGACGAGCCCGGTGGCGAGAATGCGGCCGAGCGCAGAATTGGCGGCCAGCGCATTGAGCTGATTACTGTCCAGCTTGCCTTTGGCAAGCCAGCCACGTACCTGATTGAGCAGACCTGGCGGCGCCAGACGGGACAGGCGCAGCGTCCAGAATCGCTCTGCAACAATGGCGGCGGCAAGAATCGAGCACAACACGATCGGGAACATCAACCAGCCCCCGGATTTGAGAATATCCAGCACGTAACTACTCCGCTCAGAGGTAAATCCGGATTTGCTTCTCGCCCCACACCAGTGCGGCGACGATCAGCAAAATTACAGGGCGCTACTCTATCACAGGCATGGGCAGTCGCCACGGCCACGATGACTGCTCGCGCCACAGTTGCGGCGCTGCCGCAAGCCCCCCGGGCAAACGAAATCGGAACACCTGCATGCCCGTATCGGCGGTGGTGAACAGTGTAATGCCTGCGTCCTGATAGCGCTGCCGCGTGCTGGCAGCGGGATGACCAAAGCGATTGTCTTTGCCGGCACTCACGCTGGCCTGACCCGGCTGCAGCTGTCGAAGCAGACTGAACGACGAACTGGTCTGACTGCCGTGGTGCGGCACCGACAACAGGTCAACCGGCATCAGGTTCGCCACTTCACTGAGCCAGTACTCCACCGGCTTTTCGATATCGCCGGTCAACAGGGCGGCGCCAGCACGACTGCGCACAGACAGCACGCAACTGTGATTGTTTCCGCGCTGGATCGGCAACTGCGCGGGTGGCCACAGCACCTCTATCGTCACCCCGTCCCAGCGCCAGCGCTGACCGCGCCGACACGGCAGGTGCCCCGGGGTGCGCGACGGCTGGCCGGACAAGTACAGCGCATGCGGTGCCAGCATCGGCAGATCCGCCAGACCCCCGATATGGTCTGCATCGCCATGGCTGTGCACGATCACATTGATCGGCTGCCGCTGCGCCCCCAGCCAGGGACGCAACACCGTATCCACCGCACTGTCCTGCTGGCGCACCGGACCAGAATCGTAGAGCAGCAGATGGTCGGCGGTGCGGATCAACTGCATCTGCCCCTGGCCGACATCAAAACTGATGACGTCAAATTCCCCCTGCGCGGGCGCCTGCGACGCGGGCCAGCACCAGGGCGTCAGCAGCGCCAGCCATAGCCAGCGCGGCCCCGGTAACGCAGGAGTCAGCCAGCGCCAGCCCGCCAGCAGCGCGGCGGCCAGCGCCAGCGCAGACCCGGGCAATGGTATAGCCGGAGCCTGCACCAGCAGCTGTAGCAGTCTGCCAGCGCCCTCGAGTACCCAAGCGCACAGGTGCAGTAACGGCGCCATGCCCGGCACCAGTGCACCCAGCAATGCAGCGGGAATCAGAAACAGGGAAAAAACCGGTACCAGCAATAGATTGGCCAGCACTGACACGGGCCTGAACACACCGAACAACCAGCCTCCGAGCAGCCCCCCCAGCCATGACAGTTGCCACTGCATGCGCATCAGACTGGCGCCGGCGAGCATCTGCTGCAGCAGGATCAGCAGCACCGCCGACACCGACATCCATAAGCCCGGACTGAGCGCCGCCAAAGGCTGCCAGATCAGTATCAACACCAACGCCGCCAGCAGCGCAGTGATCGGTCGGATCGACCAGACGCCCACCAGACTCAATGACACCATCACCAGCATCAGCAGCGCCCGCTGTGTCGGCAACGAGAACCCTGCCAGCGCACTGTAGCCAACAGCCAGCAGCAAGGCTGGCGGCAGCGCCCAGCGCCGTGCCGCGAGCACGCCGTTGCCTGGTGACATCAGTAACGCCAGCAGGGCACTGAACAGCCACCAGCTGAGTCCGGCCACCAGCCCGACATGCAGGCCGGAAATTGCCACCAGATGCGCCAGACCCAGCTCACGCAGAAAACGCCATTGCTGTGCATCAAGGTGACTGCGATCACCTGCCACCAGCGCCGGTAACAGCGCCGCCGCCCACGCGCTCTCCGGAAACCTCGCACGCAGACGCTCCACACAGTGCTGACGCCAGCGATCAAGATTGAAGCGCGGGCGCGCCAGATGCTGCACCGCGGCGCCGCTGGCATAGCCGTCGATACCGGCGGCCAGCGCCCAGCGCTCGGTATCGCCGGCATGGCGATTCAGCTGCCCCCAGGGTGGACGCAAACGCAGCGTCAGCACGATCACATCACCCGGTAACAGCGCCGGCGCTGAAGACTCACACACGCTGACCTGCAGCTGACGCGCGCTGAGATTGGCGCCTTCAATCCTGTCCGGCGCCAGTGCCAGCAAAAATCGCTGACAGCTCACCTCCCCGGACCACTCGGACGGCGTCGTCCGCAACAGGCCGCGTATTTCTCCCTGAACGCGCACGGTCTGGTCGTAGGCCGACACCCGTTGCGCCAATGCCCGCGCCAGTGTCGCGCCGACGTGAATGTCTGCGACCAGAAAAGCACATAGCAGCGGCAGCGCAACACGGCGGCCACAACGCAGCACGCCGAGCGCGCAGGGCAACAGGTAAGCTGGCCAGGGCAACGCCCCCGCCAGCAGCACCCACACCGCCGCTGCCACGTAACCAAACATCCCTGTTTGCATCAGTCGTGGGCACCCGCACCGGAAATTTGTGTCAGAACACAGGATTGCGGGCATAATAGCCCGCCGAAAGCAGTGTCCGGGATCAGTCAATGCCCAAAAGGTTGTTCAGAAAATACCTCCCCTCTCCGGACCGGATTCGGGAGAACAAGTCGTTGTCCTTCCTCGGGACGGTGCTGGCAGATCCCAACCTCTGGCACATCAACAGACACTCTCTGGCTGGCGCGGCCTTCATTGGCGTGTTCAGTGCGTTTCTGCCGATTCCGACTCAGATGATGGTGGCGGGGATTCTGGCGGTGCGCTTCAAATGCAACCTGCCACTGTCTGTGCTGCTGGTCTGGATCACCAACCCGTTAACAATTGCGCCGGTGTTCTACTTCACCTACCGGATTGGCGCCTGGCTGCTGGGCATGCCTGCGCACGTGCCGGAGCAAGTCACCTTCGCCTGGCTGGTGGAACAATTGGCGCCATTATGGCTTGGGTCGGTGTTGAGTGGATTGCTGCTGGGCGTGACCAGCTGGGGCGTGATCAAACTGATCTGGCGGCTGTCAGTGGTACGTAAATGGCAAAAGCGCGCCGAAGACCGGCGCGCGAGCAAGCATCAGTCTGCCGACATCAACCGCCCTTCGTGAAGCACCAGCTGGCGCTGGCAACGCTCGGCAAACTGACCGTCGTGGGTCACCAGCAGGAAGCTGATGCCTAACGTCTGATTTAACTCGAATAACAGATCCTGCACGGCTGCGGCGGTGCGTTCATCAAGGTTGCCGGTAGGCTCATCGGCCATCACCAGCGACGGCTCTGTGACCAGCGCTCGGGCAATGGCCACGCGTTGACGTTCGCCACCGCTGAGCATGCCCGGCTTGTGCTGCAACCGTGCGCCGAGGCCAACACGTTCGAGCAAGCTCGACGCCTTCTGCCTGGCCTGCGCCACGGCGTCACCGCGAATCATCAGCGGCATCATGACATTTTCCAGCGCACTGAATTCCGGCAACAGATGGTGGAACTGGTAGACGAAACCCAGATGTCGATTACGCAAACGACACAACGCTGTCTCACTCAGCCCTGCCAACGCGGTGCCGGCCACAGACACGGAGCCACTGCTCGGCGTGTCGAGGCCGCCCAGCAGGTTCAACAACGTCGACTTGCCAGAACCGGAAGCGCCGACAATCGCCACCATTTCAGCAGCCTGTAGCGACAGCGATACGTCGCTGAGCACCTGCAATTCACCACGCCCTTCGCTGTAGCACTTGCCCAGCCCCTGGCACTGCAATACCGGGTTACTCATAGCGCAGGGCCTCCGCCGGATCGACACGACTGGCCCGGCGCGCCGGGATAATAGTGGCCACAAAGCTGATGCCAACGGCAATCGTGACGATGGTGATGACATCGCCCCACTGCAGCTCGGACGGTAGATAATTGACAAAGTAAGCGTCGAACAGCTGCGCCTGGAACGTCTCCTCCAGCCACTGCCCCACCGCACTGATGTTGGTCGCCAGCAGCACACCAAGCAAAGTGCCCACAGCAGTACCGGTGACGCCGATCAGCGTGCCCTGGATCATGAAAATACGCATGATCATCGCTGGCGTAGCCCCCATGGTCCGCATCACGGCAATGTTGGCGCGCTTTTCCGTGACCAGCATGACCTGACTGGAAACGATGTTGAATGCCGCCACCGCGACGATGAACGACAGCAGCAGCGTCATCATGGTCTTTTCCATGCGGATCGCCTGAAACAGGTTGCCGTGCGTGCGCGTCCAGTCGCTGCTATAGAAGCCCGGGCCAACCTCCTGTTCCAGCTGCCAACCGATGCGTGCTGCCTCGAACAGGTCATCAAGACGGATATGGATACCTTCGACCTTACCCGGTTCCCGCGCCAGACGACCGGCGTCGGCAATATTCACATATGCCATCAAGGCATCCACTTCGGCGCGCACGCGGAATATACCGGTGACGGTAAAGCGTCTGAACCGCGGCATCACGCCCGCCGGCGACAAGGTTGCCTCGGGCAACACCAGCGTGATCTTGTCGCCCATACGAGCGCCAATGCGTCGCGCCAGACCGTAGCCCAGCACGATATTGAAATCCCCGTCAGTGAGCGTATCGAGAGCGCCGTCTTCCATGAAATCGCCAACAATGGAGACGTTCTTTTCCAGTACCGGGTCAATGCCAGAGACGTACACACCGGACACCCGGCCTTGATGGGTCAACATGCCCTCGAGTTGCCGGAACGGCGCAACGCCAATCACCTCGTCATGGGTGCGGGCGATGGTTGCCAGACGCTGCCAGTCCTCAACCGATTCACGGCCATGGATCGAAACGTGGGTGACCATACCGAGAATGCGCGTCTGCAGTTCACGATCGAAGCCATTCATCACCGAGAGCACGGTAATCAGGACGGTCACGCCGAGCATCAGCCCCAGCGCGGAGATCAGTGTGATGACTGAAATGAAATTGTTACGGGCCCGGGCGCCGGTGTAGCGAAGGCCGATATACAGTGAGAGCGGTCTGAACATGGCGCGCATTTAAGCATTAAAGTTTTGTAGCGGGCTAGCACTGTGATCAGGGTCCAACCGTCCAATTAACCAAAGTGGTTGAATAAACACCGCTAACTTTCTAATATCACTTGAAAATGTACCTCCTGCGGGGAACGGTAATGCGTATAAAAATAACCTCCATGCTGGTTGCCAGCCTGCTCTGTCTGCCTGTGGCAGGGATGGCGGCAGACATGGTGCCGAATAAAGGGATGAGCAAGGAAGCCGTGCGCAAGGCGTATGGCAGCCCTGAGGAACAGGTGCCCGGCGTCGGCACACCGGCGATAAGTCGTTGGGTATACAAGGATTTTACCGTTTACTTCGAAGGCAACGTGACGCTGCATACCGTCAAGCATGCCAAGGCGCTGGCACAGCCGCCGGCCACCGACATGGACGGGCTGCCTCCGATCGAAGAGATCGATCAGACAGCAGAGACCGCGCCTGCGACTGACGCTGCAGAGACCACCACGACAGGGGCCGCAGCGGCCGCCACAGCTCCGCAATCAAGCACCCCGGCAGCGGAAACCGCTGCGCCCGCCGCGGGCAGCTTCCGCTTTGACCCGGTCAGTGGCCGTATTATTGAAATCGGTCCGGACGGCAATCCGGTAGAGAGCCCTGCCGCTCAACCGGCTCCAGCATCCAAAGCCGCCCCCGCAGAGCAGCCCGAAGCAGACAGCGCCCAGGAAGAGCCTGTGAGTGAGGCCGAGCCAGACGCTGATGCTGAAGCTGAAGCTGCCGCCGAACAGGATGACAACGACGCCAAGGCTGCAGCCGCTGCAGCCGCCGCCGCGGCAGCCACGACTGCTGCAGAGCCTGCCGCCGAAGCCGCTCCCGCCGCCAGCAGTGCGGCGAAATCAGCGCCTGCGCCTGCACCCGCAGCACCTGCGCCAGCAGCGCCGGCACCGGAGCCAGGCACCCCGCAATTCCGCTTTGACCCGGTGACCGGCCGCATTGTTATGGACGAACCGGCAGCGGCTGAGCCTGCTCCCGCTCCGGCAGACACGCCGGCGCAAGAGGCCGCTCCTGAAAAGCAGCCGGTCAGCGAGCCTGAGCCGGAAGCCAAAGCCGAGCCTGAGCCCGCTGCCGTCAAACAGTCTGCACCCGCCGAACCGGCAGCGGACAGCAAAGACAGTGGCAACACCGGCTTCTCGGTGGACTGGAGCGATTACTGAGCTGACGCCAGTCAAAATCGTCCGTAAACTAGCGCCATCTCAACCAGAAACCGGATACTCGTTATCCGGTTTTTGTTTTTCTGCGGAGCGCATGCATGCAAAGGTTATTGCCCGAGTGGGCGCCCCAATGGGGCGTGTTGATCGCCTGGCCCCATCCAGATACTGATTGGGCGGACATACTTGATGCTGCCGAGCAAACCTACTGCGCTCTCGCCACGGCAGTTCTCGACGTCGAGCACCTGCTGGTGGTGTGTCGTGATGACCTCCATCAACAGCACGTAGAAGCCACCTTGCAACAGGCGGGGGCCAATCTGGGCCGCCTGCGCACCGCCGTGCTGCCCTTCAACGATACCTGGGCGCGTGATTTCGGCCCCCTGACGGTGTCCGGCGAACAGGGCCTGATGCTACTCGACTACCGTTTCAATGGCTGGGGCAACAAGTTCGAAGCCGCCGCTGACAACGCCGTGACGCAGCGCCTGTCGTGGCGTGTGCCTGTGCGTGCTCAAGCACTGGTGCTGGAAGGCGGCTCTGTGGAAATCAACAGTCAGGGCCTGCTGTTAACCACCAGCCATTGCCTGCTTAATCCCAACCGTAACCCTGGCCTGAACCAGACCGAGATCGAGCAACAGCTGCGCGAACAACTCGGCGCCACGGACATCCTCTGGCTGCACCATGGCTATCTGGAGGGGGATGACACCGATGCGCACATCGATACCCTCGCCCGCTTTTGTGATGATCGCACCATTGCCTACGTGCGTTGTGACGACCTGGACGATAGCCATTACCCGGCGCTGAAAAAAATGGAAGCGGAACTGCAGCAACATGCTGAGCGCCATCAGCTCAAACTGGTGGCGCTGCCGATGACCACGCCAGCGTTTGATGATCAGGGCGCACGCCTGCCCGGCACCTATGCCAACTTCCTGATCATCAATGGTGCGGTCCTGATGCCCACTTACAATAGCGACCGCGATGCAGATGCTCTCGCGCAACTACAGAGCGCGTTCCCGGACAGAGCCGTCATAGGCGTGCCCTGCCTGCCGCTTATCCATCAACACGGCAGCCTGCACTGTGTCACTATGCAGCTTCCGGAAGGGGTGCTATAAACGCGCCGCCATCAAACCAGACGGAGAGTCGCCATGCGCGTGGCCGTAATTCAGCAAGCCAACACTGCCGACCTTGAAGCCAACCAGCACAAGAGTGAGCAACTGGTGCGTGATGCTGCGCGTCAGGGCGCCGAGCTGGTACTGCTGCAGGAACTGCATCGCGGCCTGTACTTTTGCCAGAGCGAAGACACCCAGGTGTTTGATCAGGCGGAAACCATCCCCGGGCCTTCCACCGACCGCTTTGGCAAGTTGGCGCGGGAGCTGGGCATTGTGCTGGTCACCAGCCTGTTCGAAAAACGCGCCGCGGGCCTGTATCACAACACCGCGGTGGTGCTGGATAAAGACGGCAGCATCGCCGGCCAGTATCGCAAGATGCATATCCCGGATGACCCCGGCTTCTATGAAAAATTCTATTTCACCCCCGGCGATGCTGAGCGCGTCGACGGTGAATCAGGTTTTACGCCGATTGATACCTCGGTGGGCCGCCTTGGCGTACTGGTGTGCTGGGATCAATGGTATCCGGAAGCCGCGCGTCTGATGGCGCTGGCAGGCGCTGAATTGCTGCTCTATCCCACTGCCATTGGCTGGGACCCGAATGATACGGTCGACGAGCAACAACGCCAGTTAAACGCGTGGATTACGATTCAGCGCGCCCATGCGGTGGCTAACGGCCTACCCGTACTGGTGGCAAATCGTACTGGCTTTGAGTCGGCACCGGATGGCCACAATGGCATCCAGTTCTGGGGCAACAGCTTTGTGGCGGGTCCACAGGGAGAAGTGTTGTCCACGGCCGGGGACAACAGTGACCAGATTCTGCTGGTCGATATTGATAAAGCGCGCACCGAAAATGTCCGCCGTATCTGGCCGTACCTGCGTGATCGCCGCATTGACGCCTACGCCGATCTGGTCAAACGCTATCGCAGCTAGGCTGACGTATAGCGTTTGACCGTTCGTGCACTATTACATTTCGACAATATCGCCGTGCATCGGCGCCAGCTGCTTCAGCAATCGGTTTTGCGCGCCCACCGGTACGCCTTTCGCCTCCATGGCCGCCACCAGATCTTCCACCAGGGCGTTAAAATCGGCGTGGGTAATGCCCATGCCAGCGTGCACGTCTTTCATCGAGTCGCCGGTATATTCACAGCCGCCGCCAGATTCGGCGCAAAACTGCTCCACCAGCTTGTCTTTCAACCGTTGCGGGTCCGCATCACGAAAATGCGAGGCGATACGTGGATCACTGCCCAGTCGAACCAGAAATTCATCGACAAGGGCCTCGATGCCGGACATCCCGCCGAGCTGTTCAAACAGCTGCGCCTGCGGGCGCGCCTGACATGCAGACAATGAAAAAATAGCGATGGCCGCGATCAGTATGGATTTCATTTAAAAAGCTCCAGTCAATGAGATGTAAGCGCCGCGTTGATCACGATCATCATCGGTATAGGGAACAGCGACCGAACTGATTTCGCCAAGATTCACCCAAGCCGCCGTCAGGCTCCAGCGCTTATTAGGAAACCACGCTACAAACAGGTCATACCAATCGTCCTGATTCAGCAACGTCAGATTCTCCGGTTGCTGGCGATATTCGCCGCCGACAAGCCAATGTTTGTTGATAAATGCACCCAGCGACGCTTCCGCCACGACGGAACGAGACTGATCAAGATCACCACCAAAACCTGCCAGGCCACCCTGATTGGCGTTGGTGGAGCGCACGACGCCGTTGACCAACCAGTTACGACCGAACGGGCCGCCTAGAAACACTTTGGTGGCAGCAACGTAGTAATCGCTACCGTAATTGCTGGCATCGCCCTGGCCCAATACCTCCGGCACGGTTGCGCCGCCCAACGCAGCCAAGCCGGGATTAATGGCCTCACGGTAATTGGCGCCTATGGCGATCTGCGGCATACGCGAGTAAAGGATATCGCCCAGCAATCGCACCTTGATGCCATAGCTATTGGTTCGCAACTGCTCGCGCTTCAAATCGGCTACGGCATCCGCAAAGGCGCTGATATCCAACTCCTGGCGCGCCACCGACACTTCGATACGATTGTCCCATGACCACGCCGCGGCGAAACCCAGCAAACTGAAGTCATTGGTATCCAGCCTGCTCGCACTGACCACACCACCGTGTTGCCCCTCGGTTCCATAACCAGCAAGAATGGCCATCGGCACTATGCCCCCGCCAGCGCTGCCATCCACTGTCGTCACAGCACCGGTCGCAAGTATTCTGCCGTCACCGGTCGCCAATTCCGCTGCGACCACCTTGGTCGCAAGAAAAACAAGCCCGATTACTGCGATACATAATTTCATCACTGTCCGCTTCTCCGTTTACCCTGCACCCATGATTGCCTCCATGCCTGAAACTGCTCCACTGACATTGACCGCGAGATGCTGTCTCCCTGCACACTGTCGACAGAAATCGCTTGCAACACCTTTGCCATTTCCCTGGTCGCCACACCGTCAGCGGTTACGCGCAGTCCCAGCCTGTGCGCCAGCACGACGATGGTTTCGACAATTGCCTTGTCAGTTCCGTTACGCAGCATACCGTTGACAAAGCGGCCGTCGATGCAAAGCTCATCGACTTCCAGCTCATGCAGCAAGGCCAATGAAGACTTGCCTGCACCGAACTGATTGATCGACACCCGAACCTGCTGGCGACGCAACCGACCTATCACATCTCGCGCCATGTCCAGTGAGTCACTGGCCAGGGCTTCAGAGACCTGCAGGCACAACATGGAACGATGCACCCCGAAACGCCGCGACGTATCAATTACACGGGTGACGAACGACGCATCGTCCAGATCCCTTGCAAAAATGTTGACCGTCAGTGCAACACCAATCTTCTGCGCCAGCCACTCGCTCTGGATCTTGCAGACCTGCTCAATCAGCCAGCCGTTAATCTCTGAAATCATGCCGCTAGCCTCGGCAACACGTATGAACTCCTGCTCAGTGACCTGACCAAACTCCGGGTGATCCCATCGCAGTTTCACTTCAGCCGCCACTTCGAGTGGTTTGCTGAAATCTATCCTTGGCAGGAATTCCATAACGATCTGCTGCTGTGCGACTGCCGCGCGAATATCCTGGGTAAGAGCAATACGACGCCGACGTGCTGCATCGGCATCACTATCAAATACCTGTGACTGGACCCGCATATCTCGTGCCCGGTACATGGCCTGTTCAGCGCGCTGAATCAACAGGCTGGCGTTATCCCCATGCTGTGGCGCAAGCGCCACTCCCATATGAAGATTTACCATGACATCAAGGTTATTGATCAAACGCAACGGCTTCTGCACCGACGTTTTCAGTTTACGAATCACCGCCATGGCATCAGTGTGGTTGGCACGCGGCAGAATCAACAGAAAGTCGTCTGACGCGAGCCGGCAAACCATGGCATCACGCTGAGTGTTCTCCTGCAAGTTCTTGCCCGTCCAGCACAGCACATCATCACCTGCGTCCGCGCCGAGCGAGTCATTAATTTCTCGCAATCGGTCAATATCAATGGATATCAGCGCAAATGGCTTACTCGCCCCACCCTGCAGCAGCTTCTCGATACACTCTTCTGCCGCCAGGCGATTGGGCAGTCCGGTGAGCACATCGGATCTTGCCTGCTGAAAAATGCGGCTCTCCCGGTCAGCGATCGCCTTTTGCATGCTGTCAAAGGCCTGACCCAGCCGGACAAACTCGACAAACGATTGCTGCGGCAAATTCACGCGATAGTCTCCTGACTCGATCCGGGTAGCCAATCCGCTCAGATCACGCAATGGGCGAGTCAAGCGACGCGCCAACCAGGACGACACCAGCAGTACCAGCATGAAACCACCCAGCACCAGCATGCCGAGACGAAGTGACAGGCGCTTGAAAGGGTCCGATTCTGAGTCCATCGGCAATTGCAGATAGACCTGTACACCATCACTGGCCTGCAATGTCATCGGCACGGCCATGTAGGCACGCTCTGACACCGCCACTAACTGAGGCACATCCATCTCCATGGCCTGCAGGGCATCACGATAGCTACTGCGTTCCAGATCAGACGTTGGCATGTCGACGGTGGACACCACCACGGTATCGTTCATTTTTGATCGCACCAGCAAGGTAACATCAGCACCAATCTGATTCTTCATCTGCGCCAGAAAGTCGTCGCCCATAAGAAACGACAGCGTGATTCTCGCCACTGGATTCGGACTACCCACCGGTGAACTTATCACCAGATGCGCTGCACCCTCGATGGCAGCAATATCGACGAGCGTTTCAAGATCACCGACATTTCTCGGCATCAAACCCGCCGGCGCCTCACCCCCTGCAGCGACCAGCCGGCCATCGGTCAGGCGTAGCACGGCCTGGTCAGCACCGATGCGTGCCTGCTGATTGATCAAAGCGGAGACAATAGTGTCGTAATCATTACTGGTGAGTGCCTGCTGAAACCCGAAGTCCTCAACCAGCACCGACACCGCCGCCGAGATTTCACTGGCTCGGACACCCAGTTGCTGACGGAAGTATTCTTCGGTTTGCAATACGTTGTCGCTGGCGTTACGGACGATCTGTTCGCGGATAATCTCCCGCGACAGCAACGCGCCCACAGTAAGCAGCACCAGCAGTACACCACTGGTGGATAAAAACAGGGCACGGGAAAATTTAACGCGCAAAGGGATTACTCCTGATTAACGGGTTCGTCGCTGCACGCTTTTGTTGCCGCGGATCAGAACCAATCGCGCCGAGCTGCATACGCACCGTGATCGGCTGAGTGCTGCTGAGGACACGAACGTCACGCTCGACTGTACCCGCGGCTTGCTGCCAGGGGTGCAGAGCTTCCAGCTGATACTCGCCCGCTGCGATATCCTTGAACAGCACTTGCCCGGCACCATCGGTAATGCCATAGCGCGGCGCATCGGTGACATAGATGAAGGCTTTCATTCGGTCATGGATATGGCAGCCAACCGGCACCAGTCCGGTCTTCTCAAACTGCACCGGATCCGCCTCACGTCCGGCATAGAGGTTGGTAACAAAGCGCTTTACCGAGGAAAAGGAATACACTTGATGCCGGGTCCTATCCAGATTGGGGAATTCAACCAGGCTGTCGCGCCCGATCACCAGCACGTGGGGCTCGAACTGGGTGCGAATCTGATTCATCTCCGCCTTGTTGGCGCGCACTTCGGGCGCCAGATCGGCCCCGCGCAACGCGACCACTGTGTTCAGCAACGGCTTGCCATCCGGCGCTACCGCCAGCACCGTCAACTCGGCGCTGACGGCCAACGCAGGCAGCCACATCAGCAGGCACAGGGTGATAGCGTCCTTAACAAGTGCGGGCATTGCGATCTCCATGGTGTCGACAACCCGCTCAAACAGGACCGGAATGATCGTTTAGGAGTGAGTTACGTAAACAATCGTAGGCGAGAGTACGTGAAGGCATTGTGATCCAGTACTTTTTCATTAGCTGCCAAATAGCACTTATTGGCGACCATCTGTCGGGCCGTCCGGCGCCACGGAATCACAGTCCACCGACTTTTGCAGCGCACCATATGGACAAGGTTGCCCGCTGCTGGTCATAGTTCGCCTCATCAGACTTTTGATTACTGACGATTTTTATGGCCCTGACTCCTACCTGGCTTGTTGGACACCGCGGCGCCCGCGGCGAAGCACCGGAGAATACAATGGCGGGCTTTCAAGCCGCCGTGGAAGCCGGGGTTCCGGAAATTGAACTCGACGTGCGACTGTCCGCCGATGGCCACCTGATCGTGCTGCATGACAAAAACGTCAACCGCACCACCTGGAACAAGGGTGTCGCGCGCCGCTATACCCTGGCCGAGCTCAACCTGCTGGACGCCCGACGCAACACGCCAGGATGGCACAGCGCAACCGGCATTCCTTCGCTGACAGAGGTGGTGCAGTTCTGCCCGCCGACCATGCGATTCCAGCTGGAGGTCAAAACCGACACCCGCGAGCAGTTGCACCAGAAGGCGGTGCGCTTGAAGCAACTGATTGATGAAATGCAATTGCATGATCGCGTCGTGGTGACTTCCAGTGACACCGACTTCCTGCGCATGCTCGGCACCATTTCCGATACCATTTCAAAAGGGTACGTTTGCGAATACCGGTATCTGCAGCCCACCCGGCGAGCCTACTCGCTCGGCTGTGATTGGCTGATCAGCCATTACAGTCTGATCAACAAGCGCCTGATGCAAAGCGCAAGGCGCCACCGATTGAAAGTGTCTGCCTGGACGGTGAATGATCTGAATGAGGCGGAGCGGCTGACCGCGCTGGGCGTCGACAGTATCATTACCGACTTTCCGACCAGCTTTATGCGCCACTTTGAAACCCGCAGTGCGCGCCTGCTCAGGGCAATTCGAGAAACGTTCTGATCTCTTCTTCGCGCTTCATGGCATCGCGATAGCCCAGCGACATCAGCGACCGGGTGAAACCCGGCTCGAACAGCAGGTAGCTGACCGCCGACGCGCCGGGCGAGCGCGTGGCGCCGGAGCCACGCAGGAAGAACCTCAGCGTACGCGGCAGCTCACGCAGGTGCTGGGCGGCAATTTCATCAATCGGTTGCGACGGATAGATCTTCAGTACCTCCACCTCGCGCAAGGCAATGCCTTGCTGGCCGCGCAGCTTGGGGGGAATCGCCGCAATGGTGCGATTGATACGCTCAAGCCGCTCCACATCGCCTTCAAGCGAATCCACGAACAGACTGTTGAGAATATGGCCAAGCACTTGCGCCAGTGATGGATAAGCGCGCAGGTCACGTTGGTGGTCCGCACTGACGTTGCCGGACACGCCGACGACCAGCAGGCGGTCAGCACCCAGATGCAAGGCCGGGCTGACCGGCGCCAGCTGACGCAAGGCGCCATCACCGTAATAACGCCCCTCAACTTCCTGAGCCGGAAAAAGAATCGGAATGGCCGAAGATGCCAGCAGGTGATCGACGCTGATGGTTGACCGCCGACCGAGGCGGCGCGCCCGCTGCCATTCCTCGATGTGCTCCGCGGTTTGATAAAACGCCACTGATTCCCCGGTGGAATAGCTGGACGCGGTAATCGACAGCGCATGCAGATCACCATTCTTCAGCGCATCTTCGATACGCGCAAAGTTGACCACCAGATCCAGCAACTTGCGCAGTGGCCGGCTATCCAGCAAGGCACTGTTCACTGGCGTTGAACCGGACACAGTGGTACTGACAAACCAGCGCAGCAGGGATTTGACGAAAGAATAAACGTCGGTGCGGTAGACCTGCTCGGCGGTGATATTGGCCCACACACGCTCCAGACCTTTGACACCCATACGATAGTTATGGGCATGTGCCGCCAGCGAGGCGGCATTGATGGCGCCGGCGGAAGTGCCACAAATAATCGGAAACGGATTACGGGTACCGCGGGGCACCAGATCAGCAATCGCCATCAGCACACCCACCTGATAGGCCGCACGTGCTCCACCGCCGGATAAAATCAGCCCGGTCTTCTTGTCAGATCGCAACACGGATGTCTCCCTCACCGCCTCACTTTAGCAAAACGTCTGGCGTACTGCCCAGCGGCATAAAAAAGCCGGCATGCTGCCGGCTGAATTACTTCCTGTCTGACTGACCTCAAACCCTGAACTTGCGATTGGCGTCGTAGCCCAGTGACGCAGGGGGTTTATTCGCCGTCTCTGACTGCTCCTCACACTTACTGGTATCACCACCACAGATCTCGCATTCGCCAGTGATGCCAACATTGGCAAGACCACCGCAGGAGCCCTTGATCGGCTTGTTGGAAAATATCACGCCCACCGCCATGGCCGCGATGACCAACGCAATGAACACGATCGATGCAATGATGGTTGCCCACATACCTTTACTCCTGTGTGCGGCCGGTCAGTCTGACAAACGCCGAACTGGCATGCTCGTTGAAGCCGCTATCGGTTCTGACAATAAAGAGTACGGCAAGTTGCCGTGCCTCGGCAAAAGCCATGCCCTGTTCCGGTCCCAGCACGGTCAGGGCCGTGGCCAGGGCGTCAGCCTCGGCGCAACGCGGTGCCAGCACCGTCACGGAGGCGGTGAGATGGTCCACCGGCATACCCGTGCGAGGATCGATAATGTGGGCATAGGTCTCACCCTCCCACTGGAAGAAGTTGCGGTAATCCCCCGAGGTGGCCACCGCGCCACTGTCCAGCTCCAGCACCCGCTCGATCTCGCGCAAGCCCGGCACCGGCTTCTCGACAGCAACCTTCCAGCCACTGCCATCAGGTTTGCGGCCCTGCGCCCGCAGTTCGCCGCCAATTTCAACCAGATAACGGTTGATGCCCCGGGCAGACAGGTAATCCGCCAACTTGTCCACGGCATAGCCCTTGGCCACCGACGACAGATCCACGTACACGCCACCCGGCTGCTGCGCCCGTTGCGTCGCGCCATCAAGCACCACCTTGCGCCAGCCCACCCGGCTTCGCGCCGCCTCGATGTCGGCCGCAGCGGGTGCCTGCAAGGAGGTCTTGTCCGGGCCGAATCCCCACAGGTTAACCAGCGGCCCAACGGTGGGATCGTAAGCGCCGTCGGTGTCGGCTGCCAGGCGCAAGGCGTAGTCCAGCACGGTAAAAAAATCCGCCGCCAATGTCTGCCAACTGCCAGGCTCCGCCTGGTTGAAGCGACTGATATCTGAGTCCGGCTGGTAGGTGCTCATCTGCTGATTGACGCTGTCGAGCAACTGCTGCAGCTCCTGCTGCAACTGCGCTGGCGTCATACCCACCGGCAGCCCCACCAGCTTGACGTTCCAACTGGTGCCCATGGTGGCGCCACCCAGACTATGCACCCTGTCCTGCTGCTGGCACGCCAGCAGCAGGAGCATCAGGCACAACGTAAACAGGGCCCGCAGGCCCTGTTTGATGGTCAGTGCGAACGCATCAGCCACCGAAGTCATCCAGCAGGATGTTGTCACGTTCGACGCCGAGATCCTCCAGCATCTTGATCACCGCCGCATTCATCATTGGCGGACCGCACATATAGAACTCGCAGTCTTCCGGCGCCGGATGTTCCTTCAAGTACTGCTCGAACAGGACTTGATGGATAAAGCCGGTCAGGCCGGTCCAGTTATCTTCGGGCTGCGGATCCGACAGCGCCAGATGCCATTCGAAGTTCTCGTTTTCGGCCGCCAGTTGATCGTATTCCTCGACATAGAAGGCCTCACGCAACGAACGTGCGCCGTACCAGAAACTGATCTTGCGCTTCGAGCTCAGACGCTTGAGCTGGTCAAAGATGTGCGAGCGCATTGGCGCCATACCCGCGCCACCGCCGACAAACACCATCTCGGCTTCAGTTTTCTTGGCAAAGAATTCACCAAACGGGCCGAATACCGTGACCTTGTCGCCCGGCTTCAGGCTGAACACGTAAGAAGACATCTTGCCGCACGGAATTTCCGGTTTGCCCGGAGGTGGCGTGGCAATACGAATATTGAACTTCAGTACGCCCCTTTCTTCCGGATAGTTCGCCATCGAATAGGCACGAATCACTTCTTCGTCGTTCTTCGCTTCCAGATCAAAGAACTTGAACCGCTCCCAGTCACCGCGATATTCCGCAGGGATATCAAAGTCACTGTACTTGACGTGATACTTCGGCGCTTCCAGCTGAACATAGCCACCCGCGCGGAAATCAACGCTTTCACCTTCCGGCAGCTTCAGCACCAGCTCCTTGATGAAGGTAGCGACGTTATCGTTGGAAACGACTTCACATTCCCATTTCTTGACGCCGAAGAACTCTTCCGGAATTTCAATTTTGAGGTCTTGCTTGACGTTGACCTGACAGGACAGGCGCCAACCTTCGCGAATTTCACGCTTGTTGAAGTGACCTTCCTCAGTCGGCAGGATATCGCCACCGCCCTCCAGCACCTTGCATTTACACTGCGCACAGGAGCCGCCGCCGCCACATGCAGAGGACAGGAAAATACCCTGCCCTGCCAGGGTCTGCAGCAACTTGCCACCAGCCGCAGCATCCATGCCTTTTTCCGGATCGCCGTTGATGTCAATGTGCACATCCCCGGTGCTGACCAGCCTCGACCGCGCCGCCAGAATCATCGCCACCAGCGCCAGCACAATGCCAGCAAACATGGCAACGCTGAACAGGATTTCAAAATTCATTGTCTTAGCCTCTCCTGTTTACAGCTGGACGCCGGAAAACGACATGAAGCCCAGCGACATCAGGCCAACAGTGATGAAGGTAATGCCCAGGCCCTTGAGACCGTCCGGCACGTCACTGTACTTGAGCTTTTCGCGGATACCCGCCAACAGCGTGATCGCCAGTGCCCAGCCCACGCCAGCTCCAAGACCGTACACCACAGACTCACCGAAGTCGTAGTCACGTTCCACCATGAACAAGGACGCACCCAGAATCGCGCAGTTCACGGTAATCAATGGCAGGAAGATACCCAACGCGTTGTAGAGCGCCGGCACGTATTTATCCAGCACCATCTCCATGATCTGTACGATCGCGGCAATCACACCGATGTAGCTAAGCAGACCAAGGAAGCGAAGATCCAGCTGCGCCAGCGCGTCGATGCCAGTCCAGGCTAACGCACCCTCGTTCAACAGATAGTGAAGAATCAGGTTGTTCATCGGCACGGTCAGTACCTGCACCACGATCACGGCAATGCCGAGGCCAATGGCGGTTTCGATCTTTTTCGAGATCGCGATGAAAGTACACATGCCCAGAAAGAACGCCAGCGCCATGTTCTCGACGAACACCGCGCGCACAAACAGACTCAGATAATGCTCAAACATGATTGCGCGCTCCCTTAAAAGGCTTCACTGGCGCGAGTGTGCGGCGCCGGCGTGAAGGAGTCTTTTTCAACCTGTGTCTTCTTCACAGCACGGATGCCCCAGATGATCAGGCCAATCAGGAAGAACGCTGATGGCGGCAGCAGCATCATGCCATTCGGAATGTACCAGCCACCGTCGGTTACTTTCTGCAGCACGGGAATGCCAAACAGGCTGCCCGCGCCAAGCAGCTCTCGGGTAAAACCAAGCACCAGCAGAATGAAACTGTAACCCAGTCCATTACCCAGTCCGTCAATAAACGACGGCACCGGCGGGCTCTTCATGGCAAACGCTTCCGCGCGCCCCATCACGATACAGTTGGTGATAATCAGGCCGACAAAGACCGACAGCTGCTTGGAAATACTGTAGGCATAGGCACGCAGGAACTGATCCACCACGATTACCAACGAGGCGATAATCGTCATCTGTACGATGATCCGGATGCTCGAAGGAATCTGCTTGCGAATACTGGAAACGAAGAAATTGGAAAACGCTGTCACCAATGTCAACGCAAGACACATGGTCACGGTCGTTTTCAGGTTGCTGGTAACCGCCAGTGCAGAGCAGATACCAATAATCTGCAAGGCAATGGGGTTATTGTCGAAAATCGGACCAAACAGCAATTCTTTGGTTTTCATTTTCTCAGCCATTGCTCACCTCCTCGCTTTCCGCGGGTGCGGAAATGGTGTCGTCACCCAACGGCTGATCAGCCGAGGCAGCACCATGAATTTTGCTCAGGTACGGACCAAAGCCGTTCTCACCGACCCAGAAACGCACCAGATTATTCAAGCCGTTGGTCGTCAGTGTGGCACCGGCCAGGCCATCGACCTTGTGCGATGCATCACTGGCATTAGTGTCAACCGTGCCCTTAATGACCTGAATCGCCACTGCACCGTCGTCAGCATAGATTTCCTTGCCCGGCCAGATGGACTTCCACTTCGGATTGTCTACCTCGCCACCAAGACCCGGCGTTTCTGCATGCTCGTAGAAGCCGAGACCAGCGACCGTGTTGGCATCCGGCTCTAACGCCAGAAAGCCATACAGCGTCGACCACAGACCATAGCCATGCACTGGCAGAATGATCTTGCTCAGCTCACCGTTTTCATCCCTGGCCAGAAACACCTCGGCAACCTTGGCCTGGCGCTTGATGCTGGCAATATCCACGCTGCTATCAAGCCGCTCACCCAGTTGGGGATCTTTGGCAGCCTTGCGCTGCTCGTAGCTCGCCGGCATGTCGACATACTCGCCGCTATCCAGCTCGACGAACTTGCGCTCGATGTTCTCAAACGCTTTCTGCACATCCATGCCTGGCTGGTATAAGCCGGCCGCGGCAAGAATATTCACCTGCTTGTCGAGCAGCTTGTTCTTTTCCTGCACCGGACGCAGCATCACTGCAGCGGTTGCAACCACCACGCCGCAAACCAGACAGACCAGCAGCGCGACCGTCAGGGTCTTGAGTACGGAATCATTCTTCGAAGCCATCAGGCGACTCCTCCACTACGACGCAGGCGACGACGGATATTCGCTTGCATGACAAAGTGATCAATCAGGGGCGCACACAGGTTACCGAACAGAATCGCCAGCATGATGCCTTCCGGGAACGCCGGGTTAACCACGCGAATCAGCACCGTCATCACGCCTATCACGATGCCAAATATCCATTTGCCGGTATTGGTCATAGACGCTGACACTGGATCGGTCGCCATATAGACAAGACCGAAGGCTAGACCACCGATAGTCAGGTGCCAGTACCAGGGCATGGCGAACATCGGGTTGGCATCGCTGCCGACGGCATTGAAAATGCTCGACATCAGCACGGTGCCGAGTACCACGCTCAACATGATGCGCCAGCTGGCAATCTTGGTCAGCAGCAGGAAAGCCGCGCCCAGTGCGATCGCCAGGGTTGAGGTTTCGCCGATACAGCCCTGAATGCCGCCCAACGCGGTTTGCATCCAGCTCAGGTCAACCTGGCCATTGGAGAATGCCGTGCCAGTCAGACCGGCGGCATAATCAATCTGGCCGGCTGCCGCCAAAGACAGCGGCGTCGCACCACTGAAGTTGTCCACCGCCGTCCAGATGGCGTCACCTGACATCTGTGCCGGGTAGGCAAAGTACAGAAACGCACGACCCACCAGCGCCGGGTTGAGGAAGTTCTTGCCGGTGCCGCCAAACACTTCCTTGCCGATCACAACGCCGAAAGAAATGCCAAGAAACACCTGCCAGAGCGGAATTGCCGGCGGCAGGATCAATGTGAACAGGATGCCGGTGACGAAAAAGCCTTCGTTGACTTCATGCCCACGTTTCCAGGCGAACAAGCCTTCCCAGATAAAACCACCGATATAGACAGTGAGCAGAATCGGGATGTAATAGACCGCGCCGTGCAGGAAGTTAGCCAACAGACTGGTGTGATCAAAACCGGTCAGCATGGCAACGATGTCCGCGCGCCAACCCGGAATTGCTTCATAGCCAAACTGGGTGATCTGCATGTTGGCCTGATAGCCGGTGTTGTACAGGCCAAACAGGATTGCCGGGAAGGTGGCAAACCAGACCGTCATCATCACGCGCTTGAGATCAATACCATCACGCACGTGTGCTGCAGAGCGCGTCACGGAGGACGGGCTGTACAGCATGGTGTCGAACATTTCGTAGAAGGTGTAGTACTTCTCGAACTTGCCGCCCTCGTGGAAGTGCGGCGCTACTTTATTATCCAGAAACTGTCGCATTCCCATGATCAGCCCTCCAGCTCAATGCGCGTCAGGTTGTCACGCAGGATCGGGCCGTACTCGTACTTGCCGACACAGACGTAGGTGCACAACGCCAGATCTTCTTCCACCAGTTCCAGTGCCCCCAACGCCTGGGCGGCGTCCGTGTCACCTACTACCAGTGCACGCAGCAGCTGGGTTGGCAGGATGTCGAGAGGCATGACTTCTTCATAACCGCCAATCGGCACCATGGCACGTTCGCTGCCGTTGGTGGTGGTGGTCATGCCGAGTTTCTTGCCCGGCAGCAACTTTGACAGGTAGATGTTCATCACCGAGTGACGATTCACGCCGGGCGACAAATAGCCGAGAAATTCGCGTTCGCGGCCTTCACGCAGCACGCTCACCTGCGTGCCGCAACGGGACAGGAAGGCGGTCTGCCCACGCGCAATGGCGCCGTTAAGCACCGAGCCATTAATCACGCGGTTGTCGCCCTCGAGCAGACGGCCAGCGGTCAGTTCGACCAGTGATGCGCCAACACGGGTGCGCAACAACTGCGGCTCCCTGACCTGGGGTCCGGCCAACGCCACCACGCGATCGGTGTACAGCACACCGGTGGTGAACAACTTGCCGATGGCGATGACATCCTGATAGTTGACCGTCCAGACACTTTTGCTGGCGCTGACCGGATCTAGGAAATGGATATGGGTGCTGGCATTGCCCGCCGGATGCGGTCCGGCGAAGGTTTCTTCACGGATCTGGCCCTGGGCAAAGGTGCCGAGCTTCGAAGTTGCCGCCTTGCAGACCCACACCGGGCCCTCGGTCAGCTTGCTCAGCACCAGCAAGCCGTCACGGAATGCCTGTTCCTGCTCAGCGATGATCAGGTCGGCATCCGCAGCCAGCGGATTGGTATCCATGGCGGTGACAAAAATGGAGTTGGGCATGGCGTCCGGCGCCGGCACCTTGCCGAACGGGCGCGTACGCAGCACCGTCCACAGGCCGGAGTCGATCAGCTGATCACGCACCTGTGCGCTGTTCAGCGATGCCAGCTGGTCCGAGCTGAATTGCTCAAAGCGGATTTCCTGTTCCTGGTCGGCAACCTCGATTTCCACCGACAACAGCACGCGCTTGTTGCCGCGGTGTATGGCCTTGATCACGCCGCCCGCCGGCGCGGTGTACTTCACGCCCGGGGTTTTCTTGTCAGAGAAGATCACCTGACCCTTGCTGACGCTGTCGCCTTCACGTACTTCCATGGTGGGCTTCATGCCCGGGTAATCACCACCGAGTACGGCAACGGAACGGATCACGGGCCCGTCTGCGATCGCCTGGCGCGGCGCGCCGGCGATGGGAAGATCGAGTCCCCGCTTGATTTTGATCATAGCTGCTCGCCTGTATCGAACGATTCTGGAACTGGGAACTGGCACGGAGAGTCCGGTTATACCGCTAACGGCGTTGTCAGCGGGTCAAAGACCGGATCGCGCAGCCGACCCCTTTGTCGGCGGGCGCCATTATAAAGAGGCGCCCCCCCGGTTGCCAGCCAAATGCCTGAGCCAGATCAACAAAATCGCTGCATCCTGACTACCTCATCTGGCCGCCCTGCTGGCACAAAAAAGCCCGCGTGTGCGGGCTTTGATGCTCAGTCCTTCGGGTAGGACGGAAACTCGACGCCGGATATCTGCTGCAGGATACGCATCACCTGACAGCTGTAGCCGAACTCATTGTCGTACCAGACATACAGCACACAGTGCTTGCCGTTGACGATGGTGGCCTCAGCATCGATCACCGATGCATGGCGGGCACCGACAAAGTCGGTAGACACGGCATCCGGTGAGCTGACGTAGTCAATCTGGCGCTGCAGCGGCGAGTGCAGTGACACCCAGCGCAGGTACTCATTGAGCTCTTCCAGGGAAGTCTCTTTTTCCAGCGTCAGGTTGAGGATGGCCAATGATACATTCGGGGTCGGCACGCGAATGGAGTTGCCGGACAGCTTGCCGGCCAGTTCCGGCAGCGCCTTGGCGGCGGCGGTGGCGGCACCGGTCTCGGTGATCACCATATTCAGCGGTGCGGCGCGACCACGACGCGGACCCTTGTGGAAGTTATCCAGCAGGTTCTGGTCGTTGGTGTAGGAATGCACTGTCTCCACGTGACCATGCACGATGCCGAACTTGTCATTCAGCGCCTTCAACGGCGGCACGATAGCGTTCGTGGTGCAGCTTGCCGCCGAGATAATAGTGTCTTCGTCGGTGATCAGGTCATTGTTGACGCCGTGAACGATGTTTTTCAGGCTGCCCTTGCCCGGTGCAGTCAGGATCACACGTTTGATGCCCGGACGGCTGGCGTGCACACCCAGCCCTTCGGCGTCGCGCCACTTGCCGGTGTTGTCGATCAGTACCGCGTTGTTGATGCCATAGGCAGTGTAATCAACCGTGGCCGGGTCATTGGCGTAGATAATCTTGATGAAGTTGCCGTTGGCGATGATGGCGCTATCTTCTTCATCCACCGCAATGGTGCCGGAGAACGGACCGTGCACGGAGTCACGACGCAACAGGCTGGCGCGCTTCTGCAGGTCGCCCTTGCCGGACTCACGCACCACAATCGCCTTCAGGCGCAGGCCATCGCCAGAGCCGGTCTTTTCAATCAGAAGACGGGCAAGGATGCGGCCAATGCGGCCAAAACCGTAGAGCACCACATCAGTAGGAACCGGTTTCTCACCCTTGTTGCTGGTCGCTTCCTGCAGCTCCGTGCGAACAAACTCTTCCACCGACTGACCGCGGTTGTCTTTCTTGTACTCGACAGCAATCTTGCCGATATCGATACGGCTCGGGCCGAGGTCCAGCTTGACCACTTCCTGCAGGATCGGGAAGGTATCGACCACCGACAGCTCGGCATTTTCGATCTGCTTGACGAAGCGATGGGCCTTGAGGATCTGGATCACCGACTTGTTGACCAGCGCGCGGCTGTAGGCGGTGACAGTAACGTTCTTTTCCCGGTACAGCTTGCCGATCATGGGGATCATGGCCTCGGCAATCTCTTCCCGGTTTTTCCAGCGTCCGAAATGGTCTTCCAGCTTGTTCACGGATCAGGCCTCTCGCGGTCTTGGGTGGGTGTCGGGGCGCGCATTCTAACCGCTCGCACCGCATCCATCTACCAGCAGAAAGGACGAGATGTCAGTCTTTCAGTGCCCGCTTAACTTCGGCTCGCAGCGCAGGAATGACCTCGACCTCGAACCAGGGGCGTTGCGTCAACCAGCGCCGGTTGCGGGGACTTGGATGGGGCAGCGGGAAAAAGCCCGGCAGCGCAGCACGATAGTCGCGAACATTATCGGACAGACTGGCGTGCGAGTACGGTAAATAGTGCGCTTGTGCGTAGCGGCCAATCAGCAGGGTCAGGCGCAGCGCCGGCATGGCGGCCAGCAGGCGCGGATGCCAGGCCGGTGCGCACTCTGGCCGCGGCGGCAGGTCGCCGCTACGACCGCGGCCCGGATAACAGAACCCCATCGGCATGATGGCGATCTGTGAATCATCGTAAAACTGTTCCCGGTTGAGCTGCAGCCAGTCCCGCAAGCGCTCTCCGGAGGGGTCATTCCAGGGGATGCCGGTGTCATGCACCCGCGTGCCCGGCGCCTGACCAATGATCAGCAACCGCGCTGTCGCCGACGCCCGCACCACCGGCCGCGGGCCAAGCGGCAAGTGCTCGGCACACAGGGTGCAGGCACGCGCCGCTTCCAGCAACGGTATCAATGTCGTCATCAGGACAGTGGAGTCGGCGGCCGGATACGCATCAGCCCCTCCTGCGCTACGGATGCCACCAGGGCACCGTCCTGACGGTAGATCAGGCCGCGATTGATGCCGCGGGCACCGATCGCAGACGGACTGTCGGTGGCATACAGCAGCCACTCGTCAGCGCGAAACGGCCGGTGAAACCACATGGCGTGATCAATGCTGGCGGCCTGCACCTGTGGCTGAAAGAAGTTCATGCCGTGCGGCAGCATGGCGGTCCCCATCAAGCCGAAATCAGAACAGAATGTCAGCAGCACACGGTGGGTGGCCGCATCCACATCGACGCCTTCCTTGATCCGGAACCAGACCAGTCGGGTGGCATCCTGGGGCTCGGCGGCAAAGCCGTTGACCGGCTTGATTGGCCGGAATTCCACTGGCCGCTCCTGCAGGAACGCGGCGCGAAAGCCTTCCGGAATACTGGCGGCGATGCGCTGACGCAGGCCTTCGTCGTCACTGAGCTCGTCCGGCGCCGGCACCTGCGGCATATCCGTCTGGTGCTCAACGCCCTGCTCTTCGACCTGGAACGACGCCGCCAGCGAGAAGATCGCGCGGCCATGCTGGATCGCATTGACCCGGCGCGTGGTAAAGCTCTGGCCGTCGCGAATGCGATCGACGTCATAAATGATCGGTACGCTGAAATCGCCGGGGCGCAGGAAGTAGGCATGCAGGGAATGCACCGGCCGCTCCTCCGCCACGGTGCGCGACGCCGCCATCAGCGCCTGCCCCGCCACCAGACCACCAAAAATACTTTTCTGGCCAGTGGCACGGGTCTGACCGCGAAACAGATTATTCTCCAGCTGCTCGAGCTGGAGAATGGCAAGCAGGTCCTGGACTACAGATTTCATCAGCAACCTCGATCTGGATGGGAGATGAATTCTAGCGGCATCCGCTCACCACTCGCCTGTCATAGCATGACGATTTTGCAATTCACCTGCCGGTGTCGGCGAATCCGGCTACAATGCGCGCCCCGAAAGCGATTACGAAGCACCCCAGATGACCCTGCTGCCTGCCACAGAACTGTTCCCGAAGGGCGCCGACATTGTCCGTGACTGGTCCGGCCTTGACCGCGGCAGCCTCGCGGTGGTGTTGGCGGAGCTGGCACGACGCGATAGCGGATTGCTGCTGGTGCTGACCGCCGATACCAGCAGCGCACAGCAACTCGAAGACAGTCTTGGCTTTTATCTGCACGGCAGTGACATTCCGCTGCTGCATTTTCCCGACTGGGAAACCCTTCCCTATGACCTGTTTTCTCCGCATCAGGATATTGTCAGCAGCCGTATCGAAGTGTTGCACCGCTTGCCGCATTGTCAGCACGGCATTCTGATCACACCGATCAATACCCTGATGCAACGTTTGGCACCGCCAGCGCACCTGCAGGGCAATACCTTTCTGCTCTCTGTCGGCGATCGCTTTGCCATGGAGAAAACCCGCGAGCAGCTGGTCGCCTGCGGTTATCGCCAGCGCGATAACGTGCTTGAGCATGGTGAGTTTGCCGTGCGCGGCGCAATCATGGACATCTTTCCCATGGGCGCCGAAATGCCGTTCCGGATCGAACTGTTCGATGATGAGATTGAATCGTTGCGCTTGTTTGATGCAGAAACCCAGCGCTCTACCGGACAGGTGGACAAGATTACCCTGCTGCCAGCGGCGGAATTCCCGCTCAGCGCCGAAGGCATCAGCCGTTTCCGTAATGCATTTCGTGATCGCTTCGATGTCGATCACCGTCGCTGCAGCCTTTATCAGGATGTGTCAGAGGGCATTGCCAGCCCCGGCATTGAATATTATCTGCCATTGTTCTTTGACCAGCTGGCGTCTCTGTTTGATTACCTGCCGGCGGGCACACGCCTGATCCAGCTGCAGGACACGGAAGCCGCCGCGCGCCATTACTGGCAGGAAATCGAACAGCGCTATGAAAGTCGGCGTCACGATATTCGCCGACCGCTGGTGCCGCCTGCGGATGTGTTTGTGCACCCGGACCCACTGCTAGCGAGCATGAAAAAGTGGCCTCGAGCACGGCTGGTGGAGCAAGGCGGGATTCGTTTCCCTTACCATGCACTGGCGCCACTCGATAGCCAGCACAACAACCCGTTCGTGGCACTGCAAGCGCAGCTGCCCACACCAACGCCACGGCTGTTGATTTGTGCGGAAACCGCCGGCCGCCGCGAGGCTTTGCTGACGCTGATGCAAAAGGCCGGCGTACAACCGGCATTGGTCAGCGGCTGGCAGGAATTCCTGCAATCTGCTGATGACTGGTGCCTGACTACCGGTGAACTCGACCAGGGCTTTCATGCAATTGATCACCAGGTGCTGGTGGTGGCCGAAGCACAACTGTATGGCGAGCGCATCATGCAACGCCGCCGCCGACGCAGTGATGAAAGCAGCGCGCCGGAACAAGCTTTCCGCTCGCTCGGCGAGCTCACGATTGGTACACCGGTGGTGCACATCGATCATGGTGTTGGCCGCTATCTGGGGCTGACCAGCATGCAGGTGGACGGGCAGACACACGAGTTCCTGCTGCTCGAATATGCCGGCGGTGACAAGGTCTACATCCCCGTCACCAGCCTGCATCTGATCAGCCGTTATGGTGCCGGTGATGCCGAACATGCGCCACTTACCCGCCTTGGTTCAGACCAGTGGAGCAAGGCACGCCAACGCGCCGCCGAGAAAATCAACGATGTCGCCGCGGAGCTGCTCAACACCTTTGCCCGGCGCGAAGCGCGCAAGGGCCGCGCCTTTGCCCTGACCGATGATGACTATCAGAAATTTGCTGCCGGCTTTCTGTTCGAGGAAACGCCGGACCAGCAAGCTGCCATTGAAGCGGTGATCAGTGATATGCGTGCCGAGCGCCCGATGGACCGGCTGGTGTGTGGCGACGTTGGCTTCGGTAAAACAGAAGTGGCGATGCGCGCTGCATTTGTTGCTGTGCAGAACAGCACTCAGGTCGCTGTGCTGGTGCCCACCACCCTGCTGGCCCAACAACACTTTGAATCATTCAGTGACCGCTTTGCCGACCTGCCTGTCAGCATTGAGGTACTGAGCCGATTCCGCAGTCAGAAAGAAAAGACCGACGTGCTGCGACGACTGGCCGAGGGCAAGGTCGATATCGTGGTCGGCACCCACCAGCTGCTGCAGGAAAGCATCGAGTTTCGTGATCTCGGCCTGATCATCGTCGACGAAGAGCACCGCTTCGGCGTACGCCACAAGGAACGCCTGAAGCAGATGCGCGCGGACTGCGACATCCTTACGCTCACCGCTACGCCAATACCGCGCACACTGAATATGTCACTGTCCGGCCTGCGTGATATTTCCATTATCGCAACACCGCCAGAAAAGCGGCTGTCCGTAAAAACATTCGTGCAGCAACGTGATGATACCGTGGTCAAGGAGGCCATCCTGCGTGAGCTGTTACGCGGCGGACAGGTCTACTTCCTGCACAATGACATCGACAGCATGGCGCGCGCAGCGCGCGAGATCAGCGACATGGTACCAGATGCGCGGGTCGGGACCGCGCACGGCCAGATGCGTGAACGGGAACTGGAAGCGGTGATGTCGGATTTCTATCACCGCCGCTTTAACGTACTGGTGTGCACCACCATCATCGAAACCGGCATCGATATTCCTTCGGCCAACACCATCATTATCGAACGCGCTGACAAGTTCGGCCTCGCCCAGCTGCATCAGCTACGCGGCCGCGTCGGCCGCTCGCACCACCAGGCCTATGCCTACCTGCTGACGCCACCACCAAAGGTGATGACCAAAGACGCGGAAAAGCGCCTTGAGGCGATAGAAACCGCCAGCGATCTGGGCGCAGGCTTCATGCTCGCGTCCCACGATCTGGAAATTCGTGGCGCTGGCGAACTGCTTGGCGAAGAGCAGCATGGCCATATCGAGTCGATTGGCTTTTCCCTGTATATGGAAATGCTCGAGCAAGCGGTTGAGGCACTCAAACGCGGAGAGCAACCGGATGTGGAGCGCCCGCTGTCCGGCGGCCCGGAAGTGAATCTGCACATCCCGGCACTGATTCCCGAAGACTACCTGCCTGACGTCTATACTCGCCTGACCCTGTACAAACGCATCGCCGGCTGCAAAAACGAGGCGCAACTGGATGAACTGCAGGTGGAAATGATCGACCGTTTCGGGCTTTTGCCGGTGCAGGTCAAGCAGCTGTTTGCGGTGACCGCCCTGCGCCAGCGTGCGCAACAGCTGGGCATAGCCAAAATCGATACCGGACGGGAATTCGGCAAGCTGGAATTTTCCGATCGCACCGCTGTCGATCCGTTACGCATCGTGCAACTGGTACAGTCGGCGCCGGCACGCTTCAAGCTTGATGGCGCCACCGGCCTGAAATTCCGCCATGACAGCGACAGCCCGTCGGAACGGCTGCACGCCGTGAATCAGCTGCTCGACACACTTTCAGGCCGTTAGCAGTGCTATAGTCCGGCCACGGAGGAATTGATTGCATGCGAATTTTGTCTGCCCTGCTGCTGGCCCTGATAAGCACAGCCGCGACTGCTGAAAACCCATACTCAACATTATCCGCCCCGGAGCTGCGCAGCCGCCTTGCCAAGGTGGCAGCGGTGGACGAACAAAGCTGGTACCAGGTTGAAGTGCTGGTATTTGCCCGCAGCGGGCCCAGCAGTCAGGAATTCTGGCGACTGGACCAGCGCCCACAGCTGGCGCCGGAGAATGCCATACACCCGAGCGCTGAGTCCCCATTATTACCTGAAGGCGCCGACAGCCTCGACACCAGTGCGGCCAGACTGGGCAGCTGGCGCTTTCTGCCTGCTGAGCAGATGATTCTGACCGATATGCTCGGCCGCATGAAAAAGTCCGGTGACTACCGCACCCTCTACCATCGCGCCTGGGTACAGCCGGTGCGCGAGCGCAGCCATGCGTTCCCGCTGTATATCGCAGGTGGCAATCAGGTTGCCGTGACCACCCCGGTCATGCAGCAGTCTGCTGATCTTGAGTACGGTCTGCCACCACTGGACACCGGCACCACCGAGGACGCGTCATCTGAACAGCAGGTCGCCGCCAGCCAGCCCGAATTCCAGGGCACGCTACGCCTGCACCTGTCGCGCTATTTGCATGTCGAACCGGAACTCTGGTTCACCCGCAGCAGCGATGCCGGCCAGAGCTACTGGGTGCGCATTGACCAGAATCGGCGCATGCGCAGTGAAGAATTGCACTATCTGGACCATCCCCTGTTTGGCATGCTGCTGCGACTGACCCCCTATCAGACCGACAATCAGAAGCAGATGGAGCTGATGAAAAAGGCATTGAAAGCGAAATAAAAAAAGCCGCCTTGAAGGCGGCTTTTTTACAGCGTTTCCAGCCTAGAAGCTCAAGCCAATATTGGCACCGATATAGTTGGCATCCACCGTTTCAGTGCCACCAAAGTCATAATCCAGCCCGGTTGCCGCACGCACACCGATGGTGGCCCCTGAGCTGCCATCGTTTTTGGTGCGATACAGGTACTCTACTACCAGTCCGTTAGTATCGTCTGCCTGGATAGTGCCGCTGCAGAGAAAGTCCACATCGCAGCTGAACTTGATGTTGCGATGATGGGTCAGACCTGCGCCGAGGCCATGAAAACCCTCACCGAAGAAATGATAACCAAGCACCTCGAGCTGAGTATGCTTGATGTCTGCCTCTCCGTTGTCAGCTTCCAGCGCATCCCACTTATGACCAATGGTGGCACGCAACATAAAATTCGGCGCCATATCAATATCCATTCCCACTGTCAGGGACAGTCCTTGACCCGCGCGCAAGTCCTGCGAATCGTCTGTCTCGGCCAGCTTGTCACCACCGAAATCAAACCCTGCCCCCAGATATAAATGTGCGTCCGCAGCAACAGCTGCCGTATTCACCATCAACAACAAGGCTGCAAAAACACCACGCATGAACTACCCCCATTTATCTCGCTGCTAAACCGCCTGACCCGCACACCACCCCGATGCCCAGGCCCACTGGAAATTATGACCGCCCAACTCGCCGGTCACATCCACCACTTCGCCGATAAAATACAAGCCATCAACGCTGCTGGCCATCATGTTTTTTGATAGCAGATTGCCAGTATCCACGCCGCCCAGCGTGACCTCTGCAGTGCGATACCCCTCAGTCCCCGCCGGCTTGATGCGCCAGCCTTTCAGTGTTGTGGCGACGGCCGCCAGCGCACTGTTGGAGAAATGCTGGATTGGCTGCAGCCAATCCTGATGCTGGCAGAACTGATCAGCAAATCGACGTGGCCACCATTGCGACAACCATTGTGCAATGAGCTGATTCGGCCTCTCCTGGCGCAGCGACAGTAGCGCTGGCAGGACGTCATTCAGTCGCGGCAACAGATCGATCTCCACCACCTCTCCGGGCAGCCAGAAGCTCGACCGCTGCAACATCGCCGGACCACTCAGGCCACGATGCGTGACCAGCATTGGCTCTTCAAAGCGTCGTCTCGCCGCCTCCACGCGGACAT
>CAYMEY010000008.1:0-88240 GCA_964389795.1 uncultured Alcanivoracaceae bacterium
TCATCGTCAGGCTCTAAACAGAAAAGGGCCTCCCAACAGGGAGGCCCTTTTTTTTGCCACTGTGGTCGTGGCCAACGTGGCATCGATGCACGCGGCTCAGATACGGCGCCGGTTTTTTTGTTTACTCGCCTGCCTGGCTCCGGTAACCTTCTGCTGCTTGGTAAACATGGTGTTTATTATGACGGCTGCAATAGATGATCTGGGGCAAATGCGCGCGGTAATTAACGCCGTGTTGAATGGTTCGAGCGATGGCGCGGCTAATCGCAGTAGTGCACGAGCCGAAATACTGACGCACGCGGTATCTGTATTTTCGGTACGTGGGCTCGAACGCACCACAGTGCAGCATCTTCTTGATGCGGCCAGTGTATCCAGACGCACCTTCTACAAGTATTTCAAGAACAAGCACGATGTGCTCGAGTCGATCTATGAGATCTTCATTGAGAACATGGTGCTGCTGTTCAAGGCGCAGGCGGAGAGTGCTGCGACGGTCACGGACATTATTCGTAATACATTCAGCAGCTACTTTGACTATCACCTCAGTCTCGGCTCTATCATCCGTCTGATGGCTGAAGAGGCTCGGCGTACTGAATCTGTGCTATGGCCACATCGGCAAACTGCTTTCCTGTCTACGGCCAAAGTACTGCAGACAGAAATGCATCGGGTGTCGGGAAAGAAGCACGATCTGCTGGTGTTCAATGCCATTATCTGGGCACTGGAAAGCTGTTCGATTCATGTGCTTAATGCCACCGACTGTTCGGCTGAAACGCTGGCACATCATAAAGCCGTGATGTCAGGGATTGCCGAGGCGATACTGGTGGACGGTACATCGCCAGCGTTGTTGTCGCCGAGTTTACCGAATTAATCAGGCTTGCGGAATCGCAGCGTCATACGGTCGCTTTCGCCAACTGCCAGGTAAACGTCACGGTTTTCGTCGCCAAGGCGCAGACTTGGTGGTAGCGTCCACACCCCCGCAGGATGCTGCTGCGTATCCATCGGATTGGCATTGATGTCGCTGCGCGCTTCGAGAACAAATCCCGCCTTTTCTGCCAGCTCAATGACATGACTTTCAGTAATGTAGCCACTTTCGATCTGTTCAGTCAGTGCCGTGCCTTCCTTGGCGCGGTGCTCCACCACGCCCAGTACGCCGCCTGGTTTCAGCGCCGAAAAAAAGCTTTCAAATACCAGTTCTGCATTGCCAGCCTTTACCCAGTTATGCACGTTTCTGAACGTCAGCACTGCATCCGCGCTCTGCGCCGGCGCTATGCGGCTATGAGCGGGAGGGTAGAGATAGGTGATTTCAACCCTGTCGTACACGTCCGGCTGTTGTGCCATTTTTTCGCGGAATGTCTGCAGTGAACGGGAGTAGAACGGAATATCGCTGTCGGGAGGAAAATGCGCCGCATAAAGCTGGCCCTTGTCACGTAACAGTGGAGCAAGGATCTCGGTGTACCATCCGGCCGGTCCCGGCCAAATCTCGACCACCGTCATATCTTCCCTGACACCAAAAAAAGACAGCGTTTCCAGCGGGTGGCGGTAGCGGTCGCGTTGGCGAAAATCTTCGCTGCGACTGTCTGCATCAACGGCGCGCTGCAGGGCACCCTGGCAGCCCGCCAATACTCCTAGCAGAAGAACGAAAATTAAACGCATGGCTGCCTCCCAGGCTGATTGCCGGTTACAGGTATTTGATTTTCTCCAGCTGCTCATCAAGCTTTGCCAGCGAAGAGCGTTGCTCAATGAGCTTGGTGCGTTCTTTCTCCACGACTTCAGCTGGCGCCTTGTCGGCAAAGCCCGGGTTTTTCAGCTTGCTTTCAAGTCGTGTGACTTCCTGCTTGAGTTTGCTGATCTCTTTAGCCAGTCGCTCAATCTCTGCCTTCTTGTCTATCAGGCCCGCCATCGGTACAAGAATTTCCATGCGCCCAACCAGCTGAGTGGCGGATGGTGGGGCGGAGTCGCTGGGATTGAGCCAGGTTACGCTTTCGAGCTTGGCAAGTTTTGCCAGATAGCCGCGATTCGCTTCCAGTCGCTGCTTGTCCTGTTCATCACCATTGTGGAGGTAGATTGGCAATTCCTTGCCGGGCGCTATGCGCATCTCACCGCGAATGTTACGGATCGCGGTGATGACACCTTGTAGCCATTCGACATCCTGCTCGGCGGCAGTATCGAGCTTGTCTGCCTCTGACTGCGGGTAGTTGCACAGCATGATGCTGTCATCATTGACGCCTGCCAGAGGCTTGATGCGTTGCCAGATTTCTTCTGTGATGAACGGCATGAACGGGTGTGACAGTCGCAAAACGGCTTCCAGTACCTTGACCAGTGTGCGTCGAGTGCCGCGCTTCTGCTCAACACTATAGCCGTCTGAGTACAGCACAGGTTTGGAGAGCTCCAGATACCAGTCACAATATTCCTTGAGAATAAAGTCATACAGGGCGGCGCTGGCCTGGTCGAATCTGAAGCTCTCCATGGCCTCTGAAATCTCGCTCTCTGCGCGCTGCAACATTGAAATAATCCAGCGGTCCGCCACAGACAGCTCGACATCGCCGCCCTGCTGTCCACAATCCTCGCCTTCAGTATTCATCAGCACATAGCGTGCGGCGTTCCACAGTTTGTTGCAGAAATTCCGATAACCTTCGAGACGACCCATGTCCCACTTGATATCCCGGCCGGTAGAAGCAAGGGACAGGAAGGTGAGTCTTAGTGCGTCAGTGCCATAGGCATTGATGCCGTCCGGGAATTCCTTGCGCGTGCGGCGATCAATCTTCTGCGCCATTTGCGGTTGCATCAATCCGCCAGCACGCTTTTCCAGCAGTGCTTCGAGCGAAATACCGTCGATGAGATCAAGCGGGTCAAGTACGTTGCCCTTCGACTTGGACATCTTCTGGCCTTCAGCATCCCGCACCAGGCCATGCACGTAGACCTTCTTGAATGGCACCTGATCGGTAAACTTCAGAGTCATCATGATCATGCGCGCGACCCAGAAGAAAATGATATCGAAGCCGGTGACCAGCACATCGGTGGGATGGAATTGCTTGAGCTCCTCAGTCTGCTCTGGCCAGCCGAGTGTAGAAAAGGTCCAGAGTGCTGAGCTGAACCAGGTGTCGAGCACATCATCGTCCTGATGCAGTGGCACATCACCGAGATTATTGTCAGCACGCACGCTTGCTTCGTCACGTCCGACATAGAGATTGCCAGCGTCATCGTACCAGGCCGGGATGCGATGACCCCACCAGAGTTGCCGGGAGATACACCAGTCCTGGATGTCGCGCATCCAGGCGAAGTACATGTTTTCGTACTGCTTTGGCACGAACTGGATGTCGCCGTTTTCAACCGCCTTGATTGCCGGCTCGGCCAGCGGCGCAATGCGGACAAACCATTGGTCCGTGAGATACGGCTCAATCACGACCCCAGAGCGATCACCACGCGGCACCATCAGGGTGTGGTCGTCAATCTTGTCGAGCAAACCGAGCGCATCAAGATCGTCCACTACTCTCTTGCGTGCCTCGAAGCGGTCGAGGCCGCGGTAAGGCTCCGGTACATCATCGTTCAGTGCTGCATCGATGGTAAGGATATTGATCAATGGCAGGTCGTGGCGCTTGCCGACCTCATAATCATTGAAGTCATGTGCCGGGGTAATCTTGACGCAGCCGGAACCGAACTCCGGGTCAACATAGTCATCAGCGATGATGGGAATTTCGCGGTTTACCAGTGGCAGCATGATGGTTTTGCCAATCATGTCCTTGTAGCGGGGGTCTTCCGGATGCACGGCGACGGCGCTGTCACCAAGCATGGTTTCCGGCCGCGTGGTGGCGACAACAAGGTGACCTGAACCGTCCGCGAGCGGATAGCGAAAATGCCAGAGATGACCTTTCTCTTCGTGGTTCTCGACTTCCAGATCTGAAATGGCGGTATGCAGTGTCGGATCCCAGTTGACCAGCCGCTTGCCGCGATAAATCAGGCCTTCCTGATACAACCGGATAAATACTTCCTGCACAGCATTGGAAAGACCCGGGTCCATGGTGAAGCGTTCGCGCGACCAGTCAACGCTGGCCCCCATGCGACGCAACTGGCGCGTGATGGTGCCACCCGATTCGGCTTTCCATTCCCAGACCTTGTCGAGAAAACGCTCGCGGCCAAGTTCGTGGCGGCTGGTGCCGGCCGCCGCCAACTGGCGCTCCACCACCATCTGGGTGGCAATGCCGGCGTGGTCGGTACCGACCTGCCAAAGGGTATTGCGCCCTTGCATGCGTCGCCAGCGTGTCAGGGTATCCATGATGGTGTCCTGAAACGCGTGCCCCATGTGCAGGGACCCGGTGACATTGGGTGGCGGAATCATGATGCAGAACGACTCGCCCTTGCCGGCGGGCGAAAAATAGCCCTGGTCTTCCCAGTGCTGATACCAACGCGTTTCGATACTTTCAGGCTGGTAAGTCTTATCCATGCTGCATTCCAACGTCTTGTTTCAGGCGGGTGGCTTGAGGGCGGGGATTATAGCGAAGCGGGGCGCCGAGGTCGCGGGCGGGCGCGCAACCAATCAGGATTTTGACTTCAATTCTTCGATCAGGCGATCGCGCAGTTCGCGCTCGATCCGCGGCATCCACGCAGCCAGAATCTCATCCACCAATGCACGGACTTGCTGATCGCTCAGGGTCGGGCTCGACGTACCAGCAGAAGGGCGTGGTAAAGGAGGTGGGGTGGCGGCCGGTCGGGCAGGGGCCGCCGTGCGCTGCTGGATCATCGCCTCGATTGCCTTACTGGTGTCATTGCGGCTTTGCTGGGCGCGATTGACAGTCGATTTTGGCAGGAACGGATTTTCGCGTGCGGTGGCGGCCTTGCGTACTTGCGCAGGGTCATCCGTGGCATCCGCGCCCAGCAGTGGGATCTGGGTATGGGCATCACCGTCATCTTCCGGCGGCAACACGGGGATGTCGTCATCGCCGGTCAGATTGTGTTGCTCAACGTCGCGCGCCGCATCGCCCAGCAGGGACTGGATCGAGCTGAGTTCGTCGAGTAACTCGCCGCGGCTGCCGCCGGGCTTCTTGTTCTTGCTCATAGCGTGCCCAGTTCATGTTTGGTTACCGCGAAGCCGAGTTCACGGTACTGGCGCCAACGTTCACGCCCCTGTTGGGTGTCATTGTCGCTCCCCGACACCAGCTCCACAACCCGCTCAAACTGCCCGCACAGGCCGGGAATGCGGTCTGACAAGTTGAACAGGATATCGCCCTGATCCGGCGCGTTGCCGTCGTGGCCTATGCTGCAGCGCTGCGCGGTGCCGCCGTACAGCCCGTGCGGCAGAAAGCTGCTGCCGGGCTGCCAGAGCCAGTCGTCAAGGCGGCGTGCGGCCTGTTCATCGCTGGTGTGCAGATACAGCGCACGAGGACTGGTCCAGGCGCGTTCCAGCAGCCGTTTCAACAATAGCGCCCGGGCGCCATTGCTGGCATCCCGGGTCACGTAAAACCAGACCTCGGTCACGATTGAGTCAAGGACATCAAGTAGTTGGTCAGCATCGGCACCGGGCGGCCGGTGGCACCCTTGGTTTTGCCGCCGCTTAGCCAAGCCGTTCCTGCGATGTCCAGGTGGGCCCATTTGACGTCTTTGGTGAAGCGCGCCAGAAAGCAGGCGGCGGTGATCGAACCGCCCTTCGGGCCGCCGATGTTGGCCATGTCGGCAAACGGGCTATCAAGCTGCTCCTGATAGTCATTCCACAGCGGCATCGGCCAGCCACGGTCGCCGCAACGGTTACCGGCGTCAATCAGCGCTCGTGACAGGTCGTCGTCATTGGCATAGACGGCCTGCGCATGGCTGCCCAACGCCACCACACAGGCGCCGGTCAGGGTGGCGATATCAATGACCGTATGCGGCTTGTACTTGTTCTGCACATAGGTCAGGGCGTCACACAGCACCAGCCGACCTTCTGCGTCGGTGTTGAGGATCTCCACCGTCTGACCGGACAGCGTCCTGACGATGTCGCCGGGGCGCGAGGCGCGCCCATCAGGCATATTTTCCGCAGCCGCCACCACTGCGATCAGATTGATCGGCAGGCCCAGTTCGCAGACCGCCTTGACGGTGCCAAACACACTGGCTGCGCCACACATGTCATATTTCATTTCATCCATGGCGGCGCCGGGCTTGAGCGAGATGCCGCCGGTGTCGAACGTGATGCCCTTGCCGACCAGCGCCACGGGCTTGCCTTTGCCAGCCTTGTATTCAAAAACGATGATCTGGCCTTCACGCTCGCTGCCGCGGGAGACGGCACAAAAGGCGCCCATGCCCATTTTTTCCGCCTGCTGCTCCGACACCACTGAGACCTTGAGCTGTTCATACTGCCTGGCCATCGCCCGTGCCTGGCTGGTGAGGTAGGTGGGGTAGCAGATATTCGGCGGCTGATTGCCCAGGTCGCGGCACAGCGCAACGCCCGCTGCCAGTGCCTTGCCTTGTTCCAGTGCCTTCTTTTCAGCGGCTTTGGCGCTGTCGAGCAGAAAGCTCCAGTGGGTCAGGGTGGCGGGCTCACTGCTGGAGCGGTAATGGTCGAAGCGGTAACTGGCGGCATCGGCCAGTCGCACGATTTCGCGCAACTGCTCTGCCATGGTGGCGTCCTTGAGCAAGCTGCTGTGCAGTAGCCAGCTGGCGTGCCGGGCGCCGGTGCCACTCACCGCCGTCACCGCTGCGGATACCAGTTTGCCCAGTTCAACCACGCTCAGGCCGTCTTCGCCACCGCTGCCGATCAATAGCAGGCGCTTGGCGCTGATCCCGGCAGGGGCTGGTAGCATCAGCGTCTGGCGTGCCTTGCCGGTGAAATCGCCGAGCTTGATCGCGCTGGCAATCAGCGCGCGCGTGTCCTCAGGCAGCTGCGCTGGTGCGGCCTGGTCCTTGCCCAGCGCAATCACCAGACAGTCGGATTTATATTTGGTTACGGCTTTATCTGAGACAGTGTATTCCATTGATTGGTGGCCCTTACGTTACAATGCCCCCTCGCCAGCATGGGACGGGACTATTTTGATTCTCAATCGATATATCAATCGGCAGCTGTTTGTGACCACGGTGGTGGTCACCTTCGTGCTGATGATGGTGCTGGTCAGCGGTCGCTTTATCAAGTATCTCGCCGAGGCGGCCGCAGGTGAAATTTCCGCCGATATTCTGCTCCTGGTGATGCTGTTCCGGCTACCGGAGTTTTTGCAGATGATACTGCCGTTGAGCATGTTCATCGGTGTGCTGCTGGTTTACGGCCGGCTCAGCATTGATAACGAGCTGGTGGTGATGCGTGCCGGTGGCTTCAGCATGGCCAGTAATGCCAGAGGGCTGATGTTGCCCACGGTGATGGCCACGGCGCTGATCGCGCTATTCAGTCTCTATATCACGCCGCGCGGGGACGCTGAGGTGACCCGTCTGTTTGATGAGCAGAAAAACCGCTCGGTGCTGGAGCTGCTTACACCGGGAAAGTTTTTTTCCAAGGGTTATGACGGCTTGCAGCGCAGTACCTACGCAGAAGAAGTCGATCGCGAGGCGGGACTGCTGCGCAACCTGTTTATCTCGGAAATCCGTTATGGCAAGGGCGATGCGCCGCGTCAGTCGGTGACCATTCGCGCTGAGCAGGGACGTCTGGTACAGCAAGACGGGATGAACTATTTGCGCCTGGAAAAAGGTGTGCAGTATCAGGGGGTGGCCGGTCAGGGTGACTTCCGCGAGGTCAGCTTTGCCAGTGCCATGATGCAGATCGGCGAAGAAAGGGTGGCGGCGCGACCGCCAAAAGTGCGTGGCTGGACCACCCCCAGTCTGCTCGCCAGTACGTCACCCGAAGCGCGCGCAGAGTGGCAATGGCGGCTGTCGCTGGCGCTGTTGGTGCCGATCATGTGCATAGCGGCGATTCCGCTCGGGCAAGTTAATCCCCGGCAGGGACGGTTTGGTAAATTGATACCGGCGATTCTTGCATACATGGTGTACATGGGAGCCCTGTTGGTCATCCGTAGTCGCATTGCTGATCTCGACAGCATGGAGGCGGGCAGTTGGTACCTGAATGTGTACTGGGTGCATGCATTCGCGGTATTGCTGGTGGTGGCATTGTACTGTTGGCCGGCTTTGAGCACTGCCTGGCGTGATCGTCGTCGCGGGGTGCGCGCATGATTCGCTTGAACAAGTATTTGTGGCGGGCGGTGATGGTGCCGACGCTGGCCCTGGTGCTGGTACTGGTGGCGCTGAACAGCCTGTTTGCCTTTATTTATGAACTTGAGTGGCTGCGCGATGACTATCAGGCCTGGCAGGCGTTGATGTTTGTGCTGACCACGACGCCACGTACGTTGGTGGATTTCATGCCCATGGCAATCCTGCTCGGCACGCTGCTGGGTTTGGGTCTGTTGGCCAACAGTGGTGAGCTGACTGTGATTCGTGCAGCCGGTGTGTCGACGTTTCGCATCTGCTGGATGGTAATGCGACCGGCGGTGCTGTTGCTGCTGGTGACGGCATTGGTGGGAGAGTATCTGGCACCCTATGCGGAGCAGGTAGCACAAAGTAATCGGGCGATGGCCGAGAGTGGCGGTGAGGCGCTGAAGTCCAAATACGGCTATTGGCATCGCGAAGGTGAAGAGTTTATTCATATCAATGCGGTGCAACCGAACGGTGTGCTGTACGGTGTTACCCGTTACCGCTATGACGACAAGGATCACCTTCAGGAAAGCCTGTTTATTCGCCGCGCCATCTTTCAGGGGGACCACTGGTTTCTTGAAGACATCAGCGGCAGTCGTATTGTTGGTGATCGGGTCGAGCCCTACTCCGAGGCCAGCGGCACCTGGGAAACCAGTCTGACACCACAGCTGCTGTCGATGATTATCCTCAAGCCGGAACATCTGGCGCTGAACAAACTGAGCGAATATGCCTCCTATCTGTCCAAGCAGGGGCTGGAGGCGGGAGAGTACCTGCTGGCTTTCTGGCAGAAGTTGCTGCAGCCGCTGGCCACCCTTGGCATGGTGTTGGTGGCCACCTCTTTCGTATTCGGGCCGTTGCGGCAGGTCACCATGGGCTTGCGTATGACTGCCGGTATCGCTACCGGGCTGGTGTTTCATTACGGCCAGCAGTTCTTTGGCCATATGAGTCTGGTGTTCGATACCTCACCGTTACTGGCAGCTTTGATCCCGGCACTGATCAGCATCGTTGCCGGGCTGTTGCTGTTGGTGCGCAGTCGCTAGCCGGTGGTTTATCCCGACCACCATAGCAGGCCGCGCCGGTCGTGCTTTGCATAATCCCGGACAGACGCTAAAGTGTGTCGATAAATTCAATAACTGCGGGGGACTTACGTGTCCGCTTGGCAATATTGTGCGCTGACTGACACGGGTGCGCGCCGCAAGCACAACGAAGACTCGATCATGGCTGCGCCGCAGCTGGGTCTGTGGGCTGTGGCGGACGGCATGGGTGGTCATGAAGCAGGGGATGTGGCCAGCGGCATGATTGCCAAGGCGCTTGAGCAAGTCTCCCGCAAAGACAACTTCAGTCTGTTTGTCGACGCCGTCGAAGACGCCCTGCAGAACGTTAACGATCATATTCGTGCGCACTCCGAGCGCGAATTTGCCGGCCGCATGATGGGCTCGACCGTGGTCGCCTTGCTGGTGTCCCAGGGTTATGGCGCTTGCGTCTGGGCCGGTGACTCCCGCCTGTACCGGTTACGTGCTGGCGCGCTGGAGCAAATTTCCCGCGATCACTCCCAGGTCCAGCGTCTGGTCGATGCCGGCTTGCTCAGTCCTGAGGAAGCCGACGCCCACCCCAATGCCAATGTCATCACCAAGGCGGTGGGCGGCGCTGCGCATCTGGCGGTGGACGTGATGCTGTTCGATATACAGCCCGGGGATCGATACATGTTGTGCAGCGATGGTCTGTACAACGAACTGGATCCGCCTGAAATAGAAGCCGGTCTGGCTGAGGGTGATGTCGATGCTGCGGCCAACAAGCTGCTGCAGGGTGCGTTAGCCTGTGGCGCCCGTGACAACGTCTCGGTGATCGTCGTAGAGGCTGGCGTATGACAGCATCGGCGCAGACGCTCAATCAGAAACTGTCGGCGCTGGTCGATGCCTATGCCAACGGATCAATGGCGGCGGCGGAATACCGCCAGCAGCGTCGTGCGCTGATTTGTGAGTTCACCGGGCAGGCAGTGCCGGAAGTGGAAGCCGATGGCAGCGGTGAGCAGACCCACCCTGGCGTCGCGGCGGTCAAGGCGCCGGAGGTCGGCACGCCAGTGGCGGCGGCAGAAATGCCAGACGCCGTCGCCGATGACAGTGACCGCGCCCCGGCAAAATCCAATAAAGGCCTGTATATCCTGATTACTGCGGTCAGCTTGCTGGTGGCATTGGCAGGGGCTGGTGGGTTGTTCTGGTATATCTTCAGGGATTGATCTGGCTTGAACAAAAAACGGCGCCTGCGGGCGCCGTTTTTTGTTTGCTTCAGTCATCAACCTGAAAGCTGTACCACATGGGCATTGAGCTTCTTGATCTGGTTGGCCATGTCGGTCAGCAAGCCATGAATCATGGTCGGGTTGTTGCGGATCAAGTGTTTGAACTGATCCTTGGGGACCTTCACCACCGAGCAGCGGGTTTTGGCTCGCACGGTGGCTGAGCGTTGTGCGTGAGTGAGCACCGCCAATGCGCCCAGCACTTCGCCTTCATTGACTTCCCCCACGACCACGTCATCGACGAGTACATCAGCGCTTCCCTCGAACAGGCTGAAGACGTAATCCGCGCTGTCGCCTTGCCGAATAATCACGTCACCCGGCATAAAGTAAGCAAACCCCGGCGTGGTCTGGGTTTCCTCATCCATCTGCGCCGCGATCAGGCGCATCAGAATGCCTTGTTTGGTCATCAATAGCCGGGTCCACAGGCGCGCCGTGTCTTCATTGGCCAGCGCCTTACGGACCAGTTCCAGAGTGTCGAACCCGGCCAGCAGGACGGCATTTTCCGAGGAGTACTTCATCGCATCATCGGCGTCTGGCGCGGCGTCCGGAAGAATCAGGTCGCCTTCATCCCAGGTGAACAGCTTGCGTCCCTGACAACGCATGTTCAGCATGCCGCCTTTTATCAGCCAGGTTTTGCCGGGTGCCATGCCCTGCCTGAATGCATTGTCGGTGGCGGCGAGCTGGATGTTTTCTTCAGGCAGCGCCAGCTTGTCCAGCAGTTCTCTTACCAGACGTTTGTATTGGCGAACCAGCACTGAGAAGCCGGAAGTGGGCTCGGCGAGGGGAATCATCAGTCGCACTCCTGCTTTGTCACGACATCGGACGTCAGTGCACAACCTATCCCAGCCGACCTATGTCAGGCAACGGCTTCTGTCACGGCTGTGATCAATGTCCGTAATGCAATGGGACACTGCCAGCGCAGTGTCCCGGACGCTGTTCTCAGGACAGCTTTTTCTGCAGCAATTCGTTGACCTGCTGCGGATTGGCCTTGCCTTGTGTCAGCTTCATCACTTGACCAACAAAGAAGCCGAACATCTTTTTCTGCTTGCCTTCATCTGCGGCGCGGAACGCTTCGACCTGGCCCGCATTGTCGGCGATCACCTGATCAATAATGGCCTCCAGTTCGCCGCTATCGGACATCTGCTTGAGGCCCTGATCGGCGATGATCTGGTCGGGGTCGCCCTTGCCTTGCCAGCAGGCTTCAAATACTTGCTTGGCAATCTTCGAACTGATGGTTCCGTCCTGAAGGCGCTGGATCAGCTGGCCGAGCTGCGCGGCACTGACCGGGCTGCCGGTGATGGCGATATCCGCTGCATTCAGATGCGCCGCCAGCTCACCCATCACCCAGTTCGCCGCCAGTTTGGCATCACCGCATACTGTAACCACGCTTTCAAAATAGTTGGCCATTGACAGATCAGCGGACAGGTTGTCAGCGTCGTAGGCCGATAGGCCATGCTCCGCCATGAAACGCTGTTTGCGTGCATCCGGCAGCTCTGGCAGCGCCGCGCGCAGCGCTTCGATCTGCTCCTCGGTTACCACAACGGGCAACAGATCCGGACAGGGGAAGTAGCGGTAGTCGTTGGCGTCTTCCTTGCTGCGCATGGACCGGGCGGTATGGGTGTCACCGTTATAAAGGCGGGTTTCCTGGACAATTTCGCCGCCATCTTCGAGCACATCCATCTGCCGCTGAATTTCCAGCGCAATCGCCTTCTCCATGAACTTGAACGAGTTCAGGTTCTTGGTCTCAGTGCGCGTGCCGAGCTTCTCCTCACCGGCTGGCCGAATCGAGACGTTGACGTCAAAACGCATGGAGCCCTGTGACATATCGCCGTCACAGATGCCGATCGAGGTGACAATCGAGTGCAGTTTGCGTGCATAGGCAACGGCCTCTTCGGCGCTGCGCATGTCCGGCTCGGACACGATCTCGATCAGTGGTGTGCCGGCGCGATTAAGGTCGATGCCAGACATGCCATGAAAGTCTTCATGCAGCGACTTGCCGGCATCTTCTTCGAGATGGGCGTGGTGAACGCGTACGTTTTTCTTGCTGCCGTCAGATAGTTCGATCTCGACTACACCGGCGCCGACTATCGGATGCTCGAGTTGCGTGGTCTGGTAGCCCTTGGGCAGGTCTGGATAGAAGTAATTTTTGCGTTCAAACGCGCTGTGCTTGTTGATCTCCGCACCGATGGCCAGACCAAACTGGATCGCCTTGTTGATCGCTTCGCGGTTGACCACCGGCAGGGTGCCGGGCATGCCGAGATCAATCAGGTTAGCCTGACTGTTGGGGGCAGCGCCAACGGCAGTGCTGCTGCCAGAGAAAATCTTGCTGGCCGTGTTCAGCTGCACGTGCACTTCCAGGCCGATCACTGTTTCCCATTGCATCAGAGCGTGCCTCCGAAAGTCGGTGCGCGGCTATGCCAGTCGGTGGCTTGTTGATAGCGGTGGGCGACGTTGAGTAGCTGCCCTTCGCGGAAGTAATTGCCGATCAGTTGCACGCCGACCGGAAGGCCATCAATAAAGCCGCCAGGCATGGACAGCGCCGGCAGGCCTGCGAGGTTCACCGCGATGGTGAAAACATCTGCCATGTACATGGTGACCGGGTCATCATTCTTGGCGCCAAGTTTGAACGCCTGCTCCGGCGAGGTCGGGCCGGCGATGATGTCGCACTGTTCAAAAGCACGTGCAAACTCGTCACGGATCAGGCGCCGCACTTTTTGCGCCTTCAAGTAATAGGCATCGTAATAGCCGTGTGAGAGTGCATAGGTGCCGACCAGAATGCGTCGCTTAACTTCCGCCCCGAAACCTTCACTGCGTGAGCGCTTGTACAGGTCGATCAGATCGACAGGATCGGCGCAGCGATAGCCGTAGCGCACGCCATCAAAGCGAGAAAGATTGGATGACGCCTCTGCGGGTGCAATAACGTAATAGGCTGGCACGGACAGTTTGACGCTTGGCAACGAGATGCTGACGGCTTTGGCGCCGAGCTTTTCAATCTCACGGATCGCGTCGCGGGTCACGTCTGCTATGCGGCCGTCGAGGTCCTGGGGAAAGAACTCTTCCGGCAGACCTATTGTCAGCCCGGCAATGTCCTGATTCAGGCCTGACAAATAATCGTCCACCGCACGGTTGAGGCAGGTTGAATCCTTGTCATCCGGTCCCGCCATGCTTTGCAGCAACAGTGCACAGTCTTCCGCCGTGCGCGCCATCGGTCCAGCCTGATCAAGACTCGACGCAAAGGCGATCATGCCCCAGCGCGATACCGTGCCGTAGGTTGGTTTCAGGCCGGTGATGCCGCACAAGGCGGCGGGCTGGCGAATCGAGCCGCCGGTGTCTGTGCCGGTGGCCGCCGGCGCCAGGCGTGCAGCCACGGCGGCGGCAGAGCCACCGGATGATCCGCCGGGAACGCTATCCAGTTGCCACGGGTTCTTGACCGCGCCATACCAGCTGGTCTCGTTTGACGAGCCCATGGCGAACTCGTCCATGTTGGTCTTGCCGAGCATGATGATGCCAGCCTTGGCGAGATTGCTGACCACGGTGGCGTCATAGGGGGAAATAAAATTATCCAGCATCTTCGACGCGCAGGAGGTGCGCACGCCTTGTGTGCAAAAGATGTCCTTGTGCGCGATCGGCAGGCCATTGAGTGGACCGGCGTTGCCCTGGCTACGCGCTTGATCGGCAGCGGCTGCTTGTGCCAGCGCCTGCTCCTCGGTAACGGTAATAAAGGCGTTAAGCTCGCCGTCGAGCGCCTTGATACGACCGAGAAAATGCGCACTCAGTTCACGTGCGGAGAAATCGCCGCGCTGCAAACCGTCGCGTAATTGCGTCAGGGTCTGGTCATGCAGGCTCATTCGATCACCCGCGGAACCAGGTAGCAGCCGTCTTCAGCGGCGGGGGCAAGCGGGAGCACTTGATCACGGATGTCTGTTTCTGTGACCTGGTCGTCACGCAGCGGCTGGTGCACATCAAGCGGGTGCGCCATTGGCTGGATGTCGGCGACGTCGGCCTGCTGCAACTCATCCACCATGGCAAGAATATCACTGAGTCGGGAGGTCAATTCGGCGCAATCCTGCTCGCTGACCTGCAACCGTGCCAGATGCGCGGCGCGCAACACGGTGTCCTGATTGATCGCCATGGGCGTCTCCGGAGCTTGAAACGGGGTCGAAGAAAGGCGGGAAAACTACCATATTCGCGCCCCTCGCGGCCAGTCTTGCGGCTTGCCCTGACCCCCCGCCATTGCTAGAGTTGCGCAATTCTTTTTGGGGTACGCCCCGTTCATCATTTTGAGCTCAGGATACTGGCTGGCATGTCACTGATTAAACGCATCCGCGGGATGTTCTCCACCGACCTTTCCATCGACCTGGGTACCGCCAATACGCTGATTTACGTGCGTGGCCGTGGAATTGTGCTGGATGAACCCTCGGTGGTCGCCATTCGTCACCATGGCGCCCAGAAGAGCGTGGCGGCAGTGGGCGTTGAGGCCAAGCGCATGCTGGGTCGTACGCCGGGCAATATCACCGCCATCCGGCCGATGAAGGACGGTGTGATCGCCGACTTCGAAGTGACTGAAAAGATGTTGCAGTACTTCATTCGCAAGGTGCACGAGACCGGCTTCTTTCCGCCGGCGCCGCGTGTGTTGGTGTGCGTGCCGTGTCAGTCCACTCAGGTGGAGCGGCGCGCCATCCTTGATTCTGCCTATGGTGCTGGCGCCCGTGAGGTGTATCTGATCGAAGAGCCGATGGCGGCAGCGATCGGTGCCGGCCTCAAGGTCGATGAAGCGTTCGGTTCCATGGTGGTGGATATCGGTGGTGGTACCACGGAAATCGCCATTATCTCCCTCAACGGTGTGGTCTACTCCCAGTCCCTGCGCATCGGTGGCGACAAGTTCGACGAGGCCATCGTGTCGTTTGTGCGCAAGGAGTATGGCAGCCTGATCGGTGAATCCACCGCTGAGCGCATCAAGCAGGAAATTGGCACGGCCCACGCCGGTGGCGAGATTCGCGAGATCGATGTGCGCGGTCGTAACCTGGCAGAAGGGGTGCCGCGCCAGTTCACCCTCAATAGCGAAGAAATCCTCGAGGCATTGAAAGAGCCGCTGGCGGCCATCGTCAATGCGGTCAAGACCGCGCTGGAGGCCTCGCCGCCAGAACTGGCGTCTGATATCGCCGAGCGTGGCATGATGCTGACTGGCGGTGGCGCGCTGCTGCGCGACATCAACCGCCTGCTGGAAGAGGAAACGGGCCTGCCGGTGATCGTCGCTGATGACCCGCTGACCTGCGTCGCCCGCGGTGGCGGTACCGCGCTGGAAATGATGGACACCAAGGGCCTCGACCTGATTACCAACATTTAAGCGCGCCGCGTCGATCGCGCGCGCAGTCGTACTATCCGCGGAGGCCCGCCATCGCCAGCCTGTTTTCTGACAGTAACCGCTCCGGCTACCGCCTGCTGGCGGTATTGTCTGTGTGTGTGGTGATGATTTTTGTCGACCTGCGCACCACCGTTCTGGCGCCTGTCAGGCAGATTCTCGGTTACCCGGTCGGCGTCGTTCAGTACCTTGCCTACCTGCCTACCTCGATGGCGTCCTGGGTCTCGTCTCAGGCGCGCACCACCGAAACCCTGCGTGAAGACAACCAGCGGCTGGAGCGTCAGCTGCTGATCCTGCAGCAAAAAGCCCAGCGGTTGGCCGTACTGGAAGCCGAAAACGTGCGGTTGCGTGAACTGCTGAATTCCTCCGCACGGCTGGACGCTCGTGTATCCGTCGCCGAAATCGTCGGTGTGGAGCCAGACCCCAATCGTCAGGAAATCCTGGTCAATAAAGGTAGCGACAGCGCCTTCAAGGGGCAGGCGGTGCTGGATGCCAACGGCCTGATGGGGCAGGTGGTGGAGGTCGGTCCGTTGGCATCGCGTGTATTGCTGATTACCGATGCCACCCACGCCCTGTCGGTGCAGATCAATCGCAATGGCATTCGCTCCATCCTCGCCGGCACTGGCTACAGTGATCGCCTGCGGCTTTTATATGTGCCGGAAACGGCGGACATCATCGAAGGGGACCTGCTGGTGACCACGGGTCTGGGCAAGCGCTACCCGGCGGGCTATCCGGTTGCGCTGGTGACACGGGTCAGCAAGCAGCCTGGTCAGGCCTTCCTGCTGATTGAGGCGCGCCCGACCGCGCAGATTGATCGCGCCAGCCATGTGCTTATGGTCGCCGGTGCGCCGTCGGAGGACGATCAGTGAGCCGTAACCAGTCCGCCGGCACGCCGATCATTATCGTTACTCTGCTGGTAGCCGGGTGGCTGGAAGTCCTGCCGCTGCCGGATGCGGTCGAATACCTGCGCCCGCAGTGGCTGGTGTTGGCCATGGTGTACTGGGCGATTGCCCTGCCGCATCGGATCGGCGTGGTCTGGGGTGCCTCGGTGGGACTGGTTCAGGATGTATTGCTTGGCACGGTGCTCGGCCAGCATGCGCTGGCCATGACACTGGCGGTATACATTGCCCAGTCAACCTACAAACGTCTGCGCGTGTTTCCGCCGATCCAGCAAAGCGGGGTGGTTTTCCTGCTGGTGGGCGTGGCGGTGATTGCCAGCTATCTGGTGCAGGACTATGCCGGCCGCGCATTGTTGCCGCCCATGACCATGCTGCTGTCTGCTCTGGCCAGCGCCGTGCTCTGGCGCCCGGTATTCACCTCGTTACGCTGGACCCGCCGCCGCTTCCTGGTGCGCTGATGGCGCGCCTGTTCCTCGCCTCTGCCTCTCCACGTCGTGCGGAGCTATTGCGCCAGATCGGTGTGCCGTTTGGATTGCTGAAGGCACCGGATATCGACGAAACCCCCCATGCCGATGAGTCGGCGGACGACTACGTCAAGCGCATGGCGCGAGAGAAGGCCGCGGCTGGCGCACGGCAGCTGCGGCCACAGGACCGCCCGTGCCGGGTGCTCGGGGCAGATACCTGTGTGGTGCTGGATGGCCGGATTCTCGGCAAGCCGTCTGACCGGGCCGAGGCCATCAGTATGCTGACGGCGCTGGCCGGCAGGGAACATCAGGTCCTCAGCGCAGTCTGTCTGGAGAGAGAGGGCCAATGTTGGCAGGCCAGTTCAGACACGCGTGTCACGTTCCGGTCACTGGATGCGGGCCAGATTAGTCGCTATGTCGACACCGGTGAGGGCATGGACAAGGCCGGTGGCTATGGCATCCAGGGATTCGGGGCGGTATTGGTGGCGTCAATCTCTGGCAGTTACAGTGGGGTAGTTGGTTTGCCGTTGGCGGAAACTGCAACACTGTTGGAAGCCGCCGGCGTGCCGTTCTGGCAATCACCCCACGCATAAAAAGGTAGTGCAGGTGTCATCACGCAGGTCCAGACAGCCGCTGAACCACAAGGTCCGCGCCAGATTATTGATGCTGGTCGCGGTGCTGGTGCTGTTGATGACGGCATGGGTAGTCCTCGGTCGGCAGTTGATGCAACTGGTGCCGAACTATCGCCATGATCTTGAGCAGCTGGTCGAAGCCCGGATCAATACACCGCTGGAGATAGGTGCGCTCAGCGGTTACATGGATGGTGCATCGCCGGTGTTCGTGTTCGACAACGTACGGCTGCCCAGTGCCGGGGAGTCGGCACCGTTACATATCAATCGTGTTGAGCTGACGGTCGATGTATTGGCGTCGGTCACCAGTCGCACCTTGCGAGCGCGTCAACTGCGTGTCAGCGGCATTGACCTGCACCTGTCGATCAGCCCTGAGGGCAAGGTGCAGCTGACCGGTCTTGATGGCTTGGGTAGTGCTGCAGGCAGCAATCGCAAGCCGCCGCTGGATACCCTGCTCGACCTTATTTACCGGCAGAAGCGGCTGGTGGTGGAAGATGCCCGCGGCGTGTTGTCGTTGGCTGACCTGCCAGATATTGAAGTGGCGGATCTTGCCGTGGCAGTGGTGTCATCCGGCAGCCGCCATCGTCTGTCACTCAAGGCGCGTACGGCGGACCGGCCGGTGGAAGTGGATGTCCGGGTGGTGGTGGACGGTGATGCACACAGCCTGGCTGAGTTGAACGGCGACGCCTGGGTGCATATTCAGGCGGCGGAAGCAGATCCCTGGATCAACGCGGTGCTGGCTGGTCGCGCCCATATTGCTGACCTGAATGGCTCCGCCCAGTTCTGGTTAAGTGTGCAGCAGGGTCAACTGCGGCGCGCCAGCGCCGAACTGGCGTTTGATGCAGTGAGCGTGGACGCCCCCTCCATGTCGACGCCGCTGCAATTGCAGGGATTGTCGTTGCAAGCGGGTCTGCGTAAGCAAGCCAGTGATTATGTGTTGCAGCTCGCCAGGCTGACGATTCAACAGCCGCAGCATGCATTGCATCTGGGGCCGGTAGCGGCGGCATGGAACGGCCACACTGATGATCAATTGGCGTGGCGCGTCGCCGCACGCGATCTGGACATTACTGCTGCACGCGCCTGGGCGGTCGGGCTGCCAGTTAAATGGCAACCGGCGCAACAGGCGATACTTGACCGAATGATGCAGCTCAAACCGGCTGGCGAACTGGAAGCATTGTTTGCGCGGGGCGGTCGCGGCGTCGATGCATTCAGTGCCCGGTTCGAAGCATTAAGCAGTAATGCCCATGAAAAATTCCCAGGCGTCAGTGGCGTGAGTGGATGGGCTGCGGGTGATCTGTCAGCGGGCACGTTGATGCTGGACAGCGACGCGTTGGCGCTCAATTTGCCTTTGTTGTTTCGTGCGCCGATGCAAATGCAAGCCAGCGGGCCTGTGCGCTGGCAGCGTGATGCGGACAATGCCGCAGTGCTGCAAACGGGTTGGCTGAGAGTACGTAACGAAGACGCTCATGGTCGCGCAGTGGCTGAGGTCAATCTTGTCCCGGAGCAGATGCCGCGCCTGTCTTTGATTGCCTCGCTGTCTGACGGTAATGCGCATGCCGCGCCTCGCTATATTCCGCTCAAACGATTGCCTGAGCCGGTGTCCGACTGGTTGTCTTCGGCGTTTGTCAGTGGCCGGGTGGATCGCGGTGCGTTCATTTATGAAGGTCCGGTGAAAATTAATCCGGATCGACAGCAGGACAGAACCTTGCAAGTGGCCATTCTCGGGCGTGACCTGCAGTTGCATTTTTTGCCCGGCTGGCCGTTGGTGCGTGGCCTCAATGTTGATGCGGTCATCGATGGCCGTGAAATTCGTGGTCGTGATATCAGTGGCCGCATTTTCTCGTCACGACTGGATCATGCCAGCGCTGATATCCCTTCCTATATTACCGGCGAGGCGCCGGAGCTGGTGATCTATTCAAATGTCGCCGGTCCGGCCAATGATCTCCAGCGGTTGCTGCAGGAAACACCGTTGCGCGAGAAGCTGCCGGAGGAACTGGCGGACTGGCAGGTGGGCGTTGGTCAGATGCGAGGCAATGCATTGCTGTATGTGCCGCTGGGGGCAAGTGACAACAGTATGCAGGTGCTGGTGAATGCCGGGCTCAAGAGTACGGAAATCAGCAACGCCGAGCGCCGACTGGCATTGAATGATATCAACGGCAGCACTTACTTCAGTCTCAGTGATGGGCTGCAGGCGCCGCAACTGCAGGCCAGCCTGTGGGGTCAGCCTGTGACCGCCAGTGTCAGCAGCCAGAAGCAGAAAACCTCTTTGCAATTCAGCGGTAGCCAGCCGGTATCGGCGGTAAGTGACTGGCTGGAGGCAAAGTGGTTGCGGGCCGCCAGTGGCACGCTCAGTTATCGTGCGGCGATGAATCTGCCCGGCGACAGTGCCGACGTCGAGCTCAATGTTGATGCTGATCTGAAAGATGTTGCGCTGGCGTTGCCTGCGCCTTTGGCGCGAAAGCCAGGCAAGCCATTGTCGGGGACATTACGCCTGACGGCCAACGCTGACGTGCAGGACCTGTCGATTCAGCTGGGTAGTTTGCTGGATGGCAAGATGCGCCTGGTCGCCGGTCAGGTCGAGCGCGGTCAATTCGTGCTCAACGAGCGCAACGCAAAGATGCCCATGCAGCCTGGTGTGTGGGTGACCGGTACGGTACCGACGCTGAAGGTCACGGACTGGATTGAGTATTTCTCCGCCACCAGCGGTGATGAGCTCGGAGACAAACCATTTCCGCTCAGCAAGGTGTCGTTGCAGACCAGCCGTCTGAACTTGTTTGACCTGGGTATTGATGACGCGTTGATTCAGGTGGTGCCGGAGTCGACCGAGTGGCGTTATATGGTCGACAGTGATCAATTGGCTGGCCATGCGCTGGTGCCGGACGGATATCAGCCGCGCGGAGCTGTGCCGATGACGATCGCTGTTCAGCACCTGTTTATCGACAGCGAGACCAATCTTCCCGCCGCTGACGAAAATCAGCCAGCGCCAGAGCTGCTGGATATCAATCCCAATGATATGCCCATCGCCGATGTCAGTATCGATACAGTGGTGATGGATGACGAAGATTACGGGCAGTGGAATTTCAAACTGCGACCGGCACCGGAAGGTGCGCAGGTTAGTGCCATTCAAGGACTGATTCGTACTGCCCAGGTCAGCGGTACCATTGACTGGAGCAAAACGAAAACGTCGGTCACCAGTCATTTTATCGGCCGCGTGGAATCAAGGGATGTATCGAGCATGCTCAAGCAGTGGGATTTTCCGCCAGTGCTGGAGAGTGACAAGATGCGCTCTATTCTTGATGTGAGTTGGGCCGGCTCGCCGCTGGACTTTGACCCGCTGGCAATGCGCGGCAAGGCGTCTCTCGAGATCGGTGAAAGCCGCTTTCCGAAAACAGATTCAAAAACGTCCGCGCTGCGCGTGCTGGGTGTGTTCAATCTTGGTACCGTCAGCCGCCGCTTGCGTCTGGATTTCACCGACTTGTACAAGAAAGGGCTGATCTGCGACAGCATTGGCGGCGACTTCGAAGTGGATGGCCCGCTATTGACCACAGGCAATCTGGTAATCAAATCCCCGTCTGCAGAGTTTCGCATCAAGGGGCAAGTCGATATGAACACCACGGAACTCAATCATCAGGTGGAGGTGACCTTGCCGGTGTCATCCAATCTGTATGTGGGGTGTCTGGCCGGGCCTACCGCATGTGCAGGTATATTTGTGGTGGAGCGCCTGTGGGGTAACAAACTTGAGAAAATGACGACGCTTGGTTATCAGGTGACCGGTAGCTGGGAAGATCCCAAGGTGGAAGAAGTGCAAGGCATATTCGAGCGCAAGAAATGACAACACTCAAGGTCGCCGCCATCCAGATGACATCGGTGTCAGATCTTGATGCCAATCTTCGTCATGCCGAACATGCCATGCAACAAGCCTGTGCTGCCGGTGCGCGTTTATTGCTACTGCCGGAAAATTTTGCTCTCTATGGTGGGCAGTATCGTCGCTTTGCCGAGCAGCAGGGCGAGGCGGTGCAAGCGTGGCTCTCTCACTGGGCGAGAACGTTAGGTGTCAGCCTGATCGGTGGCACAGTGCCGTTGGCGCAGCGACCGGATGGCAGCGAGGTGGCAGATGGCAAGGTGCGCGCAAGCTGCCTGGCCTTTGGTCCGGACGGCCAGCTGCGTGCACGTTACGACAAGCTGCATCTGTTTGACGTGGATGTGGCGGACGCTCAGGGCAGGTACTGCGAGTCGGATGTGTTCGAGCCCGGCGACGGCCTGACGGTGGTTGAACTGGAGGGCATACAGGTAGGCCTGTGTGTGTGTTACGACTTACGCTTTGCTGCTCTGGCGCGGGCATTGACGGATCGCGGTGCAGAATTGCTGGTATACCCAAGTGCTTTCACCGAGGTCACCGGCAGCGCACACTGGCATCTGTTATTGCGCACACGTGCGGTGGAATCGGGCTGCTATGTGCTGGCGGCGGATCAATGCGGGCAGCACAGCGCCAAGCGGCGCAGTTATGGACACAGTCTGCTGGCGGACCCGTGGGGACGCATCAGTGCAGAGCTGGACACTACGCCAGATGTCCTGTGTGCCGACCTGGACCTGCAGCGCTTGCAGGAAATTCGCGCCAGTTTGCCGTTGCATCAGCATCAGCGTCTGGCAGTGACCTTGGAAGAAAAACACCATCATGACTGATCGTTTTGATCTGGCCGCAAAAACACTACTGGCTCCCGCGGCGCTGGAGCCAGCAATGCTGGAGTCCGTCCTGACTGGTGCGCTACCGGCGACAGCAGACTATGCCGACCTGTACTTCCAGCACAGTGCCCACGAAAGCTGGGTGCTTGAAGACGGCGTCGTGCGTGACGGCAGCTTCAATCTCGAGCGTGGTGTGGGCGTGCGTGTCGTCAGTGGCGACAAGAGCGGCTTTGCCTATTCCGATGAAATTGACCTGCCTGCATTGCAGCAGGCCGCCGGCGCCGCGCGTGCCATAGTCCAGCAGGGACAAAATCGTCAGGTGCCGGTGTTGCAAAGCGTCGCAACGCCAGCGCTGTATCACAGCGATAACCCGATTCATGGCTGGCCGCCGGAAAAGAAAATCGAGTTGCTGAAAAGCCTCGATGCTTTGGCGCGCAGCATTGATCCCGCGGTGCGGGAAGTTAGCGCCAGCCTCAGCGCCGTGCATGACATCATCATGGTGGTGGCCAGCGATGGCACGCTGGCAGCGGATGTGCGGCCTCTGGTGCGCGTCAATATATCCGTGATTGCCGAGCGGAATGGGCGTCGTGAGCGTGGCAGTGCCGGCGGCGGCGGCCGGGTGACGCTGGACTGGTTAATCGAACAGGATCGTGCCGCCCACTGGTGTCGTGATGCGGTGCGTCAGGCGCTGGTCAATCTTGAAGCACAGGCCGCGCCCGCTGGCACCATGCCTGTCGTGCTCGGTCCAGGTTGGCCGGGTGTATTGCTGCATGAGGCGGTCGGTCACGGACTGGAAGGCGATTTCAATCGCAAGGGCACATCCATGTACGCGCGCAAGTTTGGCGAAGCGGTCGCATCGTCAAAATGTACGGTGGTGGATGACGGCACCCTGGTTGGTCGCCGTGGCTCCCTGAACATTGACGATGAAGGTGTGGCGACACAGTGCACGACCCTGATAGAAAACGGCAAGCTGGTCGGTTTTATGCAGGACAAGATGAACGCGCGCCTGATGAATGTCGCACCGACAGGCAATGGCCGCCGGGAATCCTATGCACATTTGCCGATGCCACGTATGACTAACACCTATATGTTGCCGGGCGAACAGGCGCCTGAAGAAATCATCGCGTCACTCGATCGCGGCATCTATGCGGTGAACTTTGGTGGTGGTTCAGTGGATATCACATCTGGCCGCTTCGTGTTTTCCACCAGCGAGGCGTATCTGGTCGAGAAAGGCAAGATCATTTGCCCGGTCAAGGGCGCCACCCTGATTGGCGGGGGTGACGAAGTGATGCGCAATATTTCCATGGTCGGCAATGATCTGGCGCTGGACACTGGTATTGGTGTCTGTGGCAAGGAAGGTCAGTCGGTGCCGGTGGGCGTTGGCCAGCCGACCTTGCGCGTGGATGCCCTGACCGTGGGCGGCACCGCCTGAGCTTCACAGTGGTTGCTGTTTTTCCAGTTGGTTGACGTAGTCCGATAATTTTTTTCGTTCGCGGCGAAATTTGTCTTTCGCATTGTTGTCGGCGTCGTCATTGACCCGCGCCATGAGGACATTGCGCGCCAGATTACGCAGGTGCTGACGGTCCGCGTGGGCAAAGCGCTCGACCATTTCATGCACCAGGGCGGCGCTGTCCTTGATATCGGCAAGTGCCAGCAGACGGTCCTGCCATTCCTGCAGCCAGCGCAACCGAAACGGGTTGTCGAGTTCGGTCAGGGCCTCTTCAACGCGGTCACCGTTGTCTTCACGCATCACGCGGCCAACGAATTGTGCATGACGGCGACGCGCCTCATGGGCGCTGATGCGACGCGATTCATCAATGGCGCGGCGCAGGCGGTCGCTCAGGGGCAGGCGGTTGAGATCGGCGGGTTTCAGCGACATCAGCTTTTCGCCAAGCGCCTGCAACCGGTCTGACTCGCGTTTGCGCTCGGTTTTGCTAGTGTATTCGTCGTCGCTATACTCTTCCATCAAGCTACTCTCAAGGATGTTCATGTCAGGTCAGGTGATTGTACCGCGTCCGCTCGATCCGGGGGCACTGCCGAAGCTGCGCCAGCGCGCAGAAAAAGTACTCGAAGTGGCCAAACGTCAGGGCGCGGATGCGGCCGAGGTGGGCATCAGCCTGAGTCAGGGGTTGTCCGTCACTGTGCGTATGGGCGAAGTGGAAACACTGGAGTTCCATCGCGATCGCGGTATTTCCCTGACAGTCTATATCGGTCAGAGCAAGGGATCTGCCAGCAGTGGCGATGATTCCGACGTCAGTATTGAAGAAATGGTGCGTGCCGCTTGCGCCATCGCCCGACAAACGGGTGCCGATGCCGCCGCCGGTCTGGCGCCGGTGGAGCTGCTGGCCGATGACTGCCCGGATCTCGATCTCTATCACCCGTGGGAGATAACGCCGCAGCAGGCGATCACTCAGGCACTTGAGTGTGAGCAGGCCGGTCGCGTCGATGCACGCATCGTGAATTCTGAAGGCGCCAGCATCAGCTCGGGGTCCAGTCTGCGCTGGTACGCCAACAGCAACGGCTTTTCCGCCGGCTATCCCGCCAGCCACCACAGTCGCAGTTGTGTGCTGGTGGCGGAACAGGATGGCGCCATGCAGAGAGATTACTGGTATGACAGCCGCCGACAGGCCGATGCGCTGATGGATCCCCGGGCACTGGGGGAACGGGCGGCCGCACGCACGCTGGCGCGACTCGGTGCACGCCGGCCGCGCACGGGCAAATGGCCGGTGTTGTTCGCGCCGGAAGTGGCGTCCGGATTGCTCGGTCATTTTGTCGGTGCGATCAGTGGCGGCAGCCTGTATCGCAATGCCTCTTTTTTGAAGGATCGCCTTGGCGACAGCCTGTTCCCTGACTGGGTGACGATCGGAGAACTGCCACGTTTGCACGGCGGCGCTGCATCAGCGCCGTTTGATACCGACGGCTTGCCCACCCGGACACAAAATTATGTCGAAAAGGGTGTGTTGGCGGGCTATGCCCTCGGCCTGTACGCGTCGCGCCGGCTCGGCCTTGCAGCCACAGGCAATGGTGGCGGGGTGCGCAACCTGCGCATCAGTGACAGTGCCGAGGACCAGAGCGCGTTGCTGCGAAAGCTTGGTACCGGTGTGCTGGTCACCGAAGCCATGGGGCCAGGTGTAAACCTGGTCAGTGGCGATTACTCTCGAGGCGCAGCCGGTTATTGGGTAGAAGATGGCGAGATCAGCTACCCGATTGAGGAGTTTACGATTGCCGGTCATCTGGGTGACATGTTCAGGCATATGATCGGATCAGGTACGGATGTCGATAACCGTGGCAATATCCAATCCGGGTCGTTGCTGTTGGCGCCCATGAATATTGCCGGTGAATAACAACGTAAAGGGTGGGGGAGTGCAATGAGTGAGAACAATCCGTATCAGCAGCCCAAGGCAGAACTGCTGGAGGGCGTGGAGCAAGCCAGTTTTGGCGCCATCACGCAGTCACGCCGCACGCCGTTCGGCCATGGCGCTACCTGGCTGGCAGATGCGTGGCGCATGTTTACCCTGAATTGGGGCTTGTGGTTGGCAGGCGTGTTGGTGGTGATGCTGATTGCCATGGCGATCGGTTTTATTCCGTTGATCGGTACGCTTGCGGGACCGCTGATGAATCCAGTGCTGTATGCCGGCATCTTTATCGTGGCGCGCAAGATGGATGCCGGTCAGTCGGTGGACTTTGGTGACTTCTTTTATGGCTTCCAGAATCGCACCGGCACCCTGATTGGATTCGGTGCGATAAATTTGTTGCTCGCCATCGTTTTCATGGTGGTCATTGGTGTTTTGGCGTGGGCGATACTGGGTAGCGATTTTTCCGCCATGATGAGTGCCGTGGATGCTGACTCTGTCCCTCAGGCCAATCCGCAGTTCGCGCTCAATCTGGCGCTGGTGGGATTGATTGCGTTGGCAGTGATGGTGCCGTGGATGGCGCTGATCTGGTTTGCCGTGCCCCTGTTGGTACTGGATGACAGCATGACCATCGGCCGTGCCATGTCGCTGAGTTTTTCCGGTTGTCTGAAGAATATCCTGCCGATGTTTCTGTATGGCCTGCTGGCGACAGTGCTGGTGGTCGCTGCCTTGATTCCATTGATGCTCGGATTGCTGGTGGTGATGCCGTTGATGTTTATCAGTCTGTACACATCGCTGAAGGATATCTACGTTCAGGCGGCGTGAGGCCGTGGTCTAGAGCAGCGTCATAAACAGTATGGTGGCCAGGCCAAGGAAGGCGAAAAAGCCCACCACATCTGTAATGGTTGTCAGCACCACACCGCCTGCCAGCGCCGGATCAATGCCGGCGCGTTTAAGTAGCATCGGCAGCAGCGCACCGGCGCCTGCTGCAATCACCAGATTGATAATCATGGCAACCCCCAGTACCAGGCCGATGCGGGAATCATCGAACCAGTACCCGGCGGCGACACCGACCAGCGTTGCCCAGATCACACCGTTGAGCGCGCCCACCGATAATTCCTTGATCAGCAGATAGCGGGTGTTGTCGGCCTTGATCTGTCCGAGCGCCATTGCGCGGATGACCAGCGTCAGGGTCTGACTGCCGGCAATGCCGCCCATGCTTGCGACGATCGGCATGAGCACGGCGAGCGCCACCACCTTGTCGATGGTGTCCTGAAACAGGCCGATGACCGCCGATGCAGCAAGCGCTGTCAGCAGGTTAATGCCCAGCCAGACGGCGCGGTGACGCAGCGTGTGCCAGACCGAGCCAAAGGTGTCCTCGTCTTCATCCAGGCCGGCCATGCTAAGCAGGGAATGATCGGCCTCATAAAGAATTACATCGACCACGTCATCAATAGTGATACGCCCAACCAGTACGCCCTGATCGTCGATCACCGGCGCAGATACCAGATCTCGGCGTTCAAAAATCTTGGCCACTTCGGTGTCTTTCATGTCCACCGGAATCGGCTCGATATCGGTGATCATGGCCTCACGAACGGTGCTGCCGCTGTCGAACACCAATACCCGTGACAGGGGCAGGATGCCAATGAACTGGTTCTTGCGATTGACCACCAGCAGATTATCGGTGGTGTCCGGAATGGCGCCGTGGAAACGCAAATAGCGCTGCACCACACTGAGCGTGATTTCCGGGCGGACCGTAATCACGTCGGTGTTCATCAGGCCACCGGCGGTATCTTCCGGGTAACTCAGCACCGCTTCGAGACGCTCACGATTCTGTTCGTCCAGCGCCGACAGGACCTGCTGGGTGATCTGCTCCGGCAGCTCCTGCAGCAGGTCAGCGAGATCGTCTACTTCCATGTCTTCCACCAGCAGCAACAGCTGGTCTGCCGACAGCCCCTTGAGGAAGTCGGCGCGCACCTCTTCACTCAGGTATTGCAGTACCTCGGTGCCATGCTCATCGTTGAGCAACTGCCAGAGCAGGTTGCGCTCGCGTGGAGGTGAGGATTCCAGCAGGTGGGCAACGTCCGGGGCGGGCAACTGATTAAGCAGGTGGCGCAATTGTCCCAGCGAGCCACTGCTGAGGGCACGATCAATCGCCTTCATATGCTTGTTGCTGGAAATTTCGGCCATGCCCCTGAACTCCGCCGCTGCTTGCGCAGGGAGTGTACCTTGTCACGGCGATGGCGTCAGGTCAGTTGCTGCTTATTGCTCGTCGAACTTGCGGGCGAACAGGTCGGTCAGCTCCGCCATCGCATCCGCTTCATCATCGCCTTCGACTTTCACCAGCAACGAACTGCCACAGGCGGCACCCAGCATCAGCAGGGCCATGATGCTCTTGGCGTCGACTTCACGACCGTCCTTGAGGATACGAATACGCGCGCTGTAGCGCGATGCCACTGAGACGACCTTGGCGGCAGCCCGGGCGTGCAAACCGAGTAGATTGGTGATGTGCAGTTCCGCTTCAAGCATTAGCCGATTTCCAGATGACGCTTTTGTACATCGATGCCGTGCTTGAGCAGTCGCGCACTCAGTTCTTCCGCGATGTACACAGAGCGATGCTGGCCGCCGGTGCAGCCGATAGCGATGGTCATGTAGCTGCGATCATTCTTTTCGAACCGTGGCAGCCAGCGCACCAGAAAGTTGAAAATATCGTCGAGCATTTCGTGCGACTCGGGCTGCTGGAACAGGAATTCCCGTACCTGACCATCTTTGCCGTTGTACTGGCGTAGCTGAGGATTCCAGTAGGGGTTGGGCAGGACGCGCACGTCAAACACCAGGTCGGCGTCATGCGGCACGCCGCGTTTGAAGGCGAAAGACTCCACCAATACCGACAGGGTTTCGCGCTTGTTGGCGACGCGGTCACGAATCAGGTTGCGCAATGTGTGTACATCAAGGTTGCTGGTGTCGATGACCAGGTCGGCGCGTGCGCGAATCGATGCCAGCAGACGCGCTTCATGTTCAATCGATTCGCTCAGTGACATCTGTTCGTTGCTGAGTGGATGCTTGCGTCGGGTGGCGCTGAATCGTTTCAACAGGGTGCCGTCGTCGGCATCAAGAAAGATAACGCTGAGCTCTACCTGCAACGCTTCGACCTGTTTGATCAGATCGTCAAAGCGTTGCAGCTGGGAAGCAAGGTTGCGCGCATCGATACCGACAGCCACGCGTTGCAGCTGGTGTTCCTCGCTTTCCAGCTGCGCCGCCAGCGTTGGCAGCAATCCGAGTGGCAAATTATCGACACAGTAGAATCCGAGGTCCTCCAGCGCTTGCAGGCCGGTGGTCTTGCCGGAGCCGGAGCGGCCGCTGAGGATCACAAGTTTCATGATGCCAGCCGCAGCTCCTCTTCAGATGAGGTGGCGCGCTGGTAGAGGTTTTCCGCCGAGGTGGCGTTACGTAATTGATCACGGAAGCCGGCTTCGTTAAACAGTGCCGCCAGATGACTGAGGGTCTTGAGGTGCTGTTCGGGATTTGCCTCCGGCACCAGCAAGACGAAAACCAGATCCACTGGCTTGCCGTCGATGCTCTCAAAGTCGATGGCCTCGTCCAGCCGGATCAACATGCCCACGGGCTTGTCGCAACTGCCCAGACGGCAGTGGGGGATGGCGATACCTTCGCCAATCCCGGTGCTGCCCAGACGTTCACGTGCGATCAGGGCGTCAAACACCTGCTGCTCAGACAGCGCACTGGCATTACTGGCCACCAGTTGCGCGACCTGATCCAGCAGGCGTTTCTTGCTGACGCCGTGGACGTCGATATGGGTATTTTCTGGAGTCAGAATTTCACGAACTCGCATGATGACTGTGCGTCAGTGGCCGTGAGCCCTGCTGACGGACTTCTCCTTGTGCTTGAGAATTTGACGGTCAAGTTTGTCGGTGAGCATATCAATGGCCGCATACATATCGTCTGCTTCCGCCGTGGCAAACAGCTCGCCGCCTGAAATCCGGATAGTTGATTCGGCTTTGTGGGCTTTCGGTTCGGGCGAGAGGATAACCTGAATGCTGGTGATGTGATCGAAGTGTCTTTCCAGGCGGGTAAATTTATCGTTTACATATTCACGCAGTGCGTCGGTGATTTCGAGATGGTGACCACTGATGTTGATCTGCATAACGGGCTCCTTTTCCTGCAAAGGTAAAGCCGACTTGGGTGGCAGAGCCTGTGGCGCCCCCGGCGGTGTCTGTCATGGCCTGACGGGCCTGCATCGGGGTACGCAACCGGCGACTGGCTTACACCAGCCGCTTCCGCTCACTCGAAGCCGGAATGCGCATCGCCTCACGGTACTTGGCGACGGTGCGTCTCGCTACCTGAATGCCCTGGTCATTGAGCAGGTCGGCCAGCTTGCTGTCGCTGAGCGGCTTGCGGGCATCCTCGGCGCCGATAAGCTTCTTAATAATGGCACGAATGGCGGTGCTTGAACATTCACCGCCGCTATCCGTGCCGACGTGGCTGGAGAAAAAGAATTTCAGCTCGAACACACCGCGCGGTGTGAGCATGTACTTCTGGGTGGTCACCCGAGAAATGGTGGACTCGTGCATGCCGACTGCCTCGGCAATATCGGCCAGTACCAGCGGTTTCATGGCTTCTTCGCCATACTCAAAAAAGCCCTTTTGCACCTGCACAATGCGACTGGCGACCTTGAGCAAGGTTTCGTTGCGACTCTGCAGGCTTTTCATGAACCACTTGGCTTCCTGCAGCTGGGCGCGCAAGTAGCTGCCGTCCTCTTCACGGCGGGCACTGTTCACCAGTCCAGCATAGTGGTCGTTGATGCGTACACGCGGCAGGGAATCGGGATTGAGCTCGACTTGCCAGCGACGGCCCTGACGCTGGACCACCACATCAGGTACCACGTATTCGGCCGGGGTGTCATTGATGCCCTCGCCGGGCGCAGGATTGAGCCCGCGAATCAGGTTGAGGATTTCGGCCAGCTCCTCCTCGCTTACGCCCATGCGGCGGCGCAATGTCAGGTAGTCCCGTGCTTCGAGAATGGGCAAACACTCACGCACCAGCTGTTGCGCAGCCTCGCGCCAGTCGGCCTCATCGGTGAGCTGGTTGAGCTGGATGGACAGGCATTCCTGCAGATCGCGCGCACACACGCCGGGTGGGTCGAATTGTTGCAGCAGGTGCAGTACGGCGAGGATTTCGTCTTCTTCTGGGAAGCTCTCGTCCGGCAGATCGTCGCCCATTTCGTGGCGAACAGTCTCCGCAATGTCTTGCAGTGATGAGGTCAGGTAGCCGCGGGCGTCGAGACATTCGATCAGTGCGACGGCGATATTGCGATCCGCGTCAGTCATCGGCGTCAGGTTGAGCTGCCAGTGCAGGTGCTCGTAGAGCGTCATCGGCGCGGCGTTGCGGGCTTCCCATGACTCGCCATCGCCATCTTCGTCACCGCCGCTGCCAGTGCCGGAGCTGCCGGGTGTGCTGGAACTTTGATAGACGTCATCCCAGTCCGTGTCGACGGCCAGATCATCGGGCAGCTGGTCGGCGTTATCGAGCTCCAGCTCCTGCGTATCGCGGTTGTCGTCCTGGTTGCTGAGCGACTCCAGCACGCCGTCGCCGCCCATGTCCTCGTCCAGCTCCAGCATCGGGTTGGTCTCAACCGTGTCCTGGATTTCCTGACGCAAATCCAGCGCCGACAGCTGCAGCAGGCGGATCGCCTGTTGCAGCTGAGGGGTCATCTTCAGCTGCTGGCCAAGTTGTATGTGCAGGCTTTGCTTCATCGTGCTCCGGGTACTGCATCAGGAAAACGTGAAGCAGGATACCAGTACGCAATTTTCATGCCTATTCTTGAAAGCCATCACCGGAAGGTGTATGGCAGTACCAGAATGGTGCACGTGAAGGGGGAGGTCAGAGGCGGAAATCGGCGCCCAGATAGACGTCTCGCACCTGCTGGTTGGAGAGGATGGTGTCGGCATCGCCTTCGGCGATGATGTGGCCCTCACTGACAATGTAGGCGGTGTCGCAGATGTCCAGCGTCTCGCGCACATTGTGGTCGGTGATCAGTACGCCGATGCCGCGCTGCTTCAGGTGGCGGATGATGTCCTTGATATCATTGACCGAGATCGGGTCGACGCCGGCAAAGGGCTCATCCAGCAGAATGAAGGCCGGGTCGGTGGCGAGGCCGCGGGCAATCTCCGCGCGCCGGCGTTCGCCGCCGGAAAGGGCCATGCCCAGACTGTTGCGGATATGAGTGATGTGGAATTCCTGCAGCAGTTCCTCAAGGCGTTGCTTGCGCTGCTTGCGATCCAGGTCCTTGCGTGTTTCCAGAATCGCCATGATGTTGTCGGCCACGCTCAGGCGGCGAAAGATACTGGCTTCCTGAGGCAGGTAGCCGATGCCGGCTCGCGCCCTGCCGTGCATGGGCATGCGGGTGATATCTCGCTCATCGATGCGGATGCGGCCGCTGTCGGGCGGCAGCAGGCCAACAATCATATAGAAGCAGGTGGTCTTGCCCGCGCCGTTGGGGCCGAGCAGGCCGACCACTTCTCCGGCATCGACCTTGATCGAAACATCCTCAATCACGCGACGGCCGCGGTAGCTCTTTGCCAGACTGCTGGCGCTCAGGGTCTTCAACGCGTTACTCCAGTTCTTCCGCCGGGATGACCAGTTTGACGCGGCCATCGTCGCCGCCTCTGGCATCCACTTGCTTGCTGTCCAGCTGATATTCCAGCTCCGCACCCTCGAAGATACGGCCCTGGTGATTCACATAGGCTTGTTCGTAAATGCGAATGCGGCGCTCGGGTACCTCGTACACCAACCGGTTGCCGCGCGCCTCGAGCGTGTCGCCGTCGGTCAGTTGTACCGGCGCGCCGCGCGCTTCAATGCGCAGTGGCTGACCGTTCCTGAGTTCGATTTTCAGCCAGTCAGCATTCAGTGCCCTGGCACCCTGCTGCAGCTCGGCCTTGCCCTGATAGATGGCGAAGCCCTGTGTCTGGTTCAGGGTGGCACTGTCTGCGCGGATGATGATCTCTTCAACTGTCGGGGCGGCCACGGCGGTCACCACCGTACCCAGCAGTACGAAACTAGTCAGCAGTCGGTACATATCGGGTTTCTACCCCACCCTTGATCTCGATCACGCCTTTGTTCAGGTCGGCGTCGAGTTTGCCTGCCCTGGTGCGACCCCCGGGATGTGCAATCTGCACTGCCACCGGGATCTCCAGACGCTCTTCACCGGCGTGGTAAATCAGCTTTTCTGTACGCAGACTGATCGGCTCGGGTCCATCGCGCTGGGCGCGGACGGCACCCTGCAATTCAATCCGTTTCTCGGATTCGCGCATGTTGCCCTGATTCGCCTGCACCAGCCAGCGCGCTGTGTTGCCAAACATTTCAACCCGTGGTTCGAGCATTTCCGAGCGATTGCTGGTTTCGTACCAGGCCAGACTGCTGGCGGAAAGATGATAGTCCGGGGTGCCGTCGGGTTTGTGCCGCGTCGCGTCCATCTGCTCGAGGATCAGGGTCGGCACATCAGGCCGTTCCGGTGTCGGTGGCGCGGTGCTGTAGTCCCATTCGTGCAGTGTCATCAGCACAATCATGGCGAGCAGTGCGATGCCGCTGAGGCTGAGCAGTCCTTGTCGTTTCACTGGCTGGCGGGCCTTGCGCCGAGAATGAAATCGCAAATCTCGCGCACAGCGCCTTCGCCGCCGCGACGCTGGGTCACCATGTCCGCTGCCGCATGGGCCACGGCATGGCCGTTGGGTACGGAAAATGCCAATCCGGCCCATTGCAGTGCACTGACATCCGGCTCATCGTCGCCGGCGTAGCCACACTCCGATGCCTCAACACCAAGTTGTTGCGCCAGGGCGGACAGTGCCGTGCCTTTATCCTCCCTTCCCTGAATCACGTGCTCGATGCCGAGGTCGGCGGCACGGCGCGCGACCATGGCCGAGGTGCGGCCGGTAATGATGGCGATGGTGATGCCGGCGGCGGCAAGCTGCTTGATGCCGTGGCCGTCGAGGGTATTGAACACTTTCAGCGCTTCGCCCTCAGCGCCGAAATACAACTGGCCGTCGGTCATTACGCCGTCGACGTCGAACGCCATCAGTTTGAGAGTGCGCGCACGGGCACGCAGGGCATTGCTGGATGCAGACATCAGACGACTCCGGCGCGAAGCAGGTCATGCATGTTCAGCGCGCCGGCTGGCGCACCCTTGTCGTCGACCACGATCAGGCCGTTGATCTTGCGGCTTTCCATGATATGCAATGCCTCCGCAGCCAGATGGCCACAGGTGATGGTGACCGGGTTAGGTGACATCACTGCCGCGATGGCGGTGTGATGGATGTCGAAGGCATGGTCGAGCATGCGTCGCAGGTCGCCGTCGGTGAATACTCCGGCGAGCGTGCCATCGTCGCGCAGGACCGCAGTCATGCCCAGCCCCTTGCGCGTGACCTCCAGCAAGGCTTCGGCAATCATCGCGCGCTCCGATACACGCGGCAGGCGTTCGCCGCTGTGCATGACATCGTCGACGGTGAGCAGCAGGCGGCGACCGAGGCTGCCACCGGGATGAGACAGGGCAAAATCCTCGGCCGTGAAACCGCGCGCTTCCAGCAACGCAATCGCCAGCGCATCGCCGAGCGCCAGTGCGGCGGTGGTGCTGGAGGTAGGTGCCAGATTGAGCGGACAGGCTTCCTCGGTGACGGCGACATGCAGGTGCACGTCAGACTGGCGTGCCAGCGTTGAATCGGCGCGGCCGGTGAGGCTGATCAGCGGTGTCGCCTTGCGTTTGATCACCGGCACAATGGTCAGTACTTCAGCGGTTTCGCCCGAATTGGACAGCGCCACGACCACATCGTCGGGCGTGATCATGCCCAGATCGCCATGTGATGCCTCGGCCGGATGAACAAAAAACGCCGGCGTACCGGTGCTGGCCAGTGTTGCCGCTATCTTGTTGCCGATATGGCCAGACTTGCCCATGCCGGTGACGATCACCCGCCCCTTACAATTGAGCAGCAGCTGGCAGGCGTGGCCAAACGCGCCGTCTATGGTGCCAATCAGCGCTTCCACCGCACGGGCCTCGATCGCCAGTACGCGGCGCGCGGAGCCCTGAAAATCCTGTGACATAGGTGTCCCTCATCTTCGCTGCGGCGATTATACATGGCTGTCGCTGAGAACCCACGGAACCGTCGGCGCTGTCCAGGGCTCTAAGTTCAACTGGACAGCTAGCAGCGAGACCGGTTTCATAGCGCCAGCAGAGGAGCCTGAGCATGAAGCGTCAATATTTTCTGGTAATGGCATGGGTACTGACTTGTCTGGCAGGTGCCGTACAGGCCGCTGAGGCCGGGCCGCACGAGGTGATTGCCGAGTCGATCAATCGCATTACCGCCCGCATTGATCAGGACCGTGAACGCATCAAGGCCGATCCCGACTACGCCCGCAAAATGGTCGATGAAGAGCTGGATGGGCTGGTGGATTTCAAGCGCATCACCCGGCTGGTGATGGCGCAGTATTTCGACAAGGCCAGCAAGGAGCAGAAGTACCGGTTTCTGGATGTGTTCCGCAACAGCCTGATCAGCACCTATTCCTCTGGCTTGACCCTGTATGAAGGGCAGGAGATTCGTGTACTGCCAGCGGCAGAGGGTGATGTACGCGACAGTCGGGCGGCGGTGAAGACCGAGATCGCCACCAATGCGGGCAAGGTGATCCCGGTCAGCTTCTCCCTTTACCGCAACGGCGACGGTCACTGGATGGTCGAGAATGTGATCGTCAACGGTCTCAATCTGGGCAAGACCTTCCGTAGCCAGTTTGACCAGTCGGTGCAGCAATACCAGGGCGACCTGGACCAGGTGATCGCCAACTGGTCCTCGGCCATTGATCTGGGCAATGAAGAAGGTGCCGGGGAGACCCCCTCAGGCGCCTGATTTTTCTGACCAAAAGCCGTATCATGGCGGCCTTTGCAAACATGAGGGCCGGGCATGACGCCGGAACAGATCAAGGCATTGCTCGAACAGGGCATTCCAGGGGCCGAAGTCCAGGTTGAAGGGGGCGGCGGCAAGTTCGAGGTGCGCGTGGTGGCGACAGCTTTTGCTGGCCTGACGCCGGTGCGCAAGCAGCAACTGGTTTACAGCTTCCTTAATCAACAGATCGCCGATGGCTCCATCCATGCCGTAACGATGCAGACCCTGACCCCGGAAGAGTGGGAAAAGGCGCGTCGCATGGGCACACTCTGAGAGATTTCCCCCGATGGACAAACTGATCATTACCGGCGGCAAGCCGCTCGACGGCGAAATTCGTATTTCCGGTTCGAAAAATTCGTCGCTGCCGATTCTGGCGGCAACACTGCTGGCGGACTCGCCGACGACGGTGGGTAATCTGCCGCACCTGCAAGACGTGACCACCCTGATCGAATTGCTCGGCCGCATGGGCGTTAATCTGGTGATTGATGACCGTATGAACATTGAGGTGGATGCCACCACCATCAAGGAATTTCATGCGCCGTATGAGCTGGTGAAAACCATGCGTGCCTCGATTCTGGTGCTCGGTCCAATGCTGGCACACTTTGGCAAGGCGGTGGTGTCACTGCCTGGCGGTTGTGCCATCGGCAGTCGTCCGGTGGATTTGCACCTGCGCGGCCTGCAGGCCATGGGCGCTGACATTGATGTGTCTAATGGCTATATCCACGCCAGTGTGAAAAAGCGTTTGCATGGCGCGCGTCTGGTGCTGGACACCGTCACCGTCACCGGTACCGAAAACCTGATGATGGCGGCGGCGCTGGCCGACGGCGTGACCGTGATTGAAAACGCTGCGCGGGAACCGGAAGTGGTCGATCTGGCCGACTACATCAACAAGATGGGTGGCAAGGTGTCCGGTGCGGGCACGGACACGGTGACGATCGAAGGTGTCGACAGTCTCAAGGGTACACGCCATGACGTGATTCCCGATCGCATCGAAACCGGCACTTATCTGATTGCCGCCGCCGCGACTCGCGGTCGTATCAAGGTCAAGGACACCACGCCGAGCCTGCTCGATGCGACGCTGCAAAAATTGCGTGAGGCCGGTGCCGAAGTGGAGACCGGTGATGACTGGATTACGCTGGATATGAAAGGCAACCGGCCGAAAGCGGTGTCCATGCGCACCGCACCCTATCCGGCCATGCCGACCGATATGCAGGCGCAGTTCACCGCCATGAACGCGATTGCCGAAGGTACCGGCACGATTGTCGAAACGGTATTTGAAAACCGCTTTATGCACGTTCAGGAAATGAATCGCATGGGCGCCAATATCGAGGTGCAGGGCAATACCGCCATTTGCCGCGGTGTAGAAAAACTGACGGCAGCACCGGTCATGGCAACGGATCTGCGTGCGTCAGCATCACTGGTGATTGCCGGTCTGGTGGCACAGGGTGATACCCGCGTCGATCGCATTTACCACATCGACCGCGGTTATGAATGTATTGAGGAAAAATTGCAGCTGTTGGGTGCATCGATTCGTCGCGTGCCAGGCTAATTACCGATTATGAAACCTTTGACCATTGCCCTGTCCAAGGGGCGCATCTTCAAGGAAACCCTGCCGTTACTGAAAGCGGCAGGTATTGAGTTGCTTGAAGATCCGGACAAGTCGCGCAAGCTGGTGTTCGATACCAGCCGTGATGACGTCAAGATCATCATTATTCGTGCTACCGATGTGCCGCCGTACGTTCAATACGGCGCTGCTGACATCGGTGTCGCCGGCAAGGATGTATTGATGGAGCACGGCGCCGAAGGCGTCTACGAGCCTCTGGACCTGAATATTGCGCGCTGCAAGCTGATGGTTGCGGCACTGAAAGACGCGCCGGAAGTGACTGGCCGCCTGCGCGTGGCCACCAAGTTCGTCAATATCACCCGTCGTTACTATGCCGAGCAGGGCAGACAGGCCGATGTGATCAAGTTGTATGGCGCCATGGAGCTTGCCCCTCTGGTAGGGCTGGCAGACCGCATTGTCGATATCGTTGATACCGGCAATACCCTGCGCGCCAATGGCCTGGAGCCGACCGAACTTATCTGCGAGGTGTCCAGTCGTCTGATCGTCAACCGCGCCAGTATGAAGACGCGTCACGCTGATATTCAGTCCATCCTTGATGCGGTGGAGCGGGCGGTAGAGGCGGCACAGGAGGGCGCATGAACATTCAGCGTCTTGATACCTCGGATCTGGATTTCTATCAGCAGCTCGCGGCACTCACGGCGTGGAGCGAAGAGCGCGATGATGAAGTGCAGTTACGTGTGCGCGACATTCTCGACGCGGTGCGCACACGTGGCGATCAGGCGGTGGTGGAACTGACCAATCGCTTCGATCGTCGCGCTGTCAGCAGCATGAAGGAGCTGGAGATCAGTGCGCAGCAGCTGCAAAACGCGCTGCAGCGTATTCCGCCGGCGCAACGGCAAGCGCTTGAGGCCGCCGCAGAGCGCGTGCGCCGCTACCATGCCCATCAGAAGCAGGATTCCTGGCAGTACACCGAAGCGGATGGCACGTTGCTCGGTCAGCAGGTGACGGCACTGGATCGCGCAGGTATTTATGTGCCCGGCGGTAAGGCCGCTTATCCGAGTTCTGTGCTGATGAATGCGATACCAGCCAAGGTGGCCGGCGTCGCTGAGATCATCATGATGTCGCCGTCGCCGCAGGGAGAGTTGAATGACCTGGTGTTGGCGGCGGCAGCGATTGCCGGCGTTGATCGGGTGTTTTCCATTGGCGGTGCGCAAGCGGTGGCGGCACTGGCATTTGGCACTGATACTGTCCCGGCAGTGGACAAGATTGTCGGTCCCGGCAATATCTACGTGGCGGAAGCCAAGCGACAGGTGTTTGGCAAAGTCGGTATCGACATGATTGCCGGACCGTCGGAAATTCTGGTGGTGTGTGACGGTCACACTGATCCAGACTGGATTGCCATGGACCTGTTGTCGCAGGCTGAGCACGATGAAGAGGCGCAGGCGATTCTGTTGTGCCCTGATGCCGCCTTCATTGAGCGCGTCGCCGCCAGTCTGGAAAAAAGTTTGCAGCAACTGGAGCGCGCCGACATCGCCCGCACCTCGCTGGCGAATCGTGGTGCCTTGATCAAGGCGCGTGACCTCGACGATTGCATGGCGGTGGTCAATACGATCTCGCCTGAGCACCTGGAACTGTCCATGGCGGATGCCGAGCAGTGGGCCAAGCAAGTGCGTCACGCCGGCGCCATTTTCCTTGGGCGACACACGCCGGAAGCACTGGGTGATTACTGTGCCGGCCCCAATCACGTGTTGCCGACATCCGCCACGGCACGCTTTTCGTCGCCGCTCGGCGTATATGACTTCCAGAAGCGCAGCTCACTGATCGGCTGTTCCGCCGAAGGTGCAGCAGCACTCGCCAAGGTGGCCAGTGTCCTGGCGCGCGGTGAAGGGCTGACGGCACATGCGCTGTCCGCGGAGTTGCGCGACCCCGACCGTAGCTGAGGCGTGCGCGCCGCCACGTGCGGCGGCGATGCCATCCCGGCAGAGTATATTCAGATACCGATTATCAGGAGCTGACCGTGAGTCGTTACTGGAGCGATTTTGTTCACAAGCTGGACCCCTATGTGCCCGGTGAGCAGCCCAAGGTGGAGCGCCTGGTCAAGCTCAATACCAATGAGAATCCCTACGGCCCGTCACCCCGGGCGGTAGCTGCCATGGCGGCGGTGCCCGCTGACAGCTTGCGTCTTTATCCTGACCCCGATGCAACGGCATTGAAGCAGGCGATTGCCGAATTTTATGGCGTAGAGACTGCTCAGGTTTTTGTCGGCAATGGTTCGGATGAAGTGCTGGCGCATATTTTTCACGGCCTGTTCAAACAGTCGCGGCCGTTGCTGTTTCCAGACATTACCTACAGTTTCTACAAGGTCTACTGTGGCCTGTACGGTATTGAATACGAAACCGTAGCCTTGGCCGATGATTTTTCCATTCCGCTAGCGCAGTTTGAACGCCCCAATGGCGGCATCATTTTCCCCAATCCCAATGCGCCCACCGGCGTGCTGACACCGCTGGCGGACATAGAGGTGCTGTTACAGGCCAACACAGATTCGGTGGTGGTTGTGGATGAGGCCTATATCGATTTTGGCGGTCAGTCCGCCGTGTCGCTGGTTGATCGTTATGACAACCTGCTGGTCACGCAGACGTTGTCGAAGTCGAGGTCGTTGGCAGGCCTGCGCATTGGTCTGGCAATCGGCTCAGCGCCTCTGATTGAAGGTCTCGAGCGGGTCAAGAACTGCTTCAATTCTTATCCGCTTGATCAGCTTGCGATTGCTGCCGGTGCAGCCGCATTTGCGGATCGTCAGTACTTCGAACAAACCTGTGCGCGAGTCATCGCCAGCCGGGAGCAGATCGTCGCTGCATTGCAGGCGCGCCAGTTCACGGTGTTACCTTCGATGGCCAATTTCGTTTTTGTGCGTCACGCCAACCTGCATGGCGCCGAACTGGCCGCGCGTCTGCGCAGCCACGGGGTTATTGTCCGGCACTTCGCCAAACCCGAACGCATTCAGGACTTTCTGCGTATTACGATTGGCAACGACGCCCAGAATCAGGCGTTGCTGGATGCGCTCGACAGCGAACTGAGTTAGTTGATAGTGATCTGTGGCCACGCCGAAGCGTCAATGGTTTGCCGGTAGGCATGCCAGGTGGCGTGGCCGAGCAGTGGCAACAACACGGCAAACGCCAGATAGGCGGTCAGCAGGCCGATCAGTACACAGACACCAATCACCATTGCCCAGACCAGCATTGCCGGCTTGTTGCGCAGTACGGCATTGACGCTGGTGACCACGGCGGTAACGCCATCAGTCTGGCGATCCATCAGCATCGGCAGTGAAAACGCGCTGACCGCAAACACAATGGCGCAGAATACTGCACCAACGGTGCTGCCCACGCCGAGAAACAAGGCCAGGTCTTTCAGCTCAAAGCTGCTGCTCTCCGGGAAAAACACATAGATCACTGTCGCTGCACGTGCCCACACCAGAAACACAATGGTCAGCAGAATCGCAAATACCGTGGCGTTGGCGATCGGTTTGCGCGCATCTACCAGACTGCGTCGCAACGACACCGGTTCGTTGCGCTCGACATGAATGCTGATGGAGTACAGCGTCAGCGCCAGCCAGGGGCCGACAAACACAAAGCCTGACACCATGCCAAGGTACAACCCAAGGTTTCCCCACCAGTAGGTGAACGCGGTGATCAGGTAGCTCATCACCACCATGATCAGCCCGTAGGTGAGACTTTGTTTGGGCGCGGCCTTGAGATCCTGCCAGCCATGTTTCAGCCAGTCGAACGCCGCCCACAATGGCAGGTTGGCGCAGGGAGCCACGAACGGTAGTTCGTCGGTATTGAGCGAGTGGTCGGAAGCCGGTTCGGATTTATGATCTGAGCGTTCAGCGTTCATGCTGTAACTCCGAGATATTTTTCTTGTCGGCGTCAATCCTCAGCGAGACCGGAGCGCTTGGCAAGTACCGCTAGTTGCGGCTGGCGGGTGGGCGAGTACCGACTTCGACATTGAATGTCATCTGCTCGTGATTGCGAATCACATTCAGTTGTACTTCACTGCCGGGTTTGGTGCCGGCGATGATGTTCATCGCCTCATAGCCGTCACGCACCGGCTCGCCATTGATGCCCACCAGCACATCGCCCGCGCGTAAGCCGCCAATAAACGCCGGACCGCCATTAACCACCTCGGAAACCAGGCCGCCGCGTGCTTCCTCGAGTCCGAATGTGGCGGCGAGGCCGGGGGTGACGTCCTGCGCGGTGACGCCCAGCCAGCCACGTATCACGCGGCCATGTGCGATCAGGTCATCCATCACTTCACGCGCGGCGGATGCCGGTGTTGCAAAGCCGATGCCTTGCCAGCTGCCATCACTGGACAGGATGGCGGTGTTGATACCGATCAGGTTGCCGCGGGTATCAATCAGTGCACCGCCACTGTTGCCACGATTGATGGCGGCGTCGGTCTGAATGAAATTTTCGAACGTGGCAATGCCAAGATGGCTGCGACCGGTGGCACTGACGATGCCCATCGACACCGACGAGCCCACCCCTAACGGGTTGCCAATGGCGAGCACAACATCGCCCACTTGCACCGGCCCGGTGTTGGTCAGTTTCATGGTCGGCAGCTGGTCCAGCGAGACATGCAGCAGGGCAAGATCGGTTTCCGGGTCCGTACCGACCACCTCTGCCACCGCTTCGCGTCCGTCCGCCAGCGAGATGATGATTTCGTCGCCACCCTGAATCACGTGGTTACTGGTGAGTACGTAACCCTGTTTTGACACCAGCACACCGGAGCCAAGGCTGGACAGCAGACGCTCGCGACGAGGGCGCTCGATAAAGCGGTCGAACAGCGGGTCGTCGAGTTTATCCGCGCGGGTCACCACTTGCGTGGTGTAGATGTTCACCACCGCAGGCGCTGCGCGGGAGACGGCATCCGCATAACTGTCGATGCGGCCGCCAAAGGGGCCGGCGAAGCGCCCGGTGGCCGCGCCAGGGCCGGCCTCATACCACCACAGCACGGCCAGTCCCACCAGAACTCCGGCGAGGATCGGCCAGGCAAAAAAACGCAGTGCTGCTTTCATCAATGAGGCTCGTGGCAGGCTGGTGTAAACTGCGCGCAGTCTAGCAGGGACCGGACGAGGGTTCAGTAACCGAGCGTATCGTCTGGATCACAAAACCGTTGCAGGAGCGGCCACCGATGGTCAAACGTGATGTCATGCTGAGCGCACTGGACAAGTTGCTGCAGCCGGAAAAATTCCGTGACTACTGCCCGAATGGTCTGCAGGTGGAAGGGCGCGAATCGATCCAGCGGCTGGTGACCGGTGTCACCGCCAGTCAGGCATTGCTGGATGCCGCCGTGGTTGAGCAGGCTGATGCGATTCTGGTGCATCACGGCTACTTCTGGAAAAACGAAGATGCACGCGTGCGTGGCATGAAGAAGCAGCGCCTGCAAACGCTGCTGCACCACAACATCAGCCTGTTTGCCTACCACCTGCCGCTGGATGCTCATCCCAAACTGGGCAACAACGTGGCGCTGGCGCGGCTGCTGGCGCTGGACATTGACGGAGGGATGGAGCCCGGCAATCCATTCTCGGTCGGTTTGACCGGGCGCTTGCCGCACAGCATGAGTGCCGAGGAGTTTGCCGAGTATGTGGAGTCACGCCTTGGCCGTGAGGTGCTGCATATTGGTGAGCCGGAGGATGAAGTGGAAACGCTGGCCTGGTGTACCGGTGCCGCCCAGGGCTTTATCGAGCAGGCGCAGGCACTGGGCGTGGATGCCTACCTGAGCGGTGAAATCTCGGAGCCCACCGTGCACGTTGCGCGCGAGACCGGCATCCACTATTTTGCCTGCGGCCACCACGCCACCGAGCGCTACGGCGTGCAGGCGGTGGGCGACTGGCTGGCGCAGGAATTTGATATCGAGCACGTCTTTATTGATATCGACAATCCGGTCTGATCCCGGATTTCAGCACAACCCTGCCGTTGGCGCAGACTCTGCTGCGACCCTTTGTCGCGGCCTGTTCAGGCTTGATTCGATGAAAGTACTGGTGATTTATAACCCGGCCGCCGGCGGTGGACGGGAAGCAGCGTTGCGGCGTTTGCAACAGGCGCTGACAGCGCGGGGCGCGGACGTTGAGGTCTATCGCACGCGTGCACCGGCGGATGCGACAGAATATCTGCGCAGCCGTGTCGAGCCAGTGGATGTGGTCATCGCCGTGGGTGGCGATGGCACCACCAACGAGGTCATCAATGGTCTCCCCGCAGGGGTACCGCTGGGCATTATGGCCACCGGCACGGCCAACGTGCTGGCCAGAGAGCTGGGCTTGCCTGCTGCGCCGGACAAGGTGGCCGAGCTGGCAGTCAGTGGCGACACGCTTACGGTCTGGCCGGGCCGCCTGAATGGCCGGCGTTTCCTGATGTGGGTCGGCATTGGCTATGACGCCTGGGTGGTTAACAGCACCAATTTGTCGCTCAAACAGCGCATCGGCAAGGGCGCCTATGTGCTCGCCATGCTCGGCCAGATTGCCCGTTACGGCAGCCAGCGCTTCATGCTGGAGATCGATGGCCAGCCCTATCAGTGCTACTCCGCGATTGTCGCCAATGCCCGCTATTACGGCGGCAGCTTTGTGCTCAGCCAGCGTGCCGACATCAGTGCCAGAAGCCTGCAGGTGCTGATGTTCTGCCGGCCCGGCCGCTGGGCGCTGGTCAAGTTCATGCTGGCGTTACTGGTGGGGCGTATGGAGCACATGGACGGGGTGCTGTCGGTGCCGGCGCAGCACATCAAGGTGGCCGCCGTAGCGGGCGAGCCGTTGCAGGCCGATGGCGACCCGGCCGGACTGCTGCCGGCGCAACTGCAGGTCGACAGTGAGGCGCTGGCGGTGAAAGTCCCGGCGGTCACGTTACGCGCCTTCGGCAAGGCATAAGCAGCAAACAAACGGTTATTGAAATGCCCCGGCGCGGCGGTGTCGCTGCCGCCAACGGGCCGCTATAATGCGCGCCCATTCCGAACCACAGACCGCATACCGCTGGAGTTGAAGCATGTCGCAACTGGTCAAACCGCACGGCAGTGACACCCTCAAGCCCCTGCTGCTCGAGGGCGATGCCCTGAGTCAGGCCAAGGCCCACGCCGCCACTCTGCCACAGGTGACGTTGTCATCGCGGGAGCGCGGCGACCTGATCATGTTCGGTATCGGTGGTTTCACCCCGCTGGAAGGCTTTATGGGGCAAGCAGACTGGCAGGGTGTCTGCGACACCATGACCATGGCCAACGGTCTGTTCTGGCCGATCCCGATTACCCTGTCCACCGACGCTGCCACCGCCGATAGCCTCAATATCGGTGACGAGGTGGCACTGGTGGATGCCGACGGCGAGATCATGGGCGCCATGACGCTGTCGGAGAAATACACCATCGACAAACAGCACGAGTGCGAAACGGTGTTCAAGACTGCCGACCTTGAGCACCCGGGCGTCAAAATGGTGATGGAGCAGGGCGACGTCAATCTGGCCGGCCCGGTCCAGGTATTCTCTCAGGGCGAGTTCCCGGAGAAGTACAAAGGCATCTACATGACGCCGGCGGAAACCCGCGCATTGTTCGAATCCAAAGGCTGGAAAACGGTTGCCGCGTTCCAGACTCGTAACCCCATGCACCGCTCCCACGAGCACCTGGCCAAGATTGCCATCGAGATTTGCGATGGTGTGCTGGTGCATTCGCTGCTTGGCCAGCTCAAGCCGGGAGATATCCCGGCGGAAGTGCGTCAGGACGCCATCGGTACCTTGATCGACAAGTACTTCGTCAAGAACACCGTGGTGCAGTCCGGCTACCCGCTGGACATGCGTTATGCCGGTCCGCGTGAGGCGCTGCTGCATGCGCTGTTCCGCCAGAACTATGGTTGTTCGCACCTGATCGTCGGTCGCGATCATGCCGGCGTCGGTGACTATTACGGTCCGTTTGATGCGCACCACATCTTTGATCAGATTGCCGCCAATGCGCTGCTGACGCAGCCGCTGAAGATCGACTGGACGTTCTGGTGTCACAAGTGCGGCACCATGGCTTCCATGCGTACCTGCCCGCACGAGGCGGCGGATCGCGTGCTGGTTTCGGGCACCAAGTTGCGCAAGGCACTCAGTGAAGGCGAACAGGTGGCTGATGGTTTCAGCCGCCCGGAAGTGCTGGAGATTCTGCGTGCCTACTACGCGTCGCTGGCCGAGCATGAAAAGGTCAAGGTGGAGCTGAAAGGCCACTCCGCGCGCTGATGCAATTGCCCTGCGCGAAATAAAAATGCCCGGCAATTGCCGGGCATTTTTATTTCTATCGCCGAGACACGGATTTGGCGCGGGTCAGGCCTGCTGTTTGTCGCTATCCGGTGGGCAGCCCTGCTCATCACAGCCGTCGGCGTAATCGCGCGGTGGTGTGTATTCGCTGCTTTCTTCCTGCTCCCAGTGATCGTAAGCGGCCAGGGTGTCGTCCTTGCTGGCATGACCAAAGTCTTCCGCCAGCGTGCCTTTGTGGCTGGGGGCGTAATCAAGCGGTGCACGGACTTCCTCGCCCACCTGTTCATCGCTGCCCGGGAGCAGGTCGAGAGAACGGGCCAGCGCCAGTCGGCGACCCTGCTCAGAGCACAATTTGCGCGCGCCATCGGCGAGCTGCTCATGCACGGCCTTGTAAGCGCTGGTGAGCTGATTGACGGTATCCGCTGTGCGCAGGAAATGCTGGTCGACCTCTTCGCGGTAGCGCAGCAGTGCCTGTCGGGCTTCGTCACGCTCACGTGTCAGCTCGCGATGCTGGCGGCGAGCCGGCAGCAACAGCCAGATCAGGATGGCGCCAGCCACAATACCGGCGGCGAAAATCAGCAAATTGGGCAACAACGTTTCCATGCAGTGTCTCCTTGATGCCGCTATTGCAGCACAGCGGTGCAGTGTGCGCCAAGCGCGTCGGTAACGAAATTGCTAGTATTTGTCGGATTGTTACCAGCTGCAGAGGTCAGTCGATGTCGAAGGCAGAGCAATGGCCGCTACGGGGCCCGGCAGGCACTATCCAGGCGGTGCTTGAGGGCCATGCAGCGCCGACATTTATCGCTGTGATCGGTCACCCGCATCCATTGTTTGGCGGCACCATGGAGAACAAGGTGGTGACAACGCTGGCGCGTGCGGTGCGGGATGCCGGCGGTGTGGCGGTGCGGTTCAACTTTCGTGGCGTTGGCGACAGCCAGGGCGTGTACAGCGAAGGGGTGGGTGAAACCGAGGACCTGCTTGCGGTGATCAGCGCGCTGCGTAAACAGTTTCCGGGTCTCTCGCTGTGGTTGGCCGGCTTCTCCTTCGGCAGTTATGTGGCTGCCCGCGCGGCGGCGGCGTTGGCCGCGAACGGGGAGTCTGCGGCTCATCTGATGCTGGTGGCGCCGCCGGTCCATCATTATGATTTCGAGGCCATCACTGATAGCGGCTGTGCCGTGACGGTGGTGCAGGGGGAGGAAGACGAAGTGGTGCCCGCCGAGCAGGTGTACAACTGGGTCGCACACACACCGTTGGTGCCGGACCTGATTCGTTTTCCCGGCTGCGGCCATTTTTTTCACGGCCAGCTCACCACCCTGCGCGAGCTGGCGGCGACACGTTTTCCCGGCGCTCTGGCATGAATTGCCATGTCGCAGCGCGCACGCTACATTTTGCACCCCTCGCCGCTCCCGCTGGACCGGCTTGCGGATCTGGAACCTGAATGACACCTATCGAGCACTATCAACAGGATCTCAAACGCGCGGATTTCCATGCTGACCCGGCACAGGCCCGGGCGGTGGAGCGTTTGCATGACCTGTACGAGCGCTTGCTTGCCAGTCATGACAGGCACCGGGGTCTGTTCGGCAAGTTGAAGAAGCCAGTGCCGCCCACCGGGCTATACATGTGGGGTGGGGTCGGGCGCGGCAAGACCTATTTGATGGATGTGTTTTTCGAGGCCTTGCCGTTCGAGCAAAAGCAGCGCATGCATTTCCATCGCTTTATGCAGTATGTGCATCGTGAAATGCGCGCGCGCCAGGGGCAGAAGAATCCACTGCTCAGTGTCGCGGCGGATTTGGCGAAAAAGGCGCGGGTGCTGTGTTTCGATGAGTTTTTCGTCACTGATATTACTGACGCGATGATTCTCGCCGGTCTGCTCGAGGCGCTGTTTGAGCGGGGTGTGGCGCTGGTGGCGACGTCCAACATAGCGCCGGATGGGCTATACCGTGACGGTCTGCAGCGCAGCCGATTCCTGCCCGCAATCGAATTGCTGAAGCAGCACACCCAGGTACTGAATGTCGACGGCGGAACCGATTACCGGCTGCGGCTGCTGGAGCAGGCGGAGCTGTATCATTGTCCGCTTGGTGATGCGTCGGAGCGTTTTCTCACTGAGCGTTTTTCGACGCTGGAAACCGAACACGGTGACCACCGCGAGGACACCAGTATCCAGATCGAAGGGCGTGCCATCAGTGTGCGCAAAGCCAGTGACGATGTTGGCTGGTTCGAGTTTCGCGCGCTATGCGACGGGCCGCGCAGCCAGAATGACTACATTGAGCTGGCGCGGGAATTTCATACCGTGCTGCTTGCCAATGTCGAACGCATGGGCGCTGCCAATGATGATCTGGCGCGTCGCTTCATCAATCTGATCGACGAATTCTACGATCGTGGTGTCAAGTTGATTATCACCGCGGAGACGCCGATCGAAGACCTGTATCGCGGCGGGCGGCTGGAGTTTGAATTTCAGCGCACCTGCAGCCGTTTGCTGGAAATGCAGTCGCACGAGTATCTCGCGCGACCGCACAAGCCCTGAGTGCGATCAGGGCGCCGGGTTGGGGTGCTCGGTGTGAATGGCTTCCAGCGCTTTTTCTATTTCCTCACTGACGACCACTTCTATACTGCCAATGTTTTCCTTCAGCTGTGCCAGTGTGGTGGCGCCAATAATGTTGCTGGTGACAAAACTGCGTGTGGTGACGAATTGCAGCGCCAGCTGCGCCGGGGTCATGCCGTGGGCTTCAGCCAGCTGACAATATTTCTCCGTCGCCGCCACGGCGTACGCGTTGGTGTAGCGGGAGAAATACTTGAACAGCGTCAGCCGCGCCTGTTCGGGCCACTGGTCATGACGGTATTTGCCGCTGAGCATGCCGAACGCCAGCGGTGAATAGGCCAGCAGGCCGATCTGCTCGCGGTGGGCGATTTCGGCCAGACCCACCTCAAAGGTGCGGTTGAGCAGGGAGTAGGGGTTCTGGATCGACACCGGGCGCGGCGCGCGCTGGCGTTTGGCTTCGATCACGTACTTCATGGTGCCCCAGGGCGTCTCGTTGGACAGGCCGTAGTGCCGGATCTTGCCCTGTTTGACCAGCTCATCCAGCGCTTCGACCGTCTCGGCGATGGGGGTGAAGTCCTCATCCTCCTGATGGCGGTAGTTGAGCTTGCCAAAATAATTGGTATTCCGGTCGGGCCAGTGCATCTGGTACAGATCCAGATAGTCGGTCTGCAGGCGCCGCAGGCTGTCCTCCACCGCTTCGAACAGGTGCTCGCGAGTCAGGCGCGGGCCGCCGCGGATATGCTTGATCCACTCGCCTGGCCCGGCCGCCTTGCTGGCGAGGATGATCCGGTCGCGACCGCCGCGGGCGGCGAACCATTGGCCGATGATCTCCTCGGTCTTGCCGTAGGTGTCCGGTGTGGCTGGCACCGCATACATTTCGGCAGTATCGAAGAAGTTGATGCCGTGCTCCAGCGCCATGTCCATTTGCGCAAAGCCGTCTTCCCGGCTGTTCTGCTTGCCCCAGGTCATGGTGCCCAGGCACAGGGCGCTGACATTGAGGTCGGTGGTGCCGAGACGGCGATATTCCATGGCGGGCTCCTGAACAAACAGAGGTATAAAGGCTGCATGTTAGCCGGGCAAAGGTCAGAGGTCAGTAAAGGCGGCCTGTGGGCGTGATGTCGCCTCGGTAAATCGCTTGTTTTCACAGGGGTGCTTGGGTAGAATTCGCGCTCTTCTGACGACGGGAACTGCGTCGTGGGGGACGATTTCCCCGTAACACTATGAATTTAGGGCAGAATTTCATGAAGACCTACAGCGCAAACGAACAGAGCGTCAAGCGCGACTGGTACGTGGTAGACGCCGATGGCAAGACCCTGGGTCGTCTTGCCAGCGAGCTGGCTACCCGTCTGCGTGGCAAGCACAAGACCGTGTACACCCCGCACGCTGATACCGGTGACTACATCGTCGTGATCAACGCCGAGAAAGTGAAAGTCACTGGCAACAAGGCCAAGGACAAGATGTATTACCGTCACACCGGCTTTCCGGGTGGCATCAAGGAAGCGAGCTTCGAGAAACTGATCGCTCGCAAGCCGGAAATGGTGATCGAGAAGGCTGTGAAAGGCATGCTGCCACACAACCCGCTGGGTCGCGCCATGTTCCGTAAACTGAAAGTCTATGCCGGCACTGAGCATCCGCATACCGCTCAGCAGCCGCAGCCGCTCGAAATCTAAGGGGCATTTGAATGGCAACTGCAGCTTCTCAAAATTACGGCACTGGCCGCCGCAAGACCTCCGCAGCACGCGTGTTCCTGCGTCCGGGTAGCGGTGCAATCACGGTAAACGGCAAGCCGCTGGATCAGTACTTCGGCCGTGAAACCGCCCGCATGGTAGTGCGTCAGCCGCTTGAGCTGGTCGACATGACCGAGCGTTTCGATATCAAGGTCACCGTCATCGGTGGCGGCACCACCGGTCAGGCCGGTGCCATTCGTCACGGCATCACCCGTGCATTGATGGAATACGATGAGACCTTGCGCTCTGCCCTGCGCAAGGCTGGCTTCGTAACCCGTGATGCACGTGAAGTCGAGCGTAAGAAAGTGGGTCTGCACAAGGCGCGTCGTCGTCCGCAGTTCTCCAAGCGCTAAGACGATCGAGCGATCAGAAAAAGCCCGGCAAATGCCGGGCTTTTTTGTTTCTGCGGCAGTGATTTACCTGCATGAACGGGGCATAAATCCGGTTGTTTAATGTGGCTTTTTTCTTTACCATTCGCACCGCCTCAATCCGGCTCTTGTCGCCCTTCACGCGCGGGCCGAGGCAGAGCCATACCCGTACACGCGGTATCCTCGAAGCGCCTGGTCCATCGCCCGGCGTCGGATCCTAGGGGAGAACATCTCAATGAGTAATGACGGCGTTAACACCAGCCGCCGCACCTTCCTTGTCGCTGCAACCTGTGGTGTAGCGGCGGCCGGTGCAGTCGGTGTTGCAGTTCCCTTTGTCAAATCCTGGCAGCCCAGCGCCCGCGCCAAGAATGCTGGTGCTCCAGTCAAGGTAGATATCAGCAAGATCGAGGTTGGTGGCCGCATGGTAGTGGAATGGCGTGGCCAGCCTGTCTGGATTGTGCGTCGCACGCCGGCAATGCTTGACGGTCTCAGCAAGCTTGATGGCGAACTGGCCGATCCCGAGTCAGCGGTTGATCAGCAGCCGGAGTATGCACGTAATGCAGCGCGGTCGATCAAACCCGAGTATCTGGTGTTGATTGGTACCTGTACTCACCTCGGATGTTCTCCAACCTATAACCCCAATCCAGCAGTGGAAATCGGGCTTGAGTTTGGTGGCTTCTTCTGCCCCTGTCATGGCTCAAAGTTTGATTTTGCCGGACGCGTTTACAAGGGCGTTCCTGCGCCGACCAATCTGGTTGTGCCGCCGCACTCTTACTTGAGTGGCTCGGTCGTGATTGTTGGTTCCGAAGAAGGGGAGACCGCAGCATGATTATGAAAATTATCAACGGCACCATCGACTGGGTCGATGCGCGTCTGCCAGTTGTGAATGCGTTCAAGAAGCATATGTCTGAGTACTATGCGCCCAAGAACTTCAACTTCTGGTACTTCTTTGGTGTGTTGTCTCTGGTGGTGCTGGTTAACCAGTTGCTCACCGGTATCTGGCTGACCATGTTCTATTCGCCGTCTGATGCGTTCGATTCGGTCGAATACATCATGCGTGATGTGCAGTGGGGCTGGCTGATTCGCTATCTGCATGCGGTTGGCGCATCTGCGTTCTTCGCCGTGGTCTATATCCACATGTTCCGCGGTCTGATGTACGGCTCGTATAAGCCGCCGCGCGAGCTGGTGTGGATTTTTGGCATGTTGATCTATCTGGCGCTGATGGCTGAGGGCTTCCTTGGCTACGTGTTGCCGTGGGGCAACATGTCCTACTGGGGCGCACAGGTCATTATTTCACTCGTTGGTGCTGTACCGTACGACATCCTGCCGTTCATTGACGCTAAAGAAGGCAAGGAAATCGGTGAAGCGCTAACCACGTGGGTGCGCGGTGACTACCTGCTGTCAGAAGCAACCATCAACAAATTCTTCGCGCTGCACGTGGTTGCGATTCCGATTGTCTTGCTGGCGCTGGTAGTGCTGCACTTGCTCGCCCTGCATGAAGTGGGCTCCAACAATCCTGACGGCGTCGACATCAAGAAATTCAAAGATGAAAATGGCGTGCCGCTTGATGGCATCGCTTTCCACCCCTATTACTCGGTGAAAGACACCGTCGGTATCATCGTATTCCTGATGGTGTTTGCAACGGTGGTATTCTTCTTCCCTGATGGCGGTGGTTATTTGCTGGAGCGGCCTAACTTTGAGCCGGCCAACCCGCTGAAAACGCCTGAGCATATCGCTCCGGTGTGGTACTACGGTCCGTACTACGCGATGTTGCGTGCCACAACCTTCAGTGTCTTCTTTGACGCCAAGACCTGGGGCCTGATTGCCATGGGTGGCGCCATTGTTATCCTGTTCCTGGTGCCATGGCTCGACCGTAACCCGGTCAGATCTTTCCGTTATCGTGGCTGGCTGAGCAAGGCTGCACTGGCCCTGTTCGTGATCGACTTCCTGGTGCTCGGTTACCTCGGTACCCAGCCTGGTTCCGATCTCAAGAAACTGATTGCACAGCTCGGCACGCTTTACTATTTCTTTTATTTCGTCGGTGTACTGCCTTTTGCGCACAAGTTCGAGAAGGCCAAGCCGGTGCCGGAGCGCGTGACTGGAGGGGGCCACTAATGAAGAAACTGTTGATTGCATTGGTGACATTGCTGCCGTCTCTGGCAGTGGCCGCTGGCGGTGGCAACAACGAATCCGTTGTCCCTGCGCCGGTGAACCTGAAAGACAAAGTGTCACTGCAGAACGGTGCCAAGCTGTTTGTTAACTACTGCATGGGTTGCCATGGCCTGAAGTACGTGCGCTATGAGCGCCTCGCTGATGACCTGGGCATTCCGGTAGACATTGCGCAGCAGTACCTGAATTTCACCACCGACAAGCCGGGCGACACCATGGGTAATGCCATGGATGAAGCAGAGGCGAAAACCTGGTTTGGCGCCGCGCCGCCGGACCTGTCGCTGGTTGCGCGTCTGCGTTCCTCCGATTGGGTGTACTCCTATCTGATCGGCTTCTACAAAGACGAAAGCCGTCCGTACGGCTTCAATAACCATGTCTTCCCGAGCGTCGGTATGCCGCACGTCATGGCGGGCATGGAAGCTGAGCTGAGCGAGGAAGAGTTTCATCAGGCCATGGGCGACATTACCAACTTCCTTACCTACACGGCGGATCCCGTACGTGTTGAGCGTGAGCGATTGGGCGTCTGGGTATTGGTGTTTCTGTTCATTCTGTTCTGGCCAGCGTACTTCATGAAGAAGGAATACTGGAAAGACGTCCACTGATCGTTGTGGTCGATTGCGCGAAACAGGGTACCTGCGAGAGCAGCTACCCTGTTTCTGTCTTTAAAATTCGCAGGAGATAAATGAAAAATGGGTGTCGTGACCAAGCGTTCTTCGATGACGTTTTTCTCCAACCCCAAGGATCATTACTGCCACCGTGTACGCATTGTGCTGGCGGAAAAAGGGGTCACCGTCGATATTGTTGATGTTGAGGAGGGTGATCAGCCGGAAGATCTGGCGCAGCTCAATCCTTACAACGAAGTGCCGACGCTGGTGGACCGTGAGTTGTCGCTGTATCAGGCCAACGTGATCATGGAATACCTGGATGAGCGTTTTCCGCATCCGCCGCTGCTGCCTGTGTATCCGGTCGCCCGTGCCCACAGCCGTCAGCTCATTCACCGCATTGAGCGCGACTGGTGTGGCCATGTTGACGCCATTCTGGCGGGCACCGAGAAAGATGCCTCCCTGGCCAAGCGTCGCAAGGAACTGCGTGAAAGCCTGATCGCGGTGGCGCCGGTGTTCGTTGAAAAACCGTTCTTCATGAATGAAGAGTTCACTCTTGTGGACTGCTCCATTGCGCCGATCCTGTGGCGTTTGCCGGCACTGGATCTGGATCTGCCGGCAAAGCAGTGCAAGCCGCTGCTGGATTATGCTGAGCGCATGTTCGACCGTGACAGCTTTCAGGCCAGCCTCACCGAGCAGGAACGCGAGATTCGCAGTCCGCTGTGAGTGTTTGCCAATGACCAGCATGACCTCCAATCGCCCGTACCTGATACGGGCGATTTTTCAATGGATCTGCGATAACGGCCTGACGCCCCATTTGCTGGTGGATGCCGGCTATCCGGGCGTGCTGGTGCCGCAGGACTATGTGCAGGATGGTCATATCACGCTGAATGTGGCGCCGCGTGCGGTGTCGCAGCTGCAGCTCGACGACGAGCTGATCAGCTTTTCAGCCCGCTTCGCCGGTATTCCACAACAACTGAGTGTGCCGCCGCTGGCGGTGCTTGCGATCTACGCCCGTGAAAACGGTCAGGGCATGGCGTTTGACCCTTCTCCCCATCCGGATCCGGAACCAACGCCGCCGCGCGCGGACAAAGCAGGCACGGAGACGGGCCGCTCCCATCTCAAGGTCATCAAGTAATCCGCTGCTCAGGGGTGCCCATGCTGTCACGATTTCCCCGACTGAAAATGCTGCTGCCGCTGCTGGCCCTCTACTTCACCGTGCTGGTGGTGTTGCGCGTCGGCTTCTATTACTGGTTTCTTGCCGACACCCTCGATCCGCCCGCGGATGTCCTGTGGCAGGCGTTTGGCATAGGCGTGCGATTTGATTTGCGCATCGCGTTACTGCTTTTGCTGCCATTGGCACTGGTTTCGTACCTGCCGGGCGTCGTCGGCTTGCGTAGTCGCTTCGGTGCAATGTTGGCGGTAATTGCCAGTGCAGTGCTCGCCGGCACAGTAACCTTTTTCTATATCGCTGATTTTGCCCATTACGCATACCTGGATGAGCGCCTGAACGCGTCGGTGCTGCGATTCCTGGAAGATGGCGTCGATTCCTTCCAGATGGTTTGGGAGAGCTACCCGGTCGTGCTGCTACTTTTTGTTCTGTTCAGCATCACCGGGCTGGTGGCTGTGCTGACGCAGTCCGCCGTGCGTGGCTACCGCAGTAGCGCAATCAACCATAGCGGCGTGCGTCATCTCGCAGTGGCGGTTGTGGTATTGCCGTCATTGGTGTTCTCGGTCATGGGGAAGGTCGGTGCGACGGTTCCGCTGCGCTGGAGTGATGCCTACTTCTCTGGCAATCAGGAAGTCACGGCTCTGGGCCTTAATCCGGTGCTGTTTTTCTTCGATACCTTGCAGAATGCCACGCGCCCCTACGATGAAGATACGTTACGCGAGCATTACCCTCTGGTGGCCAGGTATCTCGGGGTGGACACGACAGCTGGCGAGGACATTCAATTTTCCCGACACGTCGACGGCCATGACTGGCCAGGACGGCGGCCAAACGTAATTTTCGTTCACCTTGAATCGCTTGGCGCCAACCGCAGCGGTTTGTATGGCAATCCCATGAATGCAACGCCGAATATCGATGCCATAGCGCGTGACGGCATTTTCTTTCCCAATTTTATGGTGCCGTCCAGTGGCACCGCGCGCACAGTGTTTGGTTTGATCACGGGTATTCCGGATGTGACCTGGGGCGGATCAACGGCCACGCGTAATCCGTTGATCGCCAACCAGCACACATTGGTGAACGCGTTCGACGGCTACCGCAAGCTGTATTTCATCGGCGGCAGTGCTGGCTGGGCCAACATCAAGGGCTTGCTGGAAACCGGCATCGACGATCTGGAGTTGTGGGAAGAGGGTGATTATGAAGCGCCCAACGTTGACGTCTGGGGTATTTCTGATCGTGATCTGTTCAAGGCCGCCCATGCCCGTCTTGAGCAGTTGCCGCCAGACCAGCCCTTTGTCGCCTTTATCCAGCTCGCCGGCAATCATCGTCCGTTTACCATTCCCGAGGATGATTCCGACTTCGAAGTGCGCGCCGCGGACGAGGCAGAGTTGCATCGCTTTGGTTTCCTCGGTGCCGATCAATACAACGCCATTCGTTTGATGGACTACAACATCGGTTACTATCTGGATGAGTTGGTCGCAAAAAGCCATTATGCGAACAACACGCTGTTCGTGATGTATGGCGATCACAATGATCGTTCGAAGCGCTCTGAACACATGGGCTACAGCGACGCCCTCTACCTGGATAAACATCATGTGCCGATGTTTCTTTACGGCCCGGGCGTTATCAATGAGGCGGCGGTAATAGACCATCCGGCCAGCCTGGTCGATATCATGCCCACTGTGCTCAGTTATATCGGTTTGCCCTACGATAATCGCACCATGGGGCGTGACTTGCTGGCGACGCATGAAGAGGATTTTGCATTGACGTTTGGTGGCGATCGTAACAACAGACCCACCATTGGGCTGCTTGGTCGCGATTACCATGTCAGCATGTATGCGGACGGCGCCGACGCCAAGCTCTACTCACTGGCGCAACCGTCGCTTGACAATGATGTCGCGGCCCAACACCCGGAACAGTTTGCCTATCAACGTGATCTGTTGATGGGGCTGTACCAATCAGCACGATACATGTTGTTGCATAACCGCAAAGACAGGGACAAGTAACAAAAACGGGGCCATTGGCCCCGTTTTTGTGTTCCGGTATGAGTCAGGGGTTATCAATGTACTCGATGATCTTGACGATCTTCTGCACCCCATAGGTCTTCTGTGCCTGCGCGACGACCGCGTCAGCTTCTTCTCGTGTCAGCAACCCAAACAGGTAAACGACACCATTTTCGGTGACGACCTTGGTGCGCCCGGCGGGTGCGTCGCCGTCAAAGGCGAGACGGGTTTTGATCTTTGATGTTATCCAGCTGTCATTGACGCGGGCGAGCGTCGAGCCGGCGCCCACCACATCCAGTTCGTTGTGCAGGTGGCGGACATGGCGCACACGCTCGGCAATGTTGCCGGCCTGCGTCTTGATGTCCTCGCTGGAGACCTGTCCGGCCAGCAATACATTGCCGTTGTAGCTCACCACCACTATGTGTTCTTCAGACAGTGGAGCTCCGGCGCGCTTCAGATTGACCCGTACCTTGGTTTCGATGGCCTGATCCTCGATCGCGGCGCCCCAGGTACGTTCGCCATGATGCAGGTCCATCGGCTGGTGAGAAAAGGGTGCAATCAGGGTGGCACAGCCAGAGCACAGCAGTACGCCGCACAATGCCAGAAAGCGAGTCATCATTCTCCCCCGAACAGTTGCTGATCGATAAAGTCGCATAGCGAGTGAATTACCAGCAGGTGCACTTCCTGAATGCGCGCAGTGGATTGCGCCGGCACGCGAATTTCGACGTCCTTCTCATCCATCAGATTGCCAATCTGTCCGCCATTGCGGCCGGTCATGGCCACCACGCGCATGCCGCGATCATGGGCGGCCTGAATTGCCTGAACGACATTGGCAGAGTTGCCGCTGGTGGAAATGGCCAGCAGGATATCGCCTTCGTTGCCGAGCGCGCGAATCTGCTTCGAGAACACTTCGTTGTAACTGTAATCGTTGGCAATCGACGTCATCGTGGACGGGTCAGTGGCCAGTGAAATGGCAGGCAATGAGGGGCGTTCACGTTCAAAACGGTTCAGCATTTCGGAGGAAAAGTGTTGTGCATCGCCGGCGCTGCCGCCGTTGCCGCAGCACAGGATCTTGCCGCCATTGAGCAGGCTTTCGACCATGCGCTCACCGGCGCTGATAATACTTTCCGGCAGCATTTCAGCGGCCTTCATCTTGGTTTCAATGCTTTCCGCAAAAAGCTGTCTTACCCGTTGCAGACTCACTTATCCGTCTCCGTAAAATGCATTCTGTATCCACTCGGGAGTGGAGGTGTCACTTGTCAGTGCCAGCACGTCGAAGCGACAGGGTTGCTGTGCCTGATGTGGGTGGCGCGCCAGATACATCTGGGCCGCCCGCACCAGTTTGTGTTGTTTACTGGTGGTCACCGATGCCAGCGCGCCGCCATATTGCTGATCACGCCGCAGGCGCACCTCAATAAAGACCAGCGTGTCGCCATGCTGCATGATCAGATCGATTTCGCCAAGCCGACAATGCCAGTTCCGCGCAAGCAGCGTCAGGCCCTGCTTGCCAAGCCAGTCGCAGGCGCGCTGCTCGGCGCGATCACCGTGTTGCCGGCGCGACCACGGCCGGGCCAAGGGTTTCCACTCCGCTGCCGCGCACCACCGGCATGCGCTGGGGGACGCCGCTGCTGAAATAGGCCCACTGCAGATGTCGCTGCAGACGACGGCCTTCGCCAACACTGAGCTGTCCGGTGACGCCGGGCAGGAAGCTGTCAGGGACGGATTGCAGCATGCCCAGACGCGCGTGCAGGCGGTAGGCATCCACGCCCATGGCAAACAGGCGTTCATAGCGGCCATGGCCGCCTTGCCAGACCGCCCGCGCGTCGCGGTGCAAGGGAGAGTCCTGGTCCAGCAGCCAGGGCACATCGACAAAGCGAATGCCATTGAGGTCGCGATCCACCCCCGGCGACGGCTCGCCGCTGTAAACCTGTGAGGTGGCAAACACCGGCAGATTGGACGCGTAGTTGAAGTTCAGCGCCGGTTTCAACTGACGGGCCTGTGCGGCGCTGGCCACCAGAAAGACAATATCGATGTCCTGACGGCGGCGCGGCTCGAATTCGATCTTCAGGGAGGTGAAGCGTTGCAGCGCCCTCGCGCGGCCCTGGCTTTGGCCAAGGTCGAGCATGGCGCGGGTGGCGCCGGTGGCGTCATCGCCAAATGCTGCGCGCGCGGTCACGATGCCGCCGAGTTCTTCAAAGCGGGCGCGAAATGCCTCGGCCACGCGCGCGCCCCAGTCACCCTCGGGATAGAGCACCGCGGCCAGACGTGCGCCTTCAATGATGGCCTGTTCGGCGGCCTGACGCGCTTCATCTTCCGGCGCCAGTCCAAACTGATAGAGGTTGGTTGGCGTCTCGGCTTGCTCCACATAATTCAGCGCCAGCGTTGGCGCCGGCAGACTGCTGGCACTGGCCAGACGATTGACCTGGTCCTTGTCGAGCGGGCCGACAATCAGCTGTGCGCCGGCAGCAATGGCGTGGTTATAGAGATTGATGATGTCGTCGCTGGCGCTGTCATAAAACAGGATCTGTGGCACCGGGTAACCTTGTGACAACGCGCTGTAATAGGCCGTCATCAAGCCGTCGCGCACAGCCCCCGCTGCGGCAGCCAGAGGACCACTCACAGGCAGCATCACGGCAATCGCCTTGGGTCGATCTTTTACCGCCTTGCGCAACGCCTGCACCATGCCGGGCAGATTCTCCGCCGCCGGATGCGCAGGCCACTGCGCTTGCCAGTCGTCAAAGCTCTTGATCTGGGTGTCGATATCGGTCAGCGGATCACGGTACAGGCTGGCCAGTTCCAGCCAGCCGCTGAGCAGGAACTGTTTGTGATCCTCGCGTGCCTGTTCCAGTTCAGTAGCCGGCATCAGCATCAACTGCATCCATATCATCTGGCGGTTGTAGCTGCTTTTTTCCACCGGCAGTTTCTGGTCTGCATTGACGCGCTGGATCAGGCTGGCCAGCAGATCGCCCTTGAGTGTCAGGGCGTCGGCGCGCAGTAATGACATTGAGGCATTCTCAGCGTCACTGACTTGTTTGGCGGCATTCTGGATATCATCGCGATCCAGCAAAGCGAGTGCTTCATCCGGCTTCTGGTCGGCCAGCAACAGTTGTGCGTTGAGTTGTGCCCACTGCAGCAACTGCGAGGATGACAATTGCTTTGGCCTGATCCAGTCGAGCATTTGTCGGGTGGCATCCAGGCGGCCAGCACTCAAGTAGTCGCGTGCCCAGTTCAGGGCCATGACGTTGGACTCGTTCACGCTCATGCGGCCGAGCTCGGACAAGGCGACGTCGGTGGAGGTGGGTGCCGCCACCACGGTGATGTCGGCGGGCGTTTCAGACACCGGGGTCTGGGCACAGCCATGTATCAGTAACAGCAGGGATACAACAAGCGCGGCGCGGCAAAGCTTCATTCAGGTTCGTCTCCGGTCGGCGAAGGCGGTATTGTAGCAGCCCATGGCGCTGCCACTGTATGCCAGCGCACGCTTTTACCTGTCAGCAGGACAGGATTTGGCCTGTAGAACGGATATTTCATGAGCACTGAGCCCGGCACCCTCTATATCGTCAGCACCCCGATCGGCAATCTCGATGACATCAGCGCCCGTGCGGTGCAGGTGCTGGGCGAGGTGGATGTGGTGGCGGCGGAGGATACCCGCCACAGTGCCCGGCTGTTGGAGCAGCTTGGCCTGCAAAAGTTTCTGCTCAGTTATCACGACCACAATGAAGAGGGGCGCAGCGCCGACCTGATCCGCCGGCTTGCCGCGGGTGAGAGGGTGGCGTTGATTTCGGATGCCGGCACCCCCCTGATCAGCGACCCGGGCTACCGGCTGGTGCATGACTGCCAGCAGGCCGGCATCCGTGTGGTGCCGATCCCTGGAGCTAGCGCGGTGCTGTCTGCTTTGGTGGTGTCCGGGTTGCCGAGCGACCGCTTCAGCTTCGAGGGCTTTGCCCCGGCCAAAGGTGCGGCGCGGGAAACCTTCCTGCGTCGTATCGGCGCCTCCGCCACCACCAGCATCCTCTATGAAGCGCCGCATCGCATACTGACCCTGCTGGAATCGTTGGCAGCGATTGTCGAGCCGGAACGGGATCTGGTGCTGTGCCGTGAGCTGACCAAACGCTTTGAGACGGTATTGCGTGGCACGGCTTCCGAGTTGCTGGACAAGGTCCGCGCCGACAGCGACCAGCAGCGTGGTGAAATGGTGTTGCTGGTGGCGCCAGCTGCTGTCCAGCAGGAAACCGATCAGCAGCTGGAAAAGCTCGGTCGTCTACTGCTGGAGGAATTGCCCTTGTCCCGCGCCGCCCGCGTGCTGGCCGGCTGGAGTGGCCGCAAGCGCAACGACGTCTATCGGTTGCTGGAGCAGTGGGGCGGCAAAAGCGAGTGACATCGGCGCCGCCGGTGCTAGACTGCGCCCGGGCCGGCCAGACAGTCGCTGGTAGCGCATGCTACTGGAGGAAAGTCCGGGCTCCACAGGGCAGGGTGCCAGGTAACGCCTGGGGGTCACACTGGTGACGGTGTGATCACGGCAAGTGCAGCAGAGAACATACCGCCGATGGCTGCCTTTCTTCGGAAAGTCCGCACAGGTAAGGGTGAAAAGGTGCGGTAAGAGCGCACCGCGCTTTTGGCAACAAAAGCGGCAGGGTAAACCCCACCCGGAGCAAGACCAAATAGGGTTCCAATGGCGTGGCCCGCGCTGGAACCGGGTAGGTCGCTAGAGGTGTGTGGTGACACACATCCCAGATGAATGACTGTCCACGACAGAACCCGGCTTATCGGCCGGCCCACTATTTATCCAGTTAAGGGGTAAGCCCTCTTTATCCCTCTCGTACTCAGGTGTGCAGGATCGACAGCAGATCCTGCGCATGCAGTGCTGCCTTGCGTCCGAGCTCGGTCAGGTAGCCGCCGTCGGCCTGGGTGGTCAGTCCCTTCTCAAACAGACGCTGCGCTGCAGCGATCACCTGAGCATCCGCGGAGGAGTGGATCTTCAGGCCTTCCTGGGTCGTTGCGAGGTTGTACTGGGCGAGGATATTGAGTTCGTGGCTGAGCTCGGCGGTAAACGGCATGGTCTGTCCCTGTTATTGGTATGGCATCAGTCTACCCCGGCCGATCACAAAGCCCCACGGCGCTTTGGCGGTGACCAGCGGTATCGGCACCGAGCAGAACAAAGATCATAAAAAGCGCCATCTATATATCCAAATAATCTAGAAGTTAATGTGCTTTGTTAGGTGCATCTCCCACCCTTCTGATTAATCGAAGATACCTCACCCGTACCCCCTTCGCGGACCGCCCTGCTCACCGATAAAATACTGTTTTAAAAGGCTTTTTCCCTACTGACGTGCTACGCCGATTGCTTGACTTGCAAATCGGCGCGGCCCTAAAGTGTCGCATTGTGGAGAAAAGTGGGAACAAGTGGGAACAACTAGCCTCTGGAAGGAGTCCAGTGGGTATAGGTGGGACCGAGGGGAAGAGCCATGTTCAGTGGGCGCCACGCGCTCAATCTAGACGCCAAGGGCCGGTTAGCCGTGCCCACCCGGCAACGCGAGAAGCTCAATGCGTCTTGCGGGGGTCGCGTCGTGCTCACCCAACACCCCATGGATGCCTGTCTGGTGGTCTACCCGGAGCAGGAGTGGGAGCGCATTGCCGCGCAAGTCGCGTCGCTCAGTGATGCCACCCCGCAGGAGCGTGGTCTCAAGCGTCGTTTCCTGGGTCAGGCGGTGGAGCTGGAGCTGGACGGCAGTGGCCGCATTCTGGTGCCCACCGAACTGCGTGAACTGATTGGTCTGGACAAGAAAGCGATGCTGGTGGGAATCCAGCACCGCTTTGAGCTGTGGGCTGAAGAGGCCTGGCTCGCTGAGCAAGCGAAACTGGATATGGCCGAGGCCATGCCGGATTCGATCAAGTCGCTGGCGTTTTAACGGATACGACGGTGACAGAGCAGAGCACCTTTACACACCAGTCGGTGATGCTGGAGGAGGTCCTTCAGGTGTTGGCGGGTCAGGACGGACTGTACATCGATGCCACCTTCGGGCGTGGCGGCCATAGCCGCGCGCTGCTGGCGCGGCTCGGTCCGGATGCGCGCCTGGTCGGCATCGACCGCGACCCGCAAGCCATCGCCGAAGGACAGACACTGGAGCGGGCCGAGGCCCGCTTCCGCATTGTGGCGGGTCGGTTTGATTGCATTGCCGACATCGTCGCCGAGGAAAAACTGCCGCTGATGGGCGTGCTGATGGATCTCGGTGTGTCCTCGCCGCAACTGGATGACGCGGCGCGCGGCTTCAGTTTCCTGCGCGACGGGCCGCTGGACATGCGTATGGATCCCACCAGCGGCGAAAGCGCCGCCGAGTGGCTGGCGCGTGCGGATGAGCAGGACATTGCCAATGTGCTGTACCGCTATGGCGAAGAGAAAAAGTCCCGGCGCATTGCCCGCGCCATCTGCCAGCAACGCAGCGAGGCGCCGATCACGCGCACCGTGCAGCTGGCGGAATTGATTGCCCAGAATATTGGTCGCGCCGAACCCGGCAAGCATCCGGCCACGCGCAGCTTTCAGGCAATCCGGATATTTATCAATCAGGAACTGGAGGCGCTGGAGCTGGCGCTTCAGCAAGCGGTAGATGCGTTGGCGCCAGGTGGACGTCTGGCGGTGATCAGCTTTCATTCGCTGGAAGATCGTATCGTCAAGCTGCTGATTCGTGATGCCTCCGGCCGCGCGCCGAAAGCACGCGGCGGTTTGCCAATCGGCGATGAGCAGCCGGTGACCTTAAAGCCGGTGGGCAAGGCGACGCATGCCGGCGATGAAGAAGTGAGGCACAACCCGCGTGCACGCAGCGCCGTGTTGCGTGTGGCAGAGAAGGTGGTGCACTGATGCCGGGGCGCGCGCTGGAAGCGGTGCTGGTAGTGCTGATTCTGACCTCGGCGCTGGCGGTGAGCTGGACGGTGCATGAGGCCCGTCGCCTGACCAGCCGTGCGCAACAGTTGCAGGCCGAGCAGGATCGTTTGCAGACCGAGTGGGGCCAGCTGTTGCTGGAGCACAGTACCTGGGGTTCCTATACGCGCGTCGAACAATTGGCGCGCAACAAACTGAGCATGCAGATGCCCGAAGGTGGGCAGAAGGTGTTGGTGAAGCCATGAGCGACAAGCACAGCGTAAAACGCCGTAGCACTGCACGCCGTCAGGTCAGCCGCGTGAGCACCCCGGTTGCCCGTCGCGATAGCGGCAGCATGCTGAAATTACGCTTCCGCTTTTTGCTCGGTCTGTGGCTGCTGTGTGCGACGCTGCTGGTATGGCGCGCCGTCGACTTGCAAGTGGTGCAGCACGACTACCTCGCCAATCAGGGCGACAAGCGCAATCTTCGCGAAGAGCCGCTGGCCGCCAATCGTGGCTTGATTACTGACCGTGATGGTCGGCCACTGGCAGTCAGTACGCCGGTGGTGACCTTGTGGGTGAATCCACGTGAAGCGCTGGAAGCGCGCGAGCACTGGTCACGCCTGCAAAACAACAAGGTGCTGGATGCCAAGACGCTGGCCAGCAAGGTGACCTCTTATCCGGATCGCGCCTTTATTTATCTGGCGCGTCATCTGGCGCCGGAACAGGCACAGCAGGTGCTGGATCAGAAAGTGCCGGGCATTTATCCGCTGACCGAATACCGTCGTTATTATCCGGCCGGTGAAGTGACTGCGCATCTGGTCGGCTTTACCAATATCGATGACGAAGGCCAGGAAGGTATCGAACTGGCGTTCAACGAGTCCCTGCAAGGCCACACCGGGAGCAAGAAAGTGGTGCGCGATCTGCTTGGTCGTGTGGTGCAAGATATTGAAATTCTCGAAGAAGCGGTGCCGGGCAAGGATGTACGCCTGAGCATTGATTTGCGTGCCCAGTATGTGGCGTATCGCGAATTGCTGGCGGCGGTGAATCGCTACAAGGCGAAGGGCGGATCGGTGGTGGTGCTCGATGCGCACACCGGCGAAGTGCTGGCGATGGTCAATCAGCCCGCTTACAACCCGAACAATCGCAGCGGCGTCAGCGTGGCAGCGTTGCGCAATCGTGCGGTCACGGATTTGTTTGAGCCGGGCTCCACGGTCAAGCCGTTGACGGTTGCTGCTGCCCTTGAGCATGGGTTGGTGAAGCCGGGCACTCGAATTGATACCAACCCCGGTACTATTCGTGTCGCCAATAAAACCATTCGCGATCATCGCAATTACGGCGTCATCGATATCACTACCGTGTTGAGTAAATCCTCAAACGTCGCGACCACCAAGATTGCACTGCAGATGGATCAGCAACTGCTGCCGCAACTGTTCGAACAGTTTGGCTTTGGTCATGCCACCGGCATCCAGTTCCCGGGTGAAAGTGATGGTCTGCTGCCATTGCGCAGCAAGTGGCGTGATATCGAAAAAGCGACGCTGTCGTATGGATACGGTTTGTCTGTCACGGCGCTGCAACTGGCACAGGCCTATGCGGTGCTCGCCAATGATGGCAAGCGCGTACCGCTGTCGCTGCAGCGCGTTGAGTCGGTACCTGCCGGCGAGCAGGTGATCAGTGCCCAGACCGCTCGCACGCTGGTATCGATGCTGGAAAATGTGGTGGGCGTCGAAGGAACTGCGCGCGAGGCGGCGGTGTCTGGTTATGAGGTGGCGGGCAAGACCGGCACCGTACACAAGGTGACGGCCAGCGGTTACGCCGATGACCGCTATTTCGGTCTGTTTGCCGGTGTCGCGCCTGCGCGCGATCCGCGCATTGTTACGGTGGTGGTGATCGACGATCCCCAGGGCGGCGCCTATTACGGCGGTCAGGTCGCGGCACCGGTATTTTCACGGATCATGTCCGGCGTTTTGCGTACCTTGCAGATCGCGCCGGATTCCAGTCCCGGCATCATTGCCGGTGGCGACGCGCCAGGAGGGCGGACATGAGTGTGGCACTGTCCACATTGCTGCCTGATCAACCGCTGCCCGCAGCGGTTGCTGCGCGTCTGGTGTCCGGTCTGAGTCAGGACAGTCGTCGCCTGCAACCAGGTGAGGTCTTCATTGCGGTGCCGGGTGTGCAGGGCGATGGCCGTCAGTATATCGATGCGGCATTGCACGCCGGCGCCCATGCGGTGCTGACCGAGTCCGGCCATGCCTCGCTGGCGGAGCTCGCCGGTGTGCCGATTATCGGTGTGCCCGGGCTGCACAAGCGCGTCGGTGAAATTGCTGCGCACTTCTACGGTGAGCCAGCCAAAGGGCTGGAGTTTATTGCTGTCACCGGCACCAATGGCAAAACCAGCACCAGCTGGTTCCTGCGTGACGCTTTGGCGTTTCTTGGTCGCCGTGTTGGTCTGGTCGGCACCTTCGGTATGCAATGCCATGGTGTGGATATCGAAACCGGCCACACCACACCGGACGCCATCAGTCTGCATGCGGGGCTTGCACAGTTCCGTGCACAACAGGTTGAAGTGGTGTCGATGGAAGCCTCGTCGCATGCGCTGCATCAGCATCGGCTCGATGGTGTGCCCATCAGCACCGCAATCTTTACCAATCTCAGTCGTGATCATCTCGATTATCACGGCGACATGGACAGCTACTTCGCCGCCAAGGCAAAACTGTTCCTGCGTCCTGAGCTGCAGTTGGCGGTGATCAACACCGCTGACAGTCGTGGCGAGCAACTGCGTAAGAAGATTGCCGACAGGGCGCGCGTGCTCAGCTATGCCGCCAATGATGCCGACATTTACAGCGCCGACTGGCGTGCGGATGCCACGGGTATGACCTTTACCCTATGCCTGCCAGAAGCACAGGTGACCTGCAGTGTGCCGGTGTATGGCCGCTTCAATCTGGAAAACCTGCTGGCGGTGGCGGCGGTGCTGCATGGTTGGAACTACGACGCCGATGACATTGCTGCGGCACTGGCCCATATCACGCCGGTGCCCGGACGCATGCAGCGTATCGGTACACAGGGTCCGCGTGTGCTGGTGGATTATGCGCATACGCCGGATGGCCTGGAGAAGGCATTGGCTGCCGTGCGTGATCATTTTTCAGGTCGGCTGATCTGTGTGGTCGGCTGTGGTGGCAATCGTGATGCCGGTAAGCGTCCGCAGATGGCGGCGCTGGCAGAACAGCTGGCAGATATGCTGGTAATCACTTCCGACAACCCGCGTCATGAAGCGCCGCAGGCAATCGTCGCGGACATGCTTGGCGGTATCCGTGATGCCAATGCGGTCAGCGTGCAAATTGATCGTCGCCTCGCCATTGAGCAGGCTGTCGCCGATGCCGGCGCCGATGATGTGGTGCTGATCGCCGGCAAAGGGCACGAAACGTATCAGGAAATTGGCGCCGAAAAACTGCCGTTTGATGATCGCGTGGTGGCGGCGCAGGCATTGCAGCAGCGAGGTGCCGCATGAAGCTGTCGCAGGTGGCGCAACTGACGCACGGTACGCTGGTGGGTGAAGACTGCGCATTCGAGCGTGTCAGCACAGACACCCGTAGCTTGCAGCCCGGCGATCTGTTTGTGGCATTGCGAGGCGACAATTTCGATGCCCATGATTTTGCCGAGCAGGCCCGTGCGCAGGGTGCCTGCGCTGCATTGGTGGAAAAGCCGGTGGCGGCGTTTGAGCGCTATGTTCAGGTGCAGGACAGTCGTCGCGGTTTTGGTTTGTTGGCGGCGGGTTGGGCAGACCAGTTCAGCGCCACCCGCATTGCCGTTACCGGTAATGCCGGCAAGACCACGGTCAAGGAAATGATTGCCTGCATGCTCGGTGAGCAGGTGCTGGCCACGCGCGGCAACCTTAACAACGACATCGGCGTGCCGATGACATTGCTGTCGCTGCAGGCACAACATCGTTTTGGAGTGTTTGAGCTGGGCGCCAACGCACCCGGTGAAATTGCCTGGACGGTCTCCCTGGTGCGCCCGAGCGTGGCGCTGATCACCAATGTCACCGGTGCGCATCTTGAGGGCTTCGGCAGCATGCAGGGGATTGCCAATGCCAAGGCAGAAATATTCAGTGCCGTACGTGATGGTGGTGTCGCCATCATCAATCGCGATGACGACTTCGCGGCATTCTTTGCAGAGCAAGCGCAGCGTCATGGCGTCACCTGTATCCATGTAGGCCGTGCGCCGGGCAATGATCTCTATCTCAGCAAAGAAGTGGTGCACGCGGACAGCAGCGACGCTGTGTTGCATGGTGATGGCGAAACCTTTGCATTGCATCTGCCATTGCCGGGCGCGCACCAGTTCAGTAACGCCTTGATGGCGCTGGCGGCCGTGCGCGCGGCGGGCATTCCGTTGGCGACAGCCGTCGCACGTCTGCGTCAGCTTGCGCCGGTCAAGGGGCGCATGAATATCTCGTCTTGTCTTGGCGGCACGCTGGTGGATGACAGCTATAACGCCAATCCGGGTTCGGTACGTGTCGCCATCGACTGGCTGGCAGCTCAGCAGCCACCGCGGGTGCTGGTGTTGGGCATGCTGGGTGAGCTGGGACCTGATGCCGACACCATCATGGTCGAGCTTGGTGCTTATGCACGCGCGGCAAAACTTGATCAGCTGGTGCTGGTGGGTGCCGCAGCAGTGGCCAACAGCGGCTTTGATCAGGCGGCGGACTGCGTGGCGGATGCTGCGGCCGCCGCGGCGCTGGTGGCATCTGCATTGGAGTCAGGGGGCACAGTGCTGGTGAAAGGATCACGCACTGCCCGCATGGAAGCCGTTATCGAGGCCCTGCGGGCAATGGGAGAGACACACGCATGATTCTATGGCTGGCGGAATTCCTCGCTGAATATCACAAGGGCTTTCTGGTGCTGCAGTACATTACGCTGCGCGCCATTTTCAGTGTGCTGACGGCGCTGTTTATCGCCTTCTTTGTCGGTCCACACATGATCGCCAAGCTACGCCAGTATCAGGTCGGTCAGGCGATTCGCGAAGATGGTCCGAAAAGTCATTTCAGCAAGGCCGGCACACCGACCATGGGTGGCGCGCTGATACTGGTGGCGATCGCTCTGTCGACGTTGTTGTGGGCGGATCTTGAGAACCGCTTTGTCTGGATCACGCTGGGCGTGCTGGTGGTATTTGGTGCGGTTGGCTGGGTCGATGACTGGCGCAAGGTGGTACAGAAAAATTCTCGCGGTCTGCCAGCACGCTGGAAATACCTGTGGCAAAGTGTGGGCGCCCTCGGCGCCGCCTGTGCCTTGTATTTCACCGCACAGACGCCGGCTGAAACGCAACTGATCGTGCCGTTCTTCAAGTCGGTCAGTATCAATCTGGGCCTGTTCTATATTGTGCTCACCTACTTCGTCATTAACGGCACATCCAACGCCGTTAACCTCACCGATGGTCTCGACGGTTTGGCGATCATGCCGACGGTGCTGGTGGCGGGCGCGCTCGGAATCTTTGCCTATGCCACCGGCCACACTGAATTCTCCAGCTATCTGCACATTCCCTATATTGCCGGCGCCGGTGAGCTGGTGGTGATGGTCGCGGCAGTGTGCGGTGCCGGTCTCGGTTTTCTCTGGTTTAACACCTATCCGGCCCAGGTTTTTATGGGCGATGTGGGCGCGCTGGCGCTGGGCGCAATGCTCGGCGTGATGGCGGTGATTGTGCGGCAGGAAATTGTGCTGGCGATCATGGGTGGCGTGTTCGTGATGGAAACCGTGTCGGTGATGTTGCAGGTGGCGTCCTTCAAGTTAACCGGTCGCCGCATTTTTCGCATGGCGCCGATTCACCATCATTTTGAGTTAAAAGGCTGGCCGGAGCCGAAAATTATTGTCCGGTTCTGGATCATCACTGTGATTCTGGTGTTGATCGGTTTGGCAACCTTGAAGATTCGCTAAGGAGCAGCGGTGAACGAGCGGTTCGATCTGGTCATTGGCTTGGGTATCAGCGGGCAGTCCTGCTTGCGGTATCTGCTTGCCCAGCGCGAACCGGTCCGTGCTCTGGATACCCGTGCCCAACCGCCTGGCATCACGGAAACAGCGCAGGCGTTTTCAGATGTGCCGATGCATCTGGGTGGCTGGAATGAAGCCTGGTTGAATGCTGCACGCCGTCTGATCGTCAGTCCGGGTATTGCCATTGCGACGCCGGAGATCGCGCGACAGATAGCCGCCGGCAAGGAAGTGATTGGCGATATCGAGTTGTTCGCACGGGCCGCCGCTCAGCCAATTGCCGCGATTACCGGTTCCAATGCGAAAAGCACGGTCACCACCTTGTTGGCAGAAGTGGCTGCCGCCTGTGGCAAGCAGGCGTTGGCCGGTGGCAATCTCGGCACGCCGGCACTGGATCTGCTTGGACAAAATGCCGAACTTTATGTGCTGGAACTGTCCAGCTTCCAGCTCGAAACCACCTGGAGCCTTGGTGCACAGGTCGCCTGTGTGCTCAACCTGTCTGAAGATCATCTGGATCGCTACGCCAGCATGATGGATTACGTCGCCGCCAAGCAGCGCATTTATGACGGCTGTGAAGTGGCGGTCTGGAATGCGGACGATGAACAAACCCGGCCGCAGCGCCCGGTGGCGAAATCACTGTCCTTCGGGATGTCTGCCACTGCGGATTTTCGTCTCGATTGCGCCCGCGGCATGTTGATGGCCCATGGTCAGGATCTGGTGCCGGTATCGTCGTTAACCATGCGCGGCAATCACAATGCCCTGAATGTGCTGGCGGTGCTGGCTATGGCAGAAGCCTTGTCATTGGATATGCAACGGGCGCTGAGCGCGGCGCAAGCATTTGCCGGACTGCCGCACCGTTGCAATCTGGTGCTGGAGTCGCGGCAGGTGCAATGGTTTAACGACTCCAAAGGCACCAATGTCGGCGCCACGCTGGCGGCGCTGGAAGGCATCGGGCCATCGATCTCCGGCCGTATCATTCTGATCGCCGGTGGTCAGGGCAAAGGTCAGGATTTCAGTGCGCTGGCGCAACCGGCGCAACGTTATCTGCGCGCTGCCATTCTGATCGGTGAAGACGCACAGAAAGTGGCGGCCGGTCTGGTGGGTGTCGATTGTCACCATGCCGCAGACATGCAGGATGCGGTGCGCCGCGCTTCCTTGCTGGCAGAAGCCGGCGATGCGGTGCTGTTGTCACCGGCCTGTGCCAGCTTCGACATGTTCAAGGGTTATGCCGATCGCGGCGATGCCTTTGTGCGCGCAGTGCGGGAGGTATCCCATGCTGCTTAGGGACTTCGTCATGATGCGTGCGCCGCGCGACAACTGGTTGTTGTGTGCGGTACTGATGCTGGCGCTGACTGGTCTGGTGATGGTGACGTCGGCGTCGCTGCAGATCGCCGAAACCCGACTGGGTTCGCCATCCTATTTCGCACTACGCCATGCCATCTATTTGTGTCTGGCAATTGCTGCGGGTGCCTTGACCTATGTGCTGGTGCCCATGGCGCTGCTGGAGAAACTCCGGTATGTCGCACTGATTGGATCGGGCCTGGTGTTGGTGCTGGTGTTGTTTCCCGGCATTGGCCGTGAAGTGAATGGCTCGCAGCGCTGGATCAGTGTCGCCGGTTTCACTGTACAGCCTTCGGAAATCGCCAAGATGGGTTTTGTTATCTATCTGGCGGGTTACATTCGCGAATGGCGCGAGCCGCTGCAGACCAGCTGGGCCGCCTTTCTCAAGCCGTTGGGTCTGCTGGGCGTGTTGACCTTTCTACTTTTGCTGGAGCCGGACTTCGGCGCCGTCATGGTGCTGGGGCTGACCGCCATGGGCATGTTGTTCATGGCGGGTGTGCCCAGCAAGCGTTACCTGATCATCATGCTGGTCGCCGCAGTGCTGGCCGCATTGATTGCAGTGGCACAGCCCTATCGGGTCATGCGCCTGATGAGTTTTCTTGATCCCTGGGCAGATCAGTTTGGTAGCGGCTATCAGCTCACCCAGAGCCTGATTGCTTTTGGTCGTGGCCATCTGTTTGGTGTCGGTCTCGGCAACAGCGTCCAGAAGCTGTTTTACCTGCCGGAGGCGCATACCGATTTTGTTTATGCGGTGATGGCTGAAGAGCTTGGTCTGATTGGCAACCTTGTTCTGATTTCACTGTTCTCGCTGGTGTGCTACCGCGTGTTCAATCTCGCCTTGCAGCTGCTGGAGCAGGGCAAGATTTTCGCCGGGCAGATGGTGCTTGGCTTCGGCCTGATCATTGCCGCACAGGCCTTTATCAACATGGGCGTCAACATGGGCGTCTTGCCGACCAAGGGGCTGACGTTGCCTTTTGTCAGCTACGGCGGCAGCTCGCTGATTATTTGTGCCGTGATGATCGCGCTGATTCTGCGCGCCGAGCAGGATGAGACCGTTGTTACACCCACCCGCAAGGGGGTGCGCGCATGAGTGCCAATATTCTGGTGATGGCTGGCGGTACGGGTGGACATGTGATCCCGGCGTTAACCGTGGCAGAACTGCTGCGACAGCGTGGTTATGCGGTGCATTGGCTCGGTGCCGAGCAAGGCATCGAGAACCGACTGGTGCCGGCGCAGGATTTCCCGTTACACCGCTTGCAGATTAGTGGCGTACGCGGTGGCGGTCTGGTGCGCAAGCTGACTGCGCCATTGAAGCTTTTCATGGCGGTGCTGGCGGCGCGACGCGTCATTCGCCAGGTACGCCCAAAGCTGACACTGGGCTTTGGTGGCTTCGCCAGTGGTCCCGGTGGTCTGGCCTCAGTGCTCAGCGGCATCCCGCTGATTATCCATGAGCAGAATGCCGTGCCGGGCCTGACCAACCGTGTGTTGGCGCCACTTGCGCGTCTGGTGCTTCAGGGCTTTTCCGGTGCGTTCAAGCGCAATGCCATCACCGTCGGTAATCCGGTGCGCGATGCCATTGCTGCGCTACCGGCACCGTCATTGCGCTATGTGCAACGTCAAGGTCCGCTGCAGGTGCTGGTCACCGGCGGCAGTCAGGGCGCGCTGGCATTGAATAAAACGCTGCCCGCGGAGCTGGCGCGTGTGTTTGCAGTGGATCAGATCGTGATTCGGCACCAGGCCGGCAAGCATCGCATTCAGGAAGCAGCGGACAGTTATGCCGGTACCGGACTCAATGTTCGGCTGGAAGAGTTTATCGATGACATGGCCGCGGCGTACGAGTGGGCTGATCTGGTGATCTGTCGGGCCGGTGCTGCGACGGTGTGTGAAGTGGCGGCGGCCGGTGTGGCGGCGTTGTTTGTGCCGCTGCCGACTGCGGTGGACGACCACCAGACATTCAATGCCCGTTGGCTCGCTGACCAGGGTGCCGCGCTACTGATTTCCCAGACGGCGCTGGAGCAGGGTGTGCTCAGTGGTCCCTTGAAAGAAGAATTGACCCGCACACGCTTGCAGGAAATTGCAACGCGTGCGCGCGCGCTGGCCATTACAGACAGCGCGGACAAGGTCGCAGGAATTTGTCAGGAGGTGATACGTGGCCAGTAAAGCGGTGCACGTGGTTCCGGAAATGCGGCGCATTCGTCGCATCCATTTTGTTGGCATCGGCGGTGCCGGCATGTGCGGTATTGCTGAAGTGCTGAGCAATCAGGGCTATGAGGTCAGTGGTTCAGATATTCGTGACTCGGCTGTGATAGAGCGTTTGCGTGAGCTGGGCGTGCGCGTTGAAATCGGCCATCGCGGTGAGAACATTCAAGATGCTGATGTGGTGGTGACATCCTCTGCCGTGGATGAAACCAATACAGAGGTAGCCGAAGCCATTCGCCTGCGTGTGCCGGTGGTGCCGCGCGCTGAGATGCTCTCCGAACTGATGCGCTTCCGCCATGGCATTGCGGTGGCAGGTACCCATGGCAAGACCACAACCACGTCGATGATTTCATCCATTCTTGCAGAGGCGCAGCTGGATCCGACATTTGTGATTGGTGGTCGCCTGAACAGTGCAGGCACCAACGCCCGTCTGGGTCAAAGTCGTTATCTGGTGGCTGAGGCGGATGAGTCGGACGCCTCCTTCCTGCACTTGCAGCCGATGGTGGCGGTGGTGACCAATATCGATGCCGATCATATGCATACCTACGGCGGCGATTTTGCCCGACTTGAAAATACCTTCGTCGAATTCCTGCATAACCTGCCGTTCTATGGACTTGCGGTGATGTGCACGGATGACCCGGTAATTCGCAAACTGTTGCCGCGCGTGAATCGTCAGTTGATCAGCTATGGCTTCAATAAGGAAGCCGATGTTCGCGCGGAGAATGTGATTCAGCAAGGACTCACTACACACTTTGATGTGATCCGTGATGACAAGCCGGCTATCAAGGTGTCGTTGAACATGCCCGGCCGCCATAACGTACTGAATGCTTTGGCGGCGATTGCGGTCTGCACGGATGAGGGTGTGGAAGATGACGCCATCGTGCGAGGGCTGAACGGCTTTACCGGTGTCGGCCGGCGCTTTGATGTGCTGGGCGAGTATGCGTTTGGCGGTGGTCAGGCAACGCTGGTAGACGATTATGGGCATCACCCGCGCGAGGTTGAAGCGACCATCAAAGCGGTACGCGAAGGCTGGCCAGGGCGCCGCCTGGTAATGATGTTTCAGCCGCACCGTTACACCCGTACCCGTGATTTGTACGAAGATTTTGTCGAAGTCCTGAGTCAGGTCGACACGCTGTTGTTGCTGGAAGTGTATGCCGCCGGCGAAGAGCCGATTCCCGGTGCCGATACGCGTGCCTTGTGTCGCAGCTTGCGTCAGCGCGGTCAGGTCGAACCTGTGTATGTGGATGATCCTACAAAGTTGCCGGTCCTGTTGGAAAAGAATCTTCAGGACGGCGATCTGTTTATTACCCAGGGCGCAGGCAATGTCTCGGCGATAGCTGCGCAATTGATGTCGGGGGTGCGCGATGGCCTATAACGTGTTGCAACAGCGCCTGAACGCCCTTGGACGCATCGCTGTGCTGGCGGGAGGCGCTTCCGCAGAGCGTCCGGTGTCATTGAAAAGTGGCAAGGCCGTGCATGAAGCCTTGCTGTCGCTTGGTGTCGATGCGGCACTGGTGGATCCATCTGAGCAGGATATTGATGCGCTGCGTCAGTTCGATATTTGCTTCATCGCCCTGCACGGACGTGGCGGTGAGGACGGTGTGATTCAGGGTGTGCTTGAGCATCTGGGCATTGCCTATACCGGCAGCGGTGTAATGGCGTCTGCTATCGGTATGGACAAGGTAAAGACAAAAATGCTGTGGCGCGCAGCGGGACTGCCAACGCCGGCCTTCTATGTCGCTGGCAAGAATGATCAAGCCTTGCCGTTCCCGCTGATGGTCAAGCCCGCCCACGAAGGGTCATCGATTGGCATGCGCAAAGTGGATAGTGCCGATCAGTTGGCCGATGCCATCGCCGAAGCAGCGCGTTTTGATACGCAGGTTCTGGTGGAGCAGTGGGTGCAAGGTGCCGAGTTTACCGTCGCCATTCTTGACGGCAAGGCACTGCCGGCGATCCGTCTGGAGACGCCGAACAGCTTCTATGACTACGACGCAAAGTATCAGGCCAATACGACGCGCTATCTGTGTCCCTGCGGACTGGATGCGGACAAGGAAGAACAGCTGAAGCAGCTGGCTGTGAATGCATTTCATGAAGTCGGCTGCCGTGGTTGGGGGCGCGTCGACGTGATGCAGGATGGCAACGGTCAGTTCTATCTGCTGGAAGTGAATACCGTCCCGGGTATGACCGATCACTCTTTGGTTCCGATGGCGGCAAAAGCAGAAGGCAAGAGTTTCGCTGAACTGGTGGCACATATCCTTCTCGCCGCTGGGGAGCAGTCATGACGCGGGTCAAGGTGCGTGGTGCGCAGCGCCGACAGGCGCCAGTCCGGCAGGTTGAAAGCCTGTCACAGCGTTTCGCGCGTGCGCTGCCCTGGGTGTTGGCGACGCTATTGCTGGGCGTGGTGATGACCGCCGTGATTTATTTGCCGCGCGCACTGGATGGCTATCCGATCCGTGCGGTGGAGGTGGAAGGCGTCAAGGATGCGCGTCGTCAGAAGGAAGTTCAGCTGACGTTGTCGGAATCTGTTAGCGACGAGAATTTTTTCAGCGTTTCGCTCAACGACATCTATCGCCAGGCACGAGCACTTGAGTGGGTGGCAGATGTTGAGGTGCGCAGGCAGTGGCCAGATCGTTTGATCATTCGCATTGATGAGCGCGTGCCGGTCGCTGTCTGGAATGACGATCTGCTGGTGTCGAACGCAGGCCAGACATTCCGGGCGTTGAACAAGTACAGCGTTGATGCTTTGCCAAAACTGTTTGGACCGAAGGACAGATTGATGACGGTACTGGACTACTACCACAGCATGAGCAAGGTGCTGGCGCCGGTGGGTAGAAGAATTGCACGCATGGATATCGATGCGCGCCTGACCGCGCGTTTGCAGCTGGATGATGGTGTAGGTGTGACAGTTGACCGTGAAAACTACGCGCGCAAGCTGCGCCGCTTTGTGAAGCTGTACGACAGTGTGCTGGCAACCGACAGCCGCGGTCTGAAGAAAGTGGATTTGCGCTACAGCGATGGTATGGCTGTGCAGTGGCAAAACCGTGATTCCCTCTCCGCAACCAAGAGATCCTGATCCATGGCAAACGTAACCAACGACAAGATGTTTGTGGGCCTGGATATCGGCACGTCGAAAGTGGTGGCGATTGTGGGCCAGACCGGACTGGATGGCTCGATGGAGATCGTCGGCATCGGCTCACACCCGTCGCGCGGTATGCGTCGTGGTGTGGTGGTGGATATCGAGGCAACGGTGAAATCGATTCAGCGCGCCGTAGAAGAAGCTGAGTTGATGGCGGGCTGTCAGGTGCATTCAGTCTATGCCGGCATTGCCGGGTCGCACGTTCGCAGCTTGAATTCCCACGGCATGGTGGCCATTCGCGATCGCGAGGTGATGCAGGCGGATATTGATCGCGTTATTGATGCGGCGCAGGCGGTCGTCATCCCGGCCGACCAGAAGGTTCTGCATATACTGCCGCAGGAATTCATTGTCGATAACCAGGAGGGCGTGCGCGAGCCGATTGGCATGAGCGGCGTTCGCCTCGAAGCAAAAGTGCATCTGGTGACCTGCGCAGTGAATGCGGCGCAGAACATTGAGAAATGTGTGCGTCGTTGTGGCCTGGAGGTTGAGGACATCACGCTGGAGCAGTTGGCATCCAGCTACTCGGTACTGACCGATGATGAGCGCGAGCTGGGCGTATGCCTGGTGGATATCGGTGGTGGCACGACCGATATCGCGATCTTTACCGAAGGCGCAATTCGACACACCGCCAATATTCCGATTGCCGGTGATCAGGTCACCAATGACATTGCCATGGCGTTGCGCACGCCCAAGCAGCATGCGGATGAACTGAAGATCAAATACGCCTGTGCCCTGACCCAACTGGCGGGCGCGGATGAAACCATCAAGGTGCCAAGTGTCGGTGATCGTCCCCCGCGCACGCTTAGCCGGCAAAATCTGGCCGAGGTTGTGGAGCCGCGTTACGACGAGCTGTTCACCCTGGTACAGGCGGAGATTCGCCGCTCCGGTCTTGAAGAGATGATTCCGGGCGGCATTGTGCTGACCGGCGGCTCTTCAAAGATTGAAGGAGCAGTGGAATTGGCGGAAGAAATATTTCATATGCCAGTGCGGTTAGGTTCGCCGCAGGGCATATCCGGTCTCACCGATGTTGTGCGTAACCCGATTTACGCCACCGGTGTAGGCCTGCTTCTGTATGCGCAGAAGCACGAGCACGATGATCGTCCGGTTCGTGGGCCGGGTGGTCAGGTGAACTGGATCGAGCGCTTCAAGCGCTGGTTCCAGGGCAACTTCTGATGACGTCGCCAGCGTTGTCGGAATTGCAAACAAAACAGGGAAATTAACCGGGAGATCGTTATGGCTATGCATTTCAAACTGGAAGACGGCGTACCGCATGGCGCGGTAATCAAAGTCGTTGGTGTGGGCGGCGGCGGCGGTAATGCTGTCGAACACATGGTGCGCTCCAATGTAGAGGGCGTGGAATTTATATGTGCGAATACCGATGCGCAGGCGCTGCGAAATGCTGCGACCAAGTCGGTGTTGCAGCTTGGCAACCAGGTCACCAAAGGTCTGGGTGCGGGCGCTAATCCGGATGTCGGCCGTCAGTCGGCGATTGAAGATCGCGAGCGTATCGCCGAATTGCTCGATGGTGCGGACATGGTGTTTGTGACTGCTGGCATGGGCGGTGGCACCGGTACCGGTGCGGCACCGATCGTTGCAGAAGTGGCGAAAGAGCTAGGCATCCTCACCGTTGCCGTGGTTACCAAGCCGTTCCCGTTCGAAGGCCGCAAGCGCATGCAGGTAGCCGACGACGGTATTGCCGCATTGCGCGAGCATGTTGATTCGCTGATTACCATTCCGAATGAAAAACTTCAGGCGGTACTCGGCGGCGGCACGACCTTACTGGATGCCTTCAAGGCTGCCAACGATGTACTGCTTGGTGCCGTCAAAGGCATTTCCGATCTGATTACCAAGGGCGGCATCATCAACGTCGACTTCGCTGATGTGCGCACGGTAATGAGTGAAATGGGAATGGCGATGATGGGCTCTGGCACCGCACGCGGTGAGGGTCGCGCTGAAGAGGCTGCACGCAAAGCCATCTCCAGTCCGCTGCTGGAGGACATCGATATCCATGGCGCACGCGGTCTGCTGATTAACATCACCGCCAATGCCGACCTGACCCTGGAAGAGTACTACACGGTCAATAACATCATTTATGAACTGGCGGGTACCGACGCCAATATCATTATTGGCACCGCGGTAGATCCGGAGCTCGGTGAGGACTTGTCGGTCACGGTTGTTGCCACCGGTCTGGGCGTTCAGCAGGAACTGAAAGTGGTGCGTGGTGGTCAATTACCCACAACCAGCCGCGGCGAGCCGAATTATCGGGAAATGGAGCGCCCGGCCGTGGAACGTCAGCGTCCTCAGGCCCAGCGTGCCAGTGGTCGCAGCGCACCCGCCGTGAACACCGCAGAGGATCTGGATTTCATTGATATTCCGACCTTCCTGCGGCGTCAGGCAGACTGAGGGGCGTAACGGCCAATGGTGCGTGGAACAACGTTCTGGTACCATTCGCGCCCTTGCGAAAAGGCACGCATCCTGCGGGATGCCGGATAGAGAAGCGATAATCCGATGATCAGACAGCGTACGCTCAAGAACGTCATCCGGGCCACCGGGATCGGTCTGCATACGGGGGAGAAAGTCTACCTCACTGTGCGTCCGGCCCCCGTGGATACCGGCATCATCTTCCGCCGCGTCGACCTCGACCCGGTTGTGGAAATCCCCGCCGTGGCGGAAAACGTTGGCGAGACCACCCTCTCGTCCACGCTGGTAAAGGATGACGTCAAGGTTGGCACCGTTGAGCACCTGTTGTCGGCCATGGCCGGGCTCGGCATCGATAATGCATTTATCGAGTTGTCCGCCCCGGAAGTGCCGATCATGGATGGCAGCGCCGGACCCTTTGTGTTCCTGCTGCAGTCCGCGGGCATCATGGAGCAGGATGCGGCGAAGAAATTCATTCGCATCAAGTCGCCGGTGGAAGTCTCCCACGAGGACAAGACCGCGACCTTCCTGCCGTTTGATGGCTTCAAGGTCAGCTTCTCGATCGAGTTCGATCACCCGGTATTCCGCGGCCGTACCCAGACCGCGAGCATTGATTTTTCCTCCACGTCCTTTGTGAAAGAGGTGGCGCGCGCCCGGACCTTTGGTTTTATGCGTGACATCGAGTTCCTGCGCAGCAAGAACCTGGCGCTGGGCGGCAGCGTGGACAATGCCATCGTCGTGGATGATTTCCGCATCCTCAACGAAGACGGTCTGCGCTACGAAGACGAGTTCGTAAAACACAAGATGCTGGATGCGATCGGAGACCTGTACCTGCTGGGCTACAGCCTGATCGGTGAGTTCGTCGGCCACAAGTCAGGCCACGCCCTCAACAACCAGTTGTTGCGTCAGCTGCTCAAGCAGCAGGACGCGTGGGAAATCGTCACCTTCGAGGACGCAGCGACGGCGCCGATTTCCTATATGAAGCCGGTGCTGGCGAGCGAATAAACCGGCAACTCCCGAGCTGTACCCTGTTACACAAGGCCCCGCTATTGCGGGGCCTTGTGCTTTTCAGCGGTCGGTGCCGTAGGCGGCCAGACGCTTCAGGGCATCAGCGAGCGGCCCCGGCTCCAGGTGAGCGGCGGTGTCGGCGAGGATGGCGGCAGATGCCGCAGACATTTCCGGTCCGGCCTCAGCGGGACGCGGACGCGCTGGCTGGCTGAATGCCTGTGGTTCGACGCGCACCTGAAAGCGCGCCACGGCGGCGGCCTTGGCCAGTCTTGGGCCGTGAAACCGCAACATCTGCGCGACGCTGTTGTTGCTGGCCAGCAACAGCAGGCAATCCGGCAACAGCTGGATGCGGGTATGGGCGGCCAGTGCGGGCGGCAGGTCCAGCGGCATTGCCTGATCTGAATCGGCGCTTCTGCTACGTGCGTCACAAATCAGGCGACGTAATGTCGGCAGATCGTCCAGTAGTCGGGAAAGTGATTGCGGGCCGGTTGCATTGCTCATAGCATTTTCCTACGATTCGAGGCTCCCTAAGCCGATTTCTAAGAATACAAGCTAACCTTTTGAATGGCATGGAATTTAGGGGCGCAATTTTGGCGATCGCGAATATCGCCACTGAAACAAGGCTACGCCGGGGTAACTGAACCGATGAACATCATAATCCTGAACAACAGAAAGGGCCATTCGCGGACCCTCCACCTGCCGACCTGGTTGCCGTGGGCGCTTGCCTCAATATTCCTGATTCTGCCCGCTGCAGTGGGAGTGGGTGCTTACTACTCCTCTTATCATCTTGATGATCCGCTGTTTAGCAACGATGTTGCCCAGCGCTGGCACCTCGACGTTGCCAGCCAGAAGTCAGAGCTTGAGCAGCTCAATGAACAGTCCCAGCGGGAGTTGCGTGCCCTGACGCTCAAGCTGGGTGATGTCCAGGCCCGACTGGTACGTCTGGACGCCCTCGGTGAGCGTCTGGTCGAAGTGGCAGGCATCCGTGCAGACGAGTTCGACTTCACCAATACCCCGGCGTTGGGTGGCCCCGAAACCCCCGAGGACGCTCAAGCCAATTATCGCCCGCCAGCCTTTGTCGACGCGCTCAACGATCTGGCAGTGACCCTTGACCGCCGTGAACAGCAATTGAACATCCTCGAAGACCTGCTCAACAACAAGCATCTCGAGCGGCAGGCGTCCTTGTCCGGGCGCCCGGTTGCACGCGGCTGGATGTCGTCCCGCTATGGTTACCGTACCGATCCGTTCAAGGGCACCCTGGCGATGCACAAGGGGGTCGACTTTGCTGGCAAGGAAGGGTCGGACGTGGTGGCCACCGCGTCGGGCGTGATCACCTATGCCGGTGAGCGCTATGGCTACGGGCTGATGGTGGAAATCAACCATGGTAACGGCCTGTCTACGCGTTACGGCCATGCCAAGGAGCTGCTGGTCAAGACCGGTGATCTCGTCAAGCCGGGTCAGGCCATTGCACTGATGGGGTCATCTGGCCGCTCCACCGGTCCGCATGTGCATTACGAGGTCCTCAAGAATGGCCGTCAGGTCAATCCACAGCCCTATATCGCCCGCGCGCGTCGCTGATCAGCGCAGCACAACAAACCGAGGCCCGGCTAAATCGCCGGGCTTTGTGTTTTTATGGCTCCGCAAGGGTTGAATTAGCGGTGCCGCACCCTAATGTGCTCAAGGGGTTTACAGGGTAGAATGGCCGCTCTTTTGAGTCCGGCCTCAAATTCATACGCACGCAGATCAAGACTGGAAGTTTCATGCTCGCATCGATAGTCAAGAAAATGTTCGGTTCCAAGAATGACCGTGAACTGAAGCGCATGGGCAAACTGGTGACACAGGTCAACAGTTTCGGAGAGCAACTGGCCACACTGAGCGATGAAGCACTACGTGCCAAGACTGCCGAATTCAAGCAGGCCTACCAGCAGGGCAAGACACTCGACCAACTGTTACCTGAAGCTTTTGCGGTGGTGCGTGAGGCGTCTACCCGTGCGCTGGGCATGCGTCATTTTGATGTCCAGTTGATTGGCGGTATCGCGCTGCACGAGGGGCGCATTGCCGAGATGCGCACAGGTGAAGGTAAAACACTCACGGCGACGTTGCCTGCGTACCTGAACGCGTTGTCTGGCATGGGTGTGCATATCGTTACCGTAAACGACTATCTGGCCGAGCGCGATGCCAACTGGATGCGTCCGTTGTATGAATTTCTCGGACTGACTGTCGGCGTGATTATTTCGCAGCAGCCGCAGGAGCAGAAGCGAGCGGCGTATCAGTCGGACATCACCTTTGGTACCAACAACGAATTCGGCTTTGATTTCTTGCGAGACAATATGGTATTTCGCATGGAAGACAAGGCGCAGCGCGGCCTTAATTTTGCCATTGTCGATGAGGTTGATTCGATCCTCATCGATGAGGCGCGTACGCCGCTGATTATTTCAGGTCCGGCAGCTGATTCCTCCGATGCCTACATGCGTATCAATAAGTTGATGCCGCAGTTGACCAAGCAGGAAGAAGAAAGTGACGGCGACTATTTTATTGATGAGAAGCAGCGGCAGATTGAACTGACCGAAGCGGGTCATCAGAAAATTGAGCAATTGCTGGTGGGCAATGGCTTGCTCCCGGAAGGCGAAAGTCTGTATGCGCCACATAACCTGCAGTTGCTGCATCATGTGCATGCCGCGTTGAAGGCTCATGGTCTTTTTCACCGAGATCGTGACTACATTGTTCAGGAAGGCAGCATCGTTATTGTTGATGAGCATACCGGACGTACCATGCCGGGTCGTCGTTGGTCTGACGGCATCCATCAAGCGGTAGAGGCAAAGGAAGGGGTGCGCATCCAGCAGGAAAATCAGACGCTGGCGTCAACCACTTTCCAGAATTACTTCCGCATGTACCACAAGTTGTCAGGCATGACCGGTACCGCAGATACCGAGGCTCCGGAGTTCAGGCAGATTTACGGTATGGATGTGGTAGTGATCCCGACCAACCGTGAAATGGTGCGGGTGGACAAGGATGATCTGGTCTATCTGTCGCTGGAAGAGAAGTATGATGCGCTGATCGAGGATGTGAAGGCATTTGTTGAGAAGGGCGCGCCGGTGCTTGTCGGTACTGCGACGGTGGCGGCGTCTGAATACGTGTCTCAGCGTCTGACCAAGGCCAAGATCAAGCATCAGGTGCTGAACGCGAAGTTCCACCGCAAGGAAGCTGAAATTATCGCTCAGGCGGGCAAGCCCGGCACGGTGACAATTGCCACCAACATGGCCGGTCGCGGTACAGATATTGTGCTTGGCGGCAACCCACAGGAAGAGATCAAGCGTCTGGAAAACCCCAGCGAGGATCAGGTTGCTGCGATTCAGGCAGAGTGGAAGAAAAACCAGGCCAAAGTGATGGAGGCCGGTGGCTTGCACATTGTTGGCACCGAACGCCATGAAAGCCGGCGTATCGACAATCAGCTGCGCGGTCGTGCTGGTCGTCAGGGTGATCCGGGTTACACCCGTTTCTATCTGTCGATGGAAGACGATCTGATGCGTATTTTTGCTTCGGATCGAGTGCGCAACCTGATGCGCTCCCTGGGTCTGGAGAAGGGTGAGGCAATCGAGCACCGCTGGGTAACGCGTGCGATTGAAAATGCCCAGCGCAAAGTTGAAGGACGCAACTTCGATATCCGCAAGAACTTGCTGGAATACGATGATGTGGCCAATGACCAGCGTCGTGTAATTTACCATCAGCGCGACAGTATTCTGGAAGTAGAAGATCTTTCCGACAGTATTCAGTCTGTACGCGAAGACGTCATACGCGAGCTGGTGTATCAGTACATGCCGGCGGGAACGATGGAAGAGCAGTGGGATCTTGAAGGTCTGGGCAAAACGCTGGCGGCAGAGTTCAACTGTCGTGCCGACGTTGCCGGCTGGCTGAAGCAGGATACTGCTTTGCATACCGAAGGCGTGGTCGAGAAACTGCTGGCGCAGCTTGAAGCAGAGTACGCCGGCAAGGAAGCGCAGTTGGCGGAGCGTGGGCTGGATGCGAGTGAGCTGCGCAAGGTTGAGCGTCATGTGATGTTGCAGACGCTGGACCGGCACTGGAAAGAACATCTGGCCAATATGGATCATCTACGACAGGGCATTCATCTGCGCGGTTATGCACAACGCAATCCAAAGCAGGAATATAAGCGTGAAGCTTTCGAGATGTTCCAGACCATGATGAACCAGACGCAGCATGAAGTGATTCGAGTGTTGCATACGCTTGAAGTGCGCAGGGATGATGAGCTTGAGCGGCTGGAGCAACAGCGTGCAGAACAGGCACGCAAGCAAGCTGAACAAATGAAGATGCAGCAAGCCGCGCTGGTCACCGAAGAAGCTATCGCTGGTGCAGGTCCGGTACCGGCGGAGCAGCCGCAGGTAAGAGAGGGCCGCAAGATAGGGCGTAACGAACCCTGTCCCTGTGGTTCCGGCAAAAAGTACAAGCATTGCCACGGTGCACTCGACGCCTGAGCGCGCAGCCACGGATGATGGCAATTCCTGGTCTGCGTCGGCGCGCTTTGCCGCCGACGCAGGCTTTTAGTTCACGCTAATGATCCGGTTTATATCTTTCCCTTCAATCAATCTGGAATTCCCCGATGCCTGAAAAGTGCCTCAACGTCGTGGCGGCGATCATTCGCGATCGGCACGGCAGGGTGCTGCTCAGTCAGCGGCCTGCGCACAAGCATCAGGGTGGACGCTGGGAGTTTCCTGGTGGCAAGGTTGAGCCCGGTGAGTCGTTGCATCAAGCGCTGGTGCGTGAGCTGCATGAAGAACTGGGTGTCGAAGTAGCGTCATCGCGTCCGTTCATGACTATTGATCATCAGTATCCGGAACTCAAAGTACGTCTGCACTTTCGCGAGGTGCTGGGTTGGCGGGGGGATCCCGTGGCCAGGGAACAGCAGCCGTTTGATTGGTACGCCCTGTCCGAGCTGGGGCGGTTGACGTTTCCTGCGGCCAATCAACCTGTGGTGACTGCGTTGTGCCTGCCGGATTGCTGGCTGGTGCTGCCAGATGACTATGCGCAGTCCGGCATAGAAGACTGGTGTGCGCGAATGCGCGAGCAGGGTGTCGAGGGCGTATACCTGCGTGGTGCGCGAAACATGGGACGGTCTGCGCTGGCGGAATTGGTGGATGCTTGCAGGCGAAGCGGGTTAATGACGCTGGTGCGTGATGACGTGGCATTGGCGCGCGCCGTCAAAGCGGATGGTGTCCATCTGAGTGCCGCGGTGGCGGCAATGATGACGCAGCGCCCCGATCTGGCTTGCGTATCGATCGCGTGCCATGACCAGAACAGTCTCGCGCATGCGCAACAGTTGAATGCCGATATGGTGATGTTATCGCCGGTAAACAGCACGGCGACACACCCGCATGCCCAGCCGCTTGGCTGGACGCAGTTCCAGGCGTTGGCAACCGGACGGCCGTTCAGTGTCTATGCATTGGGTGGCGTGTCGGCCTCAGAGTTTGCGGTGGCCCGTGAGTATGGCGCGCGGGGCATTGCAGCGATTTCAGCCTTCTGGCCGGATCGGCCCAAGGCGTAAATCGATTCAGTAACCCTCGAAATCCGGGCCGTCATCGACCGGGTCGCCCGGGATGGCATGCTTTTCCGCCGCCCATTCACCCAGATCAATTAATTTGCAGCGGTGCGAGCAGAATGGCCGCCAGCGATTGTCTTCTCGCCACTGGATTGGCTTCTTGCATTGCGGGCAGGCGTAAATACGTGCGGGTTTACTGCTTTCCGTCATGGTTCCTGACTATCTGAAGGTAGTGATGATGCACAGCATCCAGTTGCCGATGCAGGTCGTCAAGGCTGCCATCGTTGCATATCACATCGTCAGCGCGCGCCCGCCGATCATGGCGGGTGAGTTGTGCTGACATGATCGATTCTACCTGAGTCGCGGGCACCTGATCACGGGCGACAGTGCGTGTCACCTGTGCTTCTTCGGGCGCATCAATCAGCAAAACCCGATTGACCAGTTCATGCTGATTGGTTTCCATCAGCAGTGGGCTGACCAACACCGTATAGGCAGATGTGGCAGCCTTCAGCTGGCGTTCCAGCTCAGCGCGAATAGCGGGATGGGTTATAGCTTCAAGACGTCGCAGTGCCTGCTTGTCGGCAAACACCACGGCACGCAGCGCAGCGCGGTTCAGGCTGCCATCATCATTGAGCATCTGCAGGCCAAACTCAGTGGCAATCTGTTGCAGTGCCGGCCTGCCTGGCTCAACAACAACACGCGATGCCAGATCGGCATCGACAATCTGAACGCCAAGCGATGCCAGATAATCAGTGGCGGCAGTTTTGCCGCTGCCGATCCCGCCTGTCAGGCCGACGACAAACATCAGTGCTTGAAGAACTGCAGGTAGTTGGTGAGTAGCATGTCACCCCAGATCATGGCGACCCAGCCGGCCACGGCAAGATAGGGGCCAAACGGAATGCCCTGATCGCGTTGAATGGCACGGCTCAGGATCAGTACGCCGCCAATCAGTGCGCCAACCATGGAAGATAGCAGGATGATCAGCGGCAGCATCTGCCAGCCCATCCAGGCGCCAAGGGCTGCAAGCAACTTGAAGTCGCCATAACCCATGCCTTCCTTGCCGGTGACAAGCTTGAACAGCCAGTACACGGACCAGAGTGACAGATAGCCAAACACGGCGCCGAGCACAGCATCGTACAGGGATACGGGGGTCAGTCCCGTCAGCGCTACCAGAAGTCCGGCCCACATCAATGGCAAGGTCAGTTGGTCCGGTAATAGCAGAGTATCGAAATCGATCAGTGCCAATGCCAGCAGCGTCCAGCTGAATGCCAGCACTGGCAGTAATGCTGGGCCGTACCCCATCATGTGGGCGACCAATGCTGAAATGAGTCCGCAGGCCAGCTCCACCAGGGGGTAGCGCCTGGATATGCTGGCGCCACAGCCGGCACATTTTCCCTTCAACAACAGCCAGCTGACCACCGGGATGTTTTCAAACCAGCGAATCTGATGGTTGCAGTGTGGGCAGCGCGAGGCCGGCACAATCAGATTGAAGCGTTCAGGTTCGACAGGGGTGTCCAGTTCAAGAATGGCGGACGCCTCTTGCTTCCAGCTTCGTTCCAGCATTAACGGCAATCGATAAATCACGACATTGAGGAAACTGCCGACCAGCAGGCCCAAAACAAAAACCACCGCGGTGAGCAGCGGTGGATTTTGTTGGAGCGCGGCAAATAACTGCAGAAATGACACGTTAGATAGCTTGACCCATCTGGAAGATAGGCAAGTACATGGCGATGATCAGGCCGCCGATCAGTACACCCAAAACAGACATGATCAGAGGTTCCATCATGCTGGTCAGGCCGTCTACGGCGTTATCGACCTCGTCTTCGAAGTAGGTGGCAACCTTATCAAGCATGGCATCCAGTGCACCGGATTCTTCACCGATGGCTACCATCTGCAGTGCCATGTTCGGGAACACGCCGGTGCTGCGCATGGCGAACTGAAGCTGCTGACCGGTGGAAACATCATCGCGGATACGGAAGATGGCGTCCTTGTACACGACATTACCAGCCGCCGAGGCACAGGCTTCGAGCGCTTCGATCAAGGGCACACCGGCAGCAAAGGTGGTGGACAGTGTGCGGGCAAATCGCGCGACGGTGGCCTTGTAGGCAATATCACCGACGATCGGCAGCTTGAGCGTTAGCCGGTCCATGGATGCGACAAAAGCTGGTGAGCGTTTTCGCGCTTCACCGAAGCCGACGATGATGCCGCCAATCAGCACAAGGCCAAACAGCCAGTTGGCCTGCAGCCATTCGGAAATATTGATCACCATCTGGGTGAAGGCGGGCAGTTCCGCGCCAAAGCCCTTGAACAGATCCTGGAATACTGGCACCACTTTCACCAGCAGGATCGACGTTACGATGATTGCGACGACGACAACCGAAATCGGGTATTTCAGTGCCTTCTTGATCTTTGCCTTCAGCGCCTCACTCTTTTCTTTATATACCGCGATACGATCAAGCATGGTTTCGAGAGCACCGGACTGCTCACCAGCCTCTACCAGAGAGCAAACCAGTTCTTCGAATTGCAGAGGGTATTTACGCAGCGCGCCAGCAAAGTTGTTACCGCCCTCTACGTCGTTCTTGATGCCATTGACCACATCTCGCATCGACGGGTTATCCAGTCCGTCAGCAACGATTGCAAATGACTGCACAAGTGGCACACCGGCTTTCATCATCGTGGCCATCTGGCGCAGGAAGATGGTGACATCCTGAGTGGTGATCTTCTGTTTGCCGCCAAAGCTGAACTCGGCCTTCTTGCGAACTTTATTTGCCTTGATGCCCTGCCTGCGCAGTTCGGCCTTGGCCGCAGCCGGATTCTTGGAGCTGACTTCACCCTTGACCTTGGTGCCGCGGGAATCTGTGCCTTCATAGACGAAGGTGGCGTTTTTTTCTGCGGTCGCTGCTTTTGCCATGATCAGTGCCCAGAGGTTACACGGTTAACTTCTTCCAGACTGGTGACGCCGGCCATTACCTTGAGCAAGCCGGAACGGAACAGGTCATTGAAGCCCTCCGCGCGACACTGGTCTGCAATCTGGATGGAATTGCCTTCTTCCATAATGATGCGGGCGATGCCGTCGGTCACTTTGACGACCTCATAGATGCCCACACGTCCTTTGTACCCCTTGTTGCAACGATCGCAGCCTTTGGGGCCGAAAACAGTAAAGCCGGTTTTGACATCAGCTTCTGTGAAGCCCATCTCCAGTAGCGACTGTTTGGGCACATCGATCACTTCCTTGCAGCCGTCGCAAAGTCGGCGTGCCAGACGCTGGGCAATAATCAGGATTACGGAGGTGGCGATGTTGAAAGACGGCACGCCCATGTTGCGAAGACGGGTCAGGGTTTCCGGCGCGCTGTTGGTGTGCAGGGTTGAGAGCACAAGGTGTCCAGTTTGCGCAGCCTTGACGGCGATACTGGCGGTATCGAGGTCACGAATCTCGCCCACCAGAATTACATCCGGATCCTGACGCAAGAACGCTTTCAGGGCAGCCGCAAAGTCCATGCCTTGCGACGGGTTGACGTTGACCTGATTGACACCCTCCATGTTGATCTCCACCGGGTCTTCCGCGGTAGAAATATTACGCTCGGCGGTATTGAGGATGT
>CAYMEY010000009.1:0-83804 GCA_964389795.1 uncultured Alcanivoracaceae bacterium
TCGCGAAGGTGGCCGTACCGTTGGCGCCGGCGTGGTAGCCAAGATCATCGAGTAATTGCTCGAAAGCAGTAATAAAAAAGGCCGCTCAATGAGCGGCCTTTTTTATGGCGCGGCAATACAGGATTATGCCGGTGCAGCGAGGTGTGCCCACGCCCGCTGGCGACAACGCGCGGTATCACCTGACTACTATCCAGCAAGCAAAAAAAAGCCCGGTGCAACGCACCGGGCTTTTTTATTCCAGCGAAATACTACTTCGCTGCTTTTTCGGCGGCTTGTTTCGCCTTCACTTCAGCAATGACTTGCTCGGCAACGTTCGCCGGGCAAGGCATGTAGTGGGAGAACTCCATGGAGAACTGACCACGTCCGGAAGTGATAGTACGCAGGTGGCCGATATAGCCAAACATCTCTGCCAGCGGTACATCTGCCTTGATACGTACACCGGTAGTGCCCGGCTCCTGATCCTTGATCATGCCGCGACGACGGTTCAGGTCACCAATCACGTCACCGACGTTGGCCTCCGGCGAGAACACATCGACTTTCATGATCGGTTCAAGCAGCTGCGGGCCGGCTTTAGGCATGGACTGACGGAAAGCGCCTTTGGCTGCGATTTCAAATGCGATCGCAGAGGAATCCACGGCATGGTAGCCACCGTCATACAGCTCAACTTCAACGTCCAGCAGCGGGAAGCCAGCTAGCGGGCCTTCTTCCATCATCAGGCGGAAGCCTTTTTCCACAGCCGGGAAAAATTCCTTCGGTACGTTACCGCCAACAACGGTCGACAGGAACTTGAAGCCGGAGTTGGTTTCGCCCGGGCGGATGCGGTAATCAATCTTACCAAACTGACCGGAGCCACCAGACTGCTTCTTGTGGGTGTAGCTGTCTTCCACCGCCTTGGTGATGGTTTCGCGGTAGGCCACCTGCGGCTTGCCCACATTCAATTCAACGCCGTAGGTGCGCTTGAGAATATCGATCTTGATGTCGAGGTGCAGCTCGCCCATACCTTTGAGGATGGTTTCGCCGGAATCTTCGTCAGTCTCGACCTTGAACGACGGATCTTCCGCAACCAGTTTACCGATCGCGATGCCCATCTTTTCAACGCCCGCCTTGTCTTTCGGCGCAACGGCGATGGAAATTACCGGCTCCGGGAACACCATGGCTTCGAGCGTGCAGGGGTTATCAACGTCACACAGGGTGTGACCGGTCTGCACGTTCTTCATGCCGATGATGGCGATGATGTCGCCTGCCTGGGCTTCGGTAAGCTCGGTACGCTCATTCGCGTGCATTTCCACCATGCGGCCAATACGTTCAGTTTTTCCGGTGAACGAATTGAGGATGGTGTCGCCCTTCTTCAGGCGACCGGAGTAGATGCGTACGAATGTCAGAGCGCCATAACGGTCGTCCATGATCTTGAACGCCAGCGCGCGCAGCGGCTCGTCCGGAGACACGATGGCCTTCTCGCCGGTCGGATTGCCTTCTTCGTCGGTCAGGTCCTGCGGGTCGACCTCGGTCGGGCTGGGCAGATAGTCGACCACGGCGTCCAGCACCAGCTGAATGCCCTTGTTCTTGAATGCAGAGCCACAGTACGTCGGGAAGAAGTCCAGCTTGCGTGTGCCTTCGCGGATGCAACGCTTGACGTCATCAATAGACGGCTCTTCACCTTCCATATAGGCCATCAGCAGATCATCATCCTGCTCGAGAGCTGTTTCGATCAGCTGCTCGCGGTACTTGGCAGCCTTTTCCTTCATGTCTTCCGGGATATCCTTGACTTCGAAGTTCTCCGGCAGGCCAGAGTCGTCCCAGATGAAGGCCTTTTGAGTCAGCAGGTCGACAACGCCGACGAAGTTTTCCTCGGTACCAATCGGCAGGGTCATGACCAGCGGTTTGGCGCCCAGCACCTTCTTGACTTGCTCGACCACGCGATAGAAGTCTGCGCCCAGACGGTCGAGCTTGTTCACAAAGATGATGCGGGAAACTTCAGATTCGTTGGCATAGCGCCAGTTGGTTTCTGACTGGGGCTCGACGCCGCCAGATCCGCAGAACACACCAATGCCGCCATCCAGTACCTTCAGAGAACGATACACTTCCACGGTGAAGTCAACGTGGCCAGGGGTGTCGATAATGTTCAGGCGGTGGTCGTTCCAGAAGCAGGTGGTTGCAGCCGACTGAATGGTAATGCCGCGCTCGGCTTCCTGCACCATGAAGTCGGTGGTCGACTCACCATCATGTACTTCACCGAGCTTGTGGATTTTGCCGGTGAGCTTCAGGATGCGCTCGGTGGTCGTGGTCTTGCCAGCGTCAACGTGAGCGAAGATGCCGATGTTGCGATATTGGGCTAATTCAGTCATGGCTATTAACTTCTGGTCCGGTTAGGTGTGGAAAAGCGCGCAATTATACCGATGAGAAGGGGGGGTGGATAGCGCTGTGGCCCTTCTATTAAAGAAAGTTGAATTGTCGCGATGACCCTGCGGGCGGCAGGGTGTGCAAGCCCGCCCGCCCGCGGCAATGTTCGGGGGTCAGGGGGGGGTAGAGTGGCCCCAAATGACATAAATGGGCCTCTGCTGTGCTGCTATTCCGCCGCCATGCGTGGCGCCTGCGACCGTCTGGAAAATATTTGAAACAGGCATTGCTCTGTCTGGATTTGTTCCCTATACTTCGCGCCCTCTCACCGGCTTGTCCGGAGGAGATAAGCCAACCGGGGCATCGTTCCCGGGCTTGATCGCAGCCCCCCGCCGTCATACAGGATCGGCAGGGAGGGTTTTTTGCCATCTAAAGTATGGTCGCAACAAGTTCGGAGTTTGTTAGCTATGGCTAACCAGAGAATTCGCATCCGTCTCAAGGCGTTTGATCATCGTCTGATTGATCAATCTGCCCAGGAGATTGTGGACACCGCCAAGCGGACGGGTGCTCAGGTGCAGGGGCCAATCCCCCTCCCGACCCGTAAAGAGCGTTTCACCGTACTGGTTTCCCCGCACGTTAATAAAGACGCGCGTGATCAGTATGAAATCCGTACCCACAAGCGCATGGTCGACATCGTCGAGCCGACGGATAAAACCGTCGATGCTCTGATGAAGCTGGATCTGGCTGCTGGTGTGGATGTGCAGATCAGCCTGGGATAACAACGTTACGGGTTTGCTCGTGACAGGTTGTGTAGAGGTAGACAATGGCGATTGGTGTAATCGGTCGTAAATGCGGGATGACCCGAGTGTTCACTGAAAACGGTGCCAGTATTCCGGTAACCGTGGTTGAAGTGACGCCGAACCGCGTGACCCAGATCAAAACTGGTGAAACCGACGGCTACGATGCCGTTCAGGTCACTGTCGGTGAGCGTCGTGCTTCCCGTGTAACCAAGCCGCAGGCCGGGCATTTTGCCAAGGCTGGCGTTGAAGCTGGCCGAGTTGTTGGCGAGTTTCGCGTTGAGGCTGGTGAACTGGCTGCTGGCGGTGAAGTGAAGGTAGATATTTTTGCGGCGGGCCAGATGGTCGATGTGACCGGCACGTCCAAGGGTAAGGGTTTCCAGGGTGTTATCAAGCGCTGGAACTTCTCTACTCAGGATGCGACACACGGTAACTCGCTGTCGCACCGTGCCCCAGGCTCTATCGGTCAAAACCAGAGTCCGGGTCGTGTATTCAAGGGCAAGAAGATGGCCGGCCACATGGGTTCTGAGCGCGTGACTGTTCAGAATCTCGAAGTGGTTCGTGTTGATGCCGAAAAGAACCTGTTGCTGATCAAGGGTGCGGTCCCTGGAGCTCCTGGCTCCAATCTGATCGTTCGCCCTGCAGTGAAGGCGAAGGCCTGAAAGAGGAATAGAGGATGAATCTCAATACTGCCTCTGGAGGAACCGTCACTGTGTCTGAAGTTGCTTTCGGCAAGGATTTCAACGAGCCGCTGGTACATCAGGTTGTGACGGCCTATCTGGCTGGTGCGCGTCAGGGCTCAAAAGCCCAGAAGACCCGTTCCCAGGTCAGTGGTGGCGGCAAGAAGCCGTGGCGTCAAAAGGGTACTGGCCGTGCGCGTGCCGGTACTATCCGTAGCCCGCTTTGGCGTGGCGGCGGTAAGACTTTTGCTGCGGTCCCGCAGGATCACTCGCAGAAAGTGAACCGCAAGATGTATCGCGGTGCGCTGCAGTGCATTCTGTCCGAGCTGGTACGTCAGGAGCGTCTGGTGGTGGTCGATGATTTTGCCATCGACGAGCCGAAGACCAAGGCGCTGGTCGCCAAGCTCAAGGGTCTGGATCTGAATAATGTGTTGATCGTGACTGAAGCAGTCGACGAGAACCTGTTCCTGTCTGCGCGCAACCTGCCGAAGGTTGACGTGCGCGACACGCAGGCGATCGATCCGGTCAGCCTGATTGCCTACGAGAAGGTGCTGGTAACTGTGCCGGCACTGAAGAAGCTGGAGGAGGCGCTGGCATGAACAAGGAGCGTATTTTCCAGGTTCTCCTGGCACCGCATATCTCCGAGAAGGCAACCGTGGTTGCTGAGGGTGGCCAATTCGTATTCCGCGTAGCGGGCGATGCCTCCAAGCTCGAGATCAGCAAAGCTGTAGAGGCGCTGTTCAAGGTCAAGGTCAAGAACGTTCGCACGCTGAACGTGAAGGGCAAGACCAAGAACTTCGGCCGTACCACTGGCAAGCGTAACGACTGGAAGAAGGCGTACGTGGCACTGGAAGCAGGCCATGACATCGACTTCCTGGCGGCTGAGTAAGGGGAAGTATCATGGCGATTGTTAAGTGCAAGCCGACATCTCCGGGCCGTCGTTTTGTTGTCAAGGTTGTAAGTCAGGACCTGCACAAGGGTGCGCCATACGCGCCGCTGCTTGAGCAGAAGTCCAAAAACGGTGGCCGCAACAACAACGGCCGTATCACTACTCGTCATAAGGGTGGTGGTCACAAGCAGAAATACCGTGTTATCGACTTTCGTCGTAACAAGGATGGCATCACCGGTGAAGTGGAGCGTCTGGAATATGATCCGAACCGCTCTGCGCACATCGCGCTGGTTAAATACCAGGATGGTGAGCGTCGTTACATCATTGCACCGAAAGGCCTGAAGGCGGGTGACAAGGTGCAGTCTGGCTCGGATGCGCCGATCAAGGCTGGTAATGCGTTGCCGCTGCGCAACATTCCGCTGGGTTCCACCGTGCACAACGTGGAGCTGAAGCCGGGCAAGGGTGGTCAGATGGCTCGCTCTGCTGGTGCTGCGATCCAGGTGCTGGCAAAAGATGGTCAGTACGTGACGCTGCGTCTGCGCTCTGGCGAAATGCGCAAGGTGCACTCCGAGTGCCGTGCAACCATCGGCGAAGTATCCAACAGTGAGCACAGTTTGCGTTCGCTGGGTAAGGCTGGCGCGAAGCGCTGGCGCGGTGTCCGTCCGACCGTTCGTGGTGTTGCCATGAACCCGGTAGATCACCCGCATGGTGGTGGTGAAGGTCGTACGTCTGGTGGTCGTAACCCGGTAACGCCTTGGGGTGTTCCGACCAAGGGTTACAAGACCCGTACTAACAAGCGCACCACCAAGATGATCGTTCGCGATCGTCGTAAGTGATAGAGAGAGGTTGACGCTGTGCCACGTTCACTGAAAAAAGGTCCTTTTATTGACCACCACCTGTTGAAGAAGGTGGAAGAGGCGGCGGAAGCAAGTTCGCGCAAGCCGATCAAAACCTGGTCTCGCCGCTCCATGATTATTCCGGAGATGGTGGGCATGACGATTGCCGTTCATAACGGCCGTCAACATGTACCGGTACTGGTTACCGAGCACATGGTCGGCCACAAGTTGGGCGAGTTCGCACTGACCCGTAACTATCGTGGTCATGTCGTGGACAAAAAGGCCAAAAGGTAAGGTAGCAAGTCATGGCGACTGAAATTGCAGCCCGCCTGCGCGGGGCAAGGATCTCAGCTCAGAAGGCCCGTCTGGTAGTTGACCAGATCCGTGGCAAGAAGGTTGAAGAGGCACTGAACATCCTGGCGTTCTCGCCCAAGAAAGCGGCGACGATCATCAAGAAGGTGCTGGAGTCCGCAATTGCGAACGCAGAGAACAACGACGGTGCGGATGTGGACGAGCTGAAAGTGTCTTCCGCATTTGTTGATGAGGGTATGTCTCTGAAGCGTATCAAGCCGCGTGCCAAGGGCCGTGCTGATCGCATCACCAAGCGTACCTGCCACATTACCGTCAAGGTAGCAGAAGGGGAGTAACCCGATGGGTCAGAAAGTACATCCAATCGGTATTCGTCTGGGTATCGTCAAGGAGCACAACTCCTTGTGGTACGCGAGCCCGAAGCACTATGCCGATTATCTGGTCACTGACCTGAAAGTGCGTGACTACCTGTTCCAGCGTCTCAAGAACGCATCGGTCAGCCGCATCAAGATCGAGCGTCCGAGCGAGAACGTGCGTATCACCATCAGCACTGCGCGTCCGGGCATCGTGATCGGCAAGAAAGGCGAAGACGTCGAGCGTCTGCGCAAGGACGTTGCACAGCAGATGGGTGTGCCGGTGCACATCAACATCGAGGAAGTGCGCAAGCCTGACATCGATGCGCGTCTGGTTGCCGACAACATCGCTGGCCAGCTTGAGCGCCGCGTAATGTTCCGTCGCGCCATGAAGCGTGCAGTGCAGAATGCACTCAAAGCTGGCGCTGAAGGTATCAAGGTGCAGCTGTCGGGCCGTCTCGGCGGTGCAGAGATTGCGCGCACCGAGTGGTACCGCGAAGGTCGTGTGCCGCTGCACACCCTGCGCGCCGATATCGATTATGCCAACGTACGTGCGGAAACCACCTACGGCACCATCGGTATCAAAGTTTGGATCTTCCGTGGCGAAGTACTTGGCGGTATGGACCAGGTTCAGCAGGAAGAAAAGGCTGGCAAAACTGCGCCGAAAAAGCGCGGCAGCCGTAGCTAAGGGGTAGCGAAGAAATGTTGCAACCTAAGCGCACCAAGTTTCGTAAGCAGTTCAAGGGCCGTAACCGTGGCCTGGCACAGCGTGGCAGCAAGGTGTCTTTCGGCACCATTGGTTTGCAGTCCACCAGCCGTGGCCGTCTGACCGCGCGTCAGATCGAAGCAGCCCGTCGTGCCATGACCCGTCACGTCAAGCGTGGTGGCAAAATCTGGATTCGCGTGTTCCCGGACAAGCCGATTTCCAAGAAGCCGCTCGAAGTACGTATGGGTAAGGGTAAAGGTAGCGTCGAGTACTGGGTGGCTGAGATCCAGCCGGGCAAGATGCTGTATGAGATGGAAGGTGTAGCCGAAGATGTGGCGCGTGAAGCGTTTCGTCTGGCCGCGGCCAAGCTGCCGCTCGACACCCGCGTTGTTATTCGGACGGTGATGTAAGCCATGAAAGCGAGCGAGCTGAGAAACAAGAGCGTTGACGAGCTCAAGCAGGAGAATCTGGACCTGCTCGAGAAGCAGTTCAAGCTGCGCATGAAGAAAGCTTCCGGGCAGCTGAGCCGTACCCATGAACTCGGACAGGTGCGCCGCGATATCGCGCGCGTTAACACCCTCCTGAGAGAGAAGCAGGGCAACTGATATGGCAGAGGCAAAGAAGCTGCGCCGGACTGTAACCGGCAAAGTGGTGTCCAACAAAGCTGACAAGACCATCACTGTGATGGTTGAGCGTCGCGTCAAGCACCCGGTGTACGGCAAGTTCCTGCGTCGTTCAACCAAGTTGACCGCGCATGATGAAACAAATCAGTGCCGCGAAGGTGACATTGTCACCATCGAGGAGTGTCGTCCTCTGTCCAAACGCAAAACCTGGATGTTGGTTAGCGTGGTGGAACAGGCCCCTGGGGCCTGAGGCGAGCGTTGCTAAGGCTGCCTGAGGCAGAGTTGGAGAGATAAGCGATGATACAGACCGAATCGATGCTCGAAGTTGCCGATAACAGCGGCGCCCGTCGAGTTCAGTGCATCAAGGTACTGGGTGGATCCAAGCGCCGCTATGCTGGCATTGGCGACATCATCAAGGTCACTGTTAAAGAAGCGATTCCGCGCGCCAAGGTTAAAAAAGGCGACGTGATGAATGCAGTTGTGGTGCGTACCCGTCATGGTGTGCGTCGTCCCGACGGTTCACTGATTCGTTTCGACGAAAATGCTGCGGTCCTGTTGAACAACAACAAGGCACCGATTGGCACCCGGATCTTCGGCCCGGTGACGCGCGAACTGCGTACCGAGCAATTCATGAAGATCATTTCCCTCGCACCTGAAGTTCTGTAAAGGCGGGTAAGGGCATGTTGAAGATTAAGCGTGATGACGAAGTCATCGTAACCGCGGGCAAAGACAAGGGTAAGCGTGGCAAGGTTGAGAAAGTTCTCGCCAATGGCCGCCTGATCGTGTCTGGAATTAACATCGTCAAGAAGCACGTTCGCGCTAACCCGCAGCGTGGCGTTCAAGGCGGTATTGTTGAGCAGGAATCCGGTATTCATCACAGCAATGTGTCGATCTGGAATCCGAAAACCCAAAAGGCGGACCGCGTAGGTTTCCGCGTTGAGGGCGACAAGAAAGTCCGCTTCTACAAATCTAATGGCGAAGCGCTGGACGCCTGAGGTTAGTGAACCATGAGCAATCTTAAGCAGGTTTACGATAAAGAGATCGTGCCGAAGCTGCAAAAAGAGCTGGGTCTTGAGAACGTGATGGAAGTGCCACGTATCACCAAGATCACCCTGAACATGGGTGTTGGTGAGGCCTCCCAGGATCGCAAGGCTATCGACGGTGCTGTTGCTGACATGACGTTGATTTCCGGCCAGAAGCCGGTTGTCACGCTGGCTCGCCGCTCCGTTGCGGGCTTCAAGATCCGTGAAGGCTGGCCGATCGGCGTAAAGGTTACTCTGCGCAAGCAGCGTATGTATGAATTTCTGGAGCGTCTGGTGTCCGTGGCTGTGCCGCGTATCCGCGACTTCCGTGGTCTGAGTGCCAAGTCGTTCGACGGCCGTGGCAACTACTCCATGGGTCTGCGTGAACAGATCGTGTTCCCGGAAATCGATTTCGACAAGGTCGACAAGCTGCGTGGTCTGGATATCACCATTACCACCACGGCGAAGACCGATGATCAAGCACGGGCGCTGTTGCGCGCCTTCAACTTCCCGATGAAGGGCTGAGAGTCATGGCAAAGATCTCAATGAAAGAACGGGAAAAGAAGCGCGCCAAACTGGTTCAGCGCTACAGCGCCAAGCGTGATGCTTTGCGTGCTGTGATGAAAGATCCCAATGCCGATGCAGAGGCCAAGTGGGAAGCGCAAATCGCGTTGCAAAAAATGCCGCGTGATTCCGCTCGCACTCGTCAGCGTAATCGCTGTGGACTCACAGGTCGTCCGCACGGTGTATACCGCAAGTTCGGCCTGGGCCGTAACAAGTTGCGTGAAGCAGCAATGCGCGGTGATGTTCCAGGTCTGGTCAAGGCCAGCTGGTAAGCAAGGTTTAGCGGAGCGATAGCAGCATGAGCATGCAAGACACCCTGGCGGATATGTTTACCCGTATTCGCAACGCTCAAATGGCAAAGAAAGCCAAGGTAGAAATGCCAGCCTCCAAGACCAAGGCAGCGATTGCCAAGGTTCTGCAGGAAGAGGGCTACGTTGGCACCTTTCAGGTCAGCGATGACAAGAAAGCAACTCTGACCATCGAGCTGAAATACTACGAAGGCAAGCCGGTTATCGAGCACATCAAGCGTGTCTCTACACCGGGTCTGCGTATTTACAAGGCCGCCGGGGAAATCCCGAAGGTTAAGGGTGGTCTGGGCATCATGGTGGTGTCGACCAACCAGGGCATTATGACCGACCGCGCAGCACGCCAGGCCAATGTTGGCGGCGAGCTGATCTGCGAAGTGTCCTGATAGACAAGGCAGGGTGCAGAAATGTCACGAGTAGCGAAAAGTCCGGTTAAGTTGCCACAGGGCGTCGAAGTCAAGATCGACGGTCAGGCGCTGACGGTAAAAGGCAGCAAGGGCAGCCTGCAGATGCAACTGCATCAGCTGGTTGAGCTGGCGCAGAATGATGGCGCAGTTCAGGTGGCTCCTCGCGAAGAGTCGCAGCAGGCCTGGGCACTGGCGGGAACCACCCGTGCGCTGGTCAATAGCATGGTTACCGGCGTATCGAATGGCTTTGAGCAAAAGCTCGAGCTGATCGGTGTCGGTTACAAGGCGCAGGCGCAAGGCAAGGTTCTGAACCTGTCTCTGGGTTTTTCACACCCGGTTGCGTTTGAGTTGCCGGAAGGCATCACTGCAGAGACCCCGACCCAGACTGAAATTCTGATCAAGGGCGTCGACAAGCAGTTGGTTGGACAGGTCGCGGCCAATGTACGCGCGTTCCGTCCGCCGGAGCCGTACAAGGGTAAGGGCATTCGTTACGCCGGCGAGCAAGTGCGCCGGAAAGAAGCCAAGAAGAAATAACCGTTGAGATTGAAGCGATGAAAGACAAGAAAGTTCAGCGTACACGCAGAGCCAAGCGCACCCGGATGAAGATCCGCGAGCTGGGCGAGAATCGCCTCTGTGTGAACCGTACTCCGCGTCATATCTACGCCCAGATCATTGCGCCTAACGGTGCACAGGTTCTGGCGTCCGCCTCGACGGTGGAGAAAGATCTGCGCGGTGGTGCGACCGGTAACGCCGAAGCTGCCGCCGCGGTAGGCAAGTTGATTGCCGAGCGCGCCAAGGCTGCAGGCGTAGAAAAAGTAGCATTTGATCGCTCCGGCTTCCGTTATCACGGCCGGATCAAGGCGCTGGCTGATGCCGCGCGCGAAAACGGGCTTGAATTCTAAAGGTACGGGTTATGGCGAAAGTTGATCCCAACGAAGGTCTGGTCGAAAAGCTGGTTCAGGTGAACCGGGTAGCCAAGGTAGTTAAAGGCGGCCGCATCTTCGCATTCACCGCGCTGACCGTGGTTGGCGATGGCAAGGGTAAAGTAGGCTTCGGCCGTGGCAAGGCGCGTGAAGTGCCGGCCGCGATCCAGAAGGCTCTGGAAGCTGCCCGTCGCAACATGATCCAGGTTGAGCTGAAGGGCTCGACCATCCAGCACCCGATCCGTGCTCGTCATGGCGCCTCCAAGGTGTACATGCAGCCGGCATCCGAAGGTACCGGTGTTATCGCTGGTGGCGCGATGCGTGCGGTGCTCGAAGTAGCTGGCGTGCAGAACGTACTGGCCAAGTGCTACGGCTCCACCAACCCGGTGAACGTGGTACGGGCTACTTACGAAGGTCTGCGCAGCATGACCTCTCCTGAGTCGATTGCTGCCAAGCGCGGCAAGACTGTAGAAGAAATTACGGGTTGATCCCGCAACCGACCGGAAGCAGAAAGATGGCGGCGAACAAGATCAAGGTAACCCTGACCAAGAGCATCCACGGACGTCTGGAGGCTCACAAAGCATGCGTGCGCGGCCTCGGTCTGCGTCGCATTGGTCATACTGTTGAAGTTGAAGATACGGCTTCTGTGCGCGGCATGATTAACAAGGTGTCGTACATGTTGCAGGTAGAGGGAGCATAACTGATGCGTCTCAATGAATTGTCTCCGGGCACTGGCTCCCGCACTGCGGGCAAGCGTCGCGGTCGCGGTATTGGTAGCGGCCTGGGCAAGACCGGTGGTCGTGGTGTAAAGGGTCAGACCTCGCGTTCGGGCGGTTCCATCAAGCCGGGATTCGAAGGTGGTCAGATGCCGATTCAGCGTCGTCTGCCGAAGTTTGGTTTTACCTCCAAGCTGGCTATGGCAACGGCTGAAGTACGTCTGGCAGAGCTGGCGAAAGTTGGTGGTGATGTCGTCGATCTGACGTCCTTGAAGGCTGCGAATGTGGTTCGCGCCGACAAGACCCGCGCCAAGATTGTACTGAGTGGCGAAATCAACCGCGCCGTCACTGTGCGCGGCGTGATGGTCACCAAGGGCGCTCGTGCTGCGATCGAAGCAGCCGGCGGCAAAATCGAGGAATAAGGCTGAACGATGGCGAAAACCAGCGCACAAACCATGAACCCGCGTGGCCCGAGTGTAGACAGCTCGGCGCTGAGTGAGTTGTGGCGTCGAATCGGTTTTCTGCTGGGCGCGCTGGTAGTGTTCCGTATCGGTAGTCATATCCCGGTGCCGGGCATTGACCCAGAGCGACTGGCTCAGATGTTCAGTGGCTCCCAGGACACTATTCTGGGGCTGTTTAACATGTTCTCGGGCGGTAACCTCGAGCGCATGAGTATTTTTGCGCTCGGCATCATGCCGTACATCTCTGCCAGCATTGTGGTGCAGTTGATGACGGCGGTGGTTCCGAGTCTGGAGCAGCTGCGTAAGGAAGGTGAGCAGGGGCGTCGCAAGATTACCCAGTACACCCGTTACCTGACGCTGGCATTGGCGCTGGTGCAGTCGTTTGGCATGGCCGCAGGCCTGCTCAGCCAGGGTGTTACGCTGGTGCCGGAAGGTGCGGTGGCCATGCAGGTTGCCTCGTACTATTTCGTCGCCATCACCACGCTGGTGACGGGCACCATGTTTTTGATGTGGCTGGGTGAGCAGATCACCGAGCGCGGTATTGGCAACGGTATCTCGATGCTGATCTTTGCCGGTATTGTCGCCGGATTGCCGAGTGCCATTGCCCAGGTATTTGAGGCGGCTCGTCAGGGTGAAATCAGCCTGCTGGTGATGCTGCTGGTACTGGCTATTGCCATCGCTGTGATCTTCGGCGTGGTCTGGGTCGAGCGCGGTCAGCGCCGTATTACGGTCAACTACGCACGTCGTCAGGAAGGCCGCCGGGTGTATGCGGCCCAGCAGAGCCACTTGCCGCTGAAGGTGAACATGGCGGGTGTTATCCCGGCGATCTTTGCCAGCTCGATTTTGCTGTTCCCGGCATCTATCAGCAGCTGGTTTGGCAGCTCGGCGGACGGTTCAACGTTCTCCAGCGTCATGCAGAGCGTAACCGACGCTCTGGCGCCAGGCACGCCGCTGTACGTGCTGCTGTTTACGCTCGGTATTGTGTTTTTCTGCTACTTCTATACGGCGCTGGTATTCAACCCGAAAGACGTGGCAGACAACCTGAAGAAATCTGGCGCCTATGTGCCGGGTATTCGTCCAGGTGAACAAACAGCGCGTTATGTCGACACCGTTATGGGTCGTCTGACGCTGGTGGGTGCAGTGTATATGTCGGCGGTATGTTTGCTGCCTCTTATCCTGCAGGCCACCGCCAACGTGCCTTTCTATCTCGGCGGCACCTCCCTGCTGATCGTAGTGGTGGTGGTGATGGACTTCTGGTCGCAGGTCAATGCGCATCTGATGTCCACCCAGTACGAGAAGATGATGAAGAAGGCAAACATGAAAGGTTACGGCGCTACCGGTCTGGTGCGCTGAGAGTAAATAGAGGCGAGTGCTATGAAAGTCCAGGCTTCCGTCAAGAAGGTATGCCGTAATTGCAAAATCATCCGTCGCAAGGGCGCCGTGATGGTCATTTGCTCTGCTGAGCCGCGGCACAAGCAGCGTCAGGGTTGATTGGCGAATTATCGCGAATCAGGAGTTTAGTTGAAATTCGCCGGGTCTGACGCTAGTATCTGCCGCCTTTCGGCCCAGACAGACCGGCAAGCATAAGTTTTTATCGGAGAATTTCGGATGGCCCGTATTGCAGGCGTAAACATTCCGGACAACAAGCACGCAGTGATTTCACTGACGTACATCTTTGGCATCGGCAACACCACCGCGAAGAAGCTGTGTGTGGCCACCGGCATTGAGCCGACCGTCAAGGTGCGCGAATTGTCCGAAGAGCAACTCGACGCTTTGCGTAACGAGATCGCAAAGCTGCCGGTTGAAGGTGACCTGCGCCGGGAAGTGAACATGAACATCAAGCGACTGATGGACCTCGGTTCTTTCCGCGGCATCCGTCACCGTCGTGGCTTGCCGGTACGTGGACAGCGTACCAAGACTAACGCCCGGACCCGTAAGGGCCCGCGGAAACCGATTCGCAAATAAGTCCTGATTTCAGGTAGGCACGTATCATGGCGAAGAAAGACAGCGGCGCTCGTCGGAAGAAAGTAACCCGGACCGTGGCAGATGGTATTGCCCACGTACACGCGTCCTTTAATAACACTATCATCACCATCTCGGATCGTCAGGGCAACGTACTGTCCTGGGCGACCTCCGGTGGTGCTGGTTTCCGTGGTTCGCGTAAGAGCACGCCGTTTGCTGCGCAGGTGGCGGCAGAAAACGCGGGCAATGCGGCAAAAGACTACGGTTTGAAGAATCTGGAAGTGCGGGTGAAAGGCCCGGGCCCAGGTCGTGAATCTTCGGTTCGCGCACTGAATGCCTGTGGTTACAAGATCACCAGCATCCAGGACGTGACGCCGATTCCGCATAACGGCTGTCGTCCGCCTAAAAAGCGTCGCGTGTAACGGGAGTTATAGAGCATGGCAAGATATCTTGGTCCGAAGTGCAGGCTGTCCCGTCGTGAAGGCACTGACCTGTTCCTCAAGAGCGGCATCCGTCCGCTGGACTCAAAGTGCAAGGCGGAGCAGGCACCCGGTGCTGCAGCTGCCGGCCGCCGCGGCGGTCGTCTGAGCGATTATGGCGTTCAGTTGCGCGAAAAGCAGAAAGTACGTCGTATGTACGGTGTTCTGGAAAAGCAGTTCCGTGGCTACTACAAGAAGGCTTCGCGCTCACGCGGTGCGACCGGTGAAGTACTGCTGCAGCTGCTTGAAGGCCGTCTGGATAACGTCGTTTACCGCATGGGCTTTGGCGCGACCCGCTCTGAAGCACGTCAGCTGGTAAGCCATCGCGCGATTCTGGTAAATGGCCGCTCGGTGAATGTTGCGTCTTATCAGGTGCAGCCGGGTGATGTTATTTCCGTGCGTGAGAAATCCCAGAACCAACTGCGTGTTCGTAACGCAATGGAACTGGCACAACAGCGCGGTTTCGCACCGTGGATCGAAGTAGACGAGAAGAAGCTGTTAGGCACTTTCAAGTCCCGTCCGGAGCGTATTGACCTGCCGGCCGAGATCAACGAAAACCTGATCGTCGAACTTTACTCCAAGTAAGGCTTGCCTGAGGGATAACTATGACCGCTGTGAACGATTTTCTGACTCCGCGCGCGATCGCGGTCAACGCTATCAGCCCGACCCAGGCCAAAGTGGTACTGGAGCCGCTGGAGCGTGGCTTTGGTCATACCCTGGGCACCGCACTGCGCCGCATTCTGCTGTCCAGCATGCCTGGTTGTGCGATCACCGAAGTCGAGATCGACGGTGTCCAGCACGAGTACTCCTCCATTGAGGGCGTACAGGAAGACGTAATCAATATCCTGCTCAACATGAAGGGCGTGGCCCTGCGCATGGAAGAGCGTACCGAAGCGACTCTGGAGCTGGTGAAGAAAGGCCCGGGTGTTGTAACGGCTGGTGACATTCAGCGCGATCACAGCGTTGAAATCGTTAACCCGGACCACGTCATTTGCACCATCAACGGCAACACTGAGCTGCGCATGAAGCTGAAGATCAGCAAAGGCCGTGGCTATGTAGCTGCTGACGCGCGCTATGGTGACGAAGATGAAACCCGCGGTATTGGCAAACTGCAGCTGGACGCCAGCTACAGCCCGGTACGTCGTGTTGCCTATGTAGTAGAAGCTGCACGTGTAGAGCAGCGCACCGACCTGGACAAGCTGGTGATTGATCTGGAAACCGATGGCACCATCGGTCCGGAAGATGCTATCCGTCGCGCCGCCACTATCCTGCAGCAGCAGATCTCTGTGTTTGTGGACCTCGAGCAGGAACGCAAGCCAGAGAAGAAAGAGCAGCGTGAAGAAGTTGATCCGATCCTGCTGCGTCCGGTAGATGATCTGGAGCTGACTGTTCGCTCTGCCAACTGCCTGAAAGCTGAAAACATTTACTACATCGGTGATCTGGTACAGCGCACCGAAGTAGAGCTGCTGAAAACGCCGAACCTCGGCAAGAAGTCGTTGACGGAAATCAAGGACGTACTGGCATCCAAGGGCCTGTCCCTGGGCATGCGTCTGGAAAGCTGGCCGCCGGCCAGCCTGCGCGATGATGATCGCCTGAACACCCGTCTGCGTTAATTGATAGTGTAGCGGGCGTCGAGAGACGCCCAGTAGCGAAGGAATAGAACCATGCGTCATCGCAAAAGCGGCCGTAAATTCAACCGCACCAGCGCCCACCGTCAGGCCATGCTGCGCAACATGGCGGTGTCGCTGTTCGAACACGAAGCCATCAAGACCACCTTGCCGAAAGCCAAGGAACTGCGTCGTGTCGCTGAGCCGTTGATCACTCTGGCCAAGAATGATTCAGTAGCAAACCGTCGTCTGGCGTTCGCGCGTACGCGTTCCGACGCCATCGTTGGCAAGCTGTTCAATGATCTGGGCCCGCGCTTCAAGAACCGTCCTGGCGGTTACCTGCGTATCCTCAAGATGGGTTACCGCACCGGTGACAACGCGCCGATGGCGTATGTTGAGCTGGTTGATCGTGCCAGCACCGCTGACGCTGAGTAATTGATCTTGGTTGTAAAAAAGCCGGGCTAAGCCCGGCTTTTTTTATGCCTCGACTTTGGCCCGTTTGAGGTTGAGCAGTGGCTTCAGGAAGCGCCCGGTGTGAGAGCGCTTGTTGCTGGCCACGTCTTCCGGCGTTCCTTCAGCGATGATTTCTCCTCCTCCGTCACCACCCTCCGGGCCGAGATCCACAAGCCAGTCAGCGGTTTTAATGACATCAAGATTGTGCTCGATGACGACGATCGTGTTGCCATGATCGCGCAGCCGATAGAGCACGGTGAGTAGCTGCTGGATGTCATGGAAGTGCAGCCCTGTGGTCGGCTCATCGAGGATGTACAGGGTTCGTCCGGTGTCGCGCTTGGACAGCTCCCGCGCCAGCTTGACGCGCTGTGCTTCACCGCCTGACAGGGTGGTAGCCGCCTGACCGAGGGTAATGTAACTGAGGCCCACATCAATCAGGGTTTGCAGCTTGCGCGCCAGCGCCGGAACGGCATCGAAGAAATCGCGCGCATCCTCCACCGTCATGCAAAGGACTTCGTAGATATTCTTGCCTTTATAAAGAATCTCCAGTGTCTCGCGGTTGTAACGTTTGCCGGCGCAAATCTCACAGGGCACATAGATGTCGGGCAGAAAGTGCATCTCCACCTTGATTACACCGTCACCCTGACAGGCCTCGCAGCGTCCGCCTTTGACGTTGAAACTGAAGCGACCGGTTTTGTAGCCGCGTGAGCGTGCCTCTTGCGTGCCGGCGAACAGATCACGAATGGGCGTAAACAATCCCGTGTAAGTGGCAGGATTGGAGCGCGGTGTTCTGCCGATCGGGCTTTGGTCGATGTCGATGACCTTGTCGAAATGCTCCATGCCCTCGATCTGCTGATACGGCGAAGGTTTTAACAGGGTGGCGCCATTCAGTTCAGTGGCGGCAATCGGGTAGAGAGTGCTGTTGATCAAGGTCGATTTGCCTGACCCGGAAACGCCGGTGATACAGGTCATCAGCCCGACCGGTAGCTTGAGCGTGACGTCCTTCAGATTGTTGCCACTGGCACCCGCCAGCGTCAGCCATTTGCCGCTGTGGCTGACGCGCTTCTTCGGAATGGCGATCTCACGTCGACCGGACAGATAGTCACCGGTGACGGATTTGCGATTCTTGATGATGGCGTCAGCAGTGCCCTGAGCGACCACTTCGCCACCGTGGACGCCGGCGCCGGGACCAATATCGATAACGTGGTCGGCAGTGCGGATCGCATCCTCGTCATGCTCGACTACCAGCACCGTATTGCCAAGGTCGCGCAGGCGCGTGAGGGTCGCCAGCAGGCGCTCATTATCGCGTTGGTGCAGGCCGATCGATGGCTCATCCAGTACGTACATCACGCCAACCAGCCCGGCGCCGATTTGTGAAGCCAGGCGAATACGCTGGGCCTCGCCACCCGAGAGAGTTTCGGCGTTGCGTTCCAGTGTCAGGTAGTCGAGGCCGACGTTGACAAGAAACTGCAAGCGCTCACGAATTTCCTTCAGGATCTTGTCGGCGATCTCGCCCTTGTGTCCGGGTAGCTTGAGGTCACCGTAGTAATGGCAGGCCTTGCCGACCGGCATGCGTACGATGTCCGGCAGGGGCTTTTCGTCTATGAACACATGTCGTGCCGCCTCGCGCAGACGCGATCCGTTGCAGCCAGGGCAGGACGAGGTGCTCAAGTAGCCGGCGAGGTCTTCGCGCACGGCATCAGATTCGGTTTCCCGATAGCGCCGTTCCATGTTCGGGATGATGCCCTCGAACGGATGGCGCCGTTTGACGACATCACCGCGATCGTTCAAATACCGAAACTCGATAACTTCCTTGCCCGTGCCGTAGAGGATTTTCTGGCGCACAGTTTTGTTCAGCTTGGCCAGCGGCTTGTCCATATCAAAACCAAGCTGTTCGGACAGGGAATTGAGCATCTGGAAGTAATAGACGTTGCGTCGGTCCCAGCCACGGATTGCCCCCTCGGCAAGAGACAGTTCATCTGACACCACCACCTTGTCTTCATCAAAAAATTGTTTCACGCCAAGTCCATCACAGGAGGGGCAGGCGCCGGCCGGATTGTTGAATGAAAACAGTCTGGGCTCGAGCTCGGGAATGGAATAGCCACAGTGAGGGCAGGCAAAGCGTGCCGAGAACACCGTCTCTTCACCCTTGCCTTCCATTGGCGCGATGATGGCGATGTCGTCGGCAAGATCCAGTGCCGTTTCGAAGGATTCCGCCAAACGGTTCTGCAGATCGTGTCGTACCTTGAAGCGGTCGACCACCACTTCGATGGTGTGTTTCTTGTTCTTATCCAGCTCAGGCGTGTCGTCCAGCTCATGCACACGGCCGTTGATACGGGCGCGAATAAAGCCACGCGCTCGCAGTTCATCGAATAACGCCAGGTGCTCGCCTTTCTTTTCACGCACCACCGGCGCCAGCAGCATCAATTTTTCACCTTCCGGCAATGCCAGAACCTGATCCACCATCTGGCTGACGGTTTGTGCAGCCAGGGGGGCATGATGAGTTGGGCAGCGCGGTTCACCGGTGCGCGCATACAGCAGGCGCAGGTAGTCATAAATCTCGGTGATGGTGCCTACTGTCGAGCGCGGGTTATGGCTGGTGGATTTCTGTTCGATTGAAATCGCCGGGCTGAGGCCTTCAATGTGGTCTACGTCCGGCTTTTCCATCATCGACAGGAACTGGCGAGCATAGGTGGAAAGTGACTCCACGTAACGCCGTTGACCCTCTGCATAGAGGGTGTCGAAGGCCAGCGATGACTTGCCGGAACCGGACAAGCCCGTAATCACCACCAGTTTGTCCCGGGGAATGTCGAGATCGATATTCTTGAGGTTATGCGTACGTGCACCGCGAACGAGAATCTTGTCCATACACCCTTGTCTGTAACCACTGTCTAAATGAACAGCGCAGTATAGGGCAAAGCAGGTGAACGGACTATGATCTCTCAGCTTCTATTCCAACTAGTGCTGACGCCGGGCTACTCCAGCACCTGGCGGGCGAACAAGGCCTGCACCGGCCGGTTGGTGTCGCCCCCCATAGCCGCACGAAACTGGTCGAGCTGCTGTCTGGAGGCTTGTACCGGTTGTTTCAGCACCAGCCAGCGCACCCCTTCCGAGCAGGGCGGTGTAGTCAGGGAGCCATTGAAGCGGTAGTAGCTCCGGTCGGCGGGCAGCATTGTCAAGGCGTTCAGGGCGGGACTCAGCGGCGCTTGTTGGTGCGCGGAAGGCATGATCGCCCAGGGCGCTGCCAGCACAGGGTTAGCGTTACCCTGTTCGAACATAACCGCCAGCACAGTCAGGTTGCCGTTCTGGTCAGCGTGAACCAGATGGGCCTCAAGAGGGTAACTCTTGCCCTCGATTTGATTCTCGCTGGGCGCATGAAAGTGAAGCTGTTTCAGTTCAAACACGGTGCCATCAAGCGTCAGAGTGCTACCACCCTGAAAAGTGACTTGCAGCGTGTGGCCGTTGTGCAGGACTTGCTGGCCTCCTTGTTTGTAACTGAGCGCCAGCGGCGGCAGGCTGGCCTTTACAGTGCTGCGAATATCAATCGGAGACTGATTGCGCCCTTCACTGCATTGTCGCCATGCATGGCTCTGCTCACCCCAGTGGCTGGGGCCGTGCTGGCCGACATAGCTCCAGTTTTCCGAGGCTGTGGTAACGCCGCTGAACATGGCGGCAGAAATAGTGATGATGATGGCTGGCGCGCTGAGCTGAGACATTCCTTATCTCCAGGGTCCGGGGTGATTCTCCATGTGCTTTCCACGCTAATGCAATTGATTGCATATGTGAATGCGTGTCCGGTGCGGGTCGTCGTGATGGCGGGGCCATTGGTCCGGCTGGCGCACAAACAAAAACGCCGGCCTGAGCTGGCCGGCGTTTGCTGCAATGCCGTCGGTGTGTGGGTTACAGGTTTTCCTGCGCCCAGTTCACTGCTTGAAGGCGATTGGACGCATTGATCTTCTTGAAGATGTTGTAGATATGCGTCTTGATGGTGTGTGGGCTCAGGCTCAGCGTTTTGGCGATTTCTGAATTCTTTGCCCCGGTGGCCAGCACCTTCAGAACTTCAATCTCGCGATCGGTGAGGGTGACCTCACTGCGAGCAAAGGTCTTGTTGAAGCCTCGTGACTTCATCAGGTACTGCTGCAGTACCTTGCGCGGCAGCCACAGTTCGCTTTCGAACATGGAGCGGACACCCTTGAGCAGTTGCTCCTGCGGGCAGTCATGCAGGAAGCCACCATTGACCATCGGCAGTCCCGCCAGTCTGGACAGAGAATCTTCCTGGTCGACGTTGAATACGCCAATCAGCAGGTCGCCATCAACGGTCTGGTCCACTTCCATCAAATGGGTGATCACTGCGTTGATGTCGACGGTGTTGAAATCAATCAGGAACAGCGACTGCTCGCAGTCCTTGATTGCGGCAATATTGATGTCCTCCGGGCGTTTTACCGCTGCTGCAGGCACGCCCTGCTTGCCAAGGAACTCGGCCAGCAAGGAGTTCTGGAGGTGTTGTCCCCCTACTACAAAAACTTGTTGTTCTTTATCGAATACGGTCATCAGGTAATCCATCCGGGGACAAGCGCACAATCGCGCACTCCCAATCTAAGCTAAGCGCTAAGAAAAAACACTGAACAGGTGGGAATTTATCACCAGTTCCCTTTTCGTTCAATTTGGCGAGGAGAAGGATACATCATCCGGGAGGGGCGTTGTTTGTGGTTTCTGTTACACTGTCGCGCTTTTCGAGAACCGGATATCCCATGAGCAGTACCCCAGTGTCCTATTCCCTGAACCGGGCTGAAAGGCGCGTGACGGGCACGCTGGCGGCTATTTTTGCCCTGCGCATGTTCGGCCTGTTCCTGTTGCTGCCGGTGTTCAGTCTGTTTGGCGATGGTCTGGAAGGGGCTACGCCAGTGCTGATCGGCACAGCGGTGGGCATCTACGGCCTGTTGCAGGCGCTGTTGCAGGTGCCGTTTGGCTATCTGTCCGACCGCTTCGGTCGTCGACCCATGATTCTGCTGGGGTTGGTGCTGTTTGTGGTCGGCGGGGTGGTGGCGGCGCTTTCCGATCATATCTACGGTGTCATTCTGGGGCGTGCACTGCAGGGCGCAGGCGCTATTGCCAGTGTGGTAATGGCGCTGGTGGGTGACAGTGTGGCGGATGAGCGCCGCACCCGTGCCATGGCGATGATTGGCATGTCGGTGGGCGGCGCGTTTGTGTTCGCCTTGATTGTGGCGCCTTTGCTGGCAGGCGCGCTGGGTCTGTCGGGGTTGTTCTGGGCCACAGTGGGACTTGGCATCGCTGCACTCGCGGTGGCCTGGGTGCGAGTCCCCGCTGGACGTGGCGCGCGTGCGGCGATGCGCTCCCCCTTGTCGGTGACCGCATTGTTGCGGCACCCGGACTTGTGGCGACTTCACCTCGGGATTTTCAGTCTCCATCTGGTAATGACTGCGACTTTTGTCGTCGTGCCCTGGATGCTGCGTGAGCAGGCGGGTTTGGCGGTGGGCAGCCACAGCCTGCTTTATCTAGGCGTGATGGTGGGCGGCGTGTTCGGCATGGTGCCGATGATTATCTACGCCGAGCGTCACCGGGCACGCCCGGTCATGGTGGCTGCGATCATGTTGCTGGCCGGCGCAGAGCTGCTGCTGGCGATAGCTGGGGCATCGCTGGGCTGGTATGTGCTGGCGTTGCTGCTGTTCTTCACGGCATTCAATCTGCTGGAGGCGCTGTTGCCTTCACTGGTGGGGCGGGCGGTACCGGCGGGCACCCGGGGAGTCGCCATGGGTGTGTATTCCTCCTGTCAATTTGTTGGCGTATTCTCCGGTGCCCAGCTCGGCGGCGCCCTGCTCGGCTCAGGGGCGTCCGCGGCACTGTTATTGTGTGCATTGCTGCTGGTGCTCTGGGCGTTGGTGGCCATGAGCCTCAAGGAGTTGCCAAAGCTGCAAAGCCATGTGATAGCGCTGGGAATGACCGGTGCAGAGGCGGAACAGTGGTTGCAGCAGGCGGTGCAGCAAACTGGCGTCATTGAGGGGCTGCTGGTCCCGGAGGAGCAGTCAGCCATCCTGCGGCTGGACCCGGAGAAGGTAGACGAAGGCCTACTGAAACAATGGCTTGGGGACGGTGCGCAGGGACAGTAAACCTGCCACAATAGCCGGCCTGTGGACATATGGAATGGAGTAAAGGCATGGCGCGAGGTGTTAACAAGGTCATCCTGATCGGTAATCTGGGTGCTGACCCGGAGACCCGTTTTATGCCCAGCGGTGGCGCAGTAACCAATATCCGTCTGGCCACCAGCGAGAGCTGGAAAGACAAGCAGTCGGGTCAGATGCAGGAACGTACCGAATGGCACCGGGTGGTGTTTTTCAACAAGCTGGCCGAAATTGCCGGTGAGTATCTGAAGAAAGGCAGCAAGGTGTACGTCGAGGGCAGCTTGCGTACGCGCAAGTGGCAAGGCCAGGACGGGCAAGATCGCTATTCCACGGAAATCGTTGCCGACCAGATGCAGATGCTGGATGGCCGCGGCGAAGGTGGTGGCGGCGGCAACTACGAACGTGGCGGTGACCAGGGTGGTTACAATGGCCCGTCCAGTGGCGGCAGTCAGGGCAATCAGGGCGGTTACTCCGCGCCCGCCGACGACTTCGACGACGATATTCCGTTCTAAGGGGCTCCCATGCCTTCCAGACTCGGGCTGGCCACACTGTTTCTGGCCAGCCTGCTGATATTTTCCGTCTACCTTTTCCCGGCGTCCTTGCTGCTGTCCCGTCTCGATGGTGTCAGCGTGGGTGGCGCGCCGCTGCGCCTGAGCGCAATCAATGGCACCCTCTGGCAGGGACAGGCACAGTGGCAATGGCGTCAGCTGGCCGGTCTCGGTAGCTGGAGCAGTGACTGGCATGGACTGATGCCGGGGCTGGAGCTGTCTTTGGCTGGGCCCTTTTCGCTGGATGCCTGGGTCGGTGGCACAGGGTCCTCACTGGCCCTGGAAGATGCAAATTTGTCAGTGCCGGGCGAGGTGCTGGGCATGTTTGAGCCGCGACTGCGTCTTGCCGGCAGAATTGATGCTCGGGAACTGACGGTCGAATTCAGCGACAAAGCTATAACAGAAGCAGCCGGAGTACTTGCTTACACTGGCGGCGAGGCTAGCTGGGCGGGTCAGTCAACGGTGCTGGTGCCCGCGCTGAACGGTGAAATTGTGCCGAATGAGGATGGCGCCACGTTGACGGTAACGACCGCAGACGGGCGCGTTATGGCGTCTGGTTCAGTGCACGGCAATCTCGGCAAGTTCGCTGTGTTCAGGGCCTGGGCGGCAGAGTTTGGCATGTCTCAGGGCGGCGCGCCCGATGACGTAATTTTCGAAACCAGTCTGCCGCTGTGGCAGGAATAATGACGAATAACAATACCAGGACAGCCGGGCGGGATCTCCAGTAGTGGCACTTAAAGCGGCAATCATTCGATCTGAACCGGCGCAGAAGGCACTGCGCTACGGGATGATCATGGCCATGGTGATCTGGTTGGCGTGGATGCTGGCAGACACTGTCTGGCTGTTCGTGACGGGGCCGGCGCAAACGGTGCAGCTGGACCGTAATATGGCGATTCTGCAAGTATCGTCCGCCGGGCAACAGGTGTCGGGGCCGAGTGCGGATCAGGTTCATGGCTGGGAGCTGTTCGGGCCGCTGGAGCAACAGGCGGTGCAAGAGCAGGAGGCACCGGAAACGCGTTTGCGACTGGAGCTGCTGGGTGTTTTTCAGAACGATGATCAGAGCGTTGCCAGTGCCATCATCGCGGAACAAGGCAAGGACGGCGACCTTTACCATTCCGGTGAGAAAGTCCCGGGCAACGCAACGCTGCAGGAAATTTACAGCGATCACGTCATTCTTGTGCGCATGGGGCAACGTGAAGCGTTGCGCATGAAGGCGTTGGATCTGGGTGGTGCGGTCGAGCAAGTGAATCAATCGGCGCCAAGAACGTCTCGTGTCCCTGGCCCCGCGGCAAGCACGGCGATGGAAAACGCCGAGCCCGGGGATGACATGGGAGATCTCGCCCAGCAGCGCAGCATGATTATCTCGCGCATGGGGCTGTCTCCCTCCGCAAGCGGTGGCTATGAAATCGGTGCCAATGCGCCGGAGCAGTTGCTGAATGTGGTAGGTTTGCGCACAGGTGATGTGCTGGTGTCCGTAAACGGATACGAAGTAGGCAACGAAGAAGCAGACATGGCTGCGTTGCAGGATTTTCGCAGCGCCGGCTCGGCATCAATAGTGGTACAACGCGGCGAACAGCGGTTTACCGTTAATTATCCGCCGTAGGACAAGCGAATGAAGACCAGACAATTAAAACAAATCGTGCTTCTGCTGGGGATAATGTGCCTTGGCGCGCCGGCATTCTCCGCGTCGGATACCATGCAGCCGTCGGCGGATGGCAAGACCTGGACGGTCAACATCCGCAATGCTGACATTCAGGCATTCATCAGCCAGGTCGCGGAGATGACCGGTAAGAATTTTGTTATCGATCCGCGCGTGCGCAGTCGTGATGTGACCGTTATTTCAAAGCAGGCGCTCACTTCGGACGAGGTTTATGAGCTGTTCCTCTCGGTGCTGCAAGTGCATGGCTATGCTGCCGTGCCTGCTGGTGACGTGATCAAGATCGTCAATAATACGGTTGCCAAACAAAGCAATCTGCCGTTAGTGCAATCGCGCAGTATTAATGGCGAAGAACTGATTACACGCGTCATTCCCATCGACAACACGCCGGTGGACGAGCTGGTGCCGGTGTTACGTCCGCTGGTGCCGCAGTACGGTCATCTGGCGGCCGTCAGTTCTGCCAATGCCCTGATCATCAGTGACCACTCTGACAACATTCGCCGTATCGAGGCGATCCTGTCTCATCTGGATAACGCGGAGAATCAGGAAGTCCGGATTATTCAGCTGGAAAATGCCTGGGTTGGTGATCTGGTCAAGCTGCTGGAAAACCTGACGCCGGAGAAAGGTGGTCGCCGCAAGGATCAGCCTTCCAGCGTCACACTGGTGGCGGATGAGCGCACCAATCGACTGATCATTCGCGGCGACAGTAACGCCATCAATCGCCTCGGTTCGCTGGTGATGGAGCTCGATATACCGCAGAACCAGACCGGTGGGGTGCAGGTAGTGCGGCTTTCTCACGCTGACGCAAAGATGCTGTCTGAGCTGCTCAAGAGCTTTACCGATGGCGCCACTGACACCAAAGGTGGTGAGAAGGGCGCCGCAGCGAGTCCGAGCAAGGTTTCGATTCAGGCGGATGAATCGCTGAATGCGTTGGTGATACGCGCAGAGCCAGCGCAGATGACTGAAATCAAGTCGGTCATCAGTCAGCTGGATGTGCGTCGTGCACAGATTCTGATTGAGGCAGCAATCGTTGAAGTAACTGGCGACAAGGGCAAGCAACTGGGTTTCCAGTATGCCGGTGGTAACGAAGAAAGTGGCGTTGGTGGGGTCAACTTCAGCAACGTGGGTATCAGCGTCAACACTATTCTGAGTTCGATTATTGCCAATCAGCCGCCGAGTTCCGGGCTGGGTGATGGCTTGACCATCGGTGGCGGTGAAGTGGATGCAAATGGCGACCTGAAGTGGGCGGCTATCATGCAGGCGCTGGCATCGACCACTAACGCCAACCTGCTCTCGACCCCCAGCATATTGACGCTGGATAACCAGGAAGCCTCCATCGTTGTGGGCGAGAACGTGCCGTTCGTAACCGGGCAGAGCACCAGCACCGGTGCCGGGGTGACCAATCCGTTTACCACGATCCAGCGAGAAGATGTCGGCCTGACATTGAAGGTGACGCCTCATCTGGCGGGATCGACCTCCATTCGTCTGGAGCTTGAGCAGGAGACATCCAGTGTCAAGGACGCGGTGACGTCGAGTACTTCGCAGCCCGTGGATATCGTCACCACCAAGCGCAAGATTCAGACCACGGTGCTGGCGGACGATGGCGAAACTATCGTGCTCGGCGGCCTGATTCGTGATGACATTCGCGAGTCGGTCAGCAAGGTGCCGTTGTTGGGGGATATCCCGTTGCTGGGTGTCCTGTTTCGCTCGACCAAGAAGCAGCGTTCGAAGCAGAATTTGATGGTGTTCTTGCGACCTACGATCCTTGAGGATAACCAGCGTCTTGTAGATATGACGCGCAAGAACTATCTCGGTATCACAGCGTTGCAGTTTGAAGTCAACAAACGTGGTGAACTGGAGCGTGTCGTCAAGAAGCCGCTGCCCGCCAAGGTGGAAAACCTGTTCCGCGGCCGGGACCCCATTCCTGACGACTTGCAGCAGTACCACGATGAGCACTACATGCAGCAGGATGCCGAGCGTCTGGAGCAGCGTCAGTCGGCCGACGACGCGGTTCAGGCAGAGAGCCAGTCCGGAAACAGCGCACCGGAGCCGGGAGTCAGCGCCGAATAACGGTGTGAAATTGCGCCCGGAGCGCTTGCCGCCGACGACAGACTGTCGACGGCGGCTGTTCACTTCAGCCGCGTTGTCTCTTATATTGAGCCCTTTGGGGGATGTGGCGCGAGCCACCATAACAGTGATGCGGTGCCCTGCAGGGAGTAACAGGCGTCATGCTGAAGTTGCAATTCAAGGATCAAAGAAAGGCGGCAATCTGGCTGGTTGACTCACGCTATGCCATCGGTCGCGACAAATCCAACGACATCGTCATCGATGAGGACGGCATCAGTGGCTTCCACGCGGAACTGCGCGTGGAGGACGATGATCGCGTGTTCCTGACCGACGCCGGCAGCATCAATGGCACCTTCGTAAACGGTAAGCAGATCAAGGCTCGTACCCAGTTGCGTGCCAATGACGTGATCCGGATTCACCGTTCCGAGCTGATGCTGGTGGATCCCAAGGAACAGCTCAAGGTGCAGCCGCCGGAAGATGCGGCGACGGCCATGACGCCGGCGCTGCAAGGATTGAATGTAGCCGGTACCGGGGTGGGTGGTGTGCCCACTGGCTGGGTCCTGCGTGCCAAGACCGGCTCCATCTCTGGTCAGGCATTTCCAATTCCTGCATCCGGCCGAGCTATTCTCGGGCGGTCACAGAATTGTGACATCATCATCCCTGGCACCCATGTGTCACGTCAGCATGCAGAGCTGTATTTCCAGAGCGGCAAGCTGCACGTCAAGGATCTGGGTTCGTCCAACGGCACCTTCGTCAATCGCAAGAAGGTGGATGATTCCGTCGTCGCAGCGGGCGATGAGATCCGCTTTGATACGCTGGTGTTTCAGGTAGAAGCGCCGGCGGCGGCACCCGCTGCAGCGGCGGCCAGTAGCGATTCCGGTGACAGCACCATGTTCCGCCCCGCGGTCAGCGCGGCGCCTGCAGCCGCGGCGGCAGCGCCTGCAGCCGCGCGCCCGGCGCCCGCGCCGCGACCCAAAGCTGCTGCGCCGGCACCCGCACCGGTGGCCAAGCAGGGCTCATCTTCTGCGTTGATCGGCGTGGTGGTGGTGTTGCTGGCACTTGCAGGCGCAGCTGCCTGGTATTTCCTGGGCCGCTGATGCGTTTGGACAGGCATAAAAAAGCCGGCGAAAGCCGGCTTTTTTATGCCTGCGTCAGGAGTCTGACAGGGCTTTCAGGTTGGTCAGCACCTTGCGAGCACGGTCAATTTTTTTCTCCAGCTCAGCATCACCCGGATAAATCTGCGATACGCTTTGCCAGGTGTCGTAAGCCTGTTCGTACTTACCCTGTGCATACAGGGCTTCGCCTTCACTCAGGCCCTGACGGAAGCGCTGCTTGCAGATCGCCTCGAGTCGGGACGCATACTGATCAAGTTGGCCGCCGTTATTATTGGTGCTGATGTACTCACGTGCGGCGAGCAGGTCTTTGAGCGCCAGGCTCTTGTCATATTTGTTGAGTAAATCCAGTGCCTGATTCTGCACTTTTTGTTCGCGTGCAATCCGGTGCTTGCTGGCAAGTTTGGAGAGGTGCTGACGCGCGGTGACCAGCGCAGGTGGTGCGTCCTTCTGTCCGGATAGTTGCATGGAGGCGGTGAACAAGTCGCGTGTGCGCGGCCAATCTTCCTGTGCGGCAAAGGCTTCGCCAAGAAAATTAAGCGTATCAACCAGCTCGACCTTGCGCTGTTCCAGATAATCTTTCATTGCCAGCGCGTCCTCGCGGTCCAGCGTGGAGAGCTGTCGCACCGTTGCCTGCTTGGATGCCAGCCAGCGAGCTTCATCCAGCAGCAGATCGGTGCGTAGCCGATTGAACAGCAGTGTCTCCCTGTCTCGCAAGGCTTGCTCCTCACTGCGCAGGGTGTCGCTTTGGCGCCATTTGCGCTGCGCGTCGTCAAGCGTGGCAAAAGCCTCTGGCCAGCGACCGGCACTGGCCAGACTTCTTGCCTGTGTGATCCGGTCTTGCTCGAACGCCTGTGTGCTGCTTTCCAGCTTGCTGCGCAGCATCGGCACCTGGTCATACTGGGGGTGTGTTTCGCGAATATTTTCGAGGTAATACCAGGCACGATTAAAGTCCTGCTCCTGCTCCGCCTGTTGCAGTTCGGCAACGATATCGGCAGAAGTCAGCAGGGTCAGGCGGGCGCAGCCGGAAAGCAGAATGATCAGTATAAGGACGACATTTTTTTTCATTATGTGCGGTGTCTCGTTTCAGCGCTGGCTGGACTGACAGTCGAGAGCGTCTAGCCGTTATTCACCCGCAGCGGCTCTTCCATCAGTTCATTCAGGAACTGGGCGATACGCTGTTCCATGAGCGTTTCAGACTGCGCATGCACGCCTTCCACCACATAGGTCATGATCGGTTCGGACTTGCCCCGTACACGCATGGCGCCGGCCTGTCGTGAGCGCACGCGCGAGCTGACATTGGGCTGGATCACCAGCTCCTGCGGCACGATCACGTCGCCGGCGCCGGCCATGTTTGAAAGTCGTGAAGCGAGGTTTACGGCGTCGCCGACCACCGTGTACTGCATGCGATCTCTCGACCCCAGATTGCCTGCCAGCATAGTGCCTGAATTGATGCCAATACGAAATGCCACGGTGGTCAGGCCACGGCTGGCGCGATACAGGTTCAGGCGCTGAATCAGTCGCTGGATCATCACGCCACAGCAGACGCTGTGATAGAGATGCTCGCTGTCATCCTCCGGCACGCCGAACACGATCATGGCGCAGTCGCCCATGTACTTGTCGATGGTGCCACGATAAAACGTGGCGGCCATGCTGATGGCATCGAAATAGCCGTTGAGCAGTTCGGCCACCGCATCCGGCGACATGTTTTCCGACATTCGCGTGAAGCCGACGATGTCGGCGAAAATCACACTGCCCTCGGCCTCGCGGCCGCCCAGCGAGATCTGGTCCAGATCCGCCATCATCTTGCGTGCCACCGACGGGCTGACAAAGCGCGACAGCACTTTTTCTACCTGATTTTTCTCCAGCAGTCCGCGCGCCATACTGTTATAGGCATTAATGAGCAGGCCGATCTCGTCATTGCGACGCTCCTCAATGCGGAAATTCAGATCGCCCGAGCTGATTGCGCTGGCCGCGGATAGCAGGTTATGGATGGGCTGTGACAGACGGCGCGCCAGGAAGAAGGCCACCACGATTGCCACAAGGCCCATAACGATAGTGGCTGAAATGATAGTGTCGCGGGCCTTGGACAGCGCCGTGCGGATGTTCTTGCCTGACAGGGTGACGGCGGCATAACCGGCCGTCATGTCCTGAATGCTGATGGGAACAAAGTAGGTGGTCAGCGCTTCATCTGCGCCTTGCCAACGCATCAGTTTGCTTTTCGTTGTCAGCAATACACGTTCCGGTGATTCTCCGGCCAGATGGGCAAGGTCGCCATTGCGATCGAACAATGCAGCGCCGCGCAACGACTGGCCGGTGACCAGATTGTTGAGCAACACTTCAAGGGTGAAGGTGTCTTCCGCAAGCAGCGGTTCGCGGGCAGTATCCGCCAGCTGTTTGGCAATGGTCGTACCGAAGCGGTCGGCTTGCTCCTGCATGCGATCAAGCTGACTGTTCAGGACCAGTGTGCCCAGTATTGCCATGCCCATACAGATCAGGGCAGAGATCGACAGCCCCATCTTCCAGGCCACTGGAAAATATTCAGGCAAGTAGGGGGTCAGGCCGTCACTGAAGTTCCGGCTCAGATTGCGAATTTTCTGTCTGAATCCCACTGCCACGTTCAGCCTTCCCCACGCCCCAGAGCGTTTCGGTTAGGTGTGCCCCCAAGGGGCCGTTTGACTCCTGCACACACAAGAGTTCCCCGCACACGGGGCGCATGTCCCTAAACATAGCACTTCCAGGGGTGAAGGTATCTAGCTGTGATCTGTTTCACAAAGCGATGTCCGACAAAGTCAGGTCAACAGCGGACGGCCGTGATCGGTGCGATCTGTGAGGATTTCGAAGGCGGCGCCGTGCCGACTGGTCAGCATCAGGTCCGGCTTGTTCGGACGCGTCAGCTGGACCTGGCAGCTCGCTATCTTGCTGTTCAGACAGGTCTTGCTGCCCGCCGGGGGGTTGTAATACGTCAGTGCCGCAAAGCTCTGCGCCGGTGCCGCGATGGCGATGTCCAGTCGGCAGCCGTCCTGATGGGAGCTGAGCTGCCAATCGAACGGACGGTACTGAGCTCGAGCACGGATAGCCGTACCCAGACGGTTGAACAGATAGTCCTCACCGTCCACGCGCAACACCGCAATGCTCAGGCGTGGTGACATCAGCGGGCCGAGCTTGACCTGCGCCGTGGCGCACTCGAGAAACGCATCCGGATCATTGTCGAATGCCGCCACCTGACCCCAGGCGTAGCGATCGGTATGGCGCGAACCCCAGTTATGATTTTCGCTGCCGGGCCACTGATCGAGCACGATCTGCTCGCCATCGACGACCAGCTCGCCACTGAATTGCGCCTGTGGCCGGCTGATCAGGGATTTCGCCCGTGGCAGACTGGTGCCATAGAGCGTCTCGGGCAAAAACAGCAGGCTGCGATCCTCGCCCTGATAGTTCAGCGACCAGCGAATGTCATGGCCGCCATGGCGGGCTTCGCCGTGCAGCTGGTGATCCAGCAGCTCGGCTTCGCCAATACGCACATGCATGTGGTCCGCAGCGAACGAGCAATCATCAATGGGCAGCTCCTTCTTGACGGCAACGACCTTGTCTTGCTCACCGTCAAACCAGATCGCCCACAGTTCGCCCAGTGCCTTGCGACCGCTGTCGGCGGGCAGAAAGCGAGTGTAGCGAATCCAGAACGCCTGTGGTCGGTGCGGGTGGTTGGCGCGCACAAACCAGGATTCGTAATGGCCTTCGGGGCGTGGCGGCTGCGCACCATGAAATGGAATCATCGTAGTGCCTCAGGCAATTGGTAAGCCTGCTCTTCACTGACAAAGCGTATCGCCTTCAGTGGAAACAGGGCGATGGAGTCCTGATAGGACACTTCCGCCAGGCCGATAGTTTCGTTGCCACGACGGACCTGCATCGGACAGGTGATCAGAGAACGGATCAGGCCATTTTCGCCATAGGTTTTTTTCCCCTCAACACGCAAGGTGCCGAGCTCCGGGTGCTCAAATTCAAGCCAGTAGGCTGGCCCATGCAGGTACAGGGTCAGCTCGCCGTGGCAGGGCAGTTGCTGACCATCAAGCAGGACCTCGCCGCGAAAAAAACGCGGCGCGGAAAAGCGGAACAGTTCGCGGGTAAAGGCGCGAATGGTGAACGAAAAACTGTGTGCTGAAGTGGCGTCTCGCAGGCGCATCCAGCCGCTCATGCTTTCCTTGATCAGAATGCCGATGGTCATAGTTTGTCTCTCTCGCTGATTCAGGTCTGAAGTCTGTCCGCCAGATGTGATGCCGCCCGTGCTGCCATCGCCATGATGGTGACCTGCGGATTGGCACCAAGGCTGGTGGGTACGCTGCTGCCGTCCATGACCGTCAGTCCCTGCCAGCCAAATACGCGATGCTCACTGTCACATACGCCGGTTGACGGACTGCTGGCAACTCGCGCGGTGCCGAGTGGGTGGTAGGCGCTGATAAGAAAGTCACGCGGCTTGCGATTGCCCTGAAGCCAGCGACCCAGCTCACGCTCGTCACGCAGGCGTTGATGCTGGCGCAATCCGGGGATTACCACCTCGCTGGCGCCGGCGGCGAAGAACATGCGTGCCAGCGTACCGATGCCTTCCAGAAACAGGGCGAAGTCCGGCCGGTTCATGTTGTAGCGCAGCAGCGGCAGATCCCGATGCGGACCGCGACTGACGCTGCCTTCGCTGCTGTCCTTGAGCATGAAGCCGAAGTAGGCGGTGTTCTGGTACTGCTCACAGAAGCGCACAAATTCGGTGCCGTAATAGTTGTTGAACAGCCCGTGTCCCAGCAGTGGCAGGGTGCCGCCTTCAAACATCAATCCGCGTCCGGACAGGTCGGCAATGCCGAAGCCCTGCGGAATGGTGCGCGAATTGGCGAAGTTGCGCTCCGGGAAGATGCCGTTGACGACACCGCAGGGGTGCAAGGTGAGGTGCTTGCCGAGATGCGTGCTGCGCACGCCATTGCGGTGCAACAGGCCGGGTGTCATCAGACTGCCGGCGGCGACGATGACCTGCGGCGCGCGCAGGCGCAGGCTGACAGTCTGGCCGTCGGCGCGAGTGCCAACCGCTTCTATGCCGGTGATGGTCTGCTGTGAGTGCAGCAGCTTTTCCGCGCGCAAGCCGGTGAACAGGAAGGCGCCACGCTCCAGTGCGCGGGGCATGTAACTGACATTGGTAGAGCGCTTGGCGTCCGTGGGACAGCCGAACTGGCACAGGCCCTGACCATCACAGCCGGGTGCATTGCGCTTCAGCGCATGCATCTGCGTGAAACCCAGCGCACTGCCGCCGCGACGCATGACGTCGCCAATGGCGCCGACGTACTGCTCTTCCGCGCGGCTGACACCGAGCATCTCCTCGACGCCATCCAGCCAGGGCGCCATCGACTCGGCATCAAGTCCAACAATGCCTTGCGCCTGCCAGTCGGCCAGCACGGCGTCCGGTGTACGCATGCAGGTGCCCGAGTTGATGGTGGTGGTGCCTCCGACATTGCGGCCGATTGGCACCGGGATGACGGCATTGCCAACACTGCAGGTGGCGCCGAGCGCGCGATACAGCTTTGGCACCACTTCCTGAAGTTGACCGGTAAAGTCCTGACGCGTGTGGTAGTGGCCCTCCTCGAGCACCACCACTGCAAGGCCCCGACAGGCAAGCTCATACGCCGCCGCCGCGCCGCCGGCGCCGGTGCCAATGATGACTACGTCGGCGTCCAGCGTCTGCGTCGCGTCCAGCGAATCCACGTGGCTGACCTGTTGCTGCCAGCCGAACGTTTCGATCTGACTCGGCACACTGACCTTGCTACGCCCGCCGAGTCCGGTCTGCACCGCTTCGTCGAACAGCCACGCAGCTTTGTAGGGGGCAGCCAGAGCGCGTAGCAACTGACCGCTGATCGGTGTGCTGGCGAGGGCCTTGAGCTGACGCTGGCGCTGCTGCACGTCGAGGTGGCTGAATCGCTTGCCACTGAGCAAGGTCCGCGCTTCAAGCCAGAACAGCGCGGAGTTCAGGGAAGTGCGTAGCACCGGGTGTTGCCGCAGCCAGTTATCTACCTGATTGATCAGGGCGGCGGCATCGGCACCGGTCACCTGGGTGCCGGCGGGGATCATGGCCTCGATCAGCGCATGGGCGATGCGCTGTGAAGGGCTGGGTTGCTGCGATCGGGCTGGGCTCTGCATGGCTACAGTGTAACCGCAGTTGGCGGCGGCGCTTGTCTAGCGCTGCAACCCGCGCTGCAGTATCGGTCAAGCCGGTTCGCGCGGCAGCCCTTGGGCGCGGCGGCGGGCGGCGCGTTCCTGATCCAGAAAGGCCACTTTGGCGAGGTTTTCAGGCACCAGTTGGTAGGCCATATTCATCAGCATCTCGGTGGTACGCGGCAGCAGGTAGTTCATGCCCACGGCGACCAGACCCATCGGCGGCACGATGCGTTTGGGGCGCCGTACGATGGCCTCACACACCCAGCTCGCCGCCTGATCTTCGGACAGCGCCGGGAAGCGGTCGTAGGCGCGGGTCGGCGCAATCATCGGCGTGCGAACCAGCGGATAGTTGATCAGGGTGAAGTCGATGCCCTTGTGCACCAGTTCATTCTGCGCCGCCATGGTCCAGCCCTCCAACGCGTACTTCGAACCGAGGTAGGCAGAGAAGCGTGGCACACCGGTCTGTACGCCAAGTGTGGAGATGTTGATGATCTGGCCCCCACCGTGGTTGATCATCGCGGGCAGCAGGTTCAGGGCAATGCGCACCGCACCGAAGTAGTTCAGTTGCATGGTGCGCTGATAGTCATGGAAGCGATCGGTGGATTTCAGCACCGAACGTCGAATCGAGCGGCCGGCATTGTTGATCAGGATATCGACGCTGCCGTAGTCGGCAATCACCCGGTTGCACAAACGGTCGCAATCATCGAGATCGGAAATATCACAGCGCAGCGCACGGGCATCGGCGCCCCGCCGGCGCAGGCTGTCGACCAGCTCGTTCAGTTTGTCTTCGCTGCGTGCCACCAGCACCAGACGTGCCCCGGCTGCTGCCAGACGGCGTGCGCTGTGGGCACCAATGCCGCTGCTGGCGCCAGTGATCAGCACCAGCTTGCCTTGCACCCGTTGTTCCAGCGCCAGATTGGGCAGCAATCGGCCCTGGATACCCCAGCGAACGCTGTCGCCGAGACGCTTCAGGTGCGGCGCGAGTTTTGGGCGGTAAGGCTTGGGTGAGGCGGCCATGATCGTGCTCTCCGGCAAATCGGCGGAGTCACAGTCTAGCCTGAAGCGGTGCGGAAATGAGGGGACAAGGGAGACAGAAATGGCCGGCGGCCGTCATTGACAGCCGCCGGATGATGTTTACCAGTGAATACCTTTGAACAGTCGCGAAAAGGCCGCCTGTTCGCGGCTGATCTTCTTCGGTGTGTCTTCCTTGCCGCCAAGCGCGGCAGCGGAATCGGCAAAGATCTTGTAGCCGGTGTTCATGATTGTCTCGGTGACTTTGGGCGTCAGGAAGTGCATCACCTGACCAAAGATGCCAAGTCCCGTGGCAACGCGTTTCGGGCGGCGCACGATGGCATCGCAGATCATGTCTGCAGCCTGGGTCGGACTGATGGTCGGCACGTGGTTGTAGAGTTTGGTCGGCGCAATCATCGGCGTGCGTACCAGCGGCATATTGATGGTGGTAAAGCGGATGCCAAGGTGTGCCAGCTCGGACGCGGCGCAACGGGTGAACGCATCCAGCGCCGCCTTCGATGCCACGTAGGCTGAGAAGCGCGGTGCGTTGGTCAACACGCCGATCGATGAAATATTGATGACGTGACCGTCACCACGCTCAGTCATGTTTGGCAGGAAGCCCATGATCAGACGCAGGGCGCCGAAGTAGTTCAGCTGCATGGTGCGTTCGAAATCGTGGAAGCGGTCGAAGGTATGCACCACAGAACGACGGATCGAACGGCCAGCGTTGTTCACCAGAACATCAATGTGGCCGTGTTCTTTAGTGACCTGCGCGACCAGCCGATCAACGTCGTCGAGGTCGGATACGTCACAGCTGTAGGCCATGGCAGTGCCGCCGAGTTGCTCAATTTCATGCAGCGTCTGTTCCAGCTTTTCCTTGGTCCGCGCAACTGCCAGCACCGTTGCACCCGCGCGTGCCAGCTTCAGGGCGGCGGCCTTGCCGATGCCGGAGGTGGCGCCGGTGATCAGAACGATCTTGCCGGTGACACTGCGCTCCAGTGTCTGCGAGGGTTCGCTTTCGTCTTCGCGTTCGTCACGGTCCGGATCCAGATGGTTGGCCCAGTAGTCCCACAGGATCTGTGCATAGGATTCCAGCTCCGGTGCCTCGATGTTGGTGCCGGCCAGCGCTGCCTTGGCGTGGGAATTGTCGAACGTGGTCGGATAGGTGAGAAAGCGCAGTGCTTCTTCAGGAATATCCAGGCCTTCCAGTGCCTGATGCAGGAAAAACTTGGCCGGGGTCAGATTGCTGACGCCCTTGCGTACCATGCTCGGCACCGAATCCATCAGGCTGGTATCGAGGCGCACCGGCATCTTCGGGGCGTCCGCCACCGAGGCAAAAATGTTCATCACTTCGCCAACGCTGTAGTGCTTGTCGGCGGTCAGGTGGAAGCATTCGCCGTCGTGGTTGGGCAGGTGTGAGATGTGATCAATGGCGGCGGCGACAAAATCCACCGGCACGATATTGAACTTGCCGCCCTCGATGCCGATCAGTGGTACCCATGGTGGCAGCATGTCGCCGAGTTTCTGGATCAGCTTGAAGAAATAGTAGGGACCGTCGACCTTGTCCATCTCGCCGGTTTCGGCGTCGCCCACCACCATCGATGGACGGTAGATGCGATACGGCACCGGGCACTCGCTGCGCACCAGCGCCTCGGACTCGTGCTTGGTTTGCAGATAGGCGTTCGAGAGCTCACCGGCTTCAACAAACATGTCTTCGTAGAAGGTGCCGTCAAACAGTCCGGCGGCGGCGATTGAGCTGACATGGTGGAAACACTTGGCGCCGAGCTCGCCGGCCAGCTTCATCGCATTGCGGGTGCCTTCGATATTGGTATAGCGCTGCTGGTTTTCATCTGCCTCGAGATCATAGATGGCGGCCAGATGGTAAAAATATTCGATCTGCCCATTGAGGTCGTCACGGTCGCGCTTGCTTACGCCAAGCAGCTTCTTGGTCAGGTCGCCATTGATGGCAATCAGTCGATCGCTGTCGACGCCAAGGCGTTTGCGCATGCCATCCAGTTTGTACTCAGAGCCCGGTCGAATCAGGGCGAAGACGCGAGATTCGGGACGCTCAAGCAAACGTGCGACGAGAAATCGACCGATAAAGCCGGTCGCACCGGTGACGAAATAATTCATGGGAGACCTCTTTGTAGCTTCCTGTTTTGAGACAAGCGCCGGCAGGCCGGCAATCCAGTTTGTTCAGGCATCATGCCCGGCAGGGCCCGTCATCGACTTTAAACCAATGTCGGGGCCTTGCCTGCATCCGATGCGCGCAGCGCAACACAAAAACACATCGTTAAATAACTAACAAATGTGAGTTGAAATCTACGCCGACGCTGGCCATGTGTCAACGCAGAAGAAGGCATTAGCTGATTTTTACAGTGTCCGCTGGCAATGTTGGCCGGCCATGGCTATAGTTCTGCAACTTACAACTGTTTGCCGGATATGCCCATGAGCACTCTTCAGGGGGCCCGTGCCCAGCGCAAGGCCCAGACCCGACAGCGTATTCTCGATGCCGCGCTCGGCCTGATCATGTCCGGTCGCGGCCTGGACAGTCTGGGTTTGCGCGAAGTGGCGCGCGAGGCAGGGTTGGCGCCGCCATCACTGTACAACCACTTCCCGACCATGGATGACCTGGGTCTGGCGCTGATCGATCTGGCCTGTTTCCGGCTGCGCGACGTGATGCGACAAGGGCGCCAACAGATGGTGGTGTCCGACCCTGGCGCCGGCCTGCGCGATCTGGTGGAACGTTTTCTCGACTATCTTTCGCGCCACGAAGCCGAGTTTCGCTTGCTGGTGCAACAGCGGCTTGGCAACGTCGAGCGCTTCCGCCGGCGTATCCAGCGCGAGATCCAGTTGTTCCGTGAGGAGCTGGAAGAAGACGCCCGCGCTGTGGCCCGGCATCGGCAAATGCCGGATATGGACTACCGCTCCGCATCAGAGGCCGCGGTGGCGGTGATGTTCGGTTTTGGCATTGTCGCGCTGGAAGTGGGACCGGCGGCCCGTCGGGCGCTGATCCAGCGTGCCGTACTGGAGCTCAGCATGGTGTTTCTCGGCGGTCGGGCACTGGCTGCGGGGGCAACCCTCGGAGACGAATTGGTGCCTCGAAAGACCAAATTGAAGTAGTTTCTTACGATATATTCATAAGTTTATGAATACGTTCGCAAAAAGCATGTTCTGCCGCTTGCATCTTCCCATGTCTTACTTTAAGAATGTGTTCTAACTTATTGATAATAAGTGGAAGGGAGGCAGTGATGGCTTTTGATGCTCGGGATATTTATGACGCGGCGGCGCTGTATGACATCTGGCTGAATTGCCAGAGCTGTCCGACCACCTTTGATTTCGAACCGAATAAACCGATCGGGCTGGACTACTACCACGACATCGGCCAGCAGGCGAAGCGCGATGGCTGGGTGGTGGCGGAGTACCCGGATGTGGACCGGCCCCACGAACAGGCTTACATGGTGCTGTGCCCGCATTGCTCGGCCAAGTACGGCTTGAGCCCCGGTGATATGCCCACTACGGCGGTATCGCCGGCGATCGAGGAGATCTGCCAGGCCATGTCTCTGGCAGAGAAGGAATCGTTTGCGGCATGACCGCGTGCAGCGAGCGCTAAGTTAGCGCTCGCTACTTTTTTCTGCCTTGTTGCGTAAGGCTTCTCCGGTTTTTTCCAGCGCTTCGCCAGACTCGCGCATGACCTCACGCCCGGCATCCTGCAGCTGGCCGCCGACACTGCGTTCGCTGAACGGGTTAGCGTACAGCGGTTTGCCCTTGCCGATATTGACGCCGCCCCACAGGCCCAGCAGCACGCCCATGATCAATCCGAACACCCAGCTCTTCAGTTTGGCCATCGTTTTCTCCGCGTTTTTGCTGGCATCATAGGCGCCGTCATTTGCCGTTGCCGCCAAGCGGCGCACGAAACCCGGTTTGAGGAGTATTCATGTCCGCAGATTCCATGACTCTGGCCCAGGCCCTGCGCGAGCGACGCTCAGTGCGTGGTTTTCTCGATACGCCGGTACCCCCGGCGCTGCTGGAGCAGATATTCAGTCTTGCTCAACTGGCGCCCAGCAATTGCAATATCCAGCCCTGGCGTGTGCTGGTGGCCTCCGGAGAAGTGCGAGACGAGTTGCGGCGGCGCATGGTGGAAAAGGTTTCCAGTGGCGTAATGGTCAATCCGGACTTCGAGCATCTGCCCAACTTCAGCGGCGTATATCGTCAACGTCAGGTGGACTGCGCAGTGGAGTTGTACAGCAACATGGGCATTGCCCGGGATGATCGCGCTGGCCGCATGCGGGCGAATCTACGTAACTTCGAGCTGTTTGATGCTCCCCACGTGGCCTTTATCGGCATGGACAAGGCGTTTGGCGTGACGGTGGCGCTGGATGTTGGCATGTACATCCAGTCCCTGCTGCTGACGCTGACCGCACACGGGATCGGCTCCTGCGCCCAGGGCAGCATGCGCTACTACCCGGACGATGTGCGCGAGCTGTTTGGCGAGCCTGACAGCACCGGCATTCTCTGTGGCATCAGCTTTGGCTACGAGGATACCGCGGTCGACGCCAACCGGACCCGCGTGGGCCGGGCGCCGCTGGCAGAAAACGTGGTGTTCAAGGGCTAGTGCCGCCGGCGCCGCTGGTCGGCAGCCGCCCATTGGCAGCCGGTCTGTGCTAGACTTCGCGGCCCTCGCACTACCTCGGGAACTGCATGATCATCGTCAAAGGTTCAATCCCGGTGAAACAGGTTCACCGCGAAGAAGCACTCCAGCTCATCCAGCTGTTGGCAAAGCGTTCTCGCAAGGAGAGCGGTTGTCTGGCGTATGAGGTGTTTATCAGTGCCGACGACCCTGAGACATTCGTGATCTGGCAGCAATGGCGCGGTATCGAGGCGCTGGAAAGCCACTTCGCTTCCGCCCATGTGGACGAGTTTCTGGATGCCATTCCTGACCTGATTGAAGGTGAGGTCACGTCGGCGCGCTTCGAGGTGCTGGCAGAGGACGAATTGCTGGCGCAGGACGAGGCACTGGATCAACCGCAGGTGCAGCTGGCGGACAACATCATCCTGCACTAACTGTGCTGCTGTGTGTCCGGCGCGTTTCGGTCATCCTGCACCATAGGCTTGAGCACACTGCGTATCTCCCGGTCCAGCTTGGCCGAATTGATTGGCTTGGCAATGTGACTGACCATCCCGGCTTCATGGCACTGGCGAATCTTGTCGGGAATGGCATGGGCGGTCAGCGCCACCACCGGGATCGGGTCGACCTTGCCTTCCGCCTGTAACCGGACAATTTCGCGGCATGTTTCAAAGCCGTCCATTTCCGGCATTTCACAATCCATCAGAATCAGGTCGAACGGGCGGCTGTCGTTGAGCAGCACGGCCAACGCTTCCGGACCACTTTCTGCGGTTTCGACATCATGGCCGAGTTTTTTTGCCAGCCCCTGCGCCACCAGCAGGTTGACGTGATTGTCATCGACGATCAGCAGCCGAATCGGGGGCGTCACCTGTTCATCCATTTCGTCATGCTGGACCGCGCGACGTTGTTCGCGTGTTACCTCCGGCAAGGGCAACCGGAACCAGAAATGTGAGCCCACGCCGGGTTCACTTTCGACGCCGATTTCACCGCCCATCAGTTCCACCAGCTGGCGGCAGATCGCCAATCCCAGGCCCGTGCCGCCATAACGCCGACGGGTGGAGCCATCGCCTTGCTGGAACAGTTCAAACAGGTGTGTCATCTGGTCGGTTTCGATGCCAATGCCGCTGTCGCGCACCTCAAACAAGGCATAGCTGCGATTGTCATTGTCGCGTTTGGCAGTCACGAGCACTTCACCGGCTTCAGTGAACTTCACTGCATTGCCGACCAGATTGACCAGAATCTGGCGCAGACGAATCGGATCGCCCCGGCACAGCAAACCGATGTTGTCATCCAGTTCGACGCGCAGTTCGTTGCCGTTGATACGCGCACGGTGCTCGAACAGGCCTGCGGACTCCCGCACCAGTGCCGGCAGGTTGAACTGCTCCTCGTCAATCGGAAGCTTGCCGGATTCCATCCGTGAGTAGTCGAGGATGTCGTTGATCAGTGCCACCAGCGTATTGCCGGACTGCTCAATGATATGAATCTTGCGCAGTTGGTCATGATCGAGGTGCGAATCCTTGAGCATGTCGACAGTGCCAAGAATGCCGTTCAGCGGTGTGCGAATTTCGTGGCTCATGACGGCCAGGAATTCGCTACGGGCGTTGAGGGCGCGATTCAGTTCTTCGGTGCGTTCGTGCACCCGGCGCTCCAGCTCGCTGGTGGCCTCGACCTGAATGCGATCATTCTCTGCTTTCAGCATGGTCAATCGATACGCCAGCGCAAACGACAGTAGCCAGGCTTCAAGGCTGCTACCGATTTCAAATGCGTGATCAATCAGCCAGTTGCTGCTCATCAGCGCGAAAGTCTTGAGTACGAACAGCGGCGCGAGGAACACTATCGGTGCGAACGACAACAGGAAGAAGCGTGCCGGCTTGTAACCATCGTGAATGCGCACGAGCACGGCAGCCAGCATCAGTGGCGCCATCAGCACCACATTGAACGTGGCAATGCGTAGCGTGATGTGCGGATCAAAGAACCATGATGCGACAGCGGCACAGAAAAACAGGCCGCCGCTGGTGTTGAGCACGGCGTTCCAGTACGGCCGGCTTTGGCCAAGCTGAAGGAATGCAGCGCTGAAAAGCATTGCCGAGGCCTGGGCCAGCAGGGCGAAGAAAGCGCGTGAGGTATCGTTGAGCCAGGGATGCTCGGGCCAGAGCAGCTGGAACGCAAAACTGGAACGCGTTGCCAGAAACATGGCCAGCGCCATCAGATAAATGACATAGAACAGGTAGCTGCGATCGCGAATCGCGATAAACAGCAGCAGATTGAACAGTGCCATTGAAAAGATGGCGCCGAAATACAAACCGCTGAAGGTCAGCCGCGAAAACTTGTGCCGCAGCAGGCTCTGGTTATCAAGAATTTCCAGTGGCAGTTCAAGGGCACCGGAGGTTTCTACCCGGATGACTGCGGTGATGGTGCTGTCGGCGGGCAGCGTGACTGGAAAGATCAGTTCGTTGTCATCGAAGGGCCGCTGGTCCCAGGGCAGTCGGTCGCCTCCGCGTAATTCGGACAGCAATACATCGCCATCGTACAAGTACAGATCAAGGTTGTCCGTGTGCGGGCGGCCTGCCACCAGATAGCGCGTCGCTTCGTCGCCGGCATTGTGGATTTGCACGGCAAACCAGGTCGGGGCGCGCTGAAAGCCGAGCGACGGGGTATGGGCGCTGAACACGCCGGGCGCTTGCGGGTCGCCCAGCAGTCGTCGTGCGCTGTCGGCATCAAGGGCGCGGGCCTGATCAATCACGCCGGTCAGTGGCAACTGCAGCTGGACGTCCTTGCTGGTCTCAGGCGACAGAGAGCATGACGCGAGCAGCAGTGGCAGCGTCAGGATCAGCAGGGTCGCGAGGCGAACGTGTCTGGAGAGCAGCAAGGTTGGTACCTTTGTTTCTTGTCATTCTTGTGGCTTCCAGTGTACGTCACCGCAGCCGCCGGACAACCACTTCTTCGGAGCCGGCACTGTTCAGCGTGGCGCAGGATGGGCACACTTGGGCGACATCCAGTCGGGAGTAGCGCATGAGCAGCAGTCTTCACTATCGCACCTGTAATCTTTGCGAGGCCCTGTGTGGTCTGGAGATCGAGCATGCAGGTGGCGAGATCATTGCCATACGCGGCGACCAGTCCGACCCGCTTAGCGGTGGACACTTGTGTCCCAAAGCGGTGGCGCTGAAGGACCTGCACGAGGACCCGGACCGCCTGCGTCAGCCGGTCCGACGCACGGCCAATGGCTGGGAGCCAATCGGCTGGGATGAGGCGCTGGATGAAGTGGCGCAGCGACTGCATCAGGTGCAACAGCAGCATGGGCGTAACGCACTGGCGGTGTACGTCGGTAATCCGACCGTACATAACCACGGCGCGATGTTTACCCTGTTGCCGTTGCTCAAGGCACTGGGTACCCGAAACCGTTACTCGGCCACATCCCTGGATCAACTGCCGCATATGCTGGCGGCGTTCAAACTGTTTGGACACCAGTTGTTGTTGCCGGTGCCGGATATCGACAGGACCGATTACTTTCTGGTGTTTGGCGCCAACCCGATAGCATCCAACGGCAGCCTGATGTCCGCCCCGGATATGCGTGGGCGTCTCAAGGCGCTGCGTAACCGTGGCGGCAAGCTGGTGGTCATCGATCCGCGCCGGACGGAAACCGCCGAGCTGGCGGATGAGCATATTTTTATTCGGCCAGGTTGCGATGCGTTGATGTTGCTGGCCATGGTGCAGGTGCTGTTTGCAGATCACCTGATTCGTCCCGGTGTGGTCGAGCCGCTGCTGGAGAATCTGGAGCGCCTGCGAGATCTGGTCATGGACTGGACGCCGGAGAAAGTGGCGCCGATGTGTGGTGTCGATGCCGATACCATCCGCCGGCTGGCGCATGAGCTGGCCACCACGCCACGCGCCTGCTGCTACAGCCGCGTCGGTACCAGTACGGCGTCGCACAGCAGTGTGGCGGCATGGTTGGTATACGTCATCAATCTGATTACCGGCAAGGTCGACAGCATCGGCGGATTGATGTTTCCACTGCCGGCGGTCGACATGGTGTCGATCACGGCGATGTCCGGCCATCGCGGCGGCTTTGACCGCTATCGCTCACGTGCCCGCGGTTTGCCCGAGTTTGGTGGCGAGTTTCCGGTGACCACGCTGGCGGACGAGATGCTGGTGGAGGGTGAGGGTCAGGTCCGTGCCTTGCTGACGCACGCCGGGAATCCTGTCCTGTCCTGCCCTGGCGGCGAACGGCTGGATCAGGCGCTGTCGGGTCTGGACTTCATGGTATCGATTGATCTGTACATCAATGAGACCACTCGCCACGCAAATATTATCCTGCCTCCCACTGGCCACCTTGAGCATGGGCAGTTTGATCCGGTGTTCCACGGTCTGGCAGTGCACAACACCATCAAGTTTTCGCCGCCGCTTTTTTCGGCGTCAGCGGGTGCGCGACATGACTGGCAAATCATCACCGCACTGATTCGTCGGCTTGACCAGCTTAATGGCAAGCCTGCATGGCGAGCACAACTGTCGGAGATGATCATGCAACGCTTCGGCGTAGACAGTATCGCTGATCTGGCGTTGCGCCTTGGCCCCTACGGACAGGGCAGTGCACTGCTGCGCGGACGCTTTGCTGCACTGCAAAAGCTGCCCGTGCTCGGCGCATCATTGCGTCGGATGCTGAAAAAGCTTCCCGATGGTGCTGGCAGTGCGACGCATCGATTGACGCTGAAAAAAGTTTCCGACGCGGTGCACGGGATTGATCTGGGTCCGCTCAAGCCGGCGTTACCTGGAAGACTGCTTACGCGTGGTAAACGCATCAATCTGGTGCCGGATATCTATGTCGATGCGTTGGCACGTGTGGCGCCGCCGACGGTGCCTGAAGGCGCAATGCTGATGATCGGTCGCCGTCACGTGCGCAGTAACAATTCGTGGATGCATAACAGCCAGCGTCTGGTAAAAGGCAAGAGTCGTTGCGATGTGATGTTGCACCCGGATGACGCTTGCGCGCGGGGTATCGGTCACGGTGATCTGGTGCGTGTCAGCAGTGACGCCGGCAGCATCGAGTTGCCCGCGCACGTCACTGACAGCCTGATGCCGGGTGTCCTGAGCGTGCCGCACGGCTGGGGCCATGGGCGCGCTGGCGTGAAGCTGACGGTGGCGCAGAAACATGCCGGCGCCAGCATCAATGATGTAATCAGCGCAGCGCATGTGGAGGACCTGACCGGCATGGCGATTTTGAATGGCGTCGCGGTGACCGTGGAGAAGGTCTGATGCCCGCTGGCGCGGGCTTTCAGGATCAGGACTGCTGAAGAGTGCTGTTCACCTGTTCGCGGAACGAGCGATTAACACCGAGTTTTACCATCGTCCAGTAGTGGCCGCCAAAAATACGATTGATCAGCAATGTACGCGGCGATGGCTGGAACGATTCCAGATATCGCCATGGCGTGTTACGCGTTTCTCGCACCAGATCAATATGCAAACGCGACTGGGCAAAATCGAATGGTGCTTCGTCGAACGGCGGCAGTAACAGCTGGACCCATTTGCGGTAGAACGCATCATCCACGTCAGGGCTGTCCTGCTTGCGCACGTCCAGTGCCAGCAGGGCGCGATCCAGTGCTTCAAAATCCTGCGCAAATGCAGCGGTCATTAATTCGCGCATGGATTGCAAATCTTCCTGCGCCAGACGTTTGATCGCGCCAAAGTCATACATGATGATGGTGCCGTCGGGGCGGAACGCGAAATTGCCCGGGTGCGGATCACAATGCACCTCGCGCAGCGCAAACATCTGCTTGCCAATGGCCTCGAACAGGTGGGCGCCAATCTGGTTGCGGGTGTCCTGTGAATAGCGTGCATCATCGGCCAGCGACTGCAGATCGTCGCCGGGTTCATATTCCAGCGTCAGTATCTTGCCGGTGCTGAGTTCTGGCACCACTGCTGGTATCACCAGCCATTTGTCCTGTTTGTGAAAGTCGCGGAAGCGATTGATGTTTTGCGCTTCCTGTTCATAGTCCAACTCCTCCTCGAGCTGGTCTCGAATTTCACTGAAGATTGCGTCAAGGGTCTTTTCATTAACCTTGAACAGCGCACCCAGGCGCAGGATGCGACGCAGTTGCCGCATGTCAGAATCGATTGATTCCTTAACCGCTGGATATTGCACCTTGACCACGACGTCGACGCCGTCTTGCGTCACAGCGCGGTGTACCTGACCAATGGACGCTGCAGCAAACGGTGTTTCGTCGAAGTCGCGGAACAGCTTGCCGGGGTCATCACCAAGCTCAACACGCAGCTGACGACGAATGATCGAGAACGGCATCGGCGCGGAGGCCTTTTGCAACACAGCCAGCGCAGATGAAATTTCTTCCGGCAGCAAGTCCTGCATCTGCGAGGCGATCTGGCCGACTTTCATCACTGCGCCTTTCATCTCGCCGAGTGTTTGCGCGACCTGGCGGCCGACATCACGCATCAGCTTTTCGCGATCGCGGGCAATGGCATCGTCACTCTGGAACAGCTTCTTGACCTGATGGCCGGCGACCCGAGAGGCAATGCTGGTGGTCATGCCCGTCAACCGTAACAAGCGGCTGGCGGGGGTCGCCGTGCGGAAGCCCTTGTCCTTGCTTTTATCCGTCATCTGGTTTTGTAGTGCCTGTTAAGTAGCGCGAGAGAAAGTTGTTGTAATGCTGTGCCCATGGCGGGGACAGGATTCCAATCTGCTATCTAAACAGGGAAGGGTCAATGTTATTCGGGGTCAATGCAGAAAAAGAAACGGGGCCCGCAGGCCCCGTCTTCACGCGCTGATGATGGAATCAGGCGCGCTTTTCGCCGGTGGCAACCAGTTCATTGAAGAACTTCTCGCCTTCGCTGCGCGCGGTCAGTACAGCGCCCAGACCAGCCAGCAGGAACTCGTTGGTTTCCTGCGCTTTCTCACCGCGCTGCTTGGTGCCTGCAGCGACGCACTTTTCAAATAATGCCTTGCGTTTTTCCGGTGCGCTCTGCAGCAGCTCTTTGGCGGCTTCAATGGCGCCGCGGCCGGCCAGTACAGCCTTCGGCTTGCCTTCAGCCGTTTCGCCCAGCACTTTGCTGCCGGTGCTGACGTACTTGTCGAGCAGCTCGGTGGAACCGGTTTCCGCCTTGGTGACGGCGCCGAGGCCAGCCAGGTACAGCTTGTTGCCCAGTTCCTTGGCGCGGCTCAGCAGTTGCTCCTGTTGTGCGCGCAAATCTTTCAGTTCGCCCATGGTGGAATCCTCAAAAATTACAAAAGTGAATGAATGCGGGTGACCGGCAAATCGCTCAGTCAGGCGCGCAGGATAACGGGCCCGGGGAAGATCTGAAGTGGAGGTGTTGGACAATAATACATCGCGGCCCTGAGCGACCCGAATCACCAGGATGTGATGTGTTTCCCGTCTGCACGCCAAGCGGGTCACGGCATTGGCTCGGTTCCGAGTATTAGGATCTTGTCTACGAATAAAGAGTGAGGCGCGACATGATCGAGAAGATGGTAGCAACCGTGCCCAGTCGTATCTGGGCGGAGGGCAAGCCGCCGCGCATGCGTGTCTGGGAGGCGGAATTCAACGTTGCGTCCTGGATCCGGGTCAGCGGCGGCAGCAGCGAGCTGCAGCTGGTGGTCTGTCATGCCGATGAAGAGGGTGAGCACCAGTCTCTGGTGGATCGCACCCTGATTGAAGGCGAAGGCAGTGCGTTAATGTCTGGCATGGTGCGCTTGCGCTTCACTGGCGAGGTGCATGCTGTGGAAATACGGCTGCGGGTGAGTGACCCCAGTGTTCGGCACAAGGTTGATGAGCTGTTTTTCCAGCGTCGCGGCAGTGCCTTGAGCAATGACGACAAGCTGATCTCGAATTTCTGACCGTTTTGGTAATCGAAGCCATTTGCCTGCCCCGGCGAGAATGGCTTTCGGTGCACTCAGGGCCGGCTGGATTAGCCGGCTTTTTTTTGTCCGTCAGGCCTGCTGTTCACCCGGCAGCGGGTAGTCGGCGTCACCGATTTCTTCTATCTCGTCCGTATCGGTCTGGTCCAGCAAGGATTCCGGATACTGGTCAAAGTCGAGTCCGGTAATGCGGTTCAGGCCGTCAATGGCGGCATCGGGGGCGAACTTGTGCAGTTGGATGACTTGGCTCATGGCACACTCCAAATGTGATCCAGTTAACCTTCTTGGTGTGAACTGCCAATTGCATGCCAACTTTATCACTAGCCTTTAAGCTAATGAAATAGCATGAGTTTCTTGGGGAGGTGCCAAGCAGTGGAGGCACTCGCCGCGCCATGCCGGTCCAGAATTGACACTTTTTGTCTCTGCCGGTCACCCGTCGCCGTGACGGATTTGGGCCAAACAGGGGTTGCAGCCATCTCCGGCAGGGGGTATCTTGCTGATCACTCGGTCATTTCAGGCCAAGCATAACTGCCCGCAGAACAACAACGCAGGACATGTCATGACCATTCTGAAAATGAATCCAGACGAATACTCGGTCTCGGCTGAATACGCGCCGCTGCTGATCAGTCTGGTGGAGAAATACGGCGTTTCTGAGCGGACGTTTCTGGACGGCCTGCCTGGCCTCGACAGCATCGATTGGCGTAATCCGTCCACACGCATTCCGCTGCATATCTACGAGCCCGCTATCCTGCGCGCGCTGGAAATGACCAAGGCGCCCTGGCTCGGCTGGGAGTTTGGCGCTTCCCTGAATCTTTCATCTCACGGATTTCTTGGCTACGCGGCAATGAGCAGCGAGACCCTGCGCGATGCGCTGGAGCTGGCGGTGAAGTTCCTGCGCACGCGCGGCACCCTGACTGAACTCGCCCTGTTCATTGAGGGGGACACCGCGGTAATCCAGCTCGATGAAATGGTGGCACTGAACGACATTGCGCCGTTTATGGTCGAGAGTTTCTTCAGCAGCCTGCACTTTATGGGCTCGCACCTGATGGGCGAAACCTATCTGGATGGCGAATTGCGGTTCGCTTTTCCGGAGCCCGCTTACTTCGACAGGATGCGCCCCTTGATACCAGTGCCGGTGTTGTTTGATTGCGCCTACCACCAGATGCGTTTTCCGGCGCATCGACTGGAGCAAAAGCTGCGGTTTGCAGATCCGCGCCTGGCACGCATGGCTGAAGCCCAGTGTGAGCAGGAGATGGCAACGATCAAATCGCCACCCAAGTTGCTCGGCCAGGTGCGCCGCATCGTGCTGGGCGAGGCGGGGCGCTTCCCCAGTGTTGAGGAGACCGCGTCGGAGCTGCACATGTCCTCGCGTACCCTGAAACGCAAGCTGCAGCAGCTCGGCACCAGCTACCAGCGCATTCTGGATGATCTGCGCAAGGGCCTGGCGGTCGAGTACCTGACCCAGACCAATCGCACGGTGGATGAAATTGCCATTCAGCTGGGCTATTCAGACGCGTCAAACTTCGCACGCGCGTTTCGGCGCTGGACCAAGAAGAGTCCGTCCGACTACCGTCGATAATTTTCCCGGGAGAGCTGAACATGAAAAGTAACTGGTTGCCGGCAGAGCTGCTGGCAGGTGAAGTCGCCTTTATCACCGGTGCCGGCAGCGGCATCAATCAGGGCATTGCCCGAATGCTGGCGGCCCACGGTGCGCGAGTGGTGATGGTCGGGCGGCGTCAGGAGAAGCTGGATGAAACCTGTCAGCTGATCCGCGACGCGGGCGGTGAGGCGGTGGGTTATTCCGCCGATGTGCGCAGCCTTGAGGCGATGACCGAGGCGGCGGCCAAAGGCGCCGATCAGTACGGTAAATATTCGATCATCATCGCGGGTGCGGCCGGCAACTTCATGGCACCTGCGGTGAGCATCAGCAGCAATGGCTTTTCCTCAGTGGTGGATATCGACCTCAAGGGTACCTTCCATACGTTCAAGGCGTGCTCGGACCTGATGGCCGACAGCAATGTCCGCGGTCTGGCGATCACCGCGCCACAGTCGCAAATGGCGATGCCGATGCAATCGCACGTCTGCGCCGCCAAGGCCGGCGTCGACATGCTGATCAAGACCCTGTCGCTGGAATGGGGCGGCCGCAATTTCCGCGTCAATGCGCTGTCGCCAGGCTTTGTTGAAGGCACTGTTGGCGGCGATCTGGTTTCCGCTGGTCAGGGCGATGCCATCAAGCGTCTGTTGCCAATCAAGCGTTTCGCCAGTGTTGAAGAAATGGCACAGATGGCGTTGCTGCTGGTCAGTCCGCTGACCGCCTACATGACCGGCCAGATCGTTGCCCTCGACGGCGGCGTCTCACTGCTCGGTCCGGCCGGCATGATGGGCGGTGCCGGTGGCTGAACTGCACCCGCGTCTGGCCGCTGACACCCGCGCGCTCGGAGAAACACCGGACTGCTGGATTCGCTGGATGAACGACCAGCGTTTTCCGTGGCTGGTGTTAGTGCCCAAGCGTGACGGCGTGCGCGAGTGGTTCGAGCTGGATTCATCGTTGCAGCACGATCTGCTCGACCTGATGAACCGCAGCGCCATGCATTTGCAGGCGCTTACCAGTGCTGAAAAGATCAATATCGGCGCACTGGGTAATCTGGTGCCGCAACTCCATCTGCATGTCATCGCACGCCACTGTGCAGACCCATGCTGGCCGGGCCCGGTGTGGGGGCAGGGTGAACCGCAGCCCTATCCCGCGGATCAGGAACCGGCGTGGTTGCCGGCGCTGCGTCAGCGCCTGAGTTATCGCTGTGCTTGAAACCTGTCAGGTCGGCTGTCCTTACTGTGGTGAAACCATCGAAGTGGTGATCGATTGCTCCGAGCCTGAGCAAAGCTATTACGAAGACTGTTTTGTTTGCTGCCGACCGATTTTATTTCATGTCGAGATTGATATGAGCGGTCAGCCGAACGTGAGTGTGCGTCGCGACGACGACTAATTTTCGGGAGAGGAAAATGTCTGTTTCAGAGTTTGTCAGTGTCGGTGAGGCGCAAGGCATCATGGAAATCCGCCTGCAGCGGCCTGAGCGCAAGAATGCCCTGACCCATGAGATGTACAGTGCCATGACCGCGGCGCTCGCTGCCGCAGACAGGACGCCGGCCATACGTGTGGTGCTGCTGCGTGGCACAGATGATTGTTTTACCGCCGGCAATGACATGGTCGACTTTCTCAATAACCCGCCCCAGGGCGGCGATGCACCGGTGATGCGTTTTCTCGCCCAGCTTGTCGATATGGAAAAGCCGGTGATTGCTGCCGTAAATGGCCCGGCGGTGGGCGTCGGCACGACCATGCTGCTGCATTGCGATCTGGTCTATGTGGCGCAGTCCGCTAAACTGCAAATGCCGTTTGTGAATCTCGGTTTGTGCCCGGAGGCGGCGTCGAGTTACCTGCTGCCGTTGCTGATGGGGCACCAGCGTGCGGCGCAGTTACTGTTGCTCGGTGAAACCATCAGTGGTGAAAAGGCAGCGCAGCTGGGTATCGCCAATGAGGTCTGTGCTGACAGCGACTATCTGTCGGTAGCGCAGGCCAAGGCGTTGCAATTGGCAGCGCAACCGGCGGCCTCGGTGCGGCTGAGCAAACAGCTGTTGAAAGCGGCGGGCAAGGAACAGCTCAAGGCGCATATGCGCACCGAAGGCGACCTGTTCTTCCAGCGCCTGAGTTCGCCGGAAGCACGCGAGGCGATGTCCGCATTCATGGAAAAGCGCAAGCCGGATTTCAGCCAGTTCGATTGATGTCTTGGGCGGCCGGCTTCACTGCCGGTCGCGATCTTCCTCTCTGTCCTGATCGCCAATCAGTTCCAGCAGCTGTGCATTGAAAAGATGCGCCAGCACCCTCGCCATATGACGGGGCGATTGCACCATGCCGTTGGCATGCCATTCCTTCAGTGAAGCAAAGCAGGCGCCGGCCAGCAGCGCCGTGACCAGCCCGATATCCTCCTGACGAAACTTCCGTTCCGGCTGCTGGCGCAGCAGTGTGCCAATCAGACGCGAGAAATATTTACGCATCTGGCTGATAAAAATCTCGTCGGCGCCACTTTGCAGCAAGGTACGGATCAGCTCGCGGTGCTGATAGGCGACACTGGAAGCCAGATAGTTCACTGCCAGTGCCAGGCTGTCCTCAAACTGGGTCAGGTAAGGTTCGGCCTGGTCGTAGAACTGCTCGAACAACATGTCCACCGACGCGCGAAACAGTTGCTCCTTGTTGTGGTAGTGGCGGTACAGGGTCGGCCTCGAGGTGCCAGCGCGGGTGGCCACCTCGGCCATGCGCACCTGCTGGAAAGACTGCTCGGACAGCAGGCTGACAAACGCCTGTTGGCAGCGCGAGGCAATGTCCGCGTCGGCCATGGGGAAACTCCAGTGGTGAGACACTTGGGAGATTATGTATCACTCCGGTCCGGCGCAAGTGTATGAACTTAGGCCACTTGTTTCCGGTCGCCGGTAGCCTGTTTGTCAGTGCATTACATAATTGGCTTTATGTCTCGTGCTGTCAGCGGGTCTTTGCCGCCACAATCATTGCATCGACATTCGTCCGGGAGAGAGCAGCATGGCCAGCGATCAACAATTGCCGGAAGCATTTCGGCGCCTGCGTGCGCGCCCCCTTTATGCCTGGCCCACCATTATCCTGATGCTGGTCTGCCTCGCGGCCGTCGTCAGCAGTTGGGTGCTGGTGCTGATGGACCAGATGCCAGTGTGGCAGGGGTGTGTGCTCAACTGTGTTGCCATGTATTACCTGTTCAGTCCGATCCATGATGCCATCCACCGGTCCATGGCACATAGCAACAAGCTGAATGATTTTTTCATGTGGCTGATCCTGCTGCCGATCGTGCCGTTCTCCAATGGCCGCCTGCTGCGCGTCATGCACATGCAGCACCATCGGTTCGCCAATGATCCGGAGCGCGATCCGGATCACTGGACCATGACGGCGCCACTGAAAATGTTCTGGATCTGGTTTGCGTGGGATTTCTACTACCTGTATTTCTACCTGCGCCATCGTGACCAGTTTGCCGGTGTCGATGTGGGCAAGCCGGTGCGTGACACCGTCTGGGTGTGGACGTTGGCATTTGCGGTGGGCTACTTCTACCCGCAGGAAGTGATCTTTCTCTGGTTCGTGCCATCACGTTTGATGGCCTGGCTGATCGCCGCCGTATTCATGTATCTGCCGCACTGGCCGCACGATGTGGCACATGCCGAGCGTCCGTATCAGGCCACTCACAATCGGTTGGGGCTGGAGTGGTTCCTGACACCGCTACTGGCGTGGCAAAACTACCATCTGGTTCACCATATCTATCCGACGGTGCCGTTTTACCGCTATCGCCGGTTGTGGCAGGCGCGCCAGGATTGGCACGATGCCCAGCAGCCGTCCACGGTGTCGGCATTGCGGCTGACACCGGATCGTCTGCGCGAGACTGCGCAACAGGCGCCTTCGGTATAGGGAGGCGGGACGGTCAGAGGCGCGCCAGCTGACGGTCGTGCCGGCGCGCCAGCAGTAGCTGCGCACTGACAGCACCGATCAGCGCCATGAACATGTCCGACTGAGTGTCCCAGACATAGCCCTGGGTGCCGAGGAAAGATTCGGCGGCCTCATCGCTGAGCAGTGCGACCCACCACTCGATAAATTCATAAGCGGCGCTAATGCCGAGCACGCTGAGTGTAATCAGGCTGAAGCGCCAGCACGCACCGCGAATCACCTGTCCCCGGGTAATCAGCTCGCGCGCCACCATGGCGGGAACAAAGCCTTGGGCGAGATGGCCCAGCTTGTCGTAATTGTTGCGCGTCCAGCCGAACAGCTCGGACACCCAGTCACCGGCGGGCACCAGCGCGTAAGTGTACTTGCCGCCGATCATCAGGATGATGCAGTGGGCCAGGATCAGCCCATACAGCAACGGCGTCAGCGGGTAGCGTTGCCTGGTGGCAGTCAGCAGTAGCCAGGCGATCAGCGCGGGCAGGACTTCCAGCAGCCAGGTGGCATAGTCGTGCGGGCGCCAGGCTGACCAGCCCAGCACACCCCAGAACAGCAACTGCCAGCCGGCGCCCACAGTGTTATTGCCCGGCGAGGAAGCTCAGCAGTTTCGGATCGCTGAGCATTTTCGCCAGTGCCCGCTCGAGCACTTCGTTGAGCATTTCCTGATTGCGGTTGGCGCTGGGCGTAATCGGTTGCTCATAGTTGTTGCCGGTCATGTAGCGGCCGATATATTCGTCGCCCGCAGCATTGCGTGCGGTGGCTTCAATCAATGCCTTGACCTCGACGTTGTTGACCACGGAACCGGCTTCCGGGACGTAGCTGAGCTGCTTCAGTGATACGTCCAGACTGATCGCGTCGCCAGTCGGGTTGTAGGCGTTGAAGCCTTGCGCCTGCAGTCCTTTCTGGGTGGCGGCCAGCAGTATCGGTGCAATCTCGCTGGCGGGACGGATCAGACTGGTTTTGCCGTAAATGCCGCCGCGGGTGCCAAAGGCGTCGTCACCGCGAGCATCGTTGGCGGTGATCTGGACCGCGGCGTTATTGCCGACATTCTGTTGTGCTACGGCCGGCTTCGGTGTCAGTTCAATCACCTGCGGGCTGAGTGCGCAGCCGGTCAGGGTGAGCGTGGCAATCATCAGGCAGGACACGATAAGACGCATCGGGATCTCCTCGGTAACGGGTGCGTGGAATACAGGCGTGGCAGGCGGTCAGAACTGCCGACTCACGGCCTCGTTGGCGAGCTGAACCAGAGCCTCCTTGTACGCGGACGCGGGCACCGCTTCAAGGGACTGGATCGCAAGCGCGGTCTGTTGGCGCGCTTTCTCGATGGTGTACTGCAGTCCGCCGGACTGCTGTACGGTGGTGACGATCTCTTCAAGCTTGTCGAGGCCGCCGCTGAGAATGGCCTGCTTGATCATATTCGCCTGCGCCGGGCTGCCCTCGCGGATGGTATAGATCAACGGCAGGGTCGGTTTGCCCTCGGCCAGATCGTCACCGACATTCTTGCCCAGTTCATCGGCATCGCCGACATAGTCGAGCACATCGTCCACCAGCTGGAAGGCGATGCCCAGATGGCGGCCATAGGCGGCCAGCGCGGCGCGCAAGGCCGGGTCATCACCGGCATCGCCCAGTACGGCGCCGGTTTCGGCGGCGGATTCGAACATCTTCGCGGTTTTGTGATGGATCACCCGCATATAGCGTTCTTCGCTGGTGTCCGGGTCGCGGCAATTGATCAGCTGCAGCACTTCACCTTCGGAGATGATGTTGGTGCTGTCGGCCAGGATGTCCATCAGGTGGCGGTTGCCGACCGCCACCACCAGCTGGAACGAACGCGAAATCAGGAAGTCGCCCACCAGCACGCTGGCGGCATTGCCCCAGACGGCGTTCACGGTGGGCCGGCCACGACGCATGCCGGACTCGTCAACGACGTCGTCGTGCAACAAGGTGGCGGTGTGCAGGAATTCGATGATGGCGGCCACGTCGACATGCTGGGCGCCAGTGTAGCCGCAGGCGCGAGCGCTGAGGATCGACACCAGAGGGCGCAGGCGTTTGCCGCCAGAGCCGACTATATATTCCCCGACCTCCTTGATCAGCGGCACGCTGGAGTCCAGATGCTCAAGGATAAAGCGGTTGACGGCGTCAAAGTCGTCGGCGACGACGGAATAGATGGCTTTAAAGTCCATGGGGCTACCTGACTGGAATTGGCGGCAATGCTAACAGTAGGTCGGGGCGAGTCAAGGAAATGGCAGGGTGTCCGGGGCGCTGAGCCCGGGCCTGCTGAAAATGTTGTCCTGTGCCCCTGAATCCCTTAGAATTCGCGCCCCTGACCCGTCGCCGTGGCCTGCAAGAGGCGTTTTCCGAGAGGAATCCCGCCCGCCACAGGGGGCTATATTGAGGAAATACCGATGTACGCAGTAATCAAGACCGGTGGCAAGCAGTACCGCGTGGAACAAGGCGATACGCTGAAAATCGAGAAACTGGAAGTGGGCACTGGCGAAAGCGTCGATTTCGACGAAGTTCTGCTGGTGGCCGATGGCGACAACATTACTGTTGGCCAGCCGCTGATCAGCGGTGCCAAGGTAACCGCCGAAGTGGTTGAGCAAGGCCGCCACGACAAGATTCGCATCGTCAAATTCCGCCGCCGCAAGCATTTTCGCAAGCAGCAGGGCCACCGCCAGTGGTTCACTGCAGTGAAAATTACCGGCATCAAGGCCTGATCGGCGGATCCCGTTAGGGAATAATTGGAGGATTTGAACAATGGCACACAAAAAAGCCGCGGGTAGTACACGTAACGGCCGCGATTCCGAAAGTAAACGCCTTGGCGTCAAGCGCTTTGGCGGTCAGCTGGTCTCTGCTGGTGAAATCATCATCCGTCAGCGTGGCACCCAGTTCCACTCAGGCACCAACACCGGCCTGGGCCGTGACCACACTATCTTCGCGACTGCCGCTGGCCGCGTGAAGTTTGAAGTGAAAGGCCCACACAACCGCAAGTTCGTGACCATCGAACCGGTTGCCTGATTCGTTTCGAATCACACCAAGCCCCGCCGGTTCGCCTGCGGGGCTTTTTTGTTGTTGAATCACTATTCGGTCTAACCCGGGCAGACAGCCATGAAATTCGTAGATGAAGCAGTCATTGAAATTCACGCCGGAAAGGGCGGTGATGGCTGTCTGAGTTTTCGTCGCGAAAAGTACATCGAGTACGGCGGCCCGGACGGTGGCGATGGCGGTGCCGGAGGCTCGGTATTTTTCGAGGCCGATGCCAACATCAATACGTTGATCGATTACCGTTACGAGCGTAGTTTCCGCGCGCGCACCGGTGAGGCCGGCAAGGGGCGCCAGTGCTCCGGCAAGTCGGCGGAAGACGTTACCCTGCGCGTACCGGTCGGCACCACGGTAATCGATACCGATACCGATGAAGTGCTGGCGGACCTGACTCACGACGGCGAGCGCGTGATGCTGGCCCAGGGCGGCCGCGGCGGCTTGGGCAATACCCATTTCAAGAGCAGCACCAATCGCGCGCCGCGCAAGGTCACCAAGGGTACGCCCGGTGAGTCTCGTAATCTGCGTCTGGAATTGAAGGTGCTGGCGGATGTCGGTCTGCTGGGCATGCCCAACGCAGGGAAGAGTACGCTGATCCGCTCGGTCTCCGCGGCCAAGCCGAAAGTGGCGGATTATCCGTTTACCACGCTGGTGCCGAACCTCGGCGTGGTCAAGGTGGACCGTTACCGCAGCTTTGTCATGGCCGACATTCCCGGTCTGATTGAAGGCGCCGCGGAAGGAGCGGGACTCGGTATCCGTTTTCTCAAGCATCTGGCGCGCACGCGCTTGTTGCTGCACGTGATTGATGTGGCGCCGGCGGATCAATCTGATCCGGTGGAGAGTGCCGATGCCATTGTTGGCGAGCTGGAAAAATTTTCGTCAGCACTGGCTGAGCAGGAGCGCTGGCTGGTGCTGAACAAGCTCGATCTGGTGCTGGAAGAAGAGCACGACGAGGTGTGTGACGATATTCTCGATCGACTCGGCTGGGACGGTCCGGTATTCCGGATATCCGCCGCCACCGGTGAAGGCTGTCAGGAGTTGGTGTTTGCGCTGATGAATGCGATTGAAGAGCGACGTCAGCGCGAACAGGAAGACGGCGATTACGCCGAGCAGCAGCGAGCCTTGCGCGAGCGGCTGGAACAGGAAGCGCGTGAAAAAGTGCAGCAGCTCAAGGCCCAGGCACGTCTGGCGCGCGCGGCAGACGACTTCGATGATGACGACGATGATCACGATGTCGAAGTCTTCTACGAGCCCTAACGGAACGGATTGAAACAGCTATGGCGCGTCAGGGTCGCTGGGTAATCAAGATTGGCAGTGCCTTGCTGACCAACAACGGTCAGGGGCTCGACTGTGCGCTGATGCAGAGTTGGGTCGATCGCATGGTGGCGCTCAAGCAGCAGGGCATCGAAGTGGTGCTGGTGTCGTCCGGTGCCGTCGCCGAAGGCATGACCCGACTGGGCTGGAAATCGAGGCCTGAGTCGCTGCACGACTTGCAGGCTGCTGCAGCGGTCGGCCAGATGGGGCTGATTCAGGCATGGGAGTCGCGCTTTCAGGTGCACGGCTTGCACACCGCGCAGATTCTGCTCACCCACGATGATTTGTCTGATCGCACCCGTTACCTCAATGCCCGTTCCACACTGGAAACCCTGATTGATCTGAACGTGGTGCCGGTGGTGAATGAGAACGACACCGTGGTCACCGATGAAATCCGTTTCGGTGACAACGATACACTGGCAGCGCTGGTGGCCAATCTGGTGGTGGCGGACCGCTTGATTATTCTCACCGATCAGGATGGTCTCTATGAGAGGGATCCGCGCCAGGACCCGTCCGCGGAAATGATCAAGCAAGCACAGGCCTCTGATCCGCATCTGTATGAAGTGGCCGGTGGTTCCACCAGCGGTCTGGGTCGCGGTGGCATGGTCACCAAGATTCGCGCCGCCGAGCTGGCTGCACGCAGTGGCGCGCGCACCAACATTTGCTCAGGTCGCAGCCCGGAGGTGCTCACCCGCATTGCCGCCGGGGACAATCCCGGTACCCTGTTGCTGCCCGATACCACGCCGATCAATGCGCGCAAGCAGTGGCTGGCCGGGCATTTGCAGATGCGCGGCACTCTGGTGCTGGATGACGGCGCCGCCAAACGCCTGCGCGAAACCGGTGCCAGCCTGCTGCCGGTGGGCGTGGTGGCGGTGAAGGGCGATTTTGATCGTGGCGAAATGGTGTCCTGCGAAGATCAACAGGGTCGCCGCATCGCCTGTGGGTTGGTCAACTATGGCGCCGCCGATGCCAGCCGCATCACTCGCACCAAGAGCAGCGAGATCCGCAACGTATTGGGCTACATGAACGAGGAAGAGTTGATCCACCGTGACAATCTGGTGGTGTTTCAGCAAACCTGACAGCTCCCTCCCCTGAAGGGGGGGGGAGGCAGCACCCGTATCCGGCGTAAGCCTGCAAGCGGGCCCTCGCGCCATAAGACAGACATAAAAAAAGCCGGCATCAAGCCGGCTTTTTTGATTCCACGATCAAGTAGATCAGGCAGTAGCGCCCATCGTCTTGATTTTCGCGTTCAGGCGGCTCTTGTGACGAGCGGCTTTGTTCGCGTGGAATTTGCCCTTGCGGGTAGCCTTGTCCAGGACCGATACGGCGGTTTGGTATGCCTGTGAAGCAGCCGCCTGATCACCGGACGCAATAGCCGCGTTTACCTTCTTCAGGTAAGTCCGCACCATGGAGCGCATAGCTGCATTGTGCTGGCGACGCTTCTCCGACTGACGAGCACGTTTGCGTGCTTGCGGTGAGTTAGCCAAGGTCCTGCTCCTAAAATGTCTGGTTAGTCTGTTTGAGTTGGGTCGGGGCCATAGGTAGAACTCGGGCCCCTGCCCGAAAGGCCCGCAACTATGCCGATGAGCCCTTGCGTTGTCAAGGAACAGAACGGGCTAAATCGCGTCTTCTTTATGGCGGCGGTGGCGCCGTTTCGCTACCCTTGCGCCGGACGGCCCAGAGCCCGGGAGACACGCAGCAACCATGTCGGATCAACCTGTCGACACAGACACCTCAGCCCGTAAATCCGGCGGTTTGCTTGCATCCACGTTGGTGGTGGCCAGCATGACCCTGCTGTCACGGGTGCTTGGGCTGGTGCGCGACGTGGTGGTGGCCGGTCTGCTGGGTGCCTCCGCTGGTGCCGATGCCTTCTTTGTTGCGCTGAAGATTCCCAATCTGATGCGCCGGCTGTTTGCCGAGGGCGCCTTCAATCAGGCGTTCGTGCCGGTGTTGAGCGAGTATCGCAACCACGGAAATCTGGCCGCCACCAAACTACTGATTGACCGGGTGGCGGGCACGCTGGGTGGCGTGCTAATGCTGGTGACGCTGGTGGGCGTGCTGGCCTCGCCGCTGGTGGTCTGGGTGTTCGCCCCCGGATTCGGCGATGACCCCGTCAAACGCGCTCTGACGGTGGAAATGCTGCGGCTGACCTTTCCGTACCTGTTCTTCGTGTCCCTGACCGCCTTTGCCGGCGGCATTCTCAACAGCTGGGGCCGCTTTGCCGTGCCGGCGTTCACGCCGGTGCTGTTGAACCTGAGCCTGATCGGCAGTGCGCTGTTTCTGACCCCCTATTTCGCAGAACCGCGCATGGCGGTGGCACTGGCCTGGGGCGTGCTGATCGCAGGCATTGCCCAGTTGCTGTTCCAGTTGCCGTTTCTGGCGCGCTTGCACCTGCTGCCGGTGCCGCGCATGGGTTGGCACGATCCGGGCGTGCAGAAAATCATGAAATTGATGGTGCCGGCGCTGTTCGGCGCATCGGTCTACCAGCTTAATTCGCTGATCAATACCGTGTTGGCCAGCCTGCTGGAAACCGGTGCGGTGACCTGGCTGTACCTGACTGATCGCATGATCGAATTGCCGATGGGCATCTTCGCCGTCGCTATTGGCACGGTGATCCTGCCGAGTCTGTCGCGCGAACATGCCAGCGCCTCGCCGGAGGCCTTTGCCCGCACCCTGAACTGGGCCGTGCGCATGGTGTTGCTGGTCGGTGTGCCGGCGTCACTGGCGCTGGCGGTGCTGGCGGAGCCCTTGTTGTCGACGCTGTTCAATTACGGCGAATTTACTGACCTTGATGTGATGCGTACGGCGCAGTCGCTACGCGCCTACAGCGCCGGTTTGTTGGCGGCCATGCTGGTGAAGGTGCTGGCGCCGGGATTCTACTCACGTCAGGACACGCGCACCCCGGTGCGCATCGGCATTATTGCCATGGCGGCTAACATGGTGCTGGCGGCGCTGCTGGTGTGGGAGCTGCGGCATGTGGGGCTGGCCACCGCCATGGCGTTGTCGGCCTGGGTCAATGCGGGCCTGCTGTTTATCGGCTTGCGGCGGCAGGGCGTTTTTCCGTTGTTGGCGGGCTGGCTGCGCTTCCTGTTGCAGCTGGTGATCGCCAGCGTCGCCATGACGCTGTTATGTCTCTGGCTCGCCGGGCAGTCCGATGTCTGGTTCGATGGGTCCGCATGGCAACGCGTTGCACATCTTGCCGGCCTGGTGCTGGCGGGGCTGGGCTGTTACGCCGCCGTGCTGCTGCTCACGGGCATGCGCGTGCGCGACCTGCGCCGGACCCGGCAGTGAGCCCCGCGCCACGGGTGCAGGCGCGGCCATCGGCCCGTATAATGCCGGGCTGCTTTTCGCCTGTAGTGGGCGCGCCGACGGGATACCCCCTGAAGTTATGGAACTGATTCGCGGTCTGCACAATTTGCGCCCCCGACACCGGGGCTGCGTTGCCACGATTGGCAACTTCGATGGCGTGCATCGCGGCCACCAGCGCATCCTCGAACAGGTGCTCAGCCAGGCCAGCGAGCGCGGCCTGAAATCCGCGGTGGTGCTGTTCGAGCCGCAACCGCAGGAATTTTTTGCGCCCGAGCAGGCGCCGCCGCGACTGATGACCCTGCGTGACAAGATTCGTGCGTTGGACGCGGCGGGTGTAGAGCAGTTGCTGTGCTGCCGCTTCGATGATGCGTTTCGCGGCCAGAGTGCAGAACAGTTCGTTCAGCGTCTGCTGGTGGGCGGGCTGGGTGTTGAGTACCTGGTGGTGGGAGACGATTTTCGTTTTGGCGCTGGCCGCGAAGGGGATTTCGCCTATTTGCAAACCGCCGGAGAAAAATTCGGTTTCGAGGTGACAGATACAGCCACCTGCCTGATTGATGACACCCGTGTGTCCAGCACCCGGGTTCGTGCCGCGTTGCAGGTCGGTGATCTGGATCAGGCCGCCAATCTGCTCGGCCGACCATACAGTATCAGTGGCCGGGTGCGGCACGGTGACAAGATTGGCCGACAACTGAATACGCCGACCGCCAACCTTGCCATGCGGCGAGTGCAGTCACCGGTGGCGGGCGTGTACAGCGTGCGCGTCAGCGGTGCGGGTTTGCAGCAAGCGCCGGCGGTGGCGAATGTCGGCACGCGTCCGACAGTAAATGGCAGCGATAACCGGCTGGAAGTTCACCTGCTGGATTATGACGGTGACCTGTACGGTCAGTATCTGGATGTGGAATTTTTGCATTATCAGCGCGAAGAAATGAAATTTGACGGGTTGGAGGCCTTGAAACAGGCGATCCAGCAGGACATCGATCAAGCCAGACTTTTTTTTGGCCTCACACAAGACTGAAGCAGCTTTATGAGCACTGATTACAAGGCAACCTTGAATCTTCCCGAAACCGGCTTTCCGATGAAAGCAGGACTGGCACAGCAAGAGCCGGCGCGTATCGCGCAGTGGCAGCAGGACAAGCTGTACCAGAAAATTCGCGAAAAGTTTGCCGGCCGCGAGAAGTTCATTCTTCACGATGGCCCGCCGTATGCAAATGGCGATATTCATATCGGTCATGCGGTGAACAAGATTCTCAAGGACATGATCGTCAAGTCGCGCACACTGATGGGCTTTGATGCGCCTTATGTGCCAGGCTGGGACTGTCATGGCCTGCCGATCGAGCACAAGGTCGAGCAAAAGGTCGGCAAAGTCGGCAAAAAGGTGGATGCCAAAACCTTCCGTGAAGAATGCCGCAAGTATGCCGCCAGTCAGGTTGAGGGCCAGAAGCAGGACTTTATTCGCCTGGGCGTGTTCGGTGACTGGGACAATCCCTACCTGACCATGAATTATTCGTTCGAAGCGAACATCATTCGCGCGCTCGGCAAGATCATCGCCAATGGTCACCTGACCAAGGGCTTCAAGCCGGTGCACTGGTGTCTGGATTGTTCGTCCGCGCTGGCAGAGGCGGAAGTCGAATATTACGACAAGACGTCACCGTCCATTGATGTGGCGTTCGGCGTCTTGCACCCGTCGGACTTCACCGTGCGCACCGGCGTGCAGGCGAATGCACCGGCGGTGGTGATCTGGACGACCACGCCCTGGACCCTGCCCGCCAACCAGGCGGTGGCGTTGAACGGTGAGCTCGATTATGTGTTGCTGACTGCGCAGAAAGACGGACAGCAGGTCGAGCTGGTGGTGGCAATGGCGCTGTCCGAAGCAGTGGCCGACCGCGCCGGCATCGAAGATTATCAAGTGTCTGCGCCATTCAAGGGTGCAGTGCTTGAAAATTTGCAGCTCGCGCATCCGTTTCTGGAGCGCGAAGTGCCAGTCATTCTCGGCGAGCATGTCACCACGGACGCCGGTACCGGTTGTGTGCATACCGCGCCGGGCCATGGTCAGGATGACTTTGTCGTTGGCAAGAAGTACGGCCTCGACGTGGATAACCCGGTACTCGACAGTGGCGTATTTCGCGAGGGGCTGCCTTATGTCGGCGGACTGCATGTCAGCAAGGCCAATGAACCGGTGATCGAAGCATTGCAGTCACTGGGCAAGCTGGTGGCACTGGGCAAGATTCACCACAGCTATCCACATTGCTGGCGTCACAAGACACCAATAATTTTCCGTGCCACGGCACAGTGGTTTATCAGCATGGACGCCGCTGGTTTGCACAAGCGCGCCATGGAAACCATCGATGAGGTGCAGTGGTTGCCCGAGTGGGGCAAGGCACGCATCGACGGCATGATGAAGGAGCGACCGGACTGGTGTATTTCCCGCCAGCGCACCTGGGGTGTGCCGATTGCCCTGTTCGTTGATCGCGACACCTCCGAGTTGCATCCGGACACGCCGCGCCTGATCGAGGAAGTTGCCCGGCGCGTGGAGCAGCAGGGTATCGAAGCCTGGTTCGAACTGGATGCGGCGGAGCTGCTTGGCGCAGATGCCGAACGCTACACCAAGGTGACCGATACGCTGGATGTCTGGTTCGATTCCGGTGTCACACATTTCTGCGTGCTGGATCAGAACAAGGCGCTGGCGGTGCCGGCGGACCTGTATCTGGAAGGCTCGGATCAGCACCGCGGCTGGTTCCAGTCATCCATGCTCACCAGTCTGGGCGTGCGCAACAGCGCACCGTACAAGACGGTTCTGACCCACGGTTTTACCGTCGACGAGCAGGGCAGAAAGATGTCCAAGTCGCTCGGCAATGTGATCGCGCCGCAGGAAGTGACCAATGATCTGGGTGCCGACATTCTGCGTCTGTGGGTGTCTGCGACCGATTATCGTGGCGAAATGAGTGTCTCGAAAAACATTCTCAAGCAGATGGCGGATTCCTATCGCCGCATCCGTAACACCGCGCGATTCCTGCTTTCCAATCTCAATGAGTTTGATCCGGCGCTGAATGCGGTGGCGGCGGAAGATATGCTGGCGCTGGACCGTTGGGTGGTGGATGCGGCGGCGCAATTGCAGGCTGAGATTGTCGAGCTGTATCAGAACTATCACTTCCATCAGGTGTACCAGCGGATTCACCACTTCTGTGTCATGGAACTGGGTAGCTTCTATCTGGATATCATCAAGGATCGCCAGTACACGACGCAGAAGGACTCGTTGGCACGTCGCTCCTGTCAGACGGCGCTCTGGCATATCGCCGAGGCGATGGTGCGCTGGATGGCGCCAATCATGTCGTTTACCGCGGAAGAGATCTGGCAGCATCTTCCCGGTGAGCGCGGCGAGTCAGTGTTTCTGGAAGAGTGGTACAGCGGGTTGTTCGAGTTGCCTGCCAATGCAGAGCTGGGTCGTGATTTCTGGCAGCGTGTGCTGGCGGTCAAGCAAGCGGTCAACAAATCGATTGAAGAAGCGCGTAATGCCAAAGTGGTGCGCGCAAACCTGGCCGCCGACGCGGTGCTGTTTGTGTCGCCAGAGCAGCAGGCGTTGCTTCAGCATTTCGGTGAAGAGCTGCGCTTTGTCACGATTACTTCCACCGCCACACTCAAGCCGTTGGCGAGTGCGCCGGAGTCGTTGGCGGAGTCTGGCGTTAGCGGCCTGAAGGTACAGATCGGCGCGTCGGCGCATGCCAAGTGTGCGCGCTGCTGGCATCACCGTGAAGACGTAGGCCAGCATGGCGCGCATCCGGAATTATGCGGTCGCTGTGTCGACAACGTCGATGGCGATGGGGAAGTGCGTCGCTATGCGTAACGTCTGGTGGTTGTTGCTCAGTGTTATTGTCATCGCGCTGGACCTGTGGACCAAGTTTCTTGCCCAGAGTCAGCTGCAGTATGGCGAGTTCGTGCCGGTCTTGCCGTTCTTCAATTTCACGCTCGCCTATAACACCGGTGCTGCATTCAGCTTTCTCGCCGATGCCGGCGGTTGGCAGCGTTACTTCTTTTCGCTGATCGCGATTGTCGCGGTGGTGATCATGCTGGTCTGGTTGTTGCGGTTGCAGGGGCAGCGCTTGCTGGCTTGCGCACTTGCGCTGGTGATTGGCGGGGCGCTGGGCAATCTGTATGACCGCATCGTGCTTGGTCATGTGGTCGACTTTCTGGACTTTTATTGGGGCTCATACCACTTCCCTGCGTTCAACCTCGCCGACAGCGCAATCACGCTCGGTGCGATACTGTTGATTATTGATACGTTGTTTGCGAATGAGAAAGAGCATGACTGAGCGGGAGCTTCTGCGCGTCGGCAGTGACATGCGCGTAACCTTGCATTTCTCTGTACGGCTGCTGGATGGCACTGAGATGGACTCCACCTTCGGTGGTGCGCCGGCCAGTTTTGTCTGGGGCGACGAAAGCCTGTTGCCCGGCTTCGAGAAAGCGCTGCTGGGCCTGAAGCCCGGCGACAAGCGCAGTGTATTCATGTCTGCAGACAAGGCGTTTGGTCCGCATAACCCAGACAATATCCAGCACTTCCAGCGCAAGGAATTTGCCGATGGCATGACGCTGGAACCGGGCGTGGTGGTCAGCTTCAAGGATGCCAGCGGCGCCGAACTGCCGGGAGTGATTGCCGAACTGGACGGCGATTGGGTCAAGGTTGATTTCAATCACCCGCTGGCGGGGCGCGATCTGACCTTCGAAGTGGAAATTGTCGCGGTTGAGAAGTATGTGCCTGAACAGCCGGTGCAGATTCGCTGATGCCTTCTGATTGCTGAGCATGTATTTGCCAGCGCAGGCGCCTACAATGGCGTCACCCATGACTTCAGGTGTTGAATGGAAATTCGTCTAGCCAATCCGCGTGGTTTCTGTGCCGGCGTTGACCGGGCCATAGAAATCGTCAATCGGGCACTGGAGGTGTTCGGTCCGCCGGTCTATGTGCGTCATGAAGTGGTGCATAACCGGTTTGTGGTGGATGACCTGAAAGCCCGTGGCGCGGTATTTGTCGAAGAACTGGACGAGATTCCCGATGATGCCATCGTGATTTTCTCCGCCCACGGCGTTGCCCGGGTGGTCCAGGACGAAGCCGCGCGTCGCGAACTGCGCGTCTTCGATGCCACCTGCCCGCTGGTGACCAAGGTACATATGGAAGTGGTGCGCTACAGCCGTGAGGGCCGTGAGGCGATTCTGATTGGCCATCAGGGTCACCCGGAAGTGGAAGGCACCATGGGCCAGTACGACCGCAGCAACGGCGGCGACATTTATCTGGTGGAAGATGAAGCAGATGTGGCTACGCTGACGGTGAGGGATCCCCAGCGTTTGGCCTTCGTCACCCAGACCACGCTGTCTGTGGATGACACCGCCCGCATTATTGATGCCTTGCGCGCACGTTTTCCGGATATTCATGGGCCGCGCCGGGAAGACATTTGCTACGCCACCACCAATCGCCAGGATGCCGTACGCCAACTGGCGCTGGAAACCGATCTGGTGTTGGTGGTCGGCAGCCCCAACAGCTCCAACTCCAACCGCCTGCGCGAATTGGCCGAGCGCTGCGGCACCCCCAGTCACCTGATCGATTGTCCGGAGCAAATCGAGGCGGACTGGTTTACCGGCAAGCAGCGTATCGGTGTCACCGCCGGGGCGAGCGCGCCAGAACAGCTGGTGCGCCAAGTGATTGAACACCTTCAGGAATTGGGTGGCACGCTGCCGGTGGAAGTACCCGGCCGGGAAGAAAATATCCGCTTCTCCATGCCTCGGGATTTACGCTGAGAAGAGCTGTCGCCTAATAACAAAGTATGACTTGGTTCACATCCTTCCTAGGTAAATTTCCTCTGTAATTCAGCACCTTGCGCCGCTCATAGGCACGTATGTCCCGCCTGTCCACTTCCCATTGCTGGCGCCTAACGGCCTGCTAGGCTTGCATTGCTGAGAGCCTCATAAGCCGTTTGGAGCAGATGTTGAAACGTACCGGAATTCACATGCATCGCGATCGCTACCAGCAGGGTTTTACCCTGGTGGAGTTGTTTATCACGATGTTTATTGTTGCCCTGTTGCTGATGTTGGGCGTGCCGTCCTATCGCGACGCCATCGCCAACTCCAACTTGCGCAGCGCCACCATTGACCTGATCACGGCGCTGAATACGGCCCATGCACAGGCGGTGTCACTGCGTAACTCCATCAGCGTGGAAGCTACCGACGGTGCCGACTGGAGTAACGGTTGGCAAATCGATTATCCGGTTTCTGCCGTTCCGGGCGTCGACATCGAACAGGATCAAACTTTCGGTGGCTATCCCGGCGTGACAGTCACGCCAGCCGGTGGAGAAATGGCGCTGAGCTTTAACAATCGCGGCATGGTTGCGCCAACCTCCACGTTTGATATTTGTGATGGGCGGGCCGGGGAAACCGGCCGTCGAGTGGCCGTGTCAATCAGCGGCCGTGTAACCAGTGAAAATTTGGTATGTCCCTGATGTTGTCGTTTAACCGTACTCAATCATCCTTAACTGCTCAGGCCGGCGTCGGCATGGTCGAAGTATTGATCGCGCTGCTGGTGCTGAGCATTGGTGTGCTGGGATACGCCGGTCTGCAGCTTCGTGCCTTGCAGAGCACAGGCGAGGCGCACTTCCGTACGCAGGCAATGGCAATCGCTCAGGATATTACCGAGCGGATTTCGGTCAATACCGCCGCGCGAGCCATCTATGCCGACATTAATTCCTGGGATCAGGCGGATCTTGGCAAGGCCCTGCCTGCGGGTTACGACCAGTGCGTGAACGCAGCCTGTACCACGGATCAGGTGGCGGGCTGGGACATCTTGCAAGCGCGCTGGACCGCTGAGCGTTTGCTGCCGAATGGACGTGTGCTGGCACAGCGTTGCCCAGCCGCCGGTGCCATGACGCTGTGCGTAACAGTGTCCTGGAATGATCAGCCAGCGGCGGCATGCGCGCCCGGCGATGACAACTGCGTAGTGCTGGAGGTGGTGGAATGAAGAAAGTCTCCTCACAGCAAGGTTTCAATCTTGTCGAGTTGATGATCGCGCTGGCACTGGGTGCACTGATTATCGCAGCCGCGGTGTCGTTGTTTACCACTAACCAGCGCACCTTCCAGTTGCAGCAAGCGATTACCGAATCGCAGGAACAGGGCCGCTTTGCGCTGGATTACATCATGCGCGACCTGCGCCAGATGGGGTTGGTCGAACTGGACCCGGCTACCGGCTTGCCGGTGGGTACAGCTGGATTGATTACTGCAAACACTTCCGTGACATCCAAAAACGGTGCAGCGGTGGCGATGACTGCCAGTGCCGAGGGTGGAGCGGGCGCGACGGCGAATGATCGCGTGACATTCAGTTACTACGGCTTCACCGATTGTGAAGGCGACCTGACAGGCTTGCCGGATCGCATTCTTATCGCCAATACCTATTGGGTGGACAACACCGGCATGCTGCGTTGCATGGGCTCCGTTGATGAGGGCACCGGCGGCATAGAGCTGGTGGCGGGCATCGACAGTTTCCAGGTCCTGTACGGCGTGGATGAAAGCAATGACGGCATTGTTGCGGCGACCCGTTATGTGCAGGCCAATCAGGTGGTCAATCCGCGTCTGGTGGTGTCGGTCAAGCTCGGTCTGCTTATCCGCTCCGACAGCGATCGTGCTGTGGTGGGAGCGTCGGAAGATTTTGTTGTGCTCGACAAACAGCTGGCAGGTGGCGCGGCACCGTTAGTGGAATCACGCATTCGCCGTCTGTTTACCTCGACCATGAAAATTCGCAACTACGATTGGGAGTCCATTTGATATGGCCATGCATAACCCGACCGCAATGCGTCTTCGTTCCCGTCAGCAGGGTGCTGCGTTGATGGTGGCGTTATTTATTCTGGTGGTGATTTCAATCATTGGTGTCGCCGCCATGCGCACCAGTATTTTCAATAGCAAGATTGCTACCAGTGCTCAGGCGGGAACCATGTCGTTTCAGGCAGCGGAATCAGCCTTGTCTGCTGTGTTTCGTGAAGCCACTGAAGTGGACATGGAAACACCAGGGCATGTGATTGGTGCCGCCATCGCGCAGCTCGGTCTCGGCAACATTGTTGAGCAGAACCGCTGCGTAATTCCGGACAATCTTTACAAGTACGGTGCTTGTGATAACGCCGACTTTATGGATTCGAGAGGACTGGTCAAGGCCAGCTCGCGAACACTGGTCAAGGGGAAGACCAGGGCAAAATTGGGCGAACAGGTTTCTATCGGGGGAACTCGTTTTGCGTACTACGACTTCATGACAGTGGCCGAAGGCGAAGTAGGCGTAATGAATGTGAGCAACTACAACGTTCAAGAATACGAGATCGTGGGCATCGTCCCGGAAGGGGAGATGTGATGATACAGCAACAACGCCAAAGTCGTTGCAGTGAGGGTGCAGTCATGAATACGTTTCAGAAAGTCATGCAGTCGTTTGCGCTAGTACTGCTACTGGTAATGTCCGGCCCGCACGCGTATGCCGAAGACATTGAAGTGTATCTGGTCAGCCAGGAAACCGAGGGTGCCAACATCCTGATCCTGATCGATAACGCCGGCAGTACACATACTAATTATGCTGCAGGTACGGCGCCAGGCGGCACCAAGTATTTTGATGAAATCGCCTATGCCATGAAGCAGGTGGTTGGCTCAGTGACCAACGCCGCACGTATTGGTGTGTCGTCCCAGCATGCGGGCGGCACCACCGGCGGTTACATCAACTACCCGATCCGTGATTTGACTATCGGTTCCGAAGATCCGCTGCAATTTTTTACCACTGGGGTTGCAGCAGAAGCATCCCAGGCGGTTACTGGTGGCGTCGACCAAGGTCTGGATGTTGCCGACGCGACTATAACGTTTCCGACCACGGGAACGGGAGCAGCGACTGATACAGAGAAGCTCGGTGTCATCGTCAGCAATGTTTCCATACCGCGCTATGCCAAGATCACCAGTGCAAGTCTGATGCTCGGTCTGGAGGGTTCTCCCATACCGGCCAATACAGAAGCCACCGTTCTGGTCCAGGTGGAGGTAACACCATCGCCCGCTGATTTTTCTCTGGGCAATGATATTGAAGGGCGTGTATATCTGCCGCTCACAGGTGTCAAGGCGACAGCCAAGTTCTTTAGCTCCTATGTTCAGGTTGGTACAGCTTCCGGCGGCGACTTAAGTGCTCTGATTCAACAGGTTGTCAACGATCCTGCCTGGTGCGGCGGCAGTATCAGCATCGTCGTTGATGGTAGTGACATCAAGGACACGGTGGATATCCAGGTCAACACACTGCGCAATGCAGCACCCACGACCACTGAAGTGAATCGTCTCGAAATTTTGTGGGATCCGAATGACTCCACGCAGGTGCCAGTCGGCCAGAAATCATGTCTGGGTGCGCAAAGCCACACCTTGGCAGAGACCACAGATGACGCAACCGAAAAGGTCGATAACGGCACTTTGCTGGATCTGGATGCGTCTGAGTTGTCCCTGTACACCAAAACCAAAGGCTCGCCTGCGTCTCTGGGTCCCTATAACGGCGCCGTGCGTTTCGCTGGTCTGCCCTATGGACCGTCTGACACGGATACGGACCTGCTGTCCGCTAAACTCTACGTCACGGTCAATGCGGCGACTGGCGGCAACCTGAATGTGGCGGCAATCGGCGGCGATACCGGCGCGTTTGCAACCGCTGGCGATATCACCGCGTACAAGAACAAGAGTGTAGTGGGCACCGTCAGCCAGGCGGCCGCAATCGGAGAGATGGAAGTAGATGTCACTACCATCGTTCAGGCGGCCATGAATAGCGGCACTGGATGGGCAGAGCGCTCAGCGCTGGGCTTTATCTTGTCCGCGGATGCGGGCCAGCAGATTGATGTGCATGCCAGCGAGGGTGGTGCCGCGTCCACTGTGCGCTTGGTAATGGACTTGCTGGCGTCATCGCCTGGCGCTTTTGCACCGACTCGCCGTGCAGAGCTTAATGGCGTCATTGACCAGATGGCGGCCAGCAATGGCGGTGGTAATGCCAAACCTCACAATACCTATGTGGAATCCGCGCGTTATATCATTGGCGCCGCACCCGCATTTGAAGCCGGCCTGAGTCATGATGGCGCATTTACAGATGCCTCGCGTTCGCTCTACCTCTCTCCAAATCAGGCTGGCGAATGCAGCAGCAATCATGTGGTGCTGGTGAATCATTCCGAGGCGAATCAGGAAGCCAATTCGACGGCAGTTACTGCGTTGACCAAGGGCTCCTGTCCGGCCTCTGCAGAAGTGGAGTTGCCGGGCGTGGACACGAATGGTGATGGCATCGCCGATTCATTCCCGACGGGTGCGGTGAATGCGCAGTGGGCATGTTCAGGTGCGCTGGCGGCCTGGCTCAAAGATAGCGATACCAGTGGCCTGAGTGTGCCAGTGACCACTCATACGGTAGCGTTTGCGCCGAACAAGGATGAAACCTTGTATGGCATGCAGTACGTGGCGGAGCAGGGTGGTGGTCAGTTCCTGCAAGCAGCGAACGCCGATGAGTTGGCTGCGGCGCTGCAGCAGATTATCGACGATGTGACGATCAGCAACGCATCGCTTGCTGCGCCGGGTGTGGCAGTGAACCAGTTGAACCGCTTCCGCCACCTCGATCAGCTCTTCTACGGTGTGTTTGCGCCTTCAGTAAATACGCGCTGGGAAGGTAACCTGAAGCGCTATCGTCTCGCGCCTGGCCCGCAAATCGTGGATGAAAATAACGATCCGGCCGTGGATCTGGATACCGGCTTCTTCAAGGAAGACTCCGACAGCTGGTGGGGGGCTGCCCCTGACGGCCCAACCGTCGTCTTTGGTGGTGCTCGCGAGGAGCTGGCCAATCGCAAGCTTTATGTGGCCGACTCCACGCCGGGCACTGGGTCCGCGACGGCTAACTCCAAGGCTGGCAGCACCTCCACTTTGCCTTACACGATTGGCAGTAATTTCGGCACGATCGATGAGACCAAGTTCGGTTACACCGCAGCAGAGCGCGCTGATTTCGAGATCGCTTTCGAGAATATCCTGCTGAAGGGCTGGGGCGATCCGTTGCACAGTGAGCCCCGATTGACCAACTTTGGATTCAAAGGTACTTCTCTCGAGGCCGCGGCGGCAGATCCGAATCTGCAGAAAAACCTGGTATTCGTCTCCACCAATGACGGCCTGATACATGCGATTGACCCGATTGATGGCTCCGAGCGCTGGGCGTTCACGCCGGCAGAGGAAGCACTCAAGCTCAGGGCGCGCGGTACCAATGCCAAGGTGGTGGATCAGAAGCGCAGCACGTATGGCATGGATGGCAGTATGACCTTCTGGCGCCGCGGCGACGGTAGTACCGGTGTTCAACATGTATTGCTCTATGCCGGTCAACGACGCGGCGGCCGTAACTATTATGGTCTCGATGTGACCGATGCTTACTCCGGTGGTGCCCCCGGTCTGATGTGGGTCATTCAAGGCGGCGACTCTGGCTTCAAGAAGCTGGGGCAAACCTGGTCGGCGCCGGTGCTGGCGCAGGTCAAGGTCGATGGTGTAGCAACACCAGTTCTGATCTTCACGGGTGGTTACGATACAACTACCCATGATGTGGCTGGTGCCGTTAACACGTCGGGTGATTCACTGGGTAATGCAATCTACATCGTCAATGCCTGGAGCGGCGGCCTGATCTGGTCCGCGTCTGATGACCTGACCGATGGCGCGCAGATTTCCAACAAGGATATGAAGTGGTCCATGCCGGCATCACCTGCGGTGGTGGATCGTGACTTCGATGGACTGGTTGATCACATCTATGCGGCCGATACGGCGGGACAGATTTTCCGTGTCGACATCAATAACAGTAATACTGCGGCGAGTGATCTGGCGTATCGAGTCAAGACTTTCGCACAACTGGGTATTACCGAAAGCAGCACTGATATCGACAGCGTGGTGAATAACCGTAAGTTCTTCGCTCAGCCAGTGGTTGGCTCCAACGACCGTGGTAATGGTTATATCCTGCAGATCGGTCTGGGCTCCGGTAACCGTGTCTATCCCACCAATATGGATACCGATGACCGTATCTTCTTGCTCGATGATGCGGAGGCCATTAATGCCATGTCCACATCGCTGGTGCCGGCCGCTCCGTTAACCTCTGCGGATCTGCTGGATGTGACCACTGAGGCGGACTCTGGCAATTTCGACGCCTCCACGCATAAAGGCTGGTATATCAATCTCGAAGATAACGGTGAGAAGTCGGTGTCGTCAGGTGCGATTGTGGATGGCAAGTTGATCATGACTGCTTATCTGCCGGATACGGCGATCAAGGACTGTACTCGCGTTATCGGTCTGTCACGCTTGTATACCTTTGATGTGCTGGATGGCAGCGGACCGCCGGATACGCCGCGTAGCAAGGATGTACAATTGCCGGGTCTGTCGCCCAACGTTAACGTGACGGTCAATGCCAACGAAAATGGTACTTCTGACTTGACCGTTATTGTTGGAACTCAGGTAGAGTATGGCGGTGAGGCGGATGCCGGACGCCTGAGCAAGACGCGCTGGTATGAAGTTGAAAGCAAGGCGCAGGCTGATCAGGTGATCCTTGATGCCAAGGCGGTAGCTCCCTGACGTTTGGTGGCAAAATGACAGACGCCCGCACATGCGGGCGTCTGCATTTAATAGAGGAACGGGCAATGCAACGAAACAATAACAAGGGCTTTACGCTGGTTGAGCTGATGGTGGTTGTGCTGATCATTGCCATTCTGGCGGCGGTGGGGTACCCGATGTATACCGGTCAGGTGAAGAAGACCAACCGGCTGGACGCACAAGGTCAAATGCAGGAGTTCGCTGCACAGATGGAGCAATACCGCTCGCAGCACTTCTCTTATGAGGGGGCGACGCTGGCACTGGTGCCGGCTCTGGCAGCGAACGGCTTGTATAATTTTGCGCTGACACCTAACCCTCTGGATCAGAACTTCACTCTTACGGCGACGCCCGTTGCGGGCACCGTGATGGCTGGTGATGGCGTGATGATCATCAATAACCAGAACCAGACCTGCTGGGTCGAAAAGGCCGCCGTCTGCGATCCGGCTGATCCGACGCAGGCCTGGTAACAGAGCACTAGCAGGACACGGGTTGAACGCCAGCGCGATCAACCCGTGGCTTGCCAATCCGCGTCACAATAACCTTCAGATTAAATTCCCGCACACACAGGCGCAGATTGCCATTCTGATACCAGGAAATCTTGCCCGGTGAGAATCGTAGCCAGGGCTTGTTGCGAAAACTTCTCCAGCCCACCGTCATGCCTTCCGGTAGTCGCAGTTCTGCGATGATTTTCTCCCCGGGGTCACGCCGTCCATTGTTGTTGCTGTCGGCCAGGACGTAGACGCCGGGGGCATCAACAAAGCTGTCGCATTCAGTCTCCAGTGCACACAACAGCGTTGGCGCTCCGCTGACGGCGACGCTGCGCCCGGCGTGGATGACGCCAACCAGATTATTGGCGGCTGCGATCAGCCGCTGGCGCGGCACAAACTGGCTGCCGAAGACGTTGGCGGCGAACATTAACGCTGTGATGATGACCAGCACGCAAAGCATTTCCAGCAAAGTGGTGCCACTTTGTTGCAACGACCTTTTCATGCGCAGTGTCTCCCCGATGGCAAAGCATCAGCCTGACCCCTGAACTTGTTGTCGTGTGCGCGTAGAATGATGCATCTTGTGTGCGATGAAGCGAGCGGTGATTGTGGAACAGGTGGTAGTGATCGGTGGTGGCGTGGTCGGATTGCTGTGTGCGCTTGAGCTCACTGATCGCGGCGTACCGGTAAGAGTGCTTGAGTCTCCGGACAGCCATCCGCCGGCCAGCTGGGCAGGCGGTGGGATACTCTCGCCGCTTTTCCCCTGGCGTTACAGCGATCCCATGTCGGCCTTGTGTCAGCATGCCGTGGCGGCGTACGAATCGTTGGCGCTACGCATTACCGCCGCAGGCGGCCCGGACCCGGAAGTGTCCAGGACGCCGCTTTTGTGCCTGTGCGATGACCCGGCGGGTCAGGTGGAAGGTTGGGCGCGGCGCTGGCGACGCCAGCTGCGCCGCTGCGAGGCAGCAGAGCTTTACCCTCATTTGCATGGTGAAGCGTGGCTGCTGGAGGACGCTGCCAGCATTCGTAATCCGCGCCTTCTCAAGGGTTTGCGGGCCCTGCTGGCCCAGCGTGGTGTGGTGCCGGAGCAGGTGCGTGTACGCGCGCTCGAAGAGAGTGCGGTACGCACAGAGTCGGGCCTGGTCCCTGCGCGCCAGATCATAATCGCCGCGGGCCATGGCAGTGCGGCGCTGCTGGAAGGACTGGGCATTGCTCACGACCTGCAGCCCGTCAAGGGACAGATGCTGCGCTTCGCAGGCATTGGTGATGCACCCGCCCATGTGTTGCTGAGTGAGCAGGGTTATGTCATTCCGAGATCTGACGGCAGTGTATTGGTTGGGTCCACTCTGGAGCCTGGTCGCAGCGACACCCTGATCGACAAGGATACAGGCAAGGCAATGTCAGCGCTGGCTATGCAGCTGTGGCCGCCTTTGGCGGGACAGACGCCTGAGAATCACTGGGCTGGTGTGCGTCCCGGACGGGGGCGTGATGTGCCGGTCATAGACGCGCTGGAAGGTTGGCCCGGCGTCTGGTTGTGCACTGGCCATTACCGCAATGGTCTGGTGTCCGCTCCCGCCAGTGCGCGACTGCTGGTGCAGCGTTTGATGGGTGAGACGCCATCGCTGAATGCCTGCGATTATTCGTTCTCGTCACCAGGGTCCAGTGACAGCTTCTGCAGCCGGTAACGCAGCGAGCGAAATGTCATGCCCAGCTTCTTGGCGGCGGCAGTGCGATTCCAGTGCGTCGTTTCCAGCGCCTTGAGAATTTCTTCGCGTTCAATATCTTGCAGATAATCCTCCAGCGGCATGTCACCGGGACGGTTGGCGCTGGAGGTTGAGTCGCTTCGTGGTTGTTCATGGTCGGGCAGCTGTAGATGGCCGGCGTCAATCAGTTCGCCTTCCGCCAGAGTCAGGGCGCGCTCCAGAATATTCTCCAGCTCGCGCACATTTCCCGGGAAGCGGTAACTCTCCAGTGACTGCAATGCCGCAGCGCTAAGCAGGGGCGGCGTCATTTGCCACTGCTCACACAGCCGCTTGATCAGGTGATCGACGAGTGCCGGAATGTCCTCCGGTCGATCTCGCAGCGCGGGCACATTGGTTTGAATAACGTTGATGCGGTAAAACAGGTCTTGCCTGAAACGGCCTGCGTCTACTTCCTGGGCAAGATCCTTGTGGGTCGCACACAGCAGGCGGATGTTCACCGGGTATTCGCGTGACTCGCCCACCGGTCGCACCGATTTTTCCTGAATCGCTCGCAGTAGCTTGACCTGCATATGCAGTGGCAGGTCTGCGACCTCATCGAGAAACAGTGTGCCGCCATCCGCTTCACGAAACAGTCCCTTGCGGTCCTCGTAAGCGCCGGTAAAGCTGCCTTTGCGATGGCCGAAAAATTCGCTTTCCATCAGTTCGGAGGGAATCGCGCCACAGTTAACCGGTATAAAGGGCTTTTCGCGGCGCGGGCCGAGGTTATGGATCAGTCGCGCGACACGCTCTTTGCCGCTGCCGGATTCGCCGCTGACATATACCGGCGCCTGACTGCGTGCCAGCTTTTCTATCTGTACGCGCAGCTCCTGCATCAGGATTGAGCCGCCAATCAGCTCTTCAGTGGATGACTCGGAGGGCTTCTGCTGGCTGATGCCAAAGCCGTCATCAATCAGTTGTTTGAGGCGCTCAAGAGACACCGGTTTGGCGAGAAAATCGAAGGCACCGCCTTTCATTGCGGCGGTGGCGGTATCCATGTTGCCGTAGGCGGTGATGACCGCCACGGGCAGCTGCGGATAACGTTTGGCAATCAGCTGTACGATTTCGAGACCGTCGCCGTCGGGCAGGTTCATGTCCGTCAGGCACAGGTTAAAGCTCCCCTCGGACAGCGCCTGACGTGCCTCGGCGACAGTGCCGACGGCAGTTGCGTCGACACTCATGCGCCCAAGCGTGATGACCAGCAGCTCACGCAAGTCTGCTTCATCGTCAATGACCAATACACGCTTTGTTATTGTATTCATCAGCTGAAGATCCTGTCGGGATGGGCAAAGGTTATCACAAACACTGAGCCCGGGTTGCCAGGCTCATAATCCAGTCTTGCCTGATTGGCCTCGCACAGCTCACGGCAGACAAACAGGCCCAGACCAGTACCCTGACGGGAGGTGGTAAAGAAGGGTTCAAACAGGTTGGCGCGCACCTTCTCCTCTACGCCGACACCGTCATCACTGACTCTTAACCATGGCAACTTCATTTGTGGTTCCGTGCCGGTGCTGATGCGCACACGTACGCCACTGCCGGCGTGGCGGAATGCATTGGTGGTGAGGTTCAGCAGGACCTGATGCAGCTGGTCCGGGTCGAAGCGCACTTCCAGCAGCGGATCGGCAATCTGGATATCCACGCGATGGCTATCGAAACCCTGCTGTTGCAGTGACTCGACCAGATTCTCCAGTGCCTGCTTCAGCGGGAAGCGCTCGACCTCAGCGGTCTGGCGCCGGGACAGGCTCAGCACATCGTCGATGATGCCGTTAACCCGGGTGACATGATTCTGGATGATTTCCACCAGACGCTGGTCTTCGCGCTCGCGCGATGACTCCGCCAGTAGCCCGGCAGCATGATTGATGGCGCTCAAGGGGTTGCGAATTTCATGGGCGATAGTGGCGGACATGCGCCCGAGTGACGACAGCTTTAACTGCTGCGCCTGTTGCGCCAGCTGGCGTTGGTCTTCGAGAAATACCAGCGTCAGCGTCTCCGGATGCACGTCCAGTGACGCAAACCGCACCATCACCTGTGGGCCCGTCGGCGTAAACTGTACCGATGGCCGATGCTGCGCCGGGTTGATCCGCCACTGGTAGTACAGATCACGAATCGGCGCCGGGACCAGCTGCGCCACCAGCGTGCGTTGCTCCGGGAACAGGGCTTGCGCGGATGGGTTGGCGATCAGGACATTAAACTTGTTGTCGACAACGATAATGCCCGTACGCATACGTTGGACAATCTGCTTGTTGACGGCTTCAAGCTGGTGAATGGCCTGTCGTCGCTGCTCCGCCACGGCTTCGCTGATAGCCAGACGCAAACTGATCTGGCGGATGATCAGCGCAGTGGCGAAGAAGGAGATGCCGAGCAGGGCGGGTTCAGTGAGGTTGAATGGATTGTCACGGGTCAACTGCAAGCTGAACCAGAATTGCTCAAACATCACCGCCAGACTTGCCAGCGCAGCAATAAACAGACCGCCACGGCCCGGTGCAACGATGTTGGCCGCCGCCACCGATACCATCAACAGAATGCCGAGGTTGCTGCTGATGCCGCCGCTGGCATGGATCAGCACGGTCAGCAGAATCACGTCTACCAGAAATGGAACCAGTGGCGTCCAGCTGAACAGCTGTCGTCGCATGCGCTCTCGTATCAGCGCGGAGGTGATGGTGACAGCCAGATAGGCGAGCGCGGCAGCGGCATAGAGCGCCGGATTGGATGCGCCGACACGCGGTGTCGGCAACGTCATGAAAAAGATCGTGATCAGCGATATCGCGAGAAAAATTCGGTAACCGGCATATACCCGTATCGGTGTCCAGTCGGTTTGCTTGGTGACCGGCCTATTTTCCAGCGTCATGCTGTTCCAGCCAGGCTTGCTGGTGGGCACTGCTACAGAAGTGGTGTCCGCGGGCGCTGAACGATTCGGACTCCGGCACATGCACACCACATTGCTCGCACTTGAGCATCTTTGCGGCGTCTTGTGTGGATTGTTCGGTCCGCGTTGGACCGCCATCAGTATCGCGTTTGTCTGGCCCTGGTAAAAGTGTTTGGCGTACCACACGCCAAACCAGCCAGATGGCCACGCCTAACAGGATAAGGCGAATAATCCCCATGGTGCTCTCCGTTTCGTCCCGAGTAGAGAGTACAATCCCGGCTCAGGTAATGGAAAGCGAATGGAGCTGTTTTCGTGAGAATCGTACTGGCCCAGGGCAACTTCCACGTTGGTGATATTGACGCCAATGTGCAACGCATCCTTGATATGAGCGAGGAGGCCAGCGCAAGGTTGGGTGCCAGTCTGGTGGTTTTTCCGGAGCTGGCGCTGACCGGCTATCCACCAGAAGACCTGTTGCTGCGTCCGAGCCTCAACAGCCGTATTCAGGATGCGCTGACGACTCTGGCCAACAAGCTGGTGGTGCCCGTGGTGGTCGGCTATCCGGCGATTCGTAATGGTCGGCGCTACAATGTCGCTGGCTATTTGCAGCCGGGACAAGCCGGTGTGGTGCCGGAGTATTTCAAGCAATGCTTGCCTAACTATCGGGTGTTTGACGAGAAGCGCTATTTTCATAACGGCGAGCGGCCGCTGGTGATCGATGTCCATGGTATTTCGGTGGGCCTGACCATCTGTGAGGACATCTGGCACCCGCAGCCGGCACAAGCGGCGGCGGACGCGGGCGCCCAGTTACTGATCAATATCAACGCCTCGCCGTTTCGTCGCGACAAGCATGAGGAGCGTATAGAGCAGTTGTCGGCGCGTGCTGCCGAGACCGGGCTGCCGGTACTGTACTGCAATCTGGTCGGTGGTCAGGACGAGCTGGTGTTCGATGGCGCGTCGATGGCGGTATCCGCCAGAGGCGAAGTGGTCGTGCAGGGTGCGAGTTTCCACGAGGCACTGGTGCCGGTAGACATTAATATCGAGCAAGGCGTGGTGGCGTTGTCAGGTGAGCAGCTGCCGGTGCCTCAGTATGAGGCATCTGTGTACCAGGCGCTGGTGCTGGCAGTGCGCGACTATGTCCACAAGAATGGCTTTGCCGGCGCCTTGCTGGGACTGTCAGGCGGCATTGATTCGGCATTGACGCTGGCGATTGCGGTGGACGCGCTGGGTCCGGACAAGGTGGAGGCGGTGATGATGCCGTTCCATTACACCGCTGCCATGAGCATCGAAGATGCCGAACAGCAGGCCAGGCAGCTGCAGGTCAAATACCGCGTGTTGCCAATTGCCCCGGCCTTTGATGGCTTTATGGCGGTACTGTCGGAGGCCTTTGCGGGCACGCCCACGGATGTCACCGAGCAGAACCTGCAGGCCCGCTGTCGCGGTACCCTGCTGATGGCACTCTCCAACAAGCATGGTTATCTGGTGCTCACGACCGGCAACAAGAGTGAGGTCGCGGTGGGTTACTCCACTCTCTACGGCGACATGGCCGGTGGCTTTGATGTGCTCAAGGATGTGTCCAAGAGCTGGGTGTACCGGCTTAGTCGGCACCGCAATGCGGTGGCCGGCCAGGAGGTCATTCCTGTGCGTGTGATTGAACGCCCGCCCTCCGCGGAACTGGCGCCTGATCAGGTGGATCAGGATACGTTGCCGGACTACGACGAGCTGGATGCGATTCTGGAGTTGTACGTGGAGCTGGACTACAGCGCTGAGGCGGTGATTCGCGCCGGCCACGCTCGCGATACGGTTTACCGTGTCGTGAAGATGGTCGATCGCAATGAGTACAAGCGCCGTCAGGCCGCCGTCGGGCCGCGCGTCAGCCGGCGCGCGTTCGGCAAGGACCGTCGTTACCCGATCACCAATGGCTGGCGGCCGGGCGACTGACGTCGGTTACTTGAGCAGATCGAAGGTGATCAGGCTCAGCCAGCGGCGTTGTTTGCGCGGCCACCAGTCGAGTGTAACGTCGCCGTTATCGAGAAACTCCGAGTCTGCCCAGTTGGTTTGCAACACGCGCAGACTCTTCTGTGCCAGTGCCGGCTGCTCCAGTTCTTCATAGCTCTTGCTGAGAATGGCCAGCGCCTCTGGCACCGCGGGCGTTTGCTGGAAATGGCGAATCACGAATTGCGCGCGGCTGGCCGAGGCAATAAAGGCATTACGACGCGCATAGTAGCGTGCCGCATGCAGCTCCTGGTCGGCGAGCAAGTTACGGATGTAGAGCATGCGCTGATGCGCATCCGGCGCGTACTTGCTCTGCGGGAAGCGCTGCACCAGTTGGCCAAAGTCCTGGAATGCATCACGCATGGCGGTCAGATCCCGCGACGCCTTGTCGGTCTCGGAAAGCCGGTCGAAGATATCCAGATCAAGGTAGAAGTTTGCCAGCGCTTTCATATACAGCGCGTAGTCCAGATGCGGATGGGCCGGATAGGAGCGCACGAATCGATCTGCCTGGGCGACAGCCTGAGCGTAATCCAGTGCCTTGAAGCGGGCGTAGATCAGGTCAAGCTGGGTCTGTTCGGTGTAGTCGCCGTAGGGGAAACGCGCCTCCAGCTCTTCCAGCTCATCGATGGCGCTGAGGTAGTTTTTCTTCTCCAGCAGCTTGTGGGCTTCCTTGTAGTGACGGCGCTCCGTCATTTCACGTTGCTCATCGCCGCGGTGTGCGCAGGCGCCGAGCAGGGTCAGAAGCAACAGCAGGGTGAAAATTCGCATGATTATCCGCTTTGGGCGCTACAATAGGCGCGCTATTTAAACACAGGCCAGCACAGGGTATCCATGAGACAGGGCAACACCGAAAAAATTCAGCTCAGCGCCGAGGTCAGCGCCGACAATGCCGGGCAGCGTCTGGATCAGGTCGCCGCGGAGCTGTTCTCCGGCTACTCGCGCTCACGTCTGCAGAGCTGGATCAAGAGCGGCGCCTTGACCGTCGATGGCAAGACCGCCAAGCCGCGTGACAAGCTCAGCGGCCATGAGCTGTTGCAGATTGATGCCGAGCTGGAGCAGGAGGTGGACCACCTGCCGGAGCCGATCAGTCTGGATGTGGTCTACGAGGACGATGATCTGCTGGTGATCAACAAGCCTACCGGGCTGGTGGTGCATCCGGCTGCCGGGCACGCCGCCGGGACGCTGCTTAACGGCCTGTTGCACCATGTGCCGGGTCTGGCCAATCTGCCCCGCGCCGGCATTGTCCATCGGCTTGATCGCGATACCACCGGCCTGATGGTGGTGGCAAAGAATCTGGAGGCGCATGCGTCACTGGTGGACCAGCTGCAGGACAAGTCCCTGTACCGGGAGTACGAGGCGATCGTTGTCGGTGTGATGACCGGTGGCAGCAAGGTCGATGCGCCCATCGGCCGCCACCCCAGTGACCGCAAGCGCCAGGCGGTCACGCCCAGCGGCAAGCCGGCCGTCACCCACTATCGCCTGATCGAACGTTACCGCGGCCATACTCGCATCAAGGTGTTGCTGGAAACCGGCCGCACCCACCAGATCCGGGTGCATATGGCGCATGTGCGCTATCCGCTGGTGGGTGACCCTGCCTACGGCGGCCGCCCCAGGTTTCCAGCCGGTGCCAGCGCCGCGCTGCGTGAAGCCATTCAGCAGTTTCCGCGTCAGGCGCTGCATGCCCGTAAACTCGGATTGGTCCACCCACGCACAGGCGAATACTGCGAATATGAGTGCCCATTGCCTGAGGACTTCGCCGGACTGGTGGCGGTGATGCGGGCGGACAAGGACGCTGGCTGATGCAGGTCGACGTAGGCACCTGGCTGACGCCGGACTGGGACGCCCATGAGCGCGTGCGCGCGTGCGTCACCAGCCGTTGCGGTAACCTCTCTCCGCCGCCCTGGCAGGGCTTCAATCTTGGCGCCAATTGCGATGATGACCCGGCGCGAGTCGCGCACGCCCGTGCGCTGGTGACACAGCAGCTGGGTACGTCCGCGCCGGCCTGGCTGACGCAGGTGCATGGCACCACTATTGTCACGACTGGCGACAGTGAGCGTGTTGCGGATGGCTGTATCACCGCCACAGCGGACAGTCCCTGCGTGGTACTGACGGCGGACTGCTTGCCAGTGCTGATGGCGCGTCGGGACGGGTCTGCCGTCGGCGCCTTTCATGCCGGCTGGCGTGGCTTGCTGGCGGGCATTCTTGAGCAGGGGGTGCAGCGTCTGGCGCCTGCCGGTGAACCGCTGGATGTCTGGCTCGGTCCGGCGATCTGTCAGGCCTGTTATCAGGTCGACGACAGTATTCGCGACGCCTTCGTCGCCCGGGATGCATGCGCCGCAGACGCTTTTGCAGCGGATGGCGCTGGCCATTGGCGTATGGATATCCCGGCGCTGGCGCGTCAGCGACTGGCGCCGTTCCAGCTTGACGTCCGTGGTGGTGAGTACTGCACACACTGCCGCGCTGATCTGTTTTATTCCTTTCGTCACGAAGGCCAAACCGGCCGCTTCGCCTCCTTGATCTGGCTCAACACCTGAGCCTCGCGCCTCGCTACTCTTGAAAAGCGCGCACTGCCACCCCATCTAGAGGGCAGTGCAAAAGCGCCAGGAGAAACAAGCATGCGCATGGATAAATTTACTGCCCGTCTGCAGGAGGCTTTGTCAGAAGCCCAATCGCTGGCGGTGGGTCACAGCAGTCCGGCAATCGAGCCGGTACACCTTTTGATTGCGCTGTTGCAGCAACGCGGCGGCAGCGCGCGGCCGATTCTGCAACGTGCAGGTGCCAATGTGGCGGATCTGGAAACCGCCCTGCAGCTGGCGCTGGAGCGCGTTGCCGTATCCAAACAATTCAGTGGCGATGTACAGCTGTCACAGGCACTGGCGCGTCTGCTCAATCTGGCCGACCGCGAAGCGCAACAGCGCGGCGACCAGTACATTTCCAGTGAGACGATCTTGCTTGCGGCATGTGAAGACAGCGGTGACGTGGGCAAGCTGTTCAAAACCGCGGGCGTGGAGAAGAAAACTCTCGCGGCAGTGATCGATCAAGTGCGTGGAGGCGAAACGGTGAACGATCCCAATGCCGAAGAAAAGCGCGAGGCGCTGGACAAGTATACGGTGGATCTGACAGCGCGCGCGGAAAGCGGCAAGCTGGATCCGGTGATTGGTCGCGATGATGAAATTCGCCGCACCATTCAGGTATTGCAACGGCGGAGCAAGAATAATCCGGTTCTGATCGGCGAGCCCGGCGTCGGCAAGACCGCCATCGTCGAGGGGCTGGCCCAGCGCATCGTCAATGGTGAAGT
>CAYMEY010000010.1:0-82029 GCA_964389795.1 uncultured Alcanivoracaceae bacterium
GGTTGTCGTTCAGATGCTCCGGCAATCCGGCATCGGCTTCGTTCTCCATGCGCGGCATCAGGATGGATAACGAACCTTCGGTCTGACCAGCGCGCGGGATCGGCACCCCGGCCTCCACCTCTTCCGGTGAGGCATGGCCGAGTACCTTGTCAATCAGACGAATCGCCATGCGGCAATCGGTGGCGATATGCGACTTGCCCGACTTCAGCTTGTCCAGCTCCTCCAGAACGGTCATCGGAATCACCACGCGATGCTCCTCGAAATTCATCAAGGAATTCGGGTCGTGGATCAGTACATTGGTATCGAGGACGTAAACTTTTTCGCGTTCTGCAGTTTGTTGCGGGGGGGATTTCTGATTGCGGATGTGGCTGGACTTTACAGGTTTGAGCAATGCCGCGCGCTCTTCCATGCGATAACCTCTCGCTTGTAATTCAAGTAACGGCGGCAATCGCAGCGGTGAGGCCACCTGCCACCGATCCCCAGTTGGTTTCGGTAGTTGCCTTTAATTCAAAAGACATCCAGGTGGTCGCGACCTGACCCGCAAGGGCGGGTTACGGCTAAACATACCCTAGCCATTTCGGCGACACAACAGCGTTTTTTTGTTGACCCCGGACGCAGCATTTTTTGTTCAGGAACATGAAACCAGTGCCGGGTTCTGCTCAACGTCACGCAACCGCACAGCACGTAAGCGCAGCAGCGGCCCGGGCTGGCCACCAATAAACGGCAGTTTGTCCGCGGCAAAATCACCGGGCACAAAATTGTGTGGCACCACCGTTGCCGGCAAGCGACCAACGCGACGATATAACTCTGCCACCAGCTCACTGCAAAACATGGCACTGTAATCGCGACCAGGGCTGGCACCGAACCAGTTGCGCAGATGACAGAGCAGATAGTTCTTGTAAGGGCGATGACGCAAACGTAACGCAAGCCGCGCCAGTAACTGCTGCTGCGCCGCCGACAGCGCCGCTCCCTGCCAACGCCTCAATGCCACATCGCCAGGATATTCCTGCACTTTGGCCAACAACGGCACCAGACCGATACCGCGCACCGGGCGTTGCTGAAACAGGTCCTTGCTGTCACTGAGCGTGGTCGACTCGAGCACCAGCGGTTGCGGCACACCCGGCAGACGCAGCACCAGGCCGATGTGGCTCCAGTAGCTGCGCGTGAAAAGCCGTACCGTGTCACTGGCCAGACCGCGGCCGGAAAACAACACCAGGTCGCCGGTGTGCACAGCCTCAAGGGACTGGCAAAGGTCGACCTCGGACAATTTGGGGACTACTGGCATCAGTGCCACCGGCGCCTCTCCGTTTCCGCCATCTGCCGCCATGCTCCGGCGTGGGCGTGACGCACAGGTGACAATCAGGCAACGGCTGCGTGACCAACATCGGGACAGCGTCGCGGCACTGCGGTTGTCATCATTCCGCCATGACGGTGACCGATACTTGTCACCCTTTCGGGAATGCCCATGGAAGAACGCCTTTACGCACTGCAACGCCACCTGCCCGAGCTGCTGACGCTGGACGCGCTGATGCATCATGGTGCGCGCTGGTTGCGGACCGAGAAGGTGCTGGACGTTGATATGGGTTCGCAGCGGCTGCCGGTATGGGTGCTTGAGTTGGGCAGCACCAACCCGCGTGCGCCGGTGATCGGCTTTTTCGGCGGCGTGCATGGCGTCGAGCGCATCGGCACCCAGGTACTGCTGTCCTGGCTACACAGTCTGATTCACCGGCTGTCCTGGGATGACGGACTGCACCATCGCCTGCAACAGGTGCGGCTGGTATTTATGCCGATGATCAATCCCGGCGGCATCTGGCACCGCACCCGATGCAATCCCAACCGTGTTGACCTGATGCGCAATGCCCCGGTCGATGCGGATCAACCGGTGCCGTTTCTGGTCGGCGGCCACCGCATCAGCAATCGTCTGCCCTGGTATCGGGGCAAACGCGGCGACGACATGGAACCTGAAGCGCAGGCGTTGATCCGCGTAGTCAGGGAAAGGATTCTCAACAGCCCGTTTGCCATGACGGTGGACTGCCACAGCGGCTTCGGTCGGCGTGATCGCCTGTGGTGCTGCTATGCCCATACGCGCACGCCGATTCCCCACCTTGCCGAGGTGTATGCACTGAAGAACCTGTTTGACCAGACCTGGCCACACCATCACCCCTACCTGATTGAGCCCCAGTCGGTGAACTACACCACCCACGGCGACCTGTGGGATTACCTGTATCTGGAGTCACAGCAACGGCATCCACAGAATACGTTTTTGCCGTTCACACTGGAGATGGGCTCGTGGTTATGGGTGCGCAAGAATCCACGCCAGATGCTGGATTTCTTTGGCTATTTCAATCCGGTCATCGATCATCGTCACCACCGGGTGCTGCGTCAGCATCTGCCGCTGTTCGACTTCCTTACCGCCGCCACCGCACACTGGATGCATTGGCAGCCGCTTCCGAAGGACCGCGCCAACTTGTTACAGACTGCTATCGAACACTGGTTCAGCGCGGCGAGCGATTGACTTGCATCACTGCGTCGAGCTTGGAACACTAGCGACGCCGATCTCACGGCCTCCATCACTTGCCGACTACGGAACCGACATGACTTCTCGACTGTTATTTGCTGCGCTGGTGCTGCTATGCAGTGGCTGCCAGATGCTCAGCTACAAGGACGCCACCGGTGATGCCGTGGCTACGATCGAATTCACCAGCAATGAGACGGCGGCACAACCGGTGGTATGCGTACCGGGCAAAGGCTTCAAAAGCACCGCCATGTCAGTAACGGCAAATACCTCAGACTCCCAATTTATCAAAGACATGAATGAGACCATGCGCAAGGCAGCGAAAGTGACCGCGCAGGTCGACGCCAGCACAGGCAGTACAAAAGTCGGCTTCGTAATGCGTAAGCCACAGAGGATGGGCCCGTCGCAGCGCTGCAGGGTAGCCGCGCAATTCAGTGTCAGCGCAGGCATGACCTATTCTGCGCATTTGACGGAAACGAATGGACAGTGCGGCGTGGAAATCAGTGCGTCAGGCAAACCTTTGGAAGACGCCTTTATTGTGCCGTGGGAGTGCCAGTAAAGTGCCCACTGCCACGCCCCTTTTTGGGGCGCGGCACCAGAATCGACCATCTTACCCCCCGCAGATAAGATCCGCACCCATTAAATTTTCTTACATATTCTTGCAACATATTGTTTTTACGTGTTTTTATCGAGTTGGCATGGTGCATGCAATGCCAACATAGCTGCCGCGGCGGTCGCCGCAAGGCTATGTCACTACACAACACTGTCACGTAAGAGGGTTGTCTCATATGAGCAAGAAATCTGTAATCAAAATGACCGCTATGGCCGCTGCCTTTGCAGCTACTGCTGTACCGATGGCTGCTTCTGCTGAAGTTTCCGGTAGTCTGGGCGCGTCCAGCTTCTACCTGTGGCGTGGACAAGATCTGTCTGCCGGCGGCGGCGTAATTTCTGGCAGCGTCGACTACGCCTCTGGCGGCTTCTACACCGGCGTTTGGGGTTCCTCCGAGGCCAGCGGCTTCGGCGGTGAGTATGACCTGTATGCTGGCTTCGGTGGCGAAGCAGGCGGCCTGAGCTACGACATTTCCTACTGGACCTATGTCTACCCGGGCTCTGACGTCGGCGCTGGTGAGATCGGTGAAATCATTCTCGGTCTGGGCATGGGCGATTTCGGCCTGACCTTCTATACCAATGCTGGCCGCGAAGAGAATACCTCTTCGTTCGACGCTGTTGCTCAAGCTGGTGAAGAAACCGACCTGACCGTTGGTGACGATCACTACCTGACCCTGAGCTACGGCATGGGCGACTTCAGCTTCCTGGTTGGCACCTGGATGTACGACGCTGACGATTCTGACTACACCCACGCGGACATCAGCTACTCGCCAGTTGAGAACCTGACCTTCACCGTGTCCAAAGTTGTTTCCTCTGACGATGGCGCGGGCACCACCGACGATCAGGACACCCTGTTCCACGTTGGTTACAGCTTCCCGCTGTAAGGTTTAGCTCTCCTCACTTTCGGGGCCCTCGGGCCCCACTCTTTCGACCCTGCAGGACACTCTCCCTGGTCCTCGCTGTCTGAACGCAAGCAGCCGTCCTGCAGGGTCGATCTTTTAATTCCTCTCAGCCACCACCACCCAATTCAACACTGCTTGCCTTGTAGGAGCTTGCCTGCAAGCGAACGGGCGTTGCTAATGTCTACGATCTTGCAAACGCTGGTTCGCTTGCAGGCAAGCTCCTACAGGGCTCGGACATATTCAGGGGCTATTTGATGTCGAGATAGACGCCGAATCCGTCATGATCCGACACCAGGTAGGGCGCTTTCTTCTTGTACAACCGATACTGATAACCGGCATTGCCACGGCTGACCTGCGCGGACTTTATCCGTTCAAGCAGAGACTGGCTGATCAGAATATTGTCTATCGCTTGTGGCCGACACTGGTAGACGTAGCTGAAGCGCTCCGCTTCTGGCAGCAGCATCCATGCTGAGCTAAACGGGGGTTGCTCCAGTAGCTCTATGGGTTGCTGATAAATCTCATCGCCAAAAGCAGAATTGAAATCACCCAGCACAATGACAGGCTGGTGACCGGACTCCGCCACCATCCAGGTGCGCAGGGTTTGCGCCTGACGGCGGCGCTTTTCCTGAATGTTCTTGCCCTTGCGCTCATCTTCAAGATTGCGGCCGCTGCGCATATGCACCACCACCAGTTTCATTGCCAGCGGCGCTGACAGTGTCACCACCAGCGGCGGACGGCTGTACAAAGGCGAACGTTTATAGCGCAGACCATGAAACGGCGAGCTGACATCGGCAACCTTGATGTTGTCCCGGTATAACAGCGCCACATCAATACCGGACGGGTCCAGGCCTTCGATCATGGCAACACGATATCGCGGCCCACCCTGCTCACGGATACGCTCAGCAAGCTGCTTCAGCAACGCCGCATGCTCCACTTCCTGCACCGCCAGCACGTGCGGCCACTGCAGCACCTCACCGATATACGCCGCGATGGCGTCAAGGCGTTGTTGCAAATACTCCGGCGCCACTGGCTGGTCCGCACTGGTGTCCGGCCGATCATCCACCAGTCGCCAGAGATTTTGCGTGACCAGCAACAGTTCATTGCTGGTCGGCGCCGTCAGTGCGCGCGGTGTCGGCTTGAGATCACAGCGCGCAGCACTGTGGCCGGCGCCGAGCAGACACAGCAGCGCAATAATGAGGCGGGCAAAGGAGCGACTCATTCGCTACGCACAGCAAACGGCGCACATAGTGACGGCGCCTGCTCAAATGACAAACACACCTCAACGGTTTCACCCTGTACGGGCACTCGCTTCAGCGCAAACAGCATCACGTGCAAGCCACCACTGCCGAAGGTGACGCTCTCTCCCGGCGCCAGCGGCAAGCGATCGATATGACGCATACTGCGACGACCTTCATGCATGGACATGTCATGCAACTCAGCACTGCCGGAAAAATCCGCGCTGGCGCCGTTCAGGACCAGCTGCTGTTCACCCGTATTGGTCAGCGTGAAATACGCGGCGCTGGTTTTGGACACCGGCGGCACCGCGCGCACCCAGGCGTCGGCAATGCTCACTTCTGCCTGCGCTACGCTCGCGACAGAGAACAATGCAACAACGAAAACCTTAAAGCAGTGACTGGGCATCAGACACCATCTCCTCTATATCACCGTTGGACGGAAACAATTTGCGCACCCGTCCGGCCTGATCAAGCAAATAGATAAAGTCGCTGTGGCTATACAGCACGCGCTCCGGGTGTGCCTCGTCTTCGTCCTTGATAAACACCACACCGTAACGCTCCGCCGCCGCCCGAATATCTTCCAGTGAGCCGGTCAGTCCGATCATGCGCGGGTGAAAAAATTCCAGATACTTTTTGATGTGCTCGGGCGTATCGTTGGCCGGATCAAAGGTAATAAATACCGCCTGCATCTGGTCGCCGACGCCGGCCTGATCAAGCTTCTTCAACACCTGCGTCACCCGCGCCAGCGTCGCCGGGCATATATCCGGGCAGGCGGTGTAGCCGAAAAACAGGAACACCACCCTGCCTTCAAGACTGGCAGTGTTGAACGATTCGCCATGCTGGTCAGTCAGCGTCAGCGCGCCGCCGAGCCGGGTATTGATCGGCAGCGGCTCGCGCTGCGGCGCTTGATCACAGCCGCCGGCGAGCAACGCCAGCAGCAAGGTGGCGCCGGCGGTGACAACTCTGGACAAGGACATACTGTTCTCCCGTGCTGAAGCCGGTCGCAGTGGACCGGGGCGGGCGCTATAATGCGCGCCCTGATGACTGAACCCAAGACTGTGACCATGGCTTCAAAGCTTTATATCCAGACCCACGGCTGCCAGATGAACGAGTATGACTCGTCGCGCATGCGTGATCTGCTCGAAGCCAGCCACGGCCTGACCGAAACCGATAACCCGGATGAGGCAGACGTGCTGCTGCTCAACACCTGCTCGATCCGTGAGAAGGCACAGGAAAAGGTGTTCCACCAGCTCGGCCGCTGGAAGCAGCTGAAGGCCGCCCGGCCGGGCGTCATTATCGGCGTTGGCGGCTGCGTCGCAAGTCAGGAAGGCGCCGCTATCCGTGAACGCGCGCCCTATGTGGATGTCATTTTCGGCCCGCAGACCCTGCACCGCCTGCCCGCACTGATCACTGAAGCGCGCCAACAGAAGGGTCTGGCCATCGATATCAGCTTCCCGGAGGTGGAGAAGTTCGACCGCCTGCCGGAGCCGTCCGTGGACGGTCCGACCGCCTTTGTGTCAATCATGGAAGGCTGCTCCAAGTACTGCACCTTCTGTGTCGTGCCCTATACCCGCGGCGAGGAAGTCAGCCGCCCGGTGGCACCGGTGCTGGCAGAGATCCGCCATCTGGCCGAACAGGGCGTACGTGAGGTCAACCTGCTTGGCCAAAACGTCAACGCCTACCGCGGTGATGACGGCGACGGCGGCGTCACCGACCTGGCCGAACTGATAGTGATGATCCGTGCCATCGACGGTATCGACCGTATTCGCTATACCACCAGCCACCCGGTGGAGTTTTCCGACGCCCTGATCAATGTCTATGCCGAGGTGCCCGAGCTGGTCAGCCACCTGCACCTGCCAGTGCAGTCCGGCTCCGACCGCATTCTGGCGATGATGAAGCGCGGCCACACCGCGATCGAGTACAAGTCCAAGCTGCGCCGTCTGAAGAAGCTGCGTCCCGACATCTCATTCAGCTCCGACTTCATTATCGGTTTCCCCGGCGAAACCGACGCCGACTTCGAAGCGACCATGAACCTGATTGCCGAGATCGGCTTCGATGCCAGCTTCTCCTTTATATACAGTGCCCGCCCCGGCACCCCGGCGGCGGATCTGCCCGACGATGTGCCGATGGAGACCAAGAAGCAGCGCCTTGCGCTGCTGCAGCAGCGCATCAACCAGAATGCACTGGAGATCAGCCGCAAGATGGTCGGCAGCCGCCAGCGCATCCTCGTCGACGGCATCTCGAAAAAGGACCCGGGGCAGCTCAAGGGCCGCACCGAGAACAACCGGGTGGTGAACTTCCAGAGTTTCGACCTCAGCCTGATTGGCCGCTTTGTTGACGTGACCATCGCTGAAGCCCTGCCAAACTCCCTGCGTGGCACTGATCCTGTCCTCGCCGAGTGATCGACATCCATCGCATCCGCATGAATTTAAAGCATAAAAACAAGAGCGACCGCTCACTTACTTGCATACGCTCGGGTACCGTTTGCGTCACCGTCGAATCGGTTTATGCTGCCTTTAATGACCCCGGCCAGGAGGCCTGACGACCAACTTGAACGCGTCACTCGCCCAACAGAAGCTCAGTCTTGAGCCGTACGATTCGCGTCGCATTGCCAGCCTGTGCGGCAAGCTCGACGAACACCTGAAGCAGATCTCCGGCCGCCTCGGTATTGAAATTCTCAACCGCGGCAACGAGTTCCATTTGTCCGGAGAGCCCGCCGCAGTCAAGGCAGCCAGTCAGGTCATCGACACCCTCTACAAGCAGACCGGCGACGGCACTGACATCACGCCGGAGCTGGTGCACCTGCACCTGCAGGAGTCCAACGCCGCCATCGACAACACGGTGGAGTTCCCCCAGGACGAGATGGTGATCCGCACCAAGCGCGCCCGAATCCGCCCACGCGGCGAGCACCAACGTGACTATGTGCGCAAGATCCGGCGCCACGATATCAACTTTGGCGTCGGCCCGGCGGGCACCGGCAAGACCTGGCTGGCGGTGGCCTGTGCGGTGGACGCGCTGGAACGTAATGAAGTGCAGCGCATCCTTCTGGTGCGGCCGGCGGTGGAAGCCGGCGAGAAGCTGGGCTTTCTGCCCGGCGATCTGGCTGAAAAAATCGACCCTTATCTGCGCCCGCTTTACGACGCCCTGTACGAGATGCTCGGATTCGAAAAGGTATCCAAGCTGATGGAGCGCATGGTGATTGAAGTGGCGCCGCTGGCGTACATGCGCGGCCGCACGCTCAACGGCAGCTTTATCATCCTCGACGAAGGTCAGAACACCACACTCGAGCAGATGAAAATGTTCCTGACCCGCATCGGCTTTGGCTCCAAGGCGGTGATCACCGGCGATGTCACCCAGGTGGACCTGCCCCGCCATATGAAATCCGGCCTGATGCATGCATTGGAAGTGCTCAAGGACGAGGCGCAGATTGGCATCACCCGCTTCGACAGCCGCGATGTCGTCCGCCACCCTCTGGTGCAGCGCATCGTCGAGGCCTACGAGAAGCACGAAGCAGAAAACCAGCGTGATTGAGGTACAGCAGGCCACAGGGGCCAAAACGCCTGACGAGTCCGTGCTGGTGAGCTGGGCGGAACGGGCCTTGCAAGCAACTCAGGCAGAGGGCGACATCACCCTGCGACTGGTTGATGCCGAAGAGAGCCAGGCCCTGAATCGGGACTACCGCGGCAAGGACAAACCTACCAACGTGCTGTCGTTTCCATTCGACATGCCCGAAGGTTTACCCGCCGGGGCAATGCCAAGCCTGCTTGGCGACATCGTCATCTGCGCACAAGTGGTGGCACAGGAGGCGGCGGAGCAGAACAAGCCCACAGATGCACATTGGGCGCATATGGTGGTGCACGGGGTCTTGCACTTGCTCGGCCACGACCATATAGAAGAGCACGAGGCAGCGCAGATGGAAGCGCTGGAAATCGATATCTTGCATGGACTGGGCTTTACCAATCCGTATCTGGAAACCGGGACAACACCCTGAAAGGAGTTACAGCAATGCCGGAAGACGTCAGCGACAACGGCTCAGGCCGAAGTTGGCTGGAGCGCATTGGCCAGTTCTTTAGCGCAGGTCCCACCTCGCGCGATGAACTGACTGATCTGATTCGCACCCTCAAGGACCGGGATGTCATCGACCATGACACCCACGGCATCATCGAGGGCGGCCTGCAGGTTGCACAGATGCAGGCACGCGACGTGATGATTCCGCGCTCCCAGATGATCGCTATTCGTGCCGCCTGCTCACCCAGGGATTTTCTGCCTACGATCATTGAGTGCGCGCATTCGCGTTTCCCGGTGCTCGGTGACGACCCGGATGAAATCGTTGGCATTCTGCTGGCCAAGGACTTGCTGCCGCTGGCACTGGACCCGGCCAAGATGGATCGCTTCTCGATCAAGGACCACGTGCGCAAGGCACTGGTGATCCCGGAATCCAAGCGCCTCGATTCCCTGCTGCGAGATTTTCGCGCCGGCCGTAATCATATGGCCGTGGTCGTCAATGAGTACGGCGGCATCGCCGGCCTGATCACCATCGAAGACGTACTTGAGCAGATTGTTGGCGAAATCGGCGATGAGCATGATCTGGAAGAAGATGAATACCTGATCAAGGATCTCGGCGACAACGAGTTCACCGTCAAGGCATTGACGCCGGTGGATGATTTCAATGAACACTTCCAGTGCGAGTTCAGCGATGACGAATTCGACACTATCGGCGGACTGGTCCTGCAGCACTTCGGTCGACTGCCAGCCAGAGACGAATCCGTCACTTTTGGCGGTTTCCGCTTTACAGTGCTCAGCGCAGATGGCAGAACAGTAAGATTGCTGCGGGTATCGCCTGCAGGCGCTGACCACGAGCCCGGCATGGACGCACATAGCGGCTAACCTTTGTGCACGCCCGCAGCATCGCGAATAACACTAATACAGGGGATCGCGCACATGCTGCCAATGCCGGAACGGGATGACGAGACACTCGGCATCAAGACCGTACCGTGGGTCTGTATCAGTTTCTTTGTGGTCTATCTGGTGGTGCTGTTCACCTACCAGCTCGGCGAGCAACAGAAGCAACGCGAACTGGCGGACTGGTACCAGCAAAGCGGTTTGTTCGAGCTGGAGTGGGAGAACTATATTTCCTGGCTGCGCATCAGCGGCCAGATTGCCAAGGCCGACTCACTCACCGAAGCGCGCCAGAACAAGGATTCGCTGACCGTTTTTCAGGCGATGGCATTCGACCCCAGCTTCGAGCGCGAAAACCGCTTGCGCGGTGACCAGTACTGGGACGTCGACCAGCGCATGCGTTGGGAAGAGACCCGCGAAGAATTTGCCCGCCGCGCCGGCGCCCTGCCGAGTGTCCGCTTCGGACTCAACCCGCAGGCACCGCGCCCGTCCACCTACCTGACCTTCCATTTCCTGCATGAATCAGTCATCCATTGGCTGGTGGGTCTGCTGGTATTGATTCCGTTTGCCTGGGCGACGGAAGGCAGCATCGGTCCCCGTCGCATGCCACTGATGTGGCTAGCCAGCGGCGTGCTCGCCGGTCTCGCCTATATCGTGTTTGTCCCGGCGGGCTATCAGCCATTGATTGGCGCCACCCCCGTGGTGTCCGCGGTGATCGGTATGTATCTGGGCCTGTTTGCGATCAAGAAAATCAACTTCATCTATTTCCACCCGAAGCAGAAGGCGTTCCGCACCATCGCTCTGCCCGCCGCCATCCTCGCTCCACTGTGGCTGGTCTTGCCGCTGTATGAGTATTACGGCGGCAGCCCGGCACCGCACGCATGGGTGGCGCAGCTGGCGGGTCTGGTCGCCGGCGCCGCCTTGATCCAGCTGGCACGTCAGGCCGATGTCGCCGGTGCCGAGCAGGAGGTGCAACAGGAAGAAGAGGAAGACAGCGCACGCCAGCTGCGCCAGTACCTCACCTCTGGCTGGGCATCCATGTCGGCCATGGCGTTTACCGAAGCCGAAGAAGCGTTCAATAAAGTCCTCGCCACCCACCCCGGACATTTCGCTGCACTGACTGGCCTCTATCACATCCACAAAATCAAACCGGAAAGCGAAAAGTTTTCTCGCACCGCGCTGTCGCTGCTGAAATCCCAGGCCGATGGTGAAGGTGAGGTACGTCAGCAGCTGACGCTCTATCGTGACTATCTGCGTCGGGCAGGTTCGGATGTGGAGCTGCCGATCGATGTGAATATCCAGATCCTGATGTGCTTTACGCGGCTTGGTGATATGCGCGAAGCAGAGAAAGTTGCCGAGCGCATCGTTGAATCACGGCAGCGGCACCCGTTGCTGGTCAAGGCCTTTACCAACCTCAGTCAGGCGTTCGCCAATTACCAGAACGGCGGCAAGGCGTCACACTTTGCAGCACTGGCGGAACAGGAAAAACAACGCGCGGGTTCATGAGCCCGCGCGCGGCAGCTGCAGTTGCTCACGCATCTCTCGCGCAGCCTGTTGTGACTTCTGATCTCGAAAACGCGTCTCGACAAAACGCAGGTATTGCTCTGCCTTGCCGTCCAGCTTGAACTCCTGCTTGAGCAGGCGCGCCACAAACAGGTAAGCCTCCACCAGACCCGGCCAGGTCGGCGTGCGTTTGTGCTGATCAATCAATAAATTCAGCGCCAATTTCGGCTGTTCATTTTCAACCAGCATCTTTGCCACTTCCCAGGTGCACTGGGCGGTGGCCGGTCGGAATGCCGGGTCCAGCGCGCGATAGCGCTTGAACACATCGATGACGCGATACTCCTGCTGGTTCTTCATCAACAGGTCGATAAACTTGGCGCCATGCTCAAGCTGCTCCTCCTTGCGATCGAGCGCCGACAGCAGTCTTTCGTACTGTTCATTCAGCGGCATCAAGCCCGGCTGCTTCTCCAGTTTCAGCTTGTAGTGACCGACCACCTTGTCGAACTTGCCTTCGCGCATCCACACCGCCAGCCGACGCTCTTCTTCCGGACGCCGGGAGCGACGCTGACGCAGGCTGGCCTCATCATTGGCCGGCGACACATAGCCAAGCGCTTCACGATGCTGGCACACCAGATAGCCAAGCAAGTGCGTCATCATCAACCAGAACCAGCCGACGGCCATAGCGGACAAGGGGAAACTCAGGAATCCCGGCAACAGGTCATAGAGAATGCTGGCGACCAGCGACACGCCGAGGAAGCCGCTGAACAGGAACAGCGCTGCCAGCAGGTAATCCACACCAATCGATAAAATGGCATTGATCAGACGGGTCACGCCAAACAGCGGCGAGAGGATATTGCCGTCAAGAAATACCATGGTCAGGAACGCCGGCAGGAATAGCCAGGCGAGCAAGGCAATGCCCGCCCCCTGCAACATGCCGAACTTGATAAAGCAAAATCCCAGTGCCGCCATGGCCGCAGCAAACACCAGCCACATCTGCGCGCCCTTGGCATAGTTCTCGCCTTGCTGCAGGACTTTCGCCTCTGGTATGCGCATGCGGCCGTTGGCGGTGTAATCAATGATCGCGGCCGCCAGGGCACCCAGCGGAATGCCCAGCGCTATTGCAATGCCAATGCCCACCCAGCTAGCGGGCAAAATGGCACAGGCAGCAGCAATCGCCGCCACCACCACCATGGCATCGCGGCTGACCGGGTACTGCATGAAGTGGGAGAGAATTTTCCAGAACGGATCCTGGGCGATCTGCCGGCCAATCTGTTGCAACGGCTTGTTGCACAGAAAGCAACGCGCGCGGCCACCGTCGACAGAATCATCCGACGCCACACAGTCTTCACAAAAATGAATTCCGTCACCGGGACAATACCAGGTGGCTCTTTCCCCCGGATGGTACTTACAGGTGTGTTTCATTATTCTTCTCCGCGGTGTGCGCCTGCGTGCTCGGTCGCAGTGGTACTTAACTCTTATAGCAAAAGGCGCCAATTCTCAATGCACAAACGATTGATCGCCCTGTTCGCCGGACTGTTGTACCCGTTTGGATTTGCCCCCTATGCCATCTGGCCGCTGGTACTGGCGAGCATCGCCACGCTGTTCTGGCTGCTACGCGGTCAGACACCGAAGCACGCTGCGCTGACGGGTTTCTGTTACGGGCTCGGCGCTTTCGGTTTCGGCGTCAGCTGGCTGTATGTCAGCGTGCACACCTACGGCTACACCCCGGCCTGGCTGTCGGTGATTCTCACCGGCCTGTTCTGTGCCTGCATGGCGTTGTACTTTGCCCTGCTTGGCGCCGCCAGCGCCGCATTAGGCCATCGCGCGCTGGCCTTTGTCGGGCTGTGGGTGCTGGTGGACTGGTGTCGAGGCTGGTTGCTGACCGGCTTCCCCTGGCTGTATCCCGGCTATGCCATGATCGATACGCCACTGTCAGGTTGGGCCCCGATCGGCGGCATCTGGCTGATCACACTGGCGACGGTGCTGAGCGCCGTGGCGCTGACACTGTTGCCGCGCTGGCGCCAGCATTGGCCAGTGCTGGTGGCTGCTGCGGCCAGCTGGCTGCTGGCAATACCTCTGTCGCCGCGCCTGTGGACCACGCCGCTGCATGACTTGCCACATCGCGCGGCACTGGTGCAGGGCAATATTCCGCAGGACATCAAATGGCTGACCACCCAGCAAGAGGCCACCCGGCAGATCTACGCTGACCTCACCGACTCCATCTCGCAGCCGGCACTGGTGGTCTGGCCTGAATCGGCAATCACCGAGTTCTATCAGGACGCCAGCACTTTCTTTCAGGCGCAGGGCAATGCGGTCGGCGCACAGGGCGGCACCCTGATCAGCGGCGTGCCATGGCGCGTAACGCAGATGAATGGCTACCGTTATCACAACAGCATCGCCGTACTCGGCGGCGGACAAGGCGTCTATCACAAGCAGAAACTGGTGCCGTTCGGCGAGTACGTACCGCTGCAGGAGCTGTTGCGTGGCATCATTCCGTTTTTTGACCTGCCGATGTCGAGCTTTACCCGCGGCACACCGGATCAGGAAAACCTCGCCGCCGGCCCGCTTACGGTGGCACCGTTTATCTGCTACGAAATGCTCTACCCGGAACTGGTGGCACAGCGCTCGCGTGACGCATCGGTGCTGCTGACGGTCAGCAACGATGCCTGGTTTGGTACCTCCAACGGCCCGCTACAACACTTCCAGATGACGCGGCTGCGTAGCCTGGAAACCGGTCGCTGGCTATTACGTGGCACCAACAACGGCGTCACCGCCGTGGTCGACGATCTGGGCGAGGTCCGTGCGCGCCTGCCGCAGTTCGAGCGCGGCGTACTGGAAAGTGAATTTCTGGCGGTCACCGGCACCACCCCCTTTATGATCACCGGTGGCATCCCCATATGGATTCTGGCGGCACTGCTGTGCCTGCCTGCCCTGCGCCAACGCTGGCGCCGCACCGCCGAGGAAAAAGCTGATGACTGAGTTCAAGACCCTGACGGACACCCTGTCCGTGGCCGCCCAGATAACTCCCGACGATCTGGCTGCCGCCAGGCAGGCCGGTTTCCGCACCGTGATCAACAACCGGCCGGACGGCGAGTCGGATGACCAGCCCGGCAGCACCGAGCTGGCGCACCTTGCAGAACAACTGGGCCTGCATTATCACCACCAGCCCGTGATCTCCGGACAGATTACCGATGCCAACATTGAAGAATTTGGACGCCTGTATGATGCCGCAGAGAAACCTGTGCTGGCGTTCTGTCGCACCGGCACCCGCTGCACCTTCCTGTGGGCATTGAGTCAGGCAGCAACGCAACCGCTCGAGGCACTGGCGAGCCGCGCGGCGGATGCCGGCTACGACCTCAGTGGTCTGATGCCGCGCCTGCAACAACGCAAGCGCTGACTCAGCGCCAGCGCATTCCGTACCAGATCAGCGCCAGCCACTCGTACCAGATCTCCGGAATCAGGGCGAGGGCGGCGGCGGTCGGCACCCAGTTGGAGTCAGGCAGCCGATCCAGTGGCGCCACCTCCACCTCCAGACCCTGAGCGCGAAAACACATCAAGGCCCGCGTCATATGCGGACGATCTGTCACCAGCAGGATGCGCTGCACACCATGGCGACGCAGCACCTCGGCGCCAAATTCGGCGTTCTGCCAGGTGTTGCGGCTGCGCTCTTCCAGCCATACCGACTGCAACGGTGAGCGCCAGCGCACTTCCTCGGCCAGCAACGCCGCCTCGCTGGGCGCGTCAGCTGGCGCATGCTTGCGCCCGCCGCACAACAACATGGGCAATTTTCGCTGGCGTGCCAGCTCGAGCCCGAACTGCATACGCCGCAATCCGATCACACCGCTGATGTACTGGCCACGCAGATGGCGATGGCCCGCACCGAGGACGACCACGGCCTGGGCCGCGCCGACGGCGGATCGATGAAACAGAGGGGGATAGAGGGCGCGCACCACCGCCGGTACGGTACCGACCACCAGTGCAGCAAAAATCACCCACATCACAGTCACAATGGGTACCCCGGACAGACATCAGGCTGCGCAGTAAAACAGAAAACAGCCCGGCAGTTATTGTTGGAATGGATTGCCCCTAACATACCGCAAGCGCCTGCTCGCCCCAAGCCGCCGCCACGCGGCTGTCTGCCGGCGGCAGGCTCATGTATCCTATGCCCCCTTCGTTCCCGGCCAACAGTCAAGCGCAGACAATGGATAATCAGTACCATCCCGAAAAGGTAGAACAGCAGGCCCAGCAGTATTGGGAGGACCAGCAGACCTTCAAGGTCAGCGAGCAGCCCGGCAAGGACAAGTTCTACTGCCTGTCGATGTTCCCCTACCCCAGTGGCCGCCTGCATATGGGCCACGTGCGCAATTACACCATCGGTGACGTAATCAGCCGCTACCAGCGCATGCAAGGCAAGAATGTGCTGCAACCGATGGGCTGGGACGCGTTCGGCCTGCCGGCAGAAAATGCTGCGATCAAGAACAAGGTGGCGCCAGCCAAGTGGACCTACGAAAACATCGACTACATGAAAGGCCAGCTCAAGCGTCTGGGCTTCGGCTATGACTGGGAGCGCGAACTCGCCACCTGCCGCCCGGAATACTATCGCTGGGAACAATGGTTCTTTACTGAGCTGTACAAGAAGGGCCTGGTCTACCGCAAGAAGTCCACCGTCAACTGGTGTCCGCACGACCAGACCGTACTCGCCAACGAGCAGGTAATCGACGGCTGCTGCTGGCGCTGCGATACCCGTGTTGAACAGAAAGATATTCCGCAGTGGTTTATCAAGATCACCGCCTATGCGGAAGAGTTGCTGAATGATCTCGATCAGCTCGACGAATGGCCAGAGCAAGTACGCACCATGCAGCGCAACTGGATTGGTCGCTCCGAAGGTGTGGAGATGGATTTTGCCATCGACGGCGGCGATGCCCTGCGCGTTTACACCACGCGACCAGACACCGTCATGGGCGTCAGCTATGTGGCCGTTGCTGCTGCGCACCCACTGGCAAAGCTGGCGGGAGAGAATAACGCTGACGTCGCCGCGTTTATTGACCAGTGCCTGCACCAGAAAGTCGCTGAGGCAGACCTTGCCACGATGGAAAAGAAAGGCGTGTTCACCGGCCTCTATGCAACGCATCCGATCAGTGGCGACAAGGTGCCGGTGTGGGTGGCCAACTTCGTGCTGATGAATTACGGCACCGGCGCGGTCATGGCGGTACCGGCACATGATCAGCGCGATTTTGAATTTGCGCAGAAATACGATCTGCCAATTACCCAGGTGATTGCCCCAGCCAATGGCGAAGAAATCGATCTGGCTAAAGAAGCCTTTACGCTGAAAGGCACTCTGGTCAACTCCGGTGACTTTACCGGTTTGAGCTCTGCCGATGCCTTCAACGCCATTGCCGACCACCTGCAACAGCAGGGCAAAGGCGAGAAGCGCACCAATTACCGTCTGCGCGACTGGGGTGTGTCCCGTCAGCGTTACTGGGGCGCACCGATTCCGATGGTGGAACTCGCCGATGGCAGCCTGCAGCCAACACCGGCCGATGAATTGCCGGTCGTGTTGCCGGAGAACGTTGAAATGGACGGCGTGCAGTCACCGATCAAGGCCGACCCTGAGTGGGCGAAAACCACTTTCAATGGTGAGCCGGCGACACGCGAAACCGATACCTTCGACACCTTTATGGAATCGAGCTGGTACTACGCCCGTTACTGTTCCGCGCGTGACGACGGCGCCATGCTCGACCCGAGTAAAGCGAACTACTGGCTGCCGGTGGATCAGTATGTCGGTGGCATCGAGCATGCCATCCTGCATCTGCTCTACTCGCGCTTCTTCCACAAGCTGCTGCGCGACGCCGGTCTGGTGCAATGCGATGAGCCGTTCAAACGCTTGCTGTGTCAGGGCATGGTGCTCAAGGACGGCAGCAAGATGTCCAAGTCCAAGGGCAACACCGTGGACCCGCAGGAGCTGATCCAGCAGTACGGCGCTGATACCGTGCGCTTGTTCATCATGTTCGCGGCGCCGCCGGAACAATCACTGGAGTGGAACGACTCCGGCGTCGAAGGCGCCAACCGCTTCCTCAAGCGTTTGTGGCGACTGGTGTCGGAACATCTGGCCCGTGGCGATGCACCGGCACTTGATGTGGCTGCACTGGATGACACCAGCAAGGCACTACGTCGCAAAACCCATGAAACGATCCAGAAGGTCAGCGATGACATCAGCCGCCGCCTGACGTTCAATACCGCCATTGCTGCGGTGATGGAACTGAGCAACGAGATCAGCCGGTTCGAACCACGCAATGATCAGGATCGCGCTGTGATGCATGAAGCGTTGCAGTCCAGCGTACTGCTGCTGTCGCCAATTGTGCCGCATATCGCCCACACGCTTTGGCAAGCACTTGGCAACGCCGACGCCGTGATCGACGCCGGCTGGCCGGACTATGACGACGGCGCACTGGTCAAGGACAGCATCGAGCTGGTGGTGCAGGTCAATGGCAAGGTGCGCGCCAAACTTGAAGCGCCCGCCAATGCCGACAAAGACACACTGGAACAGCTCGCCCGCAACGCCCCGAACGTGGACAAATTTCTCGACGGCGTTACGGTACGCAAGGTCATCGTCATTCCCGGCAAGCTGGTCAACATCGTTGCCAACTGATTGGAGCACTGCACAGTGAGCACCTGGTTACGCCTGCTGATTATCACGCTGGTGATTGCTGCCAGCGGTTGCGGCTGGCACCTGCGCGGCAAGGCAGCGTCAGTGAATGTCGACGCCATGACGGTGCTCGGCACTGACGTGGATTTCAAACTGCAATTGGAGCAAGCGCTTGAAGATGACGAGGTGCTGGTGCATGAAGAAGCACCGCTGATCCTGCACGTCTCCGCTTTGCAGTGGCGTGCGCGCACGGTTGCCGTAGATGCGGTGGGGCGTGAAGCCGAGCGCGAACTGCGCCTGAGTCTGGGGTGGCATCTCGAAGATCGCGACAGCGAATGGCGCAGCAAATACCAGCGCATCGGCACCACACGTCGTTATCAGGTCAGCCCCGACAACCCCGCCGGCGCCGCCGATGAAGACCAGATCGCACGCGATGACATGCAGGCGGAAATGATCGAGCGCATTCTGCGCGCCCTCAGCCGGATGTCGCTGGAGCAGCCCTGATGCGCGTCAAGCCGGAACAGCTTGATCGTCATCTGCAACAAACCTTGTTGCCAGCCTGGCTGGTTGCCGGTGATGAGCCGTTCCAGAACGGCGAATGCTGCGACCAGATTCGTATCGCCGCCATGCAACAAGGGTTTGATGATCGCAAGCTGTTCAGCAGCGATACCGGCATCGACTGGCATGAAGTCCTGGATGCGGCCCAGAGCATGGGCCTGTTCGGCGGCCGCACACTGATTGAAATCCGTCTTGGCGAAAAGCGTCCGGACAAAACCGGCAGCCAGATCCTGCAGCAGCTTTTTGATCAACCCAGTGCAGATGTGCTGGTGCTGCTCAGCTGCAGCAAACTGGACCGGCGCAAGGATGTTGGCAGCAAGTGGGTCACAGCGCTGGACAATATCGGCGCGCTGATCGAGATCTGGCCGGTCAGCGCGGCGCAATTGCCGAGCTGGATCAGTCAGCGCATGCAACGACTTGGACTGAGTGCCAGCGACGATGCCATTGCGCTGTTAAGTGAGCGCAGTGAAGGCAATCTACTGGCGTGCGCGCAGGAAATCGACAAGCTGTCATTGCTGCACCAGGGCGAAACCATCGGCCCTGAGCACGTGCAGGCGGCTGTCGGCAACACCAGTCGCTACACTGTATTTGATCTTACCGATGCCTTGCATCAGGGCGAACGCGCGCTGCGTATTCTCGATGGCCTGCGTTCGGAAGGCAGCGAGCCGCCGGTGATCCTGTGGGGACTGGCGCGCGAAGTGCGCATGATGGAAGCACTGGCCTCCGGCAATAGCTCGCAGGTGCGCTTGCCACCGCAAAAAGTCGCCAGCCTGGAACGGCAGGCACTGAAACTGGGTCTGCCAACACTGGGCCGCGCGCTGTCTCTGGCGGCACGCGTCGATCAGGCCATCAAGGGCATGCGACCGGGCGATCCCTGGCAGGGCCTGGCGGCCCTGATCATGCTCCTCAGCGGTGAGTCGCTGCCTGCTTTGTTCGATCAACTTTGACGCCGCCGCCAAAGCGATAACCGCGTCATAGCCCGCCTATCCGGCGCGGCAATCCCGATCATGCTATTGCGCTCCCCACAACAGCTGCCTATGTTAGGCCTGTGGGGAGCCAGCCAACGCTGGCACGGATGCAAAGACCCGGTTGGGGGGCGCCATGCACAAGATCATTTTTTCCGGTGAACTGGTTGCCGGATTCGATACCGACGAAGTCAAAGCCAATCTCGGCAAACTGTTCAAGATCGACGACGCGGCCAAACTGGAGACCCTGTTCTCCGGCAAGGACGTCACGCTGAAGAAGAATCTCGAGCCTGAACAGGCGCGCAAGTATGAAGCCACGCTGAGCAACGCCGGTGCCATGGTGCGCATAGATCCACCGCTGACTCAGTTCGATGAAGATGATGAGGATGCGCCACCGCCACCAACCACCACCGGCAATGCACTCAACTTCAACACCATCGCCATGGCCACGCCGGAAGCACTGGCTGCCAACGTGGCGAACGATGAAACGCTGGCGGCCAGCGCCGCAGCCGAACCGGCGCCACGCGACATGAAGAAGATTGTGCTGTCGCTGGTCGCACTGGTCGCCATCCTGGTGATGGGCATCTTTATTTCCGTGAAAATGCAGGAAGCCAATCGTGCCGAAGTGCTGAAAGCGGCCGGAGATGATGACGCCTCATTTGAGCAGGAGCTGGAGCAGGTCGATGACCCGGAACTGCGAGAGACGCTGCGCAACCTGCGCGAGCTGATGCAGGAGGCAGAAGCAGAAGCCGCCATGTATGAGCAACGCGATGCACAGATGCAGCAGGAGCTGGATGCCGCTGCGGAAGCCGCGCAACCATCCGAACCGGACGCCGTCCCCACCGCAGAATGACCCTTTTGACACTGGGACAGGCTGGCTACCCTGCTAGCCTGTCCCCCTTCCTTTTTTCATGATGCAGATATCCGCATGAGCAAGAACTCCACTGATACGTCGTCCATCAGTTTCACCGCCCTGTACACCGGCCACGTCTGGTACGCCAACGGCATGTCCGCCCCCGCCTTCCATAACGCCGGCGGCAGTGTGCTCTATCACGCACTGATGCCGTTTGAATTCGTCGGCAAGCAGCTCGCAGGCGGCAATATCAAGACCTTCCTGCTGCAACGTCACCACATCATCGACAAGCTGGTGCACAATGCCGTCGAGCACGAAGGCGTCACCCAGATCCTGGAAATTGCCTGCGGCATGTCACCGCGCGGCACACGCTTTTGTCAGCAGTATCCGCAACTGAAATATGTCGAAGCTGACCTGCCTGGCATGGCCGCGCGCAAGCACCGCTTGCTCAGCGACCAGAACGAAATCTCGGAGCGTCATCAGGTGGTGCCGCTGAATATATTTTCCGAAGGCACCGGCGACGCACTTGAAACCGTGATCGAGCGCAGCTTCGACCGCAGCAAGCCGCTGCTGGTGATTACCGAAGGACTGGTGAATTATTTCACCCTCGATACCATTAACCTGTTCTGGCAACGTCTGCAGAAGGCTCTCAGCGACTTCCCGCAGGGCATTTACCTGATGGACAACTATCCGCTGTTTCACAATCACCCGATCTACCGCACCATGCGCGTGCTTGCAGCCATGCTCGGCACAGTGGCGCGCAGCAATGTGACTTTTCATTTTGGCAGCGACCAGGAAGCGGCCAGCCATTTTGATCAGCTTGGCTTCAGCACCCGCGTGCATAATCCTCGCGATTACTACGACAGCCTGCCGATTCCACGCACCCGCGGCAATCCGTTTGTGCGCATCATTGAAGCGCGCACCGGGCAATAATCTGACATTGGACCCACACGCCCTGCAGGAGCTTGCCTGCAAGCGAACACGGTCGTCGCCAGGAAAATATGCATCAGTATTGAGGAATGTCGTATTCGCCAGCAGGCTGGCTCCTACAGGAAACATCGCGATCTTCAGTTTCCCCAGAGTGTCGACGCGCGCGGATCTGCCGCAATAAAAAAGCCCGCTTCAGCGGGCTTTTTTATTGGTCGCTGATCACGCTCAGCCGTAGATCTTGTGTACTTGATCTGAGTTATTGGCTTGCAGGAAATACTCACCATCGCGCAGCAACGCCGCAAAGGTTTCAGCCTGTTCAATGTTGCCGTGCTTGAACAGACAACGTACATACCCGGCATCATCGAAATCGAATACCAGCAATTCCAGCGTCAACTCCGGAGAGCTCATGTACAGGGTACAGTCACGGGCGTGATCCGCCAGCGAGAAGCTGGTCTTGTCGAGCTTCAACAAACAACCAAAGAAGCTGATGTCCACCACCCGCACCTGCTGATCAAAGCGGAACTTGTCGCCGACGCGGGATTCACTGACCATGCGGCCGCGGGAATTGCACGGCGTCAGGCGCGCGCTGCGACGACGCTCAAGCTTGTCGTAGCTGCCGCGCGGATACACCTTGACACCATCGACCTGCTCCAGCGGACGGCCATTCAGGAACGCCGAAAACAACTCCAGCGATTGCTCGCGCTTTTCCAACTGCGGCAAATGGTCTGCACCTTCAATCAGGGCGAACGACGCGTTGCTGCACTTGCGCGCGAACAGGGCGTTTTCCCACGGCAGGGTGAAGCTGTCGTACTCACCGGTGGTTACCAGTGTTTCGCAATCGGGGTAGCCAAGCACGCCTTCCACCGACAGCAAACGGCGACCGTTGATCTTGTAACGTTCGCGCTCGTTATCGTTGAGTGCCTTCATCTGCCTGTAGAACAACCGCCGCGCGGTCGGCGTAATGCCGGTTTCCTTGATGCGATTGTAGTTGACCAGATACAACACCACCGCCTGACTGAACTCGTCCATGCGACCCTCGTCGAGCACGCGCACAGATTCATCCACCAGCATGCGCCAGCTCTTGCGCGGACGAGTGAGAATGCCGGCGACAATCAGCTTCTCGGTATGTTCGGGATATTTATAGGCGAAAGTGCTGACAATCGCGGAGCCCAGTGACAGGCCCATCAGGTGCACTTTCGGCAGTTCCATTTCCTCGACAAAGCCGTACAGCAGATCCGCCAGATCTTCCATGCCCAGGTCGGGCGCCAGCTGGTCGTTATTGCCCAGCGACGGCAGATCCACCAGGATCACCGGAAAATCCTCATGAATGCGTTCTACGCAGTACTTGTACGAGGTGAAATTCTGGAATGCACCGCCGACCACCAGCAACGGCGGACGATCCATGCGCTCCGGGTGTGCGAACGGCAAGTAGTCAATGCGCCAACCGCCGATCCAGCAACTGCGCGGCTCCGCCTTAATGGCATGCCGCGAATATTCGATATAGTCGATTTTCATTGCTGCCCTCCAACATCGGGCTGCTGTGTTGTTGTTTTGGATTGATCACGGCCCGCCCCCCGGCGGCCCCGTCAACCTGGCCAACGACTCCCGTTATGGCCCGGTATTTACGCCCCAGTCGAACCCACAAGTGTGGAGAACGAAACAACAGCGCGTAAAGTGTCGATCATCGCTATAATCGGCAACTCGACCCATCACTACAGTAATGTTTTGTAAACGTATGGATATTCAGCAGTATATGCAGGATCTGGGCAGCCGCGCCCGTGCCGCCTCGCGCCATATGGCCCGAGCGGACTCCGCTGCCCGCAATACCGCACTGGCCGCCATTGCTGCCGCCCTACGCAGTCACCGCGCCGCCATTCTGGACGCCAACCGTCAGGATATGAGCCATGCCGCCGACAATGGCCTGGACAGCGCCCTGCTCGACCGGCTCGAGCTGACCCCGGCGCGCTTTGACGCCATGGTCGAGGGCGTCGAGCAGGTGATTGCACTGGCTGACCCGATTGGCGCCATTTCCGACCTCAATTACCGCCCCAGTGGTATCCAGGTGGGCAAGATGCGCGTCCCGCTGGGCGTGGTCGGTATCATTTACGAGTCACGGCCCAACGTCACCATCGACGCCGCCTCGCTGTGCCTGAAGTCCGGCAACGCCGCCATCCTGCGCGGCGGTTCCGAGGCAATCAATTCCAATCAGGCAATTGCAGAATGCCTGCGAATCGGCCTGCGTGAAGCCGGCCTGCCGGAGGATGCCGTGCAGGTGCTGGAAACCACTGACCGCGCTGCCGTCGGCGAGCTGATCACCCACCCCGAGTATGTGGACGTGATTGTGCCGCGGGGCGGCAAGGGCCTGATCGAGCGCATCAGCGCCGAGGCGCGCGTCCCGGTAATCAAGCATCTGGACGGCAACTGCCACGTATTTATCGACCGTGATGCGGACAGCGACAAGGCCATCGCCATCGCCGTGAACGCCAAGACCCAGCGTTACGGCACCTGCAACACCATGGAAACGCTGCTGGTGGATGCCCCCGTGGCCGCCCGCCTGCTGCCCGAGCTGGCCGAGCACTACCGCGCTGCCGGCGTCGAGCTGCGTGGCTGCGAGCAAAGCCGCGAGCTGGTGGCCGACATGAAAGCCGCCACCGAGGATGACTGGCGCGAAGAGTATCTGGCGCCGATTCTGGCGGTGCGCGTGGTCGACGGCCTCGATGCCGCCATGGATCACATCAGTCAGTACAGCTCCGGCCACACCGAAAGCATCGTCACCGAAAACTGGAGCCGTGCGCGGCGCTTCCTCGCCGAAGTGGACTCCAGCTCGGTGATGGTGAACGCCTCGACGCGTTTCGCAGACGGCTTCGAATATGGCCTCGGCGCCGAGATCGGCATCTCCACCGACCGCATCCATGCCCGCGGCCCGGTCGGCCTGGAAGGCCTCACCAGTCAGAAATGGATCGTCCTCGGCGACGGCCATATCCGCGGCTGACGTGCCCTCCCCCCTGATCCTGTTTGGCGGCACCTTCGATCCGGTTCACCGCGCGCACATCAGCTGTGCGCGCGCCGCCTCGAAGCTGTTCGCCGAGGCACCGGTGCAGCTGCTGCCCAATGCCCGGCCGCCGCATCGCGACCAGCCCCTGACCTCGGCCACGCACCGCCTGGCGATGCTGGCGCTGGCCTGCGCGCCCTACCCAACGCTGCAAGTGAATGACTGGGAGCTGCGCCAGCACGGCCTGTCCTACTCGGTGCAGACTCTGATGCACTTTCGCGCCGAATGCGGCGACCGGCCACTGATCCTGCTGATCGGCGCCGACAGCCTGGCCACACTCGATCGCTGGCACCAGTGGCAAACGCTGCCGCGACTGTGTCACCTGCTGGTGGCACCGCGTCCAGGCCACGAGACGTTTCCACAAGAGGTGCTCAAGGCCTTTCCGGAAGCCCGGCTCGACACGCTGAACTCTACCCCCGCCGGCGCCCGGCTGATGCTGTCCGGACCCAGTCTGGACGTCTCCGCCAGCGCCATTCGCGACGCGCTGGCCAGAAAAGGCGACTGCCCGGCGCTCAATAGTGATGTGCTGGACTATATTCGCCGCCATCACCTGTATAATGTCCCCCAAACCACGCCTGACGATGAGGATTCATGACCGCGTCCAACCCCACGCTTCTCGAAGTCGTGCTCGATGCACTCGAAGAGATGAAAGCCAAGAACATATCCGCACTGGATGTACGCGAACTGACCAGCGTCGCAGACAATATGGTGATCGCCAGCGGCACCTCCACCCGTCACGTCAAGGCGGTTGCCGATAACGTCATGGAAAAAGCCAAGGCCGCCGGCTTCAAACCGGTGGGCGTCGAAGGCGCCGACAGTGCCGAGTGGGTGCTGGTGGACCTCGGCGATGTGATTGTCCATGTGATGCAGCAGGCGACACGCGAGTACTACGATCTCGAACGTCTGTGGCGCACGCCGGAACACCACCCGGACCGCAAGAAGAGCTGATGAAGGTTCGCCTGCTGGCCATCGGCACGCGCATGCCGGACTGGGTCACCACCGGATACGAAGAATACGCCCGCCGTCTGGCGGGCGATGTGCGTCTGGAGCTCGAAGAAATCAGTATGCCCAAGCGCGGCAAGGGCGATGTCAGCGGCTTGATCAGCGAGGAAGCCGCTGCCCTGCGCAAGCGTCTGGACAAGTATCCGGGCATTCTGCGCGTGGCGCTGGAAGTGAAAGGCCGTCGCATCGACACCCACGGCCTACGCGACAAGCTCGCCAGCCTGCGCGATGAAGGCCGCGATATGGCGCTGCTGGTGGGCGGCCCCGATGGTCTCGACCCGGCACTGTCCGCCAGCTGCGACGAGCAGTGGACACTGTCCGCGCTGACACTGCCGCATCCGCTGGTGCGCATTCTGGTGGCCGAGCAGGTCTACCGCGCCTGGACCCTGATGACCGGACACCCCTATCACCGATGAGCAGCACCACACAGAACATCGGGAAAATTAACCGCAGCGCTGCTAAGGTAGGCGGCGATTCAAGGACGCCGCCACGGGCGTCCGTCGCCAAAGTCTGATACGGGCCACCATGCATTCTGATATTCGCCTGCGAGATCATCATCGTGAAGGACAGATCTTCAGTAACCGGCTGATTGCCGGACTGACGATCATCACGATCATGACGCTGGTGCTGATCGGTCGCATGATCTGGTTGCAGTGGGCACAGTACGAGCGCTTCGCCATCCTGTCCGAAGAAAACCGAATCCAGACCCAGGCGTTGGCGCCACCACGCGGCCTGATTCTCGATCGCAATGGTGATGTGCTCGCCGATAACCGGCCCGACTTTTCACTGACGCTGGTGCCGGAGCAGGTGCGCGATGTGGATGCCACACTCGCCACCCTCAGCACCCTGATCGACATCAGTGAAGAAGACCAGAAGCGCTTCAAGGACCTGATCCGCACGCGCCGTCGCCCGTGGGAACCGGTGCCACTGCGCGGGCGCATGACCGAACAGGAACTGGCAATCGTTGCGCCTTCGCTGCACGACTTGCCAGGCGTACGCATCAGCGCGGAAGCCATTCGTCACTATCCCTACGAAGAGCTGTTCTCGCATGTGATCGGCTACGTCAACCGCATCAATGTTGACGATCAAGCGCGCATGGATGAGGCGACGCTGGCCAACTATGCCGGCACCCACTTTTATGGTCGCACCGGCGTCGAGCGCTATTACGAAAGTGAACTGCATGGCGCCATCGGTTACCGCAAAGTGGAAACCAATGCCCGTGGACGCGTACTGCAAGTGGTCGACGAACAGCCTCCGACGCCGGGCACTGACCTGCACCTGTATCTCGATCTTAAAACCCAGCAGGCGGCCTGGAGTGCGCTCGGCAACCGTCGCGGCGCGGTGGTGGCAATTGATCCGCGCGATGGCGGCGTACTGGCGTTCGTCAGTCGCCCCGGCTTCAATCCAAATCTTTTTGTCACCGGCATTTCCCACACGGATTACTCCGCCTACCGGGATGATCACGACCGGCCGCTGTTCAACCGCGCGCTGCAGGGACAGTACCCGCCCGGCTCGACAATCAAACCGCTGATTGGCCTGGCGGGATTGCAGTACAACGTCACCAACTGGTCGCGTTCTATTCGTGACCCGGGCATTTTCAGACTGCCCGATACTGAACGCACCTATCGCGACTGGAAGAAAGGCGGGCATGGCATCGTCGATTTGCACACCGCCGTGGTCCAGTCGTGCGATGTGTACTTCTATGACATGGGCGTCAAACTCGGCATCGATAACTACCACGCATTCATGGACCAATTTACGTTTGGCCGCCTCACTGGTATCGATATCCCCGGCGAGGCCACCGGCATTCTGCCGTCGCGGCAATGGAAACGCGGCGCACGCGGACAACCCTGGTTTCATGGCGACACCGTCAACGCCAGTATCGGTCAGGGTTACGTGCTGTCGACGCCGATTCAACTGGCGCTGTCGACGGCGATGATTGCACGCCGCGGCAAGCACCTGACGCCGCGCGTAACCTGGGAAAATCAGGTGATCGTGCCCGGCCTGGACGTCACCATCAATAATCCGCGCGACTGGGATCGCATGGCCGCCGCCATGGAAGATGTTATTCATGGCCAACGCGGTACCGCGCGCATTGTTGGCTACGGCGCCAAATACCGCGTTGCTGGCAAGACCGGCACGGCGCAGGTGTTTTCAGTGGCGGAAGACGAAGAGTACAACGAGGATGAAGTGGCGGAGCGGCTCAAGGATCATGCGCTGTTTATCGCCTATGCGCCGGCCGACAACCCGGCCATCGCCGTGGCAGTGATGGTGGAAAACGGCTCCCATGGTGGCTCCACCGCTGGTCCGGTGGCGCGCGCAGTAATGGATGCCTGGTTGCTGAATGAAAACGGCGAACTCGAGATTCCCGCCATCATGTCAGTGACCGCCGACGATGCCGACAACGCGCGGGTTGTACCCGGCGACGACGCGCCGCAGTAAGGCAGGAGACGAACGCGTGCAGCAGGAATACCTACGCCAATTACCCAGCCACCAGCGCGGCCCGATCAATCGCGGACTGGCCTGGCGCCTGCACATTGATGCACCCTTGCTGCTTGGCCTGTTACTGACCAGCATCTTCGGCCTGTTTGTTCTGTACAGCGCCAGCGGCGAAAACCTCGATACCATGACCCGTCAGGGCGTACGTTTGGCCGCCGGCTTTACTGCCATGTTTGTGCTGGCACAAATTCCTCCGCGTACCTACCGATTCTGGACACCAGTGATCTTCGCAATCGGACTGGTGATGCTGATTCTGGTATTGCTGGTGGGCACTGAAGCGAAAGGTGCGCAACGCTGGTTGAGCCTGCCCGGTATCGGTCGATTCCAGCCGTCGGAAGTGATGAAAATTGCCTGCCCGGCAATGACCGCCTGGTATTTTCGTGAGCGTGCGTTGCCGCCGAAACTGAAAGACATTGCCGCCGGTTTGCTGATCGCCCTGTTACCCGCCCTGCTGATCGGCAAACAACCGGATCTGGGTACCGCCTTGCTGATTGCCGCCGCCGGTTTGCTGGCGCTGTTTATGGCCGGACTGAGCTGGCGCGTGATTATTCTGGCGCTGATTCTGGCCGCGGTTGCCGCACCCCTGATGTACAACTTTGTGCTGCATGAATATCAACGTAACCGTGTTGATACGTTTCTGAATCCGGAAGCCGACCCACTTGGCACCGGCTGGAACATTATCCAGTCTAAAACCGCAATCGGCTCCGGCGGCCTCGACGGCAAGGGCTGGCTCAACGGCACGCAGTCACGGCTCGACTTCCTGCCTGAGTCCCACACCGACTTTATATTCGCCGTGCTGGCCGAAGAGCTGGGGCTGTTTGGCATTCTGGTGCTGCTTGGCCTGTATCTGTTTATTGTCGGCCGCGGCCTGTGGATCAGCCTGCAGGCACAGGACGTCTATTCACGCTTGCTGGGCGCGAGCCTGACAATGACGTTCTTTATCTACGTGTTTGTGAACATCGGCATGGTTTCCGGCCTGTTGCCGGTGGTCGGCGTGCCACTTCCTTTGGTAAGTTATGGCGGCACCTCACTGGTCACCTTGCTGGCCAGCTTCGGCGTCTTGATGTCGATCCAGACCCACCGCCGACTGATCGCCGGCAACTGACCGGGAACGCTAGCGCAGGCAATCGTTCTAACCCGCTGTCATGGCAATAAATATGGATAACCGAGCGGTTATCCCGCAGGAGTCGCAGTGAATAAATTCTTGTCCCGCCTTTGTGTTGTTGTACTGGCCACCTCAGCGTTGCATGCCGTCGCCGGCGACTACAGCGAGCGTCCGGAAGCCAAGGCCGTGATTGATGAGCTGGCCGCCGAGGGCCTTGACCGCGCCCGCCTCGAAACCCTGATTGGCCAGGCCAAGCGTCAGGAAAAAATTCTCGAAGCGATTGCACGACCAGCGGAGAAAACGCTGACCTGGGCGCAGTATCGCAAGATCTTTATTCAGCAAAGTCGCATTGATCAGGGCAAGGCGTTCCGTGAGCAACATGAAGCCACGCTGGCGCGAGCCGAACAGGTCAGTGGCGTCGACCGCGACATGATTCTCGCCATCCTCGGTGTTGAAACCCGCTATGGCAAACAACGTGGCGGCTACAAGGTGGTGGATGCGCTGGCGACGCTCGGCTTCGACTATCCGCCGCGCGGCAAGTTTTTCCTCGGCCAGCTGAAAGAACTGTTCCGCCTCGAAACCGCTGCGCATATTGATGCGTCCACCATCGTCGGCTCCTATGCCGGCGCCATGGGCTATCCGCAGTTCATTCCGTCGAGCTACATAAATTTTGCTGTCGATTTCGATGAAGACGGTGTCACCGATCTGGTCGACAACCCGGTGGACGCCATCGGTAGCGTCGGCAATTACTTCAAGGCACACAAGTGGACCACCGGTCTGCCGATTGCCGCCCGTGCACGCATCAGCGGTGAAAAATACAAGGCGCTGATCAACGACAAGGGCAAGCCGGACATGACCATCAAGGAGGCAGCGAAAGCAGGCATTACGCCGCTGTCGTGCCGCGAATCGCAGCATTGCTTTGACAAGCTGGACAAGAAAATGCCGGTGGCATTGATCCAGCTCGAGGGCGACAATGGTGCCGAGTTCTGGCTGGTGACCGACAACTTCTACACCATCACCCGCTACAACCACAGCGTCCTGTATGCGATGGCCGCCTACCAGCTGATGCGCGAACTGGAAGTCTTCAACCCGGAAAAATCCGGCAACACGAAAACGGACGAAAAAAAATAAATGAAAGCTGCGCTGCTGCTGATTCCACTGTTACTGACCGGCTGCCAGACACCGGTCTCGGGCCCCAAGCCTGGCGACAAGGACTGGGCACCCGGCAGTGATCGTTACAGCCAGCAACACGACGCTGCACCCACCGACCGTAACGCCGCCCTGCAAACCGCTGACCCCGTGCCCGTCGCCGAGCCGCGCAGCCGCTACGGCAATCACAGCCCGTACAGTGTCTATGGTGTCAGCTATACGGTCATGGACAGCGCTGAGGGTTACATCGAGGACGGCACCGCCAGCTGGTATGGCAGCAAATTCCATGGCCATCGCACCTCCTCCGGCGAGCCCTACGATATGTACAAGCTCTCGGCGGCCCATAAGACCCTGCCGCTGCCGACCTGGGCACGCGTGACCAACCTCGACAACGGCAAAAGCACACTGGTTCGCGTCAATGATCGCGGGCCGTTCCACTCCTCGCGCATTATTGATCTGTCCTGGGCGGCCGCGGTCAAACTCGGCATTGATCAACAAGGCACCGGCCGGGTGCGCGTCGAGGCGCTGACCCCGGCCCCGGCAGCGGCGCCGGCGACCGTTGCCGCCGCGCTCGACAGCCCGCCTCCGCCGGCCGGTGCTGGCGACCTGTTCCTGCAGCTGGGCGCCTTCAGCCAGCTTGGCTCGGCGCAGAATCTGGTCGGCGACCTGAGCGCGCGCTTCCAGTGGCCGGTGGCAATTCGCCCGGCCAACAGCCTTTATCGTGTCTGGCTCGGCCCCTTCGACAGTGCCGCTGCACGCGACAGTGCCCGTCAGGCATTGGCCGCCGCCGGCTACCAGGCTGTTAACGCCGCGCCCTGAAATCCGCTCAGAAAGAGGAAAATCCCCGCCAGCCTGCTAGAATGCGGCGCCAACAGGGCGTGGCACGGAACTCCGTGCGCCGCCACCAGTCGTAGCCAGTCTGGTGGCTTTTTTCAGTATCTCCCCACGCCACCGGCCACCGATCTATTCACGCGCGCTCATGAAGAACGCGCCAGACAGTGAGAGGAAGCATGATCCCCCGTCAATTTTGTCTGTCCCTGCTGCTCAGCTGCTTACCGCTGCTCGCCAGCGCCGGCATGATCCCGAAGGCCCCTGACATCGACGCCACCGGCTATTTGCTGATGGACGCCGCCAGCGGCCAGATTCTGGTGCAGCACAACATCGACGAACGTCTGCCGCCGGCCAGCCTGACCAAGATGATGACCTCCTACATTGCTGCCGAAGAAATTCATAACGGTCACATCAGCATGAAAGACAAGGTGCCGGTGAGCGTACGGGCATGGAAGATGGGCGGCTCGCGCATGTTTCTGCGCGAAGGCACCGAAGTGACGGTAGAAGAATTGTTGCGCGGCATCATTATCCAGTCCGGCAATGACGCCTCGGTGGCGATGGCGGAATATATCGCCGGCAGCGAAGACGCCTTTGCCGATCTGATGAACCAGCACGCTTCTACCATGGGCATGCTCGACACCCAGTTCAAGAATGCGACTGGCTGGCCAGCAGACAATCATTATTCCAGCGCCCGCGATCTGGCCATACTCGCCAAGCACATCATCAATGATTTCCCCGAGCACTATTCCATCTATGCCGAGAAGTCGTTCACCTACAACAACATCACTCAACAGAATCGCAACCTGATGCTGTGGAAAGACAGTCGCGTGGACGGCCTGAAAACCGGCCACACGGAAGAAGCCGGTTATTGTCTGGTGGCGTCTGCGGTGGATGAAGACATGCGGCTGATCTCGGTAGTGATGGGCACCGATTCCGAAGCAGCGCGCGCACGCGAAACACAAAAGCTGATCACCTATGGTTTCCGCTTCTTTGAAACCTACAAGGCCTACAGCGAAGGCGACAGCCTGACCACCGTGCGCGTCTGGATGGGCGCAAACAACGAACTGAACCTTGGTCCGGCGGAAGACCTTGTACTGACCATTCCGCGCGACAGCCACAATCAACTGAAGGCAGAAATGACGGTCAACCCGGATGTCACCGCGCCGATCCAGAAGGGCCAGGCGCTGGGCAGCGTAGTGATCCGCATGGATGGCGAAGTGCTGCTGGAGAAGCCGCTGGTGGCCCTGAACGATGTCGAGGAAGCCGGCATCTTCAAGCGTCTGTGGCACTACATCCTGCGCTTCTTCAGCAATCTTTTCTGATCGGCACTGACCGATCACGTAGGAGCTTGCCTGCAAGCGAAACCGCCCCGAGCGAAGGCAGTTTCGCCAGCAGGCTGGCTGCTACGAACAGATAAAAGCACACAGCAGCCACAACGAGACGCACATGAGCATAGCCTTTCTCAATGGTGAGTTTTTACCGCTGGAGCAGGCGCGCATTTCACCGATGGACCGCGGCTTCCTGTTTGCCGACGGCGTCTATGAAGTGATCCCCGCCTACAGCGGTGTGCTGTTTCGGCTGCAGGAACACCTGCAGCGGCTTGAGCGCTCATTGCATGAAATCCAGCTCGCCAATCCGCACACCCGCGAACAGTGGCAAACGTTGCTGGAGCAGCTGATCGAGAAAAACGGCGGCGGCAATATTTCGGTGTATCTGCAGATCACCCGTGGCACTGCCGACAAACGCGACCATGCGTTTCCGAACCCACCGGTGCCTCCGACGCTGTTCGCCATGACCAGTCCGATTGCCACGCCGGCGGCGGACAGCCCGGATACCACCGCCGGCTACCGCGCCATCACCATGGATGATATTCGCTGGAGCCGCTGCGACATCAAGAGCGTCGCGCTGCTGCCCAATGCCCTGATGCGTCAGCACGCCGTGCAGCAAGGCTGCGCCGAGGCCATTTTGATTCGCGATGGCTTTGCCACCGAAGGCTCGGCCACCAACTTTTTTATCGTCAAGGACGGCGTGGTCATGACGCCACCGAAAAGTCACCTGATCCTGCCCGGTATCACCCGCGATCTCACCGTGGAGTTGTGCCTGGCCAATCAGGTACCGTTTGAAGAGCGCGAAATTACCGAGGCCGAACTCAAAGACGCCGATGAAATCTGGCTGTCCAGCTCCACCAAGGAAGTGGTGCCGATCGTCGAATTGAACGGCAAGGCGGTTGGAAATGGCCAACCCGGCCCCATATGGAAGCAAGTGGCGCGACTGTACGTCGATTACAAACGCAAACTCTGTGGTGAGGCATGACCGTTAACGAACATCTGTGGGAGTTTCCCCACGCCATGACCCTGAAAGTGATGGGCGCGGCCGATGCCCCGCTGGAGCAAGTGGTGCTCGCCATTCTTGACCAGCACCTCGATGACTTCGACCCCGAGGGCAAGATCAATCTGGTACCCAGCAGCAAGGGCAACTTTGTCTCGGTGAATGTGCAAATCGTCGTGCATACCAAGGATCAGGTGGCGAATATCTACGCCGACCTCAACGCCAGCGTACACGTCAAAGTCGTTTTCTAACCGCCGAAACCGCGCGTCCATCCCGGTAGGAGCTTGCCTGCAAGCGAACAGCGTTCGGCAAGGGCTGGTTCGCTTGCAGGCAAGCTCCTACGGTGGGTTATTCACACGCTGTGTTGTTCCTACGGTGTGTTTTTAATGGCCTGCGGGGGCAAATTCGTGGCGCGTCAAGGCGCCATGGCGGACACCATGGATTGCTGACGACCACCCCGCACGCGCTCCCACACCTTCTCGTGGAAAAAATACGCCACCGTATTCACCAGCGGCTCGATCAGGGCCAGCGCACCACCAATCACGATATCGCCGGTCAGCAACCAGGCGACGCTGAACGCTACCGAGAAGTGCACTGCTGCAAAGGTCATGGTCTTGGTCATGGCGCCCTCCCGTGGGAACCGATCAGCTGGCGAATCCAGCACACGCCGACCAGACTAGCCAGATGAGAATGATTTGCATATTGGATAGATAATATCTCGCTGATAGCCAAGACCAATCACAACTCCCTCCCCTGCCAAGGGGAGGGCCGGGGAGGGATCGGCCCCCGACACCGCAAACCACCCCAACCGTAGGAGCTTGCCTGCAAGCGAACCAGCCCCTGCCGGATGCCTCCGGCGCTATTACCCCTGCTGCAATCACGGCGAGCGGCAGAACCATCAAGGGGGGAGCACAAAGCCTATTCAGGCTACACTAATGCCCATGCCCGACACCCTGATCCAGCGCTTCGACACCGTGGACTACCTGCCCTGCTGGCAGGCGATGAAAACGTTCACCGACACGCGCACCGCCGACACCGACGACCAGCTCTGGCTGCTCGAACACCCTGCCGTGTTTACCCTCGGCCAGGCCGGCAAACCCGAACACGTGCTCGCCCCCGGCGACATCCCGGTAGTGCAGACTGACCGCGGCGGCCAGGTCACCTATCACGGCCCTGGTCAGACCGTGCTTTACCTGCTGCTGGATATCACCCGCATGGGCATCGGTACGCGCGAGCTGGTCAACCGCATCGAAGCCGCCATCATCGCCATGCTGGCCGAACGCGGCATCACCGCCGTGAACAACCCCAAGGCCCCCGGCGTGTACGTGGACGGCGCCAAGATCGCCTCGCTCGGCCTGCGTATTCGCCACGGCCGCAGCTACCACGGACTGTCGCTCAATCGCGAGGTGATCCTTGAGCACTTCCAGCGCATCAACCCCTGCGGCTATGCCGGCCAACCGATCACCAGCCTTGCCCTGCTCGGCGCTGATGCCGGTCGCGCACGCTGCGAAGCCGATCTGCTCACCCAACTGCAAAAACAGTTCGCGCTGGGCACCCTGACCGAGGCACAACAGCCGCCCGGCTGGTACACTCAGCGGCGTTCAGACCAGGCAGAGAGAGCATGAGCGAAACCGAATCCACACGCCCCCCACGTCGTAAAGTTGCCATCGGTGACAAGCTGCGCGGTGCCGACAAGGTACGCATGATTCCGGTGGCCAATATTGGCGCCAGCGACAGCGTGGCCCATGCCGACGTGGCGTCTACGAACGTGGAAAAGGTCGAGATCCCCGGCAAAGGCATTTTGCGCAAGCCCGAGTGGATTCGCGTGCGCGTACCGGCCAACGGCGAGATCCAGCGCATCAAGAGCATGCTGCGCAAACAGAAGCTGCATACCGTGTGCGAAGAAGCCTCCTGCCCCAACCTGCCGGAATGTTTTGGCGGCGGCACCGCCACCTTCATGATCATGGGCGACATCTGCACGCGCCGATGTTCGTTCTGTGACGTCGGCTTCGGTCGCCCCAAACCGCTCGACCCGGAAGAACCCCAACATCTGGCCGAGAGCGTGGCGGATCTGGCGCTGAAATATGTGGTGGTCACATCGGTTGACCGCGACGACCTCGACGACGGCGGCGCCAATCACTTTGCCGAATGCATTACGCAAATCCGCCAGCAATCCCCCAACACCAAAATTGAAGTGCTGGTGCCGGACTTCAAACTCTGCATGGACACCGCACTGACCACCCTGACCGCCACAGCGCCCGATGTGTTCAACCACAATATCGAAACCGTGCCGCGCCTGTATAAAAGCATCCGCCCCGGCGCGCGCTACGATCATTCCTTGAACTTGCTCAAGCAGTTCAAGGCCGCCAATCCGCATGTCTCGACCAAGTCGGGGATTATGGTTGGCTTGGGCGAAAGCTATGAAGAAGTGATTGAGGTGCTACATGACCTGCGCGCCCACGATGTCGACATGCTCACCATTGGCCAGTACCTGCAGCCAAGCAAACACCACGCACCGGTAGAACGCTTCGTGCACCCGGATGAATTCCGGTTGTATGCAAAGGAAGCGGAAGCGCTGGGCTTTACCTCAGTGGCCTCAGGCCCGATGGTGCGCAGCTCCTACCATGCGGACCTGCAGCATCAGGGTGTAGATGTAGGCATTAAAACTTTCTAAATTTTCCGTGCTGATTTTCTCTTCCTGATAGTGCCTATCCTGTGTTCACAAGCCGTGTTCACAGGAAAAAGGCGCCTTGTCCTGTGAACACGGATCCTGAAAAAACATTATTCTGCGAAAACAGCAAGATAGCGAATGATGTTACTTTGGCATCACGCCGGATTTACAGGTGAACACCGGTCCGTTTGACCGGATTTGCCTGCACACCAAAACGATCTGTTTGGACATCCAGATGATTGATGATAAAAGGAATCTCAACATAAATGGGCATCGCCAGAGAAAGTGGAACACCGGCCAAAGTGATAACCGGATGCCCGTCGACTTAATACGCTGTTAGCAACCAAGGAGGGAGGATGGATCAGTACCACAGCACGCAGGATATTTATAAAGCTCTGGTGGATGATGTCCCTGAAGACCAAGATTGGCTACTTGGCCTGGTAGCGTTCGCCGTCATAGAAGAACAAAAAGTAGAGTGGATCAAACACCAAACATTGCATAACGGAGGCTATCCGTCAGATGAAGCAATTAGAGCGTGGTACTCTCAGCTACCATCAGGCGCCCTTTTAAGGGCGCGGGATACGGCGCAGACGCGACTAACCGACTACGGCGCATCGGTCATTGAGACGTATCTGGCTGATTATGGAGAAGAAATGCAGAGAGGGATTTTGGTAAATGAAATCAGGGAAATAGGTAAGTTTTGGCCGCAGTTTGGAGTGAACGTTGCAGGAGGATTCGCAAGCGCGTTGCTATTCGCTGCTCTCCTTGGGCTACTAGCTTTTCTGGTATTTAATGATACTTCGGCTGTCGATCTAGTCAAAAAATCAAAAACAAGCACTATTGAGGTGACAGAACATGGCGAAGAATGAAGTTACGAGTAAAAAAGCAGCCTCCGCTGCATCGAAAGTATTGAGAAACAGCAATTCTAGCAAGGCTGCAAAATCAGCCGCAGGCTCTGCCTTAAGCCAAACGAAGGCACCACCCAAAACGACTGGGTCCAAGGCCGGGAGTGCTGCGTCCAAAACTTTAAAAGCCTCCGGCTCCAGTAAATCAGCGAAAACTTCGGCAGGGTCCGCACTAACCCAGCGGCCAAATAGGAAGAAGTAGTGCTAACAAGCAAAGGCAGGCCGACCGCTTCGCGCCGGCTGCTTTGAGCGTTATAAGCCGTGAGAACTATGAAAATCATAAAGTACGTAGCTATTGGGGTAGCCCTACTCATATCAGGTATGTATGGCTGGTATCTCATGGCCACTGAGATAAATAGGCACTCTGATCTTGCAGCTACAGTAATTATTGAAGATACGCTCAGCTCTAATGCTGCATACGATTTAGAGCAGCTTAGAAAGATAGAATTAAGTATTAGAGAAAATGAACTGGAAACAGCGTCTGGCTTAATTAAAACGCTGATTGAAAACAAAGAATGGCAGCTAAAGGCTTGTGTTACAAAACAATGCGAAATCCTTGGATATGACCGTATTGAATAAACTGCTTATAACAAGGCGCACAAGCAAGGACGCAGCAAAGCTGCGCCGCTTTGCTTGGCGTTATGTTTAAAAAAAGCGGGAATCAGAGGCGTAAGGAAATCAAGGCAGCTCGCCTCCAAAAGGCGAAGAGGCTGGTGGCAGATCCGTACTCCGAAGAAATGCCCGAGGGGGCCGTGCCTGCCGATAGGTTGGTACTTAGGCAGGTAAATCCCTACGGGAGAATCCCGAATTTTTACGTTGACCGCCCTTTCATTTGCCGAGACTGTCAAAGCGAAGAGGTATGGACGTCCAGGCAACAAAAGTGGTGGTACGAGATCGCAAAAGGCGATATTTCGTCCGAGGCAGTGAGGTGTAGACCTTGTCGCAATAAGGAAAAGGCGAGGAAGGATGAAGCCAGGAGGGTTCACCTTGAAGGCATTGCCAAGAAACATAACAAGTAAAGGCAGGCCGACCGCTACGCGTCGGCTGCTTTAAGCGTTATGTGGCTGAGGGGAAGTAGATGGTCGTGCTATTGGCGGTGCTGTCAGCTGCCTTTTTAGTATTTGGAGTGCTCGTGCTGACCGGCAGGCTCGACCTAATTGTTATCGGCGCCCTCGATGATGGGTTTGAGCGACAGATCACGGCGGGCCAGCGCTATACGATGGCATCAGTATTTGTCTTTGTAGGCGCGCTACTGGGATTAACTGCTTATGGATTCAGCATGGGCGAACCGATGTGGTTTCTGCGGCAAATATTTGCGCTGGCCACATAACAAGAAACTGCAGCCGATCGCTTCGCGTCGGCTGAGTTGAGCGTTAGGTTGCGAGAGAGGGACGCATGAACGTACCTATTAATCGAGATAAGTGGTCCCCCTCTAGCCAACGTTTGCACGTATCGCACTACGATAGTCGCGCAACGCATTACGAGGATATCGCCTATAGGTGCTGTAAGTGCTTCGCCAGCTGCAAATTTACGGCACTAGCGCAGCAAACTGCATATGAAGTAAAGAAGCGATTCGTGTGGTGGACCCCGTCACTTTGCCTACCCTGTTCAGATGCACTTCAGCGGTTGCAAGCGGAGAATCATGAGTATCAGGCCAAGTGGGATGCAAACCGGAGCGTGCTGGCGTCAGATAAGTTGTTTCTGCAACATTGGCTCAATCTCCTGCGAGAAATCCCGACATACGGGAAGCGAAGGAATTTCAGCATGGAGAAGCATCTTCTGAAATGTCTGAACGGTGCTCAGCAGTGACGCGTGTAGAGCCTAACAAGTGCGGGCAGTTCGCTCCCTCCGGTCGCCGGAGCGCGCATTTGCGCGCCCGCTGCCACAAGCGTTAAGCGTAAAACTATGAAGCATCTGGCCATTCTATTAGCCTTATTTCTCTCAAGCTGTACCATTTACAGCAGGTATGACCTTTTGGCTGAGGAAACTCAATTATCCAATGGAACAATTTCCATCGTATTTAATGGCGTTTATAACGAAGAAGCTAAAATTTGGGGGAAACCCTATTCAATTCAATTTTGGGTCACTCAACCTAAAAGCTACGGCCTATCTGGTTTTAAGATTTCTGAACTTGAGTTCATAGAATTAATGTCGGATAAGAGAGTTTTCTTAGGCGAATCGACTAGCGGCAAGATTCGCTCGGACGAAGATAATGATTGGGCTGTAGCCAGCTTCTCGTCTGATGATGTCGGTCCTAATAATTACGTTATAAAAGCGAAAGTTGAGATTTGCAGCAGCGCCGAAAATGTCTGTAAGTTAGAGAAAGTTCAGATTCAGGTTAAAGTCAAAGCCTCAAAGGAACGGCACGTGAATAAGTTTGATGAGATAATGAGCGTGTGACCACGCTTAACAAGCAACTGCAGCCGACCGCTTGCGCGCCGGCTGAGTAAGGCGTTAGAAATCGAATGGAAGCGGAGCTTATGCCTGATTGGCAATCGCTAGAACACGCATACGGCACGGCAGAGAATCTGCCAAGCCTTCTAGCACAATTAGAGAGCTTTCCGGACGAGTCATCCTATGAGAGCGAACCCTGGTTCTCCCTATGGAGCGCCCTCTACCATCAGGGTGACATATATTCGGCATCTTTCGCGGCAGTGCCCGCCATTGTGAGATGCATGAAGGGAAGTCCAGAAAAGGTTACTGCAAGCTTCTTTTCACTGCCCGCCTCAATTGAGGTGGCGCGTAAGAAGGCCGGGATAGATGTGCCCGAGGAGATGAGGCAGGAGTATTTCTCAGCTTTAGCCCTACTTGGAAGTCTGGCTTCAGATAGATTGCGCTCGGAGGCGAGCGAAGACGTTGCGCGCTCCGCTATCGCTGCATTTGCTGTGTCAGCAAGGCAACATTTATATGCAGAGCTGCTGCTTGAGATCTCGGCGGAGGAAGTGCCAGAGGTGATCGATTGGTACATGGAGCGCTAATTTCTAACAAGCGGCGGCAGGCGGATCAAGTATCCGCTCCTTCGTCGCTACAACTTGTCCGCTGCGCCGGGCGTTAGGGGCTCTATGAGAATCGCAATTGCGTTTTTATCTGCAGCGGCTTTGCCCGCTCTTTTGATGGTGTCGTGGTATCTCTACGGCCAGTTTCAGACGTTTGAAGCCGATGACCCTTATATATGGGTTCGCACAAAGAATTTTGCGATGCTGTGCTTTTTTGTCTCAGCAGCCTTTGTGGCTTTGCTTGGTTTACCTGCGTACTTCATATTTCGCTGGTTTAATCTGGTGCGTTGGTGGTCAACCCTAGGTGCTGGCTTCTTTCTGGCTGCCGTTCCGATGGCTGTGTTTACTTGGCCTCTGAAGTACCCGGAGCTCAAATCAAGTGCATCGGTAAACGGTGTGGAAACGATGATTGACGGCGTCCCCACTATGGCAGGCTGGCTTCAATTCATCCAAGGGGTATTGTTTCTTGGGGCGTGCGGTCTAGTTGGTGCTTTGGCATTCTGGCTGGTTGCCCCTAACAAGTTTAGGCAAGGGACGCAGTAAACTGCGCCCCTGCTAAAAGCGTTAACTGAAAATAGGGGGCGGTGTGCTCAAGCTCTACAGGATCACGGACTCCAAGAAGGAATATTGGGAAACCTGGGATAACGATGATGGTAGTCATACTGTCCATTGGGGCGAACTCGGCACCAAGGGGAGCACTAAGAAGGTAAAGGGTTCCTTTCTTAAAAAGCCAGAGAAAATAATCCAAGATGAAATTAATAAACTCGTCGCGGAAGGCTTCGGTGAGGCACTGGAAGAATACACACTATTAATCGAATTTTCAGTCGACGGCATGGGGTCGGGAGAAGATTTAGAGAAGAGACACCGCCTGGAGGAGCGGATGAATGAAACTCTAGGCTGGACCGGCCTTGGGAATTGTGATGGCGGCAGCATTGGTAGCGGCACGATGGAGGTTTGCAACTTCGTAGTAGACTTTGATGTTGCAAAAAAGGTAATTGAATCTGACCTCCAGGGCACGGAGTTTGATAACTACACAAGAATCTACGACGAAGATGCTGAGTAGGCAGTTAACAAGTAAAGGCAGGCCGACCGCTTACGCGTCGGCTGCTTAAAGCGTTATGAGTACTAGCATGAAAGCACTGAAGATATCAGCGATATGTGGATTTGGCCTTGCTCTAGTCTCTTCAGTATTTTCTCTGATATTTAACTTTGGTGATTGGCTACATCTTGCAATTGTTTTCTTTATAGGGTTCTTTATAGGTTTGGTTGGCGCCCCTGAAATAGAGCCGGGTGCTTTTAAAAAAGCGTGGTTATTTCAAATTAGTTGCGGAGTTGTAGCAGGAATACTTACAGCCCTAGCTTTCCACCTAGATGCTGAATCAATTGTAGCGGCAGGGGTTTTAGGTGGTTTTATTGGGTGGTCTGCACCATTATGGGTGAAACATGCACCAATTCCATGATCAAGGCACTCATAACAAGTTGGTGTTGCGGATCGCATTCTGCGCCCGCAAACCAAAGCGTTATTGCGCCCGCCATTATCTTTTTGCTACTTGCTATTCTGCCCCCGGCGTATCTCCGGAATACTAACCAGACGTACTTTTCTGACGTTACCGGCGCTTCCCGCACTGTGCGAGGGGAGCGCCACCACCAGGTCGCTCTACGACATTGCATGACGGTACGGCGTCTGGGGCTTCGAGTATGGTGAAGAGCTCTGCGCGTCGGAGGACGAGCTGTGTCCATACCTGACCATTATCGAAAGTGATCTGGTCGGTACGTCTGATGAGTCCAGCCAGAATGCAATCCTTTCCCGGCTATGCGACCTACCGACACCCTGACGCGAGCATTTTACTGATGCGCTTCAGCGCAAGACCTGAACGCTAAACCGGATACGGATACCGGGCAATCCGCGCACACAGGGCATTTCATTCCGCACCGCTCGCGAGCATCAGAGCAGACAGGTAAAGCCCTGCCCCAAACACCAGATGCGTCACCACGCTATGAAAACGGGCATGCCAGGGTCGCGGTACTTTTGACGCAGCGATACCAGTGCCCATACCGGGCTGCAATAAAAGTAACGGCGCCACCACCGTGGCCAACCCCACCGCCAACGCTGGAAGCAATGTCGGCTGCGCCATCCATGCCCTGCCTTCCAGCCCCACCAGCAGTGCAGCAAAGGCAATGCCAACGGTGTAATGAAATGCCCAACCCAGCAGACTCTCACCTGCCACTGGCGCACTCGCCGCGATTGGACGATGCACAAATTGCCCGTGGCGCATATGCGCGAGCCACCTGCCCACCAGCCGATAATCCGGCGTCGGCACACCGAATAACGCGCGGCGGACCAGGCCCCACAAATCCATGACCAGTGTTGCGCCGATGCCCAATACCAGAACCGAAATCATTAGCGTCATGCTCATCACCTTCTACCCTGTTGACCGAACTGTCTGGCCAGCCTAATACTTCAAGCTCACTTTAAGTCAAGGGTCCGCCATGGATATCAGCGAGGTCGCCAGACTGTCCGGGCTGCCGGCGTCTACGTTGCGCTATTACGAAGAGAAGGGCCTGATCCGCTCCACCGGCCGACGCGGCTTGCATCGGCTATTCAATGCGAGCGTGATGGAGCGACTGGCGTTGATTGCGCTCGGGCGCGCCGCGGGCTTCTCTCTGAATGAGATACGCACCATGCTCGGCGCCGGCAATGTCACCGATTTCAATCGGCAGATGCTGCTGGATAAAGCCGCTGAACTGGATCGCGCCATCAAGCAGCTGACCGCCGCGCGCGACGGTCTGCGCCATGCGGCTCAATGTTCAGCCGCCAGCCATCTTCAATGCCCGAAGTTCCGGCGCCTGATGACGCTGGCGCTGGAGAATAACAAACGCCTTGAGAGAAGTACGTCTCGCTCAGGCAAGCGCAAAATTGGAAAAGGCCGCGTCGCGTGAAGGAATATCTGATGTGGGCATGTTTTGCTTCTTCTTGCCGCGCCTGTAGAGGCTGTCCGTGATGGTCAAGCCCCTCCTCAGCGCACTGGCGATCACCATCACATTCTGGGCGTTTGTGCCCTATATCCGCGCCATCCTGTCGCGGCGCACAGTGCCGCACGTGTTTTCCTGGATTATCTGGGGCATTACTACGCTGGTGGTGTTTTTCGCCCAATGGCAGGCCGACGGTGGCGCTGGCGCGGTGGCGATTGGTGTGTCGGCGATGATAACGCTGTTTATTGCCGCGCTCGCGTTTCAACGGCGCAGCGACCTCAGCATAACGCGTCTCGACTGGTGTTTTCTGATCGCTGCTTTGGCGGCATTGCCACTCTGGCATTTTTCCGGCACGGCGTTGCTGGCCGTGGTGATACTGACGCTGGTGGACGTACTCGGCTTCGGACCAACGCTGCGCAAGGCCTGGCAAAAGCCATATGAAGAATCTGTAGTATTCTTTGGGCTATTTCTGCTGCGTAATTTATTGGTGATCGCCGCGCTGGAAGCATACTCACTGACCACCTGGTTGTTTCCGGCAGCCATTGCAGCAGCATGTCTGGCAGTAATTGTCGTTCTCATCACGCGGCGACGCAGCGCGCAGAGCCATGCTGCAAAGCACTAAACCATGCCAACACAGATCGCGAAGCTTGTGCACCGGCAGCATCAGCCAGTAGGCTCAGTGCGGACCAGAAGGTGTCCCGCGCAATATCAGATTGCCAGCAAGGGGGAAGCATGCAACGTAAGGATAATATGCCCGACGAAGTCTACTGGACGCTCTGGGGCATCAACTCACGTGTTACCGCCTGGTGCTATGCCATCGGCTGCCAGCTGATTGCGATTGGCAGCGGCATCTACGCACTATGGGAGCCGGTCTATCTGTACGGCGTGCTGATGATCGGCGCCAGCGGCTTCTACATCTACGCCATCCGCTGGGTCGACAAGCATTCAAGTTGGACTGACCAATAGTGGCATCAGGTGCCGGGCACCCGAACAGATCAAACAAGGAGGTTGGAATGTTTATTATCTTGCTGCGCTTCTCCGATAACAAAGCCAAAGCGCCAGAACTGATGGCCGCACACAATGCCTGGATCAAGCAGGGCTTTGACGACGGTGTTTTTCTGCTGGTGGGCAGCATCGAGCCCGGCGCCGGCGGTTCAATCATCGCTCACAACAGCGATCTGGACGCCATCACCGGCCGCGTTAATGACGATCCGTTTGTCGCAGAGAACGTGGTGCGTGCAGAAATTATCGAGATATCGCCGAAGAAAGCCGACCAACGATTGAGCTTTCTGATGGCGCAGGACTAATCCAGGGGGATTGCATGGCAGCGAAGGACAAATCCGGCGGCGACAACTTTGCCGATGAATTTCTGCATCACTATCTGAAGAACGGCATTGGCGCCCTGTCCAAGACCGATGTCGATGCGCTGGTGATGCACCTGCTCGACAAGTACTCCCACGCCAATGGCGTGCCGCTGGCGCAGTATTCCAACCAGGTGGTGAGTCAGACGCTGCGTGCGCCGGCCACCAAAATCAAGAAGCTGCGCTACGACGCCGGACTCAAGTATGGCGGCCGCGTGGAAGACGAAGCGCGCCGCCGCTTTGTGCAGGCACTGAACAAGGCGGCACTGGAACTGGACGGCAATCGGGTGGTGCTGATTATCGAAGACGCACTGGCCAAGAACTGGATTCAGGGTCAGATCAAGGAGCACGGCATTGTCTTCGATGGCTCCTTCAACAGTGAGATCGTACGCATTCATCCCGGTGATTTCTTTCGCGTACTGGAGGCACTGCTCGACACCGACGCGGTACGCAGCTTCCGTGACAAGTTCAAGGCGCTGGCAGAGAAAAAACGCGGCGAAGAGCTGCGCGCCGGCTTTGCCGCTTTGCTGACGGGCTTCGTTACCAACGCCGCCAAAAAGGTTGGTAGCCAGGCCGTGGGCAGCCTGATCGGTCTGCCGGACATTGGCTAACCCCGGCCAGCCAATGGTACCGTCGGGGTCTGGCGGCCGCTGAATCAGGCGCCTGAGCGCCGCGTACGCCAATCCGGGAGAGTTACCATGGGCACGTTCTTGAAGTGGGTACGGTTTGCATTGGCACTGCTGGCAATCATGGTGCTGGCGCTGGCCATCAATGTGGTACGCGTTCCGGATCTGCAGCCGACTGTCGGCATTCGTGCTGCCATTGATGTTGATACTGATGCCGCCGCGCAACGTCTCGCCAACCTGCTGCAGATACCGACCATCTCCAGCGTCGATGATGACGCCCCTTTTGTGCAGATCACCGACACTCTGCGACAACAGTGGCCCGAGTTGTACCGCACCCTGACGCCACAAGTGATCAACGCACACAGTCAGGTACTGATCTGGCAAGGCCGCAACAGCACGCTTGATCCGCTGCTGCTGATGGCGCACCTCGATGTGGTGCCGGCGGCGTCACAGCATTGGCAGCAAGATCCATTTGGCGGCGAGATCATTGATGGCGAAATCTGGGGTCGCGGTGCGCTGGACAACAAGGGCAGCGCCGCCGCCATTCTGGAAGCGGTCACGGCATTACTGCAAAACGGATATGTGCCCGAACGCACGGTGATGATCGCGTTCGGCTATGACGAGGAGACCGGCGGACTTCAGGGCGCACGCCATGTCGCCGCCTGGTTCGAGCGTGAGAAAATTCGCCCCTGGCTGGTGCTGGACGAAGGCGGCTTTGTGCTTGGCAACTCGCCGCTGCCGCTGGACGCGCCGGTAGCGCTGCTGGGGGTGGCGGAAAAAGGCTATCTGTCGGTGCAGGTGTCGGCGTATGCGGTCAGCGGCCATTCGTCCATGCCGCCCAACGATCTGGCGATATTTCGTCTGGCCCGCGCCTTGACGCGCATCGATGATTCACCGCTTCCGATGTCGCTGGAGGGTCCCACCGGCGCCACCTTTGACTGGCTAAACTCGGAAATGCGCTGGCCGGAAAAATTGCTGTTCGCCAACCGCTGGCTGTTCGACCGGCTGATCATGTCGCAGCTTGCACGCTCCCCCAGCGGCGCCGCGCTGTTGCACACAACCCAGGCCCCGACACTGCTGAACGCCGGCATCAAGGAGAACGTGCTGCCGGAAACCGCCACCGCGACGATCAATTTGCGTGTCCACCCGCGCGACACTGCCGACAGCATTGTTGCGCATCTTAATGCCGTCATTGATGACCCGGCGGTGGAAGTCACCGCGCTGAATGAATTTTCCTCGGAGGCCCAACAGGCATCTGACTGGCGGGCACCCGCATTTCAGGTACTGGCTGAAGCGGTGCGCAGCAATTTTCCGGACGCCCGGATTACACCCTATCTGGTGGTTGGCGCCACCGACGCACGCTATTTCCGTCCACTGACAGATCAGGTCTATCGGTTTCTGCCGTTCCGGCTGGACAACAGCGAGTTGTCACGGCTGCACGGTCGAGACGAACGCGTGCGCGTCACGGACTATATCGACGCCATTCATTTTTATGCCACCTTGATCCAGCGTAGCAGTGAGGTCGGCGATGAGTGACCCCGAGCAGGACATACTCGACAGCTGGCGGGACAACGCCAGGCCGTGGATTGCGGCAATTCGCAACGGCGAGATTGCCTCGCGCGAGCAGCTCACCAACCAGGTCATCATCGATGCAGTGTGTGCCCATGCGCCGCAACGGCTGCTGGATGTGGGCTGCGGCGAGGGCTGGCTGTGTCGCGCGTTGAGCCAGCGCGGCATAGAAACGGTGGGCATCGATGCGGAGCCGGCGTTGATCGATGCGGCGCGCGCGGCCGGTGGTCAATTTGCCGTGATGACTTACCAGCAGTTGCCGCAGTGGACGCCGGACAGTCCGTTCGATTTGCTGGTATGCAACTTCTCGTTGCTGGGCAAAGACAGCGTTGATGCAGTGTTCGACGCCAGCACGCGGTTGCTGGCACCGCAGGGCTGGCTGCTGATCCAGACCCTGCACCCGGACACCGTCGAGGCGCAACAAAGCAGTTGGCGGGCTGGCAGCTGGGACGGCTTCAGTGACCAGTTCTGCCACCCGGCGCCCTGGTACTGTCGCCGCCTGGACGACTGGCTGACGCTCTACCAGCAACATGACTTTGCGCCCCCCGCACTCACCGCGCCCACCCTGCCGGGCCAGACAACACCGGCATCGCTGTTGCTTGCCGGCCAACGTCGCTGATACCTGCCGGCGCGCTGTTCGCGCTTGTTGCCCGCCGCAATCCAAGGCACAGTAGCGCCAGTTGATCAGGAGAGTGACATGATTACCGGAAACTGCCTCTGCCAAGGGGTGCGCTTCGAAATTGACGGCGCGCTGGAGCCAATCCAGATGTGTCACTGCAAGGAATGCCGTCAGGCGCAGGGCACGCCTTTTGTCACCAATATTCCGGTGCAGGCAAGCAACTTTCGCATTGTTGCCGGTGAAGACCTGCTCAAGGGCTATGAATCCTCACCGGGCAAGCAGCGGCTGTTTTGCGCTGTCTGCGGTGCACCGGTGATCAGCCGCCGCGACAGCCAGCCCGACGTGGTACGCGTGCGCGCCGGGCTGATCAATGAAGCCATCGACGCACGCCCGGCGTTTCATATTTTTGTTGGCGACAAGGCCAACTGGTGGGACATCCACGATGACCTGCCCCAACATCAGGACTGGCCAAAATGAGTAAACAACGTCAATTGAAACTGGCGGCGCTGTCGTTCGTTTTCGTCTGGTTCATGTTCGGCGGCATCGGCCACTTTGTTGCCACCAAATTCTTTGTGGATATCGTGCCGCCGTATATCGCCTTTGCGCACCTGGCGGTGTTTGTCAGTGGCGTATTTGAAATCCTTGGCGCACTCGGCCTGCTGATTCGTCCGACGCGCAAACTCGCCGGTTACGGTTTGATCCTGCTGACGCTGGCGGTAACGCCGGCAAATGTGCATATGTGGATGCACCCGGAGCTGTATCCGGATATTCCCGAGGCGCTGCTGTCAGTGCGTCTGGTGATTCAGGTCGGCCTGCTGTGGTTGATCTGGTGGTCGGTACAACCGGTCAAAGCCAACCCCTAGGTTCGTATGACACCGTGGCTGATTACACCGCTGCTGCTGGTCGCCAGTAATATTTTCATGACCTTTGCCTGGTATGCGCACCTTCGCAACCAGGCCGACAAGCCCTGGCTGATTGCTGCGCTGGTCAGTTGGGGCATCGCCCTGTTCGAATACCTGCTGCAGGTTCCGGCCAACCGCGTCGGTCACGAAGTGATGAATCTCGGCCAGCTGAAGATCCTGCAGGAAGTGATCACACTAATGGTGTTCGCGCCGTTTGCGATTTTCTACATGAAAGAAAAGCTGACGCTGGACTATCTGTGGGCAGGCCTGTGTATCGTTGGCGCCGTGTTCTTTATTTTCCGCGCCCGCTTGACTGGCTGATCAGGGCAGCTGCTGGTTGTGATTGGCCCACAACAGCACCACACCAATCACCAGCGGCACAATGCTGTAGGCGACAAAGTGCAGCAGGTAGCCCGGGCCTGCGCCCAACGCTTTCTGCATCATCGCCAGCTTGCGAAAATACGCCGGATGTATCATCCGATAGACAAACGTAAATAACCCCAAACCTACTGAAAACCAGGCAAACACTGGCACAACGACATCGGGTGTCATGATCGGCTCCGTTACTTGTCTTCCAGTGCGGTTCGCACCGGCATCCAGGTATTGATCAGGCGCTGTAGTGTACCGTCGCTGCGCAGACCAGCAAGGGCCTGATTCAACTCCTGCGCCAATGACGTATCCCCGCGCGACACCGCCCAGGCCAGTTGCTCGTGGGTAAGGTAGCGATAGAATGCCAGATGGTTATCATCGCCCTGCTGGCGCAAGCTGTAATACCAAATCGCCGGCGCATCCTGCACCAGATAATCCACATCACCGCGGTCCAGCGCGGCGACCATGGCCGCGGTGTCATCGAAGCGGAAAATGCGTGCGGCGGGAAATTCGCGCAGCACAAAACTTTCACCGGTACTGCTGGCCTGTACAGCGAACGGGCGACCAAGCTGACGGGCTGCACCGGTGCTGTTCAGCGTGCCCAGATCACTGCGGCGAAACATCAACATCTGGCCACTCTGCATGTAGGGCTCGGCAAACAATATGCGCCGGGCGCGGCGTTCAGTGACAGACAGGCCCGCCATGATCACATCTATCTCGCCACGCTCAAGCGCTGTGATCAAATCGCTGAACGGCATCACCTGCCATTCAATCCGTCGCGCCATGCGCGTGGCCAGTTCATTGGCGAGATCCACTTCCAGGCCCGCCAGCTCGCCGTCCCGTTCGAACACCAGCGGCGCCATGGTCGGGCTGGTCCCGACGCGCAATGCCGGTGTCTGCCAGCTGCTGAGGCAGCCGGCCAGCACAGCAATGATCGTCAGCAATACTGTTGTCTGGAAAAATCTGTTCACTGCTTTTCTCCCCAACGTGCCACCAGCGTATGCGCGATACCGAGCTGATCCAGAATGCGCGCGACAATAAAGTCGATCAGATCATCCACCGATTCCGGCTGATGATAAAAGCCCGGATTGGCTGGCAGAATCACCACACCCAAGCGCGCCAGCTTGAGCATGTTTTCCAGGTGGATGGCCGAGAATGGCGCCTCCCGTGGTACCAGAATCAGTTTACGGCCTTCCTTGATGGCCACGTCCGCGCCACGTTCGATCAGGTTGTTGCTGGCCCCGGTGGCAATCGCCGACAGTGTGCCGGTGGAGCAGGGACATACCACCATCTGCTGTGGCGCACCGGAGCCGGAGGCAATCGGTGCGGTCCATTGCTCCAGCCCGCACACGGTCAAGCGTCCGCTGTCGACACCCAGATACGCGCGCAAGGCGTTCTCGCTGTCGCCGGTACCCGGCGGTAATTTCAGATCGGTTTCGGTGCCAATTACTACACGCGCGGCTTTCGAGAACACCACATAGACCTGCGCATCGGCCTGCAACAGACACTGCACCAGACGCAAGCCATACTGGGCGCCAGAGGCACCGGTAAAGGCAACCGTGACACGCTGGCTCATCACTTAGCTCCCGATCATGCCCATGCCGCGCGCCATCATCGCCGCCAGAAACGGCAGTAGCGCGAGCAGATGCACTTCTGCAAACGCCACCTTGCGCATGGCATTGAATTGATCCGCACCCGGCAACACAGCGTTGGCGACAAACGCCCGCCGCCATTGAATAAAGCGCACTGTTGGCAGGATTGACCAGAGACCAATCACCAGAAAAACGGTGACCTTCAAATGAAAAATCCAGTTGTGCAAATAGAAGTCCGCACCCTTGCCAAACCACACCACTCGCAACACCCCGGTCATCAGCACCAGCAAGGCACTGAGGCCATACAAGGCGTCGACACGGGTCAGCCGCGCCAGGGCGGCCGCACTGGGCGCGCCTTTCAATGTCAGCGCTTCAATCGACAGTGTTGCGGCCAACCCCATGATGCCGAGGTAGTGCAAGCCTGCAATCAGTGCGGACCAACCCTGCATGATGGACTCCGATAATGCTCAGGCCAGCGCCTGAACCAGTTTTTTGTGAATGCCACCGAAACCGCCGTTGCTCATAATCACCACATTGAGCGGGCTGTCGCTGCGCTGACAGATATCAGCAATCACCGCATCAATGGACGCCAGCGTTTTTGACGGCACTATTGATGCATTCACCACATCGTCGAGCGACCAGTTAATACCCTCCGGCTGATACCAGATCACTTCGTCTGCTGCGCTGATCGATTCGGGCAAACGCGTGCGGTGCGCACCCATGCGCATGGTGTTGGAACGCGGCTCAATCACGGCAATAATTTTTTCATTGCCCACTTTCTTGCGCAGTCCCAGCAGCGTGGTCGCAATGGCCGTGGGATGATGCGCAAAATCATCATAGACACGCACACCACGCACTTCGCCCACCAGCTCCATGCGCCGCTTGACGCCTTCAAACTGACTCAGGGCGTCGCCACCCTGCGCCAGCGTGACGCCGCAATGACGCGCCGCCAGCAGCGCCGCCACACCGTTACTGACACTGTGCAGTCCGGTCATGCCCCAATCCACCTGGGCAACTTTCTTGCCCTGCTCATGCAGCGCAAAGGAACTGCCGTCCTCGGACAACAGCTGCACGTCAATATCGGCACCGGCACCGAAGCGTTCGACTTCACTCCAGCAGCCTTTCTCCAGCACCTGCTCCAGCGCGCTTTCACCGGCCGGCAAAATAATCCGGCCGTTGCCGGGAATTGTGCGCACCAGATGATGGAACTGGCGTTGGATCGCGGCGAGATCATCAAAAATATCGGCGTGATCGAATTCGAGATTGTTCAGGATCGCAGTGCGCGGTTTGTAATGCACAAACTTGGAACGCTTGTCGAAAAAGGCGGTGTCATACTCGTCCGCTTCGACCGCAAAAAATGGCGCCTCACCCAGACGCGCCGACACCGGAAAGTTGCCCGGCACACCACCAATCAGAAAACCGGGTTTGAGCCCTGCCGCTTCCAGCAGCCAGGCCACCATGCTGGTGGTAGTGGTCTTGCCGTGGGTACCGGCAACGCCAATCACCCAGCGACCGGGCAGGATCACTTCCGCCAGCATTTGCGGCCCGGAGGTGTAGCGCAGGCCCCGGTTGAGCACATATTCCACGGCGGCATTGCCACGGCTCATGGCATTACCGACCACCACCAGATCCGGTTCGGGCTGCAGATGCTTTGGATCGTAGCCTTCCATGATGTCGATGCCGGCAGCGCGCAACTGATCAGACATGGGCGGATAGATGGCGGTATCCGAGCCGGTGACCTTGTGGCCGAGCTCACGCGCCAGTTGCGCCAGAGAACCCATAAAGGTGCCGCAGATACCGAGAATATGAATGTGCATGCCGTGGTCCGTTGATCCTGTGTGTCGGCAGTTTAGAGGCTCACCGGGCGCGAGGCCACCGACGGCCGACCTGCCGACCCTGCACGCCTCATTCGCATCCGGGCCGGTAGGAGCTTGCCTGCAAGCGAACCAGCATCCGGCAAGGTCGCGTTCGCCAGCAGGCTGGCTCCTACAACACATGACGCTCGCGCAAATGCCGGATAGATGTCCGGGCCCCGTAGGAGCTTGCCTGCAAGCGAACCGGCATTCGGCAAGGTCCTGTTCGCCAGCAGGCTGGCTCCTACGAGGGGGGCATAGGAAATGTCGGTGCCATCCGGGTAGAATGCGCGCCATTCCGACCCAGCCCTCAAGGAGCCTGCCCATGGCGCGCAAGAATGCCTTCTATGCCCAATCCGGTGGTGTCACCGCCGTGATCAATGCCTCCGCCGCCGGCGTGATTGAAACCGCCCGCGAGCACAAGAAGCACATCGGCAAGGTCTATGCGGGCCGCAACGGCATCATTGGTGCGCTCACCGAAGAGCTGATCGATACCAGCAAGGAGAGCAAGGCCACCATCGCTGCGCTCAAGCACACGCCGGGCGGCGCCTTCGGCTCCTGCCGCTTCAAGCTCAAGGACCTGGAAACGTCGAAGCGCGAATACGAACGCCTGATCGAAGTGTTCAAGGCCCACGACATCGGCTACTTCTTCTATAACGGCGGCGGCGACTCCGCCGACACCTGCCTGAAGGTGTCACAGCTGTCGGAAAAAATGGGTTACCCGATCCAGGCCATTCATGTTCCGAAAACCGTCGACAACGATCTGCCGATTACCGATGTCTGCCCGGGCTTTGGCTCCGTCGCCAAGTACACCGCCGTGTGCGCCAAGGAAGCCGGCATGGACGTGGCCTCTATGTGCGCCACCTCCACCAAGGTTTTCGTGATGGAAGTGATGGGTCGTCACGCCGGCTGGATTGCTGCGGCGGCCGGTCTGGCCAAACAACAGGACGGTGATCCGCCGCATATCATCCTGTTCCCGGAAATCGCGTTCGACAAAGTCAAATTCCTGAAGAAAGTGCAGCAGACGGTGAAGAAGCACGGCTACTGTGTGGTCGCCGTGTCTGAAGGCGCACGTTATGCAGACGGCGTATTCCTCGCCGATGCCGGTAGCGTCGATGCCTTTGGCCACAAGCAGCTCGGCGGTGTGGCGCCGGTGATTGCGCAGATGGTGAAAGACGAACTCGGCTTTAAATATCACTGGGCAGTGGCCGATTACCTGCAGCGCTCGGCGCGCCATATTGCCTCAGCAGTGGACGTGGCCCAGGCCTACGCCGTTGGCAAGGCTGCCGTGGAAATGGCCGTGGCCGGCAAGAACGCCGTCATGCCCGCCATCGTACGCGGCAAAGGCAAGAAATACAGCTGGAGCATCGGTGAAGCGCCATTGGCCAAGGTCGCCAACGTCGAGAAAAAGATGCCGCGTAACTTCATTACCGCAGACGGCTTCGGCATCACAGCGGCCGGCCGTGACTATCTCGCGCCGCTGATCGAAGGCGAAGACTACCCACCGTACAAGCAGGGTATTCCACAGTACGCACGCCTCAAGCTGGAAGCGGTACCGAAGAAACTCAAGGGCACCTTCAAGTTGTAATTCCGGGCCCGGCGCGGCCGATCCCTACCCTTGCACGGCAAACGGGTGTAGCCTCTTTCGGCGCACCCGTTTTTTGTTGCAGGAAAGTAATAATGAAAATTCTCGCAGAAATGGACCGCAGGGCATTCATTTATGAATGTGCGGCACGTGCGCTGGCGGCAAGCTTTTCCAATCCGGCAGCGAAACCCTCAATTGCCAGCATGGTGCGCGACGCCGTCAAACTCTGGGATGAACTGAAAGAGTGGGAAGCCACTGAGGAGAGCCTGTCATGAAGACGATTCTGAAATCCCTGTTTGCCACGCTGCTGCTGTCAGTACTGCTGGCCAGCCAGGCATTCGCCGCCGGCACCATGTCGGTGGACGATCTGGCGGCAAAAATCGACGCCGGCAAGGCGCCGCTGATCATTGATGTGCGCAGCGAAGACGAGTTTCTCGCCGGTCACGTACCAGGCGCCCGCCTGATCCCGCACACCCAGATGGCCGAGTATCTTGACGGACTGGCCGGACAGAAGGACGACACCATCGTGCTGTACTGCCGCAGCGGCAAGCGCGCCGGCATGGCGGCGGAAACGCTGGAAAAAGCGGGCTTCAAAGGCGTCACCGTGCTGGATGGCAGCTTCCAGGCCTGGCAGGCCGCCGGCAAGCCCGTGGCCAAGTAATGGCGCTGACACCGTCCAACATGCTGCCACTGGGAACGCCGCTACCGGCGTTCTCACTGGTCGACTGTTTCGGTCAGCAACACACCAGCAGCAGCTATGCCAATCAGCCGCTGCTGGTGGCGTTTATCTGCAATCACTGCCCGTACGTGAAACATCTGGCCGATCACTTCAGTCAGTTCGCGCGCCACTACCAGCGCTACGGCCTCAAGGTGATCGCCATCAACAGTAACGATTACCGTAGCCACCCGGATGACAGCCCGGAAAAGATGCGTGAGGAAGTGACGCTGCGCGGTTATGAATTCCCCTATCTGGTGGACGAAACCCAGTTGGTGGCACGCGCCTTCAATGCCGCCTGCACTCCGGAGTTTTACCTGTTTGATGCCGGCGGCAAGCTGGCGTATCGCGGCAGATACGATGGCAGCGGCCCCGGCAATGATGTGCCCCTCTCCGGCCGCGACCTGCGTGCCGCCTGTGATGCGGTACTGGCCGGCAGCCCACCCGCCAGCGAGCAAGCGCCCTCGATCGGCTGCAGCATCAAGTGGCGCAGCTGAATCAGCGTTGATGACGCTGGAAAAATTCCCACACCAGCTCCTGCCCCTCGACATCATGATTCTGCACGCGCTCCAGCCGCGAAGGCGTAATGTGATCGAGACTGGGCATGGTATGGCCACCATTCTCAACGCGCACAAACACCACTTCACTGCCCAGCAAACCATTGCGATAGCGGTAGGCCGTCAAGGTTGAATCATCATCTGTGCGAATATCCGGATAGGCTGTGACGTCAGGCGTTGGATCGGTGTCCAGCAGGCCGCGCCATAGATCCCGCGTCTGTTCCGCCCCGAGAACCTTGCCAAGCGCCCACTCCAGAAGGGGACTGCCCAGAGCGCCGCCGTCATAAGGCATGTTCGGGTCGGAGGTGCCACTGAACATCATCAATGACACCGGCAACTCCGGATCCATGCAGTCCTCCCCATCTGGCTCGTTGGCGCTGAATGTCGCCACGGCCGCCAGTCGCTGCGACATTTCGCGCGCCAGGCGAAACGCCATCATGCCGCCATTGGATTGCCCGACTGCGTACACGCGGCTGGTATCGACCTGCAGCGCTGCCGGATAAGCAATGATCTGATCGAGCATGGCGCTGATGAACAGCGTATCGCTGTTGTCATTGCTGCGCGCGGCCTCCCGACGACAGTCATCCCACACCAACGGCTCCTGATTGGACGAGATATTGAAAATCCCCAACCCGTTCGGCCATGCCAGAATGACGCCGTCACGGTCCGCAATCTCCAGCCAATGCCGGGCCGGGTAGTCATCCACATCCGGATGGACAGTCTGCAGGGCATCATTACTGCCCAGCCCCCCATGCAGGAACATCACCAGCGGCCGCGCACCGCTGAAGCCGGCCGGTAGATAGAAATCGTAGTAGCGCTTGGGCGCCAGCCAGCGTTCACGCCAGGTCTGATCCAGAACAAAGGTGCCCTGGGGCTGGTAGGTGCTTACCGTGAGCGCGAAGGCCGTACTGGCATGGCCGGTCTTGTCGCTGACCGTGACGGTGACCTCGCCCTTACCAAGCTGGGCATCCAGCCCCTTCAGGCTCAGCCGCCCTGACGCATCAATACTCACCGCCGCCAGACCGGGGGGATCAATTCGGGCGCTGAACTGACGCTCGCCATCGCCCCCTGCAACGCTCACCTCGACGGTTTCAGACAGAAAATTCATCGGCCTATCGAGATCCGGCAGCGTCTCGACCTCCAGCGAGCCCCCCACACAGCCCACCAGCATCAGCCCCCAGAGCGCCGGCAGAACACGATATGTCATTGTTTTTCTCCACATTACCCAGCTAAAGGCCCCCAGTGGAGTCGATTTACCGCGCCCCTGTCTCTCCCCCAATCGGGTGTGGTGGCCAGCCGGCGGCGGGCATTGCTATAATCCGCGCCCTTCTACAAACCCCGGCACAGGACAGATCCATGGATTTTGACAAGGTACCGGCGGGCAAGTCCCTGCCAGACGACATCTACGTAGTTATCGAGATTCCGGCCAACAGCTCGCCGATCAAGTATGAAATCGATAAAGACAGCCACGCCGTGTTCGTCGATCGCTTTATGGCCACGCCGATGTTCTACCCGGCCAACTACGGTTATATCCCGCACACCCTGTCCGATGATGGCGACCCGCTGGACGTGCTGGTGGTTACCCCGTATCCGGTAGTACCGGGCTCTGTGATCCGCGCTCGCCCGATCGGCATCCTCAACATGAGCGACGAAGCCGGTCAGGACGCCAAACTGATTGCTGTGCCGCATGAAAAGCTGACCGTGCTGTACAACAACGTCAAGGAAGTGTCTGACCTGCCGGAACTGCTGGTTAAACAGATTGAGCACTTCTTCGAGAACTACAAGGATCTCGAGAAAGGCAAGTGGGTAAAAGTTGATGGCTGGGCCGGTGCTGAAGCCGCACGCCAGGAAATCATCAAGTCCGCAGCGGCTTACGACGAGAAGAAGTAATTATTCTGCTCGCATAAAAAAGGCCGGCGCATGCCGGCCTTTTTTATGTCTGAAAAAAATCAGAAGTAATAACTCACGCCAAGCTTGACCACCGGCATGGTGTCGTACTGCTCAACGTCTTCCTCGATATTGCGTTCTTCCTGATCAATCGCCGCCTGATTGGTGTTGTTGAACGTGGCGTTATCGGTGGTCACTTCAATATCCGCCGGGCCGTTAACATAGGCGCCAATATCGAAAGACAATCCCAGTCCGGAATCGCCATCACCATTGAACAGGTGCCAGCCGATACCGACGTAGGGCACCTGATCATCAAATTCCGCATCGGCATAGACAGTGCCGACAAAAGGCACACCACCAACGGTATCCCCGGTCACATAACGACCACTGCCACTGATGCCGACATCGTTCTCATACAGACCGGCAGTGACATAAAAGCTGCCACCAAACGGCGCCAGATCGACCAGCACACCGGTGCCGCCCAACTCCAGCGTGGTGTCATAGTCGACGCCGTCAAAATCCTGTGTGGTGTCATAATCGTACTGGCTGGTTTGCGCACGCACGCGCACCAGGCCGAAATCCACACCCACTTCCGCACCAAGGCCCAATACTCCCGCATGGGCTTCAACAAAGGGCGTCGCCGCCTGCAGGCTGGCACTGGAAGCCATAAACACTGCCGCTATCAATAACCGTTTCATCGCGCCTCTCCATGAGTCACCGGAACGTTTACCCCTGTGCCAGCAATTGCCGCAAATCCAGCAGCGCTGCATTGGCGCGGGAGATGTAATTGGCCATCACCAGGGAATGGTTGGCCAACATGCCAAAACCGGAACCGTTCAGAATCATCGGACTCCAGACGGTTTCCTGAGTCGATTCCAGCTCACGAATGACCTGGCTGAAACTGACGGTGGCGTTTTTCTTTTCCAGCACATCAGCAAAGTCCACTTCCGCCGCGCGCAGCAAATGGATCAAGGCCCAGCTGGCACCACGGGCTTCAAAAAAAACGTCATCCACTTCGGCCCAGGGAGTTTTCACCTGCATGGCGCGTGTCGTTTCCGGCAGCACCTGTGCGTCCAGATCCAGCTGATCACGACCAACACTCTGGCTGAGCTTCAGGGACAAACTGCCCAGACGCTTCTGCACGTCGCCGAGCCAGTAATTGAGGTTGTCGGCACGGGCATAAAAGGCGGCACCATCGTGCTGGCCACGCAAGCGATCGAGATAGGACTGCAGCGCACGAATGCCGCCGCGATATTCAGACTCAGTGGCCGGCATTGCCCAGCTGGCGTTGTCGAAATTGAAACGTGGCTCAGCGCGCACCAGGTCAGCGTCCTCCTGGCTTTGCGACTGCGAGCGGCTCATGTCACGACGCATCACCCGCACCATGTCACGCACCTGCACCAGTACGCCGTATTCCCAATGCGGCATGTTGTCGAGCCACAGCCGATGAGGCAGGACATCGTTGGACAGATAGCCACCGGGCTTGTCGAGCAGTGTCGAGGACACCTGAATCAGGGTCGCGGTGGTGGCCTCACCGACCACCTGCGACGCGGCGGCCGACGGCGCCGGCAGCACCTCCGGCTCGCCACTCCAGTACCAGCCGAGAATCAGGTCAGCGAGCAACAACAACACGGCGAGTCCGGCGAGATAACGCCATAGCTTGCTGGTGGACGGGTCGAGCAGGCGATCCCCTACCCGATCAGTGAAATCTTCCGGCAACTTCATGCGACTCCCTGTTTCGCAGAGATTGGCCAGACACTATAGCAGGATCAGGGCGGGCGGAAACGTCGGCTGCCGCGCAGTATGCCCCGTTCACGGCCGACAGAGGATGATGGCGATCACTGGCATATCGGCCATCGCCGTGAACGATTTTTGCGTCGGCGTCGCGATGCAGGGAGAATTGCCTCCTGTGCGACACTGCCCCAGTATGCGCTGCTGCACAGCAGTGCGCGCGGCGGACAGCCAGACCGGGCTGATCCGTAACACCGAAACTTCCCCGACATCCAGGAGTCCGAGGAAGGGTCATACGAGGAACCTGAATGTACAAGATGGGCTTGCGGGTATTGATGGGCTGGCTGCTGTTGCTCGGCACTGGCCAAACGCTGGCACTGCCGGGCGGCATTGACGACGACATCCCTCGCGTCGAGGAGGCCATTCGCGTCGTTGCCATGGAGCAAGTGGCGCAGCAGGCGATTGAAGTCAGCTTCGAATTACTGCCGGATGTCTATCTGTACCGTCACCGCTTTGGCTTCAAGCTCAGCGACATGAACGGCAATGTCCTGAGCGATTTCGCCGAGCTGGAGCTGCCGCGTGGCGAGCCAAAGATCGACGAAATCTTCGGCGACGTGGAAGTCTTCCACGACCGCGTCAATATCCTGCTGCCGCTGTCATCGGTGCCGCTGGTGCCAGCGCAACTGGAAGTCGGCTATCAGGGCTGTCTCGAAGATGTGCTGTGCTACCCGCCGCGCAAGGAAACCTTCCCGATCAGCTTCATACCTGCCGCACAGGCGGCACCGATTGCGGCTGCCGACGGTGACACTGATGGCTTCCTCAGCACCCTGACCAGTGAGGACGCCAACAACTTCAGCCGCTGGATGGGCAAGCACAGCCTTGGCATGGTGGTGGTGCTGTTTTTCTGCGGCGGTCTGCTGCTGGCATTTACGCCCTGCGTGTTCCCGATGATCCCGATCCTGTCCGGCATCATTGCCGGCGCTGGTCACCCGTCCGCCGGCCGCGGCTTCAGCCTAAGTCTGGCGTACGTGCTGGGCGTAGCAATTCCCTACACGCTGGCGGGCATGCTGGTGGCCCTGTTTGGCGCCGGGCTCAACCTGCAATACATGCTGCAGCAGCCGAGCGCGATCATCACCTCGGTGATCGTCTTTATCCTGCTGGCGCTGGCCATGTTCGGCCTGTACGAGCTGCAACTGCCGGAGTTCTTGCGCAGCCGCCTGCACAAGGCCAGCGAACACCAGCAAGGCGGTTCGCTGTGGGGCGCCGGCCTGATGGGTGCCATTTCCGGTCTGGTGGTATCGCCGTGTGTGACGCCGATTCTTGCCGGCGCGCTGATCTATGTGGCCAGCACCGGCGACATCGCCACCGGCGCCCTGTCACTGTTTTTCCTCGCCTTCGGCATGGGCGTGCCGCTGATCATTATGGGCACCGGCTCCGGCCACATCCTGCCCAAGGCCGGCCCCTGGATGGAAGACATCAAGAAATTCTTCGGCATCACTATGCTGGTGATCGCGGTCTGGCTGCTCGGCCGGATCATGGACCCCAGCCTGGTGATGGCGCTGTACGGCTTTATTGCCGGCGGTTACGGCGTCTACCTCGGCGCTTTCGAGCCAGTGCCGGCGCACGGCTCTCGCATGAAGCGCACCGTCGCACTGATGCTGGCACTGTATGGCGGCCTGCTGATCGTCGGCGCCGCGGCCGGCGGCAAGGACCCTCTGCAGCCGCTGAAACCCGTGCCGCAAGCCACCGTCGCCGCGGCTGCGGTCAGTGCCAGCGCGGGCGAAGTGGGGGTCTGGCAGAAACTGCGTGGCAACGACGCCCTGACCCAGGCACTGCAGCAGGCGCAGGACGCCGGGCAGCCGGTGCTGGTGGACTTCTACGCCGACTGGTGCGCGGCCTGCAAGGTACTGGAAGAGGAAACCCTGACCCATGCCAGCGTGTTGACGGCGTTGAGTCACTACCGCCTGCTGCAGGTGGATATCACCGAGATCAACGACGAAAACCAGAAGCTGATGGAGCGCTACAACATCCTCGGCCTGCCCTGTCTGGTGTTTTTTGATGCCAACGGTGCCGAAGTGGCCGGCAAGCGCATCCTCGGCGAGATGGGCCCGGACAAGTTCCTCACCCACCTGGGCACTTTCTGATCACTTCATCACCACCCGGCACGCCCGTACGGATCGCCGCCGCCAAGTTGGCGGCGATCTACGCCGAACTGACGGCAAATTGTAAGTATCGGTATTCGTTACTTTATTCCTTTTACAAACTCCCCTAGACTTGCCCGAATTCCGGCCGAACCGGCATTAGCGTGCATTTCGCTACCCGTTCGCCGCATTTCAGGGACATTACGACGGCGGGGGACGCCCACGTGGCCTCGATACTGGTTTTACACGGACCCAATCTGAACTTGCTCGGTACCCGCGAGCCGGAGACCTACGGCGCCACCACCCTCGCCCAGATCAATGATGGCTTGCAGCAGCAGGCCCAGGCCGCCGGCCACCATCTGCTCTGCATGCAATCCAATGCCGAATACGAACTGGTCGAGCGCCTGCACAGCGCGCCCGGCGAAGGCATTGATTTCATCATCATCAATCCGGCCGCGTTCACGCACAGCAGCATCGCGCTGCGCGACGCGCTGCTGGGTGTGGCGATTCCGTTTATCGAAGTACACCTTTCCAATGTTCATCGTCGCGAAGCCTTCCGCCAGCACTCCTATTTCTCCGATATCGCCAGCGGCGTGATCGTAGGACTGGGTGCCGATGGTTATCGTCTGGCGCTGGACGCCGCTATTAAAATTCTGAGTCAGGAATAATTCCCGCTATGGATATCCGCAAAGTCAAAAAACTGATCGAGCTGCTGGAAGAATCCAACATCGACGAACTGGAAATTTGCGAAGGCGAAGAGTCTGTCCGCATCAGTCGTCACCGCAATGCGCCGCCGGCGCAGCAGTATTATCAGATGCCCGCCGCGGCGCCTGCCTCGGCACCAGCTCCGACTGCCAGTGGCAGCAGCGAGCCGGTGCGCGAAGTCAGCGATAGCAAACCGGCAGGCCACCTGGTGCGCTCGCCGATGGTCGGCACTTTCTATCGCTCACCGGCACCGGACGCTGCGTCGTTCATCGAAGTCGGCCAACAGGTACGCGCCGGCGAAGTGCTGTGCATCGTCGAAGCGATGAAAATGATGAACCAGATCGAAGCGGACAAATCCGGCACCGTCGATGCCATTCTGGTGGAAAACGGCGAGCCGGTGGAATTCGACCAGCCCCTGATCCGCATCGTCTAACGGGGGCCCCATGCTGGAAAAAGTTCTGATCGCCAATCGCGGCGAAATTGCCCTGCGAATTTTGCGCGCCTGCCGTGAACTCGGCATCCGCACCGTGGCGGTATATTCCAAGGCTGACCGCGACCTGATGCATGTGCGCCTGGCCGACGAAGCAGTCTGTATCGGGCCGGCATCACCGACCGAGTCGTACCTGAATATCCCATCAATCATCAGCGCCGCAGAAGTCACCGACACCAACGCGATTCATCCCGGCTACGGCTTTCTCGCAGAGAATTCCGACTTTGCCGAAAGCGTCGAGCGCTCCGGCTTCCAGTTTATTGGTCCGCGGCCGGAAACCATTCGCCTGATGGGCAACAAGGTGTCGGCAATTGAGGCGATGAAGAAAGCCGGCGTACCGACCGTGCCCGGCTCCAATGGCCCGGTCGGCGACAACAGCGACGACACCCTGGCAATGGCCCGCGAGATTGGTTATCCGGTCATCATCAAGGCCGCTGCCGGCGGCGGTGGTCGTGGCATGCGCGTGGTGGAAAGCGAGCACCAGTTGCTCAACGCCATCACTGTCACCCGTTCTGAAGCCAAGAACGCGTTTGGTGACGACACCGTGTATATGGAGAAATTTCTCCAGCACCCGCGCCATGTTGAAATCCAGGTCCTTGCCGATGGTCAGGGTAACGCCATCCATCTGGGTGATCGCGATTGCTCACTACAGCGCCGTCACCAGAAAGTGGTGGAAGAAGCACCGGCACCTGGCATACCTGATGATATCCGCCAGAAGGTCGCACAGAGCTGCGTCAATGCCTGTATCGAAATCGGTTACCGCGGCGCCGGCACCTTCGAATTCCTGTACGAGGATGGCCAGTTCTTCTTTATCGAGATGAACACCCGGGTACAGGTGGAACATCCGGTGACGGAAATGATTTCCGGCGTCGATATCGTCAAGGAACAGTTGCTGATTGCCGGCGGTGAAAAGCTGTCGGTGACGCAGGATGACATCAAGCTGTTCGGCCATGCCATCGAAGTGCGCGTCAATGCCGAGGACCCGGTCAGCTTCGCGCCGAGCCCGGGCAAGATCACCTACTTCCACGCACCCGGCGGTAATGGCGTGCGCGTCGATTCGCACATCTACAGTGGCTACACCGTGCCACCCTTCTATGATTCCCTGATCGGCAAGCTGATCACCTGGGGACCAACGCGGGAAGTTGCTTTCGCGCGTATGCGTAATGCGCTGGAAGAGGTCGTGGTGGAAGGCATCAAGACCAACATTCCACTGCACCGTGATCGCATCTTCCGCGACCCCGCATTCGCCAAGGGCGGTGTCGACATCCACCATCTGGAAAAGAAACTGCGCGGCGGCAGCAAGGCCTGACGGCCGCGCTGCTTACGCGCCGGGAAACCCATGGCCTGGCTACAACTGCATCTGGCAGCGCACGACCATCAGGTCGAGGCGCTGCAATCCCTGCTTGATGATCTCGGCGCGGTTGCCGTGACGCTCACTGATGCGGCGGATCAACCGCTGTTCGAGCCGCCGCCGGGCGAAACACCGCTGTGGAAGGACATTATCCTGTCCGCGCTGTTCGAACAGGACACCAACCAGCAACTGCTGGAACAGGCGTTAATGCAAGCCCTCGGCACCCCCCTGCCGACACACCGCTTTGAAATTCTGGAAGACCAGCCATGGGAACGCGCCTGGATGGAAGATTTCAAACCCATGTGCTTCGGTCAGCGGTTATGGATTGTGCCGAGCTGGAGCGAGGCGCCCGATCCGAGTGCGGTCAATCTCAAGCTCGACCCGGGTCTGGCATTCGGCACCGGCACCCATGAAACCACCGACCTGTGCCTGCAGTGGCTGGATGGTGCGGATGTGCAGGGCAAGCAGGTGATGGACTTCGGCTGCGGCTCCGGCGTACTCGCCATAGCTGCGTTGCTGCTGGGCGCGGAGCATGCCACCTGTTGCGACATCGATCCACAGGCGCTGATGGCCACTTTTGCCAATGCCGAGCTCAATGGCGTCGCCGACCGCATTACCTGCGTGCTGCCGCGCGATCTGCCGGAGGCGCGCCAATATCAGCTGGTGCTGGCAAATATTCTGGCCGGCCCGCTGGTGGAGCTTAGCGGTCAACTCACCGCCTTGTGTCAGCCCGGCGGTGCACTGGTGCTCTCGGGCATCCTCGCAGAGCAAGGCGAGGCGGTGCGCGAGGCCTATCAACAGGCCTTTGCGCTGGACGCCAACGCGCAGAAAAACGACTGGCTGCGCATCAGTGGCCGGCGCCGCTGACAGACAAAGAACGCGAACAACACCCTTGCACAGCTGCGTGGCCTCTGTTTTAGTCACGCCAAGGCAGGCGCTTACAGGAATCCACAGGCACTATGGCAGCTCAGTACAAAACCCAATGCCCCCATTGTCAGGCCCAGTTCCGCATCAGTGAAGAACACCTGAAGCAGGCCAAGGGTCAGGTGCGCTGCGGCTCTTGCCTGAAAGTCTTCCTTGCCACCGAACATCTGGTTGCTGAGCCCGGCGCTGCCAAGGCCGCAGCAAAACCCGCCGCCAAGCCCGCTGCAAAACCCGCCCAACCCAAAGCTGCTGCGCCAGCTGCGAAAAAACCGGCCGCAGCGGCCAAGCCGGCGGCAACCAAACCCGCTGCTGCGGCACCGGAAAACTGGTCACTGCCCGGCAGCGAAGCAAGCAAGCCCGCTGCACCGGCATCACGCTGGACACTGAACGAGGATGGCGCCAGCGCTGACGAAGAAGACGTTTTCGACGACAGCGACTTCAGCGACGACGAGATCCCGGAAGCGCGCCCACCCGCCAATGACACCAAGGTGTCGCTGGGCTCGATCGAACTCAGTGACTCCTTCATGTCGCTGGATGAAGACAATGACGAACGCCTGCGCGACGAGGACTTCACCGACATGGCCGGTGCCGGTCGCAAGTCCGACCGCCAGAGTCATGATTCGGATGAATCCTGGGCAGAGAAGCTGCTCGAGGAACTCGACGACGCGCCCAAGGCGAACAGGCCGATCAGTGCCGATGCCATGAGCCTGGACGAGACCGAAGAGGAAAGTCAGGCACGCTCCGCCCGCACCCGGAAAAAGCAGAAGCACGCGGCGACCCGGCAGGGCGGCGATGACGCTGACTGGGCACAGGACTCGGACAGCCTGTTCGAAGAAGATGGCTTCGGCTTCCTCAGCGATGCCGACGACGAGGTGGCCGCCATTGAGCTGCCAAGGGCGGAAAAGAAGAAGGTCACGCCGAACATCAAACTTGATGCGATGATGGCATCCGGCGCCGAGCTGCTGCGCTGGGGTGCCCTGTCAGCCCTGATGGTGGCGATGTTTGCGCTGCAGTATCTGAGCTTCAACTTCGAGACGCTGGCGCGCACACCGCAGTGGCGCGGTTTCTACACCACTGTCTGCAACGCCGTCGGCTGCGTGTTGCCGAGCCCGTCCAATGTCGACAAGCTGCGTGGCGCCAACCTGGTAGTGCGCAAGCATCCGGCCTACTCCAACGCGCTGGTGGTCGACGTGCTGCTGTTCAACCAGGCCGACTACGAGCAACCCTACCCGGTGCTGGAGCTTGGCTTCACCACGCTGCAGGGCGCCGCCGTGGCCAGTCGCCGTTTCTCCCCGGCAGAGTACCTGAACGGTGAGCTGGCCAAATCCAATGCCATGCCGATCGATACCCCGGTACATATCTCGCTGGAAATTCTTGATCCCGGCGAAGACGCGGTGAACTACACCCTGCGCTTTCTACCCGCCCCCGGCGCCGGCGCCTGACCAACGGGCAGGGCTGGCCTGAAAGGCCCTTTCCCCTGCCCGTCCGCTTCCCTATCATGTGCGGCCGCTGACACCACCGGCTGACCGGCATGCAGATAGGCCCACATCCGATTCCCAACATCCTGGCACTGGCGCCCATGGCCGGCGTCACCGATGTGCCGTTCCGGCAATTGTGCCGCGAGCTGGGTGCCGGCTTGCTGGTATCGGAGATGCTCACCAGCGATGCACGGCTGTGGCACTCACGCAAAAGCATGAAGCGCCTGCCGCACGCCGACGAGCCCGGCCCGGTGTCGATCCAGATCGCCGGCAGTGATCCGCAGCAGATGGCGGAGGCGGCGCGCATCAATGTCGACATGGGCGCGCAGATCATCGACATCAATATGGGCTGCCCGGCAAAGAAAGTGTGCAAGCGCGCCGCCGGCTCTGCACTGCTGCGCGATGAAAAACTGGTAGCGGAAATTCTTGCCGCCGTGGTCGCCGCAGTGGACGTCCCGGTAACACTGAAGTTTCGCACCGGCTGGGATGAGGAAAACAAAAACGCACTGCGCATTGCACAGATTGCTGAACAAGCTGGTATACAGGCGCTGGCATTACATGGCCGCACGCGTGCCTGCAAGTTCAACGGCGATGCCGAGTACGACACCATCGCTGCAGTCGTAAAAAGCGTTGCAATTCCAGTAGTTGCAAACGGCGATATCGACAGCCCGGAAAAAGCGCGCAAAGTACTGGAATCTACCGGGGCCGGTGGTATTATGATCGGCCGCGCAGCTCAGGGTAATCCATGGATATTTCGCGACACGCTCGCGTATCTGGAAACCGGAAAACTGCCGGACGCGCCATTAGTCGGGGAAGTGTTTGAAAAAGTGCTGGGGCACTTGATTTCATTACACGAATTTTATGGCGCAGACACCGGTGTACGCATCGCCCGCAAGCATCTCGGGTGGTACACCAGCAACCTGCCGGGTGGCGAAGAATTTCGCCAGCAGTTCAACAGGTTGGACGACGCCACTCAACAACAGTGCGCCGTCAAAACGTATTTCCACAATCTTGCAAACATTACTGATCGCATTCGCTTCGGTCAGTACGGTGAAGTATCCGCCGCACATGGAAAAAGCGTCGGACTGAAAGGAGCTTTGGCCGCATGAACTCTGCTGCACGCACACTGGATAACCTGGCAACCGCTGAAGAGCGCAAGCCGGAACTGACCCTGGCACAATCTGATACCCGCGATACCCTGCGCAACTGCGTGCGTCGTTCGTTGGCTGATTACTTCCGCAACCTTGACGGTGAGCCGGGTAACGAGCTGTATGAAATGGTATTGGCAGAAATGGAAATACCGCTGCTCGAGAAAGTGCTCGAGTACACCCGCGGCAACCAGACCAAGGCCGCTGAAATGCTCGGCCTGAATCGCGGCACGCTGCGCAAGAAACTCAAGCAGTACGGCCTGCTGTAACGCGGCGGGCCCGCATACCCCAGGGGCAGTCATCACTGCCCCTTTTTATTTCTGGTCTTTCACGAACACGGCAACAGGAACAGGCAATGAGCAAGGCGGTGCAACAGGCGCTGATCAGCGTCTCTGACAAATCCGGACTGGTGGAATTCGCTCAAGGGTTGGCAGATCGCGGCATCGCCATCCTGTCCACCGGCGGCACCTACAAGGCATTGAAGCAAGCCGGTATCGCGGTGCGCGAAGTGTCCGAGTACACCGGTTTCCCGGAGATGATGGACGGTCGCGTCAAGACCCTGCACCCGAAGGTCCACGGCGGCATCCTCGGCCGGCGCGGTCAAGACGATGCGGTGATGGCCGACAACAGCATCGAGCGCATTGATCTGGTGGTGGTCAACCTGTACCCGTTCGAGCAGACCGTGGCCAAGCCAGACTGCTCGCTGGAAGATGCCATCGAGAACATCGATATTGGCGGCCCGACCATGGTGCGCGCCGCAGCCAAGAACCACGCCCATGTCGGCATAGTCACCAACCCGGCCGACTACGGCCGCGTGCTCGATGAGCTGGCCGCCCACGACGGCGCCCTGACCCACGAATTCCGTTTCGACCTGGCGATCAAGGCCTACGAACACACCGCCGCCTACGACAGCGCCATCGCCAACTATTTTGGCCGCATGGTGGCACCGGGTAACGACCCGTTCCCGCGCACCTTCAACCTGAATTTCGTCAAGACTCAGGACATGCGCTACGGCGAGAACCCGCACCAGCGCTCCGCCTTCTACACCGAGAAAGCACCGAAGGAAGCCTCCATCGCCACCGCCCGCCAGCTGCAGGGCAAAGAGCTTTCCTACAACAACATTGCCGACACCGACGCAGCGCTGGAGTGCGTCAAGTCATTCGTCAAACCCGCCTGTGTGATCGTCAAGCATGCCAACCCCTGCGGCGTAGCGGTAAGTCTGGACGGCATCGGTATGGCCTACGATCTGGCCTTCCAGACCGATCCGGAATCCGCATTCGGTGGCATCATCGCCTTCAACCGTGAGCTCGATGCCGCCACCGCCAAGGCGATTGTCGATCGTCAGTTTGTTGAAGTGATCATAGCGCCGAAAGTGTCGCAGGAAGCATTGGCCATCACCGCGGCAAAACAGAACGTACGCGTGCTCGAGTGTGGCGAATGGGCCGCCAAGCCGGAACAGGCGTTTGATTACAAGCGCGTCAATGGCGGCCTGCTGGTGCAGGACCGTGACCTCGGCATGATCACCGAAGCGGACCTGAAAGTGGTGACCAAACGCGTCCCCACCGAAGCCGAAATGCATGACCTGATCTTCGCCTGGAAAGTGGCCAAGTTCGTCAAGTCCAACGCCATCGTTTACGCCAAAAACCGTCAGACCATTGGTGTCGGCGCTGGCCAGATGAGCCGCGTTAATTCTGCCCGCATTGCCGCCATCAAGGCCGAGCATGCCGGACTGGAAGTAAAAGGGGCGGTAATGGCATCAGATGCTTTCTTCCCGTTCCGCGACGGCATGGACAATGCAGCTGCCGTGGGCATCGCCTGCGTGATCCAGCCGGGCGGCTCGATCCGCGACGAGGAAGTGATTGCCGCCGCCGACGAGCACGGCATGGCGATGGTGTTTACCGGCATGCGCCACTTCCGGCATTAATCCCGTTCGCTTGCAGGCAAGCTCCTACAGGGTGCCTTGTAGGAGCTTGCCTGCAAGCGAACCAACTTTTCAGAAGAGCACAGCAGCATGAAAGTCCTGATCATCGGTTCCGGCGGCCGCGAGCACGCCCTGGCCTGGAAAGTCGCCCAGTCATCCAACGTCGAGAAAGTCTTTGTTGCACCGGGTAATGCCGGCACCGCGCGCGAAGCCAAAGTCGAAAACGTGGCGCTGGACGTGATGGACAAGGAAGCGCTGGCGGAACTGGCCAAGCGCGAAGGCGTCGCCCTGACCATTGTCGGCCCGGAAGCGCCGCTGGTGGATGGCGTGGTCAACTATTTCATGAAGAAAGGGCTGCGTTGCTTTGGTCCCACCCAGGGCGCTGCGCAGCTGGAAGGCTCCAAGGCCTTCACCAAGGATTTTCTCGCCCGCCACAATATTCCCACTGCCGCCTACGGCAACTTCACCGATATGGATGAAGCGCTTGCCTACGTGCGCAAACAGGGCGCTCCGATCGTGATCAAGGCCGACGGCCTTGCTGCCGGCAAGGGCGTGATCGTTGCCATGACACTGGCCGAGGCCGAGGACGCGGTGCGCGACATGCTCGCCGGCAACCGCTTCGGCGATGCGGGTCACCGGGTGGTAGTGGAAGAATTCCTTGAGGGCGAAGAAGCCAGCTTTATTGTCATGGTGGATGGCAGCAATGTTCTGCCCATGGCCACCAGTCAGGATCACAAGCGCATCGGCGACGGCGACACCGGCCCGAACACCGGCGGCATGGGCGCCTACTCGCCAGCACCGGTAGTCACCGCTGAAATCCATGACCGCATCATGGAGCAAGTGATCTACCCGACCGTGCGCGGCATGGCCGCCGAAAATCATCCCTACACCGGCTTCCTCTATGCCGGCCTGATGATTACCGCCGACGGCACCCCCAAGGTGATCGAATTCAATTGCCGCTTCGGCGATCCGGAAACCCAGCCGATCATGATGCGCCTGCAGTCCGATCTGGTGGCGCTGTGCGATGCCGCCCTCGACGGCAAGCTCGACAGCGTCAGCGCCGACTGGGATCCACGCCCGGCACTGGGCGTGGTGATGGCCGCCGGCGGCTACCCGGACGACTATGCCAAGGGTGATGCCATCAGCGGTCTGGATGGCGTCGACAGTGACGACCTGAAGGTGTTCCACGCCGGCACCCGGCAGCACAACGGTGAAGTGGTCACCGCCGGTGGCCGGGTACTGTGTGTGACGGCGCTGGGCCAGCGCGTCGCTGATGCACAAAAGCGGGCCTACCAGGGCGTCACCGCCATCGAATGGGCTGGCAGTCAATACCGCACCGATATCGGTTATCGGGCGATTGCACGCGAACAGCAGGAAGGCTGAGCCAGTTCACAGAATGGCTGGCTCACCCGCCGAAATTGTGACAACGTAAAAGGCCACTGCCATAATCGCGTGGCCTTTTTTCGGGGACGGGCGCTGCCCACCACGTCAGCATCATCGGACAGGGATAACTATGACCGAGCACAATATCGACCTGGAGCGGTTGACGCATTTCATTCCATTCGATTGCCTGTCGGAATCTCACATGCGCGATATCTGCGGCCAGATCCAGGAGATCAAGCTGCCGCCGGCGCGCGTACTGTTCAAACGTGGCGACCGCACCGACCTTGCCTACTTCCTGATCAGCGGCTCCGTCGACCTCACCGACGCCAGCTTCCAGGTGCGCAAGTTCCCCGCCGATGATGACGAGAACTATCTCGCCCTCGACAACTATCCGGAACACACCGTCAACGCCATCACCACCGAGCCGACGCTGGTCTATGCGATCGAGCGCAACAAGCTCGACTTGCTGATGACCTGGACCCAGGCCGCCGAATCCATGCTCGATGAAGGCGACGATGAACATGAGCGCGACTGGATGGATGCGCTGCTCGGCTCCGACCTGTTCGGTCAGGTTCCACCACAGAAAATTCAGACCCTGTTTGTGAAGTTCGAGGAGCGAGAGGTCAAGCTTGGCGAGAACATCGTCAAGGAAGGCGAGTCCGGCGATTCGTTCTACGTGATCAAGCAAGGCAAGGCGATGGTGACGCGCAAGCAAGGCAGCAAGGAAGAAACCCTTGCGGCACTGACTGCAGGCAACTTCTTTGGCGAAGATGCGCTGATTTCCGATGCCCCGCGCAATGCCACCGTCACCATGACCAGCGATGGCGTGTTGATGGCACTCGGCGCCGATGATTTCCGCGACTTGCTGCAAGCATCAGTAATTCGCAAGGTGACTGAAGAAGAAGCGGAAAAGATGGAAGAAGAAGGCGACCACGCCTGCGTCACCATTGATGTGCGTCTGCCGATGGAATTCAAGCATGACCGCACCCCCGGTGCGCGCAACATTCCCCTGAATGAATTGCGCCGCCAACTGAAAACGCTGGAAAAAGATTTCGTCTACCTTGTCAGCTGTGACGGTGGTCGTCGCAGTGAGCTCGGCGCCTACCTGCTGATGGAAGCCGGGCTGGAAGCCTATGTTCTGGAACGCAAAGTGGAAAAGGCTGATGAGGACGGCGATGCAGAGCAAGAGAACTCCGAGCAAGCCTGAACGCCATCTGCTGCTGTGGCTGTTGTTGCTGTGCTGCAGCCCGGCGTTGGCGTCCTTGCCGCCCGCTTTTCTGGTCACCCCGGAGCAGACCAGCAACCGCATTACCATCTACTCTGAATACTTGGCGGACCCGGACCAGACCCTGCGTCTGGAGGATCTGCTCAGCGGCCGTTACGACGACCAGTTCACCCCGGCCACCGCCACCCGAGAACGGCTTGGCTATGATGTGCCGGTGTGGTGGATTCGTCTGGCGTTGCAGAACGGCAGCGATGTCGAACAGCTGCGCATCCTTGATGTCACGCCTGGTCACTTTGCCCGCCTGACCCTGTTTGTACCGGATCAAGCCGGCTATCTGGCACGCCATTCTGGCAGCAACCTGTCACCGCCGTGGGCGGATATCCGCGATCGCCGTCAGTTGCACCAGATCACCTTGCCACCGAACAGCACGCAGCTGTTTTTCTTGCGCGCCGAGCCCTCCGGTAGCATGAATTACTCCCTGTACCTGAATACACCGCTGGCGCAGATGAGCAAAAACCAGCGCGCCGATATGCCATTCCTGATTCTGGGCGGCATCCTGCTTGGCCTGTTGCTGTTCAACGCCGGTCAGTACTATCTGAGCCGAAATCGCGCCCAGCTGGATTACCTGCTGACGCAAAGCAGTGTGCTGTTGGTGGTATTCAGTGCCGCCGGCTTTCTCAGCATTCAGTACTTCCCGATGGCGGGCATGCAGATTCGACTGGAGATGCTCGGCGTCATTCTCGGCTACGGCTTCAGTCTTTATTTCACGCGTTCATTCCTGAATCTCGCCGACTATGCGCCACGCTTTAACCTGCTGCTGCGGTTGCTGTCGGGGCTGTGTTTGTTTCTCGCCCTGTTGTCGCTGTCACTGCCGACCATGGTGGCCTCGCAACTGATCTACACGATCGCCATGCTGCTGACCGCGCCACTGATCTACGCCGGAGTGCTGGCACTCAAGGCGCAGGCGCCGCAGGCAAAACTGTATCTGGTCGCACGCAGCGGCCTGGCGCTGGCGGCACTGCTGATCAGCCTGAACACCTTCGACATACTTTCCACCAATCTCGAACTGCCGCTGATCCTGCTGATGTCGGCGCTGCTGGAGGGCATCCTGTTTACCTTCGGCCTGAGTCGCCAGCGCGAGCTGGCGGTGCAGGACCATTTGCAAACGCGTCAGCTCAAGTTGCTGGAAGAGTCGACCTGGCAAACCCGCAGCGAAACACTGGCGCGCGTCAGCCACGAAATTCGCACGCCCATGAGCGGTATTCTCGGCATGGCCGAACTGCTTACCGACACGCCACTGACGCCGAACCAGAAAGAGTGCGTACGCTCGATTCGCTCAGCCGGTGAGAACCTGCTGCGCATTATCAATGACGTGCTCGAATACTCGCGTCTTGAGCAGGGTGCCGCCGATGTCAACCGCGAGCGTTTCGACATTTCCACGCTGGTGATGGACGCGCTGGAGTTGTTCCGCGAACGCGCCGAAGAAAAGCAGATCGAACTGATCGCCCATATCCATACCAATGTGCCGACCCAGGTGGAGGGCGATCACGGCAAGCTGCGCCAGGTGCTGACCAACCTGCTCGGCGCCTGCATTCGCCACACCAGCGGCGGTGAATTGGTGCTGGACGTGTCCCGGGATCCATCCGGTCTGGCGGATCATCTGCGCTTCGAATTCGAAGGCAGCGCGATGAAACAGATTGATGATCAACTCAATGCGATTGCCGAAGACAGTGAACAGGGTAACGATGCCGACAGCACGTCACTGGGTTTGAACATTGCCCGGCAACTGGTGCTGGCGATGGGCGGGAAATGTGGTCTGCGCGAAGGTCGGCGACAGAATCTGGTGTGCTGGATCAACCTGCCGTTGCCAGGTGCTCCGCTGGAGCCAGGCAGCGACCTGCCGGTGGACAGCACTCTGCTCGCCGGCCACTCCATGCTGGTGGTGGATGACTCCAGTACTGTGACCCGCGTGATCCGCCAGCAGGCATTGTCATGGGGCATGCGCGTCACTGTTTGCCACGACCCGCGCGAGGCGCTGGCCACCATTCGCACCCAGGCCAATCTCAATGAGCCGTTCAATGTGGTGCTGCTCGATCACCAGATGCCGGGCATCAACGGCATGCAGCTGGCCACACGTATTCACGAGGATAGCGTGATCACTCATCCGCTGGTGCTGGTCATGCTCACCGGCGTGGCGGACGCACCGACCAGCACCACCGCGCGCAACGTTGGCATCCATAAAGTGCTGACCAAGCCAGTGTCAGGCCAACGCCTGAAGCAAGCGCTGGCGGAAGCGCTCGGCATGCTGGTGCAGCAAGTACCACGGGACCAGCAGACGCGCCCGCGCAGCGACCTGAAAGTGCTGGTGGCGGAGGATCACCTGCTCAGTCAGAAAGTGATTCGCGGTATGCTGGCGAAACTGGGTCTGACGGCGGATATCGTCGCCAACGGCCGTGAGGCATTTGAGGCGGTACGTGATGGCAATTACGACATCGTCCTGATGGATTGCGAAATGCCGGTGGTAGACGGCTTCGACGCGACGCGCCAGATCCGCGAATGGGAAAAGAATCATGGCAAAACGCCGATTCCGGTAATCGCCCTGACGGCCCACATTTTGCGTGAGCACCGCGAGCGCAGCCTTGCTTCCGGCATGAATGCACACGTGCCGAAGCCGATTGAAATAGGCGCGCTCAGTGATGTGATCGTGCGGTTTACCGCATCCGCTGGCGCGCCTGCACCGGACTCTCGCCATGCCAGCGACGAAACGCCCGGGTAAAGGAACTCTGCTCGGAAAAGCCCAACAACATGCTGATGTCTGTCAGTGACAGACGCCGGTCAAGCAGATAGATATCCGCCAGCGTACGACGCAGGTTCTCGACAATTTGCTGAAAACTGAAACCCTGCTTGCGCAGGCGCGCCTGCAAGGTCCGCTCGGCCAAACCGAGCCGTTGTGCCACCCGTTCGATACCGGGCTCCCCTTCCACCAGTAACAGATAGACCTGCTCGCGCACAGCCGCCACTAGATTGGTCTGCACGTCATAGGCCTCGAGTTGCACGTTGGCCTCGCGTTGCATCATCTCGCTCAAGCCGGGATCGGCACTTTGCAGCGGCAACTGCAGGTGCGCTGTGTCGAACTCGACGCCGTCAAAGCTGGCCCCGAACTCCACCGCACAGGCAAAGTATTCTTGGTAGCGCTGAGTATCTTTCGGCGCCGCATGACTGAAGCAGACCCGCCGTGGCTGCGGTGCATCCCGCAACAGCTGACGAGAAAAGGTGACCCAGCCAGTGATTGCCGCCTCGCGCAGATAGCGCGCCGGCTCACCCACCACCGGACACCACCACTGCAGGCGCGCCACCGGACCATCAATGCGTAATTCACTGCTGCCGATATTGCCGGCCAGTTTTTCAAACCGGGTCAGGCGTTCGATCGCTTCCTGCATGGTGGCACTGGCGAGAATCGCGTAGCCGAGCACCTGGTAAGACCGTGGCCGCACGTGTCGGCCTGCCTCAAAGCCGAGGCCAACATCACCGGTGTGCATCAGGATGGTCAGAAACAGACGCAAGGCATCGGCGAGCGGCAACATGCTTTGCGATTGCTGCAGCAGGTCTTCCGGCAAGCCGGCTTCTTTCAGCAGCTGTTCACAATCAAGGCCATAGTGTTGTGCCAGTTCAGGCAACACCGACGCCATGTAAGCGCTCGACAGACTGTGATCGCTTGCCGCGATGCTGACATCAAGCAGGTCGGCGAATTTGTCTGCCACGCGCGCCTCGTTCAGTTTGCCGGGACGGCGCGTTGCTGACACCAGCTGCGCAGCGCGGTCAGGGATTCGGACATGGTCACCGACAACGGCACCGTGGCCGCCACTTCGGCACGCAGATGAGATTCGTCCATCACCACCTGCTCGGCCTGGGCGCTGTACAGTGCCGCCACCACCGCCTGTTCGATTTCGGCACCGGTGAAGCCGTCGGTGATGCTGGCGAGCATGGCCAGATCAAAGTCCGCCGGGTCCTGTCGACGGCGGTGCAAATGGATACGGAAAATATCCTGCCGCACCGGCGCATCCGGCAGATCGACGAAAAAGATCTCATCAAAGCGACCCTTGCGTATCAGCTCTGGCGGCAAGTCGGCAATCTGGTTGGCGGTGGCAACTACAAATACCGGCGCCTTGCGCTCGGCCATCCAGGTCAGCAGCGAACCAAGCACCCGACGGGACGTACCACCGTCATTGTCACCAGTGGAAATACCTTTTTCGATTTCATCAATCCACAGCACGCAGGGCGCCATGGTCTCGGCGAGCTTGAGCGACTCCCGCACATTGCGCTCGGACTCACCGAAGAACTTGTTATAGACCGCGCCCATATCCAGACGCAGTAATGGCAGGTGCCACATACCGGCCACAGCCTTGGCGGCGAGGCTCTTGCCGCCACCTTGTACGCCCACCAGCAGCACACCCTTGGGCGCATCCAGCTCACTGTCGCCGCCGCGGAATGCCTTCTCACGCTTGTCCAGCCACTTGCGCATATTGGCCAGGCCACCCACATCAGAAAAGCGTGCAGTGTCGCACTCGTAGCTGAGCACACCCTCCATATCCAGCAGCTCGAACTTCGCTTTGTTGACGCCGGCAATATCAGTATCCGTGATCGCCCCATCATCGACGATCGCCCCACGAGCCAGCCGCCGCGCATCCTCAAAGGTGGCGCCACGCAAGTTGCCCACCACCTTGTCCAGTGAACTGCGGTCCGTGCGAACACGCTCACCGGAGCTCTTGGCATAGTTACGTGCCTCATCCTGCACGATCGCCAGCAACTGGGTTTCATCCGGCATCGACAGCTCGCAACGGGCGGCATAGCGTCGCAGCTCCGGCGGCAGGTCAAAGGCATGGCTGATCAGCACCAGATGGTGGCCGACCTGCTCATGATTCAGCGCAATTTCCTTGATCAGTCGAACGTTCTTGGGCTCATCCTTCAGAAATGGATGCAGATCGCACATGGCATAGATCGCCGGCGTCTCGCTGCCACGAATCTGTGCCAGCGCGGCATAGGGGTCGGCGTTGGTTTTCTGCGAGGGGGTATCAGTGAACTCTTCACGGCGCAGACCGTCGAGCACATTCCAGGAGAAAATTGGCAGCGCCTGCTCCAGCGCAATACGCCGCAGCAGCTTCAGCGCCCGACGCTCTTCCCACGTCTCGATCAGGATAATCGGGTAGCGCGACGCCAGTAGCAGCCGCAAATCACGTAATTCTGTCATGCCCTCGCCTTCTCGCCCCGTTGATGCAGCCCTTATTTCCAACCGCTATACTGCCGCCATGACACGCTCACGCCAACTCAGTCCCACCGATATTTTGCTCGGCCGCGTTGAAAACGCGCTGCGCACCCTGTCGCCCGGTGCCACCCGCGCCGAGCGCCAGCCCGATCATGCCGAGGACAAGGCCCGTCCGCAGGGCGATCAGGCACGCCATATCGCCGGGCTGATGCGTATTAACCACACCGGTGAAGTGTGCGCCCAGGCGCTGTATCAGGGACAGGCCACCACCGCCCGCCTGCCACGTGTGCGCCTGGCGATGGAGCAAGCCGCGCGTGAGGAAGAGGATCATCTGGCCTGGTGTGAAGACCGGCTCAAGGAGCTGGACAGTGGACCGAGCAAACTTAACCCGCTGTTCTACGCCATGTCGTTTTCGCTTGGCGCGGTGGCCGGGCTGGTGGGCGACCGCTGGAGCCTCGGCTTTGTCTCCGAAACCGAACGGCAGGTGGTCAAGCATCTGGAAGAGCACCTGTCACAACTGCCCAGCACCGACCAGCGCAGCCAGGCCATCCTCAAGCAGATGCGCGATGACGAGTTGCAGCATGCGGTCAATGCCGAGCAAAGCGGCGCCGCCGAGCTGCCGCTGCCAATTCGGCGCGCCATGACGCTGATGAGCAAGGTGATGACCTGGAGTACCTACCGGGTCTGAGCTGCCCGGATCTTCCCCCCTATCCCCGCGCCTCCCCGTAGGAGCCAGCCTGCTGGCGAATGCGGCCTTGACGAAGGCTGGTTCGCTTGCAGGCAAGCTCCTACCGGGCCCGGACACGTAGAGGGGCGGGAAGAATAAAGGGCGCAAAAAAGCCGGCATTAAGCCGGCTTTTTTGTGCGGCGCGAGGCGTGACCTCAGTCCATATTGCGGGAGTAGAAGATCTCCAGCATTTCCTTGCGCAGACGCTCTTCAATATCGGCCAGCTCCTGCTCGGAGAACTCCTCACGGCCAGCACCAAACAGATAGTTATCGATATTGAAATCCTTCAGCAACATCTTGGTGTGGAAGATGTTCTCCTGATACACGTTGACGTCGATCATCTGATAGGCGTTCTGCGTGTCTTCGGTAAGGAAGTTCTGGATCGAGTTGATATCGTGGTCGATGTAATGCTTGGTGCCATCGACGTCACGGGTCATACCGCGGACGCGGTAGTCGCAGGTGACGATATCGGAATCAAAGCTGTGGATCAGGTAGTTCAACGCCCGCAGCGGTGAAATAACACCACAGGTCGACACGTCCACATCCACCCGGAAGGTGGAAATACCGTTGTCCGGATGCGATTCCGGATAGGTGTGCACGGTGACGTGACTCTTGTCGAGGTGCGCAACGATGGTATCCGGCAACGGACCCGGCGCCTCTTCCCAGCCATCGTCTGACGGCGGTTCTTCATGCTCGGCAATCAACATGGTCACGCTGGCGCCCTGCGGATCGTAATCCTGGCGCGCCACGTTAAGAATGTTGGCACCGATGATCTTGGTGACGTTGGTCAGGATTTCGGTCAGACGCTCGGCGTTGTAGAGCTCATCGATATACTCGATGTATTCCTTGCGATGCTGTTCCGTCTTCGCATAGCTGATATCGAAGATGTTGAAGCTCAGCGACTTGGTCAGGTTATTGAAACCGTGCAAGCGGATCTTGGGGTTGGGATCTTTCACCATTTGTTAACTCCCTGCGCCAGGCAGGACATCCTGCTTGACGAATCGACCACCCGAGATCGGCGGATGATGGATGAACTGCACCACCACGCCTTCCGGATCCAGACAATAAAAGCTGCGCGCTCCGTCCCGGTGCGTACGCGGCTCGGACTTCATCTTCACAGCGTGCTGTTGCAGAAAACTGAACCAGTCATCCACATCCTCGGCGCTGTCGAGGATAAACCCTATGTGGTCCAGTCGCTGCGGCATGGCGAAGTCGCCATCGGTCCAGCGGTGCAGGGCCAGATTGTCGCTGCCGGAACACAGAAAGACATTATCTGCATCCGGCCGCCACTCGACCTGCATCCCGAGCAGGTCGATATAAAAGTGTTCACAGGCGGCCAGGTCGCGCACGAACAGGGCGACATGGCGCAGGCCGGCATGGGCGCGGGGGCGCTCCATCACTCGACCTCGATGATCTCGTAGCTGTGCTCGATGGCGACGCCGCCACGGGCCAGCATGATCGAGGCCGAGCAGTACTTCTCGGCGGACAGTTCCACCGCGCGCTTGACCTGGTTTTCCTTGAGCTTGCGGCCGCTGACCACGAAGTGCATGTGGATGCGGGTAAACACCGCCGGCACTTCGTCATCTGCACGGTCGGCATTCATCCGGCAGACACAGTCGGTGACATCCTGGCGGGATTTCTTGAGGATGTGAACGACGTCAAAGGACGAGCAACAGCCCACCCCCATCAGCACCATCTCCATGGGTCGGACACCCCGGTTCTGACCACCGTGGTCCGGCGGCCCATCGGCCAGAATACGGTGTCCCGAGCCCGATTCGGCCTCGAAACATACCTCACCCTGCCAGCGGATCTCTGCTTTCATCGCCACCTCAATATTCAAGGGCGCGAAGGGTACCATACCCTCCCGAAATCACCCATCCCCCGGAACACTTTTGACTGGATATGGTCGGACAGGCCCGGTACCGTGAACCCTTGCCTTGGCAAGGATGCTAAAAACGGGCAAACTCGTCCCGTTCACACGGAAAGTCATTGAAAATAAAGAGCGAACATGACCGACTTGGGTAACAAGATCATCCCCAACCTCGAGAGCTTTCTGGCGCACTGTCATCGCCGGAAGTACCCGAGCAAGAGCACCATCATCTATGCCGGTGATGAGTCCGATGCGCTCTATTACATCATCAAGGGTTCCGTGACCGTGGTGATTGAGGACGATGACGGCCGCGAAATGATCATGGCCTACCTCAACGAAGGCGACTTCTTCGGTGAAATGGGCCTGTTCGAAGACGCCCCGCAACGCTCCGCCTGGGTAAAAGCCAAGACCGAGTGCGAAGTGGCCGAGATCAGCTACGCCAAATTCCGTCAGCTGGCCCGCGAAGACGCCGACATCCTGTTTACCGTGTCCGCCCAGATCGCCGGCCGCCTGCGTGCCACCACCCGCAAGGTGGGTGACCTGGCCTTCCTGGACGTGACCGGCCGCGTTGCCGGCACCCTGCTGGAACTGTGCAAGCAGCCCGACGCCATGACCCACCCCGATGGCATGCAGATCAAAGTGACCCGTCAGGAGATCGGCCGCATTGTCGGCTGCTCCCGCGAGATGGTCGGCCGGGTTCTGAAGAACCTGGAGGATCAGGGACTGGTATCGGTGAAGGGCAAGACCATGGTGGTGTTCGGCACCCGCTGATCCCCTGCTCTTGCGCAGAAATTAAAAGGCCGCTTATGCGGCCTTTTTAATTGATGCATGTCTGCACCCTTACCGTGCTCACCGGACCTGAATTCTCCCGGCCACCTGATTACCGATTACTCGCGTCGCAACTCCTTGATGCGCCCAAGCTTTTATCAAGTGATCTCAAAATGATGTCAGCGACTAATTTTCCGAGATAACCGGATGGCGGCCGGATTTGTCATATTGAGATATGTTCTTGCTGAGGCTATAACTCATTGATCGTTAATGATTTCAGATGCCGCTAAATCGAAAGCCGCCAAGAATTAAGTCGACAGGTGATAACCGGACGGCATCTAGTTAATAAACTGTTATGTGCCTCTCCAGTTGAGCACAAGTAAGGAAGCCGATGAGTATTAATAATTACCTGGATAAGGTTAATCAACACTACAAATCAGGCCATGCAACTGAGCATACCTACCGAGGTGATTTTGCTGAGCTGGTAAAATCGCTGGTGCCAAATATTCATATCACTAACGAGCCGAGCAATGTTACCGACTGCGGTAACCCAGACTATGTGATTACCCGCAATAAAATCCCAGTCGGTTTTATTGAAGCGAAAGATATCGGTAAAGATCTCAATAGCAAACAATACAAGGAACAATTCGAGCGTTATCGAAAAGCACTCGATAACTTGATTATTACTGACTATATCTGGTTCCAGTTTTTCCAGAACGGTGAGCTGGTTTATGAAATACGTATAGCCGAAATCGACGGTAAGCACATTAAGTTTTTGCCGGATAACTTTTCACAATTCACTAACCTTCTGCAAGATTTCTGTGCATTTATTGCGCAAACCATTAAGTCACCAAAAACACTGGCACAAATGATGGCTGGCAAGGCGCGCTTACTGGAAAAAATTCTCGAGAAGGCCATTACTTCCGATGAAGAAAACTCAGATAACACCGCCCTGAAAGAACAGTACGAAACTTTTAAAAACATTCTGATTCACGATTTAAGCCCTCAAGGATTTTCAGATATCTATGCACAAACTCTGGCATACGGTATGTTTGCCGCCCGACTACACGATAAAACACTGGAGACTTTCAGCCGACAGGAAGCAGCTGAACTGATTCCGAAAAGCAACCCGTTTTTACGAAAATTATTCAATCATGTGGCCGGGGTCGATATTGACGAACGCATCGTTACAACCGTCGATAACCTCGCCGATGTATTTCGGGCCACCAATGTGGATGCTCTACTGAAAAACTTTGGAAAAAACACGCAAACACAAGACCCAATTATCCACTTCTACGAAACCTTTCTCGCCGAGTATGACTCAAAACTAAGAAAGGCGCGCGGGGTTTGGTACACGCCGCAACCGGTGGTAAATTTTATTGTACGAGGCGTCGATGAACTACTAAAAACCGAATTTGGTTTAAAAGATGGCCTGGCCGATACAACTAAAACTAGGATCAAAGTACAAACCGACAAGCCAGATCGACGTACCAAAAGCGGCTATGTGGAAATTGAGAAGGATGTACACAAGGTGCAGGTACTCGATCCTGCCACCGGTACCGGAACCTTCCTCGCCGAAGTAGTTAGATATATTTACAGTAAAAAATTTAAAGCCATGCAGGGTGCCTGGAGTGGCTATGTGGAGGAACACTTGATTCCTCGCATTAACGGTTTTGAGCTATTAATGGCTTCCTATTCCATGGCGCATTTGAAACTGGATATGCTGCTCACCGAAACTGGCTACCAGTCGCAGAAAAATCCGCGCTTTAATATTTTCCTCACCAATTCACTAGAAGAACACCACCCAGATACCGGGACATTATTTTCGTCGTGGTTAAGCACAGAAGCCAATGAGGCGAATAATATCAAACGAGATACGCCTGTGATGGTAGTCATAGGTAATCCTCCTTACTCTGTCAGCAGTTCAAACAGAGGTGCATGGATAAGTGGTTTAATAGATGCCTACAAGAAAGGACTTAATGAGAAAAAGATAAATCTTGATGACGATTACATAAAGTTTGTGAGGTATGGCCAGCATTTTATCGATAAGAATGGTGAGGGTGTATTAGCATATATTTCAAACAATATCCTTATCGATGGAATAACGCACCGAATGATGAGAAAAAGCCTGGCTGAGTCTTTT
>CAYMEY010000011.1:0-71143 GCA_964389795.1 uncultured Alcanivoracaceae bacterium
CCAGCTTGTTGATCGTCTCGATCATGTGGACCGGGATACGGATCGTGCGCGCCTGATCCGCGATGGACCGGGTGATCGCCTGACGGATCCACCACGTCGCATAGGTCGAGAACTTGTAGCCGCGACGGTATTCGAACTTGTCCACCGCCTTCATCAGACCAATGTTACCTTCCTGAATCAGGTCGAGGAATTGCAGGCCGCGGTTGGTGTACTTCTTGGCAATGGAAATTACCAGACGCAGGTTGGCTTCCACCATTTCCTTCTTGGCGCGACGGGCTTTCGCTTCGCCAATGGAAACGCGGCGGTTGATTTCCTTGATCTCGCCGATTGGCAAGCCGAGCTTTTCTTCAATCTGCTGGATCTTGCGTTGTACGCGCACGATCTCATCTTTCACGGCGCCAAGCTGGTCAGAAATTTCCTTGCCTTTCTTGGTGCGCAGCTGATTTTCGATCCATTTCAGGTTCGATTCATTGCCCGGGAACGTCTTGATGAAGTCTGCACGCGGCATACGACCACGCTTGATCGCCAGTGCCATGATTTCTTTTTCATGCTTGCGCACGACTTCCAGCGTGATGCGAACATTCTTGAGCAGTTCGTCATAAATGCGCGGCACCAGCTTGAACAATGTAAAGTGCTCGGCCATGGCTTCCATGGCTTTGCCGCTGCTGGCGTGGTCGCGGCCATTTTTCTTCAGTGCCTTGTCGGTCTTGTCGAGCAGTTTGCGCAACATATTGAAGCGCTCTGCCGCCAGTACCGGATCCAGCGAGCCGTCATCCTCGTCGTCGTCATCGCTGCTGTCGTCGTCGCTGTCGTCGTCGCCGTCTTTGGCTTCCTTGTCCTTTTCCGCCTTCTCGGCTTTCGCCTTGTTGCGTTCGGCAAAGGTCGGCTCACTATTGCCGGAGGTGGCGGCGGCGCCGTCGTCGTTTGGATCCAGATAGCCGGCAATGATATCGGACAGGCGACGCTCTTCGAGTTCGACTTTCTCGAACTCGGCGACCACAGCGGCAACAGTGCCGGGCCAGAAAGCGACGGCATGCAGGACTTCACGAATGCCTTCTTCAATGCGCTTGGCGATTTCGATTTCGCCTTCGCGGGTGAGCAGTTCGACGGTGCCCATTTCGCGCATGTACATGCGCACCGGGTCCGTGGTTCGGCCAGGCTCTGACTCCACCGATGCCAATACGGCAGCAGCTTCTTCTGCCGCGACCTCATCGGTGTCGTCGGCATTGTCATTCATCAGCAACTCGGCATCGGAGGCTTTTTCAACCACCGGAATGCCCATGTCATTGATCATCTGGATGATGTCTTCAACCTGATCGGTATCGGTAATCGAATCCGGCAGGTGGTCGTTCACTTCGGCATAGGTCAGGTAGCCCTGCTCTTTGCCCAGAGTGATCAACAATTTCAGTTGTGACTGTTGCTGTTCTTTCTCGGTCGCCATGCGTTACGCCTGTGAGGACTGAGTGGAAGTCGCCCGCCAGAGGGCCGAAGCCATCCGGACGGGTACGGAATGAAACCGCGCATTATAGGGATAACCGGGGGTCACTGCCAGCTAACTTGGGGGCGAAAGCCACATGTTTCAAGGCGTTCCGGTTATTCCTCGACCGCAGCGCGATGGCGGCGGCGAACGGCTTCAAGGCGCTGGTTCAGCTCTGCCAGCCGGCGGATATCCGGCTGCTCGGCGCGCATCTCTCGGTCGTGGGCGCGTTCCAGATGGCGGATCTCCAGTGCGCACAGGCCGTCCTGCCAGCTTCGCAGGCCGCGCTGTGGGTCATGCGGCACCGCCACGGCGCGGCGCTTGGCCTCGGTGACCAGCTCGCCCTGTTCCAGCGCCATCAGGTTGCCGTATAGCTCCAGCGAACTGATGTCTGGTTGATGGGTCACCAGCGTGGCGATTTCGACCAGCAGATCGAGCTGGGGTTCATCCAGTTCCTCGATGCCGGCCGGCAGTGGCGCCTGGGCCAGGATCTCCGGGTATTCCAGCAAGGTCAGCAGCAACCGCTCTGCCAGCGTGAAATGGGTGGCAGAAGCCCGTCGCGCCGGCCGTGAGGGCAGGCCGGGGTCGAACTCTTCGGGTGCCGGCGGAATATCCTGCTCGTGCCAGATCGGCGGTGGCTCATCGCCGCCATAGTGCTGTCCCGGATAGTCGTCCACCGGAACGGCTCTGGTCGGCATGGCTGGAGGGGGCGCGGCGACAGGCTGTGTCAGCGACGCCAGTTCGTCCTCTTCCAGTCGGGTCAGCGCCGCCAACTCGCGGCGCAGCAGCTTGCGATACAGCTCGCCCTTGACGCGCTGCAGGAATGGCAGCGCCAGCTTGGCCAGCCGCGCGCGTCCGTCCACGGTATCCAGCGACAGCTCTTCGCTGAGATGGTTGAACAGGTACTGCGACAGCGTTGGCGACTTGTCGGCCAGCACCAGAAAGGCTTCGCGGCCCTGCTGGCGTACCAGTGTGTCGGGGTCCTCGCCGTCGGGCAGAAACAGGAAGCGCGCTTGTTTGCCGTCTTCCAGCGCTGGCAGGGTGGATTCCAGTGCCCGCCAGGCGGCGCGCACACCGGCCTTGTCGCCGTCGAAACAGAACACCACCTCGTCCACCTGGCGAAAGATTTTCACCACATGTTCTTCGGTGGTGGCGGTGCCGAGGGTGGCGACGACATTGTCGATGCCATGCTGGGTCAGGGCGATCACATCCATATAGCCTTCGACCACAAACAGGCGGCTGGTTTTCTGCCGCGACTGGCGCCATTCCCACAGCCCGTAAAGCTCCTGGCCCTTGTGAAACACGGGTGTTTCCGGCGAGTTCAGGTATTTGGGCTTGCCGTCGCCGAGCACGCGGCCACCGAAACCAATGGTGCGGCCGCGGCTGTCGCGGATCGGGAACATGACGCGATCGCGAAACTTGTCGTAGGTGCGGCCGTTGTCCTCGCGGCGCACCAGCAGGCCGGCGGTGAGTGCTTGCTCAATGGCGTCGTTGTCGAGCGAGAGACCGGTCATCAGATTATCGAAGCCCGGTGGGGCATAGCCGAGGCCATAGCGGGCGGCGATTTCGCCGCTCAGACCGCGGCCCTTCAGGTAATCCACCGCGACCTTGCGCTCGGGGGCACTTTTCAGTTGCTGGCGATAAAAGCGATCTGCGCGTGACAGCAGATCGTACAGCACCTGCAGGCGATCACGTTGCTGGCGCGACTGCTCGGCGCGCGGACCTTCTTCTTTCGGCACGTCCATGCCGAGGCGGTTGGCGAGTTGCTGCACCGCTTCGGGAAAACTCAGGCGATCGTATTCCATCAGGAAACCGACCGCGTTGCCGGTGGCGCCGCAGCCAAAGCAGTAATAGAACTGTTTGTCCGGTGCGACGGAAAAAGATGGCGTTTTTTCTTGATGAAACGGGCAGCAGGCACTGTAGTTGCGACCGGCTTTTTTCAGCGGCACGCGCGCATTGACCAGCTCAACCAGATCGGTGCGGGCGAGGAGGTCCTGGATAAAGGGTTCGGGGATGCGTGCCATAGGGCGTCATCATAGCGACGGGGTCAGTGCCTCTCCACATCTTTACCGCCTGATCTGCGCGATCACGCTCCCTCCCCTGAAAGGGGAGGGCCGGGGAGGGGTATGCGGCATGCAAAAGTGGCGCAACCTTCAGGTGCTGGCTGATCCCCCTCCAGCTCCCCCTTTTCAAGGGGGAGAGCAAAACAGCGGTTGCTCACGTGGGAGCTTGCCTGCAAGCGAATCGGCGTTCGGCAGGATCGGTTTCGCCCGCAGGCTGGCTCCTACAAAAACAAAACGTCAGACCCAACGCCCGCCCGTGTCCGGGCCCGGTAGGAGCTTGCCTGCAAGCGAACAGGCCGTTCGGCGAGGACGGTTCGCCAGCTAATGGCGCTAAGGGGGGGGTATCAAAAAGAGGGGGCAGTTAACCCAGGCGCGCCTTGATCATGCCGCTCACAGCGCCCATATCGGCGCGGCCTTGCAGCTTGGGCTTCAACACGCCCATAACTTTGCCCATGTCCTGCATGCCGCTGGCGCCGGTGGCAGCCATGGCGTCTTCAATCAGTTGGGCAATTTCGGCTTCGCTGAGCTGTGCCGGCATAAAGTCGCGCAGCACAGCAATTTCTGCCAGCTCGACATCGGCCAGATCCTGACGATTGGCGTCGCCATATTGCTTGGCGGCGTCCTGACGCTGTTTGATCTGTTTGTCGAGGATGGCCAGCACGCGGGTGTCGTCGAGCTCAATGCGCTCGTCCACTTCCACTTGCTTGAGAGCAGCCAGTGCCATGCGAATAACGCCCAGGCGTGCCTGATCTTTGGCACGCATGGCGTCTTTCATCGCTTGGGTCAGCTGTTCCTTGAGGGCGCTCATGTCGAGACGCGGGGAAGGATCAGTACAGGCGCTTGCGGTTCAGGGTTTCGCGCTGCAGCTTCTTCAGGTGACGCTTAACAGCCGCTGCGGCTTTGCGCTTGCGCTCCTGAGTCGGCTTCTCGTAGAACTCACGACGACGCACTTCAGCCAGAACACCGGCTTTTTCGCAGGAACGCTTGAAGCGGCGCAGGGCTACGTCAAACGGTTCACCTTCTTTTACTCGTACTTGCGGCATTCGCAATCACCGTCCATTAATGCAGTTGTTTGGTGCTCCCGGCACAGGGCGGGGGCAATGGGTGGCGCATTCTACCCAAGTCGGGGGTAAATGCAAAGCCGGCTCTTGCGTGGTCGCAGGGATGGCCAGCCCCTCAATTTCGACGGCTACTAGATGTCTGGGCCTGTAGGAGCTTGCCTGCAAGCGAACCGGCATTGGCAAGGGTCAGTTCGCTTGCAGGCAAGCTCCTACGGCGGCAATACAGCTCCCTCCCCTGAAAGGGGAGGGTCGGGGGAGGGGTAAGCGGCCTTCAAGGTTGGCACGCCCCGCAGATGCGGGCGAATCCCCCTCCAGCTCCCCCTTTTCATGGGTGAGAGTGTGTGCCCCGGTGCTTTTGGCGGCGCCAGCCGCTATCCTTCGCGCCATGAAAATTCTTGGCATTGAAACCAGCTGCGACGAGACCGGCGTCGCCCTGTATGACACGCAGCGTGGCCTGCTTGGCCAGGCCCTGTTCAGTCAGGTCGACCTGCATGCTACCTATGGTGGGGTGGTGCCGGAGCTGGCCAGCCGTGACCATGTGCGCCGGCTGTTGCCGCTGGTTGAAGAGGTGCTGGCCCAGTCGCAATGTGCGCGCAGCGACCTCAGCGCGGTGGCCTATACCGCGGGACCGGGGTTGGCGGGTGCCTTGTTAGTGGGTGCTTGCACTGCTCGTGCGATGGCGTTCTCGCTGGGTGTGCCGGCGCAGCCCGTCCATCATATGGAAGGCCACCTGCTCGCGCCCTTGCTTGAAGAGGATGGCCCGGCGTTCCCGTTTGTGGCCTTGCTGGTCAGCGGTGGCCACACCCAGCTGCTCGAGGCGCGGGCGCTGGGCGACTATGCCCTGCTCGGGGAATCCCTCGATGACGCCGCTGGGGAAGCCTTCGACAAGGCTGCCAAGATGATGGGCTTGCCCTACCCGGGTGGCCCGCAGGTGGCGGCGCTGGCAGCCGGCGGTGATCCGCAGCGCTTCAAGTTTCCCCGGCCCATGGTCGACCGGCCCGGTTTGGACATGAGTTTCTCCGGATTGAAGACTTTCTGCCTGAATACCATCAGCGCCTGCAAGGGCGACGGTGAGCTGGCGGCGCAGGATCAGGCCGATATCTGCCATGCCTTCGAGGATGCGGTGGTCGAAACGCTGGTGATCAAGTGTCGGCGGGCGCTGGAGCAAACCGGGCTGAAAACGCTGGTGATGGCTGGCGGGGTCAGCGCCAACCGCAAGTTGCGCGCGCGGCTCGCCGAGGCGCTGGAGAAGAAAGGCGTGCGTGTGTACTACCCGCGGCCGGAATACTGTACCGACAACGGCGCCATGATTGCCTACGCCGGCGCGCTGCGCCTGTTGCACGGCGAGCACCAGCGCAGTCTGTCAGTAACCGTCAGGGCGCGCTGGCCGCTGGCAGAGCTGGCGCCGCCCGCCTGAGCCCACCCGGCAAGGCGTCCCGGCCCGTAGGAGCTTGCCTGAAAGCGAACCGGCGCCGAGCAAACATCGCAATGATTTAAGACGGGCGAACCCCCTCTGTCTCCCCCTTGTCAGGGGGAGAACCCTCTATGTCGCCGGGTCCGTGTCTCGGCACTGTAGGAGCTTGCCTGCAAGCGAACTGGCGCTCGGCAAGCCGATTCGCCAGCAGGCTGGCTCCTACAAAAGAAAGGGACGGAGCGGTGTGCTCCCTCCCCTGAAAGGGGAGGGCTGGGGAGGGGTCAAACCTCAGGATTTCTTGCGGAAACCGAGCTCTTCGCCGGACAACAGCTTGCGGATATTGGTGTGATGGCGCCCCAGCAGCACCAGCGTCAGCAGCAACAACGCAGGGAAGGCGGCCGGGATCCACAGCAACGCCGGCACCGGCATCAGCACAAACGCCAGCATTGAGGCCAGCGAGGAAATCCGGCTCAGGCCGAACACCACCAGCCAGCACACGCCGGTGGCGACACCTAGCGGCCAGTACAGCGCAAACAGCAACCCGAAAGCGGTGGCCACACCCTTGCCGCCACGGAACTGGAAAAACACCGGCAGCAGATGGCCGAGAAAGGCGAAGAAACCGGCCAGCGCCGCAATCAGGATGCCGAGATCGAGCAGGTGGGCAATCAGTACCGGTACCACGCCCTTGAACACATCGCCGGCCAGCGTCAGTGCTGCCGCGGGCTTGCCGCCAAGACGCATGACATTGGTGGCGCCAGGATTATGTGAGCCTTCCGTACGAGGGTCGGGCAGGCCGAACAGTCGGCAGACCAGAATGGCGCTGGAAATCGAGCCGCCCAGATAGGCGCCGGCAAACAGCAGTGCCGTGGCGAGGGCATGTTCCTGTATTGCGGTAAGGTCCACCTTTATACTTCCTGTTTTTAGCCGGCCGTCCTGAGCTTGAAGAGAGCACACAGTGATGCGGCTAGAGACTGCACCAAAATCGAAGCCTGCGCCAGTTGCAGGCGCGACCATGTCGTCACGGCGGGAAACTCGATGGACATTGTTTATATACGCGATCTGAAAGTGGATACCGTCATCGGCATCTTCGACTGGGAGCGGCGCATTCGCCAGACAGTAAGTCTGGATCTGGAAATGGCCACGGATATTCGCCGAGCTGCCGGCTCGGACCATATTGATGATGCGCTCGACTACAAGGCTGTCGGCAAACGCCTGATCGCCTTTATTCAGGCCTCCGAGTTCCAGCTGGTAGAAACGCTGGCGGAAAAAATCGCCGAGATCGTGCTGACGGAATTTTCCGTGCCGTGGCTGAAGCTGCGCCTGTCCAAGCCCGGCGCGTTACGCGGCTCACAGGATGTCGGCATTATCATCGAGCGTGGGGAGCGGCCGTGACCGAGCAGGTGTTTCTCAGTCTCGGTTCCAATATTGACCGCGAGCACAATATTCGCGGCGGGCTTGATGCGCTGGCGTCACGTTTCGGCGACGTGCAACTTAGCCCTGTGTACGAAAGTGAGGCGGTGGGGTTTGACGGCGAACCGTTTCTGAATCTGGTGGCGGCAATCCACACACAGATGCCGGTGGGCGAGTTGGCCCAGGCATTGCGTGATATCGAAGCCAGTCACGGTCGCACCCGGGGTGAAAAGAAATTCTCCAGCCGTACCCTCGACATCGACATTCTTACTTACGGTGCACTGGTGGGCGACATCGATGGCGTCAGCCTGCCACGCGATGAAATTCTCAAGCATGCATTTGTGTTGCGGCCGTTGGCCGATATCGCCGGCCCGCAACAGCACCCGGTGTTGAAGGAATCGTATGCGGCGTTGTTGGGTCGGCTGGATATGTCGAAGCAAAAGTTGTGGCAGGTACCGTTCCGCTGGCCCGCCTGATCGGCGTTACGGCTGCATCGGATAGCGGTGCGGGTTGATGCCCTGCTGAAGCCATTTGAAAAACTCGAAATCCATGCGTGACAGTCCGCCCGGGTAGGCCTGATCAATATCATCGGCGGTGGGCCAGCGTTGGCTTTTCTCGAGATCCTGCAGTACCCGTCGCAGCACACGTTTGCCGGTGTCGTTGGACAGCATGAAGTAGGCGGTCGCCCAGGCCACGGTATAGGGAATCGGGTTCGAGTCGTGCGCCATGCCGCGCCATTGCTGCTCAGGCAGACTCAGATAGCTGCGCAAGGTAATCAGTTCGCCCTTTTCGCGCCAGGTATCGAGACGATTGAGATGATAGGTTGCCGGGTGCACCACCACCTGTTCGCCTTCGGCGCGGACGTTCTCGAAATACTCGGCCATGCCTTCCTGTAGCCAACTAGGTGCGCGCGGTGACAACTGCGCCATGATGACATGGCTGCTTTCATGCAGGATGGTATCCAGTACTTCCTGTTCATCTTCACTGAATTGCCATACTGCGACTTCGCGGGACTTGTTCATATAAACGCCGACGTAGGGCAGTGACTCCTGGCGGCCGGTGCGGGCATTCATCCAGGCATCAAAGCTCGGCTTGTCACGTAGCAGGTGAAGTTTCACTTGCGCAGTGCGACGCATGTCGAGACCAAACAATGAGCGATACAAATAAAAGATCTGGGGAATCAGCTGACGAATTTGCGCCATGCCGTCATCACTGAGGGTGAACTCGGTTGCCTCTATGGTCAGCTCAATGGCTTGCATGGGCGCCACCGTGGGCGCCGCTTGCAGCGCTGTGGCAGACACCTCGTCCGGCGCGCGGTCACCAAAATGCACGCGACCATTTTCATCGGTCCATTGATAAAGCTCGGCGCTGGCGGCATTGCACAGGCCAGCCAACAGCAACGGAATCACTAGTTTGAGCAGTTTTCGGCAATCCATGTGCTGATCTCGGCAATCTTCTGTTGGACTTCTTCTTTTTCGTAAAAGCGCCGACTGCCGTCGTCGTTGATGGTGTACATAAGATGATTCTGGAAGTTGCTCAGGCGGTTTCTCTGCTGCGCGCATTGTGCGCGCAACTTGTCCTGCTTGGCCTTGAGCTTGGCGGCCTGTTCCTGCTCTTTGGCTTCGCGCTCTGCCTCTGACGCACGCAACCGGTCGAGGCGTTCGTTCATCTGCCGCACGGTATCGCCCTGACCAATCTTTGGTGGCGCGCGCTCTTCCAGCTGTTCGGCCTGTTCGGTAATTGGTCTGTCGCTGAAATGCACTTTGCCGTTCTCGTCAGTCCAGCGGTAAAGCTCCGCCGTGGCGGGCAGGGAGATTACCATAAGCAGGGTTGCGCTCCATCGCATGCTGATCAGCCTCCTTGCATGGAGAGTGAGCGGCCGCCATCGACGGCCAGAACCTGTCCGGTGACAAAGGGTGCATCCAGTGCCAGCCAAGTCACCGCGGAGGCGATATCATCGGGGCTGCCGGTGCGCTTCAATGCGGTAGCGTTGATGATGTCCTGCTGATTATCCTGGCCCTGTTCCGGCCACATGATCGGGCCTGGTGCCACACCGTTTACGCGTACATTGGGCGCCAGTTCGCGTGCCATGCTCACGGTCATGGATGCCAGGCCAGCCTTGGCGGCGCAATAAAGGCTGTGTTGGAAGAGTGGCTTCTGCGCATACACATCTATCAGGTTGATGACACTGCCATGGTGCTCGCGCAGGGTGGCGGCCAGGGACTGCATCAGAATAAAAGGTGCGCGCAAATTGCTGTGCATCAGCCTGATCCAGTCGTCGTCACTGGCACTTTCCAATGGCGTGGCATAAAAGCTCGACGCATTGTTGACCAGCACATCGATGCGTTGCCAGGGCGCCAGCGCGGCGCACGCCAGTTCGCGCACCGCATCCGGGTCATCCAGATCCGCTTGCACGAGGTGCACCGAGCCGGGTCGCAGGGCATCGAGTTGATCCGCCAACGCATTGGCATCGGTGGCGCTGCGGCGATAGTGCAGCACGATATTCAGACCGCGCTGATGCAGCGCCATGGCGCTGGCCTTGCCGAGACGGCGTGCTGCTCCAGTAATCAGGGCGACGCGTGTTGCCATTGCTGTTTGTACTCCGTCAGTGCGCGAATGCGTGCGCGTTCAATCGCCTGGCCAAGCTCTGCGCCTTCGTGGCCTTGTTGCTTCAGGGTGGCAACATCCACGCCAAGCGCTGCCTTGGCAGCGGCGCGCAGATAATCTGCCTGCGGGTAAGGGCGTTCACTCAGGCCTTCCCGGCCACGTGCATCAGCCTCACAGGCGCCGATAAAATCCGCCAGACGATCTGGCCGGCGCGCTATATCCAGCGACCGGAAAAGCTTCCAAAGTGTATCAGGCCGCAACTCCAGTGCACGATGCGCATGGGTATGAAATTCTGCCACGAGTCGCCCCAGCTCGGCACAATCGCGTGGCACTTTCAGGCGCCTGGACACCGTTTCGGCCAGCTTCTTGCTGCGAAACTCATGGGCAATATGACGCGGCCATTCACTTTCCGGCGTCGTGCCCTTGCCGAGATCATGCACCAGCAGCGCATAGCGCGCGGGTAGCGCGAGCTGCATGGTCGCAGCCTGTTCCAGCGCCAGATACTGGTGAGTCAGCGTATCAATTTCCGGGTGGTGCGCTTCGGGCTGTGGCACGCCGCGCAGCGCCGCCAGTTCCGGCAGGATTACCTGCAAGGCGCCGCAACGTTCCAGCACATCGAAATAGATTTGCGGTGAACGTTCCATCAAGGCACGTGAGGTTTCTTTCCAGACGCGTTCGGTGGTCAGGTGAGCGAGTTCACCGGATGCCGCCAACGAGCGCATCAAGTCCAGCGTTTCATCGGCAACATAAAAACCAAGATAGTGATAACGCGCGGCGAAGCGTGCCACGCGTAATACCCGTAATGGATCTTCGGCAAAAGCTGGCGACACATGGCGCAGGCGCCGCGCCTTGAGATCGCGCAAGCCGCCATAAGGGTCCACCAGAGCGCCGCCGGGCTCGCGCGCCATGGCATTGACGGTGAGATCGCGGCGTTCCAGATCCTGTTCCAGCGTCACCGACGGATCGGCCTGAAACACAAAGCCGTGATAGCCATGGCCGTGCTTGCGCTCGGTGCGCGCCAGCGCATATTCCTCACCGCTGTCCGGGTGCAGGAACACCGGGAAGTCGCTGCCCACCGGCTTGAAGCCGTTGTCGAGCATGGCCTGCGGCGTGGCGCCGACCACTACCCAGTCACGTTCCTTGACCTTGCGGCCGAGCAGTTGATCACGCACTGCTCCACCGACCAGATAATTTTTCATTTCACCCGTTGCCGTCGTGGGGGGATTCGAAGCATCATGTTCGCATGATGCACACTTGTCGCAAACCAGTCGCAATGATTAAACGAGCCCTGCGCGTATGGCGTGGAGGGTCGCTGCGAGCTGTGTGAATCATACCTAGAGTTCATCAAAAAGCCGCAGCGTCCAGGACCTGCGGCTTTTTTTATGCCTCAAGTCCGCGCTGCCTCATCAGGGAGAAGGAACGTGCCTACCGGGCTTGCTTATCTGATCGTGGTGCTGGTCTGGGCGACCACACCGTTAGCCATCAAATGGAGTGCCGAAGCGCTGCCTCCAGTCATGGCGGCCATGAGTCGCATGATGCTGGCAGTGGCGATTGGTCTGCCATGGCTGTGGCTGCAGGGCAAACACCTGTCCTGGGATGGCAAGTCAGTGCGCGCCTATCTCTCTGCAGTGCCCGGTGTGTTTGGCGCCATGGCGCTGAGTTATCTGGCGTCTGCCTATGTGCCGTCCGGGCTGATCTCGGTGATGTTCGGGCTGGCACCGCTGTTGTCCGGGTTGATGATGCAGTACCTCCCGGGCAGCGTACGTCTGAACGGCTGGCACTGGACCGGCTGTCTGCTCGGCGTGGCGGGGTTGGCGGTGGTATTTGCCGACGGCTTGCGCGGTGATGGCGATATGCTGATCGGCGTACTGCTGTTGCTCGGCGCGGTGACCGGCTTCGCCGCCACCGGCATTCTGGTGAAACGCACCCATGTGGATATGGGGCCGCTCAGCCACACCATGGGCGCGTTGATACTGAGCCTGCCTTTATATGGCTTGCTCAGCCTGCTGATGGGCGAGCACTTCGAGCTGGGTGCAAACCCGGCCGGCGTCTGGGCGATTCTGTATCTGGCGGTGTTCGGGTCGCTGATCGGCTTTGTCTGCTACTTCCTGATCCTGACCAGAATGTCGGCAGCGACGGTGTCGCTGGTAACCCTGATCACACCGGTGCTGGCGCTATGTCTGGGCGCGCTGTTCAACGGCGAGCAGCCACACGCCAACGTCATCATCGGTGCCAGCATGATTGTCGGTGCGCTGGGGCTATACATCTTTGGTGACCGGCGTGTACGGCGGCAGTTGATCAAGGCCTGACAGGCGCGGCTGCATCCCGGCCAACCATCCGGGCCCGTAGGAGCTTGCCCGCAAGCGAACAGGACCTGTCCGAATCCCCGTTCGCTTGCAGGCAAGCTCCTACATCTTTTATGACCTGATCAAAACCTTCTGCCATTGCACCCCGCCGAAAGGGGTGCTTTATTGCCTCCCTGCCATTTAACAGATTCCGGCCAGACGCTTCAGGAGGCGCCATGAAAACCCGTATCACCGAATTGCTCGGCATCGAATATCCCATCGTCCAGGGCGGCATGCAGAATGTCGGCTATGCAGAGCTGGCCTCGGCCGTGTCCAATGCCGGCGCGCTGGGCATCATTACCGGCCTGACCCAGCCCACCCCGGAAGATCTGGAAAAGGAAATCAAGCGCTGCCGCGAGATGACCGACAAGCCGTTCGGCGTCAACCTGACCATTCTGCCGACCATCAAGCCAGTGCCGTACGAAGAATACGCGCGCGCCATTTGCGAAGCCGGTATCAAGATTGTTGAGACGGCGGGCCGTAACCCCGAGCCGTTCCTGCCCCTGTTCAACGAGTACGGCGTCAAGGTAGTGCATAAATGCACCTCGGTCCGTCATGCGTTGAAAGCCGAAAAAATCGGTGTCGCCGCTGTCAGCGTGGATGGCTTTGAATGTGCGGGTCACCCCGGCGAAGACGATATTCCAAACCTGGTGCTGCTGCCTGCTGCGGCCGCCGTATTGAAAATCCCGATGCTTGCCTCTGGTGGCATTGGCACCGGCGCGCAGATGGCGGCGTGTCTGGCGCTGGGTGCAGACGGCATCAACATGGGTACGCGTTTTATGGCGACCAAGGAAGCGCCGATTCACGAAAACATCAAGCAGGCCATCGTGGCTGCGTCTGAGCTCGACACCGCACTGGTCTACCGCCCGCTGAAAAATACCGCGCGCGTGTACAAGAATGATGTGGCAGTGAAAGTGCGCGAGATCGAAATCGAGAAAGGCAAGGACATGGAGTTCGAACTGATCCGCGATATGGTCGCTGGCACTAAAGGCAAGGTGTCGCTCACTGAAGGTGACGTGAATTACGGCATTTGGACATCGGGCATGGTGCAGGGGTTGATCAATTCGATCCCGAGTTGCGAAGAGCTGGTGCGAGAAATTATCGGGGATTGCGAGAGCACGATTCGGGAACGTCTGACGAAATTTGTTTCGGCTTGAAAGAAACCCCGCCGCGGCGGGGTTTTTTATAGGTGGTACGGAATCTTGGACGGCGTTTGTCCGATTTTTCTCGGGATGGGTAGTGTATGGCGATTATGAAACTCATTCTGCATAGGGCTGGTTAGTTAGGATGGCAGGTATGCTTGGCGTGAAGCAGTTGCAGTCTAGTGATGTTGAGGGTTTATGTCTTTTTCATGCTGCTTCATTTCTATGCACACATGATCTGTTCATTGAGCGCCTCAAAATACAGTTTGAGAATTTTTATGGGCAGGTAGGCAGGATGATAGGATCCGGGTTTTTATTGAATGGTGATTTATACGTGGTTAACGAAAATCTGGATTCACGGTGTGGAGTAGAAATTCATCTCGATGTGGAAGATAAGATTAGGTGGGAAGAAATGATCATTCATCTCTCTGCATTTATTGGGTTGAACCTTTCGATGGTGCACATGGATAGAGAATTTTTCTAAATGTGAATGCGCCCTTAGATGGCGAAATGTGGAGATGGAAAAATGGGCACGCATTTATTTTAATAGTTAATCTTCTGGCCTGACCTCCTTTACTTTTTGGATGTGCGGTATGAAGCTGTGAAGAACTGGTGCGGTAAATTATTGGCGACTGTGAGAGCACAATCCGGGAGTGATTGACGAATTTCGTGTCAGCGTAAGAAAAACCCCGCTTTGACGGGGTTTTTTATGGGCATAATGAGCAAAGTAAGAATGGCGTGCTCTATGGTTGAGTTGTCTCTGATTGAATCAGCCTGCGGGGAAAATGCTCGCGCTATAAAAGGTTGGCTTATCAGAGGCTGATAGCCAAACAGTCCTGAAAAAAAAGATGTCGAACCACTAGACGAGTCTGTTATAAATGCTGGGGAAACTTGATTTCCGGCAATATCAAAGTGATATCAGGGAAATGATTTCTGCAATTTGGTTTGAATTTTACAGGGGGAATTATGAGTAAGAAAATAATTGCGCTGTTTTTTTTTGCGCTTTCTACGCCATTGCTCGCAAGCGAATGGATGTTTACCGGGGTGAAGATCCTCGCCGTCGAAGCCGTAGATCCGAGTAATGATGCTACTCGAATTACCCTCGACCTAACTGGGTTGGATTTCAGCGGTAATTCGAGTTTCACTAGTTGTGGCCCGACTTCGACAGCATGGGTTGTGAGTACATGGGATTCTCCAAATCAGGAGGCGGTTCTTGCAATTGCACTGGCTGCGCAGGCTCAAGACGCTCTGGTCGATGTGATGGTCAATGAGAGTACGTGTAGTACAAGCAATACTTATCCGGTCTATCCATACAATTATGCAAATCCACAGTCGATGCCAGTCAATGGACTTGGTTTGAAGTTGCAGGCCATTCGTATGCGTGTTGAGTGATGCGAGTTGTCCTGCAGGCTCTGGCAGGGCTCCGCGTATCCTTTGTCTTCATGAGTTTTCCTGAGCGATAGCGACCATATTTTATGGTGGTGCTCAAAGGCGGCGTGTTGCTGCCTTCGGCTGTATTCTGGGGGGGATATGAATAAGCTGACTCGATTGGGTCTGTTGTTGGCCGTTACTGTCTGTGCGCCTGGGTATGCGAGCGCTGTTGGCCAGAGTGCGTATTACGGTGATTTCAATGGTGATGGCGAAATAGACGTATTCATTGCAGCCGATGAGCAGATGCTCCCCATGGCGACACCTATACCTACGCTGATGGCTAGACCTCCAGCGTTCTCCCCCTTGGTGGTGTGGTCAGCTGGCGAATCGTCGGAAGTGGTCTCTGTGCTTACGGATACGACGTTTGGTTACAGGAAGTTCATCAGGAACTCTGCGGCCTCTGAAGGTCTTGTTTTCGTAGGGGATTTTGATGGTGACGGGGAGGGAGATCTATTCGTTCAAAGTTCGACCATTGAAGCGCCGTCTGTGCGGTGGCTGGCGTATGAGCAGGCTTCGACTGCGGTTGAAATCGTCGAGGATATCGATGGCTTCCCTGTAAGCTCGGCAGAAGCAGTCGTTACCATTTCGGACTTCAGTGGTGACGGGCGGGACGACATCAGCTTTACCCCCCTGGGTTCGATTTCAACGTATACGGCTTTTTCAGATGCGTCGGGTGGCTGGCCAGAAATTTCGCATGTCAGTGCGGCAACGAATGATCCGCTTCAAGATCAGCTGTTGTTTACAGCGGCGGCCGTGCCCGGCGGTGCCGACGTGGTCAAGGGTGTTGCGCAGTACAACATTCCCATCGCTATAGCGCCAGGCTCAGCGGGCGTTGCGCCGGAGCTTTCTATTAGCTACTCCAGCGAAGCAAGTTATAGCTATCTCGGTATGGGGGTGAGTTTGTCGGGCCTAGATAGCATAAATCGTTGTGCCAAGGACTTTCTGCGTAACGGAGCCCATGAAAATGTAGCGTATAACAGTTCCGACGCGCTGTGCTTTGGCGGTACTCCCCTGGTGCTGATATCTGGAGCAAACCTGACTGACGGAGCGGAGTATCGTACGGAAAATGCTTCCTATCAGAAGGTTATCTACCACGCCGATAGTGGCGGCTGGTTCGAGGTGTTTACAAAGGACGGGCTTGTCAGGCGGTACGGGAAAGCCACATCTGCGGCAGTGGTCATAGATGGCGTGAAAGGGGTATGGGCTCTGGATCGCGTTTCAGACCGGGTTGGAACCTACTACACCATTGAGTACGCGGGTGCTGGCGCGGTGCTGCCTAGCGTTATCAAGTACTCATTTAATGACGGCGCTCCCGAAGTTTCCGGGTTTGCCGAGGTCATATTCGATTATCAGAGTGACAGTTATCAGCAAATTTATTACCGGCATGGCGAGTTGATTGATTACACCGGTTTGCTGGAGGGTATTAGGAACACGCTGGATGGCCAGTTGGTCGGGGAGTACAAATTCGCGTACAAGCAGAACCCACTTACAGGCAGAAGTACATTAGACCGTGTTTATCAGTGTGACGGACAGAATCGATGCGCGTTGCCGACGTCATTTGCATGGACGATTGGCGGTGGTCCGGATTTTGATGTGGCCATTGATAGTCAGCTTGATACGGTCTCCTCACGAGTTGTTCATGGCGCATGGATTGACGTAGACCGGGATGGAAAAACAGATTTTTGTCGCCTTCACGCGCCTCTGGTGGTGTCGACTACACACCACGGGATGACGACGAACACCTACACGTACAAGCCGACCTGCACACTGAGTGACGGGCAGATATTTTCAACGGTTTGGGAGATTGATAAGAGTTACTCATCCGGGGATTTGCCCAATAAGGTCTTCTGGATCGACGCGAACTCAGACGGATTTCCTGATTATTGCTACGTTGGCGCTGTGGGCGAAAATGAGCGTATCAGGTGTTACTTTAATCAATCAGGTCAAGGCTTCTCGCCGGACGTGATGTATGTTGATGTTTTGCGGGGGGTGGGCGGCTCCAGCATTGGCTCGAGATACTTTGTTGATATTAACGCAGATGGGGCGCCGGATGCATGCATTACACATTCTGGCAGCAACAAGAAGTGGCTGCGATGTGCCCTGAACAAGAGCTCATCAAGTAATCATGTTTTTGACTTCCATGACTACTATCAGGTTGGTGAAGTTTTTCGGCACTCAAATGTTGATTGGGCCGACGTGAATGGGGATGGCTACCCGGATTTCTGTTACGGGAAGAATAACGATCTTCGCTGTCTTCTCAATAAGGGAGGGGTATCCCTTGGAGATATGGATGTAGAAGACGAGTATCAATGGCGTAATACGTCTGTTGCGGCTGGATCGTCCATGCGTCGACAGTTTGTTGACTTCAACGGAGATGGGTATCTCGACTGGTGCCGCGTTGTGAGTGATGGTGGGTATCGCGGCCGCTGTATTTTAGGCACAGGAACGGGTTGGGGGCAGGAAATTACCTCTGCCGCCGTGTCGCTTGGCGGGAACCTGTCTGCCTGGATCGACATCAATGATGATGGGCGGGCCGACTGGTGCAGGAACTACGATAAGAAGATCAGGTGTCTGGTATCAAGCGGAACCGGGTTCTCCCATGAAGTTATTTCTGGCACGACGACCGTCAATAACGGTCAGGTGGTGGTAGATGATTCAGACACCATTACCGTATCTGGCGAGTATGAATCGCAAGATTTTATTGATGTCGATGGCGACGGTCTTATGGAGTTTTGTCGCTTTGAAGGGGGTGGGCCATCGTACATTCGCTGCTACTTCACGGGTGACCAGGAGTACTCGGACTACCTTGTAGCAGTGGAGAACGGCTTTGGCCTAAACACCACCTTTGAGTACGCGCCTATCTCGGACTCTTCCGTATACAGTTATCGGGTTCTCCCCGAGGACGGTGTTTTCGACGTCACCGGAGGCATGAATGTCGTTGCTGCGACTGAAGTCAGCGGTCCGAGCGGCACGCTGAAGCGATCGGAATACAGGTACGAGAGTTTCGGGCTGCGCCCCGACCGTTTTGGGCCTGTGGGCTACAAGAAAGTCATCATGTCAGAGCTGGATGCGAGTGGTGATGTATCTCGGCAGCTTTCGGTTGAGTACTCTCATGAGATCGAGTCCCTGGAGGCGGGGCTTGTTCTGAACAAGGAAATGCGTTCGTTTGGTGCGGGTCTCGCGGGCTCCGGTGTCGTTACTGAGACAGTAGTCAATGAATGGCTGGTTCAGTCGCTTGCAGGGGCGAACAATGTTGCCACTGAAGGCGCGCCCCCGATATGGGATCTTGATCCTGCCACATCTTATCGTTATGCAGTCCAGCTCAAGGGCACGACTGTCTCAAAGTACGATCTTAATGGTGATTCTCTGGGTGTCAGTACCTCCACAAGCACCTTCGACGGATTTGGCAATGTACTGACCAGCACGGTAACCAACACGCTTGACGCCGGGCATGCCTTCCAGACTGATATCGTTAATACCTACGACAACGACGCCACTGAATGGGTGCTTTCCCGTATCCGTACTGCTGAGGTGACGGAGTCTGTCACCTACGGCGGCACCACCAGGTCCAGTACCCGCAAAACGGGCTGGGACTACTACCCGGCGACCCATGCCCAATGGCCCGGCCAGCTCGAGAAGGAAACGATCGAGCCCGCTGATCCACAGGTAGTAAAAACCTACGTCTATGATGATCTGGGCCTGGAGCGCACGGTCACCGTTGCTGCGCGTGATGCTGCGCCTGTGACCACGACGACCTATCACGATAGTCGTTATCGCTACATCACAAGGGAGCTGAATCCGCTTCAGCACGAGACAACCCACACTTATGACTGGGCGATCGGCAAGCGCCTGTCGTCTACTGATCCGAATTTGCTGTCTGTCAGCTGGACCTATGATGAGTTGGGCCGGGTCAAGACAGAAACGTCCGCAGACAACAGCGTCGTCACCACCACCTATAACCTGTGCGCGCTGGCGTGCCCGTCGACGGCCGTGTACTACGTCACCAAGACCGCAGAAGGGGCGCTGGGTGCGGTGCTCTCTCCGCCGGCCTCTGTGTACTTCGACGAATTTGGCCGCGAGGTGGCGACCAAAACGTTGGGTATCGACGGCACTCCCATCTGGACGCTGGCGGAGTTCGATTCGCTTGGTCGCTCCTTCCGGGTATCCGAGCCGCATTTTGACGGCGCACAGGATATCTACTGGACCACCGTCGATTCGCGCGACGCGCTGGATCGCCCCCTGCAAAAAACGCTGCCGTCCGGACAGGTGCAGACGGTGCAGTATAACGGCCTGAGCACGACCACCACCGGTAGCTGGGTGGATCCGCTGGACGGCTCGCCTGTCACCACCACCTATACCGCCGTGGCAGACATCAAGGGCAATAAGCGCCAGGTCACCGACCAGGAAAGCCAGGTGCTGACCTATGACTACGATGCCTACGGCAACCTGCTCACCACGACGCAGCCAGGCAATATCGTCGTCACTCAGCAGTTCGATGCCTATGGCAACCGTATTGCCATGAATGACCCGGATGCCGGTGACTGGCAGTACTTCTACGATGGCGTTGGCCGCTTGCTGCTGCAAGAGAACGGCGAGCAGCAGCGGGTCTGTATGGTCTATGACGACCTGGGGCGCATGACCAGTCGCACCGATGACTACAAGCCTTCAGATACCTGGCAGGATGCCATCACCGGCGCCAAGGCGGGCTGTACCGGGCAGGTCGCCACGACCACTTGGCTCTACGACACACCTGCTTCAGGCAAGGGCAGACTCGACAGCGTTACCCATCAGGGCGGCTATTCGCGCCAGCTGAACTATGACGCACTGGGCCGTGTATTCAATGAAACCACGACGTACCAGGGTACGGCCTATACTTTCAGTGCGGTGTTCGACGGCGACGGGCGCCTGTCTGAAAGTGCACGTCCCGGTATCGAAGCCGGTCGACCGCTGGTAACAAAGAACCACTACAACACCCAGTACGGTCACCTTGAAAGTATTACTGGTCTTGAGCCCGTAAGTGGTTCGGGCGGTGGCGGGTCTGGTGGCGGCGGAGGCGGTGGCGGTGGAGGCGGTACCAGTTCAGTGACCTACTGGACGTTGGTCGATGCGGATGCACGTGGTAATGCCACCAGACAGACCTTGCACGGTAGTTTTCTGGCGATGGAGCATGACTATGACCCTGCAACGGGTCAGGTTCAGGGTATCCGGGCAAATTTTGTATACGGTGGGACAGTTATTCAGGACATGTCTTTTACCTTCGATGCTTCGGGAGCGTTGCGGAAGCGTGTAGAGGACATAAGCGGCAGTCAGAATATTGAAGAGACCTTTGCGTACGACAGCCTGCGGCGCCTGACCAGCAGTACGGTCAACAACATCAACAACCAGTCACTGAACTACGTTCAGTCGCAGACCTATGCAGGCAACGGAAATATCAGCACCAAGTCAGATGTGGGTACCTACACCTACGGTGCTTCTTGCACGGTAGGGGGCGTCACGTATGCACCGGGTCCGCATGCGGTGACCAGCGTCAGTGGCGTGCGTAACGAGTCCTACTGCTACGACAACGCCGGCAGGATGATCAGCCACAACGGCAAGACGCTCAGCTACACCGCTTTCAACAAGGCCACATCCATCGTTGGCCCGGATGCCAGTCTGAGTTTCGTCTACGGGCCTGAGCGCGGCCTGATCTACTCGAGCACGGTGACCTCTACCCAGCAGCTCGACAAGGTCATGCTCGCGGGCTACGAGCATGTGACCAGTACCGAGTCGGGCACGACCAAGGTCGAGGAAAAGTATTATATCTCAGACGCCATTGTCATTACCGTGACCGACGGTGAGGATGCTTTTACCCAGCGCCATGATCAAGTGATGTTTCATGATCATATCGGTTCTGTTGTTGCGACCGTAGATATGTTTGACGGGAGTATTTCTCGTTCCAGTTTTGATCCCTGGGGGCGCCGTCGTGACTGGATGGACTGGGCGAGCTTCACCGACACCGAGTGGCTGGACGGAGGCTTCCTCAGTGCCATAACCCAGAAAGGCTTTACTGGCCACGAGATGCTCGACGAAGTCGGCCTGATCCATATGCAGGGCCGCATCTATGATCCAACCCTGGGCCGTTTCCTCAGCACAGACCCGGTTGTGCAGCAGGACTACAACCTGCAGAACTACAACCGGTATACCTATGTGCTGAATAATCCGGTGAGCTATACCGATCCGACCGGATACTTGTTTGGTGGCCTGATCGAGCTTGTATCAACCGCACTGGGAATAGGCGCCGCAGGCGCAGCGGCGGCAGCGGCGGCTGCGCCGGTGATCGCCATGAACGTATCGATGACGCGCGAGATCGGCCGGTTGGCTGCAAAGAATAAGTTCGGGGCCGAGATTCTCCAGATAGTCGGGACCGCCGGCTGTGCACTTGCCGCGCCAGCGGCGCCCGCCTGTATGGGCGCGGTCTCAGCCTGGGCAACGACGGCAGTGGCTGTTGGTAATGGCGCCAGCTTTGAGCAGGGGCTGCGCGCAGGCGTTCAGGCAGGTGTCGTCGCGACCGTGTCGGCCGGTATGGCAGGAGGCATCGGTGACTACACAAGATCGTTCGGTTCGGCAGGCATGGGTTATGCTGCTGGCCTGCCCTTGCATGGTGCACGCGGAGCATTTACGGCGATGGCCATGGGAGGCGATCCAGTAGCGGGGTTCGCATCTGGTTTTGTGGGAGCAATTGCAGATCCGGCTGTGGCGTATGCCACAGGCCGTGACCCGGTGCTTGGGGCAATGGTGGCGGGCATTGCTTCGGGGGGGGCTTCGGCCGCGGCGGGCGGGAAGTTTGAACATGGGTTTGTAATCGGGGCCACGGGGTACTTGTTTAATGAGCTAGGTCGGGAGCTTGCACGAGAAAAAGGCAGTTGTGGCGGGTACTCGCGTCAGTGCCACTTCGAAAGCCTTTCAGATGTACAGAAGGAGTCGGTCAGAGAGGCCGCTTCTGTTTGGACCGCTGTAGTGACCGCTCCAGTTCCAGTGACAAAAGCAGGTGTACTGCCAAGAATTGGCTCTTGGTTCAAGGGAGCACTGGGTATTGCTCCCAGAATTACCGTTAGGTTCGGAGATGATGCAAACTCTGTCTATCATGCATTCCGCCACGTGGATGATCTTGGACTGGATAGGACCATAGTCCAGCAAGCAATCACCAAGCATTTTTCAGGGGTATATTCTCAAGTGGTTTCGGGTAGACCTTTTAACCAAATCATACAGGTCTCTGGGCAGAGACTTCAGTACACCGCGTATCAGCTGGGAGATGACCTGTACAACATTGGGCGGATCCATGGAGTGCCGTAGTCCTCGCGAAGACGAACTTAAGCTAATCGATTTTCTAGTTGAAAAGTCGGGACAGGAAGAACTCGCCGCGCAACTGGATGGAATTGTCGTTGAGCCCATGAATGACGGGGGTATGGGAGGTCTTGTTTTGATGCCAAAATGTGTTTCAAAAAATTATAAGGAGCGGCAGTTTGGTTCATCGGTTTCTGAGCATATTTTCGATGACTCTGATGGGATCGCGGTTATTGCTACACTTTATTTGGATTCTGATGGGTGCCTTTACGAGTTGGATATGTGGAAGGTGAATTACTCTAAGATTGTTAGGTTTCCCGAGATCGTGAAATAGTGGATGAGTTCTTCTTCTAGATAGCGCTGTTGACTCTGGTGTATATCATTTGTTATTTATTGGCGTGCTTTTCGGTTTAAACAAGATAAGCCCCGCCTAGGCGGAGCTTATGGTCGAGGATAAGATATTTTATTTCTTCCCCTTCGGATTAAACAACCACAACATATTATTCTCGTGGTTCCCCGTATCCTCACCAATCAACACATGCCCATCATTCAACACAAACACGTTATCCGGCTGTGCGATGTTGTTGACGTCACACTCGTCCGTCGCGGCGCCTGAATCGTACGGGCCGCCGGCCAGGACGGGTTCCATGCGGTCGACGTTGAATTCGCTGTCGAGTTCAAAGCGGTAGACGATGCCGCAGCGGTTTTCCGTGACTGCAATGTCGCCGGCACTGTCGCTCATGGCGCCGCGTACATCGGACATGGCTACGTACATGTACGGTACGTCACCGCTGGCGGCGCCGGCATAATTGATGCGGATGCCTTCCATCTTGTTGAACTCGACGGTGGCGCCCATGGCTTCTGCGGCGCGCAGGGTTTCAACAAAGGCAATCTCTACATCGCCCGTACCGGCGGCATAAGCCGCGATTTCTGCGTCGGTAACGTAGCTGGTGTTGTTCACGTCCACGAAATCGCTTTCATCGATGCCGTCGTAGCCATCCACAAAGGTTTCGATATCGGTGTTGTTGGCGCTGCCCAACTCAATCCAGGTGATATCGAAGCCGGTGGTGCTGGAATCGGCATCCACGGCGCCGTCCTGAACCAGTTTCGCGGCATACAGGGTGCCGGCGGACAGGTCCTGCGCAGTGTTGGCCACAAACTTGAAGAAGCCTTTGTTGCCGCCGTCGTCGGTCAGGTAGACGGTCTTTTCATCCGGCATGATCACGGCGTTTTCATGCGCCATGCGGCCCAGGGTGAAATGCTTCACCGGGGTGGGGGTGCCTGTGGGGTCGGTGATCTCGACGATATAGCCGTAGTCATACGGGTTCGGGTAGGTGCCGCCAAGATAATCCTGGATCTTCTGCACGTCGGCGTAGTTGGGGTAGCCACCGGTGTGGCAGGAAGTGACACGCATATCTTCCAGCAGGAATGTGAGGGGAAATCCTGAGATCTATTGATCTGCTAGCGAATGCGGTGCGTGGCCAATATGAGTGCGAGCAAAGACGCGCCGATACACGAGAGCATCAAAATGACCATCGTGGCGGCTTCATAACTCGACACTGCACTAGTCTATCGTCCGCTGAAAAGTACCGCGCGAGTATACAAGAATGATCTGGCAGTGAAAGTCCGTGAGATCGAAATCGAAAAAGGCAAGGACATGGAGTTCGAGCTGATCCGCGATATGGTCGCAGGCACCAAGGGCAAGGTGTCGCTCACCGAAGGTGATGTGAACTACGGCATCTGGACGTCGGGTATGGTGCAGGGATTGATCAATTCGATCCCGAGTTGCGAAGAGCTGGTGCGAGAAATTATCGGCGACTGTGAGAGCACGATCCGGGAGCGGCTCACCAGATTTGTTCCGGCATAGTTGAAGAAGCCCGCTTCGGCGGGCTATTTCAGGCACGATAGCGTCTGAAAGCAGAGGCCCTTGTGGTGTCGCCGGGTTGTAGTTCTGTCTTGTCGCGTCCTTCACATATTTACGCTAACGTCTGGTTTTGACTCTATTCATCCGGGTGGGTGATTCCGGATGCCTGCCGTCGATACAGGGAGTATCCATGATGAAAAGCCTGATGCTGTTGATGCGCGTCTTTCTGTCGGGCGGGCTGGTGCTCGTGGCCACCGCCGCGCTGGCCACATCTCCCATGCCGCCGGGTCTCGGTGGCAAGCTCACCCCCGATCATATCAATGCGGTCCTGAAGAAGGCCTATAACGATTACAAGGGGCTGAAGGACGGCAAGAACGCTGACTATATTCCCGCGCTGGCCAAGGTGGACAGCAACCTGTTTGGTATTGTGCTGGTGACCGTGGACGGCCAGGTCTATTCGGTTGGTGATGTGTCCTCGGAAGTCTCGATCCAATCGATCTCCAAGGTGTTCACCATGGCGCTGGTCACGGAAGAGCAGGGCGTTGAGGTGCTGCCCGCCAATGTCGGGGTCGACGCCACCGGCCAGGTGTTCAATTCCATCGATGCCATAGAGCAGTTCAAGGGCCATGAGATGAACCCGCTGGTGAATGCCGGCGCCATCACTACCACCAGCCTGGTCGCGGGCAAAAGCTATAACGACATCTGGAACCGCATCCTGCAGTACTACAGTGATTTCGCCGGCCGCCAACTGACGGTGCTGGAAGCGGTCTATCAGTCCGAAGCAGAAACCAATCAACGTAATCAGGCCATTGCACATCTGATGTATGCCTATGGACATATCCAGGGAGATCCGTTGCAGGCCACGGATATCTACACGCGCCAGTGCTCGGTGGGGGTTAATGCAAAGGATCTCGCGATGATGGCGGCAACGCTGGCCAACGCGGGCGTTAATCCGGTCACCGGCAAGCAACTGGTCAGCGCCGAGAATATTCCGGAAATTCTTGCGGTGATGGCGACGGCGGGCCTGTATGACGACGCCGGCAAATGGCTGTACAAGACCGGTCTGCCCGCCAAGAGCGGCGTCGGTGGTGGTCTGATTGCTGTGTCGCCGGGCAAGTTCGGCATCGCTGCCATTTCGCCGCCACTGGATGCCGCCGGCAACAGTGTGCGCGCGCAGAAGGCGATTGCGGATATTTCTGCCGCCCTGGGCGGCAATCCGTATCAGGTTATCCCCTACGCGCAATAATGATGAGCCAGTCAATGTCGCGCATTGCGTCTAACCGCTCTCTCACTGCTGCACTCAAGCGTGGGCTGTGCCTGCGTGTGAGCATTGGCGCGTTGGCCAGCGCGCTATCACTTGGCGCGTTCTGCGCCGACCAGACTTACGATGCCGCCAACAGCGGCCCTGATAGCTGGCAGCCGCCCGCCTTTGATGTGCAGAAATGGGACTGGATCCAGCTCGACAGTGGCGAGTGGGTGAAAGGGCGCATCAAGGGTATGCATCAGGAATCTGTCGAGATCGACAGTGATCATTTTGGTGTGATCGATATCGACTGGGAGGATGTGGTGTATATCCGCACCGGCCGCGTCAATGCGGTGCTGCTCGAAGGCGGTGAGGTGATGCTAGGTCGGCTCAGCACGGATGGTGGTGTGTTGATGGTGGGTGGCGAGCCGGTGGACTTCAAGCAAGTGGTGGGCATTGCGACGGCATCGCCACGGGAATTCGATTTGTGGTCAGGCGATATCTCCGTAGGGATCAACTATCGCAGCGGTAACGTGTCGCAGCAGGACATTAATACCAAGGCGGTGCTTAAGCGTCGCACGGTAAAGCACTTTACGCGCATGAGTTACACCGGCAACTATTCCGAATCCGAAGCGCAGGAGCTGGTGAACAATCACACCGCCACGATCAGCCACGATTACCGCATCAGCCGTGCCTGGTTTGTCCGTGCGGTGCAGGCTCAATACTATCGCGATCTGTTCCAGAACCGTGCGTCTGAATGGACTGTAGGTGTGGGCGCGGGCTATCGCATTATTGATACGCCAAAACTCGACTGGACGGTTGCTGCCGGGCCGGGCTACCAGCGCACGGAGTACCTCGATGTCCTGCCCGGTGAGGATCGGGTGGTGTCCACGCCTGCCTTCCTGTTCGGCACATTCTACGATCAGGAAGTCACTGGCAATATCGATTTCGAATTCAACTATCAGGTGACCTTGACGGAAAGCCGTGCAGGACGTGCCAAGCATGATTTCTATTCGGCACTGGATGTCGATCTGACGCGCCGTCTGGATTTGCGTATCGCTACCAGCTGGATTCGCATCAATCGCCCACAGCCAGGCAGCAATGGCATTACGCCGGAAAAAGATGATGTAACCCTGACGCTGGGGCTGGCGTTGGAGCTATGACGCCGAACACCTGGTAGAAAAAGGAAGGCCCCTCCTGGGAGGGGCCGGGCAAGTCGCCGGAACTTACTTTTTCCCTTTCGGGTTATACAGCCACAACATATTGTTCTTATGATTGCTGGTGTCTTCACCAATCAGCACATGCCCATCATTCAGCACAAATACATTATCGGGCTGAGCAATATTGTCGGTGGCACAGCGGTCGGTGGCGGCAGCGCCGTCGTAGGGGCCGCCCGCTACCACAGGCTCCATTCGATCCACATTGAATGTGCTATCCAGCTCGAAGCGGTAGAGGATGCCGCAACGGTTGGCGGTGACGGCGATATCGCCGGCGCTGTCACTCATGGCGCCAGTCACATCGGCCATGGCTGCGTACATGTAAGGCACATCACCGCTGGCGGCGCCAGAGTAATTGATGCGGATGCCCTCCATCTTATTGAACTCGACGGTGGCGCCCTTGGCTGCGGCGGCACGCAGGGTTTCAACGAAGGCAACCTCGACATCTCCGGTACCGGCCGCGTAGGTGGCGATGTCCGCGTCGGTGACGTAGCTGGTGTTGTCGACGTCGACGAAGTCGCTTTCATCAATGCCGTCGTAGCTATCAATAAAGGCTTCGATGGCGGTGTTGTTGGAGCTGCCCAGCTCGATCCAGGTGATATCGAAGCTGGTGGTGCCGGAGTCGGCATCCACGTCACCGTCCTGAACCAGTTTGGCGGCATACAGGGTGCCGGCGGACAGATCTTGTGCGGTCGTGGCGACGAACTTGAAAAAGCCCTTATCGCTACCGTCATCGGTCAGGTAGACGGTTTTGTCATCCGGCATGATGACGGCGTTCTCATGTGCCATACGCCCCAGCGTGAAGTGCTTGACCGGCACCGGTACGGTGGTCGGCGCTGTAATCTCGACGATATAACCGTAGTCGTACGGGTTTGGGAAGGTGCCACCGAGGTAGTCCTGAATCTTCTGCACATCTGCGTAATTCGGATAGCCGCCGCTGTAGCTGCTGTCGTTCCAGCGCACGGTGTTTTCTGCTTCGTAATTTTCTTCAGAGGTGAGTGGTGTGCCCCAGGGCGAGACGCTGCCGAAGCAGTTGATCATGGTGCCCTTGACCAGACTGAAATCCACGTTGATGGCGTCTTCTACCAGCCAGCTGCCACCGGCGCGGCTCAATTGCAGGCGTGACATACCGCCCGGACGATCTTCCCACGCAGTAAACAGGAAGCCTTCGGTGCCGTCTTCATTGGACGGGACGAAGCCGTTGAAATCGGGGTCGTTGGACTGCTTGACGCTGCTCAAGCCGTCGGCGGCAACGATGGCGCCAAGGCCGAAGGGCAGGCCGCCGGCATAATCATCGCCCTCACGACCGAGTACCTGATAGCTGGTGCCGGGTGCGGTTTGTACGGTTTTGGCGGCGGCGCTGGTGGCGTCCGGGACGTCCGCTTCGATCAGGAATTTCGGCAGTTGGTTGAAATTAATGCCATGGAAAGCGCCGACGGCGGCCTTGCCTTCATCCAGCGGCAACGAGGTGGACGGGTGCTGGACGTTAAAGAACAACTCGCCGTTGTCGGTCACTTCCATACCGGTGAGTTCTGCCCCCAGCGGTGTGGTGGCCAGGCGGATCAGTTTGGCGCCGCCGGCGTCGGTTTTCTTGGTGTCGCCGCCGCAAGCTGCGAGCAGCGTGGTGGAGGCTACTGCCAACACCAAAAGCTTCTTGTTGAACATTGGGCTCATGGCTCAATCCCCTGACGATGAATGTGAGCCGGCAGTGTGGCGAATCAGTGTTGCGGTTGTGCGCAGGAAAGATTGCAGCTTGGGTGCAGTTTTTTTGCAGTGACTATGACAGCCCAGCGCTCACGCGATGTCTCTGTAGGAGCCAGCCTGCTGGCGAACAGGGCGTTGGAAGGACCGCGTTGTCGGCGAGTTTGGTGGTTCGCTTGCAGGCAAGCTCCTACGGGGCCGGGATGTAGGTTGAGCCATGGTGTTTTTGTAGGAGCCAGCCTGCTGGCGATCCGGGCGTTGGAGGGATCGCGTTGTCGGCAAGGTGGGTTGTTCGCTTGCAGGCAAGCTCCTACGGGGCCCGGACATGTGTAGAGCAGTGGTTTATTTCGCGGTACTCGGCCAGTCGAGGCGAATATCCCAGCCGTAGAAGCGGAACTCGGGCGCCAGCGGCGGTTGTGACTGGTCGATCTGGTCGAACACGTTTTTTACCGGCAGCCAGGTGGCGTCGCGGCCGTGGATATAACTCTGGTGACGCACGGTGTGGGTGTAGGCCTTGTTCAACTTCAGTGCGCGTTCGCGTGAAGGCGTGATCAGGGTGTAGACATCTGCGTCGCGGACCTTGTCTGTGTCGACGCTGCCGTCCTCGCGATACCAGCGCGCCAGCATCTCCGGGTTCTCGCGAAACTCGCTGCCGCCGCCGGCGCGTGACAGATAATTCAGGATTTCGCCGTTCGGCTCATTGCGGTTCGGCGCATCGACCATGCCACGCGTATTGATATAGCCCCAGCCCTCGGCCCCCGGCAGCTTGCGTGCGAAGGCAAAGGTCTGGTCGATGGTGGCGCCCACCGCCGCATGGCAGCCCATGCAGTGCAGGGTTTCTTCAAAGCTCTGCGGCCGCAGGGCACCGTTATAGCCTTCGATATAGCCCTGCAGGATCCAGCCCATGCCGTTCTCCATGCCTTGACCGGGGAGATGCACAAAGCTCGGTAACTCACCTAACAGTTTTTCCTTGCGCTCGCGTGCGTAACGGCTGTGAATATCGTAGTTCGGCAACTCCAGTTGCTTGCGCATATAACGCAATTCTTTCATGCGTGTGCTGACGTGGATGGTGTCGTCGCTATCTACGCCGAGATAGCGCACGGAGTGCAGCAGTTCTGTACCGGACGGGTATTGCTGTTGCGCAAGCGCAATCGCGTTGGCATCACCGAGGTAGGTGCTGCGCCGAAGTATCTGGGTGGCAATGCCGATCTTGCTATCGCCATCCAGATCGACGGCCAGCATGGCTTCATCGGTGGGCGGAATGCTGGCGGCGTCGTCATTCTTGATCACCAGTTCCAGCAGCGTCAGGTTCAGCAGGTACAGGCGCTGGTCGGGTTGGCCATTGAGCGTGCGAAAGGGCTCGGGCAGGCGGATCAGCACATCGTCGGTGGAGCCATTGGTGGGCCAAAAGGTGCCGGGAAAGGGTTTGTAGTTAAACGCCACCCAGCCGCTGCCATCGCGGGCAAAGCCCTGTTCATCAAAGGCTTCGGCGCCAAGCTGGTAATCCTTGAGGTCTGGCACATAGCCGGGCCAGTCGATTTCGCGCAGGCGATCCGCCAGCTCGCTGTAGTTGTCCTGATTGACCCAGGCCAGGATCTGGTCATCACTGATCTGCGCCAGCCAGTCGCGGCGATCGACGAACAGATTGCGCCAGTGATTGGTTTCGCCTTCTTCAGAGAACAGATAGCCGCCCTGCAGGCCGCCATCGTCGAGCTGGTTCATGCGCGGCTCGCCGTGTTTGCGGTCATAGGCCTGATGGCAGGTGTAGCAGGGATTATGCCGGTCCTCGGTGCGGGTGTAGCACTGCGGTGGCACGGGTGCTTCAACGTTGGTGATACGTTCGTTGTTGATGCTGGTGCGTTGTGCCGCGGGTACCGCCGGTAGCAGCTCGCTGGTGTCCTGCCGTGCGTCGCAACCGGCGAGCCAGCACAGCGACACGGTGAAAAAAAGGCACAAAGGAAAAGGGGACTGGTGCGGCATGACAGCGCTGGCTCTTGGCGGCATTGAAGGTGCCTCGCAGCCTAGCGGTCGGGTATTGCAGAATTCTTACCCGGCGGGATTATACCGGTGCGGGTTTGGCTGGAAGCGACAGGCGATCTACCACCTGACCCTCCTGCACACTCTCCAGATGGACATCAAACTGCCACAGGCGATGCAGGTGCTTGAGCACTTCTTCGGCGTTGTGCTTTTCCAGCGGCCGGCGATCATGGCGGATATGTTGCAACGTCAGTGAACGGTCGCCGCGTACGTTGGCTTCCCACACCTGAATATTCGGCTCCATGATGCTGAGGTTGAATTGCCGCGCCAGCGCTTCACGGACTTCACGGTAGCCCATCTCGTCGTGGATGGCGGTGATCTCGATGTGATCCTCGACATCATCATCGAGGATGGAGAAGAACTTGAACTCGCGGATCAAGCGCGGCGACAGATACTGCTGGATAAAGCTCTCGTCCTTGAAGCTTTCCATGGCGAACTTCAGCGCGGGTAGCCACGGCGTGCCGGCAATATCCGGGAACCACTGTCGATCTTCTTCCGTAGGGTCTTCGCAGATGCGACGCAAGTCGCGGAACATGGCAAAGCCGAGCGCATAGGGATTGATGCCGCTGTAGTAGGGCGAGTCGAACGACGGTTGCATCACCACGCTGGAATGGGATTGCAGGAACTCCAGCATAAAGCCTTCATTGATCAGGCCCTCGTCATAGAGATCATGCATCAAGGTGTAGTGCCAGAAGGTGGCCCAGCCTTCATTCATCACTTTGGTCTGGCGCTGCGGATAGAAGTACTGCGCCATCTTGCGTACGATCCGCACCAGCTCCCGTTGCCAAGGCTCCAGCAGCGGCGCGTTTTTCTCGATAAAGTAGAGCAGGTTTTCCTGTGGCTCATCCGGGTAGCGAAACGTGGGTTGTCGACGCTTGATGCCGGGCGCCATCTCGGGAAATGTCTTCCACAGTTCGGTGACCTGCTTTTGCAAGGCAGCTTCGCGCTCTTCCTGACGGCGAAACTCTTCCTCGGCGGAAATGGGCGAGGGCCGACGGTAGCGGTCAACGCCGTAGTTCATCAAGGCATGGCAGGAATCGAGCACCTTTTCGACTTCCTCGACGCCATAGCGCTCTTCGCAGCCGGACACGTACTTTCTGGCGAAAACGAGGTAATCAATGATCGCCGAGGCGTCGGTCCAGGTCTTGAACAGGTAATTGCCCTTGAAGAAGGAGTTGTGGCCGTAACAGGCGTGCGCGATCACCAGCGCTTGCATCGCCATGGTGTTTTCTTCCATCAGGTAGGCAATGCACGGATTGGAGTTGATCACGATCTCGTAGGCCAGCCCCATATGACCGCGTTTGTATCGGGTTTCGGTCTCGACAAAATGTTTGCCGAACGACCAGTGGTTGTAGCCCACCGGCATACCCACCGACGAATAGGCATCCATCATCTGTTCTGAGGAAATCACTTCGATCTGGTTCGGATAGGTATCGAGCCCGTACTTTTCGTGGGCGATACGTGCGATCTCGTGATCGAACTGTTCAATCAGCTCGAAGCTCCAGTCGGAACCGGTAGTCAGGGGTGGGCGACGGCTCATGCGGTGTCCTCCATGCGCCGTTTGAACAACTCGCGGAACGCCGGATAAATGTCACCGGGACCGTCCAGTTGTTGCATGGCGAAGGCATCGGGCATGGCCTGTTGCAGCCTTTCATATTCATGCCACAGCGCCTGATGCTTGCGCGGCATGATTTCGACATAGGAGAAGTACTGCATGTGCGGCAGCAGCTGCTCGCGCAGAATGCGCGTGCAGGCCGGAGAGTCGTCGTTCCAGTTGTCGCCGTCGGAGGCCTGTGCGGCGTAGATATTCCACTCGTCCGGCGGGTAGCGCTCCTGAATGATCTCGGCAGTAAGTTTCAGTGCGCTGGACACAATGGTGCCGCCGGTTTCGCGGGAGTAGAAAAATTCCTCTTCGTCCACTTCCTTGGCGGCGGTGTGGTGGCGGATAAACACCACCTCGGTCTGTTCATAGTTGCGTTGCAGGAACAGGAACAGCAGCAGGAAGAAGCGCTTGGCCAGCTCCTTCATGTCCTGATTCATGGAGCCGGACACATCCATGATGCAGAACATTACCGCGCGGCTGACCGGCACCGGTTGTTTGATATGGTGGTTGTAGCGCAGATCAACGGTGTCCAGAAACGGAATATTGTTGAGGCGGCGTTCCACCTTGGCGATCAATTCTTCAAGCTCAGCCAGCCGTGCCTGCCGTTGTGGTGACTGCTCCTGTTCCAGCAATGCCGCCTGTTCCTGCTTCAGTTCACGCAACTGGCGGTGCTTGGCGCTACCGAGTGCGCGCCGGCGCATGGATGCCTGGCGCATGGAGCGCACAATATGAATTTTCGACGGATTGCCCTGGCTGACAATGCCGCCATGCTTGATGCGAAAGGACTTGCTGCCTTCGAGATGACGCTTGACCAGATTCGGCAGCGCCAGATCTTCAAACAGGAAATTCAGGAATTCCTGGGTGTCGATCTCGAACGCAAATTCGTCGATGCCTTCACCCTGATTGCTGGCTTCACCTTCGCCGCTGCCATCGCCGGCTCCGCCGCCTTCCGGTCGCGGTATGCGATCGCCACGGTTAAAGCTCTTGTTGCCGGGATGCACCATGCCGCGCTTGCCGCCGTCGCCGTGATGAAACTGCGGCTCTGACAGGTCACGCCGCGGAATGATGATGCGTTCGCCACGTTCCATGTCCTGAATGCTGCGCTTGGATACCGCATCGTTGACGGCATCGCGAATGTGGGCGCGAAAGCGACGAATAAAGCGTTGCCGGTTGACAGCACTCTTGTGCTTGCCATTCAAACGCCGGTCAACGATATACGCCATACATCCACCTCATTTGTTTGCAGCGCGGCGCCACCTGCTGCCTCGCTACGAAGCCCCCGTAGGAGCTTGCCTGCAAGCGAACCCACATTCGGCAGGGTCCTGTTCGCCAGCAGGCTGGCTCCTACACGAAACCAGCTCGCTCTTCGGGGCCTGCGATCTGTCAGAGCCCGTAGGAGCTTGCCTGCAAGCGAACCCGCTTTCGGCAAGGTCCTGTTCGCCAGCAGGCTGGCTCCTACACAGAGCCGTGATCTTGCCGTTGGCCGTTACTGCGCCTTGCGCACGCGCAGGTACCACTCGGACAGCAAGCGCACCTGCTTCTCTGTGTAGCCGCGCGTGATCATGCGCTGGACAAAGTCGTCGTGCTTGCGCTGGTCGTCCTTCGAACCCTTGGAGTTGAAGGAAATCACTGGCAACAGGTCTTCGGTGTTCGAGAACATCTTCTTCTCGATCACATTGCGCAGCTTCTCGTAGCTTAACCAGGCCGGGTTGCGACCGCTGTTGTTGGCGCGCGCGCGCAGCACAAAGTTGACGACTTCGTTGCGGAAGTCCTTCGGGTTGGAAATGCCGGCCGGCTTCTCGATTTTCTCCAATTCTTCGTTCAGCGCTTGACGGTCAAAGATTTCGCCCGTATCAGGGTCGCGGAACTCCTGATCCTGAATCCAGAAGTCGGCGTACATGACATAGCGGTCGAAAATGTTCTGGCCGTACTCGGAGTAGGACTCCAGGTAAGCCGTCTGGATTTCCTTGCCGATAAACTCGACATAGCGCGGTACCAGGAATTCCTTGATAAAGCGGCGGTACTGCTCGGTGCGCTCCTGCGGGAACTGCTCCTGTTCGATCTGCTGCTCGATCACATGGAACAGATGCACCGGGTTAGCCGCCACTTCAGAGTGATCAAAATTGAATACCCGTGACAGGATCTTGAAGGCGAAGCGGGTGGAGAGCCCGTCCATGCCTTCATCGACACCGGCATTGTCGCGGTATTCCTGCATCGACTTGGCTTTCGGATCGATATCCTTGAGGTTCTCGCCATCATAGATGCGCATCTTTGAATAGATGCTCGAGTTCTCCGGCTCCTTCAGGCGCGTCAACACCGAAAACTGGGCGAGGATGCGCAGCGTGTCGGGTGCGCAATGGGCCTCGCGCAGGCTCGAATTGCGCAGCAGCTTGTCGTAGATATTGATTTCTTCGGTCACGCGCAGGCAGTAGGGCACCTTGACGATATAGACGCGGTCAATAAAGGCTTCGTTGTTCTTGTTGTGGCGGAACGTCTGCCACTCGGCCTCGTTGGAGTGCGCCAGCACAATGCCCTCGTAGGGAATCGCACCCATATGCTCGGTGCCGTTGTAGTTGCCTTCCTGGGTGGCGGTGAGCAACGGGTGCAACACCTTGATCGGTGCCTTGAACATCTCGACAAATTCGAGCATGCCCTGATTGGCGCGGCACAGGCCGCCGGAAAAGCTGTAGGCGTCCGGATCGTTCTGGGCGAAGTCTTCCAGTTTGCGGATATCAACCTTGCCCACCAGCGCAGAAATATCCTGGTTGTTCTCATCACCGGGCTCGGTCTTGGCCACGGCGATCTGGTCAAGAATGGAGGGATACAGTTTGACGACGCGGAATTTTGATATGTCGCCACCAAATTCGTGCAGGCGCTTGACCGCCCAGGGCGACATAATGGTTTGCGTATAGCGGCGCGGGATACCGTACTCTTCCTCAAGGATTGGCCCGTCTTCGTTCGGATCAAACAGTGCCAGCGGTGACTCATTCACCGGCGAGCCCTTGATGGCATAGAAGGGCACTTTCTGGATCAGCGACTTGAGCTTTTCCGCCAGTGATGACTTGCCGCCGCCCACCGGGCCGAGCAGATACAGAATCTGTTTCTTCTCTTCCAGTCCCTGCGCCGCATGACGGAAGTAGGCGACGATGTTTTCGATTACATCCTCAAGCCCGTAGAACTCGCTGAACTCGGGATAGCGGCGCAGCACCTTGTTGGAAAAGATACGCGACAGTCGGGGGTCTTTGGAGGTGTCGACCAGCTCGGGCTCACCGATCGCCATCAACATACGCTCAGACGCTGTGGCGTAGGCGCCGGGATCGTTCTTGCACAGCGCCAGGTATTCCTCGAGCGAGTATTCCTCTTGCTGCGTGGCCTCGTAACGGGTCTGGTAGTGGCTTAACAAACTCATGCCTTGACTCCCACTGTGCCTGTCGGTCGTGACGTTGACGCATCTTGCGTGAACGTCGCTTGCAGAAACCCCTGCATAAAACGTGCACGATTAGATGCGCTAACGCCGAAAAAATTCCGGCGACTGTCAGGCGCGTGGTCAGGCGCGGCCGAGGCCTGACAGCTTTACATTCAAACCGGTGTTTAAACCGGTAATGAATCAATCGGTTAGCGCTGAAAAATGCTCTGCGCGGTGGTTACCGTTAATGCAATTTCGCGATAACTTCCGGCGCCAACCTGTTGTTAGGATGGCTATTTTTTTTCGCCAATGTCAAAGAAAAAATCAGCAACGTGACGAATATGCACACTGGCGAGTGAATAACAAATGAGTGAATTTTTGCGCGCAAAAGCGCAATGCAGCTGGTCGGGAATTTTGATCGCTTCGCCGTTTGCACCTGTCGTGCAAAGACAAGCGTGGTGTCAAGGCAGGATTGGCACTGTGTCAGCGAGAGTGCTGACAGTCGCAATAAAAACGTTGTCGGTCTTCCAGTCGCAAGGCCGTCAGCTGTCCGCCCCAGACACAGCCGCTGTCGAGCGCTTCGAGTGTGGCACTGCGCAGGCTGCCACCCAGTGCGGCCCAATGCCCGAACAGCACCAGCGTGTCCTGCTGGCCGTGGCCAGGGTGTTCAAACCAGGGTGTGAAGCCGGGCGGTGCCGTGTCTGCTTCGCCTTTGCTGGACAGCTCCAGTTGGCCCGCAGCGTCAACAAAGCGCATGCGCGTGAAATAGTTGGTGATCACCCGCAGGCGATCCGTGCCCGTGAGCTGATCGTCCCAGCCGCTGGGGGTGTTGCCATACATGTGGGCAAAAAACGAGTCCGCATCGCCGCTGCGCAACACGGTTTCAACTTCAGCTGCGAGCGCGGCCGCCTGTGAAAGCCCCCAAATCGGCGGCAGGCCAGCGTGCACCAGCACCGCGTTGAAGTCGGGCTCCAGATGCAGCAGCGGTTGTTGCTGCAACCAGCCGAGCAGTTCAGCGGCGTCGGGGGCGTCGATAATGGTGCGCAGGTCAGCGTCCTTGTTCTTTTTCGGGCCATGACCGTGCGCCAGTGCCAGTAAATGCAGGTCATGGTTGCCGAGCACGCAATCCAGATGCTCACGCAGCCCATAGACGCGGCGCAGGGTGCCGAGCGAGTCCGGACCGCGGGCGACCAGATCACCGGCCAGCAGCAGGCGGTCCTCGCCGGGCTGGAAACGGATCTTTTCCAGCAGACAATCGAAGGCGCCGAGACAGCCCTGCAGGTCGCCAATGGCGTAGGTGCTCACAAGCCCGCCCCTCCGCCATAGATCGATGTCCGGGCCTTGTAGGAGCTTGCCCGCAAGCGAACCCGCTTTCGCAAAGGTCGGTTTGCCTGCAGGCAGGCTCCTACGGCCGAATTCATATCGCCGGAAGGGGGTCTGGGCCGTGTAGGAGCTTGCCTGCAAGCGAACCAGCGTTCGGCAAGGCCCTGTTCGCCTGCAGGCAGGCTCCTACAGGGAATGGCGGACGCCTGCACCGGAAAGCACATCAATGCAGGGTGTGTGGCGGCGCCAGCGTGAACGGCGGGATGGCGGCGTCGAAGCAGGTGCCGTCTTCTGCCAGCATCTGGTAGCTGCCGTGCATGCTGCCGACGGAGGTTTCGAGGATCGCCCCCGACGTGTATTCGTAGGTCTGGCCCGGCATGATGCGCGGCTGTTCACCGATCACACCTTCGCCGTGGACTTCCTGAACGCGCTCCTCGCCATCGGTGATGACCCAGTGACGGGTCAGCAGCTTGGCCGGCAGGTTGCCGGTGTTGGTGATCGAGACGTGGTAGGCAAACACCCAGCGGTTGCCCTCGGCATCACTCTGATCCGGGAGGTATTCGCTTTCTACTGACACATCAATGCCGTAGCGTGATTCGTCTGACATGGGTATGCCGTTCCTGTTCAGTGGTAGGGCCCGCGCGCTCAGGCGTCGGGATCCTTGGTCTGGGCTGCCGCCGCATTGGCGAGTGCCACAAAGCCGGGCAACGATACCGCATCGGGTCGTGCACCGGCGTCAACGCCCGCTGCACGGATCTGATCGGCTGACAGCCACGATTTTAGCGCATTACTGATGACCTTGCGCCGCTGGCTGAACGCCTGATTGACCAGTTGTCGGAACACTTTCAGGTCGTCCACCGGGTGCGGCGGCTGGTCATAAGGGGTCAGCCGCACCACGGCCGAATCCACCCGCGGCGGTGGGCTGAAAGCCTCCGGGGGCACAAAGAACAGGTAATCGTTCTGGCAGAAGTACTGCACCATCACTGACAGGCGGCCCCAGTCCGGGGTGCTTGGCACCGCAGTCAGTCGGTCCACCACCTCTTTCTGCAGCATGAAATGCATGTCCTGAATACAGTCGATCTGGTCAATCAGGTGGAAGATCAGCGGTGTCGAGATGTTGTAGGGCAGGTTGCCGACAATGCGCAGCTTCTTGCCGTCGCGGGCCAGCTGGCGGAAGTCGAAGCGCAGGGCATCGGCGGCGTGAATGGTGATGCGTGAGGCGGCAATGGTGTGCTGCAGTCGGCTGATCAGGTCGCGGTCCAGCTCCACCACCTGCAGGTGGGCAATGCTGTCCAGCAGCGGCAGCGTCAGCGCGCCCTGGCCGGGACCGATCTCGACCACGATCTGGTCATCGGTGGGGGCGATGGCGCGCACCATGCGCTCCACCAGACTGGTGTCAGTCAGAAAGTGCTGGCCGAAACGTTTGCGTGGAGCGTGGTCTTTCATACTGAGGATTTCGCCGTAGTGCGTTCAGCCAGTTGCATGGCCAGACCGGTGGCCGCGACCAGACTGCCGACGCGGGCCTTGCCGGTGCCGGCCAGTTCGAAGGCGGTACCATGGTCAACGGAGGTGCGAATAAACGGCAGGCCCAGCGTCAGGTTTACCGCATCGCCGAAGCCAGCGTACTTGAGCACGGGCAGTCCCTGATCGTGATACATCGCCAGCACCGCGTCATGCTCGCCGAGGGTCTCGGCATTAAACGCCGTGTCGGCAGGCGCCGGGCCGGTCAGCTGCATGCCTTCGGCGCGCAGCCGCTCCAGCAGTGGAACGATAATGCTTTGTTCTTCGTCGCCAAGATGTCCGTTTTCACCGGCGTGCGGATTCAGTCCGAGCACCAGAATGCGCGGTGACCGGATGGCGAACTTTTGCTGCAGGTCCTGGTGCAGGATGCGCAGCGTCGCAGCAAGATCTTCGTCGTTGATGGCATCGGCGACCGCGCGCAGCGGCAGGTGCGTGGTGGCCAGTGCTACGCGCATGCCATCACACGCCAGCATCATCACCACCCGCGCAATGCCGGCACGTGCGGCAAGAAATTCGGTATGGCCGGTGAAGTCTGGGCGTGCACCGTCACAGATGATGTGTTTGGCAATCGGGGCGGTGACCATGGCGGCAAATTCATTTTTCAGGCAGCCATCACAGGCGCGTTCGAGCATCTGCAGGGTGCCGGCAGCGGTGGCGATATCCGGCACGCCAGCGCTGACCTCGGCGCCGGCCGCGCAATGCCAGACGGACAGGGTGTCCGCCGCGGTGCTCACCGCTGTGCCGGGCTGCCAGTCCTGCAAGCTGACGGTGATATTGAGCAGGCGGGCGCGTTGTTGCAGCACATCGCGATCACCCAGCAGTAGTAGCGGCGCTTCGCGAAAATGTGCGCGCAGTTGCAGTGCCAGCTCCGGACCGATACCGGCCGGATCACCACAGCTGACAGCAATTGGTCTAGACGCGGATATCGACATAGGCCTCGGCGCGGATCTCGCGCAACCAGGTCTGCAACTCTTCGCTGTAGCGGCGTTGCTGTAATGCCTGTCGCGCTTTCAGGCGACGAAACTCATCACTCATATCGGCGCTGCGTTTGCCATCCACACGCAGGAAGTGCCAGCCGTACTGGGTTTCGAATACGCCTGACATCTGGCTGACCGGCGTGTTGAGCATCTGTTGTTCGAACTCCGGCACCATTTCACCTTCCGACACCCAGCCCAGTTCGCCGCCGTTGCGGGCACTGCCAGGATCATCGGAGTATTCGCGCGCCAGCTTGTCGAAAGCCTCGCCGCTTTCAATACGCTGTTGCAGGTCACGTGCCAACGCACGCGCTTCATCCTGCGAGCGAATCGTCGAAGGCTTGATCAGGATATGGCGCACCTGATACTGCGCAACGATTTTCTGGTCGTCGCCACGGCGCTCGATCAGTTTGATGATGTGAAAACCGTTGGCCGAACGCAGCGGGCCTGCCACGTCTCCCGGCTGCATATTGACGGCCTGGTCTGAAAACAGCGACGGCCACTGGGCCGCCGGGCGCCAGCCGAGATCGCCACCTTTGAGTGCAAACGGATCGTCTGAATAGGTGACCGCCATCTCCTTGAAGTCAGCGCCCTTTTTCAGTTTGGCAAAAATACTGTCGGCTTCCGCTTCGGCTGCGGCGATCTGGTCCGGTGATGCGCCGTCGGGAAGCTGGATCAGAATATGGCCGAGGTGAAAGGCACTTTCGAACAGCTGCTTGCCCATCTCGGATTCGAGAAAGCGATCAATCTCACGATCCGTGACACGGATGCGGCGGCTGACCTGACGCTGGCGTACCTGATTCATGGCCATGTCGTTGCGGATCTGTTCGCGGAAAGCTGCCCAGTCGATCCCCTCGCTACGAATTTCCGCAGCGAATTGATCAAGCGTGAAATCATTCTGCCGGGCGATGTTCGACAGCGCTTCATTCAGTGAGGTGTCGTCGACGCGAATGCCCATGCGATGGGCAAATTCGAGCTGCAGCTTTTCCTCGATCATGCGCTCGAGCACCTGCGTGCGAATCACTTCCATGGGTGGCAGGCGCTGCTCTTCCTTGTTCAGGTTGCGTACCACTTCATCGAGCCGCTGCTGCAGCTCGCTCTGCATGATCACATCGTCATTCACCACTGCTGCAATGCTGTCGATCACTTCCATCTTGCCGGCCAGGGCAGTGCTGGACAGACACAACGCCAGCATCAGCGCGCATACTTTATTCATGTGGGCTCCTGTAGCCGGGAATGCTACGTTCAAGAAGACTGTCGATGCGGCCGCCAAAGCCGCCCAGCCCATTCAGCACAATCTGTATCATCCAGCTGGTTTCGGCATCCAGCTCACCATCACCATCGCCGTCGGTCAGCTCACGCACAGTCACCATGCGCAGGCCCCAGCAGCAGTCGCGGTACTCGAAGCCGCTCAGGGTTTCCAGCGAGCGCTCACGATCAATGTCATAGAACCAGCGACCGACCAGACTCCACTGACTGTGGACCGGTACAACGGCGGCCAGTTCCCCTTGCAGGATGTCGTCTCGCGGGCGGTCGGTGATGCCCAGATTGAACAACCGCCGTGCGTTATCGGCAAAGCTGACACGCGCGCCATTAAGCTCGCGCTTGTCGAGGCTGGAGTTCCAGTGATTGAACACTTCCACATGCCAGTCTTCGCCGAGACGCATATTGGCTTCACTGATCAGCGGCGAGGTTTCGTCGGTTTCTGTACCGCCGTCAATCTGCACCAGGCGGTCGCTGCTGTAGAGCTTCTGGGCGATACGCAGCCGCAGCGTCTCCTCACCGCTCTGCGGGTCCAGGAAACGGGAACTGACCGCAAGCGTCGTGCTCTCTTCATCACCAATGCGGTCATAGCCGGTAAAGCGATTCTCGCGGAACAGTGCTGCGTAGGAAGGTGTCAGTTCATCCGAGTCGAACAGGGGCAAGGTCGACTGCTCGGCGAAATCAACGCGATTGAAAAAGATGCGCGGCTCAAGTGTCTGGATAAAGGTGCTGTCGGCGATCATGCGTTCAAACACCATGCCGGCATCCAGATTGTAACCCCAAGTGTGCACTTCAGGCGTTTGATCAGGATCGACACCATTTTCTGACAGATCATAGCCGGTGTAATACAAGCGCGCGCGTGGCTGAATATAGCCCCAGCTGTTCTCGAGTCGCATTGCAATTGCCGGCTGCGCATGGACGCGTTGACCCAGCACGTCGTCGGTGGGCAGGTTGGCATCACGATCAAAGTAGGAGTAGTCGCTGAGCCACTCCATTTTTATTGGGCCGAGCAGCGTCGGATCGCCAGTCAGTTTGACCTGGGGCAGGCGCTGGTAAGGCAAGTCCGCTTCCGGCAACAAAGGGTCAATGGTTTGCCAGGCTTGCAAGCGTGCCAGCAATTGCCATGTGTGGCCGAGATAACGTGCCTGGGCAAGGCGCGGCAATTGTGTTTGAGCGGCTACTTGCAGGCCGCTGTCCAGATCCTTGAAATAGAAATCATCTGACACCTTGTTGTAGTCGGTGTTGAAAAACCAGCGGCCGCGATTGCCAGCATGGTGCCAGGTGCCGAGTGTGCGGTCCTCGTAATCGAACAGCCGGTCACGATTCAACCAGGCGTAATTGAATTCGCCCTCGCCGAAAGTGGTCAGGTAACGGAACTCACTTTCCAGTCCGTTGCCGCGGCCGTGAATGTGGCGAGGCGCAAGCGTGGCATCGAACTGCGGGTGCAAATTCAGATACAGCGGCGCGGTGACATCGACGCCGCCAGCATCACTGCTGCCAACGGTGGGGAACAGCAGGCCGGTCTTGCGCCGGTCATCAATCGGGAAGGTGATCCAGGGGAGCCAGATCACCGGCACACGCTGGATGCGCAGCACGACATTGTCTGCCTCACCCCAACCCTTGTCCTGATCGAGCTCGATATTGGCTGCGCTGAGTAGCCAGGTGTTCGAGTCCGGCGGGCAGGTGGTGTAACTGCCGCGACCGATACTGGTGAACATCTTCTCATGGCTGATCTGGTCAGCATCGCCGCGGGCATGTAAATCAAACAGCGCGTAGTTGACGTTGGTCAGGCTCGCCTGTTGACGCCTGGTATTGCCCACCAGCTGGTCCGCAGTGAATGTCAGATTCGGCATTTCCACACGGATGTCGCCGCTCATGCTGAAGTCGCCACTGGCCTGATCCAGTTGCGCCTGCTCGGCGCGCAGGATGCGGGTGGGTTGGCGAATCTCCACCTCGCCGCTGAGCTCGGCGACACCGTTCTCGATCAGACGCGACTGTTTGGCGGTGACCACAGTATCCCGGCTCTCGGCGCTCTGGCTGAATGCGGGGTTGTAATAGATGCCGCTGCAGTAGCCGGGAATATCACGCTGCTGCCCGGCCGGGAGCACCTGCATGGCATCCTCATCGACCCAGTTAAGGTCGGTCTCGGCATGCAGCGCTGGGCTCAGCAGGCAAAGCATCAGCAGGCAACGGCGTGGGCGCAGTGGCATTCGGGGTCCGGAACAGGTAAAAAGCTGGCGGCAGTGTAATGGAATGAGGTGCTCAATGCAGCCGCAGGGCGACGCAAGAAAACAGGCGCTGGAGCAGTGGGTCAGCGCGCAGATGGGGCGTCCGGTGAGCGGTGAGCCAGCTTCCGCGGATGCCAGTTTCCGCCGCTATTTCCGCTTCGATCTCGGCGATCGCACCCTGATCGGCATGGATGCGCCGCCGGAAAAAGAGGATTGTCGCCCGTTTATCCATGTTGCCGGCCTGTTTGGTGATGCCGGCGTGCATGTGCCGCACATCATTGCCCAGGACCTCAAGCAGGGCTTTCTGCTGCTGCCGGATCTGGGCACCCAGACCTGGCTGACGACGCTCAATGCGGACAATGCTGACACACTTTTTAACAAAGCCATCGACGCCCTGATTCGTATCCAGCGCATCAGCCAGCCGAATGTGCTGCCGGTGTATGACGAGGCGCTGTTGCGCCGCGAGCTGGAACTGTTTCCCGACTGGTATCTGAGCCGCCATCTGGGTCTGGAGATTGATGCCGAGCTGCGCGGCTGGCTGGATACCGTATTTGATCTCCTGGTGAGCAGTGCGCTGGCTCAAGGGCGGGTCTACGTACACCGCGATTTCATGCCACGCAACCTGATGGACGCGGACCCCAATCCCGGCATTATCGATTTTCAGGACGCGGTCTACGGCCCGATCAGCTACGACATCACCAGTCTCTACAAGGATGCCTTCCTGAGCTGGCCGGAAGAGCTGGTGCAGCACGGCTGGCAAAGCTACTGGCACAAGGCGCGTGCAGCGCAATTGCCGGTGCCGGACAACTTCGAGCAGTTCCTGCGCGACTGCGACCTGATGGGGGCGCAGCGACACCTCAAGGTAATCGGTATTTTCGCCCGCATCTGCCATCGCGACGGCAAGCCAAAATACCTCGAGGATGTGCCGCGCTTTTTTGCCTACCTGCGGACCGTACTGGCGCGACGTCCGGAGCTGGCGGCACTCGAGCAGATTCTGAACCGCATCGGTGAAGGGTTGGGCAGCCAGCAATGAAAGCGATGCTGTTGGCGGCGGGGCTTGGCACGCGCATGCGCCCACTCACCGATCACACCCCCAAGCCTTTGCTGGTGGCCGGCGGCAAACCGTTGATCGTCTGGCACATTGAACGGCTGCGCAGCGCCGGCATTACCGATCTGGTGATCAACCATGCCTGGCTGGGCGAGCAGCTCGAAACTGTTCTGGGGGATGGCACCAGCTATGGCGTGCACATCCAGTGGTCGCGCGAGGGTGAACCACTGGAAACCGCGGGCGGCATTCGTCGTGCGTTGCCGTTGTTGGGCGAGCAACCGTTTGTGGTGATCAACGCCGATATCTGGACCGACATCGATGCCGGTGCCTTGCAGCTCGCCGATGACGAGCTGGCACAGCTGGTGCTGGTGGATAATCCGGCGCATAACCCGGACGGGGATTTTCATTTAGCCAGCGATGGCAAAGTGCGCGACAATGGCGCCCCGAAGCTGACGTTCTCTGGCGTCGGCCTGTATCGCCCCGCCTTGTTCGCCGAGTTGCGTGACGGCGAAGCCAGGCTGGCGCCGCTGTTGCGACAGGCGATGGCAAGCGACAGCGTCAGTGGTCGCCATCATCGCGGGCACTGGTGGGACATTGGCACCCCGGAGCGCTTGCAGCAGCTCGATACGTTTTTACGCACCCGACAGCAATAACGAGGCATGCCCATGGCAAAGCAGGATTACTGGATTGCACCGTCCATTCTTTCGGCAAATTTTGCCCGCCTTGGCGAGGAATGTGATGCCGTGCTGGCGGCCGGGGCGGACGTTATCCACTTTGATGTGATGGATAATCACTACGTACCGAATCTGACCATCGGCCCGATGGTGTGCAGTGCGTTGCGCAACTACGGCATCACCGCGCCGATTGATGTGCACCTGATGGTGCAGCCGGTGGACAGCCTGATTGAAATGTTCGCCGATGCCGGTGCCAGCTATATCACCTTCCACCCGGAGGCCAGTGGCCATGTGGACCGTTCACTGCAGCTGATCCGGAGTAAGGGCTGCAAGGCAGGTCTGGTGCTGAATCCGGCCACCTCGCCGGATTGTCTGGAATATGTGATGGATAAACTCGACATGGTGCTGTTGATGTCGGTGAACCCGGGCTTTGGTGGCCAGAAATTTATCCCTTCAACGCTGAAAAAGCTTGAGCGTGTGCGTCGTTTGATTGACGACAGCGGTCTGGATATCCGTCTCGAAGTGGACGGTGGCGTCAACGAAAACAATATCGGCGAGATCGCCGCGGCGGGCGCCGATACCTTCGTCGCCGGTTCCGCCATTTACGGCAAGCCGGACTACAAGGCGGTCATTGATCAAATGCGCAAAGCGCTGGGCTGATCTTCGACCTACTCTTCCTCCCCGCCCGCAAGGGTCCGGGCCCCGTAGGAGCTTGCCTGCAAGCGAACCGACGTTCGGCGGGGTCCTGTTCGCCAGCAGGCTGGCTCCTGGAAAGACAATACGCTCTGGCCAGCGCTTGCTATTTTTTTTCGGTGGTTTCCCGCTTCAGAAATTCCCGCGGACTGATGCCGGTATGGCGACGAAAGGCACGGGTGAAATTGGCCGAGTCCTGGTAGCCGAGCCGGTGTGCGGTCTCGGTGATTGAGCAGTGCTCGCGCAGCATCATCTGTTTTGCCCGCGCCATGCGCGCGTCATTGGTCAATGCACGGAAGCCGGTGCCCTCCGCCTGCAGGCGGCGGTGGATGGTGCGCGGCGTGACATGCAGCTCTTCGGCCAGTGTTTCGATTGAGGGAAAGCCCTCGTCCTGTTGCTGCAATCGTTCGAGCAGACGCGCGGCAAAGCTTTGCTGGCGTTGCACTAGTGCCAGCTCGCGCTCGCAGCGCTCACGGGCTTGCTGGTGGGCCTGGCTGTCCGCCAGAGGAAACGGAATGCTCAGCAGAGACAGCGGCACATGAATCGCATGCAGCGGCTGGTTAAAGCGCAGTCGTGCAATCGAGGGGCCTAGCTGGTTGCGAATTGCGTCGCTGTCGGCAAACGCCAGATCGACACGAAATGCCGGCTGCAGCTGTGCCCACATAAAGGAACCCATCAAGTCGATGCTGCTGATCAGGGTTTCCACCAGAAAATGTTCGATCTCTGCGCTGATGGTCAGACGCGGCCGAACTTCCACCACCAGATGCCCATCACGGGTTTGCAGCGCCAGTTCCACCAGTGACGTCACCAGCGGGAACACGTCGGCGGCGTAGCGAATGGCCACGTCCGCATTTTGCGCGGTCAATCCCGCGTAGCCGATGCTGCCGTGGCCGCTGAAATTCAGATGGCGGCCGAGCAGCATGCCGAGATGTTCAATACCACTGGCGCCCTGTGCCGCCTCCAGAAACGCTTGTAGCTGCGCCGGCGTCACCCAGCCTTGTTGAGCGCCTTTGTCCGGGCTCAAGCCGGCGGCGGCCAGCAGGCGCGCGCCCTCGACGCCGCGTTCGTTCAGCAGCTCGGTCAGCAGGTACAGGTAGCGTGCCGCAGTCAGGCCGCCCTGTGGGGAGGTGGCAGTCGATTGAGTCATGCCAGCAGTGTCCGAATATGACAAGTTATTGTCAAATGTTCACGCCGTGCTGGCGGCGCATGGGTGACAAAGTAAGCAGGATCAGGGCGCACCTCAGACGCCCGCTGTGCCAATGGGAGAGGCCGATGTTTGCGAAGCTGCCACCGCGCGTGATGATTGCGCTCAAGTCCGTGCTCTATTTGCTGGTGTTTCTGATTGCCTGGCTGCCGCTAAATGCCTGGAACTGGATGCAGGAAACCGGCCACTACAACCTTTTTGCCTGGTCGCCGATCTTCTGGCTGCTGGTGGTGCTGCCGATTCTCGATTTCCTACTCGGACAGGACCCCGCCAACCCCACCGATGAGCAGGTGGAAAAAATGTCGAAGCAGAAATGGTATGCGCTGTTGACCCTGCTGGTGGTACCAGCGCAGTTCGCCAATCTGGCATTTGGTGCCTGGGTCTTTGTGAATACGCCGCAGCTGACGCTGATTGGCCAGATCGGCTGGATCCTGTCGGTGGGTTTTGTCAGCGCGGTACTGGCGATCAATGTCGGGCATGAGCTGATCCACCGCCGCAGCACGCTGGAGAACTGGGCCGGCGGCCTGTTGTATGCCTCAGTGTGTTATGCCGGTTTCAAGGTCGAGCACGTGCGTGGTCACCATGTCACCGTGTCGACGCCGGACGACGCCTCCTCGTCACGCTATGGCCAGAGCCTGTACCAGTTCTTGCCGCGCGCTTACGTGCACAACTTCCTCAATGCCTGGAAGCTGGAAGCCGAGTACCTGCGTCGCCGTGGCGTGCCGGCGTTTCACTGGCGTAACGAACTGATCTGGTGGTACGCCATCAGTGCCGCGCTGGCGGTGACCGCGGGCGTGCTGTTTGGCTGGATGGGTGTGGTGTTTTTCCTCGGCGTGTCGTGGATGAGCTTCACCACGCTGGAAATTATCAACTATGTGGAGCACTACGGCCTGCACCGTCGCAAGCTGCCGAGCGGTCGCTACGAGCGCACCACGCCGGCGCATTCCTGGAACAGCAATTATCTGCTCACCAACATGGGCCTGTTCCACCTGCAGCGTCATAGTGATCACCATGCTTTCCCGCAGCGTCGCTATCAGGTACTGCGTCACTACGACGAGTCGCCGCAACTGCCAGCTGGCTACGCCACCATGTACTTGCTGGCGCTGGTGCCGCCGCTCTGGTTCAAGGTCATGAATCCGCGCGTTGAGGCCTACTACAAGGGTGAAGAATGGCAGCTGGCCGCCGACCAGTTTGAGCAGCGCGCCCAGCGACATACTCTGGCCGCCCCACAATCCTGATCCACGTCTCTCTGTAGGAGCTTGCCTGCAAGCGAACGGCGTTTGATAGAGGTCGTATTCGCCAGCAGGCTGGCTCCTACAGAGCGCAGAGCGGTCAGCGGGTCGGTGCGTAGCGATAGTGTCCGGTGATCGGATAATCAAACAGCGCGTCCTCGAGCTTCGGACCCGCACCAATGTTGTGAACAATCAGCGGGCGCCCGGACAGGCGCCCTTTTTTGTTGGTGACGATACCGATGTGGGGCAAATTGCCCGGCAGCATCCAGGTCACCAGATCCCCCGGCAGATAATCCTCGGCTCGTTGCGAAGGCGTCATGGCCGCGCCGTGGCGCTGGAAAAAGGTTTGCAGGTTGGGCACGCGGCGGTGATCGATATTGCTGTCCGGTGCGCTCAGGCCCCAGATGCGTTGCGACGGGTAGGCGCTGAAATGCGCGCGCATGTCTTCGTGCACACGTTGTTGCAGGTCGATACCGAGGGCGCGGTAACTGCGGATGACGACATCGGTGCAGACGCCGATATCGGCAGGCACGTCGCCGCCGGGGTAGGGGATGCGCAGGTAGCGTCCGTCGTAGCGCACCTGATGCCCGGTGCGCGCCAGCGCAGCGTCGACCAGATCGTCTGCCATGCCGGCATGGGCCCGCGGCGACCCGACGGGTCCCAGGCAAAACAGTGTGACGAGCGTTATCAGGTAACGGCGCATGGCATCGAACTCCGCGTCATCTTCCGCCAGAGAGTGCCATGAAAGGCTGCCTTGAAACAGGCGCAGCGCGGGTGTGTTAGCGGCGCATCGACAGGACGTCGTTCACGCCCACCGGTTGGCCTTCGGCGTCGAGCACGCGGATTTCCTGCACCGGCTGGTTCAGGCGCCGATCGAGCAGCTCCAGCGGCGCTTCATCGTCGCGGCGGTTCCAGCGATCGCCCCACTGGCGCAATGCCACCAGCACGGTGAACAGATCCTTGCCCTTGGCGGTGAGGCGGTATTCGAAACGCTGGCCACGATCGCCCACATCCACCTTTTTCAGTACCTCGTTGTCCACCAGCCTGGCCAGACGGTCACCGAGGATGTTCCTGGCAATGCCGAGCTGCTGCTGGAAATCCACGTAGCGGCGGGTGCCGTACATGGCCTGCCGCACGATCAGCAGCGACCACCAGTCGCCGACATCCCCGAGGGCGCGGGCCACCGAGCAGGGGTCGTCCTGCAGGCGCTGGCGAGAGTCGGGTTTGGTCGGGCGGGGGCGGGAGTCGGTCATGCGGGCCAGTCTGACGAAAAGGGTTGCAAAAAGCAACCAGAGTGAAATATGGTTGCGTAACGAAACCAGATTGCGCTGATTTCTGTTGTTCCTCTTGGGGGCTCTGCCCCCACCCCATTTCCCCCGGAGGCCCCATGCCGACTCAGACGACTGACCTGTCGCCGCTGTTTCGCCCGTTCCAGCTGAAATCCCTGCACCTGAAAAATCGCGTGGCGATGGCGCCGATGACGCGCATGCGTTCGCCCGGCTATATCCCCAACGACGAGGTGGTGGGCTACTACCGCCGTCGCGCTGAAGCCGATGTCGGTCTGCTGATTACCGAAGGCACCACCGTCAATCACCCGGCCGCCAATGGCTATGAACAGGTGCCGGCCTTTCACGGGGCTGCGCTGGATGGCTGGAAGCAGGTGGTCGATGCAGTGCACGCCGCCGGTGGCAGCATCATTCCGCAGCTCTGGCATGTCGGCTCGGTGCGCCGCCCCGGCATTGGTCCGGACAAGGACGTACCCGGCTTCAGCCCGTCCGGCATCGCCAAGGCCGGTGGCAAGGTGGTCGGTCATGCCATGACCCAGCAGGACATCGATGCGGTGGTGCGCGCCTTCGCTGAAGGTGCCCGCGATGCCAAGGCGCTGGGTTTTGATGGCGTCGAAATTCACGGCGCCCACGGTTATCTGATCGACCAGTTTTTCTGGGAAGGCACCAACCTGCGTGACGATCAGTACGGCGGCTCGCTGGAGAACCGCACCCGTTTTGCTCAGGAAATTATTCGCGCCGTGCGCGCTGAAGTGGGTGAGGACTTTGCCATCGTGCTGCGTTATTCCCAGTGGAAACAGCAGGACTATGAGGCGCGGTTGGCGCACACACCGGAGGAGCTCGGCCGTTTTCTGGCGCCGCTGGTGGACGCCGGCGTGGACATCTTCCATTGCTCCACACGCCGTTTCTGGATTCCGGAGTTTGAAGGTTCGGATCTGAATCTGGCTGGATGGACCAAGGAGCTGACCGGCAAGCCGACCATGTCGGTGGGCAGCGTTGGTCTCGACGATGACTTTATCGGCAATGCCGGCATGGGCATGGGCGGTGATGCCAACGCCACCGGTGTGGACGAACTGGTGCGGCGCATGGCCAATAACGAGTTTGATCTGATTGCGGTGGGTCGCGTGTTGCTGCAGGACCCGCAGTGGCTGGCCAAGTTGCGTGATGGCCGCACAGATGAGATTCAGCCGTTCAATCGTGTTGCGCTCGGTACGCTGAGCTGACCCGCCCGATATCGCACCCCGTAGGAGCTTGCCTGCAAGCGAACGGCCCGGGATCGAGGGTTGTTCGCTTGCAGGCAAGCTCCTACAGCGTTATCGCTCCGTTGTTTCGCAGCGGCGACGTCTGGTGTGGGTGATAAGCCTCAGTACTCGATCAGATCCAGATGGTAGAGCGTGGTCGTGCCGCTGATTTCATTGCCCACCGCCAGCATCGGCTCGCCCGTTGGGCTGCCGTTGGCAGGAATAAACGCCAGACCTTCAGGCCCCAGATCACCCGCCAGACCATTCTCTACATCCACCTGACTCAGCACCGAAAAGTCGCGGTTATTCAGATACTGCAGAAACTGCGGCGATTCCGGGTTGGTGATGTTATAGACCATGATGCCGCCCTGACGCTCCAGTCCGATAAACGCATAGGTCTGGCCTTGAATGGTACCCAGTGCCAGCCCTTCCGGTTCCGGTCCCTTGGCATCCGAGCGTGATTCAAAACTGTCGTTCTCATCGTTGTTGCTGTTGAAGTTGGCCGAGTCGCGCTGGGCAAGGATGCGCTCGAAATTGCTGCCGCTGTCGTACACCAGGGTGCCGTCGTCGGCCCAGATTGAAAACGAACGCGCGCCATAGCTGTACAGTGCATTGTACTCGCACGCCGTTTCGATATCGGTGGCGATATTGGAGGGGTCGCAGCCGTTGCTGACGCCCATCACTGCGGACACCGCCAGACGACCAAGCTGGTTATCGTCCTGAATCGAGGCATCCGGGAAAGCGGTGCTGTCCAGCGTCAGGTCCTTGATGCGGAACTCCTCTGTCCAGCTGCTGTAGTCACGGGCGTCGCCTTCGTTGGCAGTGACGTAGTAGCTGCGACCATTGAAAGCGTAGCTGGCAATGGCGTCCGGCATATACATGCCATACACCGGCCAGGTGGTGATATTGATGCGGTCATCGCGGTCGCTGGCGTCGAGTTCATTGCCGAACACGAAGTGATTCTTGAATCCCAGCGGCAGGATATCGGTGACCGTCGCCGTGGCGATATCGAGTATCGCCACGGCATTGTTTTCCTGCAGCGTCACCCAGGCGGTCTGGCCGTCGGCGGCCACGGCGATATATTCCGGTTCCAGATCTTGCGACACGGTTGGCGTGTTGATGCCAAAAATGCGTACACCGGCATCGCGCAGGGTGGCGGCGCTGGCATCGTAGCTGTTGAAACTGGCGGTGGACACGGTGAGTGAGCCCACACCATTAGTCAGGTCGATCACGCTGATCGAACCTTCGGGATCAATGCTGTAGTCGTCATTCGGCTCGCCTTCGTTGGCCACCAGTACCTTCTTGCCGTCCGGGGTAAAGGTGACCATGTCCGGTAGCGCGCCGACTGTGGCCTCGCCGATCTTGCCGAGGCCGGTGCTGTTATAGAACACCACTTTACCCGGGTTGGTCTTGATGCTGGCCTCGATCGCGACCGCCACCAGATTGCCGTACACCGCCACGCTGTTGGCGCTGCCGCCCTCGGCGCTGGCGTCGATGGTGTCGAGCAGTTGCGGATTGGACACATCAGATACATCCAGCACATCCACGGTGACATCGGCAGAGTTGATCACGAACAGGCGTTTGTTAGCCTTGTCCCAGGCCACGATCTCGGCCGCGCCGGTGTCAAACACGTCGCCGGGCGCCTGATAGGTGCCGGCCACGCGCAGCTGGATCAGGGCGGCGCTGACGCCATCGCTGCCGTTATCGCCGTCGTCGCCGCCACAGGCGGTCAGGGTCAGGGACGTGGCAGCCAGTAGCAGGCTCAGGGGGCGCAAGGTCAGTCGCATGGAAATCTCCGCAATGTCGTCAGGGGTAAGGTGTCGGTGCCAGAGCCTGCCGCAGGCAGATGACAACGCGGAGACGGTGGAATGACAGCTGCATGATCGTAGGAGCTTGCCTGCAACCGACCGGGGCTCGGTCAAGGCTGATTCGCCAGCAGGCTGGCTCCTGCGCAAGTGTGTGCGGTGACGTTCCCCGTAGGAGCTTGCCTGCAAGCGAACGACTTCCAATCAAGGCTATTTGGCCCCAACACGCTGGCGCCAGGGTGTGGATCGCAGGTAGCCGCTGCGCATCCAAGCGGTTACAATCGCCGCCTGTGTCTCGAAAACAACAGGAATCCCCGGTGATCCGGACAGCCCTCCCGACAATCTGTCCTGCTGTAACGCCCGCCCCCTGGCGATGGTGAAGCGCGTCTGCGTGCGCTGAACAGCGCGTTTCTGATTGCTTTCATCACCACATTTTTAGGGGACCCTCATGTCACCGGAACAACTAAAGTCCTACGCCGCAGCCGGCTTTAATCGCGTACCCGTGGTGCGTGAGGTGCTGGCGGATCTCGATACCCCCCTGTCTGCCTACCGCAAGCTGGCCGCTGCGCCCTATACCTACCTGTTCGAGTCCGTGCAGGGCGGTGAGCGCTGGGGCCGTTACTCGATCATCGGTTTGCCAGCGGTAGAAGTGCTGCGCGTGCTCGACGGTGAGGTGGTGATCAGCAATGCCGGTGGTGAGCAGCGTCAGGCGGTGGACGATCCGATCGCCTTCATTGAGCAGTACCGGCTGCAATACCGCGCGCCGGAAGTCGACGGGCTGCCGCGCTTCAATGGCGGCCTGGTGGGCTATTTCGGTTATGACTCGGTGCGTTTCTTCGAGCCCAAGCTGGGCAAGGCGAAAGGTAAAGACACGGTGAGTGTGCCGGACATCCTGCTGATGCGCTCCGAAGAAGTGGTGGTGTTCGATAACCTGCGTGGCAGTCTGTTCCTGCTGGTGCTGGTGGACCCGGCCGACGCCGATGCATTGTCTGTTGCCGAGGCGCGTCTCGATGCGCTGGAAGCGCAACTGCGGGCGCCGCTGGCGGAGCCTGAGCATGTGCGCTACGACAGTGCCGTCAGCGAAGCCGACTTTGTCTCTGAATTTCCGGAGCAGCCGTTCAAGGACGGTGTCGAAACAATCCGTGAATACATTCTTGCCGGTGATGTCATGCAGGTGGTGCCGTCGCAACGCATGAGTGTGGCGTTCAAGGCGCCGGCGCTGGATTTGTATCGCGCGTTGCGCTATCTGAATCCGTCGCCGTATATGTTCTATCTCGATCTTGAGGATTTTTATATTGCCGGTTCGTCGCCGGAAATTCTCACCCGTGTAGAACACGGTGTCGTTACCGTAAGACCGATCGCCGGTACCCGTCGCCGCGGCCACAGCGCCGAGGAAGACAAGGCGCTGGAACAGGAGTTGCTGGCGGACCCGAAAGAAATCGCCGAGCACCTGATGCTGATCGATCTGGGTCGTAACGATGTGGGTCGTATCGCGGATGCCGGCACAGTGTCACTGACTGACAAGATGGTGGTCGAGCGTTACTCGCACGTGATGCATATCGTCTCCAATGTTGAAGGGCACTTGAAGGAAGGCTTCGGTCCGCTGGATGTGCTGCGGGCCACCTTCCCGGCCGGTACCTTGAGCGGTGCACCGAAAATTCGTGCGATGGAAATCATCGACGAACTCGAACCGGTCAAACGCGGCGTCTACGGTGGTGCGGTCGGTTATATCGGCTTCAACGGCGAGATGGACACAGCGATTGCCATTCGCACCGCAGTGATCAAGAACCAACGTTTGTATGTACAGGCTGGTGCCGGCGTCGTTGCCGACTCGGTTCCCGAACTGGAGTGGAAAGAAACCATGAACAAGGCTCGCGCGGTGTTCCGCGCCGTAAACATGGCTCTTTCCGGTTTGCCTCTCTCTGACAAGAAAATTGGGGGAGACGAAAAATGATTCGCGTATTGATGATCGATAACTACGACAGCTTTACCTACAACATCGTGCAGTACTTGCAGGAGTTGGGTGCCGAGGTGCTGGTGCACCGCAATGACCAGATTACGCTGGAGCAGATTGCAGCGATTGCGCCGGACCGGCTGATGATCTCGCCGGGACCGTGCACGCCGAACGAGGCCGGCATTTCCATGGCCGCGATCGAGCATTTCGCCGGCAAGCTGCCGATTCTCGGTGTCTGTCTGGGACACCAGAGCATGGGGCAGGTGTTTGGCGGCAAGGTGGTACGCGCACGGCAGGTCATGCACGGCAAGACCTCGCCGATTTTTCATAAGGGTGTGGGCGTGTTCAGCAATCTGCCCAGTCCGTTTACGGCGACCCGTTATCACTCCCTGGTGGTGGAAAAGGATTCGCTGCCGGAGTGTTTCGAGATCACCGCGTGGACCCAGTTCGAAGACGGCAGCATGGATGAGATCATGGGGCTGCGCCACAAGACCCTGGATGTGGAAGGGGTGCAGTTCCATCCGGAATCCATCCTCACCGAGCATGGCCACGCCATGCTGGATAATTTTTTGAAGGGTTGTCGGTAACCGCACTGCTACGCTCCGGTGTCGAATGGTGCGTGGTTTGGTAGGAGCTTGCCTGCAAGCGAACCAGCGTCACCGTACGTAATCACCCCCGCAAGCACCCGTTCGCTTGCAGGCAAGCTCCTACGGGTCTGGACAGTTTTCGGGCGTGGCGCCGATATAGAGAGAGGGAATCACCATGGACATCAAACAGGCGCTGGCGCGCATCGTTGACAAGCTCGACCTGACGCGCGATGAAATGCGCGAGGTCATGCGCATTATCATGACTGGCGGTGCCACCGAGTCGCAGATCGGCGCCTTCCTGATGGGCATGCGCATGAAAAGCGAGTCCATTGATGAAATCACCGGCGCCGTGGAAGTGATGCGCGAGCTGGTGACGCGCGTGGATGTCGGCGATGTGCCGCATCTGGTCGATATCGTTGGTACCGGCGGTGACGGTGCCAACCTGTTCAATGTCTCCACTGCGTCGGCATTTGTTGCCGCAGCTGCCGGCTGCCATGTGGCCAAGCACGGTGGCCGCTCGGTCAGTTCGAAAAGTGGCGCTGCCGATGTGCTTGAGTCCGCCGATATCCGCATTGACCTTAATCCTGAACAAATCGCCTTGTGTATTCGTGAGGCCGGTGTCGGCTTTATGTTTGCGCCGAATCATCACAGCGCCATGAAATATGCCGTCGGTCCGCGTCGCGAACTGGGCTTGCGTACAATTTTCAATATTCTCGGACCGATGACTAACCCGGCTGGCGTCACCCGTCAGGTGGTGGGTGTGTTCTCCGATCAATTGTGTCGCCCCATGGCCGAAGTACTGGGTCGTCTCGGTGGCGAGCACATACTTGTGGTGCATGGCATGGATGGTCTGGATGAAATCAGTCTGGCCGGCAAGACCCATGTGGCCGAGTACAAAAACGGTGAGGTCACCGAATACATGCTGACGCCGGAAGATGTGGGCATCAATTCGGCATCACTGGTGGGGCTGGATGTAGCGGACGCACAGGCATCACTGGCGCTGATTCGTGATGCGCTGGGCAAGCGCACCACTGCCGAAGCGAAGAAAGCCGCAGACATGATTTCGCTCAATGCCGGCGCCGCCATTTATGTGGCCGGTGTCGCGCAAACGTTGAAGGACGGTGTGCGCATGGCCGAAGATCTGGTGCATAACGGCGAAGCCAAAGAACGCATGGTGGAACTGATGGAATTCACCGACCTGCTCAAGCGCAAGGAAGCCGAGCAACAGCAGGAGCAGGCACAACAATGACCGTGCAACAGACCGGCACCGTGCTCGACCGGATTCTCGCCCGCAAGGCCGAGGAGGTGGCCGAGCGTAAACAGCAAGTATCGCTCGCCCAGGTTATGGCGGATGCCAAAGCCCAGCCACTGGCACGCGGCTTTATTCAGGCATTGAAGCAGCGCATTGCCATCGGTGATCCTGCGATCATCGCCGAAGTCAAAAAGGCGTCGCCCTCAAAGGGTGTGATCCGTGAGGACTTTCGTCCGGCAGAGATTGCACAAAGCTACCAGCAGGGCGGTGCGGCGTGTCTGTCAGTGTTGACCGATCGTGATTTTTTTCAAGGTCATGAAGACTATTTGCTGGCGGCTCGCGCCGCCTGCAGCTTGCCGGTGTTACGCAAGGATTTCACCATTGATCCCTACCAGATCTGGGAGGCGCGCGCCCTGGGAGCCGATTGCATCCTGTTGATTGTCGCCGCGCTCAGCGATGACCTGATGGCCGAGCTGTTTGCCACCGCCAACGAGGTCGGTGTCGATACGCTGGTGGAAGTGCACACGGAGCAGGAATTACAGCGCGCCCTGAAACTGGACGCGGAAATGATCGGCATCAATAACCGGGACCTGCACAGCTTTGATACCTCGCTCGACACTACCTTCGAGCTGCTCAAACACATGCCGACCAATCGTTTGGTGGTGACTGAAAGTGGCATTCACACAAGTGCCGATGTCCAGCGCATGCGAGAAGGTGGTGTAGAGACATTCCTCGTCGGCGAAGCCTTTATGCGTGCCGAAGATCCCGGCGCCGAGCTGCAGCGTTTGTTCTTCTGATTTTGGACTGCATCCGATAGCGTGTCAGCGGCGGCCATATCAGCCCGCCGCTGACAGCTGCATTACTGCAAGAAAGCCTGTCCGCCATCAAACTCCTTGGGCGGCTCTATCACCCGCAACCACTTCACGGATTCCACTTTCCAGGAGGAATCGGCGTGCTTGAGCAGCGACAGCACACCGGGTATGTGTTTGCTGCCATAAGTAATAAAGATGCGCGGGTGATTGCTGCTGGCAATCTGCTGCACCAGCGCGCGATTGCGGAAATCAAGGATCAGGGCATCCAGCGGGCCCGCCACATCGGAGTTGAACTCTGGTGAGAAGCTCATCGATATCACGCCACGGCAGATGATGCCGGAGAGTTTCTTCTGGCCTTCGGTGCCTTGCTCCAGCCACGCCACCATGGCGGCCATGGCGTCATCCGTTTCCTTCGCTGACGATGCCGCTTTGAAAATATCAGCGTGAGTCGCGGCAAAGCCCGGATCGTCACGCATCAGGCGCTGGTATTCCTGCTTCATCTCCAGTGCATCGACATCTGCAATCACATGCCGCTCAGGATGTTCTAGTTTATCCGCGTCAAGCAGGGTGAAATAATTGCTCTGGAATTTCAAACCGCAGGCTTCACTCAGTGCGGTATAGCCAGCGCTGAGGTCCTTGCCACCGGTCAACACATTGGTGAGTTCGGCGAAGAAGGCCTTTGACTCGGGGCTGTTGGTCTGCACCCCTTCGTAGTAGATCACGTAGTCATCGGCCAGCGCTTTCTCCACATCGTAGATCACCGCCTTGTAAAAATTTTCCGAGCCGACATGCATCATGCCCTGAAAGATTACTGTCTTTTCACCATTGGACAGCGCCAGCTGCGGCGCCAGCGCCGGACGCACTTCAGTGACGGTGGCGAGGTAATAGACCGGTGCGGCGGCGAGTATATTGAGTATGCAGAACAGTGCCATCGACGTGATCAGCCAGCGCGTACCGAACGAATTCTGTTTTTTGGACGATAGTAAGCGCGCCAGTAGCCACACCAGCGGCAGCGCCAATATCAGCGCAGTCAGCGCCAATCCCACTAGCGCCATGTTTGACCAGTCCATCACCACTGGCGCACTCAGCAGCAGGCCAAGCAGCAGTACAAACCAGATCACGGTAGTTATTCGAATACGCCAGTGTGACATTGATAGCTCCATCCAGTGACAGCGGCCGCCGGTACGCCGCGTATGAGATTAGGGTTTCAGATATGAAATGCTGCGCCCAGCGCCAGTACAAACGCGCTCAGCGCCACGTAGGGCAGCACCAGCACCGCAATCGGCACATGGGCATACAGCGCTGGTTTGGCAAATACGACACCCAGCGCGGCGGACCAGTAACTGTTCAGCCAGTACAGCAGCGCATACCAGATCACGCCCATGATCAGCGTGCTGGGTATTTCCCCGCCGAGCCAGCGAGAGCGCCAGCCGACGATAAACAGACACAGCGCGAACAGTGTGCTGGTGCCGATGGCCAACGCCACGGCTTTCGGCAGCAGCTTTATCCACGGCAGTTGCGAGCTCTGCTGATGCACCTCCAGACCACTGACGATCAGGCAAGCGATGATCGCAAACGCCGCGTAGACACCAATATAAGTGCCGCTTTCGTGCCAGAAGATCGACAGGTCGCTTTTCAGGTCATCCATGCTCGAGTGTCTCCATCACAAGGTGTCATTGCGCATTACCTTTCGCAGCAAGCGCACGGGTTAATCGATCCAGGTTCTGTTCATTGGCGGTGTCGACGATTGCCTTGACCGCCTGCGCCGTGCTCGCGTCATCGAAAGCCTGATGCCAACGCAACAGGGTGCCGTCTTGTTCCGCATCCAGAGTGATAGTCAGGGTAAAAAACGGCGCACAGTTGTGGCGGATGACAATGCGGGCGTTGGGCTCCAAAGCCTCGAACACACTGCTGTTCTGGTAGGACTTGCCATCCGGGCCGTACATGGTGAACAGCCAGTTACCCCCGGGCTTGAATTCAAAGGTGTCGAACGTATTGGTAAATCCCTCGGGGCCCCACCAACGGGCCAGTACCTCCGGGGCGGCAAACGCGGCATAGATCGCCTCAGCGGTGAACGGCAACCACCGTTGCGTGGACATGACCCTGTCATCGCTTTGCATTCTGGCGCTCCGGAATTCGTTGGGCGAACAGTGTGCCGCAAACGCGTGACGTGCCAAAGTGGCCTGACAGCACAGCCTATTGCGACAAGCTTGAAGTGCGTCACATTTTTGCCGGGCGCACGGGTGGAGAGGCAAGCGCCAATTCGCATAGCATAATCGGCTTATTCCAAAAGTAATAACAAAAGGTTATTTGTCATGCGCCCAGTGCTTGTCCTCTGCATCAGCCTGCTGGCTGGCTGCTCCGTGTTCCAGAAGAAAATCTCCGACTACGAACACCGCTCCACCGTCTATGCCTGGATTGATATCAAAGATCTAGCGCCCAACCACCTCAGTTCGGTGAACCTGTTCCAGCACCGCCCGGCCACCGACAAGCCCTATTACGGTATGGCCACCATCAAGATGGATGGCGGCTACCTCCTCTATACCCATATCCCGCCGGAGGGCGCATACAAGCTCAACTCCCTGTCCGGTCAGTCATGCATGCTGTTTCTGTGTGGCAACACCTTCTATACCTACGACCTCGGCAAACAGGGCGATCAGGGCACCGTGGTGATCAAGCAGCCGGGCGTGTATTTCCTCGGCAGTTTCAAGCTCAGCGACCTCAAGACCGGCTGGTTCCAGCCCGGCAAATTTGAAGTGAAAGAAGTGGAAGGGCCGTCGCAGCAAGCCATGTTGGAAAAGCTGCTGCTCGAAGCCCCCAAGGCCTATCCGGTTGTCGGCCAACGCATCCAGCGCGCACTGGATGCGAAATAATGCACGGCGCGAAAACGCTGCTCAGCTTGCTGGTCATGGTGTGGCTGGCGGGCTGTGCGTTCCCCACAAAAATGCCGCAGGCGCTGTATTACCGTCACAGTCCTCAGGAAGTGATCATCGTCGGCAAGTTCGAGATTGATCCGCCGATTGATACCGAGCACGAGCAGGACACCCAGTGGAACGTGATTGGTGACGGCGCCATTCTCAATCATGTCGCCATGGCCACTGGCGCCGCGCCCATCGACGATCATCCGCAAAACTTTCCGATGGCGGCGTGGAAAAATTATATCAACGCCGAATGGGGCGAGACCTTTGTGCTGGCCGCGCCACGCCAACGGGTCTACCTGAACGGCGGTATGATGCAGTTGGATATGACCACTGGCAGCCGCGTGTATTTTCCCGGCGGGCTGTATTTCGACGCGCCGGCAGACGCGACCGCCATCTATATCGGCACGCTCAAGTACACGCGCGGTGACTTCTATGCCATCAAGGCGATGAAGGTGCTGGATGAGTACAGTGAAGCCAGCAAGGTGTTCAAGGCGAAGTTTGGCGAGGATGCCAGATTGAGCAGGGCACTGATGCGGCCGGTCAATTAACCGTCGAATAGTATTCTGTCGCCGTGCGGCGCCAGGATGCCCCGCCAGTGCAAGGGTGTGGCCGTGCCACCGGCCACACCCTGTTATCCCTACTCGCTCCGACGTTTGCTACCGGGTTGCCGCCGACGCCGCAGGCGTGCGAGTAGCAGCAATACCAGCAGCAACGCTTCAGGTGGAATGTTGCCGCCACCACCACCGCCACTGGACGGAGTATAGGCGCTGATAGTGGTCGTATAGGGCTCACTGCTTAATGGCGTGTCATCGTCATCGGTGGCCAGCAGCGTCACGGAAATCTTTCCGGCCGGAATATCGGCGACGTCCAGCTCAAGACTGGTGCCCGTTTCGTAAGCAAACAATCCAAGCGACTCGCTGTACCAGCTTACGCTATGACTGTCCTGCGGATTGCCATCGTCGATAGTGGCGACCAGTGTCACAGTGCCGAGCTTCAGATTGATCCGCTCCACCGCTTCGCCATCCTGCATCACCGTAATGCCGGTGACCTCCGGTGCGATATTGCTCTCGGTGATGGTGACCACATGCTGCGTCTGTGTGTTGTCGAGTTCTGCATTGCTCAGCACATCAAGGCCATTGTCCACCAGCAGGTTGAAGATCACGGTTTCATCGGCTTCGCCGGTGAGTCCGTCCTGATCTCCGGCCACAAACTGGTAGGTGACGGTATTGGCCGGCTCTGCATCGGCATCAATCTGCAAGGTGACGGTTTCAGCATCATGATCTTCCGGATTGGTTGCCGTGCTGCCCGGATCGACTTGCAGCGGTACTATCACCGGATAGTTCACCGCATCGCCATTGAGCGTCACGGTAACGCTGACCAGTGAGCCTTCGCCCACCAGTTGCCTGTCGACACTGAAGCTGGCCAAAGGAATAACGTCGACTATCTGCTCATCGCTGCCGACGTTACCGGCCGCATCGGTGGCATACCAGACGATACTATGCCGGCCTGGCGTCAAGGCGATGGTCTCGCTGCCGCCTGCAGGCAGGGCGACCAGATCGCCGTCGACAATGTCATAGGCACTCGCGCTACCCAGATCGACATCGGTGCTGCTGCCAGTGGACACCACTTCGATATCGGCTGGTGCGCTGACCACCGGCGGATTGTTGTCACCGTCCACGGCGTCTTCGCTGTTCGCGATGCCGTCGTTATCGCTGTCATCAGGATAGCTGTCGAGCACCAGACCTGAATTCATCTGGCAGGTGTTGTCGCAGTCACTGTTCCAGTTGTCCGGCAAGCCATCGCCATCGTCATCAACGGAGGCAGCGTTGTTATCGGCAAAGGCATCGCTGTTGTCGCCGACACCATCGCCATCCGTGTCCGCGCTTTCGTTTTCATCGTCTGGATACACGTCACTGTTATCGCCGACGCCATCGCTGTCAGAGTCGATCCATTCGCTGGCATCGTTCGGGAACGCGTCTTCAAAATCCCAATAGCCATCGGCGTCGGCGTCACGGTAGGTGATGTCGTTGATGGTCAGTACCGGGTATTGGCTGGCGCTTCCAAAATCCCACACCGTGTTATCCCAGGTGGCATAGGCAGTGGTGCCGCAGTCAGCATCGCCTGGCGTCACCGGGCATTGCATTTCTGCGGTGGTCAGGCCAATGCCGTCATCGTTGAAGGTGCTGCCCTGACCTGTGGTTTCGGTATCCCAGTAGGCTTCCTCAATGGTCAAAGCGCTGACGCCACCGCCGAGTAAGCCTCCGCCGTCACTGCTCGCCGTGATCGCACCGGCCGCATAGACGCGGTACATATTGAACGAGGCGTCGCCGTAACCAACCAGTCCACCGACATACTGATTGCCGGTCACGGTATTGGCGGCGTAGCTGTCTTTAATCGTCACCACCTTGGTGCTGTATTTTTCAAAGCGTCCCAACAAACCGCCGACACTGTCGGCGCCGCTAACGCTGCCGATAGCAAAGCTGGTTTCGATGGTGGAGGCATAAACGGTATTGCCAAAGCCGAGTATGCCGCCGACCTTGTCGCCCGATGCGCTAATGTCCGCCTCGACATAACTGTCACTGATCTTGTAATAGGCAGATACGCCGGCCAGACCGCCAACCTCGCTGGTGCCCGACAGCGTGCCGACAAATAAGGAGTCACTGGTAATAAAGCTGTCCGCATAGCCAAACAAGCCGCCGGACTGGCTGTTAGTGGCAGACACGTCTGCTGTCACGGTGAGCCCGGACGAGGCAGTGATGGACGTCATGCCACCCATGCCGCCGATATAGCGGTCACCACTGACCGTGCCGCTCACTGCAATGTCATAGAGCTTCACATAGAAACAGGCGCCGCACAGCAAGCCAACGCGATCTTCACCCGAAACGCTTCCTGATACGGTCAAATTACGAATGGTATTACTCTGCAAATAGCTGAACAGGCCGACATAGTTCTGCGTGGGCCGGTTGCTATACAGATTCAGGATGCTGAAGCCATTGCCGTCGAAGGTGCCGGTGAATTTGTTGCTGCTGCTGCCAATGGGCTCCCAGCCGGCATTGCTGTTGAAGTAGGCTTCGTCCGCAATATCGCCGTCACCGTTCTCGTCAAAATCAATGTCGTTGGTCAACTCATAACCACTGCACGCCGTGATGCTAACGCCATCACCGCAACCGGTGCTGTTATCTCCGCTGCCGTCGTTATAGGCCGTGCCGTCGGTGCGGTTACTGATGTTGTAGAGCTGCGTGACGGTGCTGATCTCGATCAAGCCGTCGCCGTCGATGTCGACATCACTGTTATCACCTACACCGTCGGCGTCGGTGTCGCTGGATTCAGCCGGATCTGTCGGGAATGCATCGCTGTTATCGCCGACGCCGTCGCTGTCACTGTCGGTGGTTTCGTCCGGATCAAACGGGAAGGCATCCAGGTCGTCGGTGACGCCGTCGTTATCGTCATCAGTATCGGCGTTATCGCCAATACCGTCGCCGTCGTTATCCGCCGACTCGGTCGGATCATTCGGGAAGGCGTCGCTGTTATCACCGACGCCGTCACTGTCGCTGTCGGTGGTTTCGCTTGGGTCGAGCGGGAACGCATCGAGATCATCGGTCACGCCGTCATTGTCATCATCACTGTTGTCGCCGGTCACAGTGAAGCTGCGCGTCACGCTGCTGGCGGCTTGATAGAAGTAGTTGCCGTCCTGCGTGGCGGTGAGTGAGCAGGTGCCGGTATCGAGCAGCGACAGGGTGTTGCCCGACAGGTTACACACGTCCGGTGTGTCGGAGCTCAGCGCCACGCTCAACCCTGAGTCACTGGTGGCCGACACTGTCAACGCGCCATCACTGAATTCACGGTCTGCCAGTGCATCAAAGGTAATCGTTTGCGTGCCCTGTGAGACAGTAAAGCTTTGCGTTACCGTCTCGGCGTAGTGATAGGTGCTGTCACCACTCTGGGACGCAGTAATCGAACAGGTGCCGAGATCAGAAAAGCTCACCGCCGTGCCGCTGACGCTGCACACCGATGGAGTGTCCGACGCAAACGCCACATCCAGTCCGGAGCTGGCCGTGGCGGTGAGCGTCGGGCTGCTGCCGAATTGCTGATCGCCAATGGCATCAAAACTGAGCGTCTGCAGGTACTGGGTGATCAGGGTGACATCATTGCCGTCACCGCCGACATAACTGATAAACAGTTGGTACAGGCCGCTGTGACTGATGCTGCCGCCTTCCGCGAGCCCGTCAAAGGTGCCGATCACGGCATCACTGCCATCGTTATCAATAATGGTGAAAGAGTCGCCGAGAATACCGTCGACCGGATAGCTGCCAAGATCCAGCGTTAACGTTGCCGAGTTCAACGTGACCTTGCCGGTCACGGAGACCTGATCGTATTCACTGCACGCGGTGGTGCCGCCGATATCGAGGGCCAGACTGGCGCCGCTGGCGAAGCTCAGCTTGGCGGTATCCAGACAGCCGTAGCCGTCTTCGCCGGGAGACAGGGTGCCGCCGGCGGTAATGGTGGTGTCGCCGCCACTGACAGCGCCGCTGCCTTTAAGTGCTGCGCCGCTCTGGATATTCAGGCTGCCGGCGACGACGCCTTGTGCCAGTCCAGTCAGGGTGAGGCCGATCAATAACTTTTTCATGGTTATAGCCCCGCCTGCTGTGCCAGTTGTTCGATCTCGGCATTCAATGCCGCCAGCTCTGCGTCGATGGCATCACTCTCGTTGCTGAGTTGCTGCAGTGCATTAATCAGCAGCGGTGTTACCTCGACATAGTTGACTGACTTGATGCCGTGTTCGTTTTCCTGCACCAACTCGGGAAGCGCGGCCTCGACCTCTTGCGCAATAAAGCCGAAATGCAATTCGCTATCGCGCAGCAACTCTGGTCGCCAGTGGTAGCTTTTTCCTGCCAGCAGTTGAACCAGCTGCAAGCCGTTATCGAGCGGTTCGATGGCGGTCTTCAGGCGTGCATCCGACGCCAGCGTAATATCGCCGGCTAACGAGATGTCACCGTTATTGGCCAGTGTCAGTTTGGCGGCATAGCTGCCGGTCAGATTATTGTTGAAGGTGAGGTCGCCGTTGTCGGCGGCACTGATTTGCCAACTGTCGCCGTCGTCATCACCGCGATCACCTGACAGACTCCAGCTCACGGCGCTGTCGCTGGCACCCACCGTTGTCACGGTCTGTGTGACGATGTTGCCGAAGCGGTAGCTACTGCTTCCGAGTGCCGTGTTGGCGGTGACGTAAGGCTCCCATGCCACGGTGCTGTCGTTGCCCAGGGTGACCGTGTTGTCTGCATGGCTGCTGGCGTTGTCACCGATCACCACGGCGTTGCTGTGATTGACATAGGTATTGGTGCCGACAGCAATGGAGCCTTCGGCCTTGGTGGTCGCTTCGGCGTTGTAGCCAATCACCAGCACGTCGCTGACGCTGCCCACTGCGGCGGCACCGAGAATGGTGGCGCGGTGAACGCTGTAACTGGAGCCCTTGCCAATGTCAGTCAGGCTTGGCATGCCGGTGGAGCTTCCCCAGCTATCTGCGAAGCCGGTTTCCGTATCCGCCGCACTGTCGGTCCACTCGGTATAGTCAGCGAATGCCCCCATCACGACATTGTCCTTGGCTTCGCGCATCACCGATCCGGCGCCGGCGCCGAGATAGGTGTTTCGGTCGGATGTGTCGTAGTTGTTGGTGCGATTGTTGTCACGCCCGGCCAATACGCCGACAAAGGTGTTGTAGTTGCCGTGCTCGGTATGTTCCCCCGCGCGCGCGCCGACAAAGGTATTGAAGCTGCCATCGCCGACATCAATACCGGCGATCGCGCCGGCAAAGGTGTTGCGGATGCCGGTACTCATGTCCTCACCGGCATCGCGACCGAAAGCGGTGTTGCCCCAACCGCTACGATCACCCGTTGAGGCGCCATAGAGCGCGTCGTTGCCCACGGAGGTGTTGCGGTAACCCGTCAGGTTATTTTTTCCGGCGTCTTCACCGATAAAGACGTTATCGTCACCTTCGGTATTGCTGTGTCCGGATTCTTCGCCGATAAACGTATTTCTTGAACCGCTGGTGTTGTCGTAGCCGGATTCGGTGCCGAAGAAGGTGTTGTCATCGCCGTTGAGATTACTGTAGCCGGCACGGGTGCCGACAAAGCTGTTACGTGAGCCAAGAAAGTTGGTGTAGCCGGCAGCGTAGCCAACGAACACATTGTCGTCGGCCCGATTGTAGTAGCCGGCCAGATTGCCAATAAAAGTATTGTCGTTTTCGTTGATGACGGAGCGTCCGGCATCGGTGCCGATCAGGGTATTGCCATCACCGCTACTGATATTGGCGTTGGCATCCATCAAAGTGTTGTCAGCATGCACCTGTGTCGATGCCACCAACAGACCAAGGGCGATACGGGGAATAATCGGTTTCATCGTTGTGCTCCCGTTACGCTGTCGAGATTGAGGGCCGCCTCGATGTCATCCAGACGCTTGCCCAGTGATGTCATCAGCGTTTCTTGCTGCTGCTGTTGCTCAGCGAGTTCACCGCTTGCCTGCGCCATCAAGGGCAGCAGGGCAGGGTAGTTGACCGACTTGAAGCCATCGGCGCCGGATTCGGCGCGCACCAGCTCGGGCAAAATCTCTTCCACCTGCTGTGCGATCAATCCGCTGTGCTGACGGTGGTCGCGACCGCTTTCCGGCGTCCAGTAGTAACGCTTTGTTTGCAGCTGTCGGATTAGCCACAGCGCATTGCCCACGGCCTCAATGTCCTTCTTGAAGTTGGCGTCGGACAGCACGTTGACGTCGCCATTGGCGGTGAGGTTGCCATTGTTGGCCAGGGTAAACCGGGTCGTGGCGCTGCCACTGACATCGTTAAGAATGGTCAGATCACCACCATCGGCAACGCTGAGTTGCCAGCTGTCACCGGCATCGGCGGCGCCATCGGCGGCGAGCGTGATGGTGAGCGCGCTGTCGGCATCCGCAACGGAGGTCATCGCGCGCGCATAGGCATTGGAGAGCTGATAGCTGCTGCTGCCGAGAGCGGTGACGGCATCAGTGTGCGGGTGCCACGCAACGGTGCTGTCGTTGCCGAGTACCACGCCATAGTCACTGTGGCTGCTGGCGCCATAGCCAATGGTGATGGCTTGCACATGGGAGGTGGTGGCGCCGCTGCCGAGCGCGGTGCTTTTGTCGCCCAACGCCTTGGCCGCATAGCCCAAAGCGGTAGTGCGGTCTGCGCCGAGCTGGCCGTAGGCACCGACCAGCACACTCCATTGTGCATCAGATTTCAGCGCCGTCAGGCCGGTGCTACTACCGATGTTGGACTCGAAGATGGTTTCAATCTCGCTATCGGTGAGCGTGCTCCAGTCGGTGAAGTCGGCAAACGCACCGACAACCACATTGTAGTCGCCGGTTTTGTTGGCTGAGCCGGCGGCGACACCGAGAAAGCTGTTAGAGATTGCGCCGCTTTCTGAATACAGTCCCGCGAGGGCGCCGACCATGGTACTGGCGTAGTAGTCGTACGAGGCGGGCGTATTATTGTTGTCCTGCACGTTTTCGCCGGCGCGCGCACCAATCAGGGTGTTATAGCCGCCACTGCCGAGGTCATACCCGGCGCCTTCACCAAAGGCGACGTTGCCGTCGTTATCGCCGATGCCATAGCCCGCCCGATAACCCATCATGACGCTCATGGCAGGTGCGGCGTTCAATGCTGCACCGTAGAGTGCCTGGTTGCCGATGGCGACGTTGGAGTTATCAGAAATGTTGTAGCCGGTCTGATAGCCAAGATAGATATTGCGGCTGGTGCCACTGCTGTTGGCGTTGTAGCCGGCCTGACTGCCGGCGAAGATCGAGTGCGTTTGCGTGGTCTGGCTGTAGCCGGCTTCGTAACCGAGATAGGCCGCGTAACTGCCATCAAAATTGTAGCCGGCGCGGGCGCCGACCAGCATTGAGCGCGTGAAGCTCTTGGTTGCACCGGCCTCGCTGCCAATCACCACGTTGTCGTCATTGGCGCCCAGTGCTGCGCCGGCGCTCTTGCCCACCGCCACGTTGTAGGTCGCGGAGGTTGCGCCGGCGCCTGCATTTTCACCGAGCAGGACGTTGCCGTCGCCGGTGCTCAGCGAGCCGCCGGCGCCGGTGCCGTAGACGTTGTTTTCAGCGCGTGCCGGCGACGCCGCGGCAATCACCACCAGCGCAATGCAGCATGCTTTTATGTTGGCTGCAGTCATCATTGCGCGTCCTCCGTTTGCTGTGCGGCGAGCAATGCCTGCAGTCGGGTCTTGCGTGCCTGCAGTGCGGCGAGCTGTGTCTGGCGCGTCTGATTCTGTTGCGCCAGATCCTTGACGGCTTCCACCAGCACGGGCACCAGCGCGACATAGTTGACGCTCTTGTGCCCATCTTCTGCAGTGCTGACTAACTCGGGGAACAACATTTCCAGCTGCTGGGCGAGCACGCCCAGATGTCGTGGATCTGTGTCCGCTTCATCGGTGTAGTGATAACGCACCGCCTGGATCAATCCGGTGCGCGCCAGTAAATCCGGCTGGCTGTTGGCCAAAGACTGGATATCGGTTTTCAGACGCGCATCCGAGTTGAGGAACAGCTCGCCGACGACGGTCAGGTCGCCGTCCGCGCTGAGCAAAAACGCATCCTGTTGCGCGCCGGAGATATCGTTTCGCAGAGCCAGCTCGCCGCCGTCTGCGACCGCGATTTGCCAGCTGTCACCCGCATCGGTCGCTGCATCGGCACTCAGTGTCCAGGTGGCTTCGCCGGCATCGGCGCCGGCAAGGTTAATCGCCTGACTGTAGACATTGGTGAAGCGGTAGCTGCTGCTGCCGACGCTGACCTGACCATCTATGTTCGGGTCCCAGTTGAGCGTGGTGTCGTCGCCGAGCAACACGGTATTGGCGGCGCGGCTATCGGTGTTGTAGCCGATACTGACCGCATCGGTATGGTCGGCTTCGCTCGCTACACCAAAAGCGATGCCTCCGGACGCAGTGGCCGAAGCATCGCCGCCCACCACCACTACCTCACTCTTGTTGGTCGACGTACTTGCGCCGATCAACACCAGCCGGCTGACAGCGGTGTTGCTCACATTTGCATACATGCCGACCATCAGGTTGTCTTCGCCTTCGCGGTTTGTATAGCCTGCGCTGGAGCCGAAGTAGGTGTTGCGGTTGGCGTCGTTGGTATTGTTGGTGCGATTGTTGTCCCAGCCCGCCTCGACACCGATAGCGGTGACGTAATCAGCGTGCTCACTGTTCTGACCGGCCTGATAACCGGCAAAGGTGTTGAAGTTACCGTCACCGTTATCGTCAATGTTAAAGCCGATAAAGGTGTTGTAGATGCCGGCGCGCAAGTCTTCACCGGTGCCATAACCGAGCACACTGTTGCCATACCCGGTCTGGTCGCCATTGGGGTAGGCGAATGCATAGTCACCGATGGCCGTGTTGTCGTCGGCGGTGGAGGTGCCGTAACCCGAGTAGTAGCCGAAGTAGATGTTGTCGTCACCGGTGGTATGCGCGTAGCCGGCCTTGTAGCCAAAAAAGGTGTTGTCGTTGCCGCCGGTGTTGGCCACCCCGGCTTGATAACCGAAGAAGCTGTTGTCGTTGGCGGAGGTGCCACTTTGGCTGGTGAGCAGGCCACTCTGATAGCCGAGCAGGGTGTTGTCGAACCCGTTGTAGCTGTACTGGCCGGCTTGATAGCCGATCAGGACCGAGTCCGAGCCGCTGTAAAAGGCCTCGCCGGCCTGTGTGCCGATCAGCGTGTTGTAGTCGGCGTAGGTGATCGCCGTGCCGGCGTTGGCGCCGATCAGCGTATTGCCCTCTGCGGAAGAGGTCAGCGAGTCTCCGGCACCGGTGCCGTAGGTGGTGTTGTCACCATAAGCTCCTGCTGACAGTAGCAGCATGGACATGCAGAGCCCGGTGAGCCGCGCGGGCGTCCGCCCGGCAAGTCTTGATATTGTTTTCACTGGCTTCTTCCCCGGCGCCTTGGCGCCTGATCCAACCCAAATACCTGAGTGAATCTGCAAGAGGTTTGCCAGAATTTAATTTATATAAATCAATGCTTTGCGTTTTATAAGGGAATATCTATAAGGAATGTATGGAGGGGCGCTTATAGGGTGTCTGATAGAGCGGCGCCTGCATTGCTTATAACGCCTGGCACATGGGCGCGCGTCCGTGCGGCGAAGTCGCCTGAGCCTTGTTATGTCTTTCTAGCAGCCACATTCGATTTTATTGCCTGCTCGGGCCTCTTTGCCCTGCGTCTCATAACCGTCCCTGCGCCACCAATCTATACCACCGAGAAATTCCTTCACCTTGAAGCCAAGCGTGGCCATTTTCAAAGCCGCCTTGGTCGATGCATTGCACCCAATACCATCACAGTAGGTAACGTAGAGCGTGTTCTTATCCAGGTGATGCGTAGTGTCAGGCCCCATAGTTCTATGAGGAATATTAATAGCTGTGGGGATATGCTCCAGCTCGTAGGCTTCGGTAGACCGCGCATCTATCACGACGACGGCCTCGCCATTTTTCAGGGCCTCACTTAGATCCCAGGAATCGGTCTCGAATTGAAGTTTTGCTTTATAGAATGCCATCTGGTCCATCAGGCTTGCTCCTGGATTTTTACGCATAACGCCTCAAACACCGGCGCAGCTCTGCTGCGTCCGAGTGATTTGATTTGTTATGTGCTTTATATTATTGCTCAATTAGATCAATCTCTTTCATTAATTTGTCAGTTTCTGAAAGCGCCACAATGATTTTTTGGTAATGCAAAATATCGTCAAAGCTCAGGGTTCGGCCCACACGATCTTTCAACCACTTTTGTGCTGGCTGGTATCCGCCGATATAAAAATTCCAGGCGACCAATGGAATACCTTCAAAATATTGCTTTTTATTTATCCAGATACGGCCTAACTGGTTACCCTTGTCATAAATCTCCCAGTCTTTGGCATTAATTTTATTGCTTACTTCATTGCTGCCATTAATCGGATAGGTGGAAATAAAATCTTCTAGCGCTTCAGCTTCCATTAAATGCAATTTTCGCAGCTTTCTGCCCCGCTCGGCCAGCTGAATGAAATTTTCTTTATTAGCGGGATAAGGAATTTTCGGAAAATTAATTTTTAACTGATCATAGAACTTTTTCCTGAAGGCGGGAGAGTACAAGATAGCATAGCAATAATCAAAAACGTCTAACTCAGTAACATCTGAGTCCGACTCTGGATTGGCAGACATATGGAGATTAATAGGACCCAATATTCTATTAACAATTTCGATATTAAAGTTTGTTTTTTTGTCTGCGCCAAACTTAAACCCGGTTTGACCGAAAGAATCATAGGTATAAAGGGGTAGGCAATAACATTGAGTGCTAGCCTCAGAATACTTTTTTTCAATGATTTCATTGGATATAAAATAGTGTGAAATCATCTGATTCTTCGTTTGCCTTCCCAAAGTAATGCCAATATTTTCACTTGCCATGCCATATAAAGCATTTCCTCTTGGCCGCCAGAGCACTCCTTGGCTATTAGCTGTATAAAGGCAGTATCTACTATCAAAAGGTCGATACGATAGTTTTATTATCTCAACTTCAGAATTTTTTGCATCAGTTGAAACCTGTACAGATCGTTCACTTTTATAGTTGTACTTGTTTTTAATTTCTATTGAAGACAAGTTTTTTAAGTCATTTAAAGTGTTTTGAATTTCTGATTTTGAGTGCCTTGCTAAGGCTGTGTCATTTCCTGTTTCAATGCCTGACGATTGCTCGAGAAAAAGATCCGTAAGTAAAAATCCAGACTCATATTCTTGAGAATTTTTTTCATTTTTGGGG
>CAYMEY010000012.1:0-56677 GCA_964389795.1 uncultured Alcanivoracaceae bacterium
GGTCCGCCATCTCCTCGGCTTCTTCGATGTAGTGGGTGGTGAGAATGATGGTGACACCGTTTGCGCGCAGCTGACGCACCATTTCCCACATGTCGCGCCGCAATTCCACGTCCACCCCGGCGGTGGGTTCATCCAGAAACAGGATGGTGGGCTCATGGGACAGTGCCTTGGCAATCATGACCCGGCGTTTCATGCCGCCCGACAGCGCCATGATGCGTGAATCCCTCTTGTCCCACAGCGAGAGGTCGCGCAGGATTTTCTCCACATAGGCATGGTTGGTGGGTTTGCCGAACAGGCCACGACTGAAGTTGACGGTATTCCACACGCTTTCGAACGCGTCAGTGGACAGTTCCTGCGGCACCAGACCGATGGCGCTGCGGGCGGCGCGGTAGTCCCTGACAATATCGTGGCCATCCGCCAGCACTGTGCCGGAGCTGGGATTGATGATGCCGCAAATAGTGCTGATCAACGTGGTCTTGCCGGCGCCATTGGGGCCGAGCAGGGCAAAAATTTCACCGCGGCGGATGTCGAGATGGATGTCGTTGAGTGCCTTGAAGCCGCCATCGTAGACCTTGTTCAGTCCGGCGATACTGATGATGTTGCTCATGAACTGTCCTGGGGTAGCCGTGGAAGCGCCGTTGCCGGCGAGATCGCCAACGCAGACTACCAGAAAGCAGCGCCGGTGAAATCGGTGCCAACGCTGGTTTTCGGGCAGGAGGGCGTCTAGGATGCCGGGCATCAAAAGAACAATGGGCAACAATCATGGCGCAAGTACCACTGCGTGACGGTCAATCCCTGTTTGTGCGCACCCTTGGTCGTGGGGCGCCGGTCATGCTGGTGCATGGCTTTGCCTCGAATTCGTCGCACTGGCTGCCGAATGTCTGGCCGCTGCGGCACCGTTATCGTTTTATCCTTCCGGACCTGCGTGGCTTCGGCCATTCGAACCACGTACAGATTGATGACGACAAGGTGTTCGAGCAGTACGCTCGCGATATTGCCGATGTGCTCGACTTTTTCAAGCTGGAGAATGTGGCGCTTGGCGGCATCTCCACCGGTGCCTACGTCTGTCTGACCCTGAATCAGCATCATGGCTTTGGCCGTGTCGGCAAGTATCTGAATATCGAGCACACACCGCAGTCGCGTAACGACGCCGGCTGGGGGCATGGTTTGTTTGCAGAAAAGCAGGAAGAACTTTTTACCAGCTTCCGGCGTTTGCACGAGATGGCACTGGAAGTGGGCGTGCATACACCGTACTGGGAGTTGCCGGAGCGCGTGCGCAAGGAGTTTGCCAATACGCTTGGCCGGGTGCTGTCGCGTGCAGTGAACAATTCGCTGTTACGGGCGTTAATCCGCACCGCCGCGCGGCACGGCGAGCGCCTGCTGGCGGGGCCGGTATTTCCGGTGGATAACTGGTATGCCTACCTGCAGGTGATGCAGGCATTTATGGCGGGCAATGATACCTTCGAAGGGCTGGGTCGCATTACCGTGCCGACCACGCTGATGATCGGCAAGCAATCACGGTTTTTTTCCGCCGCTGGCCAGTTGGAAATCCAGCGCCACGTGCCGCACGCCCATGTGGTGGTGTTCGAGCACTCCGGTCACATTCCCATGCTCGACCAGCCGTTGCGCTTCCAGCGCGAATTTTTTCGCTTTCTTGCCAGCTGAACGGGCGGCCTGCGCCGCTCGCTCAGCTGCATCCGGGCACGCTCAGTCGTCGTCTTTCTCGAACTCGCTGCGAACGGCATAAAACGCTGTCTTCAGGCCGTCCCAGGCGATTTCCAGACCATCCTTGACGTCGTCAATGGCGGCGCTGGATTGCTGCTCGACCTTTTCCAGCTTGTCCTTGAGTTCAGAGCGGCGCGTACGCACATCTTGCAGCAGTTGTTTGGCCTGCGTCCGGGCGTCGCGGGCGAGATCGTCGACGCGATGCTCAAAGCGATCAAACTGGTAATCAAGGTCTTCAAGTTGTTGTTTCAGTGATTCAACGAAATCGTGGATTGATGACATGGCGTTTGCCCCCCGTCGACAGCTATTGAGTGGTCGCCAGTATGTGGTCTGTGCGCCGGTGGATATTGACGTACGTCAAATTCACTGCCGATCACAGCAGGCCTTGCTGTTGCCAGAAATTCTCCAGTGCCTGCCATACCTCGGCGCTGGCCTCGACCTGCGGATAGTGGCCAACGCCTGCCAGCTCCACCACCTGTGCCGCCGGCACCAGCTGGCGAAAACGCGCCACCATATGGGCGCCGGAAATCGGATCGTCGAGGCCGTCAATCAGGCAGGTGGGAACCGTGGTGTGCTGCAGTGCGCCGACCCATCGGCTGCGATATTGACGCCGCTCGCGCATATAGCGAATCAGGCCGGGCAGGGCGCGCTCGCCGTGATTGTGCTGCAGTAGTGTCCAGTAATCTTTGAGCACCTCGGCGCCCAGCGGGCGCGCGCAGATGAGATCAAAGTTGCGGGCAAAGCTGCGGTAGTTGGTCAGGCGTGCCACCAATGGGCCGAGCGGACTGATCAGCAATTTCTGCAGCAATACCGGCTTGTGGGTTTCCGGAAACAGACCGCCGTTGAGCAGCACCAGTGAGGTTAGCGCCAGAACTCTGGATTGTTGTTGTCGCGCCAGCAGCTCCTGCGCCACGGTGTCGCCATAGTCGTGGGCGAGAACATGCACCGGGCCCTTGTCACGCTTGAGCTGGCGCAGCAACGCCTGCTGCAGGTCGGCTTGATCAAGAATGCTGTACGGGTAGGGCGCCGGTTTCGCAGACAGGCCAAAGCCAATCATGTCAGCGGCAATAACATGAAAGTGTGACGTCAGCTGTGACCACAACGGCGCCCAATCGTAGCTGGACGTTGGAAAGCCGTGAAGCAACAGCAGTGTCGGTGCGAGTGCGTCGCCACCCTGGCGAAAGAAAATATCGTGGCCGCGATGCTGGAACCAGTCGCCGGCGGCCCGCCATTGCTGCACGCTGTCCATCCTGCCCCCGCGTTTGTGTGCTAATCAGCTGCTGGTGATCAGATGTTTTACCAGTGTGTCGATGATCGCGTCCAGCGCGACCACGTCTGTGGCGGCGCCGCGTTTGACTGCCTCATATGGCATGCCATACACCACGCAGGAGGCTTCGTCCTGTGCCAGCGTATAACCGCCCGCCTGACGGATGGCCAGCAAGCCTTCAGCACCATCATTGCCCATGCCGGTGAGCAACACACCGAGTGTGCGTCCACGGTAATGTTGTGCGGCGCTGTGAAACAGGATGTCCACGGAGGGCGCATGACGATTGTGCGGGCCTTCTGCGCTGACACGTGCCACCGGACCGGCGGCACCGACCTCCATACGCAATTGTTTGCCGCCGGGTGCCACCAGCACTTCACCGGGACCAATCATCTCGCCGCCTTCGGCTTCGCGCACGCTGACGACACCGAGACCATCCAGACGGCGCGCAAAGGTGGCGGTGTACAGCGGCGGCATGTGCTGCACGATCAGCGTCGGCGGAAAGTCCGCCGGCATACGCGCCACCAGTTGTGCCAGCGCCTCCGTGCCACCGGTGGACGCACCGATGACAACGCAACTGCCACGACGAATGCGTCCGCTTGCCGCAACGGCTGGGCGAGGCGGTGGTGTGGCGGCGACGCTGGCGCGAACCGGTGCGACGGTCGAGGCGGGGAAGCGCGCCTTGCGTCGTACTTTGGATGCGGCGTGAATGGCGCTTAGCAGGGTGGTGGCAAAACTGTCGCTCCAGCCGTCGTTGCCGGCCGGACCACCTTTGCAGACCACTTCCACCGCGCCGAGTGAAAATGCCTGCATGGTCTGCTCCGCGCCCTGCATGCTGTAGGAGCTGGACACCACCACCGGTACCGGAAAGTTTTCCATCAGCCACTTGAGCAGGGACAGGCCATCCTCGCCGGGCATTTCGATGTCCATGATCACCACGTCCGGATCGAGCGTGGTGATCTTGCGACGGGCAATGTCTGCGTTCGGCGCGGTGGCAATCAGCTCCAGCGCCGGGTCATTCTCCAGCACCAGCCGGTAGGCGTTGCGTGCCAGCGCCGAGTCGTCGACGGCCAGCACTTTGATGCGATTCGGCATGCCGGCGTCCTTAACGTGGCATCCGCGGCATGGCCAGCGGGGTATTGAGAGTGTAGACCGCCGGTGCCAGCGAAATGACGCGGTCGTTCATGCCGTTAAGGCTTTCCGCATGACCGAGAAACAGCAGGCCATCCGGGGCCAGCAGGTCGAGCATGCGGCTGACCACGCGCTGGCGTGATTCACGATCAAAATAGATCAGCACGTTGCGGCAGAAAATGGCATCCAGTCCCTTGCCTACCGGGTAGCGTTCTTCGTTCAGATTGATGTGTTCAAAGCGCAGTGGTGCGCGCACCAGCTTCGACGCTTTCATCTTGCCGGTCTGCTCGGCGATGCCCTTGAGCATATATTTTTTCAGTAATGGCTCTGGAATTTCCTGAGCGCGCTTGATCGGCCACAGGCCATCGCGAGCAGTTTGCAGCACGCTGTGGGCGATATCGCTGGCGAGGATGTCCAGTGTCCAACCGCTGTCAGCAGGGAAGCGCTCCAGCATCGACATGGCCAGTGAGTAAGGCTCTTCGCCGGTGGAGCAGGCAGCGCTCCAGAAGCGTAACTGCCGCGGCCTGGCGCCGGCTTGTGCGCGTTGCATCCAGTGTGGATAGGCGATTTGCTCGAGAAAGTCGAAGTGCCGCGGCTCGCGGAAGAAATGCGTTTCATTGGTAGTGACGGCGTCAAGCATCAGCGCCATCTCGGCACCGCTGCGGTCGCCACAGACATATTCGTAGTATTGCTTGAAGGTGGTCAGGCCGAGTTGACGGATGCGTCGGGACAGGCGGCCGTTGAGTAACAGTTGCTTGACCGGTGGCAGAAAAATGCCGGCTTGCTGATAGATCAGCTTCTGGAACAGGCTGAATTCGGATTCGGTCACCGGTCGCAGTGACCTGTACTGTCCGTTGTCATCCGATTGCATAGCCGCGTTCCCTGCTTTCCCTGTCATGCAGTATTCCTGTCTGTCATAAAAATGTCATCCACCGGCAGGCCGGTGGATGACGGACGGGGCCTAGAACTGGGTGAAGTTGCTGTCGTCATCCAGGTTCGGGCGCACAGACTTGCTTGGCGCCGCCGGACGTACCGGGGGTGCCTTGCGTGCGCCGCCCTTGGTGGCAGCGTACGACGGTACTTGCTGCTGGTCTTCGCTGGTGCGGAAGAACGCCATCAGTTGTGCCAGCGATTCGGCGTGGGAACTCATTTCCTCTGCGGTCGATGACAGTTCTTCGGCGCTGGAGGCATTGCGCTGGGTGACCTGATCAACCATGCCCATGGCCTTGTTGACCTGACTGATACCAGCGGACTGCTCGCCGGATGCGGCGGCCACTTCCTGTACCAGTTCCGCAGTCTTGCGAATCGAAGGCTCCAGCTCGGCGAGCAGATTGCCGGACCGTTCTGCGACCTTGACGCTGGACTCGGCCAGTTCGGTAATTTCCTGCGCCGAGGCCTGACTGCGTGCCGCCAGCTCGCGCACTTCTGCCGCGACCACGGCGAAGCCGCGACCGTGCTCACCAGCACGCGCCGCTTCAATTGCAGCGTTCAGTGCCAGCAGATTGGTCTGGTAGGCGATGTCTTCGATGATGCTGGTTTTCTGCGCGATCATCTTCATGGCATCGACGGTTTCGCGGACTGAATTGGCGCTGTCTTCTGCATCACGCGCGCCCTTGACGGCCAGCTTCTCGGTTTCGCGGCTGTTCTCGGCATTGCGGGTAATGGAGGCGCCCATCTCTTCCAGGCTGGCGGAAGTCTCTTCCACCGACGCGGCCTGTTCGCTGGTGCCTTCGGACAGACTTTGCGCGGTCGAGGAGACTTGCTCAGCAGCCACCGCAAGTCCATCGGCGGCACTGCGGGCCTCGGAGATCAGCTGGGTCAAACGTTCAATCATGTTGGCCAGCGAGTTGCCGAGCACATCCTGGTCCGAGCGCACGCTGATGCGTGTATCGAGACGTCCTGCGGCAAGCTGCGCCGCAGCATTGGACATATGCTGGGTGGAGTCGACCATGGCACGCATGGCGCGCAACAGTTCACCGGTTTCATCTGCGGCATCACTGTCCACCGATACATTGACGTCGCCCTTGGCCAGCGCCTGGGCTGCGCGTACGGCTTGCTCCAGCGGCTGGGTAATGCCGCGACCTATCATGATCGCCATCACTGCCAGTAGCACCAGCGCGATAGCCAGTACGGCAAATACCGTGCTGATAATACTTTTTGCCAGCTCTTCCATTTCCGCGTACTTGGTAGACATTATGGCAGAAGACCCCGCTGCAAACTCGTCGGCGGCGTCAATCAGAATGCGGACCGACTCCTTGTGCGGGTCCATTTCCAGATTGGCCTGGCTGGCGGTGGTGATCTTGCCGTCGACGATTCGCTGAAACACGATCTGGAACTCACGCTCATACACTCGTGAGTGATTCTCCAGCTCATTCAGCAAAGCGGCTTCCTTTTCATTACGGGTAATGGTCTTGAGGATGCCAAGATGCTCGTAGAACTCATCGCGTTCCGCTTGCCATTTCGTGAAGTAATCCTTAACTTTCGCGTCGCTGCCAAAATTAAGGAAAATGTCCTTCTCGTAACGGCGCATACCCAATGCATGAGCACGCGCTTGCTGGCCGTTGTCGACCTGAGAGGCATCCACGGAAATCACACTCAGTGCCCTGGATTCAAGCCCGCTTAGCCCCCAGTAGGCGGCACCGCCAATCACCAGCATCAGTATCAAGCTGATGCTGCTCATAAACAGCAATCGCCATCCAATCTTCATATTGTTTAACATGTCCTTGCCTCCAGAAGTGTCGCATGAGCGCAGCGACTTTTATTTACCCGATCCACTTACCAGTTTCTTTACCCAGACACTCCCGTTGTGGGAGTCGAATAAAACCTTGATGCCGACGTTGCCGCCGGTACTGCTGTTGCTGATGCGAATGCGTTGCTGTTTCAGCACCGCCAGCACCGAGCTGATATTGAGGTCACCGATGCGCATTTTCTCCGGTACCCGGCGCGTACTGATGCAGGCGCCGCCAAACACCTTGGCGCGCAAGCGGTCCAGCTCCGCACCGTCGCGTAACATCTGCTTGATCAGCGCTTCTGTGCCCGGCACGGCCCAGCGCAGCGACTCGTCGTTAAGTTGGCGCGGCACACCGGGCATCTGAACATGATTGATACCACCAATGCCGGCATGCAGATCAAACAGGCAGACCGCCACACAGGACCCCAGAATCGTGCTGAAGCGCGTCGGCTGCTGCGCCACAAACATTTGCCCGGCCAGCACATGCTGCGTCATCGGTGGCAGGTTCTCGTCAGAGGGGCTGTGCAGCGGCACGTTAGTCATCCTGCAGCACCTGTAACCGTGTGCCGGTCAGGCTCTGGATTTTCGACAGCACGTCGGCCTTGTGCATCGGCTTGGTGACGTAATCGCTGCAGCCGCCAATAAAGGCATTTTCCATGCTCGACTCGTCGGACTGGGCGCTGACCATGATGATCGGAATGTGCGCGGTGAGCGGATTGCCACGAATGCGCTCTGCCGCTTCAATGCCGTTGACACGCGGCATTTCGATATCCATCAGGATGACATCCGGTTGCATCTGCTCGGCCATATTGATGGCCTCTTCACCATCGCCGGCTGTCAGCAACTGATAGCCCTGGTCGCCAAGCAAAAGCTCCTGGTACTGGATTTGCATCGGCGAATCATCGACCAGAAGGATCGTCAGAGGCTTGCTCACAGAACTCATGCTGACACCTCCATGTGCGCAGTCTGCAGCGTGCGTTTGAATAGTGGCGTGCGCAGACGCAGCCAGGTTTGGCGAGACACATTCGTGGCAGGCACATGCACCGCGTCTACCAGCTTCTCAAGATCTGCACTGATTGGCGCCAGCGGCAAGAATTGCTGAGGCATCAGTTCAACCAGCGCGGTAACCAGATCAATATCGATGATGCAGGCATCAGGGTCTTGTTCAGAGCGGCCGACAATCAGTTGTTGCCGGCCAGCGGTGCTGTCGCCGTTAAGCTGGTGGCACAGGTTGACCACCGGCAATTGCCGGCCACGCCACAGGCGCAGTTCGCCATGATCCATATCAGTGGTCTTGTCCTCGATCGCCAGCACCTGCTCGGCATTGAGCAGGAGCTGATGACGGCCACAATGAAAGTGCACGTAGCTGTTCATGATGCGCGCACCAGGCTGCGTAATGACTGCGCATTCTTCAGTGCCAGATCAAACAGCTTCTCGCAATCCGCAATGATCACCAGGCCGCCGTCGGCAAGTATCGAAACGCCACCAACGCCGGCCAGGGCGCTGATATCCGGGTGCACATCACGGACAAAAATTTCCGGTCTGCCGAGCACGCGGTCAACCACCAGACCAATCCGGTACAAACCGTCGGACAGCACAGCCACTTCAAGCCGGTCACTGGCTGCGGCGGCACGTTCACGACGATAGCCAAGCAGGACATCGAGTCCATAAATCGGCAGTGTGGTATCGCGCAGCATGGCGCAGGCCTGCCCCTGGATGGTCTGCAGGCTGGCAGCACTGACGTTGATCACTTCCGACACATTGCGTTCCGGCAGGGCAATGCGGTGATCGCCGGCGGCCACCAGAATCACACTTTGAATGGCTGCCGACAGCGGCAGCTTGAGAATGAAGCGGGTGCCCTGACCGCGCTCGGATTGCACTTCTACCTGTCCGCCCACCTGCAGCACACGTGTCTTGACCACATCCATGCCAACGCCGCGGCCGGATACTTCCGTGACCGCATCGGAGGTGGAAAAGCCAGGCAGAAAGATCAGGTTGAACAGTTCGCGCTCGTCCATCGCTGCCAGCGTCGCTTCTGATACCAGGCCATTGCGGAGCGCGCGTGCGCGGATCTTGTCGGTATCCAGACCGCGACCGTCGTCATGCATATCGAGCAACAGCGAATTGCCGCTCTGGCGCGCAGTCAGCGTGATCGTCGCCTGCTCGGGCTTGCCGCGGGCGCGGCGCTGGTCGGCGGCTTCAATGCCATGATCGACGGCGTTTCTGACCATATGCATCAACGGCTCAATCAGCACTTCCAGCAAGCTCTTGTCGATGCGCACATCTTCGCCACGGGTCTTCAGGCTGACCTGTTTGCCCTGTGACTGGCTGACGTCGCGCACCACCCTCGGCAGGCGGTTGAATACCATGCCGATCGGCACTACGCGCAACGCCAGCGCATCTTCCTGCATGCGTTCCAGTGTGGTCTGCAGGCGTTGATCAGCGTGGGTAAGCTGCTGCTCACGCTTGTCTGACTCGCGCAACAGCGCGCGCAGATCGTCAAGTTCTTCGTCGCTCAGGGGCCGCTTGCTGTTGCGCTGGTTGAGCATGTTCTGGATACGACGGCGACGCTGGTTAAGGCTGTCATCATCGATCAGGTGGGCAAGCAGGTTGCGTAACATCACCATTTCGCCGACGCGGCTGACGAACTGGTCCAGCGTCGCACTGTCGATGCGCAATGTCGACGAACTGGCCTGACGCGTCGTGCTCGCGGCTTGCGTCGGCTCGGCCGCCGCTGCCTGCACGGCAGCCGATTGACCCAGCCGGTGCACGTCGAAGAAATGGCGCTCCGGATCAAACTCATCCAGTGCCTGCATAAAGTCTTCTGCGCTCATGGCGACAGCGATCAGCAGGCGTAGCCGCGTACTGCGGTGCGCGTCACTGTCAAACAGCGTATCGCTGTGCAGCAGCGCCTGCTGTTTGCTCAGCCAGCTGATGAAGCTCTCGCCATGATCGGGAATGGCTTCCAGATCGGCATCAATCATGGCAACGAAATGATTGGCAGCGAGTGCCTGTTGCAACCGCTGATGCAGTTTGTCGTCGAGCAGCTCCAGCCATTCGGCATCCAGATTCAGGGCGCCGGCAATCTGGTCAATCTCACGGGCGTCAGTATGGCTGTGCAGGTGCTGAACCAGTTGTTGTAAACGTTGCTGACATTGCGTGGCCATGGCGCGGTAGGCGTCAGACTCGCTGTCATCGGGCTCCAGTTCCTGCCACAGCGTCAGCGCAATCGCCAGTACCTGCGCCAGTTCATCACTGATCGCAGATTTGCGTCGTACCACTTCGCGCAGCGTTTGTCTGGCCAGGCGCAATACTCTGGTGGTGGCTGGCCAATGGCGTAACAGCGCCTCATGGGTGAGTGCGTTGCAGTGCTCGAGCAGGTTTGTGATCAGTGCGGTTTTGCGTGCCGACGGTTTGCCCGCCAGTTTGTCGAGCAGTGCGGGCAGCGCTTGTTGCGCACTGACCAGTAATGCGGGCGGTTGCATTCGCACCGCCATCGCGGCTTCCTGTGCGCCACACTCGATCTGATAGTGTTGCTCCAGCCAGAACACCCGGTCGAGCAGCTCGGCGTACAGGCTGTGGCGTTGCGCAGCGTTGTCGCTGCTCGCCGCAGGACGTGACAACAACGACGACAGCGCTGCAATATCGGCATTCATCGCCGCTTGCTGCAACGTCAGGATGTGGTGTTCCGCCGCCTCGGCGGATTCCAGTGCCGTGACCAGCAGCATTGGCAGCACCGCGGCGCAGGTGCTGGCGAAATCCAGCAATGCCTGATCGGCACTGCTGGCCACTGGCGTCGCTGCAACGGTGGCGGCGGCGGGTGTCTGCTGCTGGCTGAAGGTGCGCAGTCGCGCCACCAGCTCCGGACGTGGCGCCGGGTCCTTGCGCGTTTGCTCCGCGCTTTCCATCTGTGCCTTCAAACCATCGAGCGCGCCGAGCAGGACTTCAATGCGGTCGCTGTCGAGTGCCTGCTCACCTTTGCGTACCGGTACCAGCAGATCCTCCGCTGCGTGTGCGACGGCTTCCATGCCGGTAAAGCCCATCATTGCGCAACCGCCCTTGACGGTATGGAACTGGCGGAACAGGGCATCGACATCAAGGCCCGCGGTGTCCTCGCTCAGCAGCGCCAGCTCGATCGCTTCAAGCTGTTCACTGACTTCGGCCTGGAACGATGGCCAGAGTTTTTCTATCAGGTCATTCATCTTGTTGTTGTCTCCTGATGCGCCCTTACCATCCCTGCGCACACTCGGTTATGGCGGCGCGCAGGGCGTCGCTGCGTGTGTCTTTCATGTCCAGACTGAGAACACCAGAGGGTTTCGGCACGATATCCTGTACGCCCAGATCCAGCGCCCGATGCGCCTGCTCAGAGCCAAGCTGTGCCACCGATGAAATGACGATGATGCGGGCATCGGTATGGCGTCGGGCATGCAACAGAAACTCAAGGCCATCCATAATCGGCATTTCAATATCGAGCAGAATCAGATCAACACTCAGGCTGCGCACTTTCTCCAGCGCTTCGGCGCCATTGGCTGCCTCGGCGATAATATCCAGTCCGTCTATTTCGCCGACGATGTCGCCAATCACCTGCCGCATCAGCGAGGAGTCGTCGACCAACAGGACATTCATAGCAACCGGCTTGTTGTTTTTCTTCGCCATGGTGTCTCCCTTGTCAGCCGGCCTTGAGCAGCGGGCGAATACTGATCAGCGGTAAGAGTTGCTGATTGAAGTTGGCAATCGCCGAGACGAAACGGCCACGGCTGTCTTCCACGGTTTCGATGGCGGACTCGGGAATGACGCGAATCTGTTTGGCTTCTGCTACCGGTACCGCCCATTCGTGCTCGCCTTCGCCGAGCACGATCCAGGCACCACGCCCGTTCAGGTCAGTGGTGTGATTGAGGCAGTGCAGTAATTCGCCGAAGTCGACCACAGGCAGCACCTTGCCCTTGATATGGGCGGCGCCGCAGATCAGTCCTGTGTCATCCGGGTTGATCTGGTCGAAGTCGGTGAGTTCGGAGATCGTGCGTACCAGTGCCAGCGGCACCCCATACACTTCATCTCCCAGACGTACTTCCAGCACTTCGCGGCTGGCTTCTTGCACGCGTGCTTCGTTGGCGCGACGGCGGGGCATCAGTCCGCTCCAGCGCTGTTGCCGGGCAGGAGTAATCAATTGCGCGCGCGACAATATGCCTATCAATTGGTGTTCGTGGGTGAATACACCGACCACCGGAGAATCCTGGTCGTCGATGGCCCTGACTTGTTCATCATCGTAGGCCACCGTGCCGATCACCTGATCCACGCGCAGACCATAAAAACGTCCGTCCAGTTCCAACACCAGAATCTGGCGATGACCACCGCTAGCGGCCGGCAGGCCGAGCAGTCGCGCCAGAGAAACCACCAGCAACACATCGTCACGCACGCGTGCCAGACCTTCTATTTCTGTACCAGCGCCGGGCAAGGGTGTGCACAGGGTGTCATCAAGAATTTCGACCACCTGTTGTAACGCAAAGGCGTAATGTTCGCCGGACACGGAAAATGCCAGCGCATGATTGAGTGACACACGGCTCTCGTCTTCTTGCTGGTGACGGCCGAGCATGCCGCGCTCACCTTCAGTGAGTTCACGGCTGGTGACCAGGTCACCAATCAGGGTCGGGTTGAGCACCAGCACAGTGTCATCAAGATAGCCAAAGCGCGCGTGGGCGATGGCGTGGTGGGCAGACTCATCGTCTGCGACGATGGCCTCGATCTCGTCGCTGGCAATTTCCGCCTTGGCAACGATACGGTCCACACGCACGGCGCAGGGTACGCGGCCGGTTTCCAGCACCAGTAATTCAGAACGTGGCGCATCGGTGCTGTCCGGCATGGCGAACAGACTGGCCAGATTGATCAGCGCCAGCACCCGGTCATTGACGTTGACCAGCCCTTCGACAAACGCCGGGACAAACGGCAAGGGCGTGACATCACGGGGCGCCAATGCCGACGCAACGCTGTCGGTGGCAAAACCAAACCGCTGGTTGCCGACCTCGACAATCAGAAATTCCTTTTCCTGGCGGGCGCGTTCGGTCATGGCTGGTCCTAGTATTTTTTCATTGAGGTCAACGACAGGATGACGCGGACATCGCCGTCATGGGGCGGCTTGACCAGATAGTGGTTACAGCCGGCCTTGCTGCCTTCGCGAAAATCTTCCGCCATGGATTTACCGGTCAGCATGGCGATGCGTGCTTTCGAGATAGCGCGCATTTCCTTGCAGGCTTCAAAGCCATTCATGCCCGGCATTTCCACATCCAGAAAAATCAGGTCGTAGGCTTTGGCTTTGCAGCGGCTGAGGCCGTCATTGGCGTTATCAGCTGAGTCGATCGACAGGCTGAAGTCGGCCGGTGCCAGCTCCTTGATCTTCATGGTGAGAAATTCGCGCGCCTGACGGCTGTCATCGACAATCAGGATGTCGAGCGTGCGGGTGCTGGTGACCTTGGCTGGCGCAGCGCTGCCCTTGTCTTCGAGCGCGGACAGCACGGCACTGATGTTGCGCAAATTCAGTGGTCGGCGTAGCGCCCGGTGCGGCGAGAAGTCGCGGTCCTCGTTGGTGATAAACAAGGCTTCAGTGCCCGGCGCCTTGGACCGGATCTCTTCCCAGGCCTTCAGTGAGTCGGCGTTATCCCCGTTCACCAGCACTATATCGGCGTGGCGGCTGGACGGGTCGGTAACAAAGTCGAAGTGTTTTTTCAGCTCCGGGGTGCTGCTGAACAGACTTTCAATCAGCATGACCTCGCGCATATCCAGACCGATCTGGTTCAGGGTACGGCGTTTTCCGGGCGTGACCGGGTGCAGCGTCATGGCTCCATTACCTCCAAATGTCTCGCAATGCGCGGCCCGTACGCATCGTTCTCGTCCAGAAAATCCTTGGGTGGCTCGCCATCCCATGGCCGAACCTTTCAGCAAATCGAGGGTCGTAACCCGATCGGCCGGGGCTCGTAGGCCTGAAGAGCCGTCATTAGAACGCCACTAAGAAAATGTCACTATGCTAACAATTAACACTTTCGATTGATTTTCTAACGTTTTACATTCCCCGACTTGCTTCATCTGGTGCCAGCATCCGCTGGCATAGGTCTGCCATGTCTGCATCAAAGCCTATAGGTATAGGGGTACTGGATCGGACCTTCCATGCTTTGCGACGACGAACTGCGGGTCCGGGGACCGGCGGTCAGGAAAGGTGGACTAGAGGGCGAAAGGGCGTGAAGGCAGCGTCGAGGTGGGTACCACCTCGAACGATAATTGGCCGATCATTTGCCCCGCTTCGGTAACCACCTGCACTTGCCAGTGGCCGTCCGAGCGGGCGGGAAAACGCTGTTTGTGGGACCAGGCACGGTAGCCCTGCTGACGGCCGCCACGGATATCCAGCGCAATCCGGTCCACCTCTTCACCGTTTCGCCGCCAGACATGGTAGATGCGCTCATTCAGGCCGCGCGGCGCACGGATGGCGGTGTAGGCGTACAGCCCTTCGCGCTGCATCAAATTCTCGGCAATGCCCTTGAGGCTGACGCCCGGCTCGCGATCGGCGCCGATTTCCGCCGTCACTGCCACCTGCTTCAGCCAGAGCGTCGCCGGTGGTACCCACAGACGCGCCTGCCAGCCGCCATAGCCAATCAGTGCCGCCGCCGCCGCGATCAGCGGCAGGCGCCACCAGCGCCGGTCCGGCAGCAGTGAGGACAGACTCGGAAACGCCAGCAGCACCGCGATCAACAGCGCCAGCCGGTAACTTTGCGGTGTTTTCAGGTGCAGGATCAGCGGCAGGGTGGCCAGCAGCACCGCAAACAGGGTCAGCGCATGGAATGCCAGGAACAGCCAGCGCCGCTGCGCCAGCCGGTTGTAGAGCGGATCAATCAGCGACACCAGTGCGGCCACCACCAGAATGGCAGAGAACACGGCCTGGCCGGTCAGCCAGCTGGTGGTAATCAGGAAGAAGGGCAGCACAAAGAACAGGCTTTCCTGGTGCACCATTTGCGTGGCGACACGCAGCACCGCCGGTGGCATTTCGATGCCAAGCCAGCGCGCCAGCCGCTGGCGCAAGCTGTTTTCCAGTACCAGCCATGCCCAACTGACCAGCATCAGCAACGCGATCAGGCGCGCCAGACTTTCCTGCCGCTCCACCAGCACAAAGCTGGCGACGCCGGAGACAAAGCCGAACAGCGCCACCAGACCCTGGTGGCGACTGAGAAACTGGATCAGTGCCTCGATCAATTGCTTCAGCCTGTGCATGGCAAACCCGGTGCTAAAGATGGTGGATGTGACAGTGTGCCGGTGTACTTTACTGCATTGCCGTTGAGGACTGTGTCGCAGACCTGTGTCCGCCGCGCTTAAAAAATGTGCAGCCCCGTTGAGATGCGTTGCGCCGGTGCCGCTGCCACGAAAAAAAGTTGCCAGCGCGCCAAGGAAACCACCAAGCTCCCCGTCTAACTCCATATCGATACCAGGATTGCACTGCTGATGACCGATCGGGCGTTGATAGAAGCTGCGCAGGCGGGTGACCGTCAGGCGTTCGCACGCCTGCTCGACGGCGAGTACGCGCGCATCTTCCGCATCGCCATGCGCTGGTGTGGGGACCGTACCGATGCCGAGGATGTCACCCAGCAGGCCTGTATCAAGCTGGCGAAAAGTCTGCATCAGTTTCGTTTTGATGCCGCTTTTCATACCTGGCTGTACCGGCTGGTGATCAATTGCGCCCAGGACTGGCAGCAGAGTCAGGCGCGCCATCAGCGCCAGCGTGTGCACGCAACAGACGATCAGGCTGCGCCGGAGTTAATGGTTGCGGTGGAGGACAATCACGAGGCCAGTCTCGATCTGCGCGCGTTGTTGCACACCGTGGCGGCGTTCGGTGACGGTTTTCAGGAAACCCTGTTGCTGGTGTTTGGTGAGGGCCTGACCCACGCCGAAGCCGCCGGTGTCCTCAATATCAAGGAAAGTACCGTGTCCTGGCGTATCCATGAAATTCGCAAACGGCTCAGTGACTGGCAGCGCCAGCACGGAGGTGAGGCATGACCAAACAGTACGATGACACACCGCAGAGCGCCGCGGAAAAGGCCCTGCAGCAAGGCTTGCAGGACGCCGGTAAGCAGGCGCCATCGGCGCAGGCAAAATCCGATGCGATCGCCGCCGCCATGGCCGCGTTTGATGCGGTGCCGCTGGACGAGCGTGCGGCAGCGACAAAAATCCCGCCGCGTCGCCAAGGATTTTTCCGGCGCCTGCGTCCAACCCGTGAGACCAATCACACGGGACGATCAAAAATGAATACGTTCAATCAACGCTGGATTTACTCGGGTGCCGCCACAGCTGGTGTGCTGATGATCGCGGTGACAGTGGCGTACCGCCTGCCATTGGATAACACGGCACCGCTGCCAACCTTGCAGAGTGCCAGCAATGCGCTGCCACCGGCGAGCAAGCGCGATACACCTGTGGCGAAGGAAAAGCCTCTGGCAGTGACCGCAGCGCCAGAGTTCGCCTCCAGCGCCGCAACGCCCGCTCCACAACCGCCGCAGGTGTTGGAGGAGTCGCGCGAAATGGAAGCGTTCAAGGCGGAACGCAAGATGCTCAGTCCGCCGGCAGCGCCGGCATCGTCACAACCGCTGCGTCAGCAGGCGCTGGCGGATGTCGGCGTGCGTGGTTTTGACGGCTTCGCAGAAGCAGACACCAGCATGCCGGTGGATTTTCCTGTGACGCCGGGCTATCAGGACGTCGGTCGTGATGACTTTGAGCAGATCGATGACAACCCGGTGCAGCGGGTGCTGGCCACGCCGGTGTCGACGTTTTCGATTGATGTGGATACTGCCTCCTACAGCTTTGTCCGGCGCCAGCTGAACCAGGGTGTGTTGCCGCAGAAAGACGCGGTGCGCCTTGAAGAGATGGTGAACTATTTCGACTACTCCTACCCGCTGCCGTCATCGCGCAAGCAGCCGTTTTCGACCAATGTGGTGGTCACGGATTCGCCGTGGAAATCCGGCAACAAACTGGTGCGTATCGGCATCAAGGGCTATGAACTCGACGCCGCAGCGCGGCCGCGTACCAATCTGGTGTTTCTGCTGGATGTGTCCGGGAGCATGAACAGCCCGGACAAGTTGCCATTGGTAAAACAATCGATGGAGTTGTTGCTGAGTCAGCTCGGTGCCAACGACCGGGTTGCGATTGCCGTGTACGCTGGCGCCGCGGGCACAGTGTTGGCGCCGACGCCGGCCAATGACACGCAGAAGATCATGGCGGCGCTGAATCAGCTAGAGGCCGGTGGCTCCACCGCTGGCGGTGAGGGCATCAAGTTGGCCTATCAGCTGGCGGCGCAGAACTTTGACGACAAGGCGGTCAACCGCGTAATTCTCGCCACTGACGGTGATTTCAATGTCGGCATTACCGATCGCGATGAGCTCAAGGGGTTTATCGAGCGCGAACGTGAGAAGGGCATTTATCTGTCCGTACTCGGTTTTGGTCAGGGCAACTATCACGATCACCTGATGCAGGAACTGGCGCAGAATGGCAACGGTGTGGCCGCCTACATCGATACGCTCAGCGAGGCGCAGAAGGTGTTGGTGACCGAAGCCACCTCGTCGCTGTTCCCGATTGCCCAGGACGTCAAGATTCAGGTGGAGTTCAATCCCGCCACCGTCTCTGAATACCGGCTGCTGGGTTACGAGACCCGTGCCCTGGCGCGCGAGGATTTCAATAACGATGCGGTGGATGCCGGCGATATCGGTGCCGGGCACACGGTCACGGCGCTGTATGAAATTACCCCTGCGGACGCCGACCCGCTGATCGACGGTTCGCGCTATCAAGCCGAGCCGGTGATCAATACGGCCGCAGGCAAAAATGAGTACGCGTTCCTGCGCCTGCGCTACAAGTTGCCCGGTGAAACTACCTCACTGTTGCTGGAGCAACCGATCGCCGCGGGCAATACCCGACTGGCAGCGGATGATGTGGCGCTGCGGGAAACCCGATTTGCCACCGCGGTGGCCGGATTCGCCCAGCTGCTGCGCGGCGGCAAGTACACCGGTGACTGGGATTACGATGATGCCCTGTCAATGGCACAAGCCAACAAGGGCGATGATCCTTATGGCTACCGCACCGAGTTTGTCCAGCTGGTGCGTCGCGCCAAGACCGCCAAATCCTTGTAAACTTCCCGCCCGGGGTGCGCGCGTCGCACCCCGTTTTCCTGATGCGCCTGTGGGTGCTCACTAGCGGGAGTTATCATGCAGTTCAATGTCTTACTCACCGCCGCCGCTGACACGGAGATGGACTTCCCGACCGGTTGGGGGCAGGGGCGCGCCACCTACGGTGGTCTGGTTGCCGCGTTGATGTATCAGCACCTGTCGGTACGTATTCCTGATCGGCGTCTGCGTGCGCTGACAGTCAATTTTGTCGGCCCGGTGGCGCCGGGCCCGGCGCAGTTCAAGGCCGAGATTCTGCGCGAAGGAAAGTCCGTCACCCAGGCGCAGGTCAGTCTGACCCAGGATGGCGCGGTGCAGGCGGTGATGCTGGCCAGCTTTGGCGAGCCACGCAGTTCGGCCATCCGCATTGCCGCAGCGCCGCCGCCGACCTACAAATCACGCGACAGCCTGATGGCCTTGCCGTTTGTGGCCGGCATTACGCCGGACTTTCTCAAGCACTTTGTCGTCCACTGGGGCGAGGGCAGTTTCCCGTTCATGGGCAGCGACAAAAGTACCGTCGGCGGTTGGCAGAAATTTGTTGAGGTGGATGGGCCGCTGACCGTCGCCCATGTGCTGGCGCAGGTGGATGTCTGGCCACCGACGGTACTGGGCATGATGAAGACGCCGGCACCGTCGAGCAGTATGACCTGGACATTCGAGCTGGTCGGCGATCTCGACAACCTGCAGGCGGCGGACTGGTTCCAGTATCAGGCCAGCACGGATTATGCCGCCGACGGCTATGTGCATTCGCCGGCACGGCTCTGGGATGCCAACGGCCAGCTGCTGGCCATCAGCCGGCAGACAGTGGTGGTGTTCGGCTGATCGGCGCCGCCGCGGCCGGATGCCGAACGGCGCCGACACTGGCATAGTCTGCGGATGATCTCCGTGCGTGCGCTGTGCTGTTGCCTGACCGTCTGGCTGGTGTCTCCGGCCACGGTGCATGCTGCCTGCGAGACCCCGCTGCGGGTGCAGGCCGAACACTGGCCGCCCTACATGGTCGACGCTGGCGAGCAGGCAACCCCCCGATTCTCCGGATCTGATATCGAACGTGTCAGCGCTGCGCTGGCAGCGGCCGGTTGTGAGTACCGCTTTATTGCCATGCCGCCGGAGCGCGCTAATCAGGCGCTGGTGCGTGGCGACATTGATCTGATGATGGCCGCCAGCCTGGCGCCGGAGCGGCTCAGCTATGCCCGCTTTTCTGTGCCTTACCGCCGTGAAGTGATCGCTGTGCTGGGGCGCAGTCAGGGACCAGTGTTGCATCAGTGGCAGGAATTGGTCGCACAGCAACGGGTATTGTTGGCGCCGCGTTATGGCTACTACGGTCGCGAGTGGGAACAACACTCCGGTGACTTGCTGGCGGCCGGCGTACTGCTGTTCTACAACAGTTACACCCGCGCCGTGGGCATGCTCAAGGCGGGGCGCGCGGATTATGTGCTGGGTGACATGTACGCGCTGCAAACCGCCGGCGAGGCCCTCGGGTCGCCACTGTCTGAGCCCTACATCATCGTCAACGACAATCCGGTTCACTTGATGTATTCGCGTGTCTCGGTCAGTCAGGCCACCGTGGACCTGATCGATAGCCATTTGCGCGCTGGGGAATATTGATTGGCCGCTGGCTGCGGCAGGGAAAAAATTCGGCTAGATTAGCGTCGCAGTCATCGACTGCCTGACCCCCTTTATTGAACAGGACCTCCTTCATGGACAGAAAATTTCTGATGACCGCGCTCGGTTACGCCATTGTCGGCATGGCGCTGGGTATTCATATGGCCGCCTCCCATAACCATGGGCAACTGGTGACCCACGCGCACATCATGCTGATCGGCTTTCTGATTTCGTTGGCCTATGGGCTGTGCCACAAGCTGTGGCTGCCGCTGGCGCAACCGACTCTGGCAAAGGTGCAGTTCGGTCTGCATCAGGTGGGCACCATTGCGGTGCTTATCGGGCTGTTCCTGTTCTACGGCAAATTTGTTGAAGGTGAACGTATCGAACCGTTGCTGTCGAGTGGATCAATCGCCGTGCTGGCGGCCATGGTATTGATGAAAGTGATGGTGATTCGGGCCGGCAAGGCAGCCAAAGCGGCCTGATCCGGTTATCGGGCGGTGGCAGATTCTGGCCGCCGCCCGACGCTGCGCCGTTACCATTCGCCAGTATTCGGCATGCTTGCCCAGGGTTCAGCGGGCGCCAGCGCATCGCCTTTTTGCAGCAGTTCGATCGAGATATTGTCCGGGGAGCGTACAAACGCCATATGGCCATCGCGCGGTGGCCGATTGATGGTGACGCCCCGGTCCATCAGGTGCTGGCACAGCGCATAGATATCGTCGACACGAAATGCCAGATGGCCAAAATTGCGGCCGCCGGTGTACACCTCCGGGTCCCAGTTCCAGGTCAGCTCCATCATCGGCGCCTTTCTCTCGCGCGCACGCTCGACGTCTTCCGGCGCCGCCAGAAATACCAGCGTAAAGCGCCCCTTGTCGTTGTCGTAGCGGCTGATTTCAACCAGACCCAGACCATCGCAGTAAAACGCCAGTGCCTCGTCCAGATCGCTGACGCGCACCATGGTGTGCAGGTATTGCATGACCGTCTCCTGTTGTCGTGCAGGCGTCGAGCATAGCAGAACGCCTTTCCCTGCACAGGCTGCCAGACCATGACGCAGTCTGGTGTGAGGGCACCGAAAGCGTTGCGCTTACGCCAATGCCCGGATCAGTGCGCCAACCAGTTCGGACTGCCGACGGAAGCCATTCTTGGCCAGCAGGTTCTTGATGTATTGGCGGATGGTGTGCAACGACAGTTGCTGGTGCTCGGCAATTTCCGCAGCGGTTTTGCCCGCCATCAGTTGCTCCGCCACCAGTGACTCTGCCTCGGTACACTCGAACAGCGCACGCAGCTTGTTGCGATCAATCGGCTGGTCGCCACGGCGCGTATACAATTCCGCCAGCGCACCGTGCGCCTTGGACTGCTGATCGGTCAGTGGCGTGATGCATACAGCGATGCGCTCATTGTCATACTGGCTGATCAGCGTGATGCTGTCCGGGATGCCTTTGCGGGAATTGATAATGCTGGTGAGGATGGCGTCATCCAGTTCGCGGCTGAAGCGTCGCATCCTGCTTTTCAGTCGTGGTGCTTCATCCTGCTCAGACACAAACAGCTCGGGATGCTCGGCGAGCAGGGCGTCTGCGGCGCTGTTGCATTTCACCACCTGCGCCATTTCATTGAACACGATCATCGGCTTGCTGACATGATCGAGCGCCGACACCAGTGATTCATTGTCAGCGCTGGCGTGATACAGCTTGAGATACAAATTGATGGCGTTCTCGATATGCGGCGCCAGCATATTCATCTGCATCACTTCAACTTCGGTGTAACAGCCCTCTGCGCGCAAGCGGTTGGCCAGGAACACAATGCGCGTATCGCCCTTGTCTGCCACCAGCATCCCGGCGCTGTCACCAAGGCCGACCGCTTCCACCCATTGGCGCGTTGCGTCGGTGAGCAGATCAAAAATGTCCGCCTCCGGGTCGCACTCCAGTAACGACCCAAACTGGCGCGGCGGCTGATGGGAAAAGCGTTGCAGCGCTGCATCCTGTTCCGGCAAATCGCTGTTGATAAACCATTGTTCAAATCCTTCCGGATAGCCAAAGGTCCAGCCATAGATCATCCGGATCGGTGCTTTGGTGAGGCCGAGAATGCCGCCCTGCAGGCAGCGAAAATGTTCTCGAAATGCTTCAAAAAAGGCATCGAAGCCGTGATTGGAGTGCAGGCAACCATACAGGGTGGCAACCAGTTCATTGTATTCCCTGAACTGGTCCAGACTGAGGGTGTCGTTGTCGGTATCTGGCGCGTCCGTGGCTGATGGAAAAGTAACCGCTCCCTGGTTGGTTGGGGAGGTATCTCGCGTCATGAGTGAGTTCAGCCCTTATTCTTCGTGTCGCGGCAAAGTTTAACAGCTCACGTGAAGGCTGTTGGCCGTCGACCAGAAAAAACAGCCGTTTGGAGATGTTTCACATTCTTTTACAGCGCAATGGATGCTTTTTGCACGCCCGCTGCGCGCTTTTTATACACATTTGGCGTGTGACAGGTGACGCGGTTAAAGTCGCTGCATTGTTTCTGGGGCCTGTAGTCATGACGTCGAAATACCATCGCCTGGATCGCTATCTGGCTGGCCGACTGAACATCAGTCGCGCAGCAGTGAAGCCGATATTGGCTCAGCATCGCGTGCAGGTGGACGGTGCAGTCTGTGATGACCCAGCGTGTCGAATCGGACCCTTTTCGCATATCAGCGTGGATCAGCAGGTGCTGCAGGACTGTGTGCCACGCTATCTGATGCTGCATAAACCGGCGGGTGTGGTCAGCGCTACCCGTGATCCCGTTCATCGAACTGTGCTTGATCTGCTGCCAGAGAGTCAGCGCAACGGACTGCACATTGCCGGGCGGCTGGATTTTCATTCCACCGGACTGGTGCTGTTGAGTAATGATGGCCGCTGGACGCGACAGTTGAGTGATCCGGTCCACCAGATCTGGAAGCGCTATCGCGTCACGCTGTCGATGCCATTGCCGGCGTCAGCGGCGGATGCGTTTGCGGCGGGTATGTATTTTCCGTTTGAGCAGCTGACAACGCGGCCGGCACGGCTGCTGCGGCTTGATGACACCACTGCGCAAGTGAGCTTGCAGGAAGGCCGCTACCATCAGATCCGGCGCATGTTTGCACGGCTCGACAACAAGGTGACGTCATTACATCGCGAGGCGATCGGTCCAATTGAACTTGATCCGGCGTTGACGCCCGGCGCATACCGGGCGCTCACTGCGCAGGAAATTGCCGCGACAATGCTGACGTCCTGACAACTATTCGGTGCCTTTCGGCACCAGCACGATCGCATGCATCTTACGGAAGTAGGCATCATCTGTGCCTTTGAGTTTGTTGTAGCTGATGATGCTTTGCAGGGATTTGACGTAGTCGAGGCCGCGCTCGGAGTACTTCTCCAGTGTTGTCGCTGCGTCCATGCCGCTCAGCTTTTTTCCTGCAGCGTGCTTGCGGGCGCGCAGGGCGCGGAAGCCCTCGTAGGCGGGATGACTGTTTAGATTGCGGGCATGAGCTTGTACGGACAGCAGCGGTGAGTCGAACCTGGCGATCTGGTAATGACCCATGCCGGCGCGCTGCTGCGCCGGTGTGATGCCGTCGCCACCCCAGGTCCATTGGCCAAACAGGGCGTTGCCGGCAAATGCAAAGCGCGATGTGCCCCAACCGCTTTCCTCCGCGGCCTGAGCCAGAATCAACGACGGTGGAATGATATCAACGCGCAGCAGCAATGGCGCGATCAAAATGCTGACGTCGGCAGTGTCACTGTCTAACCGATACTGTGCTGCCAACTCGCGTACCCAGGCCTGATCCTGCTCTGACAGCGCACTATGGTTCTGCAATGCCAGCAGGCGCTTGCGGTCCTGCAGGATCAACTCGTTGGAGCGCAACGTCAGCGGGCCCAGCGCACGGAAGAACATGCGCTTTTTCAGCGTTACATCGATTTCCTTGCTGATCACCTTGCCCCATTGTTCGGGGATGGTGGCAAGGTAGATGCGTGGTACCTGTCGACTGCCATTCAGCCAGCTCTTATCGGTGTATTGCAATTCCTCGAACAGTTCGAGCACCGCGTGATAATCATCGACGCTGATGACGCTGATTTTCGGCTCAGCGCCAGTGGCCGCCTGATAATCGGCAGTCGCCGTTGTGCTGAGCAGCAAGGTGGAGACAAGGAGATAGCGAATCCAGTTGTGCATGATGACCTCGTGTCAGTGTTGATTTCCTTTGCCGCACCGTTGGCGTAGCGTTAACTGCAGTCCCAGTTATACCAGACTTGGCTGAAGTCCCTGCGTGCAAGGTCATCTGGCCGGATAAACCAGTTGGCGACACCGCAGTCACCCCACATCAATTCGACGCCTTCTTCCTCGGCGCTGTCCATCTGGAACAACAATAGCCATTTGCCCGGTAGCATCGCATGACGCGGGTCGTCCTGGGTAAAGTTGGCATAGCCGCCAAGCTTGCTGCCGCCTGCAGAGAGTTCTTCGTACAGCTGCTCGTGCAGACTGTCGCTGAGTGTCATTCCTTGCAACAGATGTTCAAAGCGGTGATCCGTAGGCGCGGCCAGCTCCTGATGCAACGAAAAGGCTAGCGCATACTCGGCCGTTAGCGGCATAAACTCGGCATCTTCACAGCTTGGCAGATCTGTTTGCAGTGCTGCTGACTGCTCCAGAACCTGCTCATGAAACACCACGCGGGCGCGGCTGCCATCGCTGTTCAGGGCAAGGGTTTGGGCCAGCGTTTTGCCAAACTGCAGCCCCATCAGATCGTCATCGCTAACAAAAAACTGCAGCAGCCCCTGGTGCGGATAGCCCGGCAGCGCCGGCGTCTCGGCGAAATTGATCTGTGCTAGCAGGTACAAGGGTTTGCCATGCGCATCACGGGGGTAGGGCATGGCCATGGGCCAATAGGGCTGGCCGCCGAATTTACTTTGCCATGGTTGGCGCGCCAGTTGCGGCACAGGTGTTATCTGGACACAGGCAAGCGGTGCGCGCTGCAGCCGCTGCATGACCTGCGCATAACTGGCGTCATTCCCACCGGCAGTATTGCCGGCGGCCTTCTGGCCTTCAAAGTACGACTGGTTCTGACGGTGTTGGCGCACCACTGACACGATCACCACAGCCATCACGATCAGCGTCACAACCACAGAGGCGGACATGGGCAGCTCCGGAAAATATGCAGGCTAGAGCATGCCGCAGTTGGCCGTCGGGGTCACGGGTTCCGGGCGTTGTTTTGCGCCATCAGCCTGACAGGGCTCCGTCGTTGACCGTCTGCATGGATTTGGTTTCCGAATGTAATGTTGTCGGCGGGTTCGCAAAAACGCGGTGCGGTAATGAACCATCCCGGAGCGTCGCTCTCGAATGCCACGCAACAGCTTTTTGTCTATCTGGCGAATAGGAGAAACCATGATGTTTAGCAAAAGCTCTGGCTGTGTCGCATCGGTTGCTACCGCGTTATGCATAGTACTGCTGACGCCGTCGCTGGCGCTGGCTGAGGGCGCCTACGTCGGCGCCAGCTATTCGCGCTTTGAATTCACCGATGCACAGGCTGACGATGAAATTATCAGGCCCGATGGCATCACGCTGCGCCTGGGCATTGAGCCTGTTAATTGGCTGGGTCTGGAGGCGCGTGGTGGCATTGGCATAGACAGTGACAAGCGCAGCTTCTCCGGCGGATCGCTGGCGTTTGATCTGGATGAGCTGTATGGCGCCTATGTCAAACTCGGATTGCCGCTTGGCGATGCGGTCATGCCCTATGCCATCGCAGGTTATACCCATGCCGAAGGCTCTGCCGCGGCAACGCTGCTCGGTGTCAGTTCAACGGACTCGCAACAATGGGACGATCAATCCCTGGGTGGCGGGCTCGATATCAACGTTTCCAACAGTCTGGCGCTGAATCTCGAATACATGCGTTATATCGATACGCGTGATCAGGAACTCAGCGCGGTATCGATCGGTTTGCGTTCCGCCTTCTGAACACTAAATAAGCAGCGGCCGCTCCACCGGCGGTCGCTTTCCCATCTTCTGCCCGCTGGCGGCGGTTGAGCATTCCCTTGCATTTGGCTAGTGTTGGCGCCCCCTTTATTGGCGGCGCGCCGGTTGTTTTTTGTTCGTTGCTCGGCGTGCAGCTATCCCGGAAGCAGGAAACCTTCATTTATGTGGATGAGAAATATCGCAGTGTTCAGCGGCGCGGACGCCATGCCCTGGTCGGTGGCGGAGCTGGACCAGATGCTGGCGCAGCATGTGTGCAAGCCGGTCGGCCAGCAAAGTGTCAGCAGTGAGGGCTTTGTGCCGCCGTTGAAAGGGCAGGACCCGATGGCCTTCAGTGTGGACGGCTTTATTCACTGCGTTTATCAGGAAACCGTGCGCCTGTTGCCGGGCCCGGTCATCAAGGAACTGCTCGATGAGAAAGTCGAGCAGATTGAGCAGGATCAGGGGCGCAGGGTCGGCCGCAAGGAAAAAGCCGATATCAAGGACCAGATCACGTTCGAACTCTTGCCCAGAGCGTTTACCCGCTCGCGCCGTATCAATGTGTTGATTGACAGCGAGCGTCAACGCCTGCTGGTGGATGCCTCATCCGCCAGTCGCGCCGAGCAAGTGGTGTCCACGTTGCGTCGTGCGGTCAACAGCCTGCCGGTAACCTGGCCGAGCGCGCAAACCGCGCCGGCCGAATCGTTCGGCCTCTGGCTACGCGATCCGACCGTGATGCCCGACGGTTTTACGCTGGGTGATCGCTGTGAACTGAAAGGCATTCAGGACCAGAGCGCGTCAGTGCGCTTCAGTGCTGTGGACCTCGGTCGTGAAGAAATTCTGGCGCATCTCGACGCCGACATGTTTCCGGTGCGCGTCAACCTGTGCTGGAACGACGAGCTGGAATTTGATCTGGCCGATACTCTGGAGATCAAACGGCTGCGTCCGCTCGATCTGATTCGCGACAACATCAACAATATCGATGCAGAGGATGCCGTCGCCGAACTGCTGGCGCGCATCAGCCTGCAGGGACACGCCCTGCGCGCGGCGCTCGACAGCCTGTATGCGCACTTCGAGATAACCGCCAAAGGTGCCAGCTGAGTCGGACTGCGGCGGCGTAAAAGCTGACCTGCGTCAACACCCCTGATCCTGCCAGCGCGCATGCTGGGCGCTGGTGATGGATATCAGGGAGGAGAACATGAATAACCCCGTGGCATTGGTAACGGGCGCCGCCACCGGCATTGGCCGGGCCTGTGCGGAAGCCTTCGCGGTGGCCGGCTATCGCGTGGTGCTGGCGGATCGGGATGCGGAACGCGGCCAGCAGGCAGCAAGGGAGATGTCCGCGTTGCATGTGGACACCCTGTTCGTGCACACCGATGTCAGCGATGCTGATCAGGTAAGGCACTTGCATCAGCGCATCATGGACACCTTTGGACGTCTGGATGCCGCCTGCAACAACGCCGGCATCGAGGGCGTCAGCGCGCCACTGGCGGACAGCACAGTGGAGAATTTTGATCAGGTCATCGGCATCAATCTGCGCGGCGTGTATCTGTGCCTGCGCGAACAACTTGCCATCATGCAACGACAGGGCAGTGGCGCCATCGTCAATATGGCATCGGTGGCCGGGTTGGTCGGCTTTGCCGGAGCTGCCGCCTACTGTGCTTCCAAGGGTGGTGTGGTGCAGATCACCAAGGCTGCGGCGCTGGAGTATGCCGAGCAGGGCATTCGCATTAACGCGATTTGTCCCGGCGTCATCAGTACTGAAATGATCGAGCGCTATACCCACGGTGATGCGCAGGCCGCCGCCGGTATGGCAGCGATGCATCCGCTCAACCGCATGGGGCGGCCCAGTGAAGTGGCACAAGCAGTGCTGTGGTTATGTTCAGAGGCAGCGAGCTTTATCACCGGCCACGCCCTGCCAGTGGACGGCGGTTTGGTCGCGCGCTAACCCTCAAACAGTGATGTCAGCCCGCTGACTTCCGCCATGGCGCGCAGGTCAGCGGGCAGTTGCTGCAAGCGCAGTGCGCAGCCGACGGCGCGGGCGCTGCGCATCCAGCCGAGCAGCAAGGCAATGCCGGCGCTATTGCTGAATGTTACTGCCGACAAATTCAATTTCGCCTCGCTGCGTGGCGATTGCTTGAGCCAGGTCTGCACCGCATCCTCGACCTCCAGCACGCTATCAAAATCCAGCGCACCGCTGAGATAGATGCAGTCCTGATCGAAGCGCACCGCGCAACGCGGCTCAGAATGCTGTGCTGTCACGGTTGCTTTCCCCAGTCATCAACAGCCTTGTTGACATCACCCTTTGCCGCTTCAACGGCTGCGGCGAACTGGTTGCGGTAGATCTGGCCCAGGTTGGCACCGTCAACGGTCATGTTAAACACTTTCCAGCCGCCGCTTTTCTGTTCGCGCATGGCGTATTGCACCAGATAGGTCTTGCCGGTGCTGCTGTAGATCTCCTGATAAACAGTGGCGCGGTGATTATCCGGCTCGCCACCCGGTGGGATAAAGACATTGATCTTTTCGCCGTTGAACGCCAGCAGGGCGTCGGCGTACGTGACAATCAGGATGCCCTTGAGCTTGTCACCAAAACGTTCAATGCGCTGATTGAAGGCCGCGCGCTCCGCGTCACTGTTGAGTTGGTTGTACTGGCGACTGCTGGCATAGGTGGCCATCACGCCGCGGGCAAAGCCGGGAAAATCAATCACGTCATCCAGCACCGCGCTGACCTTGTCGTAGTATCCTTGACGTTCATTGTCGGCCTTGTCTTTGGCCTCCAGTGTCAGCGTCAGAATGGTGTCGGTGGCATTGCGCACCGCAACCAGGGGCGCCTGATCGGCATGGGCAATACCGGCGCCAAGCATCAGCCAAATAACGCTCACCCGCATCCAGTACGTCATTGGCCTTCCACCTTTTTCTCGAACAGGTTGCGCATGACGGTGCCAATCAAGTCCTCCAGTACGAAGGCGGACTGGGTGTCCAGAATGGCATCGCCTTCAGTGAGCATTTCATCACTGCCACCGACCGCAATACTCACATACTTTTCGCCAAGCACACCGGAGGTCTTGATCGCTGCAATACTGTCATCGGTAATAAAGTCCACGTCCTTGCGGATACTCATCTCCACTCGCGCGCGGACACTGTTCGGGTCGAGCTGAATGTCGGTGACACGACCGATGGTGACACCGGCGATGGTGACGCGGGCCCGTTCGGTCAGACCAGAGACATTATTGAAGTGTGCCACCAGACGGTAATTTTCTGCGCGGCTGTCACGCAGGTTCAGGCCGCTTACCTGCAGCGACAAATACACCAGCGCCAGAATGCCGGCGAGCATAAACAGCCCGACAACAAGTTCGATGACTGATTTCTGCATTAGTCCACTCCAAACATTAACGCGGTCAATAGAAAATCCAGCGCCAGTACCGCCAGCGACGAGTACACCACCGTGCGGGTGGTAGCGGCGGCAATGCCGGAGGAGGTGGGTGTGACCTCATAACCCTGATACACCGCGATCCAGCTGATCACGGCGCCGAACACAAACGACTTGATCAAGCCGTTAACCACATCCGCGCGAAACTCCACCACGTTCTGCATGTTGGCCCAGAACGAACCGCTATCGACGCCGAGCCAGTGCACGCCCACCACCACCGCGCCCCAGATGGCGACGACGTTGAAGATTTGTGCCAGCACCGGCATCGACAACATGCCGGCGATCAAACGTGGTCGGACCACACGCCGCAAGGGATCGACGCCGATCATTTCCATCGCCGCCAGCTGCTCGGTGGCTTTCATCAGGCCGATTTCGGCGGTCATGGCAGAACCTGCACGGCCGGCAAACAACAGTGCCGCGACCACCGGGCCCAGCTCACGCAACAGCGACAGCGAGACCAGTTGGCCCAATGCCTGGGCAGCGCCAAATCGCACCAGCACGGTATAGCCCTGTAACGCCAGCACCATGCCAATAAAGATGCCGGATACCACTATGATCACCAGCGAATGCACGCCGACAAAATACAGCTGTCGCACCAGCAGCGGACCGCCAACGCGCCAGTTTGGCCAGCCGGACAAGGCTTGCCACCAGAGCACGGTGGCGCGCCCCAGTACCTGAATCAGTGCCAACGTGTTGGCGCCCAGCTGCTGCAGCCACTGCCTCATGTGCGTGCACCCAACCCCAGATCGTGCAGGTAATCAGGCGCCGGATAATGAAACGGTACCGGGCCATCGGGCAGACCCTGAACAAACTGGCGCACCCGCGCGTCATCACTTTTGATTACCGCGTCCGTTGCGCCCTGGCCACGCATCTGGCCATCGGCAATCACGTGCAGGTAATCAGCAATGGCCGCGGTTTCGTTAACGTCGTGGGAAACGATGATGGTGGTCAGGCCGAGTGCCTTGTTCAGGCGTGCGATCAGGGTGGCGAGCATACCCATGGAGATCGGGTCCTGACCGGCAAAGGGTTCGTCGTAAATAATCAGCTCGGGATCGAGGATAATGGCGCGTGCCAGCGCGGCACGGCGCGACATACCGCCGGACAGCTGTGATGGCATCAGGTCGCGGGCGCCGCGCAGGCCCACGGCATCGAGTTTCATCAACACCAGATCACGGATCATTGCCTCAGGCAGGGCAGTGTGCACCCGCAACGGGAAGGCGACATTTTCATACACGCTGAGGTCGGTAAACAGGGCGCCGCTTTGGAACAGCATGCCCATGCGTCGGCGCAGGCTGAACAGCTGTGCGCGCGGCAGGCGACTGATCTCCTGACCGTCCACCCGTACTTCACCGCTGCTGGCTTTGAGCTGGCCGCCAATCAGTCTGAGCAGGGTGGTCTTGCCGCAGCCACTGGGGCCCATGATGGCGCTGATGCTGCCGCGCGGAATATCCAGATTGATATCGTGAAACAGCACGCGCTCGCCACGGCGGACGCTGACATTGCGCAGTTCGATCAGGTTGTCAGTCACGCGCCCCTCCCGAGCCGGGGCGGCGCAGGTTGTTTATGGCGGTGCTGCCGGCCCCATGTGCCCAACACTACTGTAACGACGTGCACATGGGTATGACATGCATCAAGTCGGCGCAGGTGGGGTGACGCAGGGCAAGCAGGCGAACAGCCATGCCTGCCCTGTGCGGGGAGGGCGTTGGTGTGCGAATGCTACCCGGTCAGAAGCCCAGTCGTCCGGACGACGCCTGCGACGTTTCCTGAAAAGAGCGCCGCAGCAACGCCTCATTTTCGGCATCTGCCTCGCTGAGACGAGAGGGGCCGTCACCCTTGAGCGCCTGGTCAAAGCCCTCAAGGCGTCGCCCTTCCTCGCTGGAGACGTCGCGAAACGCCATGGACCAGTCAGGCATGGCACGTTCAGTGATATCGTTTTCGAGCAATACCGTGACACCAAAGTGTCGTGGATCCTTGCTGACACGGGCCATCACGGCTTCCACCTTGTCACGGTCTCCTTCCAGCATCTGGAAGAAGGTACCGCCGTGGTAACAGAGCATGCCGGTCACGCCGTCGGCCTGATTATTCTTGCGCGATACTTCGAGAATGCGGGCAAGCTCCTGTTTTCCATACTCCTGGGTGGCAGTGGAGACATAGACAACCTGATATATATATCCCTCGTTTATCGCTGTAGTGCAGCCATCAAGGATTTTTCGAGGTGCTATGGGATTGATAGCGCGAAGGTATCGCGATTTTGCTGGAATATTGTCACTTCGGCGTCAGCTTACTTCTCTGCGGTCAAACGCTGACGATACTCGCTGGGTGCGGCGCCGGTTTGCTGCCGGAACCAGCGGGTAAAGGAATTGTGCTCATCAAAACCGGCATGCTCGGCAACCTGTTGTACAGTGATGCTCGAGTCGCGCAGCAGCATGCGCGCACGCTCCAGTCTCAGTTCATCAAACAGTTCGCGGTAACTGGTGCCGGCCTCCTGCAGCTTGCGTTGCAGGGTGCGGCCACTCATATGCAGCGCATCGGCCAGATTTTCCTTTGATGCAGTGCCTTGATTAATCAACTGGTGCAAGCGTGAGCGCGCAAGATTGGCAAGTGATACATCGTTCTTGCGTTCTTCCAGGACTTTCTTGGCGTGCATTTTCAATACCTCATGCAATGCCGGATCGGCACTGGGCAGCGGCAAATCCAGCACGCTGGCGGGCAGTATGATCCTGTTCTCTGCCTGATCGAAATACACGGGACAGCCAAACATTTCGATATAGCGTTCTACCAGAGCCGGGTCTGATGGCGGTGCATGTTGAAAATGCACAGACCGGATAAGGTCCGCGCCGGATCTGTTGGTGAGAGAGATGCCCCAGCTATAGACACAGAAAATAAAATCGGCAACGTGATGGCGTACGTACGCATTGGTAAAGTGGCAATCCCAGACAATGTGTGCTTCACCAGGTTCGTAGCAAAGCCGCGTGTTGCCGGTATCACCGATCAGGGGCTCCACGTGTGTGATGGTTTCGAGAACGGCGCCAACTGTGCTGGCCGTTTGTACGAGAAATCCTGCCAAGCCGAACAGCGCACCCATTTGCGCTTTGCCGGCGAACAATCCCGGCAATGGGTCAGGCATCAGCGGCATGCCGATGGCGAGCAAGCGTTCCACCAGCTGGCCGGAAATATAGGCCGGTTCGCCGGGCAGTGTTTCGAGTCCGATGGCGTGCTGCGCCATTAACTGATCAACGTCCAGACCATGCTCACGGGCAAACGTGAGCACCTGTCGTATCAGATCAGCGGCAACTTTGTGATTGCTGTTAGAAGCATGCATTTGCTGCATCCCGAGTTTTCATCTTTTTATCGTTATGGGGGCAAATCTACGAACAATTTACCAAATAGGCCAGCAAATGGCCGAATTGGCTCAGTCCAATGTCCGTTTTCGTTCTGTCGGCCTCCAGGGTGTCTCTGCACCATGTTGCCACGGTGCTGACGGACAAAAACAACCACGCTCACACCGCATAAACATAATAACAACCTCGAAGAGGTCATCACGATGAAGACTACACTCAAACACCTGATTCTCGGCAGCTTTTTGTTGGCGTTGACGACGCCTTCACTGGCCTGGTTCAACAGCACTTACGCCAAAACACGCTACCCGATTGTGCTTGCGCACGGTATGGCGGGCTTCGACAAGATTGGTCCGGTGGATTACTGGTATGGCATCCCCCGTGATCTGCAGTCCCGCGGCGCCCGTGTTTACCTGACGCAAGTCTCTTCGTTCCAGTCATCTGAAGTCCGCGGAGAACAACTGTTGACTCAAGTTGAGGATATCCTCGCCATCTCCGGCGCCAGCAAGGTCAACCTGATTGGCCACAGCCATGGCAGCCAGTCAGTGCGTTACGTTGCGGCCGCGTTGCCGGGACGGATTGCGTCAGTGACCACCGTCGGCGGTCCTGCCAAGGGCTCTGCAGTGGCTGATCTGGTTGCGTCGGTAACAGACGTCGCTGGCGATGACCTGTCCAGCGGTGTCGCGTCCATCGTCAATGCGTTTGGCTCGCTGATCGGCTTGGCGGCCGGCGAGAAACTGTCGCAGGACGCGCTGGCCGGTCTGAATTCGCTGACTACCAAGGGCGCCGCTGCCTTCAACAAGCAATATCCTGCCGGCGTACCCACCACGGCCTGTGGTGAAGGTGCGTATGTGGCCAACAATGTGCGCTTCTATTCCTGGAGTGGCACCGGCCATCTGACCAATGTACTGGACCCCGTCGACCTCCCTCTCGGCGCAGTGTCGCTGGCCTTCGTCGGCAAGGCGGACAGCCAGAACGATGGTCTGGTCGGGCGCTGCAGCAGCCACATTGGTAAAGTGATTCGTGATAACTACTTCATGAATCACCTTGATGAGGTCAATCAGACCCTTGGCCTGACCTCGCTGTTCGAGACCGATCCGGTAGTGGTTTACCGCAATCACGCCAACCGCCTGAAGAACGCCGGGCTGTAAGTCCCATGACAGTGAGTACACGCCGGTGGCGGCGTTATCTGCCACCGGCACTTGCTGTTGTCGCGGGGCTGGCATTGGCGTTGTGGCTCACGCGGCCGCCATCGTTCACGCCATCTACGCCGTCAGTGCAATCGGTTGGCGTAACTGCGCAACCGTCAGCGCCACTGACGGCATGGCAGGCTCTGGGACGCAGCAAACAGTTCGAAACCGGACTCGAAGCCTTGCCGGCGTCACTGGACGGCACAGAGGTGCCCGACGGCTTGCAGGTGGACGCACAGGGTCGGCTGATAGCGACAATGCAGTTACGCGATATCTTTGATTACTTCCTGTCGAGTCTGGGCGAGGAAGATCTGGATACGCTGGTGGCGCGAATTCGTGCGTATCTCTCCAACAATTTGCCCGAAGCCGCTGCCTTTGAAGCCAACCGCATTCTCGATGGTTATCTGGCCTGGCGCGATAATCTCGCTTCGATTCAGGAAGCCGGCGGTGTCAGTGCCAGCGAACTGGATCTGCAGGCAGTGCGCGCGCAACAGGATGCCGTGCGCGCCTCCTGTCAGCGCTTTCTCGATGCACAAGTCTGTGCCGTGTTCTTTGCCGAACAGCAGTTGCGCGATGACTATGACATTGCGCGCATTGCGATTCTGCAGGACGACAGCCTGAGCGCCAACGAAAAGGCCGCCCGGGTAGCATCCCTGACTGCCGCGTTGCCGGCGCCAATGCAGCAGCAGATTGATGCGGTGACGCGTTACCAGACCCTGCAAGCGATCACCACATCACTGCAGCAGGAAGGTGGCGATGCGGCGGCGTTACGCACGGTGCGCGAGCAAGTGGTAGGCGTTGAAGCTGCCGACCGGCTGGAGCAGCTCGATCAGCAGCGCGCGCAGTTCAATGCACGTATCGATCAATGGCTGATGGAGCGAGGTGCTTTACTGGCCAACACGGGGCTGTCGGCGACCGATCGTGATGCACAGATCAGTCGTTTACGTGCCCAGAGATTCAGTGCCGAAGAATTGACCCGCGTGCAGGCGTTGGAGCGCATCCATGACACCGGTCAGTAGCACTGGCATTCAATAGTCGTCCGGTGTACTGACAATGCGTTCGGCGCGCGCCATCAAGGCATTGAATTTATCCTGGTCCATGCGATCCAGATTTCGATACGGCATGCGCATACGCGGGTTGGCTTCAAACTGCTGCCGGTGCCGGGCAATGAAATGCCAGTACAAACTGTTGAACGGACAGCTGTCTTCCTCGCCGTGGGTCTTGACGTTGTATTGGCAATGTTTGCAATAGTCGGACATGCGATGAATATAGGCGCCTGATGCGGCGTAGGGTTTGCTGCCGAGGTATCCGCCGTCCGCATGCATCACCATGCCGAGCGTGTTGGGCAGCTCCACCCAGTCATAGGCGTCGGCGTAGACTTCCAGATACCAGCGACAGATCTCTTCCGGCAGTACACCCAGCAGCAGCGCCAGATTACCGGTGACCATCAGTCGCTGGATATGGTGGGCATAGGCGTGCTCGAAGGTATTGCGCAGGCTCTCCGACACACAATGCATGCGCGTCTCGCCACTCCAGTAGAACGCGGGCAGAGGCCGGGCATTGCCGAGCCGGTTTTCCTGCGCATAGTCCGGCATCATCAGCCAGTAGATGCCGCGCACATATTCGCGCCAGCCAATGATCTGGCGAATAAATCCCTCCACCGCATTCAACGGTGCGTCACCACGGAAGTAGGCCGCTTCTGCGGCTTGGCAGACCTCGAGAGGATCCAGTAGCCCGGCATTGAGGTAGGGCGACAGCAAACTGTGGAACAGGGTGTCTTCGCCGCTGACCATGGCGTCCTGATACTCACCGAAGCGCGGCAAGCGCTCGGTAATGAAATGCTCCAGCGCCTGTTGCGCATGTGCCGCCGTGGTGCCCCAGAAGAAGCGCTCAAGATTGCCGATATGGTCGCTGAAATGCTCCGCCACCAGCGCCAGTACATCCCTGTCGATGTCGTCGCGCTCAAACATGGGCATGGCCGGCAGGTCGCCACCCTTCCAGGCATTGCGGTTGCTTTCATCCAGATTCCATTTTCCGCCCACCGGTTCCTTGCCTTCCATTAACAGGCCGGTCTGGCGACGCATGTCGCGATAAAAGAATTCCATGCGCAATTGCTTCTTGCCCTGCGCCCACTGCGCAAAGGCCGCCAGCGTGCAGAGAAAGCGGTCGTCCTCCAGTACCCGAACCGGGCAGGGGAGTTGGTCGGGCCATAGCGTATTGATCTGGTGCTGCAGCCGATACTCGCCACAGTGGGTCATCACCAGCTCATCCGCATCCTTGCCGAACACCTGCACCACGTCGAGCAGACTGTGGTGCCTGTGCTCGCCATAGCGCAGGTAGTGCACGCGCCAGCCTTGCTGTTCAAGCTCGGCAGCGAAGTGGCGCATGGCACTGAAGATAAATGCGATCTTTTGCTGGTGGTGGCGCACATAGGTGGCTTCGTCCGCCACCTCGGCCATGAGGATGGCATCACTGTCCTTGTCCAGCGCGTTGAGCGTGGCGAGTCGGAGGCTGAGTTGGTCGCCGAGGATCAGGCCGAGTTTCATGGGAACTCCACGGATGCAGATTCCGCGAAGCTACCAGCATAGGCAGCACTTTGGCGTGAAGGTGCGGGTGCGGATGATGCCATTCCGCCATCAGCCAAAGCGCGCTTGCCAAATTCAATCGGGGCGCTAGTCTGATTCGCCAACGATTGGGGGATTAATCGTGTCATTAATGCATAGATACTAACCAACGGGTTGGGCGTCTGGTGCAGTGTTTTAGTGAACTACAGGGGGAAGCATGAAATTCAGGATGATTTGTATTGGCATGTTGGTAGCGTACATAAGCGGTTGTGCGCATGTCGCCGCGCCGTCACGGCTGTCTGAACTAAAAGGTCTTGCTTCGGGCAGCAAGCAGGCGCAGGAGGGCGGCGCGGCTTACCTCCGCAATCGCTTCTGCCAGGAGTTGCTGATGCGCTTTGGTGTGGCGGCATATGACGATGCCGGCGCCACCCAGCCTATGAAATCCTGCCAGCGCGACGCTGAGTCAACCTATCCACGGGATTCATTTTCGATTGCTCTGTCGGGCGGCGGCACGCGCTCGGCGTCGTTCTCCATGGGCGTGCTGAAGGCACTCAACGATGCCGGATTGCTGACCCAGGCAGATGCCATTTCCTCTGTCTCAGGCGGCGGTTATACCTCCTATTGGCTGTTGTCCCAGCGTTTCTATAACAGCATGCCGCCCAATCAGAAAGTGCCGCTTGACCGCAACTATTACAGCCGCGTACTCGACGACATGGCGCAGGCAGGGGGTGATGCTGCCGTAGCAAATTTGCCGTTCTGCCAGCATCAGGTTCAGTCCGCCGCAGCTGGGCAGTTAGGCACGCTTTTCGATGCGCGCATTGACGGCGATATCCTGATGCGCGATACCCACCAGCGTCATCTGGCGGCGCAGTCAGATATCATTAATTACACCCGCAACCCGACCGGGCAGAAGCTGGAGTCTGCCGGGCTTGCGGTGAGCCATTTTGCCAGCCTACCGGTGTACTGGGTGACCGACGGTTTGTTGAACACTGGTATTTATAACGGCTCCGTGTTCTCCAACGCCTATCGCAAGGGGCTGGAGCGTACTTATGGGTTGTCGCCTAACCTTGGCCACGATGATTACATCGACTACATCGAGCATGAGCCAGAGCAGTTTCATAATGCACGTAACGGCGCTTTCCTGTGGTGGCGTGAGGCAGCGCGTGTGGAAGAGCTGCAATTCCGTCATGTGCGGGAGTTTTCGCTGGCCTACAATCGTTGTGCCGCCGCTCTTGCCAGTCAGGGTACGAGCATTGCACCGCTGACCATGCCGATCATCAACACCAAGCTGACACGGCCGTACAGTGCGTTCCGTGATGATGCCAATTTTGATATGGCGTCGCTGGAAAAGAGTGTGTTTACCTTTACCCCGCTGCAGTGGGGATCGGCACATACGCAGTACCAGCCGGAGTCTGTGCTGTGGGCGCCGATCCCACTGTCAAAGTCCATTGCAGTCTCCGGTGCAGCGGTGGATGAGGGGGCGCGGGAGGTACGTGGTGCAGCCGATTTTGGGCTGTCCGCACTGAACGCCAATCTGGGTTACGAAATTCGTAATCCTGCCACGCAAAAAAGTTTTGGCGGAACGGCCTGGTTCTACACCTACAAGTTATTGGGTGGTTTTCCGTTAAAGTTGCTGGTGCCGGAGAACGCTCAGGCCAGCCTGCGTTTGAGCGATGGCGGCCACAACGAGAATCTTGGGCTGTACTCCCTGATTGAGCGCGGTACGCGTCGCATTGTCGTCGTCGACGCAGAGCATGATCCGCATTACGAGTTTGAAAGCCTGAAACGAATCCAGGCTAACCTCAAAGCTAATCAAGGCATCGAACTGGAATGCGCCAATGCGGGTCAACCGACAGACTGTCCGCTGGCGGGAGACTATATCCAGCGTCAGGGCGATGGCGTGTTCGAGCTCATTGCGACGGGCTTCCCCTGGCAGGAGCCCACCACCATTGTTTATGTGAAGTTGTCGATTGATGAGGCGCTGATCGCCAACAATCTGCCGGACGAACAGGGCCGCGCGTGTTTGCGCTCACTCAATGAGCTGCCCGTCACTGCCGAAGCCTATTCCTGTAATGTCGCGCGTTACTATGAAGGCGAGCGTGGCCGCAATAATGCCTTTCCTCACAATTCCACTGCGGACGTCTGGTATAGCGAACAGCAGTACGAGGCTTACCGAGACCTCGCCTACTTTATTGGCATGACCAAACTGGTGCCCAAGCTGCAAGGCTGGGCGCAGCGAATTGCGGAAGAGCGCGCGGAGGCAAGGGCGCTGGTGAATGGCGGCTATCGGCAAGAGCCAATCAAGTAGGACGCTCGAGTTACTGTGTTATGGCCCGGTTTGTCCCGGGCCATAATGGTATATCAGGATATCGCGAGCCACTTGCCCAATCGTTCATACACCGGTTGTTCCCACATCAGCTGCATATGATCCAGGCCATACAGCAACTCACGCGCCGCGCTTTCCGTGCCGGGATAGCCTTCCGCCAGCGCACTGTCTGGCGTCACCAGTAAATCGCTGCGCAATTTTTTCTGGCTGTTATCAACGCTGCGTGTGGCGCCAATAAAGTAATGCTCAACATGCTGCGGCGCCGGAATCAGCTCGCGTGGATCGTGGGTATGCAGCACGTGGCCGGTGCGATCACGGTCGGCATGCAACAGGCTGCCAAAGCGCAGGTCATGTATGGCGGCGGAACGCAGATTGCCGAGGCGCGTGAGCGGGGCACTCCAGCGGCTCAGCGTCAGCAGACGGTTGCAGTAATTGCCAATGCGTTCGGCGTCGGCGCCATGGTGCGGGCTGCCGAGGGTGACCAGTTGGCGAATCTTTGCCGCGCTGGGCATGTCGGCCTCGATAGCCTGATGCAAGGCGCTACGCGACAGCAGGCCGCCCATGGAATGTCCCACCAGTACGATACGTGATGCCGCGCAGTCGTTGAGCAGCATGGCAAACTGGCGGGCATTGTCGGCAATCGGCAGGCCACTGTTATAGCGCAGGTAACTGACGCTGTAGCCCCGTTGCCGCGCGGTCTCGGCAAACGCCAGATGGGCAGGTTTATGCCAGCCGCGCTCGTGCAGACACAGGCCATGTACAAACAGCAATAAGGGTTTATCCGACTGCGCCGCATCACCGTGAAGCGACATGGAAAACGCCAGCGGGTTGTGCTGGCTGACCAGCAAATCGCCAAACACGCCGTTAATGGCGGCCTGAATATTCAGCGTCAGGGTATCCACTTCGCGCGGCGAGAGGTGCCGCCCGGCCAGGCCGAGCAGGTGTGCTGGCGCGCGAAAGCCTCGCGCCAGCAATGCATAGATGCGCCGCGCGATGCTGGTGTGCTCGGGTAGCAGGCCCAGCGGTGTTGAGCGGCGGATCTCGCTGTGCATGCCGGCCACCGTCTCGGACACTTCGCCGGCCAGCGCCAGGCTGAGCTGTGACAGGCCGAGCAGAAAGCGGGCGTCGGGGGTAAAGGATTCAGGGTATTGAGGTTTCATCAGGCCTTTATGCACCAGCGCTGCGGGTTCGGCCACAACTATCCGCGGCAGATCGAGACAAAAGTCTCGGGGCGAGAAATACCGCCACTAACGGCCGTGCACACTGCGGTGCATGTGATTGTCAGTCTATAATCGGCCGGTCGACAGCAGGGCAGGACAGGGTATGGCCAAGTCACTACAAGAGCAGCTGCTTGCAGCAGGTATGGTCAAGAAGAACAAGGCCAAGGCGTTGCGCCGTGCGCAGAGCAACCAGCAACGCGGTGTCACCACCGCCGAGACCGAAGAAGCCCGGCGTCTCGCCGAGCAGGCGCGGCAGGAAAAGGTGGCGCGCGACAAGGCCCTCAACCAGGCCCGCGATGAACAAGCCAGGCAGAAAGCCATCAAGGCGCAGATCATACAGTTGATTCAGGCGCACAAGGTCAGTGCTGGCAACGGTGATATTGCCTACAAGTTTACCGACGGCAAGCAGATCAAGACGCTGTACGTCACCAGCAAGCTGCAGAACCAGCTGATCAATGGTGTGCTGGCGATCGTCAAGGAACCGGATGCGCAGTCTGGCCAGTACGCATTGCTGCCGCGCGCCGTAGCGGAAAAAATCGCCCAACGCGACGACAGCGTCATCATTGCGTTGAATACCCATGCGCCGACCCAGGACGATGAGGATGATCCCTACGCTGCATTCAAGGTGCCGGACGATTTGATGTGGTAACGATGTCTGGCGGGAACCTCGGCGGGTCGCGACAGTCTGGATAAGCTGGCAAGGATGATAAAGGCTGGTCTTGCGCAGCAAGCGCTGCGCGAGGCAAAACCGGATAACAACAATATGAAACACCGCACTTTCTGGCGTTACCTACTGGTTTTTCTTGCCGGTGTGCTGCTGACGACGGCAGCACACTGGGGCTGGCGTTTAGTTTCTGGTGGTTTTGGCTGGCCGGGCGGCACCGCGGACGACGTCAGCATAGAGGCCTGTCTACCGCCGTTCTGTGATGAAGCTGATCGGCAAGCGCAAGACGCGCAGCGTGTGGCAGGTCCAGTTGAATTTGCATCAACGGAATCGAGCGCCGAGACAATGGCCTATCGTCCCGGCGACGGCAGTGATGCACTTCCGGGTTCTCACGGCAGTGGCATAGAAGGCCCCGACGGTGCCGTGGTGGATGGCACGCATCTGGTCTGCGTGGTGGACCTGCTTGGTCAGTCGGGACGTTTCGCTGCGCTGCTCGGACAGTGGCAGGTGGCGGCAATGAGTGACGCCACCGGTATGCGACCCGCTCTGAATTTCTATACCAATGCCGACATTGCGATAGCGGATTATCGCGCCGGGAAGTGTCCAGCCGTGGCTTTGCCGGTCTCCGCGCGGCCCGATCTTCTGCCCGCCATTGCAACACTGGAAGCGGTGCGTGCGGTGCCCGACAACAGGCATGCGCAGGTGCTGTTGCAAGTGTTGCTCAGTGGCAATTCCTCGCTTGAAAAGTTGTTGAAGACCGATGACGCAGTGCTCGCCGGGCTGCTGGCGACCGGTAATAACTATCTGTTGACCGCTGCGGCGGCAGACGCCGACTCGCTGGAGCAGTTGATTACGGGCAGGCAAATTGCCGCGGTGAACGACAATCAGGGTTTTATGATTAGTCAGCTGGGCGGCACGCCGGTCAGCAGAGACATGACCAGCTTTGCCGCCGCGTTTAACAACGGCTTGGTGCAGGGGGTGCTGGCGTCCGCGTATCAAATTGATGCACTGGAAATTTACAGAGGCGCCGGCAAGCAGGGTGCGTTAGTCATGCCACCGCTTTACCAGAGCTGGTATCAGCTTATTGCCAAGCCCGGCTATTTCTCAGACAGTCAGCTTGCATGGACAAGAAAGACGTTCTACGAAACGCTGACAACATCGCTTGTCGAGCAACTGAATAGCGATGACGCGCAGCTTTCCTCGTTGCCTTCGTTGGCGCTCAGTCAAGATGCTACAGCCACTCTGGATGCGAATGCTCAACAGCAGAGATTGGCTCAGCGAGGGGAGCTTTACGATGCAGACATGCTGAGCTTGATGCGCAAGGTGCGCTGTAAGCTGGATGCGAGCCGCAAGGAATGCGTTAATCCAGTGGAGTAGAGCAGTGACCGTGGGAATGACAGCGCTTTATATGATCGCTATCAAACCATGCACCTGCAGTCTGGCCCGCTTGCTCAGAAATGATACGTTGCCTTCAGCACAGCACCGTTAAACCAGGCAAAGTTGTACACCTCATCATTATCCGCACCGCCTTCAACGGTGCGATAGCCCGCCGACAGTGACAGGGTATCGCTGACGCGGTACTGCCCCAACAACGCCAGATCAATGGCGCGTCCCTGCGGCGCAATGGCAACATCCGAGTCCGCCATCACCGACCAGATATCGTTGAAGCGGTAGGTATTGCGAACGGCGAACAGCGGTACCACACCGACGTTGGCGTCTTTGCTGGTGGTCGTGCTGCTGCGCAGCTGGATACTGGCATCACGCACAAACAGGGTGGCGCCCACATCGAGCTGCCAGCGCGCAGATTCTTTCCAGTGATACAGATACCGCAACCGGTAATTGCTGAATTGGTAACGGGCTTCTACCTCATCGCCTGCAGCGAAGGTCGCGCCATCGAAGCGCACATCCTGATCGAACGCACCGTCTTCCTTGTACACGAAAGGTGCGTAGACAAATTGCAGCTCATGCTTTTCTGACGGCTGCCAGCCCAATGTCAGTCGGCCCAGCGCAAAGGCATTATCGCCGAGCTCGGTGAGCTCAAAGCGATCGCCGCGATTGTCATTGGGGATCTGCACCCGGTTATGGGCGGGGGTGAACACGCCGACCTCGGCATCCAGCCAGGTTTCGGCCTGGGCTGGGAGTGACAGAGCGCCACCCAGCGCAGCCACCATTATCTGGATATTTCGCAGAAGTTTACTCATCTTTCAGACGGTCCTGGTCCGTGCAGGCAGTGTGGACAGGACCTTATGAAAATGATGCCGCGAGCTTTGCGCGTGCAGACCACGTGAAGTGTCGATAAACGAACGTAAAATCCAGAGCCTCCGTGATACTCCGACGGGGCTCTGGCATGCGTTGATCAGGGTAGTTTGTAGTAGTAGAAGTTAGTCACGTCATCGTAAATGCCGCAGGTCTGGCTCGCGATCATCAGCTTGTTCCCACGCGAAATGTTTGCATCGGTCAGTTCCCCATAGGAACAGGCTGAGGGTGTATATCGGACCGACTCCGTGTGATTACTGACGGTGAACAGAATGGCGCTGGAGCGATTGGTGGTGGCCAGCAGTTGTTCATCCAGAGAAAAGTGACCGCCGACCGGGTAGGCGCCAGTGTTGAACTCGCCATAAATCGTATCGAGATTGCGCGGATTGAAATCGAATATGGTATAGCCGGTACCATTGCCGCCACCCGCTGCCGCTATCAAATGATTACCGGATGCAGAAATCGCCAGGGAATTGGGATTGCCGGCTGAAATGGATTGCTGCAGATAAGCAAGATCGCCGTTAGTGTCGAACTCATAACGGTAGATCCGTGCCGGTGAAGACGTGCTGCGTGTGACCAGCACCTCGTCGGTGGCGCTATTGTGCTGAATCAGATCGCCGTATACGTCCCAAGGGCCATGGGCAACATCGTTGACGTCGTACCAGTAAAGCTTGCGAGGCGACGATACCGTGGTCATCAGAAAGCCGTTGGCCTGACGCACAGCGATTTTCATGGCCTGCTCTGCAATAGCAATGTAATCGACGGTATCAGTGTTCAGATCAAGTCGTGCAACAAAGGTAGCCGAGGGAAGTGCCACATAGATGATGCCACGCGCTGTATCCATCACCATCTGCGCGGGCGTAGAGGTGAGCTCGTAGTAATCGACGATGGACCCCGTTTTCAGGTCGACCCGGTCGATACGGTTCAAGGTGGCATTGGCGATCAACAGCTCGCCGTTACACAGAGGAATGTAGCCGCCCGTCTTGCCGGTGGAGTACACGCCCGACGATGACATGGATGCGACATCATCGGTACTGCACGGGATATAGGCGAAAACGGGTGTCACCGTGACCGTGTGTAATGCCGTGTCTGTTACGCCTTTGTCGTCGGTCACAGTGAGCTGGAAGATCAGATCAGTCGGCGCGCTGATATTGGGCATGGTTGCGCTGGCGATCGAGGTGGTGGCGTTCTGAATGACTACGCCGGGTGCGCCGTTATCAACCTGCGTCCATTGCCAGCTGGCGATGCTGCCATCTGCATCGCTGCTGCCTGTGCCGTCCAACGTCAGATCAGTTTGCTCCTTGATCGCCTCCAGCGCGTCGATGTCGGCGATCGGAATATAGTTCGACACGATGATCTCATTGTCCTGAATGATCGTTCTGGTCTTGGTGTCACCGCCGCAGGCGGTGACCAGGCTAGCGATGACAACGAGTACAAGGTATTGCAGGGTCTGCAAGAGTTTCACAGGCATGGGAGTTCCTGATGGCATGTGTTCGCGCGGCCGGGCAGCAGGGCCCAGATTCAAGAGGGCAAGCGTAGCGGTATCCTGCCGATCAATGAAGTCATGGCAATATGCCAGCATCGGTCCTTCAGAGCCTGTCTGCGTAGAACGACTCAGCACCGCATCACCGCTTCGCACGATTCAGCCCACCGCACACGGGTGCTACGGTAAGCAAGAACGAGCTGCCCCACGCGGCCAACCAAAACAATAACAATAAGCGGTGCCACCATGTTCCACGCGCGTTTCACACTGGCGTTGCCAGTTTTGCTGCTTTCTGCCCTCGTCAGCGCCCAACCGCTGATCGGCCCGCGTCCTGTGGCCAACCCCCATGTCGGCCTCGACGGTGCGGCCAGTATGCACGGCGATACCTCGTCATCGGATACCACACCGTTGCCTGGCCCCGGTGCAGGCGCGGTCGATGTAATCGCGCATAATTTCCTGTCGGCCTGCCCGACCATTCTGGTGCGTAGCGACGGCAAGCCGCTGGTGCTGTGCACCGACATGCTCACGCGCAAGCCGGTGGTGCGTCTGCTCAAGCGGCGCAACGGCGAGCAGAAGGCGAGCCTGACGCTGGAGGCTGGCAGCCTGCTGGGCGGCGTCTACGCCTTTATCGACCAGCACGACCGGCTGGTGATGGTGGACGGCAATCAGCAGCTACTGCGCATCGATGCGAAAAAGAAAAGCGGTTGGTTTGGCACGAGCTGGTGGGAGCTGTTTATTGATCAGCAGGTGGATCTGTCTGCCGCCGTCACCGGCCCCTGCGGCGGTGGCGATTGCGATGCGGTGGTCAGCCTCAGCGCCGGCGCCAACGGTGTGGTCTGGTTTGCCACCCGGCAGGCGCGGGTGGGCACCTACAATCCCGCCACCGGCACGCTGCACAGCTTTCTGCTGGCAGCGGACGAACGCATCGACAACTCGTTTTCCACTACCGCCGGGGGCCGTGCCGCCATTGCCACCAACCGCGCCCTGTACGGCCTGACGCAAGACGCACTGGATGCGCCGCGACTGCAATGGCGAGCGCCGTACGATGCCGGCAGCGCGCGCAAGCCCGGCCAGCTCAGTCACGGCACCGGTGCCACGCCAACCTTTTTCGGGCCGGTGGAAGGCAACGAATACGTCACCATCACCGACAATGCCGACCGTGGCGTGTCGCTGATTGTGCGTCGCAGCGACAGCGGCGCGCTGGTGTGCCAGACACCGGTGTTCGACGCCAATAACGACGGCACCGAAAACTCCGCCATCGGCCTGGGCAACAGCGTTATCGTTGCCTCCACCTACGGCTATCCGTACCCGGCCGTGCCCGAAGGCGCCGGCCCCGCGGTGCCGGAAAACGCCGACTTTGTTGGCGGCATGACCCGTATCGATATCACAGACAGCGGCTGCAGCACCGTCTGGAAAAACACTGTGCGCTCCGCCGCCGTGCCCAAGTACTCCAGCTTCGATGGTTACCTCTACACCATGGAACACAAAAAAGGGCTGCTCGCCGACAGCTATCACTTCACCGTGCTCGACCCGCAAACCGGCGCCGTGCTGAAGCAGACGCAAACCGGTGCGGGCTTCTTTGCCGATAGCTTGCAAATGGCGGGCAACGCCGGGCTGGATGGCGTGTTCTGGCAGGGCACAGTGAGTGGCGTGGTGCGGGTGGCGCCGCGCTAAGCCGAGCCCTCACCAAGTCACCACATCGCAGTGTTGGCGGCGGACCACTCATGCGCGCCGGCGGTTGTTTTCAGTGCAGAATCGCGCAGCGTACACTGCGCTGTCCCCGTCATCCGGAAACCTGATGTCACCCGAATTGTCGCAATCGGCCAAGCCCACGCTCGCGCGCCGTATCGGTTTATTCCAACTGGTGTTCTACGGCCTCGGCACCGTCCTCGGCGCCGGCATCTATGTGCTGGTAGGGAAGGTCGCGTTGTCCGCCGGCATGCTGGTGCCGGTGGCGTTTCTGGTGGCGGCGCTGGTGGCCTGGGTCACGGCGCTGAGCTACAGCCAGCTGGTGGCCTTGCTGCCGCTCAGTGGTGGCGAAGCCGCTTATGTGGAGGCGGCGTTTGGCAAAGTCTGGCTGACGCAGCTCACCGGTGCGCTGGTGATCTTCGTCGGCGTGGTGTCCGCCGCCACCCTGTCGTTGGGCTTTATCGGCTACCTGAATGAATTTGTGCCGGTGTCGCGCCCGCTGGGCGTGCTGGTGGTGCTAACCCTGCTTGGTGTGCTGGCCTGCTGGGGCATACGTCAGGCGGTATGGGTGCTGGTGTTGATGACGGCGCTGGAGCTCGGCGGCCTGCTCTGGATTATCGCCTGGAGCGGCGATGCACTGGCGCAATTACCCCAGCATGCCGCCACCCTGTTTGTACCGACGTCGCTGACACAATGGCTGGCGGTGATCTCCGGCGCCTTTCTCGCTTTCTATGCCTTTATCGGTTTCGAAGACATGGTCAACGTGGCCGAGGAAGTGGTGCGTCCCGAGCGCACCATGCCGCGCGCCATCCTGATCGTGATAGTCACCTCCACGCTGCTGTACATACTGGTGGCTGCTATTGCCGTACTGGCGTTGCCGCTGGAAGTGATCCAGCAAAGCGACGCGCCCATGTCTGACGTACTGCGCATCCACAACCCCGACGCCGCACGCTGGATCGCCGCCATCAGCGTGGTGGCCATCCTCAATGGCGTGCTCGCGCAAATCATCATGGCCGCACGCGTGCTCTACGGCATGGCCGCGCAAGGGCGCTTGCCGGCACTGTGGGCACGTATCAATGCCCGCACTCACACCCCCATTGTTGCCACCGTCACCGTACTGCTCGTCATGCTCGTCGCCGCACTGCTGCTGCCACTGGAAACCCTGGCCCGCGCCACCAGCTTTATCGTGCTGCTGGTGTTTTCGCTGGTGAACGAGGCGCTGATTGCGGTGAAGCAAAAGCAGGTGATTGCCGATGAGGTACGAGTGCCGCATTGGCCGTGGCTGGGGTTGGTACTGTGTTTGGCGTTGTTGGTGGGGGAGGTGGTGGTGATGGTGGCTTGAGACATTGTCATAGCCACTGTGGCGCTCCCTTTTGGGAGCGCGCCTCAGTCACACTGGTTGTGAGTCGAGCGAACCAGCAAGCGCTGTTCAGCGATGGCCTACTCTGGTGTCACCATGATGGTTAGCGTATCCGCATGCATGCCATCGCGGCTCGCCGCCTCGACCTGACGCTGTGACGCCATCACTTCCAGCGTGGTGTTGCCATTCTCGCCGCAGTCACGCAGGGCCGCCGTCACCGCCTGCACGGCGCGTCGGCCATCGTGCACAGGCTTGTGGTTCCAGCGCACGCTGTAGGCAACGTGGCTATCGCCCTGCATCAGGGTATAGCCATTGCCCGCACCGTTGGCACTGCTGATGGTCAGGGAGTACTGCTCATAGCCGAGCTGGCGGGTGCACAGCTGGTCCTTGCCATAGAAGGCATTGCGGCCCTCGTCCCACGCCATGTGGATGTTATCGATGCCAGACAGACGCAAATACTTCTCAATCGTCAGAGTCACCTGGATTTGCGCGCTGTCGGCATGGCTGATCGGGCTGAGCGCGATCAGTATGAGATACAACAGCAATAAAAACTTGTTCATTTATCCTCTCCATCCTTGAGGCATTTATTCCTTCCTTGAGGTGATTTGTAGCACCTGAGAATCGGCATTTGGGCCTTGAAAACCCGGTAAAACCAGGTTTTTCGCACTTGAGACGAACGGTGGCGCTTGTGTGACGACTCGCATAATTTCTGTGGAAATCGGACCACTTTTTACAAATCGGAATTTTGCTGTAAGCCAGCTCTTACATGGGCGCTGGCGCAGCGGGAGCAATCAGAGGGATATGGCAAAAGGAGGCCTGAATTCCGGCTTTTTTTCGGGATTTAGAGTGAGAGACTAAGTCAGAGGTCGAGATGGATGCGTGACGCGGTAACCTCACAGCCATCCTGGCAATTGCTGCCGGGCGCATCCAGCGTCAGAGGGTTGTGCTGGCGCTCCAGCAAATCACCAAACACCCCGTTAATGGCCGCCTGAACATTCAGCGTCATCAGCGTGTTCTCACCGTGCGGCACATGCCGCCCGGCAAACCCCAGCGCCTGCGCCGGCAGCATCAGCCCCTTGCGCACCAAACCATAAATGCGCCGCGACAGCCCCCGCCGATGCGCAAACAACCGCAACGGCGTGGACAGATTCACCTGGTGATGCACCGCCCCGATGGTCTCGGACAGCTCACCGGCCAGATCCAGACCAAGCTGCGACACACCCAGCATAAAGCGGGCATCGGGAGAGAAGCTGTTGGGGGATTTGGGTTTCATGTGTCTTTTATACACCTGCGGTGCTGGGGTGCCAGTGGGGATGGGGGGGTATATGGGGTCAATCTTGATCTGGGGCAAGGAGGCCGTCCTTGTCAGGCCTTTCGTCTGGGATTTCAGCGGTTTGTATAGTGCTTAAATCGCTTCGCTTCGCAGCGCTTTAATGCCTGGGTCCAGCCTCGCTCGAAGTCATTGAATTCTTTAGAGTTCAATTTGTAGGGGTTGGCATAGGTGCCTTTATCTTTATGGAAGCTTTCCCAGCCTTCTCTATATTCCTTGTTCACCTTGACCCCCGTTTAACCGGATGACTGACCCTGGATGCCGTGTTACGTTATTTACAAGCAAAAGGCGTTACGTCTTCAAGGCCTCCTAAAATGAAAAAAGCGTTACAGAGCCAGCGGCAGGTTTTTTTGTCCGAAAAGGATGGCAATCTCTCCCCCGAAGAGGTGTGCGTCGAGGAAGTTCTTGCGGCAGTGAACAGAGGTATGGCTGGTGAGTGGCCTGATGTCGATCCTCGGACTCGGGTGCTTAAGCTCCTGCATGGTTGGATATGCCGCTATCTGGAAGAGGGCGCTACGGATAGTTTTCTAAATGATCTAAATGGCGAGCTGCATCAAGTTCAGTATTACAACTATGTGGTTGTTCCATCCGGTTTGTTCGAGGGTGGTGGAGACGAGCCTGTCAGTGCTTTTGTGAGCAACATGAATCTCCACTATTCGCTTGAGGCGTTTGCAGCAAAGGAGTTTGCGCGATTTGTTACTTATGGGATGTTGCGGAAGGTTAGGCGATGCCAGTATCCAGGTTGCGCCAGTATCTTTTTGGGCCCGCCTCAGGCGAAATGGTGCTCAAAGACATGTGGATCAAAATACCGTGTTGAAAAGAAAAGAAAGCTGGACTCGCAATGAGGTAGTCGCATGCAAAAAGGAATTTACGAAAGGCTCATTGATGAAGCATTAGCGGAAGAGCTTGCGGGGCTTGAGCTGATGGTGCAGCGCGAGGAGCTGGACGTAGGCGATAGCCACACCATTCTCGCTGAGCATCTGACCGATTTAATCGCAGGAGTATTGCGGAGACTGCCCTCCGGCCAGAGACTTCAGCATCAGCGTGGTTTGGTCAATCGCATTATCGAGCTTCTCTGTGAGTACGATCCGGGTTCCCTGAAAGGCGCCAGCATTGCTAACGGAATGGAGCGCCTTTTAGCAGTTCACGAGTCTTCTGATGAACCGGTGCGTCCCGAGACTCCTGTCAGTGAAACCAGTCTGCTGACGGGCACACGCCTCGATCCCAGCCTGCTGTCACAGCTTAAGCAAGAACTCGCCAGCGCTAATCGCGTCGATATTCTGTGTTCCTTTATTAAGTGGGGTGGAATCAGCCTTCTCAAAGATGCGCTGGAGGAATTTACACAGCGACCCGGCACCCGCCTGCGAATAGTCACTACCAGCTATATGGGGGCCACGGACCTTGAAGCTGTAAAAGCACTTGCGGCACTGCCAAGCACCGAAGTGAAGGTGTCTTACGATGTCCACCGTACTCGGCTGCATGCCAAAGCCTACTTGTTTGAAAGGGAAACCGGCTTCAGTACGGCCTATGTCGGCTCCGCGAATCTGTCACGTCCAGCGCTCACCGAGGGGCTGGAATGGACGGTAAAGGTAACGCAGTATGCGGACCGTCCCATCTGGGAGAAAGTGCTCGCCACTTTTGAAACCTACTGGCAGGACCCAGAATTCGAGGAGTTTGAGGAGAATCGGCTGCGGCAGGCGCTAGAGAGGGAATCTCCGCAGAGTGCAAGCGAAATGGCATTGCCAGTGTTTGAGCTGCGGCCCTATCAGTTTCAGGAAGAAGTGCTCGACGCGTTGGCAAATGATCGGCTCGGCTCGGCTCCGCCTCATCGGCAACTGGTAGTGGCTGCAACGGGTACCGGCAAAACCATGATCGCGGCGTTTGATTATCGCCGCTTTGTTAGCGAGCAGGGTGGTAAGTATCCGCCCCTGTTGGTGGTCGCCCATCGTAAGGAGATCCTCCAGCAGACGTTGCATACCTTCCGCGCTGTGCTGCGTGACCAGAACTTTGGCGCACTACTCGATGGCAGCACTGATCCGGGGCCTTCTAGGCACCTATTTGCTACAGTCCAAACTCTGCACAGGCGGCAGTTGCCCGCGCAATGGGATCAAGATGCATTCCAATATGTGCTGATCGATGAGACACACCGAACGGCAGCTGCTAGCTATCAAGGCATTCTGGATGCTCTTAAGCCCACTGTGCTGCTTGGATTGACGGCGACACCAGAGAGAACAGACGGAGAGGACGTATTAAAGTACTTTGGAGATCGTATAGTCAGTGAGATTCGTCTGCCGGATGCCATCAATCGGAGATTGGTGGTGCCGTTTCACTATTACGGCGTAACTGATATCGAGACGATGGATTATTCCAGACTTACTTGGGAGCGGGGTGGTTTCCGCACTAGCGAGCTGGATAACCTGGTCACTGGCAACGATATGCGTGCGCAGCACATAGTAGACCAATGCCGAAAGCGGCTGCTAGATGTCGGTGCAGTGCGCGGACTGGGATTCTGCGTTAGCGTGCGGCATGCAGAGTTTATGGCTGCATTCTTCAATCGCTCTGGCATCCCAGCGCTGGCGCTCTCTGCGGAAAGCGCGACGGAAGATCGTAATAATGCCCAGCTACGCCTCCGGCGCCGTGAGATCAATTTTCTGTTTGTAGTGGATCTCTACAACGAAGGTGTGGATATACCGGAAGTAGATACAGTGCTGTTTCTACGTCCTACCGAAAGCCTCACCGTGTTTCTGCAACAGCTCGGACGCGGCCTGCGCTTAACGGACGAGAAGGATTATCTCACTGTGCTGGATTTTGTCGGCCAGATGCATCGCAAGTTTCGTTATGATCTGCGCTTGAAAGCGCTATCGATGCGGCAGGACGCAGATTTACAGACGGAGTTAAGCGAGGGCTTTCCGCACCTGCCAGCAGGTTGTGCTATCCAGCTTGAGCGTGTGGCACAGGAGCGCATCCTAGCGAACATCAAGAGCTCCATGCTGGCGGGTGCGTCGAGTCTGGTGCGAAGTATCGCTGACTTTAGCGCAGATACGGGCAAGCCTCTCACTTTAGGGAGCTATCTTGATTTTCACCGTATTGAACCGGATGAAATCTATCGGCGCGACACTTGGTCAGCGTTGTGCGCACGGGCACACATACATGATCGGCCTACGGCCCCCGATAATGCTTCCCTCTCCAAATGGCTCCGCCGTATTGCTCATGCGAACGATCAGGTCCGTCTTAACCGCTGGCTGCAATGGCTGACAGATGGAAAGGGCGAAGACCCGCTGGTACTAGCCCTCTTGGTGCCTCTCTTCAGTCTTCTGAATCTAGAGAGTCCTCTCTTGCTGTGGCAGCGTCTCAATGACAACCCGGACATTTTGGGCGAGGCCAGAGATTTTCTTCGTTGGCAGTTGGGTCGTCCAGAAATCATCAGAACGGGGAAGTCGCAGGAAGGAACGAGTTTGGTGCCCCATGCGCGCTACACGCGGGATGAGGTGCTAATTCTCACGGGCGTATGGAACTGGGAACAGAGGCCGCCAATGCGCGAAGGTGTGCGCCATTTGCCGGAGAAAAAGTTGGATTTGTTTCTGGCGACAATTCAGAAAAACGAAAAGCACTATAGTCCGTCCACCTTGTATGAGGACTACGCCATCAGCAGCAATCGATTCCACTGGCAATCGCAAAGTACCACCTCCGCCGATTCGCCCACCGGGCAGCGTTACATCAATCACAAGGAAGAGTGCTATACACCGCTATTGTTTGTGCGCTCGGCGGCTAAGGTCGGTAACTATTCTCAACCTTATTACTACCTTGGCCCTCTTGAGTACGAAGGCCACGAAGGTAGCCGTCCCATGAGCATTACATGGAAGTTGGATGTGCCCATGCCAGCCCGATTGCTGCGGAACTTCCAGACGCTGGCTGTTGCCTGACAGGTTCCTCCGCTTTACAGCGAGTTGAGGGAGAAGCCAGTAGTTGCGGGTTGACCTGTGGACGTAATGCCCTCCAGCTCATGCAGGTCAAGATCGTTTTCATCCTCGCCATGGTCGTCGAAATATGCCGTCGGCCAGCCCAGATCCTCGGGGCGAAAATGTATGATGTCTGGCCATACTTGGTAACTAGCGAAGCGTGCTCGGATTGCTTCCAAGACTGCTTCTGGGGTTAGGTTTTCAGGATTAGCGATAGTTATCGATTGAAATTGTTTGTAGTTGGCAGCATCGCGATACAGGTAGCTTATTTTCAGATTCATGTTCGGTTCCTTGAGCGTATCGAGTGGCAGGCGTGTTATTACCTGGCTGCAACTGGAATGCAATTCGCCGAAATGCCTGGTTATGCTGATGAAATAAAAAAGCCCGGCTTGTAGCCGGGCTTTGTGGTTTCCAGTCTAGCCCTCGTGAGGCCGGGCCGGAAATTTGGTGTTCAATGATGGCGCGGTGCCATCATTGAGGCCCGAGGCCCTCCCCCTGCGGGGGAGGGTTCGCTTGCAGGCAAGCTCCTACGGGGGCGGGGGTGCCGTCCCGGGGGATCAGACGCGCTCGATGACGGTGGCGATGCCTTGGCCCAGGCCGATACACATGGTGGCCAGACCGAGGGTGCCGTCTTTCCATTCCATGACGTTCAGCAGGGTGCCGGTGATGCGCGCACCGGAGCAGCCCAGCGGGTGGCCCAGTGCAATGGCGCCGCCATTGAGGTTGATCTTGTCCATCTTGTCGAGCAGCTTGAGGTCCTTGATTACCGGCAGGCTCTGCGCGGCGAAGGCTTCGTTCAGCTCTACGTAGTCGATGTCGTCAATGGTGAGGCCAGCGCGTGCCAGGGCTTTTTGCGTGGCCGGTACCGGGCCGTAACCCATGATGGCGGCGTCGCAACCTGCCACAGCCATGCTGCGGATTTTTGCGCGTGGCTTGAGGCCCATTTCTGCCGCCTTGGCAGCGCTCATGACCAGAATGGCGGACGCGCCGTCAGACAGGGCGGAGGAGGTGCCGGCAGTGACGGTGCCGTTCTTCGGGTCGAACACCGGGCGCAGACCAGCAAGGCTCTCTACGGTGGTTTCCGGGCGAATCACTTCGTCAATTTCGCACAGCACTTTGTTGCCGTCGGCGTCGTGGCCTTCCATTGCAACAATCTCGTTTTTCCAGCGGCCTTCCTGCGTGGCAGCCCAGGCTTTCTGGTGAGACGCTGCACCGAACTCGTCCTGCTGTGCGCGGCTGATGCCGTGCAGCTTGCCAAGCATTTCTGCGGTCAGGCCCATCATGTTGGACGCTTTGGCAGTGTGCTTGGACGATTCCGGGTTCAGGTCGATGCCGTGCATCATGCCGACGTGGCCCATGTGCTCCACACCACCAATCACAAACACATCACCGTTGCCGGTCATGATGCCCTGTGCGGCCATGTGCAGTGCCTGCATGGACGAACCACACAGACGGTTCACGGTTTGTGCAGCCGTAGTGCGCGGCATGCCAGCCAGCAAAGAAATATTGCGGGCGATGTTCATGCCTTGTTCCAGGGTCTGGTTTACGCAGCCCCAGATCACGTCTTCAGTCTGCTCGACCTTCCAACCCGGGTTACGGGTTTTCAGGGCTTCGATCAGGTTCGCTGACAGTTTTTCTGCGCGGACATTGCGGAACATGCCGTTCTTCGATTTGCCCATCGGCGTACGGACGGCATCGACAATTACCACGTCATTCGGATTCAAGCTCATTTCAATTCTCCTGTCCGTGCCTTATGCGAAGAAAGATTTGCCGGAAGCGGCCATGTCTTTCAGCATTTGCGGCGCTTCGTAGAGCTTGCCAAGGCCTGCGTATTTATCGCACAGCTCAACAAACGCCTGAACGCCGATGGAATCGATGTAACGCAGCGGGCCTCCGCGGAACGGAGGGAAACCGATGCCGTAAATCATCGCCATATCCGCTTCTGCCGCGGAGCCAACAATGTTGTCTTCCAGGCAGCGCACGGTTTCGTTGCACAGCGGGATCATCATGCGGGCAATAATTTCTTCCGCGCTGAATTCCTTGCGTTCGGCAACGTGCGGGGCCAGCAGGGTGTAGGTCTCTTCGTCGACAACCTTCTTCGGCTTGCCCTTCTTGTCTTCTTCGTACTTGTAGTAACCAACTTTGGTCTTCTGGCCGTAGCGCTTGTTCTCGAACATCACTTCGGTGACGTCTTTGAAGTCGTGCTTCATGCGGTCCGGGAAGCCTTCGGCCATCACAGCGGCAGCGTGAACGCCGGTGTCGATACCGACCACGTCCATCAGGTACGCCGGGCCCATCGGCCAGCCGAACTTTTCCATTTCCTTGTCGACGGCCTGGAAGTCGGCACCGTCGCGCATCAGCATGCTGAAGCCAGCGAAGTAGGGGAACAGTACGCGGTTTACCAGGAAGCCCGGGCAATCGTTTACAACGATCGGGGTCTTGCCCATTTTCTGCGCGTAGGCCACCAGAGTCGCAACAGTTGCGTCAGAGGTTTTCTCGCCACGAATTACTTCCACCAGCGGCATCATATGTACCGGGTTGAAGAAGTGCATGCCGGCAAAGTTTTCCGGCTTCTTCAGTGCGGTAGCAAGATGGGTGATGGAAATGGTGGAGGTGTTGGAGGCCAGCACCGCGCCGTCTTTCAGATGGCCTTCGGTTTCGGCCAGCACAGACTGCTTGATCTTCGGGTTCTCAACCACGGCTTCAACCACAACGTCGACGTTGGCGAAGTCACCGTAGTTCAGGGTCGGGCGAATGGCAGACAGGGTCTTCGCCATTTTGCCGCCGTCGATCTTCTTGCGCTCCAGTGCCTTGTTCAGCAACTTGGAGGCTTCAGACATGCCCAGGTCCAGCGCCTTGTCAGCGATGTCCTTCATGATGATCGGTGTGCCTTTGGAAGCAGACTGGTAAGCGATACCGCCACCCATGATGCCTGCGCCCAGTACTGCAGCCAGGTTGATGTCCGCAGCGCCTTTCTTGATGTGGCCACCGTTGGCTTTTTTCACCGCCTGATCAGCCAGGAACAAACCCACCAGCGACGTCGCCTGCGGGGTCTTGGCGACCTTGGCGAAACCTTTGGCTTCTACTGCGTTGGCTTTATCGCGGGTCATGCTGCCGTGGGCCTGCATGGCCTGTACGGCGGCAACCGGTGCCGGATAGTTGCGGCCAGCTTGCTGCATCACCATGGCGGTGCAGGTCTGGAACGCCATCATGTTTTCCATCGGCGGCAGCTTCAGCGGCTCGAGTTTTTCCGCGCGCTTGGCTTTGTAATCGATCTTGCCTTCCATGCACTGCTTGACCAGTACGAGGGCAGATTCCTTAACCTTGTCAGCCGGCACCACAGCGTCAACCACGCCGTCTTTCAGTGCTTTCTCCGGCTTGTGCTGACCACCGGCGGCGATCCACTCTACGGCGTTATCGACACCGATCAGGCGCGGCAAGCGCACGGTGCCACCGAAGCCTGGGAACAGGCCCAGCTTCACTTCCGGCAGACCTACCTGCGCGCTGTCCGCCATCACGCGGTAGTCGCAAGCCAGTGCCATTTCCAGACCACCGCCGAGGGCGATGCCGTTCACGGCACACACGGTCGGCATGTCGAGATCTTCGACAGCGTTGAAGACCTGGTTGGACTTCAGACACCAGCCGGCAATTTCGTCTTCCGGCAGTTTGAACATCTCGGTGAATTCGGTGATGTCGGCACCGACGATAAATACGCCTTTGCCAGACGTGACAATCAGGCCCTTGATACTGCTGTCGCCTTTGATGGCTTCCACTGCTGCCTGCAGATCTTCAACGGTTTCACGGTTGAACTTGTTGACGGACTCGCCCTGAAGATCGAACTTCAGTTCGGCGATGCCATCGTCAAGCTTCGCGACGCTGACGGCCTTGCCGGAATAGATCATGGTTTCTCTCCACGTGGTTTGCGGGTGCTGACGTTACCGAATGGCAGCGCCAGCCGCCGTTTTGAACAGTTTCCGATCCGACTGTTACGGTCCGGCCTGTGCCGGGCGGGGAAATTCATGTGAGCGTTTGCTCACATTTTTCAGTCCACGTCGCCACGGCCGGAAAACGGGGCACCAAGTATAGGCCTCGTCACGTCAGAATGAAGCCCCGAGGTGTGACTGTGTGGTCCCTGCGCACAACGCCCGTAATTGCGCCGTGCTTCGGGCCAGAACACCTCCAGCGTGGCGATTGTTCCTGTAGGAGCCAGCCTGCTGGCGAACACGACCTTGCCGAATGCCCGGTTCGCTTGCAGGCAAGCTCCTACCGGCCCGGACACTTTCCCGGCGTGCGATTGT
>CAYMEY010000013.1:0-33562 GCA_964389795.1 uncultured Alcanivoracaceae bacterium
CGACCCAATGATTAACAGTCATTTGCTCTACCAACTGAGCTAAGGCGGAATTTCTGTGGCCACCCGGGCAAACCGGGGCGGTTCCAGAGGCCGCGTATACTAGTCACGGCCTCTGGAGTGGTCAAGCCCTTGGCAGACCGTTTGTGCCTTATTTAGCCAGCACCGCAGCAATGCGCTCGACCGCGGATTTCAGCGTGTCGAGGCTGACCGCAAACGAGAAGCGCATGCAGCCTTCGCTACCGAACGCCGAGCCCGGCACCAGCGCGACACCGCCTTCCAGCAGTTTCTCGGCCAGCTCGATATCGTTGGCCAGTCCCAGTGCCTGAATCGCACCGCTGAAGTCGGCAAAGGCGTAGAAGGTGCCGTCGCCTTCCAGGCAGGTGACGCCCGGCAGGTCATTCAGGGCCGCTACCAACCAGTCATGACGCTGCTTGAACGCCACGTTCATTTCCTGGATGCAGTCCTGCGGTCCGGCCAGTGCGGCTTCCGCGGCGGCCTGGCTGATCGAGGCCGGGTTGGAGGTGCTCTGGCTCTGCACCTTGGTCATTGCCTTGATCAGTTTCTGCGGACCCGCGGCGTAGCCAATACGCCAGCCGGTCATGCTGTAGGCCTTGGATACGCCGTTCATGACGATGGTGCGGTCATACAGCTCCGGGCAGGCATTGAGGATGTTTACGAACGGTTTGCCGGTCCAGAGGATGTGCTCGTACATGTCGTCAGTGGCGACGAGAATGTCCGGGTGCTTGTTCAGCACGGCACCAATCGCCTTGAGCTCGTCCTCGGTGTAGGCGATGCCGCTGGGGTTGGACGGGCTGTTGATCACGAACAGGCGCGTCTTCGGCGTGATTGCCGCTTCCAGTTGCTCGGCAGTGATCTTGAAACGGTTGTCGACGGTAGTGTTGATAATGACTGGCTCGCCGCCGGCCACCAGCACCATATCCGGATAGGACACCCAGTAGGGCGCCGGGATAATGGCTTCGTCACCGTCGTTCAGAAACGCCAGCGCCATGTTGAAAAAGCTCTGCTTGCCGCCGCTGGATACCAGAATCTGGCTGGGCTCATAGCGGAGGTTATTCTCGCGCTGGAATTTGCTGACAATGGCCTTCTTCAGGGAAGGCGTACCATCGACAGCGGTGTATTTGGTTTTGCCGGCACGAATCGCTTCGACGGCAGCTTCTTTGATATGATCCGGCGTATCGAAATCCGGCTCACCTACACCCAGTCCGATAATGTCCTTTCCCTGGGCGCGCAATTCTGCCGCGCGGGTGGTTACCGCCAGGGTGGGAGAGGGCTTGATGCGTTGTACGCGGTCGGACAGCTTGAGTTCGGACATGCACTCCTCGTTTGTCTGAGTGATGAATTCATTTGCGCTTGTGGCGCCTGACGACCCCGTCCTCCGGGGTGCGCGGGCCGCGTATTCTAGCGGAATCCGGGAAAAGCTTAAATGGCAACAAACTCTGACGCAGATCGGTTCGTACTGCATTCTGATTACCAGCCTGCTGGCGACCAGCCCACCGCCATCGCCCAGATGATTGACGGTCTGGAGTCCGGGCTGGCGCACCAGACCCTGCTTGGGGTGACCGGCTCTGGCAAGACCTTCAGCATCGCCAATGTGATCCAGGCGGTGCAGCGACCGACCATCATCATGGCGCCCAACAAGACGCTGGCGGCCCAGTTGTACAGCGAATTCCGCGAGTTTTTCCCGGAAAATGCCGTCGAGTACTTCGTCTCCTACTACGACTACTACCAGCCGGAGGCCTATGTGCCGTCGTCGGATACCTTTATCGAGAAGGATTCGTCGGTGAATGAGCACATTGAGCAGATGCGGCTGTCGGCGACCAAGGCGCTGATGGAGCGGCGTGACGTGATTATCGTGGCGTCGGTATCGGCGATCTACGGTCTCGGTGATCCGGCCAGCTATATGTCCATGCTGCTGCATGTGGTGCGCGGTGACCGCATTGACCAGCGCGCCGTGCTGCGGCGTCTGGCGGAGCTGCAGTACACCCGTAATGAGATGGATTTCCGGCGTGGCAGCTACCGGGTGCGCGGCGACGTCATCGATATTTTCCCGGCCGACGAGGACAAGCTGGCGGTACGTATCGAGCTGTTTGACGACGAAGTCGAGAACATTTCCCTGTTCGATCCGCTCACCGGGGAGGTGATCAAGCAGGTGCAGCGTATCTCGGTGTACCCCAAGAGCCACTATGTGACGCCGCGCGAGACCGTGCTCAAGGCCATCGAGCTGATCAAGGACGAGCTGGCGGAGCGCCTCAAGGTGCTGCGTGAGCAGGACAAGCTGGTGGAGGCGCAGCGGCTGGAGCAGCGCACCCGCTTTGATATCGAGATGCTCAATGAGCTGGGCTACTGCAATGGCGTCGAGAACTACTCACGGCTGTTTTCCGGCCGCGCGCCGGGCGAGCCGCCGCCGACCCTGTTTGACTACTTTCCGGACGACGCCCTGCTGGTGATCGACGAATCCCACGTCACCGTGCCGCAGATAGGCGGCATGTATAAAGGTGACCGTTCACGCAAGGAAACGCTGGTGGAATATGGCTTCCGGCTGCCGTCGGCACTGGACAACCGGCCGCTCAAGTTTGAGGAGTGGGAGCGGTTGGCGCCGCAGATGATCTTTGTCTCGGCGACGCCGGGCAATTATGAGCAGGCCCATCAGGGGCAGGTGGTCGAACAGGTGGTACGTCCCACCGGACTGGTCGACCCGGAAATCGAGATCCGTCCCGCCACCGGGCAGGTCGATGATGTGTTGGGCGAGATTACCCGCTGCGTCGCCGCCGACCAGCGCGTGCTGATCACGGTGCTGACCAAGCGCATGGCGGAGGATTTGACCGAGTTCCTGCAGGAGCACAAGGTGCGGGTGCGCTACCTGCACTCGGATGTGGAGACAGTAGAGCGGGTTGAGCTGATCCGCGACCTGCGGCTGGGCAAGTTTGACGTGCTGGTGGGCATCAACCTGCTGCGTGAGGGTCTGGACATGCCCGAAGTGGCGCTGGTGGCGATTTTTGATGCGGACAAGGAGGGCTTCCTGCGCGCCGAACGCTCGCTGATCCAGACCATTGGCCGCGCCGCCCGAAACGTCAATGGCCGCGCCATCCTCTATGCGGACCGCATGACCGGCTCCATGGAGCGCGCAATCGGCGAGACCGAGCGGCGCCGCAACAAGCAGGTGGCGTTCAACGAGGCCAATGGCATCACGCCCACTGCCCTGAACAAGAAGGTCCGCGACATTCTTGAGGATACCTACCGCAGTGGTCAGCTTACGCCGGGTGGCAAGCGTGGTCGTAAGGTGGCCGATAAGGGTGGAGACTACGTCGATCTCGGCCATCCGGACGAGATTGCCCACGAGATCGACAAGCTGGAGAAGCAGATGCTGGAGCACGCCCGTAATCTGGAGTTTGAGCAGGCCGCCCAGCTGCGCGACCGGATTGGCAGTCTGCGCGAGCGCTTTATCGCCGTCTCCTGATACTCCCTCCCCTGAAGGGGGAGGGCTGGGGAGGGGGATGGCGGCCCTGCAAGCCGGTCAATCACTTTATGCCGTCCCTCTTCCTCCAACTCGGGGGAGAGCTAAAGGCACTGCCCCCGCAAGGCCCGGGATCAGCGGGGTTGCCATGAGGCTCTGCCGGCCACGTTGCCCCAACCGCTCAACTAAATCGCCCGTAACCTCTTGAGTTGAAGGTGGTTCCTGCATAGAATGCGCGCCTCTTCAGGCACGTAGCTCAGTTGGTTAGAGCACCACCTTGACATGGTGGGGGTCGGTGGTTCGAATCCACTCGTGCCTACCAGATGACGGAGTCCGGTGACGGACTCGCGGCCCCGACGTTACCCGATTGTCGTGTGAAAACAGGCAATTGCGTGACGCCGGGGCTTGTTTGTGTGGATGTCGATGGCTAAAATTCCGCCTTCGTTTCGAAGGCTGGGCCCGGATGTTCCAGGGGCTGTCGGCAAACAAGGGCTTACCGGAGGTTGGCAACATTAAGCAGAAAGGCGGAAAAGGTAACGACAAGCGCGCGCGGATCAATGATCAGATCACTGAGACGCAGGTACGCTTGATCGACGAAGAAGGCGAGCAGGTCGGCATTGTCGCCATTGCGGAAGCGTTGGCGGCCGCACAGAGCAAAGAGCTGGATCTGGTCGAAATTTCCCCCGATGCGGAACCGCCGGTTTGCCGGATCATGGATTACGGCAAGCATCTGTTCGAACTGAAACAGAAGCAGAAAGACTCGCGCAAGAAAACGCGCCAGACACAGATCAAGGAAATCAAGTTCCGCCCCGGCACTGACATTGGCGACTATCAGGTGAAACTGAAAAACCTGACGCGCTTTCTCGAAGCCGGGGACAAGGCCAAGGTCACCGTACGGTTCCGTGGCCGGGAGATGGCTCACCAGGAGCTGGGACTGCAACTGCTGCAGCGTATCGAGGCGGATCTCGCCGAGTACGGACAGGTCGAGCAGAAACCAAACCTGGAAGGTCGGCAAATGATGATGGTGATCGCGCCGGCCAGCAAGAAAAGGTAACCGTTTTCCGGTTACTCGAGCAAAGCAAGTAAACGTAACTTAAGTAAATTAAAGAGTAGCAATCATGCCAAAGATGAAATCAAACCGCGGGGCAGCCAAGCGTTTCAAGAAAACCGCCTCCGGTTTCAAGCGAAAGCAGGCATTCAAGCGTCACATTCTGACCAAGAAATCGCCCAAGCGTATCCGCCAGCTGCGTTCCATGTCAGCTGTTCACGAGTCAGACGTTGCGCTGGTCAAGCGCATGCTGCCTTACGCCTAACGATCACTGGGAGAATTTGACAAATGGCTCGAGTAAAACGTGGTGTAACGGCGCGTCGCCGTCACAAGAAAGTTCTGAAGCTGGCCAAGGGTTACTATGGTGCCCGTAGCCGCGTGTATCGTGTTGCCGTTCAGGCAGTGACCAAAGCCGGTCAGTATGCGTACCGCGACCGTCGTCAGCGCAAGCGTCAGTTCCGTCGTCTGTGGATCGTGCGTATCAACGCCGGTGCACGTCAGTTTGGTCTTTCCTACAGCCGTCTTATCAACGGTCTGAAGAAAGCCAATATCGACATCGACCGTAAGGTGCTGTCCGATATCGCAATCCGTGATCAGGTGGCTTTTGCTGCTTTGGCCGATAAAGCCAAAGCGAGCCTCGCCTGATACGACTGACAACACATCGTCAGCTGTCATCAAAACGGGGGAAGAGCTCGCGCTCTTCCCCCGTTTCTGTTTGGAATGCAAGCGAAGCGCGGTGAGCTTCGATGAACATGAGACCAGGTCTGAGCATGGAAAATCTTGAGCAGGTAACCGGGGAAGCGCTGGCAGCTGTCGAAGCTGCGGCGGATTTGCGCGCACTGGATGATGTGCGGGTCAAATACCTGGGCAAGAAAGGTGAGATCAGCGCGCTGCTGAAAGGGCTGGGCCAATTGTCCGCCGAAGAGCGGCCCGCCGCGGGTGCGAAAATCAATGTTGTCCGTGATCAGGTGCAACAGGCGCTGGATGCCAGAAAGAATGCTCTTGAACAGGCTAGTCTCAACGACAAGCTGGCCAGTGAGAAAATTGATGTCACCCTGCCTGGCCGTGGTGAGGGCAGTGGTTCCTTGCATCCGGTCACGCGTACACGTCGGCGTGTTGAAGATTTCTTTATCGCGCTCGGTTATGACGTCGCCGAGGGGCCGGAAGTGGAAGATGACTTCCACAATTTTGAAGCGCTCAACATTCCCGGTCATCACCCGGCGCGTGCCATGCACGACACCTTCTATTTTGGTGATGGTCGGTTGTTGCGTACGCATACATCGCCAGTCCAGGTGCGCGTCATGAAGGATGGCAAGCCACCGTTTCGCATTATCGCGCCGGGCCGCGTTTACCGCTGCGACTCCGACCTGACCCACACGCCAATGTTTCATCAGGTAGAAGGCTTGCTGGTCGATGAAAATGTCAGCTTTGCTGACTTGCGCGGCACGGTGGCGGCGTTCCTGCAGGCATTCTTTGAGGTGGATGATCTGCCGGTGCGTTTTCGTCCGTCTTATTTTCCGTTCACCGAGCCGTCCGCCGAAGTGGATATCGGCTGTGTAATGTGTGACGGCAAGGGCTGCCGTGTCTGCGGCCAGACCGGCTGGATAGAGATTATGGGCTGCGGCATGGTGCACCCGAAAGTGCTCGAGCATGGCGGTGTGGATCCAGTGAAGTATTCGGGTTTTGCTTTCGGTATGGGCATCGAGCGACTGACCATGTTGCGCTACGGCGTGAATGACTTGCGCATGTTCTTCGAGAACGATGTGCGTTTCCTGAATCAGTTCAAATAAGGGGCCAGGCGATGAAACTCAGTGAATCCTGGTTGCGAGAGTGGGTCAGCCCGGACATCGGTACCGATGCGCTGGCGCAACAAATTACCATGGCTGGTCTGGAAGTGGATGCGGTCGAAAAGGCTGCGCCGGATTTTAGCGGTGTGGTCGTAGCGCAGGTAAAAAGCACCCGTCCTCATCCCGATGCGGACAAGTTGACCTTGTGCGAAGTGGATGCCGGTGACGGAATCTATCAAGTCGTGTGTGGCGCGAAAAATGTTCGTGCTGAATTGAAAGTGCCGTTTGCGAAGATCGGTGCTGTATTGCCCGGCGACTTCAAGATCAAGCCGGCCAAGCTGCGAGGGCAGGATTCGCAGGGCATGCTATGTGGCGCATCGGAAATCGGTCTTGAGGATGCCATTGACGGTCTGCTTGAGCTGCCCGCAGATGCACCTGTCGGCGTCAATATTCGCGACTACCTCGGGCTTGATGACGCCATTATCGAGGTGGATCTGACGCCAAACCGAGCAGACTGTCTGAGCGTGCGTGGCATCGCACGAGAAGTGGGCGTGCTCAATCGTATGTCCGTGAATGAACCGCAGATTACCCCGGTACCAGTCACATCAGGCAAGCAGTTTCCGGTGGTGGTGACTGCTGCGGCGCAATGCCCGGTGTATTGTGGTCGCGTGATTGAGGGGGTTGATCCAAAGGCGCAAACACCGGCGTGGATGGCGGAGCGTTTGCAGCGCGCCGGCGTGCGCACCATCGATCCAATTGTGGATGTGACCAACTATGTGCTGCAGGAGCTGGGTCAGCCGTTGCATGCATTTGATCTGTCCAAACTTGCCGGCGGCATTCAGGTGCGCATGGCTGCGGCTGGCGAATCGCTGATGCTGCTGGATGGTCAGAGCGTGACATTGCGCGACGATACGCTGGTGATCGCTGATCAGGACAAGGCATTGGCGATGGCGGGTGTGATGGGTGGTGCTGACACTGCCGTATCTGACACCACCGTCGACATTTTTCTCGAGTCGGCGTTCTTTGCGCCGCTGGCAGTGGCGGGCAAGGCGCGTTCCTACGGTTTGCACACAGATTCGTCGCACCGCTTTGAGCGTGGTGTCGATCCCGCGCTGCAGGCGTTGGCGCTTGAGCGTGCCACCGCGTTGATTACCGAGATCGCTGGCGGCAAAGCGGGCGATATCACGTCGGTGGTCAATGCGGATGCGCTCGAACAGCAGGCCAAGGTCGTGCTGCGTAAGGCTCGGGTGACAAGCTTGCTGGGCCTGGACATGGCGGATAGCGAGATTGAAGAGATTCTGACGCGTCTCGGTATGCAGCCGGTTGCCACCGCAGCAGGCTGGCAAGTAACGTCGCCAAGCTGGCGTTTCGATATCGAACGCGAGGAAGACCTGATCGAGGAGCTGGCGCGCATCTATGGCTACGCCCGCTTGCCGACCCGGTTGCCGTTGGTGACAGCGCGGCCGCAGGTATCGGAGAAGCGCCTTTCGGTTCGACGCCTGGCGGATGCGCTGCAGTCGCGCGGTTATATGGAGGTGATCACCTACAGTTTTGTCGATCCGGCGATTCAGGCGCTGGTCGACCCGACGCTGGCACCGTTGCCGTTGGCGAATCCCATTTCCAGCGAGCTGGGAGTGATGCGCACCAGTCTCTGGTCCGGTCTGCTGGCGTGCGCGCGTTACAACCTCAACCGCCAGGCTGATCGTCTGCGCCTGTTTGAAACCGGGCTTCGATTTGTTCCAGAGCAGGGTGATCTGCTGCAGGAACCTGTGCTCGCGGGGCTGGTATATGGTGCGGCGCAGCCGGCCAATTGGTCCGAAAAGGGGCGTGCGGTTGATTTTTATGATCTCAAAGGTGATCTGCAGGCGCTTCTGGGGCTGTCAGGACGGGCCAACTGGCAGTTCGAGTCGGCAGAGCATTCGACCCTGCATCCGGGTCAGTGCGCCAGCGTGAAGATTGACGGGCGACTGGCCGGCTATTTTGGCAAGCTGCACCCGGGAATTGCTGCCAAACTTGATTTGCCTGAAAACGTCTTCCTTTTCGAGTTGCTAAATGACGTTATCATGCAGGCAAATGTGCCTAAGTTCGGCGAAATATCCGATCAGCCGGCGGTGCGCCGCGATCTTGCCTTTGTCTTGAATTCTGAAGTTGCCGCTGGCGACGTCATTGCTGCCGTCCGTCGCGGTTGCGATGCCAGTCTCAGAGATGTGAGAATTTTCGACGTATATCAAGGAGATAGAGTGGCTGCCGGGACGAAAAGTCTGGCGCTGGGCTTGACCTTCCAGGAGCGTTCACGCACGCTAAGGGAAGCCGAGATTACCTCCCAGATCGAAGCTGTAGTATCCTTGCTAAAACAAGAATTTAACGCCCATTTGCGCGACTGATTCGAGGATTGTGGATGACTGCGCTGACGAAGGCGGATTTGGCCGAGCGACTGTTTGAAGAGCTGGGGCTGAATAAGCGAGAAGCCAAGGAAATGGTGGAGATGTTCTTCGAGGAAATCCGTCATTCTCTTGAGAATAATGTTCCTGTGAAGTTGTCGGGATTCGGAAATTTTGATTTGCGGGACAAGAGCGAACGTCCCGGCCGAAACCCCAAAACCGGTGAGGAAATTCCAATCACTGCACGACGTGTGGTGACCTTTCGGCCGGGGCAAAAACTAAAACAACGGGTTGAGGCATATGCTGGAACCAAGCAATAACGACCAGCTCCCAGTCATTCCGGGTAAACGCTATTTCACCATCGGTGAAGTCAGCGAGCTGTGTGATGTGAAACCGCATGTACTGCGCTATTGGGAGCAGGAATTTCCCCAGCTCAAGCCGGTCAAGCGCCGCGGTAACCGTCGCTACTATCAGCGCCAGGACGTGCTGATGATTCGCCAGATCCGCAGCCTGCTGTACGATCAGGGCTTCACTATTGGTGGTGCCCGTCAGCAGCTGTCCGGGGGCGCCAGCACCGATTCGGCATCCCATTACCATCAGTTGATTCGCCAGATGATCGTCGAGCTGGAAGAAGTACTGGCGGTATTGCGCACCTGAAGGTTTGCAGCATGGGGGCAATCCGCTATGATTGCCGCCGCCTTGAACCCCAGAACACTCAAGGCCGATTTCGGGGCGTAGCGCAGCCTGGTAGCGCACTTGCATGGGGTGCAAGGGGTCGGAGGTTCAAATCCTCCCGTCCCGACCAAATATAAAAAGCCGCGCAAGCGGCTTTTTTATTGCTCACGCATAGCGGGTATGACATGACCACCGACGACAAGGCAGATCAGATCTACGCTCGCCAGCGTGAGGTGATCGAGCGTTTTTCGTTTGATCAGCAGGTGGTCAGCGTTTTCCCCGACATGATTCGCCGCTCGGTTCCGGGCTACGACACCATTGTCGAAATGACCGGCGTGCTGGCGGCGCAATATGCCCAGCCCGGTAGCCGTCTCTACGATCTCGGTTGCTCGCTGGGTGCCAGCAGTCTCGCCATGGCGCAACTGGTCACTCAGCCTGACTGCGCAATAATCAGCGTGGACAATTCAGAAGCGATGATCTCCCGTGCGCGTCAACTGCTGGCGTCCGCGCCTGTTCAGACACCGATTGCGTTGCAGCTTGGCGATGTGCTGGAGATGCCGCTTGCCGATGCCAGCGTTGTGGTGATGAACTTTACGCTGCAGTTTATCGAGGCGCGCCTTCGCGACGGACTGGTGCAGTCGATTGCCGACGCGCTGCATCCAGGCGGGATTTTTGTGCTGTCTGAAAAGATACGCTTCGACGATCCTCAGGAAGAGGCGCTGCAACAGCAGCTGCATCACGCGTTCAAGTACAACAATGGCTATTCACAACTTGAAATCAGCCAGAAGCGTACCGCACTGGAGAATGTACTGGTGCCCGAAACTCTGGCGCAGCATCGGCAGCGATTGTCGCAAGCCGGGTTCTCGCGCGTACATGTGTGGTTCCATTGCTTTAACTTTATCTCGCTGGTGGCCTGGCGATGATTCAGCGCTATTGCGAGCAGCTTGACGCCGCACTGGGAGAATATTTACCCGCAGAGATGGCGGACTGCATTAAGGCGCTGACGCATGAGCGCTTGCTGGTAGCCCCGCATGGCGACCAGGCGCGCTGGCTGCGGAGCCTGTCACAATTGCCGGAGATAGCCGCAGAGGTTGATGCGGGTCGAGCTGCAGTCACTGTCTCTGCCTCACAGCTTCCAGCACCTGCGGCCTCAGACGTCACCGAAGCACTGAAAGGTCTGATGCCCTGGCGTAAGGGTCCGTTTCGATTTTTCGATGTCGACATTGACACGGAGTGGCACTCGGATTGGAAATGGGACCGGGTGGCGCCGCATCTGTCCTCTCTCGCTGGTAGACGGGTGCTTGATGTGGGGTGTGGCTCCGGCTATCACTGCTGGCGGATGGCTGCCGCCGGGGCATCTTTTGTACTGGGCATCGATCCGACAATTCTGTTTCTGGTCCAGTATCTCGCCGTCAAGCGCTATGCCAGTAATGTACCGGTGTGGTTTGCGCCACTGCGGCTCGAGCAGATCACTTCCGCACAGCCGGCGTTCGATACGGTCTTCTCCATGGGCGTGCTCTACCATCGTCGATCTCCGCTTGATCACCTGCAGGAGCTGATGCAACTGCTTGAGCCCGGTGGCGAGCTGGTGCTGGAAACGCTAACGGTGGAGGGCGATGAGCGCGCTGTGCTGATGCCGGCCGATCGCTACGCGATGATGCGCAATGTGTATTTCCTGCCCAGTGAAGCCATGTTGTGTCTGTGGCTGTCAAAAGTTGGCTTCGAAGCGGTCAAAGTGGTGGACATTTCTGTGACCACTGTGGAAGAGCAACGCAGCACTGACTGGATGCAATTTCAGTCGTTGCCAGATTTTCTCAATCCGCAGGACCACAGCAAGACCTGCGAGGGCTATCCTGCTCCCCGCCGTGCGGTGGTCATTGCGCGCCGTCCGGGCTGACCGTTCCCATCAACAAATCATCCACCAGCTTCAGACGCTGGTTTTCTGAAAGCCCCACAAGAATCGGTGCGAGCTTGCTCAGCAATGCGTCCTGATTGTCGTGGTCACTCAGGTTCGGATGTCGCAGCAATGCCTCCAGTGTTTGCCAGAAATGTTCACTGTCCACATGGCTGCGATTATGGTGAGTGGTGCTGCGTTCGCCGACAATTGCTTGCGCGTACTCGCTCAGGTGGATGTGGTTCTGATCATCTTCAGGTGCTTCATGGGCGGTAAATGCGGTTTCAGACAAAAAGCTTTGTGGTTCAACTTCTGAACCGGGTACACAGCAGTGGATGCCAATATTCACGGAAAAGTGAATGCTGAAGTACTGTTGCTGGAACTCTTCGTGGGAAAGCCAGGCGCAAATGCGGTGTGCCAACACGCGCGCTCCAAGCGGAGGTGTTCCCGGCAGTGACAATATTAAGAGTCCCGGTTGGCGCAGACAGAAACTGTCCTCACTTCTGAGAATGTCACGCATTTGCTGCTCAAGCCGCTGCTGGGCTTCTTCTACGGCCGGTCGCCCCACATCTGCGCACAGAACGTCATAGTTATTGAGTTGCACGGCCATGGCGGAAAGCATCAGGCCGTGGCGTTTGCAAAATGCCAGGTCACGCTCCAGTACGCTGGACAGGGGCACGCCAGAGACCACTGATACGGCAGGCGGCGAAGGCAGGGCACCAGCATCCTCACGTGGGGACACTGAGATGCAGCGCACGATGGCATTGACGACATCGCGCGCTTCGAACGGCCGCAGCACGATGTCGGCGTAATATTGATCACTGATCTGGCCGCGAATGCTACCAATGTTATCCCTGCCAGCCAGCAGCAGCACTTGTGGTGCAGATTGGCGGCCAGACAGTGCCTCAAGTATCTGCTCCAGATCAGGCCAGTCGTGATTGATCAACAGCAGACGGGGAGAGGGATTGTGGTCAAACAGGCTGAGAATGTCTGCCCCTGGAGCAGCCAGTTCCAGACTGATAAGCGGGTCAAGAATCCTGCGAAGCAGCTGGCTGCCCAGTCTGGAGCTGTCGGCGATCACGGCAAATGCCGGGGGCTGGGTCATGCGCGAAGTTCCTTCTGGCCGTCGCGGCGGAGCGAGAATTGCTTCACAGAATAGCGTTTGCCCGTAAAGTCGGGCAACAGTAGAGGAATTTGGCACTATAGAACAAAGACTTAGGCTGGGTAAAAGGGCCCACTTTTTACAAATCAGGTCAACTTCCTGCCGTTGGTACGGGCTCCGCCTCCGCTTATCGGCAGTGTGCAACATCAAACTGGGAACTGGTTCTCAAGCGCTGCGGCGCTGGTTAGTATCTTTCCAAAGCTTCATACAAAAGTATGGGGATTCAGGACGACTCGGCTGGCAAGCCAACTTATTTTTTCGGAGAGTGAAGTTATGAAACTGAATAAATTCGCTGTAGCAGCAATGGTTGCTGGCATGGGCTTGTCGGCGGGAGCAATGGCCGCTACGCAGGGTACGGTCGGCGCGACTTCTCAAGGTGATTTGCTGATTGAAGTAACGGTGCCGGCACTGATCCGCATTACTGATCTGGCGGACATCAATCTTGGTACCTACAACGGTGACGGCGTTGATCGTACTGGCACGTCTCCGGCTTGCGTACGACGCAACAATGCCGGTACTTATGGCATCGTAGCGACCTCTGCTAACGGCTCTTTCACCATGGTGCCGGACGGTGCCGCAGCAACGACGGTGGCGTACACCGTAAGCTGGGGTGGTGCACCGTTGACGTATAACACCAATCTGCCCGCACAGGTTGCGGACAGTGCCACTCTGGGTGCCTGTGCCCCGGTTGCTGGCAAGTTGTCGGTCACCGCTGCGGCGACCGCTCTGGATGCTGCAGAGCCGGATCGTTACACCGATACCCTGATCCTGACTGTAACGCCGGAGTAAATCCGGTCTGCCTTGAACGAGGCAAGCGACGTACAAAGGGGAGCTTCGCTCCCCTTTTTGCTTAGACGCAGTGTCAGCACGGGATTAGACTGCGCGACTGGTTTACTAGCGATGGGTGTCAGGGACTGGGCATGATGTCGGCGACAAAGCACAGCAATCAATTGATCACCGCCGCACTGACAGCATTACTGCTGTGTGCGCCGGCGTTGCTGTTTGCGCGCGTAGACATCTCTCCTCGCCCCGTGACCTGGACGCTGAACTGGACGGGTGCAGACATCACCATGACCCAGGATTTCTGCGTGCAATCGACCGCTGGCGCTAACCCGGCGAATAATACTGTTATCAATTATGCGGTGTCGGCGACCGTGCCATTCGCACTGGTGAGCGGCGCACAGCAAATTCCCGTTACCCTGACCTGGGTTGACCTGCGCAATGGTACTTCATGGCCTCTGACGTCTGGTGCGATCACAGGTAATGTTATGACCGGCGACTCCGCCAACTGCCCCGGTGGCAATAACGGGCGCCTGATCATGTTCGTTGATAGCAATGATATTGCTGCGGTGCCGCCGGGCTTTTATACCCAAACTTTTGACGTGACGATTTCCAACGCCGGTGGCGGGCGCTCCAGCTTTGCCAACAACGTCACTGCCAATCTCACTTTGCCCGACACCATCGCCATTACAGAATTGAATGACATTAATCTTGGCAGCTATGCTGGCGTGGATATGTCAGCGAACGAGTCAATGTGTGTATTTCGCGCGGGTGGTGCGGCAAACCCAAACTATGGTGTATCGCTGACGGGCAGCGGTGCGGGCGGTGCGTTTACGCTGCAGCGAAATGCCAGCATCATCCCCTACACGGTGACATGGAACGATGGTAGTGGGACGGCCGCAGTTACTCCTGGTGTGCTTCTGTCAGCGCGCATCAATGCATTTCCAGGTTCGTTAAACTGTAACTCGGGTGCCAACAACAACGCCACGCTCGGGGTAACGGTGCTGGCAACAGATATCGATACGTTGGTAACCGAATCCGGCAATCATAGCGGCACGCTTACTATCATGGTGGAGATGCAATAGCGCAGTCGACGCTTGTTGGGGGCGGGATTCAACCTGCATCAGGTTGCGGCAGTCCTTCGACTTTAGTGTCGGCATTTTGCTCGTCTTCCACAGGCGCCTGCGTCGGTTCTGTACTCTCCTCAGCTTGTCGTTCCTGATCTTCCTTTATCTGCTGCTCAGTGCTGCAATACAGTCGGCCTGCACGCAATACACCATTTTCGGCGGTCAATGCACTGAGATCAATGAAGCAAGGCTCGCCATTGATTTCTGATATGAGCTGAGTCGTTGATGTTGATACTTCGCCCTGGAAATAGCCCTCGCTGTCACTGAACAGGATGCCTTCGGCTCCGGTGATAGCAGCACTGCGCATAGGCAGGGGTATCTGATAGCATTCCTGGGTTACCTCGGAGCAAACGTTTTCGACACTGTAGAGTCGGGAAACCAGAACATTGATCTTGCTCGCCTGAAAATCGAGACTGTCGACATCACCAACATAAAGCGTCGCAGTAACAGAATCATTGTCGTACTTCAGCATCTGCGTGCCGCGGTCGGCGATACTGATTTCATACTGTCGGTAGGGCGTCAGGGTGACCGGTACGCGGCTTCCGCCACGGGCGCTGAATTGTCTCTGGCCATCGCTGAGGATATCCACTACCGCGCCATCGGCGCCGGCCAGATCTACAACCACTGCAGACTGGCCCGCCAGTGGACTGCCAAATGCTAGACGGGACTGTTCATCCAGCACGATGCTGGTGTCATAGCCGGCCAGATACTGAGTGGTATTAACGCTATCGGCTTTTGCGCTCGAAACTTCAGCGCGGCCGATGCCGTATTGAGAGCGATGAACGCCGTCGACATTAATGCTGTTGGTGTCGTCATCAAAACGAGCGTTGGCGCCCAGCTCTACATCGTCCACAAAGATATCCTGATCGCGCCAGCGCGTTGCCACGGATCCCATCGCGCCCTGTGTTTCCATCGCATCGCTGTCGACCCAGTCGAGTTGTGCTGAGTGATTCCAGTGTCGGCTATTAGCACGTAATTGCACGCTTAGCAGGATGCGCTGATCGCCCTCGACTTCACTGAATTCGCCGCGATACGTCGCAGCTTTACCGTTATTGAAAAACTGGTTGTAACTGTAGCTCAGAGTATTACGGCGGGATCTCTCACCGCTTTCACTGCCAAAATGCGAGTGCGAAATGCTGGCGAGGCCGTTGCGCAATAGCGGACGGCTCGCTTGCGCACTGTACAGCCACCGGCTTTGATCAATCAGGGCATAATCTGCGTCTGCGAGGAAATCGCTGTCATCGCTGAAGTTGCGTTGCGCACTGACGCTGAAATTCGCCTTCTCCCAGCGTGCGCTGCCTCGCATGCCCCAGCCCCAGCCTCCCTCGTCCGAGGCAAACACTTCGCCGCCGATTTCACTCCAGTCGGTATACACGTTGCTGGACAGCTCACCGACGACCTCTTTGTCAGTGATTGCAGACGCGATGCCAAAGCCAAGCCAGTCCCGTTGGCGCCACCGATAGCCCGAGCGCATCAAGGTTGCGTCGATGCTATCCGGCATAACATTGTCAGAAGTTCGTGCTTTGACCCGACCGGCCTCTACAAACCACTGAGGTTCGCCTGAAGGAGGGATCAGCGTTGACTTAACAAATAGCTGCTGCTCGGTTCTGGTATTGCCGGCATCGTCGGTAATAACGATTTCGATCAGGTACGCACCGTTAGGAAGGCGGTCGCTGTCAATGAATTGGTTGCCTGCTTCATAAAAGCCAGAACTGATCAGACGGCCATCACGAAAAATATCAACACGCCCGCGAATAGGCAGGAACAGTTCAATTGGACTGGCGATAACGCTGGCCAGATCCTGGCGCAAATTAAGGGAGGTTGTGATGCCGCCTCCCATTAACAAGTCACGCCGTATGCCTCGTAAAGCCTCCGTTGTGGGCTCAAACAGGCCCGCAGTGATCTCATGGTTTTTCAGTACATGACGGTAGCCGAGCTGATCAAAGCTCAAGCTCTGTTGGTCGGTGCTGACCCAGTCGGCAAAACCATAATGGCCGTTGTATCCAGCTCGGGTCACCCCAAACAGGCTGAACTGATCGCGGCCCTGATTATCGCCCGTGGTCAACGCATTCAGGTTCTGCACCACCGTAACGCGATCTTTCTCCGGTGGAGGCAAATAGCGAGGATCCTGCTGGGCAGCGTCGAGCAGCAGGTCAGGATGGACAAAAATCGTTGCCCGGAAGCGGTTCTCATCGAAAATCAAGCCGATGCCTTCCGGCTTGAGGTTGCCACACAGGGGTTGACGTGGCTGCTTGCACACACGGTCTGCATTACTGGGTAATTCAGCGCTCAATAATGCCGCCGCCGCCTCCGTGTCTTTCAGGCCGCTGATTGCTTGTGCGACTTGTTCGGGCTTCAGAAACTTCAGGGTTGTCGGCGTGTATTCCGCGATGGTAGTGGTAACGATGCGACCACCGTAGTAGATATCCACCGCAGTCAGCTGCGGCTCGTGGAAGCCCTCAAAGCCTTTCGGAATACCCGCCGTCTTGATAAAGCCGTCGTCCGGACGTTCGCGATCAGTGTCAGGAAAATCGCGCTGTGATGTCAGCGCTGTGGCGCTGGAGATGTTATTGCGAGCAAGTATGATCGGCGCGTCGCTGGCTGCGCTTGTTGTCGCCTGCTGAGATGCCTTGGCCGTGGATGGTGGCACTGGCAGTTGCATCTGACTCGCCGCCGGCGGTACGGACGCGAGCAGCACAGCAGCAGTCAGACTCTTGAGTTGCAGGGTCGAAGACATCGTCAGTCGATCCCGCCTCAGAACTCACGCATCTGAGTATGATCGCCATCAGTCACGCGGAAGAACACGGGGCCGTTATTGGGTAACTCAATGGCGAGCCGGTTGCCCGGATAAAGACGCTTGCCTGCAATGTCAGCACAGCTATCACGAGTAACAGTGGGGCATTGCTGGCCGTCGGACAGCATCAGATTGACATTGCCGCGGTTTTCCAGCGTCAAGGTATTGCCGCTACGCTTGCCGACAAGTTCTGGCTTTGCTGTTTGCGGAGCGACGAATACCAGCACCTGGTAACCAATCATCACACGAATGGCCATGCCTTTGGCCTCAATGGGTGGCGGCACCGGCGTGATGTTGACTCGGTAAACGCGCTCGGTGTCGCCATGGCCATCAAGATTCACCAGTCTGACCGTACGACGGCCGCCGGCCGGAATCATCAACAGACGCGGTGCGGCAACCAGACCGATGGATTCAGGATCTTTCACCGGCGTGCGGGCTTCTTCCTCGGTACCGGGATTGGTCACGTCGAGCACAGTGATTTCGATATACAGGTTCTCACTGTCAGGGTTGGTTACCGACACATCATGCCGCGGCGCGGCGCCGGGCTCGAATGTCAGGATGGTCCGGTCTACGATCATTGACGCATGGACGGACAAGCTGAGCAGCAGGGCGGGAATCAGCAGCAAGGTGCGCATGGTGGTTATTCCATCCTTGTGACGCGGATTTTAAGTCCGCCATGTTTGCGGTGAGCTTTAAAATTCAAAAGCTTATGGAGACAAGTTTAGGTGTCATTTTATATTATTTGTGACCCCAGTCACGCGGCTTCCTCGACGAGCGCCAAATTCGGAGCCGTGAGCGGTTTGCAGGGCCGGAAACAGCCAAATAGGCACGTGAAGAACAGGAGAAAGTGGCTATGTCGATATGGATTCTGGTTGCCATTGCGTTGGGCAGTGCGGCGTTGGCCTGTGCCGGCTTGGGGGTGTGGATGACGCTCTGGTTGAAGCCGCGACTGGCTCGCCAGTTTGATGAAGAGTTCAAGCAGCGGCTCGACGAAGCCGCTGACGTGTTGGCCGCGCGCGTGGAAGAAGCGGTACGACGCGGTGTCATGGACGGCTTTACGCGCTTGGCCAGCAAGGAGGTACTAGAGGGTACCACCAGAACTATCGCCAAAACCGGCGCGGATATTGTCGAGGAAGGGTTGGGGCGAATTCTTGGTCGACGCGGGCGCCGTGATCGCAATCAGGAATGACGGTTGCCGAACAGTACCCGAGACAACACCAGTGTCAGGCCGAGGCTGGCCAGCAACAGAGTTTGCGTGCCTTTCTGGATGTCCTGAATCAGCACCGGTAGCTGGCCATCGGCACTGGCAAAGGCGCCCAGAAGCAGGGCCACGCCAACGAAAAGAAAGCCCATATCCAGACGCCGTTCGCGGGCTACATAACGTTTGAGGCTGCGTAGCTCGTCAAGAATTTCTTCTTGCAGCAAGCGCTGCCGTCCGATTTCCGTGGACATATTCTGCACATCGCTGGAGACCGCTTGCAGGGTTTCGAGCCAGCGCGGGTCCTGACGTCGAATCAGCGCGATCAGTTCATCGGCCCGGACGTGTTCATCCAGCCAGCGACGCATCGCCGACCAGATGTCGAATTCCTGCAGTGCCTCGACGATCAGGTCCACCTTGTCCTGTGGCCCGCTCACGGCAATGGCGTCGTCGTCCGGTGTTGCGCCAGCTGTCAGTATCCAGTGCAGCAAGGCGCCGAGAGAGGCGCGGACGCGAATGTCGATGTGGCCCTCATAGTTTTCGAGGATTTCGATGCCGTCTTCGCACAACAACAGATAGAGGCTGAACGTCGGTGCACTGCAACGCAGCCGCACCACCGTGCCATGCAAGGTATGCAGTCGCTGGCTGGTGCTGCCCTCCAATTCGAGTGCCTGATTGATCAAGGTCTCGAGGGCGCCCAGCATCAGAAAGCGGGTAGCGGAGGGCTGTTCAAGCATGCAGCGGCAGGTACCGGTTAGTTGTCATTCCCGGCATTCTACACAGGCCCGGCGGCCTTGGCAGGTAGAACTGAGTCAATCAGATCATGTTTGGCGAAGAAACCCTGCCATCTGACGCTTTTTCGCTTACCTTCTCGAGGCAGGCATATATACTAGCGCCTTGCCGGGTTGGCCTATGCGCTGGGTCAGGGAAGGTCGGGCGTATTTAGTTTTAGAGCGGGAGTTTGTTGTTCACATGCTGGAAACCCTGATATCTCATCCGGATTTTTGGAAGTACGTCAGTATTCCTATCGGTTCCGGGGTCATCGGTTGGGTCACAAACTGGCTGGCGGTGCAGATGACCTTCTATCCGAAGGAGTTTATCGGCATCAAACCGATTTTCGGCTGGCAAGGCATTATTCCCTCCAAAGCGGAAAAAATGGGCCGCATCGTTGTAGAAAAAACGCTGGAAAAACTCGGCTCAATGGATGAGTTCTTTCGCGAGATGGAACCAGAAAAAATTGCCGCGCACCTGACCCGTAGTACTCAAGCCCGCATCGAGGAATTCACTGACGAGGTCATGACTGAGCGCAATGCGGTGCTTTGGGAAAACCTGCCGCAAATGGTGAGAAAGCGGGTGTACAACCGTGCTCGACGTGCGATTCCCCAGGTGATGGACAACCTCATCGACGACATCGGGCGCAACATCGAGGAGCTGGTAGACCTCAAGCACATGGTTGCCACGCAGCTGCGCGATGACAAGGACCTGCTGATCCGTATTTTCAAGGAAGTGGGCGAGCCCGAATTCAAGTTCGTAATTAATAGTGGCTTTTACTTCGGCTTCCTGTTTGGTCTGATTCAGGTGCCAATCTTCATTCTTTATCCTGAGAACTGGGTGTTGCCAGTGTTCGGTTTCGTTGTTGGCATAGCCACCAACTGGTTGGCGCTGAATGTTATTTTTCGACCGCTTGATCCAGTCAAGGTCGGGCCGGTGCGGATCCAGGGACTATTCCTGCGGCGGCAACGGGATGTGGCGGAGCAGTTCGCCTACATTACCACCACCGAAATGATGACCCTGCGCAACATCATGTATCAGGTCATGAATGGACCGCGTGGAGACCGCACCAAGATGCTGATCAAGCGCCACCTCAAGCCACTGCTTGATGGCGGCGTTGTTCGCACGGCAGCGCAGCTGACGGTCGGGCCGGGCGGCTACCTTGATCTCAAACGTGCCGTCGAGGAAAAGGCGGTTGACCTGTCCCTGTATCCGTTCGAGGACCCGGTGTTCAACAAGGAACGTGGGGCGATTGTCGAGAAGATCCTGTGTGATCGCATGCAGGAACTGTCGTCTTCCGAATTCCAGGATTTGCTCCGCCCGGCATTCCAGGAAGACGAGTGGATCCTGATCTGTGTGGGTGGTGTACTCGGTGCCATGGCCGGCATGTTCCAGCTGGTGGTGGTGTTCGGTATGGCATAAGGGGGCGGTCATGACCTTTACGCTCGAGCAGCTGTTCTGGACCCTGTTTGCGGCCGCCGCGCTGTCCTCTGCTATCACCTTGCTGGTGGTGCATGTGGCGGTAAAATACCGCATCGGACCAGATATCGAGCGTCGCATCGACCAGCGACTCAAGTCTGGCGCCAAGCTGCTTGAAGAGAGTTTCCGTCAGCGCTTGCAAGACGTGCTGAGTGGAAAGTCAGACGTCATCCGGGATCGTGCCAAAGATATCGCCCGCAGTGGTATCAGTCTGTTGTCCGGGCGCCGACCGATTCGTGATGACTACGATGACGAGGGCGATTTTTAAGATCACTGTAACATTGTCAGACAGCCACATCCCATAACCTGCCCTGCGACCCTTACACTGGCCCCTGTAATCAATTGCGCTGATTACGTTTGTTAGGGTCTGTTTTAGGCCGCACTGCATTGGCTTGTGGAATTGTGTGCCTGGAGAAATTTTGATGGCTAACCGCAAGCAACCCGAAAAAGACCAGAGCGAGGCTCTGGAGAAAGCTGACAAGCAAAACCCGATCAAGATGCTGACCGGTGGTACCCGCGATCTGCGCAAGTACACCCATCAGATCTGGCTGGCTGGCCTGGGGGCCTTCGCGCGAGCGGAGGAAGAGGGCAGCAAGCTGTTCGACACACTGGTTGAAGTTGGTCGTGATCTCGAAGGCAAGACGCGTGATATCTCTGAGAACCGCGTTGAAGAGATCAAGGAGCGTGTTAAATCACGCACCGGCGAGACCATGGGCAAGATGGAGAAGGCGTTCGATGATCGTCTGAACAAGGCCCTCTCCAAGCTGGGTATTCCCAACAAACGCGAAGTGGAAGCCCTGCAAAAGCGAGTTCAGGAATTGACTGCCGCCCTTGATTCCATGTCACCGGAAGACAAGGGCAAGAAAGGTAAATGACTTTGTAGCGCACACCGCTAACCCCTAGTGGTGTATTTTCACGGGCCTCATCCCCTGAGGCCCGTTTTTTTTGCCCTGATTTTGTGCTCAGTAGGGCCTGTTAGACTGCTTTCCCAGCTGCGGCGCGGTATTTTTTTGTGCACAAGCGTCGAGTGTGCCCCTGGCTGCCGGGAATTCTGTAAAAAAATCGCATAAAACCCGCCGTTTATTTTATAACCTCATGATTATTAAAAGAAAAAACGTCAGTTCAAAAAAGCGTCAAATTAATGTCAATGTCGAGTTTCAGGGGGTTCCACGGTGCTTTCAGACCTTTGTGCACAGACTTGTCCACAGTTACTGTGGACAAGCGGAACAATATCTCACTTCAGTGGTAGTTTGATGGCGCTTGGCTGCACCAGATTCAGCCTGGCGTTCAGTGTTAGCGATTGTTGTTGCTGGTATTTCTGGGTTCCAGTGCTAAGCCTATGATTTAACAATTTGGTGAGCTGTGGAACACTCCCGCGTGCTTGTCAGCGAACTGCTGAAAGTGCTGTCAGCCCGGGGTTACGCACAGGCTTTTCCACAGGGTAGGCCACAAAAAAGGGGGAAGCTGATGCTTCCCCCTTTTTCTGTGCGCCGAGATTGTCGCTGCGTCGGTCAGAAACGGTATTGCCCGTCGTCTATACCGGTCTGGATCTCCTTCGTCAGCAGCTGGTATTCGCTGCTGCCCGGCAACATTACATAGACCGGGTTGTCCTGTTGGCTCAAGTCATACTTCTGATCCTTGAGCTTGTTCTTCTGGTGCTTGAAGGTGCCGGTGGTTTCCATGGCCTGCTCGTTGATACGCAGGAACACCGGAATCGCGTAGGCAGGCAGTTCGCGACGCAGATAATCGGACAGCGCAGCAAAATCAAACTGCTCGTGACTGCGATCAAGTCGTATTTGGGCCATGCCAGCGCGGCCATTGGTATTCGGAATCTCGACGCCATAGACCACCGTCTCGACAACGCCGTCGTGCTGATCAATGATCTGCTCGACTTCAGTGGTGGATACGTTCTCGCCTTTCCAGCGGAAAGTGTCACCGAGTCGATCAACGAACTGGGCGTGACGGAAGCCGATATCGCGCATCATGTCGCCAGTGTTGAACCAGGCGTCACCTTTCTTGAACACGTCGCGCAGAATCACCTGCTCGGTCTTGGTCTTGTCGGTATAGCCATCAAACGGCGTCTTGTCGCTGATTTCGCCGAGCATCAGTCCGGCTTCGCCGCGACCAACCTTGACCATGAAGCCCTTGCTGTTACGAATGGGGGCTTCGGCTTCCTTGTCGTATTTGACGATGGCATAGGACACTGGCGAGAAGCCGACGGTATTGTCGAAATTGAACACGTTGGTGAAAGCGACATTGCCCTCTGACGACGCATACAGCTCAACGATACGATCGATACCAAAGCGTTGCTTGAACGGCACCCAGATGCCGGGACGCAAGCCGTTACCGACAATCACATGCACTTTGTTGTCCAGATCGTTGGGCTGTTGCGGCGCTTCATTCAGGTAGCGGCAGAGCTCGCCAACGTAGCCAAAGGAGGTGCAGTCATACTTGCGAATATCGTCCCAGAAGCGGCTGGCGGAGAACTTGCGCGCCAGCACCAGACCACCACCCGCACAGATCACAGACGCCCAGCACACTACCATGCCAGTGGCGTGGTAGAACGGCAGGGTGCAGTACATCCGGTCTTCCGGTCCCAGCCGGACAGCCGAGTAACCGAATGCGCCGTAGGCTTTCCACCAGCGGCCGTTATTGAACACTACCGCTTTGGGCATGCCGGTGGTACCGGATGTGTAGATGTAGAACAGCGGGTCCTTGAGGAAAATGCGATTGACCGAGTCCGGGTTCTCGGACGAGCAATCCTTGATCAGCTCAGCCAGATTGCGAAAACGCTGCGGCGCGGTGCCGGGGTCTTCAAGCGTGTCCTGGTCGGCGAAATAGAAGAAGCGGTCCGCATCCAGTTCCAGGTCGGCGCGGACCTCGTCGATGGCCTCCGCCAGTTCGGCGCCGATGATGGCGGCTTTCGGTTTAACCAGATTGAAACTGTGAGTCAGTACTTTGCCGCGCTGGGAGGTATTCAGCAGCGCGGCGCAGACGCCAAGCTTGGCACAGGCGGCTACAGCGGCCAGCAGCTCGGGGCGGTTTTCGATGTCGATCGCCACGGTGTCGCCCTTTTTCAGGCCGATTGAGGCGAAATAGTCGGCAATGCGGTTCGCCCACGCGTTAAATTGACGATAGGTCAGCTGGGTGTCCTGATACAGGATGGCGACGCCGTTGGGGTTGGCTTCCGTGGCCAGTTGCAGGCCTTTTGCCAGACCAATGGGAGTACGGGTGTCGGTGATCTTGGACATCCGCGAGCCTTTGATCAGACCCGGCAGGTTGGCAAAAACTGCTGGCAGCTTGGACAGCAGTTTTGGCAACGTAATGACATCTGCGTTGCTCATGGGGACTCCATCATCTTGCACATCGAATTAGGAGAACCGCACCAGCGGGGGGCATGGCGGTTCAATCAGCGGGAAGCGGGCAGTACCTTAACCGCAGTGCCCTGTACTGGCAAGGGCAGCACCAGTTCAGGACACTATAGTCAGCACCACTTGTTTACCTTTGACCTGATCCCCGCACCGTATTGAAACAGTCTCAACGGTTCCGTCTACACCGGCCTTCAGGCTGTGTTCCATCTTCATGGCCTCCATCACCGCCAGCACCTGTCCCCTGGTGACGGTTTGGCCAACTTCACAGCGCACATCCAGTACCAGACCGTCCATTGGCGCGCGTACCTGCCCGGAGCCCGGACCGTCCGCGGCAGACTGTGGCTGGTGGGTCTGATCCTGCAGGGCATAGCCATGGCCCTGCCAGCTGAACCAGCTGTTATGACCGTGGTTATGGTATGGCACCGGGGTGCGGACACCGTCAATTTCCAGCACCAGGTAGTCGTGGTGTTCGTCAATGATGCGCAGCGTGACATGACGGTCTGCCACCTGTACGTCAACGCCGCCTGACACATATTCCAGCGTCACGGCCTGCTGTTGCTCGCCGCAGCCCAGCAGCAGCGGTTGCGGCCGCATGGCGGCGCTGTGCCAGCCGCGCAGGCCCGGGCTGACCTGGATTGCCAGCGTGCGCAGCAGGGCGCCGATGGCCCAGGCCTGATGCGGCAGGGCCTGCACCGTCATGCTCGTATCGTTGGCGAAATCATCGCCAATAAAGGCGGTGGTGGCGTCCCCAGCGGCGAACACCGGGTGTTTGAGGATATTGGCCAGGAAGCTGCGGTTGTCGTTAACGCCCACCAGAACCGTGTCTTCAATGGCCCGGATCAAGCGTCGACGGGCGTCCTCGCGGGACTCGCCCCAGGCAATCAGCTTGGCCAGCATCGGATCATAATGACTGCCGATCACCTGACCGACGCGCAGGCCATGATCAATTCGCACACCCGGGCCACTGGCGGTGCGCCAGCCCATCACTTCGCCGGTCTGCGGCAGGAAGTTTTGTGCTGGATCTTCCGCATACAGACGCACTTCAATCGCGTGTCCGGTTAGCGTCACGTCATCCTGTGCCAACGGCAAGGGCTCTCCGCGTGCGACACGAATCTGCAGGGCGACCAGATCGAGACCGGTGACCAGCTCGGTGACCGGGTGCTCAACTTGCAGGCGGGTGTTCATTTCGAGGAAGAAAAAGTCACCGCTGCTGTCGAGCAGGAATTCCACGGTGCCGGCGCCAACATAGTTGCAGGCTTTGGCAGCCTCCACGGCGGCCTGTCCCATGCGCGCACGCAGGTCAGCACTGACGGCCGGCGAGGGCGCTTCTTCGACAACCTTCTGGTGCCGCCGCTGCACGGAGCAGTCGCGCTCACCGAGGTGAATAACGTTGCCGTGGCGATCACCGAACACCTGGATTTCCACATGACGCGGGCGCATCACCGCGCGTTCGAGAATCAGCTCATCCGAGCCAAAGGCATTGCGGGCTTCGGTGCGTGCGCCCTTGAGCTGGTCGGCGATCTCGGTCTTGTCGGTGACGACGCGCATACCGCGGCCGCCGCCGCCGGCGCTGGCCTTGATCATCAGTGGCAAGCCGATGCGCTCAGCTTCCGCCATCAGCGTGGCATCACTCTGGTCTGCGCCTTCGTAGCCGGGAATGCAGGGCACGCCTGCGTCGATCATGGCGATTTTGGAGAGCCGCTTGGAGCCCATCAGGTGAATGGCATCCACCGGCGGACCTATGAAGGTGATGTTGGCGGCTTCACAGGCGCGGGCAAAGTCTGCGTTTTCAGACAGGAATCCGTAGCCGGGATGCACCGCGTCGGCGCCGGTCTTGCGGCAGGCATCAAGAATGGCGTCAATCATCAGGTACGACTCGCTGGCGGTTGCCGGTCCGATACAGACGGCTTCATCAGCGAGGCGTACATGCAGCGCCTGTCGGTCCGCCTCTGAGTACACCGCCACGGTGCGATAGCCCATCTCACGCGCCGTACGAATCACACGACAGGCGATTTCGCCGCGATTGGCAATCAGGATTTTTTCAAACATCTGCATTCCGCCTGCTGTTATTGAGCCCAAGTAGGTAAACGTTTTTGCACAAACGCCATCGTGCCTTCCTGACCTTCTGCACTCTGGGTGGCGTCGGCGAAAGACCTTGCCGCCTGATCCAGTACATCGGTAAGGGCGTTACGTTCGACATCCAGGATCAATTGCTTGGTAACGCGATTGGCATTCGGCGCACAGCGTTTGATTGCGGCCAGCGTGTCAGCCAGACGCTGCTGCAGGTCTTCGTCAGACTCCGCCACTTCGTGCACGATACCCAGTCGCCGGGCTTCCTCGCCCTTGAAGCGGACACCGGTAAGCGCCAGTCGGCGTGTTTGCGTCAAGCCAATACGCTTGACCACAAAAGGTGCGATCTGCGCCGGGATCACGCCGAGTCCAGTTTCGGGTAACCCGAAGGTGGCATCTGCGTGGGCGATGGCAATATCCGATACGCATGCCAGACCGAAGCCACCACCCAGCGCTGCGCCCTCGATCACCGTGACAACTGTCTGCGGCAGCTCGTTGCACACCGTGATCATTTCACCAAAGCTGCGGTTGAACCTGAACATGGCGTCTTCATCGCCCGCCGCGAGCGCCGCGCGGGCGCCGGCCATATCCTTGATATCGCCACCGGCACAGAAGTGTCCGCCGGCACCACGAATCACCAGGGCACGGACCGAGGTGTCTTCACGTACGGCATCAAAGACCTGCATCAGCTCTGCGGCCATGCCGAGACTCAGCGCATTGCGTGCTTGCGGCCGGTTCAGCGTGATATGCAGAAACGGTCCGTCCTGTTCAAGCAGCAAAAATTGTGTTTTTGGAAGCGTCATCAGCTTCTCCTTCTGGTTTGCTCCCTGCCCTGACAGAGGAGGGGTGGAGGGATATGACGACATCTGGATGCGGGTAAGGCATCACGGGCATCCCACTCCCTCCAGCTCTCCCCCGGTTATCGGGGAGCGTTCGCTCAACCCTTTTTCTTGCCCGGCAAGATATCCATGGTCTTGCAGATAATGCCAAGCATGATCTCGTCGGCGCCGCCGCCAATGGAACCGAGTCGGCCGTCGCGGTACAGCTGGCCCGCCGGGTTTTCCCACATAAAGCCGTTGCCACCCCAGTACTGCAGACAGCTGTCTGCCACTTCGCGGGTGAGGCGACCGACTTTCAGTTTTGCCATGGATGCCAGCTGTAATACGTCCTGACCATTGATGTAGAGTTCGCAAGCGCGATAGGTCAGGGCGCGCAGACACTCCACTTCGCTTTGCAGTTCAGCCAGACGGAAATGTACAGACTGGTTATCAATCAGGCGCATGCCGAATACCTGACGGTCGCGTGCATAAGCAATGGTCTCGTTGATCACATGCTCCATGCCCTTGATGCTGTTGGCGGCGGCGAACAGTCGTTCCTCCTGGAACTGCATCATCTGCATCATGAAGCCCATGCCTTCCTGGCCGATCAGATTGCGTTGCGGCACGCGTACATTGTCGAAGAACACCTGAGCCGTTTCAGAGGAACGCATGCCGAGTTTCTTGAGTGGCTTGTCGACGGTAATGCCGCTGGCGTCTTTCGGTACGACGATCAGTGATTTGTTGAAATGTGGTTTGCCGTCCGAGGTGTTGGCAAGCAGACAGAACCAGTCGGCGCTGGGGGAATTGGTGATCCACATTTTGGTGCCGTTGATGACATAGTCATCACCATCCTTGACCGCCGTGGTCTTGATGCCGGCGACATCGGAGCCGGCCTGGGGTTCACTGACGGCAATCGAGGCGACCATGTCGCCGGCAATGGCGGGTGCCAGATAGTCCTTGCGCAGCTGGTCAGAACCAAACCGTGCCAACGCCGGCGTTGCCATATCGGTTTGTACGCCAACCGACAGCGGTACGCCGCCACAATGCACGCGGCCCATTTCCTCGGCCATGACCATGCCATAGGAGTAGTCCAGACCCATGCCGCCGAAGTCGGCGGGTTTGGTTACGCCGAGCAGGCCGAGGTCGCCCATCTTCTTGAACACTTCATGAATCGGAAAACGGCCAGCCTCTTCCCATTCGCGCACATGCGGGTTGAGTTCCTTTTCAACAAAATTGCGGACGGTGCGACGCAGTTCTTCATGTTCCTGAGTAAAGATCATGACAAGTTCTCCGGTTAGAAGCGGGCAACGCCGAAGCTGTTGCGGTTAAGCGGGCGACGGTCTGCCTCGCGGCAGAGATCGAAGACCATGGCCAATACCTTGCGGGTATCGCGTGGATCAATGATGCCGTCATCCCACAGGTGGGCAGTGCCAAACAGGGCGGTGGAGGTTGCGTCCAGTTTTGCTGCAGTGGTCTGCTGAATCAGATCGAGTACCTTGGGGTCTGGCTCCATGCCCATGCTGCGTTGCTTCTCTTCAGCAACAATGCGCAAGACTGTACCGGCTTGCTGGCCGCCCATTACGGCAACCCGGCTATTTGGCCAGGCAAAGATAAAGCGCGGATCGAGACCGCGACCGCACATGGCATAGTTGCCGGCGCCGTAGGAACCGCCAATAACGATCGATACTTTATGAACGCGCGCGTTCGCCACGGCCTGAATCAGCTTGGAACCATGTTTGATGATGCCGGCACGTTCCGCCTCGGTCCCCACCATAAAGCCGGTGGTATTGTGAAGGAACAGTAACGGCCTGTTGGTCTGGTCACACAATTGGATAAACTGCGCCGCTTTGTTGGCGCCTGCAGCGGTGATGGGCGCGTTGTTACCGATCACGCCCACAGGATGACCTTCAATCTTGATCCAGCCGCAAACCGTGCCGGCGTCCCATTCGTGCTTGAAATCGAGGAAATCTGAAGCGTCGGCAATACGGGCGATCACTTCGCGCACGTCATACGGCTTCTTCGCTTCGGATGGCACGATGCCGAGTAGCTCTTCTGCATCATAGAGCGGCTCCTGCCAGACCATCTTGTCGGTCGCAGGCAGCTGCTCATTCCATGGAATCATCGCCATGATTTCACGCGCAATGCGCACGCCGTCGGCGTCGTTCTCGGCCAGGTATTCCGCCGTGCCCGCAACACTGGCATGCATCTCGGCGCCGCCGAGACTTTCATCGTCGGCAATTTCGCCAGTGGCGGCTTTCAGTAGCGGTGGGCCGGCAAGGAACATCTTGGCCTGATTGCGCACCACTACGATGTAATCGGACAGGCCCGGTTGGTAGGCGCCACCGGCGGTGCCGTTACCGTGCAACACGGTAATCTGTGGCAAACCCGTAGCGGACATGCGCGCTTGATTGGCGAACGCACGCGCGGCCTCAACAAACACTTCGGCGGCGTGATTGAGGTTGGCGCCGCCTGACTCGGACAGCGATACCACCGGCAGCTTGCACTCGTTGGCAATGGCCTGCAGGCGCAGAGTTTTCTGCAGACCGGCGGGGGAAATGGTGCCGCCCTTGATGGCGGAATTCGACGCCACGACCATGCAGCGCACACCGCTGACATAACCGATGCCGGCAATCGAGTTGCCACCAGCCTCAGTGCCGTCTTTGTCGTCGTGGCGCATATAGCCGGCCAGGCTCATCAGAGACAAAAACGGTGAGCCGGGGTCCAGTAGCCGTGACAGCCGGTCATGGGGCAGCATCTTGCCACGCTTTTCAAACTTGGGGCGTTGGCTTTCGGATTTCTCCACCACCTTGTTTTCAATGCTGCGGAACTCCTCCACTACTTTGAGCATGGCGTCGCGGTTGCTGAGAAATTCTTCGCCGTGAATATCCAGTTGCGATTCGATCACAGGCATCGCCTTACTCCTTGAACAGGTCCGGGGTCACGGCGCGGTGGAAGCCGTCATAGGGTTTCGAACGGTCATGATTGGCGAGCGGAAAAATTGCGGCATTGCCCTGACTGGCAGCGCCATCAATGCGCAGGGTGTCACCGCTGATAAAGGCGGCGGCATCAGACAACAGGAAGCAAATCGCCGACGACACTTCCGCTTCTTCGCCCATGCGCTTGAGTGGCACGGCACCCTTCAGGGTTTTGATCGTCTGCTTGAAAGATTCCGGGTAGGTGTCCATGCCGGACGAGGCGATCCACCCGGGTGCCACCGCATTGACACGTACGCCGGCACAACCCCATTCGAATGCTGCGGTTTGGGTGAAGTTGACCATGCCCGCGCGCGCGGCACCGGAGTGGCCCATGCCGGGCATGCCGCCCCACATATCGGCAACGATATTGACGATGCTGCCGCCGGTACGGTTCATGCCTTGCAGAAACACTTCACGGGCCATCAAAAAGCCGCCGGTGAGATTGGTGCGCACCACAGTTTCCCAGCCTTTCTGCGAAATCATCGCCAGCGGCGAGGGGAACTGCCCGCCAGCATTGTTGACCAGCCCGTGTACTTCCTTGACTGCGGCAAAAATGGCGGCGACGGTTTCCTTGACCCGATCTTCCTCGCGAATATCGCAGGTAAACCATTGCGCCTTGCCACCGTCTTCGCGGATCTCATCGGCGACTTTGATCAGTTTGTCTTCCTTGCGGCCGATCAGGATAACCTCGGCGCCGAGCGACGCTATCTCGTGAGCGGTACAACGGCCGATGCCACTGCCACCGCCAGTGACAATAATATTCTTGCCGGCAAAAAGGTCCGGGCGAAATACAGAACGATAGCCCATCAGCTATTTACCTCGCGTGCAATGTGTTCAGAAACAGGAATCGGAAAATCCAGCAACTGCTGAGCGAAGGCCTTGCCTTGTGGGTCGATTCGCAGCGACGCGATACCCCCACCACCGAGCGCATTCTTGAGCAGGAAATTGAAGGCGTTGAAGCCGGGCAGTTGCCAGCCGTGCACACTGCCGCTATCCGGATCAAGTACGTGTGCCATGTAGTCTGCCACCGACTTTTCCGTCAACGCTGCGCGCAGGTAAGGCAGGTACTCGGGCTTGCGGGCAATCACGCCGATATTGCCATGGTTGCCCTTGTCGCCACTGCGGGCCCAGGCCAGCTTGATCAGCGGCACCGTCTGATCGCCAGTCGCAGTGGTGCGCTCACCGACTTCGGGCAATGCGCTGAAATCAAATGTAGAGCCAGCCGGAATTTCTACAATGGTTTTTTCTCCGTTCAGGTCCACGGTGGCGGTAACGCTGGTTTTCGGTACCAGTGTGGAGAACAGTCGAATGCGCGGGAAGGGTGACGGGCGACCGCCCACCAGTCCGCTCACGCCCGGCGCCATGCCAGTAGCTGCCTGGGCAATTTCCCGTGCGAAAATGCCGAGTGCTTTCTTGTCATCATGCACGGCACCCATCTTGATGATGACTTCACGGGCATCGAGACAGCGCGAATGCGGGCCATAGGTGGCTTCGCTGCCGAGCAGTTCGATGCTGGTTTCACGAAATGGCGCCAGGCCCATCTGCTCAAAGATGCCGGCGACTTTTCTGAAAATGCTGTCTGCTACCAGCTGGCCTTTCTCACGGGCGCGAATGCCGCCCATAAGGATGCTGGCGAGGATGCGGTGGCCGTCAGGGTAGGTTGCGGACACCTTGTAGGTATCTGTCGGCGGCAGACCTTTGGCGCCGGATACCCTGACGCGGTTGTCGCCCACTTGCTCGAGCTTGACGTCGGTAAAGTCACAAACTACATCAGGCAGTACATAGGCGCGCGGGTCGCCGATTTCGTAAACGATTTGCTCGGCCACGGTAGCACAGCTGATCAGGCCTCCGGTGTTGGCCGGCTTGGTGACGATAAAGCTGCCGTCATCAAAACATTCGGCCACCGGGAAACCCATGTTGTGGAAATCCGGTACCAGCTCCCAGTCGGTAAAGTTACCGCCGTTGCACTGGGCGCCGCATTCGATCACGTGGCCGGCGAGTGAGCCTTGTGCGAGCTTGTCGTAGTCGTCCATCGACCAGTTGAACTCTTTTAGCAACGGGCCGAGTACCAGTGCCGAATCAGCAATGCGGCCGGTCAGGACAATGTCGGCGCCGGCATCCAGTGCCGCCTTGATCGGCAGGGCGCCCAGATAGGCATTCATGGTCACGGTGAAGGGCGGCAACGGTGCCCCGGTTTCCATTTCCCTGGCGTCGGCAAAGTCATTGCGGCGCCCATTGAGGTCGTCGCCTTCAACCAGCGCGATCTTCATTTCAACGCCGGCGGCAGCAAACACTTCCTCTAGCGCCTTGCGGCAGGCTTGAGGATTAACACCGCCAGCATTGCTGATCACCTTGATGTTCTTGTCCTTTATTTCCTTCGCCAGCGGGCCCATGACCTGCGTCACGAAGTCGTGGGCGTAGCCCATGCCCGGATCTTTCATGCGCGCGCCGGCCATGATCGACATGGTCACTTCGGCGAGATAGTCGAATACCAGATAGTCCATCTCGGCCTGTCGGACCAGTTGGAAGGCGGCGGTGTTGGTGTCGCCCCAAAAACCGGCGGCGCAGCCGATGCGGACGGGGGTCTGGCTCATGATCTGGCTCCCTGGTCAGGTGCAGAGTTCGCTGCGGGATTGCCATGCTGGCAAGGTCGGCCTAAGCTACCAAGCAAGCGCTTGGTTTGTAAAGACGGCAAATGTCCGAAATCTGGTCATTCCGGACAGGCCTTTAATAACAGTGCCTCGCTGGACTTGCATGTCTCGGCCGGGCCCACATAATTCGCTGCGATTTCAACAGGGGAACCCGATGACTGCCACACAGACCGTTTACGGGATGGACGAGACGCCGCGTGGCAAGCTGCTCAGCGCCGCGGCACGCCTGTTCAGGGTACAGGGCTACGACCGTACCACCGTGCGTGATATCGCAGCGGCTGTCGGCATACAGAGTGGCTCGATCTTCCACCATTTTGCCTCCAAGGAAGACATCCTGTTCGCGGTCACTATGGAGGTGATCCGCTTCAATACTGAGCGCATGCGTCAGGCCTGTGACGGCGTCGATGATCCGGAGCAGCGGCTGCGCGGGCTGATCCGCGCTGAGCTGCAGTCAATTGTTGGTGATACCCAGGAAGCCATGATTGTGCTGGTGCGAGACTGGCGCTGCCTGTCCGAAGAAAAGCAGCATGAGGCGCTGGCCGTACGGGCGGTTTATGAGGGCTATTGGATGGACGCGCTCCGGGATTTGCAGGCGGCGGGCCGCATGGACGCCGATCCGATGGTCATGCGGCGGCTGATCAATGGCATGACCAGCTGGACCAGCAACTGGTTTGATGCCAATGGCAAGCTCGACATGGACGGCCTCACCGAGGTCATCCTGCGCCGGGCGGTGGATCGGTGATCGGCAATCGCATCAGCTGGGGCGAGACCGGCTACACCATCCTGGAAGAGGGCGATATCAACCGACACACCCTGCAACTGGATGTGCACCATTATCTGGTCTGCCGCCCAAACGGCGAGATGCTGGAGGACAGGTTCAGTCTTCAGGCAGCCAAGGCTGAAATTGAACGTCTGGAACAGGCCGGCTAGCAGGCACTGACGCGCTGGTTCGGACGTTTTCTGAACATTCGCGCTGGCAGGCAAAAAAAAACCGTATTCACGCGTTGACAGGCACCCCGAAAACACTAGAATGGCGCCCTCTTTTGGGTGGTTAGCTCAGCTGGGAGAGCATCTGCCTTACAAGCAGAGGGTCGGCGGTTCGATCC
>CAYMEY010000014.1:0-32878 GCA_964389795.1 uncultured Alcanivoracaceae bacterium
TGGAAATGAAAGAGAAGAAGGCCCGCGTCGACGATGCCCTGCACGCAACCCGTGCGGCCATTGAAGAAGGCGTGGTACCGGGCGGCGGTGTTGCGCTGGTGCGTGCACTGGCCAACATGGGCGTGATCAAGGGCGACAACGAAGACCAGAACGTGGGTATCGCTCTGGCGACCCGTGCGCTGGAAGCGCCGCTGCGTCAGATCTCCGCCAATGCCGGCGCTGAAGCCTCTGTAGTGGTACAGACCGTCAAGGCGGGCGAAGCCAACTACGGTTTCAACGCTGCCAATGGCGAGTATGGCGACATGCTTGAGCTGGGTATTATCGACCCGGCCAAGGTCACCCGTACTGCACTGCAGGCGGCGGCCTCGATTGCTGGTCTGATGATTACCACTGAAGCCATGGTGGCGGACAAGCCGGAGCCGAAGGGCGCCGGCGGCATGCCGGACATGGGCGGCATGGGCGGTATGGGCGGCATGATGTAAGTTGCCCGGCGCGCTCGCGTTCGAAAAAAGCCCCGCTTATGCGGGGCTTTTTTTATGCGGACAGAGTGTGGTCAGTGGGCGACGTTAATGATTGGCATGGCACGGGCATTTTTGCGTGGGATGTTTTAGTCTGGCTCACGACTCGAATACAAGAATGACATTGCATGCAGGTTGCTGACCAAAAACTGTTCTGGCATGTCGCCGCACTGGTGGTACTGATGGCGTTGCTGGGCGTCGCCCATGACAGCGTCAATCCGTGGCTGCGTTATGATCGCGATGCCATCGAAGCCGGGCAGGTGTGGCGACTATGGAGCTGCCATCTGGTGCACCTGAATCTCTGGCATACGCTGATGAACCTGACCGGTTTTATCCTGTGCAGCTACTTTTTCAATGATCTTCTGACGCGCCCCATTCTGTGGGCGTGGCTGGCTATCTCCAGCACGCTGGTGGGCCTGGCCTTTTACCTGTTTGACCCGCAGCTGGGCTGGTATGTCGGCCTGTCGGGTATTCTGCATGGCTTGCTGGTGCTCTGTTTGATCATCGGCTGGCGCGGGCATCCGCGGCTGCACACGCTGGTGCTGGTGATTGTGGTGGCACGTCTGGTGTGGGAACAAATGCCGGATTACAACGTGGATTACCTGAGGGACTACATTAACGGCCGTGTGTATGTGAATGCGCACTTGTACGGCAGTCTGGTCGGCGCTGCGATCGGGGGAGTGATATGGCTGCGGCAAAGCAGAAAAAGAAAGGCGGCGGACGCCTCGGCGTAACCCTGTTCGGCGGCATTTTCCTGCTGGTGGGGCTCGGACTGATTGTGATCGGACCGCTGGAAACCTTCTACCAGCATTTGCGCAGTGCGAATTGGCAGCCGGTGCCAGTGACTTTGCACAGCATCGATGTCGAGTCCCATCAGGGCGACGACAGCACCACCTACTCGGTGTCGGCACGCTACAGCTATCAGTTCAACGGCCGCACCTTCAACGGCGACCGCGTCGGCTATGACTGGGGCAGCGATAATATCGGCGATTATCACAGCCGCATTGTCGGCCGTGTCTATGCTGCCCAGGCGCGCGGCGAATTGCGTGCGTGGGTCGATCCCGATAACCCCTATGACGCTTACCTGATGCGCGACCTGCGCTGGCAGAAAATTATCTTCAGCTTTATTTTCGGCGCCGTGTTTGCCGGCGCGGGTGCGGGTGTGATCGCGTTTGGCTGGCGCGGTGGCAGCGCCGCGTCAGATGGACAGGGTCCGATCTACTCCTCCGAGCGCCATGGCCACTGGGTGCTGGCGTTTATGGCATTCATGTTTATCGGTATCAGCGCGCCGGTGATGCTGGAGTTGCCGGCGGAACTGCGCAAGCAGAACTGGCTCATTCTGGTGGCGCTGATCTTTCCGCTGGCGGGACTCGGGATGGCCTGGGGGGCCTGGAACATGCGCCGCAAATGGCGCTTCTATGGGCCGTTGCCGCTGCAGCTGGATCCGGCGCCGGGACAGCTGGGTGGCGATATTGCCGGTGAGATCAGCCTGCCTGGCTGGCACGGCGACGACTGCTGGCAGGTGACGCTCAAGTGCATCCGCGTTCGGATCAGCGGCGGCAAGAACAGCTCAAGGCATGAATCGGTGGCCTGGCAACAGCAGCAGGCGCCGTATGTGGAGAGTCGCGGCGTTGGCAGTGTGTTGCGGTTTCAGTTTTCGCCGCCAGCAGATTTGCCAGCCAGCGATAGTGAGGGACGCGAACAGGTGGAGTGGCGGCTGGTGCTGGATGGCCCGAAGCAGCCGGTGGCACTGGAGCGCACCTACTCCCTGCCTGTCGTGCAGGGTCAGGCCCGCGCCAGCAAGGCACTGCCGCAGGCCCACGTGGTGCGCAGCGAGAAAAAGGCCGCATTGCTGGCCGCAGCGGAAGCCTCCGAGCAGATTGATGTGGAGCAGACCGGCGACGGGCTGCGCTTGCACAGCCGCGTCGGCCGCAGTGTGGCGATGACGCTGGTGGTGGTGCTGGCGGGTCTGGCGTTTGCGGGGGCCGGCACAGGGATGTTTTTCGCTGCCGCCAAAGAGGGCCTCATGCTTTATGTGATGGGCACGGTGTTCTCGTTGGTGGGGTTTCCGATGTTTTTCGGCGGCGTCTTTATGGCCGGCCGCTCGCTGGATGCGGTGGTGCGTGGTGACCAGGTTGAGACGGTGCGGTACTGGTTCGGGCGGGCGCTATGGCGTCGCCAGGCGCGCCTCACCAGCGCTGCCCAGCTGTTGCTCAAGGACGCTGGCAGCAGCAGTTCCGGTAACCGTACCACCGAGTATTTTCACATCGAGGTGCAGGTGCCGGGGCGGCGCGTGCGGATTGCCGAGGGGCTGGAGGGGCGCGACGTGGCCGAGGCCCTGCGTGCCAACCTGATACGTCTGTTGAGGCTGCCCTGATCTGCTAGACTTTGCGGCAGCGTTCGGCAAGGTTGGTTCGCCAGCGGGCTGGCTCCTACTGGCCGAGATGCTCGGCAATGCCCGGCCACAAAAGAGGGTTTTGTAGGAGCTTGCCTGCAAGCGAACCAGCATTCGGCAAGGTCCAGTTCGCCAGCAGGCTGGCTCCTACGGGGCCCGGATGCCTGGCAACGCCGAGACCAGCGACGACAACACCGGCTACGACCACACAGACCTAAACAGAGACACCGATGAGCAAAGACCGCCTGATTATTTTTGATACCACCCTGCGTGATGGTGAGCAGAGTCCTGGTGCGACCATGGATCGTGACGAGAAACTGCGTATCGCCAGGGCGCTGGAGCGCATGCGGGTGGACGTGATCGAAGCCGGCTTTGCCATCGCCAGTCAGGGTGACTTCGAGGCGGTCAAGCAGATTGCCGATACCATCAAGGAGTCGACCATCTGTTCGCTGGCCCGTGCCAAGGAAGCAGACATCGATCGTGCCGGCGAGGCGCTCAAGAATGCCAACAGCGGCCGTATCCATACCTTTATCGCCACCAGCCCGATTCATATGCAGCACAAGCTGCGCCTGCCGCCGGATGAAGTGATCGTGCATGCGGTCAATGCCGTCAAGCACGCGCGCAACCTGATCGATGATGTTGAGTTCTCCTGCGAGGACGCCGGCCGTTCGGAACTCGATTTTCTCTGTCGCATCATCGAGCAGGTGATTGATGCGGGGGCGCGCACCATCAATATTCCGGATACCGTCGGCTATGCCATCCCCGGTCAGTTCGGACAGACCATTGCGCAATTGCTGGCGCGTATTCCGAATGCCGACAAGGCGGTGTTTTCGGTCCACTGTCACAATGACCTCGGTCTGGCGGTGGCCAATTCACTGGAAGCTGTGCTTAACGGTGCCCGGCAGGTGGAGTGCACCATCAACGGTCTCGGCGAACGCGCCGGCAATGCCTCGCTGGAAGAAGTGGTGATGGCAGTACGCACACGTGCCGACCTGTTTCCGGTGGAAACCAGTATCAATGCCACGGAAATCGTACCGGCCTCGCGTCTGGTGTCATCGATTACCGGCTTTCCGGTGCAACCGAACAAGGCCATCGTCGGCGCCAACGCCTTTGCCCATGAGTCCGGCATTCACCAGGACGGTGTGCTCAAGCATCGCGAGACCTACGAGATCATGCGCGCTGAGGATGTCGGCTGGAACACCAACCGCATGGTGCTGGGCAAACACTCCGGACGTGCGGCGTTCCGCGCGCGGCTTGAAGAGCTGGGTGTGACGCTGGGCAGCAATGAAGAACTGAATGAGGCGTTCCAGCGCTTCAAGGATCTCGCGGACAAGAAACACGAAGTGTTTGATGAAGACTTGCAGGCGTTGATCAGTGATACCCGTCAGGCGTCCGACGAAGAGCGTTACAAGCTGGTATTGCTCGAGGCGGCATCGCGCACTGGCGAAACCCCCGAGGCGCACCTGGTGCTTAACGTTGATGGCAAGGAAGTCGAAGCGCGAGCCCAGGGTGCCGGGCCGGTGGATGCCACTTTCAAGGCGATCGAAGCTGTCGCTAACAGTGGTAGCACCTTGCAGCTGTATTCCGTCAATGCCATCACCTCAGGCACGGACAGTCAGGGCGAGGTGACGGTGCGGCTCGAGAAGGGCGGACGCATCGTCAATGGTCACGGCGCTGATATCGATATCATCACCGCGTCGGCCAAGGCCTATCTGAACGCGCTTAATCATTTCGCTGCGGGACTTGAGCGTGCCCATCCGCAAGCGGCGGATGTCTGACATGAACGAATTGCAACGGCAGGCCAGCCTCAAGGCACTGGGCTTGACGCCCTGGGTGGCCACTGAGCCGATGCCCGGTGCGGCGCCGACCCCCGTGCTGGACTGGCCGGAGCAGGCTGAGTCGGCGGCGCTGAAGCATACGCCGGTCGCCGCCACGCCAGTTTCTGCAGCGCCGGAACAACAGATTCCGGCGGTAGCCCGCGCAGCGACCGCGGCACTGGAACAGACCCCTGTCGAAATGCCGTCAGCTCACACGGAGCCGGTTGCAGAGACGCGCAGCGACGCTGTTGCTGCCACACCGATGACGCTTCAGGCGCATCAGGTGGGCGATTTGTGGGTGTTGGTGGAACAGGAAGACCCGAGTGCACCGGATCTTGGACGCGATGCGCAGCAGCTGTTACAGAATCTGCTGGCGGTGTTTGCCGGTCAGCGCCGTGGTGTACGCAAGTTTGTCTGGCCGCTGTCGGATGTGACGCTGGACGACAGTGCATTGCGCAAAACCTTTCATTCCTTTGCACGCGGCCTTGGCGGTCGTTTGCTGCTGTGCATCAGTGACGACACTTGTCAGAAGTTGCTCGCCCAGCCGCGTTATCAAATCATCGCGGAGCCTGTGCCGATGTTGGTGGTGAGCGCGCTCAGTGAAATGCTGGCGGAACCGGCCACCCACAAGCGTGCCAGCTGGCAGGCGATGCTGGCGGCGGGCCTGCATGGATGAGCTGCACGCCGGCTGCGTGATGCGCGCCATGGTGCATGCCGATCTGCCCGCCGTTTGCGCGATCGAGAACGCGACCCAGCCGACACCCTGGAGTGAACAGGTCTTTCGCGACTGCCTGAGCAGCCAATATGACTGCAGCGTGGTCGAGCGTGATGCGCAACTGGTCGCCTTTCAGGTGGTTTCGCATGTGCTGGACGAGGCGCACTTGCTCAACATTGCCGTCGCCCCCGCCATGCAGCGTCGCGGCATCGCCTGGGCGATGTTGCAGCGCTTGCATCAGCAGTGTCAGGCACAGGGCGCCAGTGTGATTTATCTTGAGGTGCGCGACAGCAACGTTGGCGCGCAGGCCTTGTACCGGCATCTCGGCTACATCGAGACCGGACGTCGCAAGGCCTACTATCGAACCCAGGGTGGCCGCGAAGATGCCGTGTTGATGATGTTGATGCTGCAGCCCCACAAATAACAGCACCCTTCCGGGTATGGGAGATCGCCATGACTGCTGCGCAGTTCCGTTACGCCTTGCTTGCTGTAGCGCTGATTTTCACACTGATTTTCTGTTATGTGGTGGTGCCGCCACTATGGCGGGACCCGGATGTGCTGGGTGCGTTCGCGGCCGGCTTCGTTAACCCCTATGCCAGTGGTTACGCGGCGGACACCCTCAGTTGCTGGGCGGTGCTGGCAATCTGGGTCTGGTATGAGCGCCGTCAGGTGCCGCGTGGCTGGGTCTGCCTGCTGTTGGGTGTGGTGCCCGGTGTCGCCGTGGGGCTGGTCGCCTACCTGTTGATGCGGCAGGGCAAGGTGGCCTGATCAGGCTGCCCGCACGCCAACCTACACAGCCAGCATGCCCCTGTTATAATGCGCCCCTTTTCATCGACCCCCTGAGTAGTTGCATGGCCCTGCTGGACGAAATACGCAAACGCCGAACCTTTGCCATCATTTCCCACCCGGATGCCGGTAAGACCACCATTACCGAAAAGATGCTGCTGTTTGGCAATGCTATCCAGATGGCGGGCACGGTCAAAGGCAAGAAGTCCGGTCGCCATGCCACCTCCGACTGGATGGAAATGGAGAAGGAGCGCGGCATTTCCATTACCACCTCGGTGATGCAGTTTCCCTATGCTGGCGCTATCGTCAATTTGCTCGACACGCCGGGTCACGCCGACTTTTCTGAAGACACCTATCGCACTCTGACCGCGGTGGATACGGCGCTGATGGTGATCGACTGTGCCAAGGGTGTTGAGGAACGCACCATCAAGCTGATGGAAGTGTGTCGTCTGCGGGATACCCCGATTCTTACCTTTATCAACAAGCTGGATCGCGAAGTACGGGATCCGATTGAAGTGCTGGATGAAGTCGAAGACATCCTGAAAATCAAATGCGCGCCAATCACCTGGCCGATAGGCATGGGCAAGAATTTCAAGGGCGTCTACAACCTGCTGACAGATACCTCCGTGCTGTACAAATCCGGGCAGGGGCATCGGATTCAGGAAGTGCGAGAGATCAAGGGGCTGGATAATCCGGAAATGGATGCCCAGTTGGGCAGCTATGCCGCTGAACTGCGTGACACGCTGGAGCTGGTGCAAGGCGCCAGCCATGAGTTTGATCTGGACGAGTTTCTCGCCGGCAAGCTGACACCTTGTTTTTTTGGCACGGCATTGGGCAACTTTGGCGTCGACCATATGCTCGACGGTCTGGTGAAATGGGCACCCTGCCCAAGCGGGCGCGATTCGCTGGAGCGTCACGTCGATGCGGACGAAGAGAAATTCACCGGCTTTGTTTTCAAGATTCAGGCGAACATGGATCCGAAGCATCGCGACCGCGTGGCTTTTATGCGTGTTTGTTCAGGAAAATATCAGCGCGGCATCAAGCTGCTGCAGTGTCGCACCAACAAGGATGTGCGTATCAGTGATGCACTGACATTTCTTGCCGGTGAGCGTGAGAATGTGGAAGAAGCCTACGCTGGCGATATTATCGGCGTGCATAACCATGGCACGATTCAGGTGGGGGATACCTTTACCGAAGGCGAGCAGTTGCGTTACACCGGCATCCCGTTTTTTGCGCCGGAACTTTTCCGCCGCGTGATCCTGCGCGATCCGCTTAAGAGCAAACAGTTGCACAAGGGCCTGACGCAGTTAGCGGAAGAAGGCGCCACCCAGGTATTTATGCCGCTGAAGAACAATGACCTGATTGTCGGTGCCGTCGGTGTGCTGCAGTTTGATGTGGTGGCCCATCGCCTGAAGCATGAATATGGCGTTGAATGTGCTTACGAGCCGGTGAGCATCTATACTGCGCGCTGGCTGGAGGCGGACAATGCGCGCGAGATCGACAAGATGCGCGATAAGGTCTACGAGAATCTGGCCGAAGATGGCGCCGGCCATCTTTGCTACCTGGCGCCGACGCGGGTAAACCTCAGTCTCGCCGAAGAGCGCCATCCTGACGTCCGCTTCCGCGAGACACGCGAAATCTGAAATGCTGAATCAGGCCGCCTGCCAGGCGGCCTGATCCTCCCTCAAGGTCGTGACTGGCTTGCCGAGTGGGCTGACCGTGCCGGCATAACGTTGACCGATCAGATGTGTATAAATCTGTGTGGTGTTGAGATCCGAATGACCCGGCAGCTCCTGCACCGTACGAATATCCGTACCTTGTTTTAGCAGCTCGGTGGCGAAGGTATGCCTGAAAGTATGGCAGCTCGCCCGATAGTTCAGATTCAGTGATACGAGCGCCTTGCGTACCTGCCGCTGCACTGCGGTGACATGCAGGTGGTACTGCACCGTGCGCCCGCGATCATCCTGACATGAGGAGGTTGAGGGAAACAGCCATTGCCACTGCAATGAGGTGGCAGCTTGCGGATATTTCTTATCCAGCGCATACGGCAGCACAACGGGTATGCGGCGTTCTCTGGCGGTTGCCTGAAGCTGTTGGCTGCGGGTGCGAACAATGGCGAGCAACTCGTCACGTAATCCAGATGGCATCAGCGTGGTGCGATCCTTGCCGCCTTTGCCATCGCGAATTACCAGCAAGTTATTGCTGAAATCCAGATCCTTAAGGCGCATACGGCATGCCTCGGTGACGCGCAGTCCGCTACCATACATCAAGGATGCGACAAGCTGATGCGGCGCGGGGAGCAGGGCAATCACTGCCATGGCGTCTTCATGGATAATGACAGTGGGCAAGCGCCAGGGCGCTGTAGCGAAGTGGATGCCCGGGATTCTATCGAGAGGCCTATCCAGTACCCGCTTGTAAAGAAAAACCACCGCGTTGAGAGCAATCTTCTGAGTGTTGGCGGTAATGTTTCGATGGCAGGCCAAATGAGAGAGATAAAGTGAAACATCCTGCTCGTGGAGATCAAGCGGGTGTTTGTTCTGATGGAACCGGATAAAGCTGACGATCCACCAGTACCAGTAGGTTTTTTCCGTTCTTCGACTGTAATGGTTGCGCCGCATGACCGCGCGAAATTCCGCCTAGAGTGCGCCGGGTCGCGGCGCGGAAGCCTCTTCCATGATGGCACTACAATATCACGTTTTTAAATACAGCTGTCCATTTGCACAGTATAAAAAATTAGATAGCAATCCCTGCTATGTTTGCCAGACGTGTAAGAGATAACCTACACGGCAATCGTTGATTTTATTGAATAATCCAGACAGCGCCCCAGAAAGTAGCAGAGTTAGACAGCGCGCTGCTTTTTTCCGGAAACACAGCGCGCTGTCTAATAACTGTTATAGCTGATAAAGAATAGGTGCCATGGATCTGGTAATTACATTTGCATCGCCGAGCGAAGGAGGCAGGGAGTATCTGCCCGACTTGGGGAAAGGGCTATATCGGCCTCATATTGTCGTTGATGGTCGCCCCAGGGATGAGTATCTGGGGGTCCAGTTCATAGGTTGTAGTGTGACTCCGGAGTTTGGCGTCGAGGTCCCCGCTACAGTCAGGCTGCCCTACGAAGGAGTCGATTATTCCCCGCTTAAGGTAGGAGCGAGATTTGTAATTAAAGAAGGCGAAAAGGAAGTGGGTGTCGGCCGTGTCGCAAAGCTATAACAATCGGCTGCATCGGACAAATTTTCGCTGTCACCCTTTGTGCATAAGACCGCACAAAGGTCGCCATCAAAAATTTACCCGGTGAGCCGGGCGTTAGGTTTCTACCATGTGCTATATGACCATCGTTAGTACTACGTCAAATCTTGATTTGACTGAATTCAATACAGGCGATGTGGTGTTTGATCGGGAAATGCCAGGCATCCCTGAAGAAAAACTCCTTAAATATGATAATAAGTGGTATTTGGGTTCCTCCCAGGGATGCAGTTGTGGATTTAGGCACCTTATGAGTGAAAACTTTAAGGATCTGGGATTTGCAAAACCCGAAGATTGGTTTCCTGAAAATCAGGAAGACATTGACGCCACCCTGAAGGTTATAGAAGTTTTTAAAAGAATTTTATCGAGTGGATCAAATCTTGAATGTATTGATGCGTGGGCGAGTGATGACTCGTTGGAGCCCAATCTTTCGGGGCAGGTAAAAGTTAATCTTTCGAAAATCCCTGATGCAGCGTTTCGGTTTATCGAGAACTATCAGCATGAGTTCATCAACTAAACCTAACAATGCAAAGCAGCGGAGCACAAGCAAAAAGCGCTTGTGCTGGACCTCGCTGTCGTTCGGCCCCTGTTTGCGGTGTTATGTGGGCTTTTGACTGAAATCCCAGAAAGGAATCGACATGGGGAATGAGAAAGCGGTAAAGGAGTACTTTGATGATTTTGTCGAAGCCTTTGCAACTTACAGTGGCGCTCGAGTGGCTAGCAAATTCAGCGTTCCGTACCTGGTTAGGGGTGAGTCCGGGCAGACCAACGTTCTGCAATCGTCAGCGGATGTAAGCCAACACTTTCAGGAGTACCTTGACGATTATAAGTCGCAGGGGTGTCGGAGTTGCCGATATGCGAACTTGGATGTGAAGTGGATTGGTGCTGATTCGGTATTGGCCTCCGTGGATTGGACGCTTCTAGATCAGTCCCAAGCGCCTGTTGCAGGGTGGTCAGAATCCTACCTCTTATCTGTGGTTGGCAATCAGGTACTTGCCTATGCTTCAGTTGATCATGTTTCCGGCAAAGAATGAGCGCCTGCGTAATGCCACATCTGGCAGCGCGAAAGAAGTCTTTCTGGCGTTCTTGAAGCTTGGCCTGATAAGTTTCGGTGGGCCTATCGCGCATTTGGGCTACTTCAGGACTGAATTTGTCGAGCATCGTCGCTGGGTAAGCGAGCAGCAGTTCGGGCAGTTGCTTGCCGTCTGCCAGTTTTTGCCGGGTCCGGCCAGTAGTCAGCTTGGGTTTTCTCTTGGTTTGCTACGTGCCGGTCCATTAGGTGCACTTGCTGCGTTTATCGCATTCACTCTGCCGTCGGTAGTCTTGCTGGTAGCTTTCGCGTCTGCCTTGCCATTGCTCACTGGCGCTGTCGGGGTGGCTGCGGTGCATGGGCTGAAGATCGTGGCGTGTGCGGTGGTTGCGCATGCGGTGCTCGGCATGTTCAGAAAATTGTGCCCTGACGCCATATCCAAAGGCGTCGCCATTCTCTCTGCGGCGGCGCTAATCATTCTATCCTCGGCGCTTGCCCAGCTTGCTATTGTCGCGATCGCGGCGGTTATTGGTGCGCTTTTCTTTCGAGACGTTTCGGCTGCACACAGTCATGCCAGGCTGGGGATTTCTTATGGTCCAGGAACCGGTTATGTTCTGTTCGCAGTATTCGCGGCGCTACTGTTTGGTCTTCCGCTGTTCGCGACGGGCAAGCCTGACTATACCTCTGTTGCAGACGCGTTCTATCGCGCTGGCGCTTTGGTTTTTGGAGGCGGCCATGTCGTCCTGCCTTTGCTTGAGGATTCAGTTGTTTCCTCTGGCTGGGTCACATCTGAAGAATTTCTGGCCGGTTATGGCGTCGCGCAGGCCATTCCTGGGCCAATGTTTGCTTTCGCCGCCTATCTTGGCGCGGTGTTGTCGCCTTCAGATAATGTGTTCGCGATGGTAGCCATTGCGTCGGCATCCATTTTTCTTCCCGGGTTTCTCCTGATATCAGGCATTCTGCCTTTCTGGGGGGTGATCTCACGGAATCCTGCGGCGGACCGAGTTATCGCGGGTATAAATGCTGCGGTGGTTGGGCTGCTGGCAGCCGCGCTTTACGATCCTGTTCTCACAACTGGCATAAGCGGTCTTGTAGATATGGTCATTGCGCTGGTCGCGTTTGCCATGCTTTCTGTGTGGCGATTGTCTGCGCTTATAGTGGTGATCTGGTGTGTCGCTGCGCGCATGCTGCCACAGTTTTTGATTGCTTGAAGCTATGTTTTATCCTGCTCGCATTGTTCTGCTGCCGAACATTTCGCATTCCGCTTATCTTCGGTGACACGCCTTCACTTAAAGTCGCGTGCGTGCGTAGATGATGGATTTTCTGGCACGTTCGTTCTTGTGGGGGCCATGTTCATGGTGATTGTACGGGAGTTTGTCCGCCATCCCCCTCAATAGGCGTACACACGGCTTCATCCTTAACGCTCATTTTAATGGTTGCCTCTCGACACGCGTGTCAAAGCGGCAAACAATTGCAGCTGACATTCGTCGTATTCTTGAATATTTCTATCACTTTCGTACAAGGAATGGCATACATGCTGCGAGCGGCGTTATTGGTCGGTGGCGTATTGGTGGTGCAGTCTTTAAGTGCGTCGTGCCCGCCCGGGGAAACCTACTGTAGTGAATCACCCTTACCAGGCGGCAAGGCCTATAACCCGGTCGAGAATCTGAATCCGTATACGCAGCCATCGGAGTCCCGTGCCAGTGATGGCATGAAAAATCCCTACCTTGGACACGGGCAGAAAGTTTATGACGCGGACGGCAATTATCGCGGACGCGCCAACAATAATCGCTATGATCCCGAATCAATCAATCGTTACGGGCAGAACAGTAACCCCTATGCACCAGGTAGCCTTGGCGTGCAGACGGATAATCCCTATCTGAAGAAAGGGCTGAGTTTCCAGCCCGCCGACTGAGCGCCGTTCCCGCATTATCCGGGCGACCGCGGTCCTGGCGACGCGCAATTCTGGTGCGCAAAGTGTCAATCATTGATTTGTGCACCAGAACTGTCCCTGAAGTTACAGTTCAAAACTTTTCAGTCCTAATTATTTGAGCTGCAATATTTAGTTAATTCATATACTTGCGCGTCTCTTGCAGTGATGTTTTTTCTATGCGCATCATGTGTGCATGACTGATGTGCGGGAGGAAAATCTGCGTCATGCAAGCTGGTCATCGCTGATTGCGGCGGCAATCGATTTGCGTCATGACCTGCACCGGTATCCGGAGCTTGCGTGGCAAGAGCAACGTACGGCGAGCGTTATCAGAGAGCGGTTGTCAGCGGCAGGTATTGTCTGGCGAGCCTGCGCTGATACCGGCACGGTGGCGACGTTGGCACCGCAGGCGAGCGGTGCGCCAATTGCATTACGCGCTGACATCGATGCGCTGCCGATTGTTGAAGCCACCGATGCCGCACACCAATCCGCTCACCCGGGCTGCATGCACGCATGCGGTCATGATGGTCACACTGCGACGCTGTTTGCCGCGTTATGGTGGCTGAAGCAGCATGAGGCGTCGCTCACCTCTCCTGTCATCCTGTTGTTCCAACCCGCTGAGGAAGGCGGTCACGGCGCCAGAAAAATGATTGAAGACCGTGCGCTGGACGGTGTGTCCTGTATCTATGGCTGGCATAACTGGCCAGCCATTCCCTATGGCAAGGCAGTCTGCCCCGATGGCGCGGTGATGGCCGCCAACGGCACCTTTCACATCAACCTGATCGGCAAGGGCGGGCATGCCAGCCAACCTGAAGCCTGTCGTGATCCGGTACTGGCGGCATCCGCAGTGACGCTGGCGCTGCAGCAGATCGTGGCGCGCCACTTGCCGCCACAGGCGGCAGCGGTAGTCAGTGTTACCAGTATTGATGCGCGCAGCGCCGACACCGTGATTCCCGATCAGGCGCGACTTTCCGGCAGCATCCGTCTGGCACACGATGGTTTGCGTGACCAGGTGCAGTCGCTGATTGCATCCATTTCCGAATCGACCGCGCGCGCCTATGGCGTGACTGCCGATGTAAGCTTTCTGCCGCGCTACGGCGCCACCATCAATCATGCAGACGCAGCGGCCAGCTATCGTCATGCGCTGCATCAGGAGTTCGGTGCCGATTGGCACAGTGACGCCACGCCGGTGCCGATCATGGCATCGGAAGATTTCAGTTATTACCTCAACAGGGTTCCCGGCGCGTATGCGCTGGTGGGTGCAGATGATGGGCACGGGCATGATGTGCCTTGCCACTCTCCGCGCTATGACTTCAATGACAAGCTGATTCGGCATATGGGTCGGGTGTATGCACGCCTGGCCGGTGCGCCGGTACCGCAGTGATGGGTTGGTCTGACCTCGCAGGCCAATGCGTTGAAAGGAGGTGATGCCAGCGAGCCAGCTGGTGCCCTGACAGAGAGGAGCAATAAACATGCACGTGTTCGAGCAATGGGAATCCGACATTCGCGGTTATTGCCGCGCCTATCCAACGGTGTTCGTCATGGCATCCAATGCCCGTCAGATTGATGAAGCAGGGAAATCCTATATCGATTTTTTTGCTGGCGCCGGTGTCCTCAATTTTGGCCATAACAATCCGCGCATGAAGGAAGCGCTGCTGGACTATATCCAGGGCGATGGCATTGCTCACAGTCTTGATATGTATACGGCCGCCAAGCGTGATTTTATTTCTGCGTTTGTTGAATACGTCTTAAAGCCACGCAATATGCAATACAAGCTGCAGTTCATGGGGCCCACCGGCACCAATGCCGTGGAAGTGGCGCTTAAGCTGGCGCGTCGTGTGACCGGGCGCCAGAGTGTGATCGCATTCCATCATGGCTTTCACGGTATGACGCTCGGCTCACTGGCCTGCACCGCAAACAGCTATTTCCGTAATGCCGCCGGTGTGCCACTGGAGCATGTTGTGCATGAACCGTTTGGTTGCGAGACGCCGTGCGCCGGCTGTGAACTGGGCTGTGGCATGCCGACCTTGTCGCAACTACGGGCGCGGCTGCTGGACACGTCTTCCGGCATGGCGCCACCGGCGGCGTTTATTGTCGAGGCGATTCAGGCCGAAGGCGGCGTCAACATCGCCAGCGCCCAGTGGTTGAAAGGCGTGCAGGATCTGGCGCATGAACTCGGCGCGCTGTTCATTATCGATGATATTCAGGCCGGTTGTGGCCGCACTGGCAGCTACTTCAGTTTTGATGGCATGGGACTGGACCCGGACGTGGTCTGTCTGGCCAAGGGACTGGGTGGTTTCGGTACGCCGATTGCCATGAATCTGGTCAAGGCAGAACACGATAAACACTGGTCTCCCGGTGAGCACACCGGCACTTTCCGTGGCCAGAATATTTCCTTTGTTGCTGGTCGCGTCGGGCTGGAATATTTCGCCGACGATACCTTGATGCAGCAGGTGGTGGGAAAGGGTAAGCAGATGCGCGCGGCACTTGAAGCACTGGCTGAGAAGTATGCCGGTAAAGCGTTTCAGGTGCGCGGCAAAGGCATGATGCAGGCGATTGATGTGCGTGATGGGGCGCTCGCCAGGGCGATTGCGGCACGCTGCTTTGAATCCGGGTTGCTGATCGGTCCCTGTGGCACCGGTGGCAAGGTGATCAAACTGATTCCACCGCTCACCATTCCCGATGACGACCTCAGTGCAGGTCTTGAGCTGTTGGCGGCTGCCTTCAGCGACGTCATTCCAGCCTGAGGGGAACGCAGATGAAATACCGTGAAGACATGACCTTTCCGTTTGAGGAATACGAGGCGCGCCTGGCCGGACTGCGCCAACGCATGAAAGCGCGCCTGCTGGATGCGGTGGTGATTACCGATCCGGAAAACCTGATGTACCTGACTGATTACCAGACCACGGGGTACTCTTTTTTTCAGGCGCTGGTGGTGCCGCTTGAGGGTGAGCCGTTCATGATTACCCGTGAGCTGGAAGCCACCAATGTCTATCACCGCACCTGGCTGGAGATTGCACGGCCCTATCCAGATACTGGCGATGCCATCCAGATGCTGGTGCAGAGCTTTCGCGAGTTTGGTCTGAAAGGAAAATGCATCGGCTACGAACGCAACAGCTACTTTTTCCCCGCCTATCATCAGGATGCCATCCATACCACCTTCACTGACGGTAAGCTGATTGATTGTTTCGGTATCGTCGAAGAAGGCCGTATCTGCAAGTCACCAGCAGAAATCGAAATCATGAAGCGCTCGGCGCGAGCCACTGAAGCGGGTATGCGCGCCGGGATCGAAGCGGTGCATGCCGGCGTCACGGAGAATGAGATTGCTGCAGAAATCAGTTCGGCGATGTTCAAGGCGGGAGGCGAAGCGCCGGCGGTGATGCCGTATGTGGTGTCGGGTCCGCGTTCGATGATTGGCCACGCCACCTGGGAAGGCCGCATCGTGCAACCCGGCGAGCATGTCTTCCTGGAAGTGGGTGGCTGCTATCGCCGCTATCACACCGCCATGATGCGTACTGTGGTGCTCGATCAGCTGAGCGACTCCATGTACAAGGCGCAGGAGCGCATGAAAATGGCGTTGAACGAAATCCACAAGGCGATACGGCCTGGGCTGACCGTTTCCGATGCCGACAATCTGATGCGCCAGATCATTACCGACAATGATGTCGGCGCGCGCCTGATTACCCGTTCTGGTTACTCCATTGGCATTGCCTTTCCGCCGAGCTGGGACGAGGGCTACATGATCAGTCTCAAACAGGGTAACTCCGCCTATTTGCGTGAAGGCATGACATTTCATCTGATCCCCTGGATGTGGGCGGTAGACGGTGACAAGACTGTTGGCATTTCCGACAGCATTCACGTGACGGCGGATGGTTGCGCCTCGTTCTTCGAGCTTGATCGTGATTTTGTCTGCAAGCCGGACGAGGCGCGCAAACGTCTCGAGGTATCAGATGACGCTGGCAACAGTGTCAAGGCGGCCAGTAATGAAGATGTGGCATAACGGCGGGAGACACACATGTTGATCAGCACCAATCCAGCCACCGGCGAAATGATTGCCGAGTATCAGGCTCTGGATCCGTCAACGCTTGACCTGACGCTGGGTCAGGCCGTCGCCGCTTTCCCCGCGTGGCGTGACAGCAGTTTTTCCGAACGGGCAGACGTGCTGCTGGCGGTAGCCGACTATATGCGCAAGGAAGTGGAAAGCCTGGCGCCACTGATGACAGTGGAGATGGGCAAGCCGATCAAGGAAGCGCGCGCAGAAGTGCTCAAGGCGGCGCTGTGTGCCGAGCACTATGCCCGCCATGCTGCCGCCTACCTGTCGACGGAATCGATCAATTCCGATGCGCGCCACAGTTATGTGCAGTACCTGCCCTTGGGCGCAGTGTTGGGAATTTTACCCTGGAACGCGCCCTTCTGGTTGGCGTTTCGCTTTTGTGCGCCGGCGTTGATGGCAGGGAATACCTGCCTGATGAAACATGATCCCCATGTGCAGGCCTGCGCCCAGGCAATTTGCGCAGTGTTTGATGCGGTCGGTGCACCCGCTGCGATCATGCAGAATTTGCCGCTCGCCAACGACCAGGTGGAAACGGTGATTCGCGATCGCCGCATTCAGGCGTTGTCGTTTACCGGGTCCAGCAATGCCGGTGCCAAAGTGGCGGCGGTGGCAGCCTCAGAGATCAAGTCTGCAGTGCTGGAGTTGGGCGGTTCTGATCCTTGCCTGATTCTGGCTGATGCCGATCTGGAGCGGGCGGCCAGCGTGGTGGCCGTGTCGCGCATCATTAATGCCGGCCAGTCCTGCATAGCCGCCAAACGCATTATCGTCGAAGCACCGGTGTATGACCGCTTTGTCGAACTGCTGCGATCACAGCTGGCGGCGCTGACGATGGGCGATCCGGCGCTCGACAGCACCGACATCGGTCCGATTGCACGGCCGGATCTGCGCGATAATCTGCACCGTCAGGTACAGCAGACTGTGGCCGCAGGCGCCCGTTGCCTGCTGGGTGGTGAATTGCCGGCGTCGGCAGGCTGGTTTTATCCGCCGACGTTGCTGGTGGATGTAGACGCGACGATGCCAGCCGGTTGCGAAGAAACTTTCGGCCCAGTGGCGGTGGTGATGAGGGCGGACGATGCCGAGCATGCGCTCAAGATTGCCAATCACTCCGAGTACGGATTGGCGGGCAGTGTCTGGACCTGCGGCGCGCGCGGGGAGGCATTGGCACGGAGAATGGAAGTCGGTCAGGTAGCGGTGAACGGCATTGTCAAAACCGATCCCCGCTTGCCGAGCGGCGGTATCAAGCGCTCCGGCTATGGCCGGGAGCTGGGGCCGCACGGAATTCGTGAGTTCGTCAATGCGCAGCAGGTCTGGGTGGGACCGCCACAATAGACCTGTGTGTCGCTCTGGTCTTTAATAACCGGATGCGCAGAAATAGAGGTTTTTCATGTTGCCACTGATTATTCCGGTCAGCGCGTTGCTGATCGGTGTCGGTTTGTTATTGCTCGGCAGTGGCTTGCTGAACACGCTGCTGGCAGTGCGCGGCAGCATGGAGGGCTACGACGACAGCACGCTGGGCATGATCATGTCCGGCTACTTTCTCGGCTTTTTTGTCGGCACTTTCCTTGCTCTGCCAGTGATTGCGCGCGTTGGCCATATTCGCAGCTTTGCCATGTGCGCTGCGGTGGCGGCGAGCTCGGTGCTGCTGCATGTGCTGTTTGTGCATCCGCTGACCTGGCTACTGTTACGCGTGGTGACCGGCGCTGCGCTGGTGATTCTCTACACCGTGGTGGAAAGCTGGTTGAACGGGCAAACGCCGGCACATCAGCGTGGTCGTGTGTTTGCGGTGTATATGGCGGTGAATCTGGGTGCACTGGCGATTGCACAACAGTTCCTTCGCCTTGATTCACCGAAATCCTTTATGTTGTTTGCCATCGCTTCAATACTGATCAGCATGAGTCTGGTGCCCGTGGCATGGACGCGTTTTGCCCAACCTGTGGTGCACAAGGTGGAACGCATGCGCTTCAAGCGCCTGCACAGCATCGCGCCTGTGGCGGCGCTGGGTGCGTTGCTGTCGGGATTGGCGATGGGGCCATTCTGGGGCCTGGCGCCTGTGTATGCGGCGCGTGTGGGACTGGACAGCAGTGGTGTCGCGACGTTCATGAGCTGCGCCATTCTCGGTGGCGCCTTGTTCCAGTATCCGCTGGGTCGCTACTCTGACACGCATGACCGGCGTCAGGTTCTCGCGGCGGTATGCGCGATGGCGGCGCTTGCGGCAGTCGTGTTGATCTTCAGTTCTTCGTCGTCACTGTGGATACTGTTTGCGATCGCGCTGTATGGCGGGCTGGCATTTGCTGTCTATCCGGTGGCGGTGGCACATCTGATCGATCATCTGGACGGCGACGATATCTTGCCCGGTGGCAGTGCATTGCTGTTATTGCACGGCATTGGTGCGGCGCTGGGCCCGATGTTGGCTGGTCAGTTGATGTCAATGTTTGGCGCACAGGCGCTGCCTGCCTACTTTTGCGCGGCCCAGGGCCTGCTGGCATTCTTCGCGGTACGGAATATGCATGGTCTACGTGAGGAAGAGCTGGAGCATCCAGCGCCTTTTGTGCCCATGGTACGTACTACCCCCACGGCGCTGGAAATGTTGCCGGATGAACAGCTGGCAGACCGGGCAGACTGATATCTCTGCCGCGTCATTGCGACACACCGACAGTCAGTGCTTGAGCTCCTCCGCTTTTGAACCCTTGAATTCGCTTTGCATTGTGCGCTGTAGATAAATTGCTATCGAACAACGTTTCTTAACCCAGGGAGATGATGTTTTTCGCAAGTTGAATTCACGGAATCCGGTAAGCAATTCGGCTAACCGATTGAAGCAGGAGACCGTAGATGCTTTTGGCCACAGATCTTGATGGAACCTTTCTCGCCGGCGACACCCGCAGTCGCCTCAAGTTGTATCAGCTGATCGCGGCGCACCCGGACATCACGCTGGTATTCGTCACTGGACGTGGGCTGGAGTCGGTGTTGCCGCTGCTGTCCGACCCGACCATTCCACAGCCGCATTACATCATCAGTGATGTCGGTTGCACGCTGGTAGAGGGCGACAGTCTGCAGCCGGTGCAGCCGATCCAGGCGGAGATTGATCGGCTCTGGCCCGGTGAACGCACCGTTGAAGCTGCGGTCGAACATATTCCCGGATTAGTGCGGCAGGATGTGCCTCAAGCGCGGCGTTGTTCCTATTTCTGTGAACAGGCCGCGATCAGTAATGCGCTGGAAACGGTGGTGGAAAGTCTGGACTGTGATTTGCTTTACTCCGCTGACCGCTATCTGGATATCCTGCCGCGAGGCGTCAACAAGGGTAATACGCTGTCGGCGTTGGTTGCCCATCTGGATGTGGAGCATGAGCGCGTGCTGGTGGCCGGCGATACGCTCAATGATCTGTCCATGTTCGATCAGGATTTTATTGGTGTGTGCGTCGGCGATTCAGAGCCAGCGCTGATTGCTGCTACGGAAAGCCGTGCGCGTGTACTGCATGCCAGCGCGCCGGGTTGTGGTGGCATCCTTGAAGCCATCGGATATTTTGGTTTTCTCGGGCCGATTGGACTGGAAGCAGAAACCCGGGATTACAGTGCGCCCGGGAAATCCGATCTGGTGATTGTCTATCATCGTTTACCGTACGAAGAAGTCGAGCAGGACGGCAAGCTGATTCGGCGCCGTCCGCGTTCGCCCAATGGCATCATTCCTACCCTGTTAAGTTTCTTTGCCGATGGCAAGGCGGGCAGTTGGGTGGCCTGGTCGATTGATGATGAACGCTTTGGTGAATTTGAAACGCATACGGAAGTGGATACCAGTCGTTATCCGAAGCTGGTGGCGGCGCGTGTGCCGCTGACCAAACAGGACGTGGATATATTCTACAAACGGTTTTCCAAGGAAGCGTTCTGGCCGACGCTGCACACTTTCTGGGAGCGTGCCACCTTTCGCGAGGATGATTGGCAGGTGTTTCTCAAGGTCAATCGTCAGTTCGCCCAATGCACGGCCACCGAGGCCGCAGAAGGCGCCACGGTCTGGATTCATGATTACAATCTGTGGATGGTGCCAGCGTTCCTGCGTGAGATGCGGCCGGATCTCACCATTGCATTCTTTCACCACACGTACTTTCCCTCCGCGGATGTGTTCAACGTATTGCCATGGCGCCGGGATATTATTGGCAGCCTGCTACAGTGCGACTATGTCGGCTTTCATATTCCGCGGCAGGCGGAAAACTTTGTCGACGTAGTGCGCGGTGTCACGCCTCTGACGGTGAAGAAGAAAGTGGGCTGTGCGCCGCGATTCCTCACCTATGGCTGCGCCGTTGGTCTGGATGAAATGACCACTGAAATTGAAGTCAATGATCGTCGCATTCATCTTGGTGCGCACCCGGTGGGTCTGGACCTGAATCGGGTAAGTTCGGCACTGGCATCCGAGTCGGTGACGCATCGTATGGCGCAGTTACGTGATGAACTGGCAGGGGTGCGTGTCATCCTGTCGGTGGAGCGGCTGGACTTCACCAAGGGCATCCTGGAGAAACTGCTTGCCTATGAAAGCTTGCTGCAGCATCACCCGGAGCTGATTGGCAAAGTAACCCTGATTACGGTGTGTGTCCCCGCAGCCAGTGAAATGACCATCTACGCCGAACTGCAGACCCAGATAGAACAGGCGGTTGGCCGTATCAATGGCCAGTTCGCGCGCGTCGGCTGGAGCCCGGTGCAGTTTTTCTTCCGCGGCTTTCCGTTCGAAGAACTGGTGGCGTACTACGCCATGGCTGATGTTATGTGGATCACGCCACTGCGTGATGGTCTTAATCTGGTGGCCAAGGAGTATGCGGCCACGCAGGGAATGATTGACGGATCAGGTGTGCTGGTGCTGTCGGAGTTTGCCGGTGCGGCCGCCGAGTTGCGTGGTGCAGTGCTGGCCAACCCGCATGATCCGAAAGAGTTGATGACCACCTGTTACCTCGGCCTGACCATGGGGCGTGCCGAGGCGCGGCGTCGGCTGCGCGAACTGTATGAAGTGGTGTGCTACAACGACATCGGTCACTGGGGAAGGGAGTTTCTGGATGCGGTGGCGCAGGCCAATCGCCAGCGTTGTGCCCGACTTGTGGACAACAGTCGCGTTGCCTGACTCGTTAGCCGCCGAGCAATAGTTCTTCACCGGCCTCTACGGCATCGAGTGTGCCGTAGAGAATGATAACGTCGTTATTGGCGAGCACCAGATCACCCTCGGGGTCCTGAATGTTCTTGCCCTCGCGGCGCACTGCCCGCACCTCAACGTTCAGTCGCTCCAATCCGGTGTCGGAAAGTTTCTTGCCGGCACAGCGCGGCTTGCCTGCCAGCGTCACCGCGTGCAGCAAGCGATAAGCCTTGCCGGAGCTGTCCATGGTCGGGAAGGAGTCGCCATGATAGTACCCGTGCAGCAACTTGTAGCGGTCACGCCGCGACTGGCGCAGGATCGCCAGCACCTTGCCGAACGGCACATCCAAAAGCAGCAGGGCATGTGCGATCAGCATCAGTGACGCCTCCAGCACTTCCGGTACCACCTCGGTGGCACCGGCTTCGAGCAATGCGTCCAGATGGCTGTCGTCGCGGGTGCGCACCAGAATGCGCATGTCGGGTTCGAGTGAATGCACCAGGTGCATGATTTTCTCGGCACGACGCGGGTCATCGAAGGTAATCACCACCAGACTGGCGCGATGAATGCCGGCGCGCTCGAGCATGTCCTTGCGGGTGGCGTCACCGAACAGGATTTTTTCACCGGCCTGGCTACTCTCCTGTATGCGCACCAGGTCCGCATCAATGGCGACAGTCTGAATGCGAAAGCGGTTAAGGTAGCGCGACAGGTTTTGCCCGACGCGGCCATAGCCGCACAGAATGACATGGCCGGTAATGGTGTCGGTAAAGCCATCGTCTTGTGCCGGCAGATCAAAACGATGTTGCACGCGCTGGGCAAGCCAGCCGGAGTTGTTCAGCAACGCTGGTGTCACCGCCATCGTGACGACGGTGATGGCGACAATCAGACCAGCGCGGTCGGGGCTGAAAATTTCCAGACTGACTGCCAGCGTTACCAGTACAAAGCCGAACTCACCGGCTTGTGCCAGTACCACGCCGGTGCGAATGGAGGTATCGGTGCGCTCGCCAAGCAGCTTCAGCAGCAGGGCAGTGAGCAGAGACTTGAATACCAGCAGCAGCAGGGCGCCCGGCACAATCCAGTGCCATTTGTCCAGGAACAACGCCGGATCCACCAGCATGCCTACGGACATGAAGAACAGACCCAGTAGCAGGTCGCGGAACGGCCGGATATCCGATTCGATCTGGTGCCGGAAGTGCGACTCGCCCAGCATCATGCCGGCAAGGAATGCGCCCAGCGCCATCGACAGCCCGAGCGCATGAGTAACCCAGGCTGCAACCAGCGCCAACAGCAATGCCATCATGACGAACACTTCATCAGAGCGAGTACGGCCGGTTTCTTCCAGCAAACGCGGCAGTAACCATTTGCCGGTGATGTAGATGCCAACAAACAGCAGCACAGATTGCAGCAGGGTTTCACCGGCGGCTAGCCATGGGTTGCCGGTATTACTGGCCAGCGCTGGCATCAGCACCAGCATCAGTACGGCGGCCAGATCCTGAAACAGCAGGATGCCGGTGGCGTTGCGCCCGAAGGTGGTGTTGACCTCGCCGCGGCTGATCAACTCGCGGATCACAATCGCTGTGGAAGACAGCGCCAGGGCGCCACCGGCAACGATCGAGGTTTGTGGCTTGAAGCCCAGCAAATACATGACCAACGCCACCGCTGCCGCGGTTGCCAGTACCTGTACCGGTCCGGCGCCGAATACGATACGGCGCAAGGACATCAGTTGCGGAATGGAAAACTCAAGTCCCAGCGAAAATAGCAGAAAAACAATACCGAATTCGGCAAGGTGATGAATGTCGGTGGTGTCTTGCACCCAGCCAAAGCCAAACGGGCCAGCGGCGAGACCGGCGAGCAAGTAGGCGAGAATGGCGGGCAGCCGCAAGCGCCGAAACAGGGTGACCATTACCACAGCGGCGCCGAGTAGCAGCACGATCATCGCCAGATTGGTCATGTCCCGTCCCCGCGTTACACCAGCGTTTGTGCAGCATGGTGAGTGTTTTGTTGGTCTTTGTTCGGCCCCCCAAGCTTACTGTTGCTCGGTGGTAGAGGCCAGTCCGTCGGCGGTGTTGATGCAGGTCAGAGACGTCGGGCTTGCCGCTATGTCAGTATTGGATTTCATTCTTCAGGGGTGTCAACGATGGCATTCAGTTTGACATCGCACGGTGCTGCACAGGAAGTAACAGGGTCGTGCCACCTGCTGTCCAACGGTCGCTGCCGCATTCTGCTCGACTGCGGGCTGCATCAGGGCCACGACGCGGTCAAGCGCCTGCGCAGCGAAAGCTTCGGCTTCAAGCCGACGCAGCTGGATGCGGTGGTACTGTCACATGCACATCTGGATCATTCCGGTCTGTTGCCGAAACTGATCAACCGGGGGTATCGAGGTCCGATCTTCTGTACCGCCGCGACCCTGAATCTGCTTGCCATTATGCTTGAGGACGCTGCGCACATTTACTTTCGTGACCTTGAGCACCATAACCTGCAGCGCCAGCGCGCGGGCCGTCAACAGCAGAAGCCGCAATACAGCATGGAAGATGTGCTGATGGTGCTGCGTCATTGTGTGCCACTGGAGTATGGCGTCTCGAAGCAACTGGTTGAGGGCGTCAGCCTTCGCTTTCTGGATGCAGGGCATATTCTTGGTTCGGCGATTTCCGAGCTGACACTGTCGTCAGGCGAGCGCTCCACCACGCTGGTCTATTCCGGAGACCTCGGTAATAGCGACAGCGTGCTGATGCGCGCGCCGCAGGTGCCCGGGTACGCCGATGTGGTGGTGATGGAATCCACCTACGGCAATCGTGACCATCGTCCTTCTGAGCAGACCTTGATAGAGCTGGAGCAGGTGCTTGAGCAGGCGCGCCAGGACAAGGGAGTGGTGCTGATGCCAGCATTTTCCGTAGGCAGAACGCAGGAGCTCCTCTATCACCTGGGTTGCTTTTTTCATCAGGGCAAACTACCCGGCTGGCAGGTGTTTATCGATAGCCCCATGGCAATCGCTGTCACGCGGTTATATGACCAATGGATAGATGCGCTGGCCGAGTCGGAACAGCATGCATTGAATCACTTTCATGCACGTACGCTGGAAGAATTCCTGCCAACCCTGTCGCTGACGCCGGAGGTGCACGACTCCATGCGTCTGAACCGAATCGACAGTGGCGCCATCATTATCGCCGGAAGTGGCATGTGTAATGGCGGGCGTATCCGTCATCACTTCAAGCACCGGTTATGGAAAGCCAACACGCATGTGGTGTTCGCAGGCTTTCAGGCACGCGGCACGCTCGGTCGACAGCTGGTGGACGGGGATTCCTATGTGCGCATGTTCGGTCAGCGTATTGCGGTGCGTGCCAAGGTGCATACGCTGGGTGGCTTCTCTGCCCACGCCGGGCGCACCCAGTTGCTGCACTGGGCGCAGGCAATTGGAAATCACCCCCGTTTTCGGCTGGTGCATGGTGAAACCGAAGCGCTAACGTCGTTGGCGCATGCGCTGCGCCAGCAGGGGCGCGAGGTGTCGATTGCTGAACCGCTGTCGGAATATTCCCTCGATTAAACCCCGTCCTGTTTTAATTCCATTTGTGTAGGAGCTTGCCTGCAAGCGAAAAGCGCTGGGCAAGGCCGGTTCGCTTGCAGGCAAGCTCCTACATGGGCTGGGTGTTATGCCGGTGAGGTAACGGGATTATTGTGTAGGAGCCAGCCCGCTGGCGATCAGCGTTCGACATGAACGGTTCGCTTGCAGGCAAGCTCCTACGGGGAGAGAGCAGGGAATTATTTCTGCGGTGTGCGAATCACCAGCAGGCGCTCTTCGGTCATGTCCTGGATCGCCCAGCGAATGCCTTCGCGACCCAGACCGGAGTCCTTGACGCCACCGTAGGGCATATTGTCGACACGCCAGCTCGGCACATCACCGATGACGACGCCGCCCACATCCAGTACGTCCCAGGCTTTCTGTGCCTTGTACAGGTCGCGGGTAAAGATGCCCGCCTGCAAGCCGAAAACGCTGTCATTGACGCGCTCCAGCACGGCATCGAAATCCGAGAACGATTCCAGCACTGCTACCGGACCGAAGGCTTCCTCGGCCACCACCGCGCAGCCGTCCGGTACATTTTCCAGCAGCGTCGGGTCCAGCATGGCGCCATCACGCTCGCCGCCGACCAGCAAGGTGGCACCTTGCTCGACGCCTTCGAGCACCCAGTTATGCAAACGTGTGGCTTCGCCTTCGGAAATCATCGGACCGATAAAGGTGTCCTCGTTTTTCGGATCACCTTTTTTCAGTTCGCGGGTGCGTGCGACCAGGCGCTGCTTGAGTTCCTGGTAGATTTTTTCATGGCCATAGATGCGCTGCACGCCGATACAGCTCTGGCCGGACTGGTAAAAGGCTCCGAACACTATGCGCTCCACCGCGTCGTCGAGATCGGCATCTTCGTCGACCACGCAGGCGGCGTTGCCACCCAGTTCCAGCACCACCTTCTTCTTGCCGGCGCGGGCTTTCAGATCCCAGCCCACCGCAGGTGAGCCGGTAAAACTGAGCAATTTGAAACGGTCATCTTCGGTGAACAGATCGGCGCCGTCGCGGTGACAGGGCAGTACCGAGAACGCACCTTTCGGCAAGTCGGTTTCAGCCAGCACTTCGCCAATGATAATTGCGCCAATCGGTGTGCGGCTGGCGGGCTTGAGCACAAACGGACAGCCCGCGGCAATCGCCGGTGCGACCTTGTGCGCTGCGAGATTGAGCGGAAAGTTGAACGGCGAGATAAACGAGCATGGCCCCACTGGTACGCGTTTGATAAAACCACGGTAGCCTTTGGCGCGTGCGGAAATCTCCAGATTCAATACTTCGCCGTCAATGCGCACGGCTTCTTCCGCTGCAACGCGGAAGGTGTCGATCAGGCGCGTGACTTCACCGCGCGCATCCTTGATCGGTTTGCCGGCCTCGATGCACAACGCCATGGCCAGCTCATCAAAGCGTTCCTGAAAGCGTTTGACGCAATGATAGAGCACCGCCTGACGCTCATAGGGCGCCATCGCAGCCATGGCCTTTTCCGCTTTGACCGACCAGGCAATGGCTTCATCAATGGTCCTGGCATCGGCCATGGCCACGCGGGTGGCCACTTCGCCGGAATATTTGTCGGTGACGTCCAGGTCAGTATTGGCGTACACCGCTTCGTTCGCCAGATAGTAGGGGTATTTTTCTTTCAGCATGGCTTGCTCCTGGTATCAGGATGAAGAATGTGCATGGTGTTGTAGGAGCCTGCCTGCAGGCGAACCAGGCCCAATTCAGGGAGAGTTCGCCTGCAGGCAGGCTCCTACGGTCAGGCGGTCAGAGCTTGCTCGCCAGCTCACGAATTTCCTTGTTCAGGATACGGTCGTTGTGAGCGTAGTTTACCGGCACATCAATCAGATGCACGCCGCCTTCAGCGAAACATTTTTCCATCAGTGGCTTCAACTCTTCGGTGGCGGTCAGACGATGGCCCTCAGCACCATAGGCTTTGGCATAGGCAACAAAATCGGGGTTACCGAAATCCAGGCCAAAGTCGTGGAAGTCCATCTGTGACTGTTTCCACTTGATCATGCCGTAGCCGTCATCGCGCAACAGCAGGATGACCAGATCGAGTTTCAATCGCACCGCGGTTTCGAGCTCCTGCGAGTTCATCATGAAACCGCCATCGCCACAGATTGATACCACCTTGCGGTCCGGGTGTACCAGCTTTGCTGCCATCGCTGATGGCAGACCGGCGCCCATGGTGGCAAGCGCATTATCCAGCAGCACGGTGTTCGGTTTATAGGCAGGGTAGTTGCGCGCAAACCAGATCTTATACATGCCGTTGTCGAGGGCGATGATGCTCTCGTCATCGAGTACGTCACGCACTTCACGGACCAGCCTCTGCGGCATGATCGGGAAGCTGGTGTCTTCCTCACCGTCAATGATGTGCTTCTTCAGCGCATCACGAATGCGGTGTGCATCGGCAAAGCTCCAGTGGTCCTGCGGTTCCAGCCGTTCCTTGAGCTGCCACAGGCTGTTGGCGATATCGCCGATGACTTCGATTTGCGGGAAGTAGACCGGATCAACCTGCGCGGAATTGAAGTTGATATGCACCACCTCCGGGCCGCCAGGGCGCATGAAGAATGGCGGCTTTTCCACCACATCGTGGCCGACATTGATGATCAGGTCGGCCTGATTGATGGCGCGGTGAACGAAGTCGCCATCAGACAGGGCAGTGTTGCCGATAAAGTGCGGGCCGGTCTCGTCGATGACGCCTTTACCCATCTGCGTGGTCACGGTTGGGATACCGAGCTTCTCGACAAACTGGCGCAACATCTTCGAGGTCAGCTTGCGGTTGGCGCCGGCACCGATCAGCAGCAGTGGCTTGCGGGCTGCGGCAATCGCCTCGGCAGCGCAGCGGATTGCCTTTTCTTCCGCAATCGGACGGCGCGTGGCGCTGGGTTCCAGCACCGGCATGGTGGAATGCTCGTGGGCGATATCTTCCGGCAGCTCCAGGTGAGTGGCGCCGGGGCGCTCTTCTTCGGCCAGGCGGAAGGCCTCACGGATGCGTGCCGGGATGTTGTCACCACTGACGATCTGCTTGGTGAACTTGGTCAGCGGTCGCATCATGTCGACGATGTCGATGATCTGGAATTGCCCTTGCTTGGATGACTTGATCGGTTTCTGGCCGGTAATCATCACCATCGGCATGCCGCCGAGCTGGGCGTAGGCGGCGGCGGTCACGAAGTTGGTGGCGCCGGGGCCGAGGGTCGACATACAGACCCCGGAATTGCCGGTGAGACGGCCATAGGTGGCTGCCATAAAGCCTGCCGCCTGCTCATGCCGGGTAATCACCAGCTTGATTTTGGAGCCGCGCAGCGACTCGAGCAGGTCGAGGTTCTCTTCCCCCGGGATGGCAAACACGTGCTCCACACCCTCTGCTTCCAGGGCGCGTACAAACAGATCTGAAGCTTTCATTTACGGCTCTCCTGACATGCCGGCAATCGATGACGGACCGAGAACGAGTCCGGGGGAGTCGGTCCGGGCCCGATAAATGCAAGTTTGGTGCCGTCCTGAAGTCCTTATGCACCGTCGCGGCGCCATAAAATCGCGCCATCAGCAGGCACAACCAGCTTTTTAGTGCCCCATAATCGGGCGCTATGGCTGGCAGGGGGCCATCACTATAACGCCGTGGCGGGTCGCGGGGGTACCGCTGCCATGACAATGTCCGGGATTGGCAGAATTGATTGCAATCCGGTTCTGATGGCTAGGATCTGGAGACAAATCGGCGCAGGGGAACAGTGGTGCCGGGCGGGGTGCGCGGCAAAGGGAGAGGCTTTTCGCGGCGCAAACGACGCTGGTGGCGTGTCGTCCACGGCCGTGCTGCGAGACTAAAAAAATTACCGGGAGTGTGGCCGGTAATCAGAAAGTCAGATCAGTGCAGGACGCCTTCTGTGTTTTCACAGTACTCGAGGAATTCCTCGGCGCTCATTTCGCGGGTATCGACAAAGCCGAGTTGTTCCATGAGCTGGTCTTTCAGTTCGCTGACTACGGTGGTCATGATAGTCAGGGTTTCTTCCACCTGTTCGATGGTGCTGAGCAGGTCTTCCGCTTCCATATCGAGGTTGTCGAGAGTATCGCTCATCCTGTTGCCTCGGTTGGTGGGTTTATCTGAGTGTGCCTAGGTTTTTGGGGTAATAAAAGCGGAAATTTTTGTTTTTGATTGCCTGGGTGAGAGGCGATATTTTCGGCGGTTTCGTGTTTGGTAGGAGCCTGCCTGCAGGCGAATTGTTTTGTTCATTGAGGGGCAGGTTTCGCCTGCTGGCGACTTACTTTTCTTTGCTCGTGCAAAAAAAGTAAGCAAAAGAAAGGGCCCCCCGCTTGCGCCGCCTCGCTGCGCTCGGTGCCCGTGACGTGCCGCTTGCGCTGGGGTCGGTCGCATCTGGCCTTCGGCCGTGCTGACCTCAACCGGCGCTGAGGCCGGTTGTCCCTTTGCTCCAGCGGCACATCACGGCGGCTCCAGACGGGGCGTTGAAACAACATACTCGTGGCTGCGCCACATTGCGTGGATAGATATGGAGGCGTTGAAAATACACAATGTTGCGCAGGCGCGAGGGTTCTTAAATCCCGTCTGAAGCCGCCGGGAGCGGTTGCCTGCGGGAAGGGACAGCCGACGTATGTCGGCTGAGGGAACGACGGCCGAAGGCCAGCTGTGACCGGCCCGTGCGCAGGCAATCGCTCCCGGGTACCGGAGCGAAGCGGAGGCGGCGTAAGCAGGCGCGTGCTTTCTTTGGTTACTTTCTTTGCACGAGCAAAGAAAGTAACTCGCCAGCAGGCGAAACCCGCCCCTCAAACAACACTGAAAGCAAAAAGGCGACCCCCACCGGAAGCCGCCTTTCTGTATTGCGCTAACAAACCGCGCGTTTAACGCTGGAACATTAATCCCAGCTCAACGCACCGCCGACCTGATATTCGGTTACCCGCGTTTCGAAGAAGTTTTTCTCCTTGCGCAGGTCCATGATCTCGCTCATCCAGGGGAACGGATTGCTGACTCCCTTGAATTGCTCAGGCAGGCCGAGCTGGGCAAGACGGCGGTTGGCGATGAACTGCAGGTATTCTTCCATCATGCTGGCGTTCATGCCGAGTACGCCGCGTGGCATGGTGTCGCGGGCGTACTGGATTTCCAGTTCGGTGCCCTCGAGAATCATCTGCGTGGCCTTGTCGCGCATCTGTGCATCCCACAGGTGCGGGTTTTCCAGTTTGATCTGGTTGATGACGTCGACGCCGAAGTTAACGTGCATGGACTCGTCACGCAGGATGTACTGGAACTGCTCGGCGACGCCGGTCATCTTGTTGCGGCGGCCCATGGACAGGATCTGGGTGAAGCCGCAGTAGAAGAAGATGCCTTCGAGCACGCAATAGAACGCGATCAGGTTTTGCAGCAGCGCCTTGTCTTTTTCCACGGTGCCGGTGGTGAAAGATGGGTCAGACAGTTCGCGGGTGTACTGGATGCCCCACTGGGCTTTCTTCGCCACCACCGGCACTTCGCGGTACATGTTGAAGATTTCACCTTCGTCCATGGCCAGTGACTCGATGCAGTACTGGTAGGCGTGGGTGTGAATCGCCTCTTCAAATGACTGACGCAGGATGTACTGGCGGCATTCCGGGTTGGTAATCAACCGGTAGGTGGCCAGCACCAGATTGTTTGCCACCAGTGAATCGGCAGTGGAGAAGAAGCCCAGTGAGCGCTTGACGATACGACGCTCGTCGTCGGTCAGGCCTTCCGGGTTTTTCCACAGCTGTACATCAGCGCTCATGTTGATTTCTTGCGGCATCCAGTGGTTGGCGCAACCATCCAGATATTTCTGCCAGGCCCAGTCGTACTTGAACGGCACCAGCTGGTTGAGGTCAGCGCGGCAGTTGATCATGCGCTTCTCATCCACCTGCACGCGGCCGCCGGCGCCTTCCAGCTCGGCAACACCTTCGGAGGCATCCATTTTCGCCACGCTGGCCTTGGCGCGGGCGACTGCATCCGTGGCCGGGGCGGCGGTTTCTGCCGCTGCCGGCGCGGCGGCTTCTACCGCTCGCTCGGCTCGTTGCTCGATGGCCGGCTCGCCAGCATCAGGTTCTGCTCGCGCTGGCGTCGCTGCAACAGGTTTTTCTTCCTCGTCAGCGTACGCAGCCTGTTGCGCCGCCGCTGCGGCTGCAGATTGGTTCCCGATAACCGGCTTTTCTTCTGCATGGAACTCGTCCCAGTTCAGCATGATTGTCTCCTTTCTCCTGATCGCCGGAACTTCGATGCCGACGACTCTTTTAATGTGTGATGGGCGCAGGCGCCGAGGGCGCCTGCGCAGTCAGCAATGAATTACTGACAGGCCTCGCAATCCGGATTGTCGATGGAACAGGCCTTGGGTACTTCCGCTGCCTGGCTGAACGCGGCAGTTTCTTCTGCGCCAGACGATACCCGGTTCAGACGTCCATCATTGATGGTGGACTTCTCGGCAGTGGTGGCACCGATGGCGCGCAGGTAGTAAGTGGTCTTGAGACCGCTCAACCAGGCCATCTTGTAGGTGACATCCAGCTTCTTGCCGTTGGCCTGGGAGATGTACAGGTTCAGCGACTGCGCCTGATCGATCCACTTCTGACGACGGCTGGCGGACTCCACCAGCCAGCGCGGCTCGACTTCAAACGCGGTGCGGTAGATTTCCTTCAGGTCATCCGGCACACGATCGATCGGCAGCACCGAGCCATCGTAGTACTTGAGGTCGTTGACCATGACGTTATCCCACAGGCCGCGCGCTTTCAGGTCGTGGACCAGATACGGGTTGACCACAGTGAACTCGCCGGACAGGTTCGATTTCACATACAAGTTCTGATAGGTCGGCTCAATCGACTGGGACACGCCAGTGATATTGGCAATGGTTGCCGTCGGCGCAATTGCCATCACATTGGAGTTGCGAATGCCGCTGGTGCGTACCTTGTTACGCAGCGCTTCCCAGTCCAGCGTCTGAGTGCGATCCATCTTCAGATACTCTTCACCACGCTCGCGCGCCAGCATTTCGATGGAGTCGATCGGCAGAATGCCCTTGCTCCACAGCGAACCTTCATAGCTGGAGTAGCTGCCACGCTCTTCGGCCAGTTCGCTCGATGCCTGAATGGCGAAGTAGCTCACCGCTTCCATGGAACGGTCAGCGAACTCCACGGCTTTCGGTGAGGCATACGGAATGTGCTGGATATACAGCGCATCCTGGAAGCCCATGATGCCGAGGCCCACCGGACGATGCTTGAAGTTGGAGTTACGCGCCTGCGGCACGCTGTAGTAGTTGATGTCGATAACGTTATCGAGCATACGTACAGCGGTCTTGATGGTCTTCTGCAGCTTGTCCAGATCCAGACCACCTTCGCGGGTCACGTGCTGGGTCATATTGACCGAGCCAAGGTTACAGACCGCAATTTCTTCCTTATTGGTGTTCAGGGTGATCTCGGTGCACAGGTTGGAGCTGTGCACCACGCCGGCATGCTGCTGTGGCGAACGCAGATTGCATGGATCCTTGAACGTCATCCACGGATGGCCTGTTTCGAACAGCATGGAAAGCATCTTGCGCCACAGGTTCAGGGCTTGCACACGCTTGAACAGTTTCAGGCTGCCATCACGGGTTTTGGCTTCGTATTCGAGATATTTTTTCTCGAACGCGCTGCCGTACAGGTCGTGCAGGTCTGGCACGTCGTTCGGTGAGAACAGCGTCCATTCGCCTTCTTCCATGACGCGCTTCATGAACAGGTCTGGAATCCAGTTGGCGGAGTTCATGTCGT
>CAYMEY010000015.1:0-23644 GCA_964389795.1 uncultured Alcanivoracaceae bacterium
CAACACCGCCGGCCAGTTTGGCCACGCGCTCTTGCAGCTTCTCACGGTCGTAGTCAGACGTGGATTTCTCGATCTCGGCACGGATCTGCTCAACACGGCCGTTGATATCGGCCTTGTTGCCAGCACCGTTGACGATGGTGGTGTTTTCCTTGTCGATGTTGACCTTCTCGGCAGTACCCAGATCTTCGATCGAGGCATTCTCGAGGCTCAGGCCCACTTCTTCAGAAATCACGGTGCCGCCGGTCAGGATAGCGATATCCTGCAGCATCGCCTTGCGACGATCGCCGAAACCCGGTGCTTTCACCGCGGAGCACTTGATGATGCCGCGCATGTTGTTCACAACCAGAGTAGCCAGCGCTTCACCTTCCACGTCTTCAGCGATGATCAGCAAAGGCTTGCCGTTCTTGGCAACCGCTTCCAGTACCGGCAGCAGTTCGCGGATGTTGGAGATTTTCTTGTCCACCAGCAGGATGTACGGGTGCTCAAGTTCAACCGCCATTTTTTCCTGGTTGTTGATGAAGTACGGTGACAGGTAGCCACGGTCGAACTGCATACCTTCAACCACTTCCAGCTCGTCCTGCAGGCCACGACCTTCTTCCACGGTGATGACACCGTCGGTGGTGAACTTGCCGTCACGGTTGGACACTTTTTCCATCGCATCAGCAATGATGTTGCCGACGGTGGTATCGCTGTTGGCAGAAATAGACGCCACCTGCTCAATCGCCTTGCGGTCTTTCACCGGGGTAGACAGCTTCTTCAGCTCTTCCACCACCGCGGCAACGGCTTTATCAATACCGCGCTTCAGGTCCATCGGGTTCATACCTGCAGTCACAGACTTCAGACCTTCGGTAACGATCGCCTGGGCCAGAACCGTGGCGGTGGTGGTACCGTCACCGGCTTCGTCGTTGGCCTTGGACGCCACTTCCTTGACCATCTGTGCGCCCATGTTTTCGAACTTGTCTTCCAGTTCAATTTCCTTGGCCACGGACACACCGTCTTTGGTAATGGTCGGCGCACCGAAAGATTTTTCCAGCACTACGTTGCGGCCCTTCGGACCCAGGGTGACTTTCACCGCGTCGGCCAAAACGTTTACACCACGCAGCATGCGTGCGCGGGCATCATCACGGAACAAGACTTCTTTAGCCATTTTCGTATTCTCCAGAATTCGTTGACGGGTGAGTCAAATCAGCCTTCGATAACAGCGAGAATTTCTTTCTCGGCCATCATCAGCAGCTCTTCGCCATTAATCTTGACGGTGTTGCCGGCGTACTGGCCAAAGATCACCTTGTCACCGACTTTCACGTCCAACGCGCGGACATCGCCGCTGTCCGTAATCTGGCCCTTACCCACCGCGATCACTTCACCACGCGACGGTTTTTCAGCCGCAGAGCCCGGCAGGACGATGCCGCCGGCAGACTTGGTTTCTTCCTCTTCGCGGCGTACCAGTACGCGATCATGCAAAGGACGGATGTTCATTGCGTCTCCCTCAATCAGGTTGGGTCTGAGATTCAGCCTGGCCCCGCCACCACCGGTATCTGGCAGTCTGCGGCGCCGAGTGTTAGCACTCTCATCAGGCGAGTGCTAATTCTAGTAACGACGCCGCCAGAGTCAATGCCTGACTGCGTCATCCTTGGTGGTCCGGGAGATGGGCGCGCGCGGCCCTTTTTCAAGGGCCGGGAGGGGAAATTTCTTTTAGTGCTATCAAGGTCTTGCGGATATCCGCAGGGGTGGTGGCGGCAACCTCGAACGACACCCGCACCGGCTTGCCGTCCGCCAGCAACCAGAGCCCCCAGGGGTCCAGCGCCGCCATGGTCAGCTCAGAGGCCGGCTCATGCCCGGACAGTGCCAGATAGGCCCGCAGGGCATCGGCGTGGTCCTGATTCATGTGTTCGACCATGTCCAGCTCGGTGCTGTCGCCCCAGGGCAGGCTGCCACAGAGCTTGTCGCCCTCCAGCCAGACCGCACGGCCAAAGCCGGCAATCCAGCGCGCCCGTTGCACGCGCAGGGCCAGAAAGTAGAAATCCAGCTCCAGATAACTGGCGGTATGGGGAAACAGCCGCAGATAACGCCCGGCCTGCTCCACGCTCAGTGGCGCCACCTCGCCCACCAGCGTCAGCCGCGGACTCTCCTGAATATCCGCCGCACCGGCTTCGGTGAGCAGAATCGAGCAGGCAGGATTGGCCTGCAGGTTGCGGCTGTGCTCGGCCAGCTTGCTGACCATCAGCACCACCTGACTGTCATTGCTGGCAACCAGGTTCACCGCCGATACAAACGGCGTGCCCTGATCAATCGACCCCATGGCGCCTTGATGGGCACCGTAGAGGAAGGCCTTGGCCTGTTGCAGCAATGCGGGCATATCACGCAGGTCCTGTCGGCGCTGGGTGGCTGAGGATTTTCGCGTGGCGAGTATAACATCGTAGAGATCGGTCATATCCGTGTACGTTGCGGTCATGGCGACCGACAACTTTGCCTCCGATAATCGGGCTCGTCCTGAGCTCAGCACCCAGTCTGAGCGCTCGCCGCATCGGGAAAGTTGACCTGCGTCAACGTGCCATGACCTTTAGCAGGAATTTACACACTCAGGAGACACGTACAGATGCAACTTCAAGACAAAGTCATTGCCGTTACCGGCGCCGGCCGTGGCCTTGGCCGCGCCATCGCCACCCTGCTCGCCAGCAAGGGCGCTACCCTCGCCTGCATCGACCTGAACCAGGCCGATCTGGATGACACCGTCAGCCGCTGTCAGGCTGCCGGCGGCAGCGCTAAAGCCTACCTGTGCAATGTCGCCCGCGAAGAGGAGGTGGTGGCACTGTTCGAGCAGATCGTCGCTGACCATGGCAGCCTGCACGGCGTCGTCAATAACGCCGGTATCACCCGTGATGGCCTTCTGGTGAAGGCCAAGGACGGTGAAGTCAGCAGCATGAGCCTGCAGCAATGGCAGGCCGTTATCGACGTCAACCTCACGGGCGTGTTCCTGTGCGGCCGTGAAGCGGCGGCGCAGATGATCAAACTCGGCGTCGATGAGGGCGTAATCGTCAACATTTCCTCGCTTGCCCGCCACGGCAGTTTCGGCCAGACCAACTACTCTGCAGCCAAGGCCGGTGTGGCAGCCATGGCGGAGGTGTGGGCCAAGGAACTGGCGCGCTACAACATCCGTACCGGCGCTGTCGCCCCGGGAGCAATCAATACGGAAATGGTGGCAGCGATGAAACCGGAAGCGCGCGACCGTCTGGCCAGCGCCGTGCCCCTCAAGCGTCTCGGCGACCCGGAGCACATTGCCATGAGCGTGCTGTTTATCTTCGAGAACAGTTACTTCACTGGCCGCTGTATCGACACCGACGGCGGACTGCGCTGAGGTGATCGCCCTGGTTGATATATGGGGCCGCTGCGAGAAACCTCTGCGCCACGCAGGAGCTTGCCTGCAAGCGAACCAGCCTCGACAAACCGGACAAGGCATGACGAGCCCCTGTTCGCCAGCAGGCTGGCTCCTACGGAACCATGCGCACCACCGCACACAGTCACATGCATACTGACACTGACTCCGAGTTCGCCCGAACGGTGTATACGCTGGTGGGCAGTGTGCCCGCCGGCTGTGTCGCCAGCTACGGTCAGATCGCCCGGCTGGCCGGACACCCCCGCCATGCACGCTTTGTCGGCCGCCTGATGGCACGGTTGCCCGCACAAAGCCGTCTGCCCTGGTGGCGCATCCTGCGCAGTGATGGTCGTCTAGGGCTAACCGGCGCCGATGCAGACCGCCAGCAGAATCATCTTGAGGCCGAAGGCGTGTCAGTGATCGCCCGGCGCGTCAGTCTGCGCCGGTTCGGCTGGCAATGCTGAACGCTGGCGGCGCTGGATATACAGAATCAGGAAAATCGCCGGCACACCCAACACCGCCGCATAACTGAAAAAGAACGGATAGCCCATGGCATCCACCACTTCGCCGGAATAGCCACCAATAAATTTACCCGGCAATGTCATCAACGAGCTGAACAGCGCATATTGAGTGGCGGTAAATTCACGATTCACCAGCGCCGACAAATAGGCAATGAAGGCGACGTTGGCGAAGCCGCCGCTGAGGTTGTCGGCACTGATCGCCAGCGCCAGCCAGCTCAGGTCGGGTCCACCCATGGCCATTTTTGCAAACAGCAGATTGGTCGACGCCACCAGCACCGCACCAAGCAGCAAGGGCCGATGATGCCCCCAGCGCGCCACCAGCACGCCGCCCAGCACAGAACCGGCAATGGTCATGAAAAAGCCGAACACTTTGGCGATGCTGGCGATCTCAGTCTTGCTGTAGCCCATATCCAGATAGAACGGGTTAGCCATGACACCCATGGTGATGTCGCTGATGCGATACACGGAGATAAACAGCAACAGCACCAGCGCGTGCCAGCCAAACCGGTTGAAGAATTCCTGAAACGGCGCCAGCAGCGCGTGCTTCAACCAGTGTTCCGGGTTTTCGGCGAAGGATTCACGCGGCGGAATTAACGGCTCACTGATCACCAGCGTCGTCACCAGTCCCACCAGCATGCACAGCGCCATCACCTGATAAGCGAATTGCCAACTGTAAAAATCCGCAAGGTAAAACGCACCGGCGCCGGCCATCAGCAACGCCAGCCGATAACCAAAAATGTAGGCGGCCGCCAGTGGTCCCTGCAAATAGTCGGGTGCCGACTCAATGCGGTAGGCATCCACGCAAATGTCTTGCGTGGCAGAACAAAACGCTACTGCCACGGCCAACCAGGCGAAGAACGTCAGGTTGCCCTTTGGCCCATGCAACGACATCACCAGCAGTGCAGCGGCGATACCCAGCTGCGCGAGCAAAAGCCAACTGCGGCGTTGCCCCAGCCACCGATGCAGCAGCGGCAGGCGCAACTGGTCAACCACCGGCGACCACACCACCTTGATCGAGAACAGGATGCCGACCCAGCTGAAATAGCCGATGGTGGCACGTTCAACGCCACTGTCGCGCAACCAGGCCGACAGGGTCGAGAACACCAGCAGAAACGGCAGTCCGGCTGAAAAGCCGAACAGCAGCAGCGTCAGCACGCGTGGATGACGGTACAGAAGCCACGCCTGACGCAGCGATTGCCACATAGAAAGATTGCCTCCGGGGGCCGGGTCGGTGGTTCCGAGCCAGCGGCAAAGCCGCTATAGTCATGGCTCTGGGGCAAGATAACAAGAACAGGGTACATTCCCAAATGAGCAGTCGAGATATCAGTATTCTGATCGTTGATGACGCCAAATTTTCCAGCGCCGTGGTCAGCCGTACGCTGACCACGGCCGGCTTTACTGATGTCCGCCACGCCATGTCGGCGGCGGAAGCCCTGTCCAAGCTTGAGGAACGTGCTGCCAGTCTGGTGATTGCCGATTGGCTGATGCCCGAAATGGACGGCCTTGAACTCACCCGCCGCATCCGCCAACTCGATGAACAGGTGAACCGCTACACCTACATCATGCTGCTGACGGCCAAGGAAGGGGTATCAGCGCTGCAAACTGCCTTTGATGAAGGCGTGGATGATTTCGTCAACAAATCCGCCATGAACGATCAACTGCTGCCGCGTGTGATGGCGGCAGAAAGGCTACTGCGCATTCACAATCGCGCGCTGGTGGAAAACCAGCGACTGCTGGATCTCAATACCCGACTGCGCAAGCACACCACCATCGACCCACTCACCGGTTTCGGCAACCGCCAGTACGCCATCAAACGGCTGGATGACGCCATCAAGCAAGCGCGTACCCGCGGTGGCGCCGCGTGCCTGCTGGTGATGCGCATTGATGACTTTGAAGTGATAGAAGACCGGCAAGGCAAGAACCTTGCCCAGCAATTGTTGCTGACCATGAGCCGGCGCCTGCGCCAGTTGGTGCGGCCGATGGATATCCTCGCGCGCATCGGTCCGGACACCTTCTGTGTGGTCACCCATCAGGGCGACAGGGAAACCTGTACGCCGGGCAGCTTTCGGCGTCTTTATGAAGGCCTGAATCATCGCGCCTACAAAACCGCCGGTGGCTTTCTGCAAGCTTCGGTGAGCATTTCCCTGAGCAGTGTCGGTGAAGGCGTGGAACTGGATGCCGAGCTGATGCTCAACCGTTGCCTGCGTGGCCTTGACGGCTCACGGGAATTCAAGCGCATCACCGACCAACCCGTCCTGACCTGATTCCATGGCCAACTGGCATGTGCTTGGCCTCGGCAGTCTTGGCAGCCTGTGTGCGCTGCGCCTGCTCAACGCCGGCCAGACCGTAGCGGTGCTGCCTGCGGCGCCAGCACACACCGTCAGCCGCACGGTGCATCGTGCGGGTCAGCCCGCCGTCACTATCACGCTGCCATGCATTGGCAATGAACCTGTTGTGCATCTGGTTCTGGCGGTCAAGGCGCCACACACCTGCAGCGCGCTGCTTCCCTGGCTGCAGCGGCTAGACGCTGGCGCCACTCTGATCTGTTTGCAGAATGGTTTTGGCAGCCTCGACAACCTTGCCCTGCCGGCACAGCTACGCGTCCTGCATGCGGTCAGCACCGACGGTGTGTGGCGCGACGCGGACCAGATTCATGTCGCTGCCGAGAATGACACCCTGATCGGCGATGCCGGCGCGGCGCCGGACTGGCTGGCCTCCGTGCAACGGGGCTGGCCGCAACTGCACTGGTGTGAGGACATTGAACTGGCGCGCTGGCGCAAACTGGCGGTCAATGCCGTCATCAACCCGCTCACCGCCCTGTACCGTTGTCGCAACGGTGCCTTGCTCGACGGTGCGGAACGCCAGCTCGCCATGCAGCAGCTCGCCAGTGAAGTCGATCTGCTGGCACGTCAGCTGTTTCCGGACTGGCCCTGCGACACCGCCTCACGCAGTGCCGAAATCGCCAGGCAAACCGCCGCCAACACCTCCTCCATGCTTGCTGACGTCCTCGCCGGTCGGCGCACCGAAATTGACTACATCAACGGCTATCTGCTCCGCCATGCCCAACGCCTCGGTATCGCGTTGCCTGCACATGCCGACATTTACCAACGCATTGGCCACTACGGCGATTGACCCGTCCGACAAACACGCCTAAGGTGCGCGCGTCGCAGGTGCCTGACGGTGATCGTCAGGTTAAACGGGAAACAGGTGCGTCTTTCGACAAGGCCTGTGCTGCCCCCGCAACGGTAACCGATCAGCACTCTTCAACAGCCACTGTGCCCAGGCATGGGAAGGCGAAGACTGCGCAGTAGATCGGTAGCCCGGATACCGGCCCGTGACACAGCGCGATATCCCGAATGGCTATCGCTTCTCATGTACGGAGGGTGCATAGGGAGGACCAACATGTTCACACACCCCCTGCGTTACGCAAGCGCTTCACTGCTTGCCATTTTCTGTTGCACCGCACACGCGGCCAATCAACTTGACCCGGTTACCGTCAGCGCGTCACGCATTGAGCCGATCAGTCAGGCACTGCCAGTGGGCACGCTGATCATTGATGCTGAAGACATTCGACGCAGCCCGGCGAAAAACACCGCTGACCTGCTCGACAGTCTGGGTGGTCTGACAGTACGTCGCAGTTTTGGTATCTCTGGCAGCCGTAGCAACATCGATCTGCTTGGCTTCGGCATCAGCGGCAACAGCAACACGCTGTTGTTGCTCAACGGCCGCCGTATCAATAACCCGGACAGTGCGGCACTGAATCTGTCCAATATTCCGCTCGCGGCAATCAAGCGTATTGAAGTCCTGCCTGGCTCCGGGTCGGCGCTGTATGGCTATGGTGCCAGCGGCGGCGTCATCAACGTGGTCACGCGCGACAGCTATGACACCAGTCTGGCGCTACAAGTGGATGGCGGCGACTACCATACCGCCGGCGGTACAGTATCTGGCGCCGCGCAATTTGGCAGCGCCAGTGCCATCGCCCATCTGCGCAAGTACGAAAGCGACGGTTATCGTGATAACAACGACGTCGAAGAACAGGGTGCCTTTATCGACCTGAGAAACCACACCGACAACCTGACGTTCTATTTCACCGCATTGAGTGGCGATGAAAAACTGGGGCTGCCCGGCACCCGCCAGGTGACACCCGGTGTGATCAACGAATTTGAAGATGATCCGTCTGGCACCAACACGCCGCGCAACAGCGCCGAAGAAACCCGTCTGCACTGGATGCCTGGCATGGAATGGCGCCTCAATGACGCGTTGCGCTTCAATCTCGATCTTGGCCAGCTGGACAAGGAGCAGGACTCCTGGTTCGCCAACTTCAACTTCTTTTCCCATGTCGAAATCCAGTCTGCCAGTGCCAGCCCGCGCTTTGCTGGCGACCTGCGTACCGGTGCCCTGCGTCATCGCTGGACGCTTGGCTTCGAACTGGAAGAGATTGACGCGGATACCGAATTTGCCAGCTCGCCGTCAGGTCCCACCACTGGTGAAACTGAGGCCCGTCGGCACGAAAAAACCTGGTATCTGCACAATGTGATCAATTTGACAGATCCACTTGCCCTGACCGTTGGTGCGCGCCAGTCACGGGTGGACACCCGCTACGATAACGGCTTCTCGGATACCCGTAGTGAAGACGAACTGGAAATGTACCAGGCCGGTATCCAGTATCGCCCGCAGCCCCAGTTCGCACTGTTCGCCAACGTCGAACGCAGTGCGCGACTGGCAAACTTTGACGAGTTCTCGTTTTCGGACGGCATTCTGAAACCGCAAACCGGCGTGACCGAATCCGTTGGCGCCAGCTGGTCCCAGCAACGCCAGCATTCGGTCCTGACGTTCTGGCGTGGACGCTTTGACGATGAAATCGTCTACGATCCAAGTGCCGGGCTGTTCGGTGCCAACGTCAATCTGGACGACCCTACCCGTCGTCAGGGCATCAGTCTGAACAGCCGCTGGACGCTCAGAGAGGATCTCTGGTTGACCTTCAATGGCACCCTGCAAGACGCGGAATTTGATGGTGGCGACAACGCCGGCAACGACATTCCGCTGGTGGCGGAGCGCAGTGCTTATGTGGCGCTGGACTGGCAGGCGACTCACTGGATGCGCTGGACGCTGGCGCAACGCTATGTCGGCGACCGGCCGTTTGATGGCGACGAAGCCAACAGCTTCGAACCGCTGCCCTCCTACCGCTGGACAGATCTGGTAACAACGCTTGAAACTGATCAGGTCTGGCTGAAAGTTGGCTTCTACAATCTGACCGACGAACTGGTGGCGGATTATGGTTTCTATCAGGGCGGCGGCAACTACAGCGCCGATCCATTACCTGACCGGCATATCATGGGCAGCTTCGGGATCCTGTTTTGACCGATAAGGACCGCATCAATCGTGTCATCACCCGTAGTGGTGACGGCGGCGAAACCGGGCTGGCCGACGGCAGTCGGCTGGCCAAGGATGCGCCGGTGTTCAGTGCCATGGGTGATATTGACGAGTTGAACGCTGCACTGGGCGAGTTGCGCGCACGCCTCGATAAAAAGCATCAGCCATTGCTGCAGCAACTGCAGCAATGGCTGTTCGAGGTCGGCGCCGAGTTGGCGGTGCCGGGTACCGAGCGTTTGCCCGAGGCTGCTGTGCTGGAACTCGAGCAAGCGGCATCCGGGTTGCAGCAGGGCATGCCGGCACTGCGTGAATTCATTCTGCCCGGCGGCAACGCCGCCGGCAGCTGGTGCCATGTCTGTCGCACCATAGCGCGTCGGGCGGAGCGGTCGCTGGTGCACCTGCATCATGTCCGGCCGGTCAACCCGCAAAGCCTGCGTTACCTCAATCGCCTGTCAGATCTGCTGTTTATTCTCGCCCGCAGAATCAATCTCGATGCCGGCATTGCCGAGCCGCAATGGCAGCCGCGCCAGCCTGACTAAGGAAAAATTGTGCACGCCGCCTGAGGCGTGCCATTTCTGTGTACCATGGCGGGTATCCATCCGCTTGCCGATCGACTGCCATGCGTCTGCGTAACCAGTTCCTGCTCACCCTGCTCGGCGCCAGCCTGGCCATCCTTGCGGCCATGGTGGTGTTGATCCAGTTCAGTTTCGAGCGCTCACTGGAGCAGTACCTGAGCCAACGTCAGCAGGCGCTGCTGGCCGGTCTGAGTCAGGAATTCGCTGACTACTACAGCTACTACGGCAGCTTCGACGGCATCACCCTGCGCACCCTGTTGTGGAACATGGAAGCCGGACAGGAACGTCGCATTCCACCGGATCTGGCGCTGCTGGATAGCAATCATGATCTGATCTTCGGCCCGCCAGTGCCTCCGGAATCATTGCGATTGCACCCGGTGACCACCGATCAGGGTGTGGTCGGCTGGGTCGGCCTGCCTGACAGCCCGGAGTTTCGGGAAGGCCGCGCGCGGCGCTTCGAGAAACGTCAGCAACGCCTGCTGTTATCGGTTGCGGTGTTTGCGTTATTGCTCGCCGCCGTCGGCGCGTTCTGGCTCAGTCGTCGTCTGATCCGGCCGATCGAAGCGGTGGCGCAGCTGTCAGGACAATTGCGCGATGGCAACTATCACGCACGCCTCGAAAGCCACCGGCGCGACGAGCTGGGCCAACTGATCAATGCGATGAATGTGCTGGCGGACACGCTGGCCACCACGCAGCAAGCACGGCAGCGATGGCTTGCTGACATGGCGCACGAACTGCGCACCCCGATGACAGTACTGCGCGCGGAAATCGAAGCGTTGCAGGATGGCGTGCGACCGCTGGGCGCAGAGGCGCTCACCCGGCTGCACCAGCAGGTGTTACATCTCAGCCATCTGCTCAATGACTTGCATGACCTGTCGCTGGCCGACGCCGGCGCATTGCGCTACCAGATGCAAACACTCGACTTGCGTCAGCTCTGCCAGCAAGCCGCGGCGACGGAGCAAGACCGTCATCATCTGACGCTCAGGTTGCCGGACTCACCCTGCCTGATTCAGGGCGATGCCGTGCGCCTGCGCCAGCTGCTCGATAATCTGCTCAGCAACAGTCACAAATACACCGATGCGGGCGGCACCATTGCCCTGTCTCTGCAATGCCAGGACGGCAAGGTGCGACTGCGACTGGAAGACAGCGCACCGGGTGTCCGGGACGACCAGTTGCCGCATCTGTTTGAATACCTTTACCGGGCGGAAGCCTCGCGCAATCGCCAGACTGGCGGTGCCGGACTCGGTCTGGCCATCTGCGAACGCATTGTTGACGCCCATCAGGGCAGCATCCGCGCCAGTCACTCGTCGCTCGGCGGCCTGTGTATCGAGATAGAATTACCGGAGTCCCAGCCATGACACGCGTGCTGATCATTGAAGATGAAAAAGATATCGCGGCATTACTTCATGATTACTCCGTGCATAGCGGATTTGAGGCGCGCATTTGTCTTGATGAGCGGCAAATTCTCGACCTGATTACCAGCGCACAGGTGGACATGGTATTGCTCGACCTGATGCTTCCCGGCATCGACGGTCTGGAGCTGTGCAAGCGTATTCGCAAACATTCGCAGGTGCCGATAATGATCATCAGTGCGCGCGTGGACGAAGTTGATCGTTTGCTGGGACTTGAGCTGGGCGCAGACGATTACCTGTGCAAACCATTCAGTCCACGTGAGGTGATTGCCCGCATCAAGGCGATCTTGCGCCGCCAGTCCCAGGACAGCGCGCCAGCCTTGGGACTGCAGCTCGACGCCAGCCGACTGCAGCTCGGCTGGCAAGCAGGCACTCTGGCGCTGACCACAGTGGAGTTCGCACTGATCCAGGCACTGGCGGAGCATCCCGGTCAGATCCTGTCACGCCAACAGTTGATGGATCGCATTTACGATGACCATCGCATTGTCAGTGATCGCACCATCGACAGTCACATCAAGAAGCTGCGGCAGAAGCTGGCGCAGAGCTGGCCACAGATGCGCTTTATTGAGTCAGTCTATGGCGCCGGATACCGGCTCGATATCCAGCCGGCAGAGGATAGCTGATTTATCCACGATGCCTGCATATTGTTTACACAATACCTCCGCACACTGGCCTCATCACAATTGAGGAGAACACCGATGAAAAAAACCCTGATTGCCGTCGCCCTGTTGCTGCCGCTGTCCGCCTACGCCGGCGACAAGGCCAAGGACAAGAAAGACCGTGAAGGTGGACCCATGCACGGCCCGCGCATGGAACACATCATGGAGGAGCTGGACCTGACCGATGACCAGCGCACACGCATGCAGGCCATCTTCCGTAATCATCATGACAAGATGACCGCGCTGCGTGAGCAGACCGAGGCCGAAGTCAGCAAGATCCTGACGCCAGAGCAACAGGCCAAACTCGACAAGATGAAGCAGAAGCGCCGTGAAAAATGGGAAGAGCGCAAGGAGAAGTGGCGCCAACAACACGGTGATGATGAGTAACCGTCTCAGCAACAAAAGGCCCCGCATGCCCCACAGTTTGGGTGGGCCAGACACAAAACCCGCAAAGCCGGAAGGCTCTGCGGGTTTTGTTTTTCTGCAGACATGAAATCAGTACTTAAATAGTCGAGGCATCGATATGGCAAGGTGGCGAAGCCACGAGCCGTTATAGCGTCCCCGTCTGGAGCCGCCGGAAGTGCTTGCCGGAACAAAGGGTCAGCCGACGTATGTCGGCTGAGGCACGCACGGCCGCAGGCCAGATGCGGCCGGCCCGCGTGCAGGCAAGCACTTCCGGGGACCGGAGCGAAGCGGAGGCGGCGTAAGCGGGGTGCCCTTTCTTTTGCTTACTTTTCTTTGGGCAAACAAAGAAAAGTGAGTCGCCAGCAGACGAAACCTGCCTCAGACATTACCTTTGCTATAAAAAAGCAGGCCTGACGCCGTGACCAGAAAATGTGGGACACCATTGACCATGCGGGGCCTTTTTATTACTGCTGTAGTTACAACAATGCCCGACGCATATCCGCCAGTGTCGAACAGAGAAACGCCACGAAGCGCGCCGCATCTGCCCCGTCAATAACACGGTGATCATAGGACAATGACAGCGGCACCATCAGTCGCGGCACAAACTCCTTGCCGTTCCAGACCGGTTTGAACTGAGATTTGCTGACACCAAGAATGGCCACCTCCGGCCAATTGACAATCGGTGTAAAGGCGGTCCCGCCGATACCGCCCAGCGATGAGATACTGAAACTGCCACCCTGCATCTGCTGCGGGGTCAATTTCCGGTTACGCGCCTTTTCCGCCAGCTCGCCAACCTCTGCTGCAATCTCGACAATACCTTTACGATCGGCATCACGAATCACTGGCACCACCAGCCCGTTTTCAGTATCCACGGCGACACCAATATGCACATACTCCTTACGAACTAGCACCTCGCCACTGGTGTCCAGCGAGCTGTTGAAATGCGGGAATTCGCGTAGCGCCGTGGCGCAAGCCTTGACCATAAAGGCCAGCATGGTGAGCTTGACGTTGTCTTTCGCCAAGCGCGCATTTTCCTGCTTCCGGAATGCCTCCAGCTCGGTAATGTCGGCCTCATCATGCTGGGTAACATGGGGGATGGTGACCCAGCTGCGATGCAGGTTGCTGGCAGAAAGTCGGCGAATCTTGTTGAGTTCAATGCGCTCCACCGGACCGTACTTGCTGAAATCGATCTCCGGCAACTGCACGACCGAGCTCGTACCAGCGCTGCCTTTTTCGGTCAGCAGCTTTTTCACATAGGCGTGCACATCATCCTTGAGTACGCGTCCCTTCGGTCCTGTGGCGGGCACTTTGGAGACGTCCACACCCAGCTCACGCGCAAGCTTGCGCACTGCCGGGCCCGCATGGGCGGCAGCGCCTGCCTGGGTCGCTGCCGTATGGGCGACTGCTGGTTGCGCTGACGCCGGGCGAGCGGCAGATTTTTCTGCCTGCGTCGCTTCAACTTTGGACGCGGAAGTGTGCGCCGCTTCAGGCGCTACGGTGCTGCTGGTTTTCAATCTCAGCAGCACACTGCCAGTGCTGAGCTTGTCACCAGGCTTGGCGGCCAAGGCCAACACCTCGCCGGCGAATGGCGCCGGAATTTCCATGGACGCCTTGTCCGACTCCAGTACAGCGATGACCTGATCGGCAGCCACCTGATCACCCACCTTGACCGTCAGCTCAATCAATTCGGCTTCGCTGATGTCGCCCAGATCGGGCACGGTCACAGCCTGCTCGGCGCTACCAGCTGCGGTTGCGACTGCTGGCGCGACAGCGCTTTCCGGTTCCGCCGGGCTGGGCACCGCAGGCGCACTGTCACCGGGCGCGGCCTGCGCTGTAACCGTCTCCGCCGCACCGGTGTCGAGCTCCAGCAACGGATCGCCTTCGCGAACCCGATCACCGACCTTGACCAGCAGCTGCTTGACCTTGCCGGCAGTCGGGGCGGGAACTTCTACCGTGGCCTTGTCCGACTCCAGCACAACGATGGTGTCCTCACCGACGATCTCGTCACCGGGCTTGACCGAAATTTCAATCACATCAACCGGGTCGGCGCTGCCGACATCCGGCACGCGAATCACATCAATGCTCATCGCTCACCTCCCGGTACTGCACTGCATTCAGGCTGTATGATCATGACCATCACCTCAATGCGTGGGCGGGTAAGGTTTGTCAGCATCGATGCCATAACGTGACATCACTTCGGCTACTTTTTCTGCCTCCACACTGCCTTCATCAGCCAGTGCCTTGAGCGCCGCAAGCACAATAAAATGGCGGTCCACCTCAAAGAAATGACGTAACTTCTGACGCGAATCGCTGCGGCCAAAGCCATCGGTACCCAGCACTCTGAACGAGCGCCTGATATAGGGGCGGATCTGGTCAGCGTAAAGTTTCATGTGATCGGTGGACGCGATAATCGGCCCCGGTGCCTCGGCCAAACAATGCCAGACCCATGGCTTCTTCTGCGGTTGCTGAGGATGCAGCATATTCCAGCGCTCGATCTCCATGCCCTCGCGACGCAGCTCGTTAAAACTGGTCACGCTCCAGATATCCGCCGACACGCCGTACTCGTTCTCCAGCAACTCTGCCGCCGCCTCCACTTCGCGCAATATGGTTCCGGCGCCAAGCAACTGCACGCGCAGGGCATGCCTGCCGCCTGCGCGCAACTTGTACATGCCTCGACGAATTCCTTCCTCTGCACCGTCCGGCATCGCCGCATGCGGATAGTTTTCATTCATCAAGGTGATGTAATAGAAAACATTCTCCTGTTCGCCATACATTCTGCGCAGACCATCCTGCAGAATCACGGCGACTTCATAGGCATAGGTCGGGTCATAACTGATGCAATTGGGAACGGTGCTGGCAAGAATATGGCTGTGACCGTCCTGATGTTGCAGGCCTTCGCCATTCAAGGTGGTACGACCTGCCGTGGCGCCAAGCAGAAAGCCCTTGGCCTGCGAGTCACCGGCAGCCCAGCACAAATCACCCACACGCTGGAAACCGAACATCGAATAAAAAATATAAAACGGAATCATCGGCTGATCGTGCACCGAGTAGCTGGTGCCGGCAGCAATCCACGCCGACATGGCTCCCGCCTCATTGATACCCTCTTCGAGAATCCGGCCTTTTCGATCCTCGCGATAGTACATCACCTGACCCGCATCCTCCGGCTCATACTTCTGCCCTTCCGCCGAATAAATGCCAAGCTGCCTGAACATGCCTTCCATGCCAAAAGTGCGCGCTTCGTCCGGCACGATCGGTACGATCCGCTCGCCGATGCCGTCGATCTTGATCAATGCCGATAGCATGCGCACAAACGCCATGGTGGTAGAAATCTCGCGGCCGGCGCTGCCTTCCTTGATGAATTGAGCAAAGGTATCGAGTGGTGGCACATCGATACGGTGCGAACTCTGGCGCCGACGCACCGGCATCTGGCCACCGCCGAGCGCCTCTCGACGCTCACGCAGATAACGCATTTCCGGACTGTCCTCGTCCGGGCGGTAGTACGGCAACTGGGCCAGCTGCTCATCCGTGAACGGCATATCAAAACGGTCGCGGAATTCCTTCAACGACTCGATATCCAGTTTCTTCAGCTGATGAGTCTTGTTGGCCGCTTCACCCGCGCCGGTGGCGTAACCCTTGATGGTCTTGGCCAGGATAACAGTCGGCTGACCGCTGTGATTGACCGCCGCATGATACGCTGCGAAAACCTTGAACGGGTCGTGGCCACCGCGGTTAAGATCATAAATCTCATCGTCGCTGAGATGCTCGACCATGGCCTTGAGCTCGGGGTACTTGCCGAAGAAGTGCTCGCGCGTATAGGCGCCGCCATTCTTCTTGTAAGCCTGATATTCGCCGTCCACGCACTCGTTCATGCGTTTGCGCAGCAGCCCTTGGGTATCACGCGCGAGCAGCGAATCCCAGCGCCGCCCCCACACCACTTTAATGACGTTCCAACCGGCGCCACGGAACTGCCCTTCAAGCTCCTGAATAATCTTGCCGTTGCCACGCACCGGGCCATCTAGTCGCTGCAGGTTGCAGTTGATGACAAAAATCAGATTATCGAGCTTCTCCCGGCCTGCCAGCGCTATCGCACCAAGCGATTCCGGCTCGTCCATTTCGCCATCGCCCAGAAATGCCCAGACCTTGCGGCGCTCGGCAGCGATCATTTCGCGATTCTCCATGTACTTCATGAAGTGCGCCTGATAGATCGCCTGAATTGGCCCAAGTCCCATGGACACTGTTGGAAACTGCCAGAAATCCGGCATCAACCAGGGATGCGGGTAGGATGACAAACCCTGCCCGTCGACTTCACGGCGAAAATTGTTCAGCTGGTCTTCATCAAGTCGGCGCTCAAGAAAGGCTCGCGCATAAATACCGGGGGCGGAGTGCCCCTGATAATAGATCAGGTCACCACCAAAGGCGTCCGTTGGTGCGCGGAAGAAATGGTTGAAACCAACGTCATAAAGCGTCGCCGAGGAGGCAAAGGTCGCGATATGCCCACCTAGCTCGTCATCGTTCTGGTTGGCGCGCATCACTGTCGCCAATGCGTTCCAGCGCACCAGCGAGCGAATTCTGCGCTCCATGAACATATCACCCGGCAGTGGCTCTTCGCGCTCAGGTGGAATGGTATTGATATAGGGAGTACTCAGATGGGTGCGATACAGACCTTTCTCATGCGCCGCATCGGTCAACTTCTGTAGCAGCCAATTGGCGCGTTCGCTACCAGCATGCTCGAGGATGGAATCGAGGGCATCAAGCCACTCACGGGTTTCTAGCGGGTCCGTATCATCAAAAAAATTGCGACTCATCGACCTTGCGTCCTTGTTCGCGTTGCCGTTTCGCACCTATCGCCTGCTGTGGGGTCGCCACGGCGCGACAAGCTGTTTGCCGGGTAGGCGCAAGCAGTATGACCAGCGTGGTAAAAGTCGGTCAAGCGAGCCGTTGGCATTTCCGCTCAGCGCACAACGACTTCGGTCAACCGGTCAGCACCACCCACAGCGCGGCGAAGATCAGCCAGATTGCCAATACACGCAGCAGTAAAGACTGCAGGTCTTCCAATACGTCGACCAACTGCCCCACCTCTGCGTCGTCAGGCACATCTTCCAGATCACGCGCGGCATTGATGGCATCGACAAAAATCCGGCCATCGTCACCACTTTGCCACAAGCGGCCATCGACCTCTTCCATCACGCGACGGAAATCACCGCCCAGCGCCAATGCCAGCACCAATAATCGCGATGGCAACCAGATCATCGCAGTGTGCCACTGTTGCGCCCAGCCGTTGTTGTCTTGCTGACGCGAGGCCAGCCAGCTGTTAAGCACATAGAAAAGCGCAAACCCGTAACCCAGGGTAATCAGGTAGAACAACACGGCAAATAACTGTGTCGCTTCGCGCAAACTGATCGATTGCACCAGCGCCGCACAGTAACCGGCATCGCCGGGCTTGCCCGGACAATCAAAGCGCTGCTGTGCGACTTCCGAGAAATGTTCGGCATCATTCATCCTGGCTCGCACAATCAATTCGTCTAGCTGACGAAACTCGCTGTCCACGCCCAGCAACCACAACAGCAGTAGCAGCCCGAGGACAAGTGCTGGCAGCCCCCATAACCACAGTTGCATCCAGTACATCAGCACAGTCACCAGCACACCGGGCAGGAAAACCTTCAGCAGCCATTCCGCGCCATCCGCCGAACCATCTGATTGCTGTAGCTGGCGCTTGATCGCGTTATCGCGCAACCAGCTCGGCCAGTCGATATCAAGGCGCCGCAGGACCAGCACCAACAGCACAATGATCAGTTTCATTCTGCATCTCCCTGTGCCAACAGGCTTGTTGTCATTCTTGACCAGTCAAACGCCGGACCGGGATCGGTTTTGCGTCCCGGCGCAATATGTTCATGACCGACAATACGGTTACTAATCGCAGGGTAAGCCTCTACCAACGTCGCTGCCAGTTGATTCAGTACAGTGTACTGGGAATCCGTGTAGGGCACATGGTCAGTGCCCTCCAACTCTATGCCGATAGCGAAATCATTACACTCGTCACGGCCCTGCCAACTGGAACGACCCGCATGCCAGGCGCGCTGGTTGCAATCCACATACTGCACCAGCTCGCCGCCCCGGCGAATCAGAAAATGCGACGACACCTGCAAGGATGCGATCTCCACAAAATAGGGGTGCGCGTCGACATCAAGCTGATTGAGAAAAAGCTGGTCAATCCAGGGCCCACCAAATTCGCCTGGCGGCAAGCTGATGCCATGCACCACCAACAGGTCCACCACCGTACCGGCCGGACGCTCGTTGAAATTCGGTGAACGCAGCTGACGCGCCTGCTCCACCCACCCGTGCCTGATTGAGTACACACTTGCTCCCGCTGTTCTTGATCGGCTCCAGTGTAGCAACCGGATATCCATGGCATAAGCCGTGCATGCTACTGTCACTGCGCCACAGCATGATCTAGTCTTGTTTCTTTTTACGCATCAATGGGGGATCTGTCATGGAATCAGGCTTCATTGCGTCGCTCGGTAGCTATGTCGACCAACTGTCGGGGATTGTCTGGGGAGTACCAATGCTGGTGCTGATCGCCGGCACGGGCATCTATCTCACCATCGGCCTTGGCTTTCTGCCGCTACGCAAGCTGGTCTTCGGCTTTCGTCAGCTTGGCCACCGCAGCAGTAACGAGGACGGCACCATCGCCGGCTACGCCGCGTTGGCCACCGCCCTGTCTGCCACTGTCGGCACCGGTAACATCGCCGGCGTGGCGACCGCCATTCACTTTGGCGGCCCCGGCGCACTGGTGTGGATGTGGCTGATCGCTCTGGTCGGCATGGCCACCAAGTACGGCGAAGCTGTACTGGCGGTGCACTACCGCGAGAAGGACCATAGCGGCCAGTGGGTCGGCGGACCGATGTATTACATCCGTCGCGGCATGGGCGAGAACTGGCGCTGGCTGGCAGCGTTGTTCGCCTTCTTTGGCATGATCGCCGGCTTCGGTATTGGTAATGGCGTACAGGCCAACTCCGTCGCCGATGGCCTGCACACCGCTTTCGGTGTGGATCAACGGGCCACCGGCGTGGTGATAGCGATTCTGGTGGGACTGGTCATTCTGGGTGGCATCAAACGCATCGCCGCCACCGCCACCACTCTGGTGCCGTTGATGGCTGCGGGCTATCTGATCGCCGGCCTTGGTGTACTCGCCACACACCTGTCAGCGCTGCCCGGCGCCTTGGCGCTGTGTCTGAGCGATGCTTTCACTGGTACTGCTGCCAGCGGCGGCTTTGTTGGCGCCAGCGTGGCCATGGCGATTCGTTATGGTATAGCGCGCGGCATCTTCTCCAACGAAGCCGGCCTTGGCAGTGCCCCTATCGCCCATGCGTCGGCGGTCACTGACCACCCGGTGCGCCAGGGCACCATCGGTATGCTCGGGACCTTTATCGATACCATCATCATCTGTTCCATCACCGGACTGGCAATAGTGGTGACAGGGGTGTGGGAAAGCGGCGAAAATGGCGCCCCGCTGTCAGCCATGGCCTTTACCAGCACGTTTGGCAGCCTCGGCGAGCCGATCGTGGTGATCAGTCTGGCGGTGTTTGCGTTTACTACCCTGCTGGGCTGGAGCCTGTACGGGGAGCGTTGCGCCCAATATCTGTTTGGCGAAAAGGCGGTGCTGCCATTCCGCTTGCTGTGGGTCGTCGCCACTTACTTCGGCGCCACCCAGAGCCTGAAACTGGTTTGGGGTATCGCCGATGTGCTCAACGCACTGATGGCGGTCCCCAACCTGATCGCCCTACTGGTATTGAGCCCGGTGATCTTCCGCCTTACCAAAGAGTTTTTTGATGGTCAGAAAAATTGAACTGCCCGACTACGTCCGCGACGACATCCCCCGCCAGGTCCGTGAGGCGCTGGCGGAGGACATCGGTAGCGGCGACATTACCGCTGAACTGATTGATGCCAACACCGTTGCCAGTGCAACGCTGATCACCCGAGAGCCCGCTGTGATGTGCGGATGCGACTGGGCGAACGAGGTATTTCGCCAGCTCGGTGACGTGACGATAGACTGGCAGGTTAAGGACGGTGACCGCCTGACCGCCAATCAGACACTTTGCACCCTTTCGGGCAATGCGCGTCAAATCCTCACCGGCGAGCGCACGGCATTGAACTTCCTGCAAACCCTGATGGCAACCGCCACGCAAACCCGCACCTATGTCGACGCCGTCGAAGGCAAGCAGATTGGTATTCTCGATACCCGCAAGACCCTGCCCGGTCTGCGTTATGCGCAAAAATACGCCGTATTGTGCGGCGGCGGTGAAAACCACCGGCTGGCGCTGTATGACCAGTATTTGATCAAGGAAAATCATATTGCTGCCTGCGGCTCTATCAGCAAAGCCATAGAGCGGGCGCGGGCATTGCACCCAAACCGTAAAATCACCGTGGAGGTGGAAACGCTGGAGGAGCTTGAGCAGGCAATTGCGGCCAGCCCTGAACAGATCATGCTGGATAACTTCAGCGCTGACATGCTGAGCACGGCATTACAGCGTATTCCAGTATCCACGCGCATAGAAATTTCGGGCAATTACGACTTGCCGAGATTACGCACCGCAGCCTCGTTCACGCGCCCTGTGTGGATCTCAAGTGGCGCCTTGACGAAGAATTCCCAAGCCATTGACCTGTCGCTAAGACTGCACTGACAGCATTCAAAATCGACAGTTCGCAGGCAGATACTTGAAGATCAAGCCGCTCCCCGAGCTGGTAGCGCAGCCCCATACAATAGGTGAATTGCTGAACACTGGACCGGCCGGCAACCCCGAAACCACCGCGCCAGAGCCAGGCGTCAACCAGATTTCTGCGGCAGCCAGCGCCACATCAATCTGGCCGGAATAACGAATCCGAACCCGACCGTCCGCCAACGCTGCCGCCGCGACATTTCCGACCTGATCTATGGCAATGAATTGCACGTTCTCTGTTGGCGTAAACTCGAAGCCCCATGACCCCAATGGCGCCGGCCCGACGCCCGGATACGCAGTAATGGTTCCCGCTGTCCTGCCAGCCATGGTATCCAGCACCGCCGTTTTAGCGGAACTGGCAAGAATTAGCCCTTCGCTCACCTTGGTCCGGATGATGTAATCCTGATAAGCGGGTAATGCCACCGCCGCAAGAATGCCGATGATCGCAACGACGATCATCAATTCAATCAGTGTAAAACCTCTGGCAGGCCCCTTCATGCCACCCTCCCTGCGAATATTCCCGGCAAAAAAAACCCCGGCTTGCGCCGGGGTCTTTAGCCGGCCGGGAACCGGGGTTCCCTTCCGAACTGTTACGTGGAACCACTAACTTAGAAGCGGCAGTTAGCAGGTACGTATTTGAATGCAACCTGAGTAGCAGCTACAGAGCAGCCCCATACTACCGGCGAGCCAGCAGCCAGCGGAGTCGGCGGCAGACCATTCACAACAGTACCGCTACCCGGAGTCAGCAGAACCGGCACCGTCAGCGCAGCGCCAACCTGACCAGCATAGGTGATGGTGATCTGTGCATCGCCTACCACCGCAGCAGCTACGTTACCCACGCCAGCGATCGCGATAGAAGTCACGATTTCGGTAGAGGTCGGCAGCTCATAGCCATAGTTGGCTTCGCCCGGGGTTACCGGAGCAGCACCAACGCCTGGGTAGGCAGTGATCGCACCAGTGTTGGTGTTAGCAAAGGTGTCAGCAACGGCAGTCTTGGCAGCAGAAGCCAGAGTCAGACCTTCAGATACCTTGGTGCGGATGATGTAATCCTGATATGCCGGCAGAGCGACGGCCGCCAGAATACCGATGATCGCCACAACGATCATAAGTTCGATAAGGGTGAAACCCTGTTGAATGCGCTTCATAAGTTCTCTCCAGAGATGTTGTGTTTATCAGGCACCCCGACATGCCAGGGCCGACCCTTGGAAGGAATACTGCAAACGGCGGGCCAACTTTGAACTGGTCAGCAAAAATGCTGATTTACGATCCCACAGGCAGGCTGACCCAACACAAATCTGACGCTCAGTGTCACCCCGGCTGACAAAAGGTGTCAGAAAACTTTCCACCGGCAGACATTTTCACGACTTCGCGAAGAACAGCGCCTAACCCACTGATATATCTCGGTGACGATATAGCCTCAGCCACAAGTATTGGTGTACAGTCAGGCAGGAATGACGCTTCGGGGCGCCGTAAAAACAACAATCCAACTAAATCAATATGCTATGGCTGAGAACAGTTCCAAGATTCCGCTCAGCGGGTTAACCAGACGTCTGGTTCGCGATGGTCATCTTGATGAGGCCAAGGCGCGCGAGGCTGTGGCCGCGGCGCGGCAGGAGCGCGTCCCACTCGTTACCTATATGGTCCAGCATAATGTCGCGACTGCGCCGGTGATTGCGCGCTGTGCTGCGGAAGAGTTTGGCGACCCGCTGATTGACCTTGCGGCCATGTCGATCGACGCAATCCCGAAAGGCATTGTCGATCTTAACCTGCTGGTAAAACACCACGCGGTGCCGCTGTTCAAGCGCGGAAACCGCCTGTATGTGGCGGTCTCGGACCCAACCAATCTGCAGGCATTCGAGGAAATCCGCTTCAATACTGGTCTCAATGTCGAGACCATCGTTGCCGAAGAGAACAAGCTCAGCCAGCTACTGGACGCCTTGACCTCAGAAGAGGAAGGCAGCGCCTTTGACGAGCTCGATGAAGATCTCGAAGACATCGACGTAGGTAGCGGTGAAGAAGAGAAGAAATCGGATGATGGTTCCTCCGGTGCCGACGACGCGCCTATCGTACGTTTCGTCAACAAGCTGTTGCTTGATGCCATCAAGGGCGGCTGTTCCGACCTGCACTTCGAACCCTACGAAAAGAATTATCGCGTGCGCTTCCGTCAGGACGGTATCCTGCGCGAAGTGGCCCGCCCGCCTGCGAACACTTCGGCGAAAATCGCCGCACGTCTGAAAGTGATGTCCAAGCTCAACATCGCCGAACGTCGCGTCCCGCAGGACGGCCGTATCAAGATGAAGATTTCCAAGACGCGCTCAATCGACTTTCGCGTCAACACTTGCCCGACCTTGTGGGGCGAAAAGATCGTATTGCGAATTCTCGACGCCGAAAGCGCCAAGATGGGTATTGATGCGCTCGGTTATGAGGATTATCAGAAAGACCTGTATATGGATGCTCTGGCGAAACCACAGGGCATGATACTGGTGACCGGCCCGACCGGGTCAGGCAAAACGGTATCCCTGTACACCGGGGTGAACATCCTCAATACCCCCGAGCGTAATATTTCTACCGCGGAAGACCCGGTGGAGATCAACCTGGAGGGTGTCAAT
>CAYMEY010000016.1:0-22505 GCA_964389795.1 uncultured Alcanivoracaceae bacterium
GATTTTTGTCAGCCTGGTAAGGGGGCAAGCATGAACATTTACGCTGTCAGAGCCATCTACAAGTTCGAGATGGCGCGCACCTGGCGCACGCTGATGCAGAGTATTGCATCGCCGGTATTGTCCACGTCGCTGTATTTCATCGTGTTCGGCTCGGCGATTGGCTCGCGCATGGTGGAGATTGACGGTATCGCCTATGGCGCTTTTATCATTCCCGGTCTGATCATGCTGTCGCTGCTGTCGGAAAGTATCTCCAACGCCTCATTTGGCATTTATATGCCGAAGTTTTCCGGCACCATCTATGAGGTGCTGTCGGCACCGGTATCCTTTGTCGAAGTGGTACTGGGTTACGTTGGCGCGGCCGCCAGCAAGTCGATCATCCTCGGCATCCTGATCCTGATCACCGCCAAGTGCTTTGTTGACTACGAAATCCTCCATCCAATCTGGATGCTGACGTTTCTGGTACTGACCGCCGTCACGTTCAGCCTGTTCGGCTTTATTATCGGCATCTGGGCGGATGGCTTTGAAAAGCTGCAGATCATTCCGTTGATGGTGGTCACGCCGCTGACCTTTCTGGGCGGCAGCTTCTATTCCATCAACATGCTGCCGCCGTTCTGGCAAACCGTGACGCTGTTCAATCCGGTGGTCTATCTGATCAGCGGGTTTCGCTGGAGCTTTTACGGGGTGGCCGACGTCAGTGTTGGCGTCAGCCTCGGCATGATCGCCGCATTCATGCTGCTCTGCGCCACCGGCATCTGGTGGATCTTCAAGACTGGCTATCGTCTGAAGAGCTGAGCGCATGCTCGGCTGCGGCGTGTTGACGCCGCAGCGCCACGCGCGACAGCCAGATGGCACTGATAAAGATCGGCAACGACAGCGCCATCAGGAACAGTACCCCGACCAGCACCTCGCCCAACCCCGACAGCACCCAGGCCACCAGTAACTGTCCCAGACACAGGTACACGGTCCAGCGCCCGGGCTGCCGAGGGTGCAAATAGCTGATAGCGCCGACCGCGGCACTCATTACCGGCAAGCCGATCAGGTAATACCAGCGCGTCCCCCAGGGCGTCTCCACCTGGCCCAGCCAGGCCACCGCAAGGCAGGTCAGGACACCGGCGGCAAAGGCGAGCAGGCCTGCGGCATTGACGGATAAGGTCGTGTTTGTGGTCATGATGGTTCCGACGTCCGGTTGCCGTAGCCGTGCGGGCGACTGATGCCGCCTCGACACGCTCAGCAGATTTACTGAATTTGTGTCGCTTTTGGGTTACCGGCGCGCGATTGCGCTCCCCGCGCTCGCGCCCAGCCCGTAGAATGTTACCCCAAAAACAACAAGAACCTTTTGGCTTGCCCATGAATGTTTTTATTACCGGGGGCACTGGCGGCATAGGCATTGCGCTGGCGCATCGATATCTTGCTGACGGTCATCGCGTCGGCGTGTGCGGTGGGGATCAGGCCGCCTTTGACGCTGCATTCCCGACACCCGCAGCGAATCTCAGTTTCTATTCCCTTGATGTCACTGACCGGCAGCAGAGCCGTGAAGTAATCGCTGCATTCAGCGGCGGTCGACTGGATCTGCTGATTGCCGCCGCGGGCATCAATGATGGCGCACCGGTTGCCGGTCGACCGCTGGACTTTGATCGTGCCGAGCGCATCCTGCAGGTCAACCTGATCGGTGTGCTGCACAGCATTGAAGCCGCGCTGGAACAGATGCTGCCGCATCAGGCCGGGCGTATCGCGGTACTATCGAGCGCCGCCGCCATGGCCGGCTACCCGCAAACCCCCGCCTACTGCACCGCCAAATCCGCATTGCTGACGCTGTGCGAAAGTCTGGCGCTGCGTTACCACGATCAGGGCATCCGCGTGACTTGTCTGATGCCGGGCTATATCGATACACCGCTGGCCCGTGCCACCCATCCGCAGCTTGATCGTATGCCATTCCTGATTTCCACCGAACGGGCGGCGCAGATCATGGTTGATGCCATCGCCGCCGGCCGCATGCGCCTTATCTTCCCCTGGCAGGTGCGCTGGATCAGCAATCTGATGCACTGGATGCCCCGCATGCTGTTCCGTGCGCTGTTCAAATGGAGTGAAAAATGAAAGCAGTATTGATCAGCGGCGCCTCCACCGGTATCGGCTTTCGACTGGCCGAACGTTTGGCGAATATGCATTACCGCGTGTTTGCCGGTGCACGCAAAGATGAAGACTTGCAGCGTCTGGGCGCCGCCCACAGCAACATCGTACCGGTGACACTGGACGTCACCGAGCCGCAGCAAGTGGATGCGATCGCGGCACGCCTGGCCGGTGAAGACCTGGTGGCATTGATCAATAACGCAGGTATTGCCATGGTCGGTCCGATCGAGGCGATCAGCGCGGACGAATTCGAAAGTCAGCTACAGGTAAACCTGATCGGCTGTTATCGCCTGATCCGCGCCTGCACACCGATGCTGCGCAAAAGTCGTGGCCGCATCATCAATATCAGCAGCACCTCCGGCCTGGTCGGCTGGCCGTTCGCCGGTGTGTATGTGGCATCCAAGTATGGCCTTGAGGGATTGAGCGACGTGCTGCGCATTGAGCTCGGCCGTTTCGGTATCCAGACCGTGCTAATTAATCCTGGCGCCGTCGATACGCCGTTATGGGACAAGACTTTCAGCGGCGCCAGTGACCGTCTGACGCGGCAACCTGCGGATATTCAAGCGTTGTATGAAGCCGATATGAGACGCTCCGAAATCACTATTCGCAAGACCATCAAGGCTGCGGTGTCACCGGATGCGGTGGTCGACAAGGTGATTCGCGGCCTCACTGCACGACGCCCGCGTGCACGTTATCTGGTCGGGCCGAGTGCGTTGATGCAGCAGTGGATGAAAATGCTGCTGCCGGTGAGCTGGTTTGACTGGTTGAAACGCAAGATCGTATACGGAGGCTGACCGTGACACGTGACAGTTCTGGCGAGAAGTACCTGATCCTTCAGGACATCGGCGAGTCCATCGACATGACGCTGGGCCGGATGAATATCGAAACCGGCGAAGTGGACTGGTTCCGACGTCCGCACTATGTCACCGACGGTGTCGGCGCGGTGCGCGACGTATTGCGCCTGAACGGCAATCAGATTGACGAAGTGCCGTTGATGAAGCCCGGTGAGGTGCCAGGCCGGTTCAAGCGCTTTTTGCTGTTACTGCAACATTGGCGCAACATGCCGGCGCGCAGCTATCCATGGAAAACCTGGTACCCGAAAAAGTACGGCGTCGGCACCAGCCTCGCCTATGCGCAGTTTGACCGCGACGCCACCCAGGCCTTGCTGAATTACGCCCGCGGCCAGAAATGTTCGCTCAACAGCGTGCTGCTGTGGACGCTGAACCAATGCTGCTGCGAGCTGCTACTGACGCAGAAGCCGGACGAGACCATCTGGACTATCCCGCTGAATTTGCGCGGCGGGGTGAAAACCGACAACGCCGCCGGCAACGTCACCGCCAGCATCAGCTTGCGACTGCCTGCCGATCCGGAGCTCAACTATATCGACACCAAGATCAAGGATATCTATCAGCAAGGTGTGCATTGGGGCGCCTGGGTGATGTCGAACATGACGCGTTATATCGGCAAGCGCCTGTTCCGCTTTCTTGCCCTGCGCGCGCGGCCAATCTGGATGGGTGTATTTTCCAATGTCGGCAGCTGGCCGTTGCAGGAGCTGCCGCATCCGATTGATGACCGCTACGCCTATATCGGCGTACCACCGGCAACAAATTTGCTGCCAGTCACCTGTTGCAGCCTGACCTGGAATGGTCGCATGACGCTGTCAGCGCAACTGCACAGCAGCATTTCCGACGACATTGCGGACACTGAAAAGTTAATCCAGACATGGACGGCACGGCTGCGTGAACTGGCCGACCTGTCGCCGCAACAGGTGGCCATCGCCGTCAAACCCTGGGACAACATCAGTCGCGTGGCAAAGGAGTTCTGAGTCAGCCGCCGCAGCACTTTTTCAGCTTGCGACCGCCGCCACACGGGCATGGATCATTGCGGCCGGGGCTCAGTCGCTGATAGTGACTGTCCCCTTGCAGATAACGCCAGTGCGGCGGTTGGCGAACAAACTCGGACGTTTCCTCCAACACCAGCCACTGTCCGCCATCCAATCCGATAGCACGGAAACGCACCTGGGCGCGGTCGCCCTGCGCATCCTCTTGTCGGGATAACACCTCAAGACGTTTCCATTGCGGCTGGCGGGCGAGCCCGATCTCGGCCGGGCGCGTCTGCGCCGCCCAGCTGTCGAGCAAGTATGCCTCCAATCCCAGCACAAAGGCGCTGAACCGCGAGCGCATCAGCGCTTCCGCACTGGCCGCCGGGCGCCCCCGATGCAGGGGCTCACAGCAGTGCGCGTACAGCTGTCCACTGCCACAGACGCAGCTCATGCGCGACTGCCGGTGCAAACAGGATTAGGCCCAATTGGCCCTTTGCCCGCCGCGGCGGACTGCGCACACTGCGGCCCTGATATTTCGCCGATGGAGCCTGCTGTGGCAGTACAACGCATCAACATCCAACAATCCTTTCCGTTTTCCGTTTCGAAACTGTTCGCCCATATGAGCGAGCATGAAAACTTGTCCGCCCTGTTCGCACCCGCCAAGGTCAGCCGGCTGCGCAACGGCGATCACGACCGCAACGGCGTTGGCTCGGTGCGCAAGCTGCGCATTCCACCGGGACCGCCGTTTGAAGAAACGGTCACTGTGTATGAACCCGACCGCCGCATCGAATACCGCATCACCCGCGGCAGCCCACTGAAAAATCATTACGGCACCATGCTGTTCAGCGGTGACGACTCTTCAGCACAGCTGCACTACACCATTGAGTTTGAGGGCAAACTGCCCGGCATCGCCGCTGTGATTCGCGTGCTGCTGGAGAAATCCATCCGCAAGGGTTTGAGCAAGCTCAAGCTCTGAGCAAGGCCGGTCTCAGGCCTGCTCCACCACGTGCGCACTGAGTTGCTGCCGGAACGTTTCCGGCAGCGGCTCGGATGCCTGGGTTTCGTGATTGAAATAGACCTGCACCGCGCGGCCACGCGCCACCAACACGTCTTTTTGCCAGGCTTCCTGCAGCACCGTAAATGAGCTGCGTCCAAAGCCACCAATGCCGGTGCGGATTTCCACATCGGTGCCGTAGTAAATCTGGGCAACAAAATCCACTTCTATGCGTGCCAGAATCAAAGGCAGCTTTTGTGGATCCAGTTCCGGCGTAAACACCCGGAAGATACTTTCCCGGCCAGTCTCGAACCAGCCTGCGACAACAATATTATTGATGTGACCAAAGGCATCGGTTTCGTAAAAACGCGGGGACAGGATGGTTGAAAACATGGCGCTCTCCACTGCTGGAGTGGCTATTAGAACGGATTCATTCCGGCAATTGAAGCATCACCAGCTGGAGGACAGTTCCAGTGACAGATAGCGCCCCTGCTGCGGCAGATCGTTCTGGATGCTGGGGAAAGGCTGACCGGGACTCGGCCCACGACTGGGCTCTCGAATGTCTGCATTACCAAGATTGCGACCAACAAGCATCAGGTCATAGCCGTTATTGAAGTGTTTGCGCAGCGCCAGGTCAGCACTGACGTAGCCGCGCAAAGACTCGCGTGTATCACCACTGGCGCGATCACGCTCCCCGACCCAGTTGATCTGCGGGGTCAACAACCAGCCCTCGTGGAACTCCCAACTCAAGCGGCTATAGAACTGATGCGTGGGTGCAAAGCCCAGAGGTTCATCGGTGGCCTCATCACGGGTGTGCTGATAACTGTAATTGCCTAACCACTGCAGCGCCGGGCTGAACTGATGACGCAACTCCAGCTCACTGCCATAACCGCGAATACGTCCGACATTTTGTGCCGTAAAAGTGCTCTGGCCGCTATCGGAAACAAAGTCGATATAATCGCGAATAAACCATTGGTAGAAATTCAGTGCCAGCGCCCAGTCACGCTGAATGCGCCAGTCAAACGCCAGTTCACCGCTGCGCAAGCGCTCAGGATTGAGATCCGGATTGCCCTGCGCCACCGGGTTATTGCTACCGTAAAGTTCGAAAAACGCTGGTGCCCGGAACGCTTCACCGTACAACAGCTTGGTGGTCAGGCTGTCGCTGGTTGCCCACACCAGCGCCATGCGCGGGTTGGCTGCGGTGCCGACATCCGAATAGACGTCATAACGCACGCCCGCCGTCAGCTCCCAGCGCGGTGCAAACTGCCACTCGTCCTGGGCAAACAGGTAATGGCTCTGGCGTGATGCTTCCGGCTGGAACATGTCGTCCGTATCGCTGACATCGGTCAGGCCGGCAGGTCGAGGAGATACCACCACACCAAACGGCGAAGCCGTGTTGATGTAGTTATTGACGTCGGAGGTTTCAAACAGGTCGCCCCAGTGATAACCGCTACCGACGGTGACGCGATGATTATCCCATCCCGACCAGACAGCACTGAGGTTGAACCTGGCATGTTCTTCCTTCAATTCCGGTTTGCCGAGCACGCCGTCCGGAAAACTGCCGAAAGCACCCGGCGGAAACAGCATGATGCCGGTATCGTTGTTCAATTCCCCGTACAGGTAGCTGATATCAGCGTTGAGCTGCCAGTTCTCCGTCAGCGCACGGCCCCATAACAACTCCGCGCTGGCACGACGATGGCCAAACCGGCTATCCGGGTCCAGCGCATCGTTGACACCCTGACCGGTACCGGTATCGGTGGCATTCATAAAGGACAAACGCAATCGCCAGTCATGCAATTGCATATCGGTACGCACATCATAGAAACGCGCCGATGTTGCTGCCGGTCCGGGCGCCAGCGACGCTGGCGTCGGCAGCAGCGGGTCGATGATCGATTGCAGATCGCTATCAATCACCGCGTCATCGTCGCCACGCGTAGTGGTGTAGGCAACAGAGACTGCTGCGCTGACCTCACCCCACTGCTGGCCACTCTGCAAAGAAGTGCGACCGGTATCGAAACTGCCCCAGCTGGCGCTGATGTCCGTGCCATCAATATCGCCGCCGGTTTTGGTGATCACATTAATCACGCCGGCGAAGGCATCTGCGCCATACAATGCCGAGCCCGGACCACGAATCACTTCGACACGCTCGATCATTTTTATCGGGATGCTGTGCTGATTCGGAATACGTTCACCGCGATCGCCCAGAAACAGACTGGTCATCGGCAGGCCATTGACCAGCAGCAGCGTTTGCGGATTGTAGGTGGAGACAATGCCACGGATGAAATAGCGCGGCGCATACTGAAAGCTGCCGCGAGACACGTGCAAACCGGGAATGGTTTCGAGCACTTCGTCGAGCGTCTGCGCACCGGTGAGCAATATTTCTTCAGCCGTGACGACACTGGCCACGGCAGGCGCCTGGGCCAGCGGCTTGGGGGCACCCGTGGCGATGGTAACACTGATCTGGCCGAGCTCTTCCAGCGACATGGAGAACAGGTCATCGGCGTGCACGCAGGTCCCTGCGCAAACTCCCAGCACACCCATAATTGTTTTATTTATCAAACGCATGGTCTGCCTGACTGTCCCTGAAAAAAGTCATCCCACCCATGACCTTGGCGCCAGCATACCGGAGAATGTGCGGGAAATGCATATTTTAATGTCGCAGTATCCAGTGATACGCCAGTGCGTTCAGAATGCACAGATCTGGTGCCGGTTGCGCACAAACAGGAGCCTTGCATGTCATCACACGTTGTTATCGAACGCCAGCCGCCGCTGATGTTGATCCGGATAAATCGCGCTGCGTGTCGCAACGCCGTGGATCGCCCTACCGCCGCCGAGCTGGCTGATGCCTTTCGCCGCTTCGAGCAAGATGCTGACTGTCACGTCGCCATCCTGTGCGCAGCCGGCGAGCACTTTTGTGCGGGCGCGGATCTCAAGGCCGTGTCCAGCGGCGACGCCTCACGCATGCACCGGCTGGCACCGGACGGTGACGGTCCGATGGGGCCGACGCGTATGCAATTGAGCAAGCCGGTGATTGCCGCCATCTCCGGCTACTGCGTTGCCGGCGGACTGGAGTTAGCGCTCTGGTGTGATTTGCGCGTCATTGATGACAGTGCCGTGTTCGGCGTCTTTTGCCGCCGTTTCGGCGTGCCGCTGATAGATGGCGGCAGCGTGCGATTACCACGCCTGATCGGCATGAGCCGTGCCATGGACATGATTCTGACCGGTCGCCCGGTCGCTGCCGATGAAGCCATGCAGATCGGTCTTGCCAACCGGCGCGTCGGCATCGGTGAACTTGAGCAGGCGGCGCGCGCGCTGGCTGAGGAGATCGCGGCGTTCCCGCAACACTGTCTGCGCAACGATCGCCGCAGTGCATTGCAGCAGTGGGGCATGTATGAAGCCGACGCAATTGCTGCCGAGTTCAGTCTCGGACTGGACACGCTGGCCAGCGGTGAGACCGTGGCAGGCGCCAGTCGCTTTCGCGACGGTGTCGGCCGCCACGGGCAGTTCTCCGACGACTGAAGCCGATCAGGGGGTCGCGGGTTCAGGCCAGCGGCCCTGCCAGGAAAAACCCACCGGGACCGGCAGGGTACCCAGCACGGCCTTGCCTTCGATGCGATACGGCAGGCTTCCTTCCGCCCGCCCCAGCAAGCCGCTGACGCGATTCAGGTCCTGCAGCAGGCTGGTGCGCAACTCGGTGGTCACCAGCGTCTCCCCCCGGGCGGGCAATACGAAGGCCGCCGCGGACTGGCCGCGCGCAAACGTCTGCTCGTCGAGCAACAGCTGGTACTCCAGCGCCCGGACCGACAACTTGTGGTCGTTCGGGTTCTGCACCCGCAAGGTCACCTGCCAGCGTTGCTCGAACAGGGTGGCGCCAGCCAGCGTCAGCTGTTGCAACCGCACCTCGGGCGGCTGGGTATCCCGGCGAATGCCGGTGCAGGCCACCAGCAGGGTCAGGGCAATCAGGGTCAGATACTTCATCGACGCGGGTCTCCGGGGGCGATCAGGGGGCTTGCCTGAGGGCAGACCCCGAATGTACTATTTCGTATTACAAAAATTCATGGTGCTCCACAGTATGGCCCGAACACCGCGACAACACAGCCCCCGCGGCCGCAAGCCGGCGGCGGAAGCCGAGCGCAAGGACCGCGTTATCCAGACCCGGGTGCCCAAGGATCTCGAAAGCACCCTCAAGGAAGCCGCCGAGCGTGAGCGCGTCAGTGTCTCGCACCTGATTCGCAATGTGCTCGAAGATACCTTCCATCTGGTCGACAACATCGTTGCCGATTCCGCCCAGCTGGTCGACACGGTGCGTCGGGACGCGGCGCGACTGGCGGCCTCAGCCCGCGGCGACAAGCCGGCCAAAGTGGGCCGCAGCGATGCCGCGGCGCCCTGGGACCAGGTCGATGCCTGGCAGGAAGTGATCGTCAACCGCCCCTGTCCCTGTGTGTTCTGTGGCACCCAGCTGCAACGCGGCCAGCCGGCACTGCGCGGACTCAGCGATGACGCCTCCCTCGGCAGCATCTGGCTGTGTGTGGGCTGCCTGCAACAGTTACCCGAACACTGAACACGCCGACGCCGCAGCATGGCTGCGGTTTTTTTTGAAACTTTTTGTACTACAAAATATGACAACTCGAGGTAGCAACATGGCACAGCCGCAAACGCTTCCGCAAACCGATACCACCCCGCTGCCGTCAGCCAGCGGCATGCGCGCCTGGCTCAGCGTGATCAACGCCACGCTGGCAGCAGTCGAACAGACCGTCTGGCAAGGACGGGCACTGGCCGAGCAGGCGTTCGACGCCTGGCGACTGCTGGAGTCCGGCGCAGAAGGTGTCGCCGAAGAACTGCAGGCACTGCGTGATGAAGCCCAGCGCTGGCCAGCGCGTCTGCGACGCCTGAGCAGTACCGGCTGGATGCTGACCAAGGTCACCAGCAGCTATCGCTTCTGGTCGATTCGTTCAGCGTTCCTGCCGCGCCATCGCGTTCCCGCCGCGCTGGACAAACTGCACCGCAAGAACGCGCGGGCGTTCCGTGACATCTCGCTGCGCCATGGCGGCGCCTTCCTGAAGATCGGTCAAATGTTATCGGCGCGCCCGGATATCTTGCCTGCAGCCTGGGTGGAAGAGCTGTCGACGTTGCAGGACAAAGCACACTGCGCGGATTACGACAGCATGCGTGCGGTGATCGAAGCTGAATTCGGTGCGCCTGTCGCCGAACTGTTCGCGGAATTTGATCCACAACCGATTGCTGCGGCCAGCATTGGCCAGGTGTATCGCGCACGGCTGCACGACGGCCGCGACGTGGCGGTGAAGGTGCAGCGCCCCGGCCTTGAAGAGGTGATCGAGCTGGACCTGGCATTGCTGCGCATATTCGCGGAGAGCCTGCGCGGCGTCCTGCCGCCGACCGACTTCGATACCATTGTCGACGAAATCCAGCGCAGCGTTCGCGAAGAACTCGACTATCGCGTTGAAGGCAGCTGGATGCAGCGCATTGGTGATCTGCTGTCCCCGGTGGACGGTGTTCGCGTGCCTGCGCTGGTAAAAAAATTCAGCGGCAAACATGTGCTCACCAGCGAGTTTGTAGTCGGTCGCAAGCTCACCGACGTGCTCGATGAAATGAAAGCGGACAATGATCAGGATGGTCTCGCTCGCACCCTCGGCCGCCTGATTGATCTGTATCTGCGTCAGATTCTGCAAGCCGGCTATTTTCAAGCAGATCCGCATCCGGGCAATCTGCTGGTGACGGAGCACGGAGAACTGGTACTGCTGGATTTTGGTTGCACCGCAGTATTGCCGGACCATTTCCGCCGCGGCTATTTTGAAATCCTGCGTGCCTCCGTGATTGGCGATACCGATACGGTTGGCAAGACTTTGTTCGAGTTGGGATTCAAAACCCGCAGTGGCAAACCAGATACCCTGATCGCGTTCAGCGACGCCTTGCTGCAACAGTTGCGACAGATGATGGGTGAGATAAACGAAGAAGGTTACGTCTGGCCAACGCCGGACGACTTGCTGGAAACCGCTACCCGGCTTTTGCACCAGGCGAATCGCGATCCGGTCGATAAACTGCCCGCCGAGTTCATTATGTTGGCACGGGTTTTCACCACGCTCGGCGGGCTGTTTATGCACTATCAACCACGCATTGATGTGACCCGCTATGTGCTTCCGTACATGATGGTGACACTGGACTGATTTCAGCAGCGCGGTGATGCGATCTCGGTGCAACCGCTAACGGTGAACATTCGTATCCTGAAGTACCAAAAAAAACTTATCAAATCAGCCACCTGTGATGCGCTCACCGGGCCAATCGGCGCCGGTGAGCTGCACGCGCTGGCCGCCTGTCGGAGACTGTTGTCGCTCGCCTGACGCTGACCGCATTATTTGCCTGAGTAACAGGCTGATACCGCTGCACACTGGCGGAAAATAATAAAGCGGACAACGGGAGCCGCGATGCGCGTCCACGAGTTCATCAGGCACTGCAACGCACTGGCGCTGCGGAGTTTGCTGACCGCATTACTGCTGTGTCTGGCAGCCAACAGTGCTGCCATAGACCGGGTTCTGCCTTTGCGGTCAGACACCGGCACCTTTTCTGTGGGCAGTTGGCTGGATATCCTGCAGGACCGCTCCGGCGAACTCGACATCGACACGGTGCGAGACAGCAAAGGCTGGAAACAGTGGCATCAGGATGCCGTCAGCCTCGGTATCACCGAAGATGACTGGTGGTTCCGCTTCAGTGCCGTCAATCAGGCGCCATGGGAAACATTGTTCCTGCTTGAGATTGCCTACTCATCACTGGATTACGTCAACATTTATGTGGTCGATAATGGCGTCGTTCAGAATCACTATGTCATGGGCGATCACTACCCGTTTCACTCACGTCCCATCGACCATCACAATTTTATAACGCCGATTTCCTGGCCGTCCGGCAAACAATATGACATCTATATTCACGCGCGCACCAGTGGTGCCATGCAGCTGCCGCTGACGCTCTGGTGGCAAGCAGATTTTTATCAGACCGACCAGAAGCGCCAGGTTGCGGAAGGTCTTTACTACGGCGCCATGATCATCATGCTGGTGTACAACATCTTCATGTACTTTGGCGTACGTGATCAGAATTTTCTGTTCTACTCCGGCTTTGTTGCCTGCATTGCCCTGTTCGTATCTTCTTTGACCGGCTACTCGTATCAGTACTTCTGGCCCGAGTCGCCGAAATGGAATGGCACCAGCATTGGCTTCTTCCTTTCCTTTGCAGTGATGTTCGCCATTATGTTTACGCACAGATTCCTGTTCTCTGATCTGCGCAGTAGCCACTGGCTACTGCGCTCATCACTCGTTGCCATCTATATAATTACCAGCATCATGATTGTGTCCTCGATGCTGCTGCCCTATACCATCAGCCTGATTCTGGTGATCGTAGGCTCAGTGGTTGCCTGCTTCGGCGCGTTAGTGATTGGTGCCTATGGCTGGGTCACTAACGTCATAGCAGCGCGCTACTATGTATTGGCATGGAGCTCACTGCTGATTGGCGGCATTATCCTTGCCGGCAACAAGTTCTCGGTGATTCCGCAGAACTTGTTTACCGACAATGCGGTACAGATCGGCTCATCCATGCTGGTTGCGCTGCTGTCCTTTGCCATTGCCCACCGCATCAATGAAGAACGCCGGCGCCGCTATGACGCCCAGCTGGAGACATTGGCGCATGAACGTGAGGCCCGACTGGCCAAGGAAGAAGCGCTGCAGGCGCAACAACAGGCTAACCGTGAACTGGAGAAAAAGGTTCGCGAGCGCACCGAAGACCTGCGCAAGGCCAACAGCATTCTCGAGGAGCTGAGTGCCACCGATGTGCTGACCGGATTGAAGAACCGGCGCTCATTTGATGAAACCGCCAAACGCGAGTATGTCCGCTGCTTCCGGTATCAGCGTCCTATCGCGCTGGTGTTCGTCGACATCGACCACTTCAAGAAATTCAATGATGTTTATGGCCACCTGATTGGAGATGAAGCGTTACGCACGGTGGCGCGCATTCTTGCCCACGCGGCAGTGCGGGATTCGGATATGGTGGCTCGCTATGGCGGTGAGGAATTCTGCATCCTGCTGCCGGAGACCGAAACCGAGGGCGCCGTGGCCGTGGGTGAGCGCGTTCGCGCCCAGGTGGAACGGGAAGAGTTTCTGGTGAATGGGCAACGCGTACCGATCACTGTCAGTCTCGGCGTATCCTGTCATCGCCCCTCCTCACCTGATCTACTCGATAGCCTTATCCGCGAGGCCGACGAGGCGCTTTACGATGCCAAGGCGAATGGACGCAACCAGGTCATTGCGCACAAGGACAGCATCAACCAGACAGGATAAAGCGCGGGCACCCGGAGACGAGGTAACCCGCGAAAGTGACTGGCAACACCACGCAGCTCTTAATGGCTGATCATCCAGGGTCTGGCGGACGGAAAGATCTTGCTGCCGTCGGGAAGATAAACCGCCTTGGCACCACGCTTCTTATCGCCACAACCACACCCCTTGCCATGCTTGTGTGCATGCGCCTCGCGCTTGGCCTTTTCTTCCCGATAGTCCGGCGTTGAGAACACCGGCTCATGCATGGCCTTCTCATTGCGTGCGGCAGCATCACGCTTTGCGCTGTCCATCAACAACAACTCCGGCGCAATCATGATGATGCGCGCGCCCGGTTGGTCGCATTGTGGGCAGGGCGCCGGCAAGCCGGCGTCCTCCACGGTGGCAAGTGCGTGAAAGATCCCGTGCTGCTGACACTTGTAGTCGTACAACGGCATGGCGGTTCTCCTCAGTCCTTATCCGGCGACAAGGGTACATCGACGTCACCCTTGAGGTACTTGGTCGGACCATCGACGCCCGGTTTGATATCAAACTCGAACACATCGGTGGGCAACCACAGGGTCGCACAGGCATTTGGCACATCTACCACACCACTGATATGTCCCTGCACCGGCGCGGTGCCGAGAATGGCGTAGGCTTGTGCCGGCGTATAGCCGAACTTGGTCAGATAATTGATCGCGTTCAGACACGCCTGACGGTAGGCAATATGGACATCGAGGTAATGTTGCTTGCCGTCCTCATCCACCGAGATGCCTTCAAAGATCAGGTAGTCGTCATACTTCGGCGTGATCGGGCTGGGCTGAAAAATCGGATTCTTGATGCCGTACTTTTCCATACCGCCCTTGATCAGGTTCACGCGCAGATGAATCCAGCCGGCCATTTCGATGGCACCACAGAAAGTGATTTCACCATCACCCTGGCTGAAGTGCAGATCGCCAACCGACAGACCCGCGCCAGGCACATACACCGGGAAATACACCTTTGATCCGCGCGACAGATCCTTGATGTCGCAGTTACCGCCGTGCTCACGCGGCGGTACGGTACGCGCCGCTTCGGCAGCGGCCTTGTCCTTGCCCTCGGTCATCTTGCCCATGTGCGCGGTGTCCGCGTAGGGCAGATTGGCGAGACCCGGTACGCGATCCGGCTCGGTGTTGAACAGTTCAGTTTCACGCTTGTTCCACTCATCGAGCATTTTCTTGTCGGGCAGACAGCCGATCAGTCCGGGGTGAATCAGGCCGGCAAACTCCACGCCAGGCACATGGCGTGACTTGGTGAACATGCCATTGAAATCCCAGATCGATTTTTGTGCCAACGGGAAATGGTCGGTGAGGAATCCGCCGCCGTTCTTCTTCGAGAAGAAGCCATTGAAGCCCCACTGGCTTTCCTGGAATGCGCCGATATCCAGAATGTCGACGACCAGCAAATCGCCGGGCTCTGCGCCTTCCACGCCAACCGGGCCGGACAGGAAATGCACCTGACTCAAGTCCACATCGCGCACGTCATCGGCACAATCGTCGTTCTTGATCTGACCGCCGGTCCAGTCGTAGCACTCGATGATGAAATCCGCACCGGGTTTCACTGTCGCGGCCATCGGAATGTCCGGGTGCCAGCGGTTATGGATATCGTCCTGCTCGTACGGCGAGCGATTAAGATCTATCTTGATGATGGTTTCCGCCATGGTTCATCTCCAGTTTGTGAATGGTTTTGGCGAGGGAGTCACCCGGTTATACCGACAGATAGGAGGCGACTTTCGCCTCATCCACGGCATCGCGTTGCGCGTCATGAACGATCTTGCCTTTCTCCAGCACGATCACCCGATCAGCGACATTCAGTGCAAAGCTCAGAACCTGCTCCGACACTACGATCGACAGGCCCTTCTCATCACGGATACGTCGCAAGGTGCGCGCCATCTCCTGAATAATGGATGGCTGGATACCCTCGGTGGGCTCGTCGAGAAGCAGCAGCTTCGGTCGACTGGCCAACGCCCTGGCGATGGCGAGCTGTTGCTGCTGGCCGCCAGAGAGGTTTCCACCGCGACGTGATTTCATTTCGTCCAGCACCGGGAACAGCTCATACAAGTCGGCTGGAATCTGCTTGTCCTTGACAGTTGTCAGGCCGGTCTCGATGTTCTCCTTCACTGTCATGGTCGAGAAAATCATGCGCCCTTGCGGCACAAAGCCGATGCCACTGGCCACCCGCTGGTAGCTTTTCTGTTCCGTGACATCGACGCCGTCGACGCTGACCGTGCCACCCGCACTGGGCACAATGCCCATCAACGAGTTCATCAGTGTGGTCTTGCCCATGCCGTTGCGGCCAAGAATGGCGACGATCTCATTCTTGCCAACGTTGAAGTCCATGCCTTCAATCACGGTGCTCTGGCCATAGGCGACGCTGTAGTTCGATACGTTCAACATGTGCTGACTCCCTCAGTGGCCCAGATAAACTTCAACGACTTTGGGATCATTCTTGACCCGCTCCATGGAACCTTCAGACAGGATCTTTCCCTGATGCATGACGGTGACGCGGTGAGCGATGTCCTCGACAAACTGCATGTCGTGCTCGATCACCAACACAGATCGTCCCTTGGTGATCTTCTTTAGCAACTCCGCCGTTTTCTTACGCTCGGCAACCGACATGCCCGCCACCGGCTCATCCAGCATCAGCAGGTCCGGCTCCTGAATCAGTAGCATGCCGATCTCCAGCCACTGCTTCTGGCCGTGACTGAGCAACTCGGCGCGCTCATACAACTTGTCTTCGAGGAAAATGGTTTCGGCGATCTCGGTAACGCGATCGGTCACTTCCTTGTCGCGCTTGAATGTCAGCGCGCCAAGTACTGAGCGTCCGCGAGGAAAGGAAATCTCGAGGTTCTCGAACACGGTCAGATCTTCATAGATGGACGGGTTCTGGAATTTCCGCCCAACGCCTGCACGCACAATCTCGTGCTCCTTCATTTTGGTCAGCTCTGCGTTGCGGAACTGAATGCTGCCCTGTGTCGCCCGGGTGCGCCCGCAGATCAGATCCAGCACGGTGGTTTTGCCAGCACCGTTGGGCCCGATGATGACGCGGATCTCGCCATCATCCACATAGAAGGACAGGTCATTGACTGCCTTGAAGCCGTCGAAAGATACGGTCAGGTTCTCCACCGCCAGAACAAAATCGGTATTGCTTTTCATGACTCAGCTCCTTCCGGATCAACCGGCGCGGCGGGAAGATTCTTGCTGGATAGACGCTGACGCAGTTTCTGCCAAAGCTGCAGCAGCCAGGGTTCGATATGATCGCGATAGAGCGTCGAGATGCCGCCCTGAAAGCCGATCACCACAGCGATGAACAAGGCGCCCATGGCAAACAGCCACAGCTCCGGGAAAGCTTCGGAGAACGAGGTCTTGGCCCAGTTCACCAGCAGCGAGCCGTACACGGCGCCAAGGATCGACAGGCGTCCGCCCACGGCGCAGAAGATCACCATGTCGATGGATGGCACGATGCCGACAAACGACGGCGACATGAAGCCAACCTGCAGCGTAAACATGGCGCCGCCAATGGCCGAGAACACGGCCGCCAGGCAGAACACGAAGATCTTGAAGTTGGCCACGTCATAGCCGGAGAAGCGCACCCGGTCTTCCTTGTCGCGCATGGCAACGAAGATTTTGCCGAGCTTGCACTGCTTGACGTAATGCGCGAAGAACAAGCAACCGAACAGCAGCACCGCATTGATGAAGTAGAGGATGTACTTGGCACTGTCAGTGCGAATATCCCAGCCCATCAGCGTGCGCAAGTCGGTAATGCCGTTTACACCACCGGTATACCCCTGTTGGCCAATGATCAGAATCGTCAGGATGGCCGCTATCGCCTGAGTGATGATGGCGAAGTAGACGCCACCAACGCGACGTTTGAACATCGCCACCCCGATAATAAAAGCAAACAGCGCAGGCACCAGCACAATCGCCAGCAAGGTAAACGTGAAGCTGTGGAACGGTTCCCAGAACCATGGCAAAGCTGTCAGCTGGTTCCAATCCATGAAGTCAGGAATGCCGGGCGTGGACTGGATTGCAGTGTTTTCCGGGCTGGACGCCTCCAGCTTCAGATACATGGCCATGCAATAGCCACCGAGACCAAAGAACACGCCCTGCCCCAGACTCAGGATGCCGCCATAACCCCAGCAAAGTACCAGCCCCAGTGCAACGAATGCGTAGGTGAGATACTTGCCGATCAGGTTCAGGCGAAAGATATCCAGTGCCATCGGCAGCACCAGGAATATCACTGCAAACAGAATGCCGTAGTAGATCAGGTCACGTTTGTCGAGCATGGATTTCAGGTTCAATAACATGATGGCCTCTCCTCAGCGACGAATCTTCAGGGCAAACAGGCCTTGCGGGCGCAACATCAGAATACCGACCACCATCAATAGCGTGAGCACCTTGCTCATTGAGCCGCTCATGAAAAACTCCATGCTCGATTGCGCCTGCGAAATGGTGAATGCCGATGCGATGGTGCCGAACAGGCTTTGCGCGCCGCCGAATACCACCACCAGGAAGGTGTCAACGATATACAGCTGCCCGGAGGTTGGACCGGTGGAACCGATCATGGTGAACGCACTACCCGCAATACCGGCGATACCGCAGCCAATACCAAACGTAACGCGATCAACTTTCTCTGTGTTGATGCCCACCGCGCCCGCCATGGTGCGGTTCTGCACTACCGCACGAACCTGTCCACCCCAGCGCGACTTGAACATCAGCAGATAAACGCTGGTGGCAATCAGGATGGTCAGCGCCATTACGAAGATGCCATTGATCGGCACCTCGATGGTGTCAGACAGTGGTAGCGATCCCATCATCCAGTCCGGCAGGGAAACACCAACTTCACGGGCACCAAACACGGTGCGATAGGTTTGCTGCAGGATCAGGCTCAGGCCCCAGGTCGCCAGCAGTGTATCGAGCGGACGCTTGTACAGATGCCTGACCAGTGCCCATTCGACAAACATGCCGAGCGCGAAGGTCACGACGAAGGCTATTGCCATCGCCAGAAAGAAATAGAAATCGAACAATCCGGGAGCGTAGTTCTCGAAAATATGTGAGGTCAGATAGGTGACGTAGGCACCCAGAATCATGAACTCGCCGTGGGCCATATTGATCACGCCCATCTGGCCAAAAATGATCGCCAAGCCGAGCGCCATCAGTACCAGAACTGAGAAAAGAATCAGTCCGGCGAAGCCCTGCATGGCAAAGATCGACATCAGTTCGGAAGAGGTATATCCGTCAAACATGGCCAGTCTCCACAGAGTGTCAGGTGAACAACTTGAAGTGGCCGACCGGCATCGCCGGTCGGCCGGTTTCAACTCACTGGTAGCCTTCCGGGAACGGATTCGGCTCCATCAACTCTTTGGTTTCATAGACCAGCTTGTACTGGCCATCCTTCTGCGCCAGACCAACGCGGGTCTTGGACCAGAGGTGGTGGTTTTCGTGGATGCGGACATAGCCTTCCGGTGCGGTGGTCAGCTCGATGCCCGGTGATGCAGCACGTACCTTGTCGATGTCAAAGGAACCTGCTTTCTCCACCGCGGCCTTCCACAACCAGGGACCGAGGTAGGCCGCCTGAGTCACGTCACCGATAACGATGTCCTTGCCCCACTTTTCCTTGAACGCTTTGACGAACGCAGCGTTGTTAGGGTTGTCCAGGCTTTGGAAGTACTTCATGGCGGCGTAGGCGCCTTCGATGTTTTCACCGCCGATACCGAGGATTTCATCTTCGGTCACAGAGATGGTGAGCAGCAGTGGCTTTTCCTTGGTCAGATCAATGCCGGCGGCCTTGAGCTGCTTGTAGAAAGCGACGTTGGAACCGCCCACCACGATGGCGTAGATCACATCAGGCTTCTTCAACTTGATCTTGTTGATCACCGAGTTGAACTGGGTGTGACCGAGCGGGTAGTACTCCTCGCCGACCACTTTCAGCCCAAGCTTTTCGATATGCTTGCGTGCGATCTTGTTGGAGGTACGCGGCCAGATGTAGTCAGAGCCAAGCAGGAAGAAACTCTTCGCACCTTTCTCTTTCACCACCCAGTCAATGCCGGCAATGATCTGCTGGGTCGCTTCCTGACCGGTGTAGATCACGTTCGGTGATTCCTCCAGGCCTTCATAGAAGGTCGGGTAATAGAGCATGCCGTTGTACTGCTCGAACACCGGCAGTACCGCCTTGCGCGAGGCGGAGGTCCAGCAGCCGAACACGGCTGCCACCTTGTCGTTCACCAGCAGCTTCTTGGCTTTCTCGGCGAAGGTCGGCCAATCGCTGGCGCCATCCTCCTGGATGTATTCAATCTTGCGTCCGAGCACGCCGCCCATGGCATTGATCTGATCGATAGCCAGCTTTTCAGCCTGCACCGAACCGGTTTCACTGATCGCCATGGTGCCGGTAACGGAATGCAGAATACCGACCTTCACGGTCTTGTCGGTGACCGCAAGGCCAGTGGTATTGACGTCCGCGGCCGTGGCGAGGCCGGACAGTAACAGCAGCGATGGAATCGCCACCAGACTCTTGAGCAGGCTGCGCCGGGCACTGTGCCCCCACGCTTTTTTGCCAATGATTTTCTCAGACATGATGCGTCCTCTCGGTAAATTCACGGTTGCAGTTAAGTGCCTTGCCGGAATCCACTTTTTCGCATCACCGGGTGTTGCTCAATTCGCGTATCACCCCACCGGTATACGTCAATTGACTTATAGCGCCCTGCCCATGCACCCCCTAAGTTGTTGTTTTATTGACGAAAGCACCCACTCGCCGCGCAAATCAATTCGGACAGTGTCGGACATGTTTTACAGATAGCGTGACATTTACCGGTAGTTTCAAGGTATGTTGCCCAGATCCGCTTTCGTCGTGCATGGCCGCCCTGACGAGATATCGACAACAGGGAGCGTAGTGAAGAGCCCGTCGCGTGCTACGCACGTGACCTCCTGAGCCAGGCGTGATGACGTATGACAGCTTCCCAGCAGGTATTTCGCGTTCGGCGTAACTACAACAAGTGGGTCGCCAACCAGACGCTCGAAGACTATGCGTTGCGCTTTACTGCCAAGCGGTCGCGGCGCTGGACCATGGCGCGCGTCGCCAACACCGCACTCGGCGCGATTTCTTTCCTGGCACTGGAAGCGATCGGCGGTGCGATCACGCTCAACTACGGCTTTACCAATGCTGTTGCGGCGATCACCGTGGTCAGCCTGCTGATCTTTCTTGCCGGTGTACCGATCTGCTACTACGCCGCGCGTTATGGTGTCGATATTGATCTGCTCACCCGTGGCGCCGGCTTCGGCTATATCGGCTCGACCATTACCTCCCTGATCTACGCCTCGTTCACGTTTATCTTCTTCGCACTCGAGGCGGCGATCATGGCCATGGCGCTGGAGGCATGGCTGGGAATTCCCCTGACCATCGGCTATCTGATCAGCTCCGTGTTTGTGATTCCATTGGTGACCCATGGCATTACGTTTATCAGTCGCTTCCAGCTCTGGACGCAACCACTCTGGGTCGGTTTGCAGATCCTGCCGTTTGTCTACATTGCCATGCAGGACAGCGTTGCCCTGGGCGACTGGATGTCCTACGAAGTCAGCGACAACAGTGGCGGTCATTTCAATCTGCTGATGTTCGGCGCCGCATCGGCGGTGATGTTTTCGCTGGTGGCGCAAATCGGCGAGCAAGTGGACTTTCTGCGCTTTCTACCGGCACAACAACAGACCACACGGCGGCGCTGGTGGCTGGCGATGCTGGCGGCCGGACCCGGCTGGATTGTGATCGGTTTCATCAAGATCATGGCCGGATCTTTTCTGGCCTGGCTGGCGCTGTCGCACGGCATTTCCGAGGAATATGCGTCAGACCCGACACGCATGTACTCGGTAGCGTTCTCCTATGTCAGCAACTCACCGCAGCTGTCGCTGGCACTGGCCGGCATCTTCGTCATCATTTCGCAGATCAAGATCAATGTGACCAACGCCTACGCCGGCTCCATCGCCTGGTCCAATTTTTTCTCTCGCCTCACCCACAGCCATCCCGGGCGCGTGGTCTGGCTGGTGTTCAATGTTGCCATTGCCCTGTTGCTGACAGAACTCGGCATTTACCGCGCCATTGAAGAAATTCTCGGACTCTATGCGATCGTCGCGATAGCCTGGGTCGGCGCGCTGGTCGCTGATCTGGTGATCAACAAGCCGCTCGGTCTGAGCCCCGCCTACATCGAGTTCAAACGCGCGCACCTGTATGACATCAACCCGGTCGGCGTCGGCGCCATGCTGGCGGCGTCGCTGCTCGGCATCAGCTGCTACGTCGGCTGGTTTGGTGCCACCGCGCAGGCACTGGCGCCGTTCCTGTCACTGGCCACCAGTCTGGTAGTGGCACCACTGATTGCCTGGTTTACCGGTGGACGTTTCTATATCGCACGTAAACCGGATCGCATCTTCCATGGCGCCGGTGGCGCCGCTACCTGCTGCATCTGCGAACATGAGTTCGAGCATGAAGACATTGCCTGGTGTCCTGCCTATGCCGGGCCGATCTGTTCGCTATGCTGCTCACTTGACGCCCGCTGCCTGGATGTGTGCAAGACCAATGCCCGCTTGTCTGACCAGATTTTCTCATTCTTCAGCGCCTTCCTGCCGCGCCATGTTATCAACGGCGTGCAGTCACGCATCGGTCAGTTCATCGTATTTTTCCTGCTGTTCAACTTCATTATTGGTGGCCTGTTATATCTGGTGAACTTCCAGTTCTCACTTGATCATGCCCAGGCCAACGACATCGTTACCGGCGTGCTATGGCGCGTGTTCTTTATCCAGATGATCATTACCGGTGTGGTCACCTGGTTGCTGATTCTTGCCCATGAGAGTCGGCATGTTGCGCAGGAAGAGTCCAGTCGCCAAACCCGCTTGCTGCTCGACGAAGTTCAAGCGCACGAGAAAACCGACCGGGCACTGCAGAAAGCCAAGGAAGTTGCGGAAGCTGCAAACCAGGCCAAGAGTCGCTACCTGACCGGCATCAGCCATGAGTTACGCACGCCCCTGAATGCGGTCATGGGCTATGCACAACTGCTGGATGAGGATGCCAGCATTCCTGAGCACCGCCGCAATGCGGTGCGGGTGATTCGCCGCTCCAGTGAGCATCTCACAGACATTATCGAGGGCTTGCTGGATATCTCGAAAATCGAGGCGGGACGTCTGGAACTGTATCGCAACCGCGTACACATCGGCGCCGTGCTTGACCA
>CAYMEY010000017.1:0-12320 GCA_964389795.1 uncultured Alcanivoracaceae bacterium
TGCGTGACCAGCATTGGCTCTTCAAAGCGTCGTCTCGCCGCCTCCACGCGGACATCCACAGACACGCCCGAAAGTGGCTCGAGCCACTGCTTGTCTGCCGGCTGCAGCGTAAAAGGCACCAGCCCTGCTCGGGTTGGCAGCACCGTCAAACCAAACTGGCGCGCCAACTCATAGCCCAACGGCGACGCGCCCATGGTCGGAATCGAAAGCCCGCCGCTCGCCACCACCAGTGACGCACAGCGAACGGCTCCTGCGCTGGTCTGCACCAGGAAGCCTGACCGGATCTTGTCCACGGCAGCAATCGAGGTGCCCAGTTGCACGCGTGCGCCACTCCATTCGCACTCGGCCAGCAGCATCTCGACGATCTGCTTACTGGAGTCGACGCAGAAAAGCTGACCCGGCGCCTTTTCACACCAGGCTATGCCATGGCGTTCGACCAGTTCCAGAAAGTGCTGCGGGGTATAGCGCTTGAGCGCAGAGATGCAAAACGACGGATTGGCGGAAAGGAAATTCTGCGGCGTGGAGTTGAGATTGGTGAAATTACAGCGACCACCTCCTGACATCAGGATTTTCTTGCCTGCCTTGTTAGCATGATCCAGCACCAGCACGCGACGTCCACGATAACCTGCGGTGGCCGCGCACATCAGTCCGGCGGCACCGGCGCCGATGATCACCACATCAAACTCTTGCATGACACTCCGCTAGGGTTGAAGCCAGTCCGCCACCGCCTGCAGCGCACGCGGATCCGCTTCACTACTGAGCCAGACCACCAACGCGGTGCGCTGTTGCCCTCGCTGCGGCGGAGGCTGGATATCCAGAACTACGGGCAGCGCATCCACCGATTGTTGATAAATGCCCAGCACGACAAAATCATTGCGCAATTTTCGACCGTGGTTTTCGCCAGCGGCCACCGAGGTATCCAGCCCTGCCCCCAGCCACGCCCAGTTCACTCGCGCCTGTTCCGGCAGACGGCCACTGAAACTGACCTGCATGCGCGGCACGGATAACGACACCACCAGATTACCGACCGGCGCTGTCGGCCTCGCCAGCACCCGATCGAAGCCGGCGCCACCTTGCAGAATACCCCGCCATTCTTCACCCGCGACAAACACCTCCGGCGTGTAGACGCGCTGACTGCGGGACACCTGCGCCATCAATCGCTGGCGACTGGAGTGGGCGTTGGAGGAATAAGGGTCACGCCAACCAAGGTAATTCCAGTAATCGACATGAAATGCCATCGGTATGAAGGACGTGAAAAGCCCCTCATGTGTCAGCAATGACGAGATAAAGGCATCTGCCGGCGGACAGCTGCTACAGCCCTGCGAGGTATACAGCTCTACCAGTGCAATTGGCTTGCCACCGCTGTGCATCTCCTGCGCAGATAACGCTGCCGCAACCTGAATACCACCCAACACAAGCAACACGCGCCACACCGCAGTCGCCTCCAGATACCGTTTCGGGTTTGGATGCGCACACAGCAGGCGCCGTTACACGGCTGCCCGCACCAGTGCCGCCAGCGCGTTGGTAACCTGCGCCATCCCGCTGTGAATGACCGCTTCGATCTCGGCCATGGTAATTTCACGATCCACCTTACCAGCGGCCGGATTGACCACCAGCGACAACATTGCGTACGGCAGCGCCAGCTCACGCGCAAGTACCGCCTCAGGCATGCCTGTCATACCAACAATAGTGCCGCCGTCACGTTCAAGACGCATGATCTCCGCGGCGGTCTCAAGCCTTGGGCCTTGCGTTGCGGCGTAACAGCCCTGCGCCACCAACGGCGCACCAACTTGCTTGAGTGCGCTGATCAACTGTTCACGCAAGCCGGGATCAAAGGGCCAGGAAAAATCCACATGGGTGACTGGTGCAACACGCTGGTCAAAAAAAGTCGTGTCGCGGCCATAGGTATAATCGATTATCTGATCAGGCACGACGATAGCGCCGCTCACCGCGTCGGCACTGATGCCACCCACTGCGTTGACCGCGACGATGGCGCTGGCGCCCGCTTGCTTCAGTGCAGCGATGTTAGCGCGGTAGTTCACCTGGTGGGGCAACAACACATGGGGATCGCCATGGCGCGCCAGAAACATGACCGGTTTGTCGGCCAGCGTGCCGAACACCACCGGCGCAGACGCAGCACCCCACTGGGTAACAATTTCCTCGCGCCGACTGATCTCAAGCTGGGCCATGCGGGTAAGCCCGGTGCCGCCAATAAATGCCAGCATCAGCTGCCCTCCACCGCAAAAATACCCGGCGCGTTGCGCCAGTATTCCTTGTAATCCATGCCGCAGCCAAACAGGTAGGCATCTTCTGCTTCGACGCCGGTGAAATCGGCTTTCAGGCCGGGGACCGCCTTGCGATCATGCTGCTTGTCCACCAACACACAGGTCGCCACGGACGCCGCACCCTGCGCCTTGCACGCCTCGATAATCGCCACCAGCGTCGATCCGACATCGAGAATGTCGTCAACGATTACCACATGACGCCCGGTCAGGGACGCCGTCGGCGTGACAATCCATTGAATATCTCCACCGGAGGTCTCGCCGCGGTAACGGCTGGCGTGCAGATAATCCATCTCCATGGGAAAAGGCAGCTGCGGCACCAGCTTGCCCGCCAGCACCACGCCACCGTTCATGATAGTGATAAAGATCGGCGCCTTGTCGGCATAGGCCGCGGTTAGCTCCTGCGCCAGACGGCTGATGGCAGCATCAATTTCCTGCATGCTGAACAACTGTCGCGCGTTGTCGCGCACCGCTTGCATGTGTTCGATCGGTAACGTGCTCATGCCCCTTGCTCCTGCTCCGGGTGATCGTGATCGTGGTCGCAGTCATGGGCGATGTGCAAGGTGCGCGTCGGGAATGCGAATTCCGCGCCGTGTCCTTCAACAATCTCCATGATCTTCAACAGCACATCCTGCTTGATTTGCTGATACTCGATCCAGGCCGTGGTGCGCGTAAAGCAGTACACCAGGAATTCGAGGTGTGACGCACCGTAAGCATCGAACGTCACGAACAATGTCTGTTGCTGGTCGATATCCGGGTGCTTGCGCAGCATTGCCTCGACATCGGCACAGATGGCTTTCATCAGGTGACCATCATCATAGCGGATACCCAGCTGCTCACGAATACGGCGATTGGTCATGCGCGACGGGTTTTCCACCACGATCGATGCGAACATCGAGTTGGGAATATACAGAGGGCGTTTGTCAAAGGTGCGAATGCGCGTCAGGCGCCAGCCAATATCCTCTACCGTTCCTTCAATATCGCGATCCGGTGAGCGCACCCAGTCACCCACTGCAAACGGCTTATCCAGGTAAATCATCAGGCCACCGAAAAAATTCGCCAGCATATCCTTGGCAGCAAACCCCACTGCCACACCACCAACGCCACCGAATGCCAGCACACCTGAAATCGAGTAACCCAGCGCCTGCAGAATGATCAGCGACGCGGTAATGATGACAGAGATGCGTAACAGCTTGGCAATCGCCTTGGCGGTGGTGTGATCCATCGGCTTTTCCAGCCGCCCGGGATCAACCACATTGTTTTCCGCAAACGAAATAAAGCGGGTAAAGAACATCGCCACGATCACGATATAGGCAATCTTGCGCGCCTCAGGCAGATACTGGAACAGCTCGGTATCTGTCACCGTGCGCAAAATATCCACCGCGAAGGCAATGCCGATGGTCCAGATAAACAGCCGCACTGGAATGCGCGCGGCCTCAAGCAACGCATCGTCCCAAAGGCTTTCGGTTCTGTCGACCATGCGCTCAGCGAGATCAATGCAGCGCATCAACAGAAAGTTGGTGGCCACCGTGGCAAACACCACCACAAACACCTGCGTCAGCCAGACATTGGTGTCCGTGGAGGGTGAAAAGAACTGCGTCACCTGTTCCCACATCAGACCGTCTCCAGCAATGCCCGTGCAACGTTGGCAGCCTCAGTCAGTTGCTGCGTTGACACCGGCCTGACGCTGGCGCGCAGTGTTGTCGCCGCGACCACCTGCTGCTTCGGATGACGCTCAAGATACTCCAGTGTCTTTACCGCGCCGGCACGATCATTACAGACCAGCACCATGTCACAACCGGCACTGAGGGCCGCATGCGCACGCTCATCATAACCGCCGACACTGGCTGCGCCCTCCATGGTCAGGTCATCAGAAAAAATCAGTCCGCCGAAGCCAAGCTGCTGACGTAGCACGCGCTGCAGCCAGAAGGTCGAGAAACCGGCGGGAAGTGGATCCACCTTCTGGTACACCACATGCGCCGGCATGATGCCGGCAAGGCGCGGGACCAACTGCTGAAACGGCAGCAGATCGGTAGCCACGATCTGCTCGAAGCCGCGATCATCCACCGGCAACTCGAGATGCGAATCCGCTTGCACAAATCCGTGACCGGGAAAATGTTTACCGGTGGCGGCCATGCCCGCATCAGCCATGCCGTCAATAAACGCACCAGCCAGTTCCGTGACCGCTACCGCCTGGGCGTGAAAGCTGCGATCGCCGATGACACTGCTCTGGCCAAAGTCCAGATCCAGCACCGGAGCGAAACTGATATCGATACCGCAATCAACCAGCTCCGCTGCCATCAATACGCCGAGCTGACGCGCCTTTGACAATGCTTGCGGCGGATCCAGATCGAATAACTCGCCCAGACGCCGCATTGGCGGCAGTCGCTCAAAGCCATCGCGAAAACGTTGCACGCGACCGCCCTCCTGATCGACAGCTATCAGGATCTCTGGACGCACCGCTCTTATGGCTTTTACCAGCTCGCAGATTTGCGCGCGGCTTTCAAAATTCCGGGAGAAAAAAATCAGGCCGCCGGTACCGGGATGCTGCAATAGCTCCCGATCTTCGGCGGACAGGGTAGTGGCGCCGATATCCAGCATCAGCAAGGGCTGGGCGTTCATGAGATTCCTTATTCGTGGATCAGGACAGGACAACCGACCGGGACGCGGTCAAACAGTTCAATCACGTCGGTGTTGCGCATGCGGATGCAGCCGTGCGAACGCGGGACGCCCATCGGCTCTGTGTCCGGTGTGCCGTGAATATAGATGAAGCGTTGCATTGAATCCACGCTGCCAAGCCGATTGACGCCGCGCTCGCAGCCGCTTAACCAGAGAATGCGCGACAGTATCCAGTCGCGTTCGGGAAATTGCGCAGACAGCGCCGGCGACCAGATCTCGCCGGTGGGACGACGGCCCACCAGCACTGCGCCACTCACCAGCCCCGCGCCGATACGCGCCCGCACACAATGACGACCGGTGGGCGTACAGCCGCTGTCGCGCTGCTGACCCGGCCCTTTCAGTGCCGTGGACACACGATAGTAACGGGCTGGCAGGTCGCCATCATAAAGCACCAGCACCTGTTCATTGATACTGACATCGATAAGCATGGAAAAACCTCTGTGCTCAGGATGCCGTGCCTGCGGCGCGAATGCCACCCGCGACGAACGCCAGCAGCATGTCGTTGACCTCCTCCGGGCGCAGTGACTGACCCAGATCCTTGGCACAGATCGCCTGTAGCGGCTCCATGCTGGACAGGGCAAAGGTGGTGGCGCCCAGCGCAAAGTGCACGTGCCAGAAGCGCTGCACCGGCGTCAATTGCGGTGTCGCCGCAGACAGGTAGTGGAGGAACCTTGCAAACACCGGACCATAGCGGTTACGGAGGAAGCGGCGCATATGACCCTGCGCCTGGGTATAGGCCAGACCGCTGAGACGGAAAAAGATCGCCACTTTGCGGGTATCGCCCTGGTTAGCTGCCAGCGCCGTGCGCGCGACCTCACCCAGCAATTGCTCCAGCGTCGGCGTGCTTTCGCCGGAGGCGTCCAGCTGCGACGCCAGCTGCTCGCAAAACGGATCCAGAAACCGCTCGAACACCGCCTGTATGAGTGCTTCCTTGGAGCCGAAGTGGTAATTCACAGCAGCCAGGTTTACGCCGGCCTTACTGGTGATGGCGCGCAAACTGGTTTCGGCGAAGCCCTTCTCTGCAAACAGCACTTCAGCCGTATCCAGAATGCGCGTAACAGTTCCCTGCTGGGCCATACCCCCTCCAAACAAACGTTTGAAACGTATGTTGGTCAGGATTTTGGCGTATGACAAGTTCCAGTGCGCGGAAATATGACAAGGGCCCCATCGAGGGGCCCTTGTATGAGACGGCAGTGCGTTAGAAGTAGTAAATCATCTCCAGCTGGATCTGGTCCTCGTCGGCATAGATCGCCAGCGGCGTGTCTGGCGGCTGTTGCGCCAACGCGGCAAGGAACACCTGGCCCGCCGTCGGCGGCTCACCGGTATCAGTATAGAAACGCCCTTCCAGAGACACCTTCAGACGGTCGCCAAAACGGCGGCTGGTTTCGATGCTGTAGGCCTTCTCCTCGGTTTCAGCATCCCAGATCAGACCAACCAGCAGCTCGGTCGAGGCAACATCGTTAAAGGTCAGACGACCACCAAACAGCCAGTCGTGCTCGAGCGGCGATGCCAGCAAGGCATCCCGGTCCTCCCAGAGGTACTCCACGATGTAGCCCAGATCCAGATCACTGCCGAACAGGCCCACCTGGGTGTACTCAAAGCCCGCATCAACCGCGGTATAACGATCACCCTGCCCGCTTCGGGAAATGGTTTCCATCTTCCACAACCAGCCACCGAGCAGGTACTGCAGCTCCACGCCGGACTGGTCAATGACGTCGTAAACCGGCGTCAGCCTGGCATCGAATCCTGCCGGTAATTGCCCGGTGGCAATCAGATTACCAATCTCAGGCGCGGTCAGGTCCTGGACATTGGGAACCAGCAAGGGATCACGGGAGGTGCCAGAGAAATGCGATAGCGCCACCTGCCAGTTGCCGAGGAACATCTGCAGGCGGATGGCGGCATCGACCCGACCCTGCTCCGCCGCCGACTCGTACACAGGGTCATCGGTATCGACCACCACCGGCAGACCCGGCCGACCGTCCTCGCCAGGGAAAGTACGCTCACGAAATCCGGGCAATACATAAACATCAAGAATGCCCCAGTCCTGCACCGTCGATACATTGATCATCGGCTGGCCAAGTTTTTCCTCGCCATCCACCTGATCCACCAGATCGGTCTGGTTGATGATGTCGACCAGATGACGCCCTTCCGTCACGCCCCAGAAGACCTTACGCACGCCCACCCGTGACTCCCAGCTATCCGCCACATGCACCCATGACAGTTCGCGGATATCGCCATGGGTACGCTCCTCATCGTGCTCGTCCACACGCACGTAGGGGATGAACGTGAAAGTGTCGCGGCGATCATTCCAGTCGTGATAAAGCTCGCCCTTGAGATACGACGAGCCGTTATGCCAATAGCCGGCATAACCCGGGCCGTCAGTAAAATAACGTCCCTCCGCGGCGACTTCACCGCGGAAGTCCCAGCCATGGGCCAGCGCACTGGCGCCGCCCAGGGACACCAGCAGCAACGATCGAAGGATTTTCATGGTGACGCCCTAGCGCGCCCGCATCAGGCTGTTCTGGTTGAAATCGGATTCACTCAGACCGGTGCCAAACTTGTACTCGGTCCAATAGAGTTCGGTGGACTTGCCGGTCTGGTGATTGACCATGGTCATCTTGGCCGGGCGCCAGAACTTGTCCTTGTACTCCGAGTAGCCTTCCATCGTCAGTGTCTTCAACAACGACGCCTTGCGATCGTAGTACTCAACTTTCTGAACCCGGTATTCATCCTTGTCCATCCACACCACCTGACGGGTATAGCCAGAATTCTCATCGGTGGGATAGCGCTCTGAAACAAAACAGGTCAGTTCACCACAGGCCTCTTCGCGCAAAAACTTGTAGGTGTACTTTTCTACTTCCTGGGATTTCATGTCTTCGTAGGCAAATTCACTGCCCATGAAAGAGCCCGACTGATTCTTTGACGCAATGGTTTTGACGCGACGCAATGCCGGCAGATACAACCACTGATCATCGTCTTTGCTCTTGTAACTCCAGGTCAGTAGTGCCGTACCACGCACATCCGCCGGCGTGTCGAAGATGGTCAAGCCCTTGTCGCCTTCGTTTTCGCCCTTGCCTTCCAGAGTCTTGACGCGCAGTTCGCGTTCAGACGTTTCACCACGCTTGCTGATCAGCACCATGCGCATGGTGGCCTCCAGATCCTGAAAGCCCTCGCCGCGCGCATCGGCCTCGCGGGCAATGGCAAGACCCTTTTCCTCTGCGGTTTCGGCAGCAGCGAGCATGGGGGACAACAACAGCGCAACCGGCATGAGATAACGTAGCATGACGCTCTCCATAAGAATTATGAGTGATCAGAGTTCACTTGTAGCTGCGCCCACCTTACTGAGCGCCCTATTTTGGGTCAACGTTTCAACGAGTCATTTACCTGAAACTTGCGAACACCCAGATGAGCAGATTTCATCCGGCACATGGCACCGAGGCGCCACTAGACATTCGGAGGCAGGTTGTCACGGCGCTGGTCGCGCTGCGCACTGTAATCCTGAAAGATCAGCTCGAAGGCTTCATCAACGCTGTCGGTGATGCGAAACAGCTGCATGTCGCTGGCGTCAATGCACTGCTCCGCAAGGATCGTGTCCTTGAGCCAGCTCTCCAGCCCCTGCCAGTAGTTGCGCCCAAACAGCACAATCGGAAACGGACGGATCTTGCCGGTCTGCACCAGCGTCAGCGCCTCAAATAATTCATCCAGCGTGCCGTAACCACCGGGGAAGACCACAAACCCCACCGCATGCTTGACGAACATCAGCTTGCGAATGAAGAAATAGCGGAACTCAAGGCTGAGGTCCTGAAAGCGGTTGGCGCCCTGTTCATGGGGAAGTTCGATATTCAGGCCGATCGAACAGGAATCCGACCCAAATGCCCCCTCGTTGGCGCCCTCCATGATGCCGGGACCGCCGCCGGTGAGCACGTTCAGTCCGGCATTTCCAAATCGCTGCGCCAGGTCCTTGGCGCTTTGGTAGTACACCGAGTCCGCTCCCAGTCGGGCGCTGCCATAGATGGTGACCGACGGACCGACGCCGGCGAGGTGCTCGATGCCATCAACCAGCTCGGCCTGGATCCGTAACACACGCCAGGCTTCCCGGGCTCGCAAATCATCCATTACCACTCCTCCATATGCGCCGCGGCCTGTTCGAGCAGCTCCCGAACCCGCGCCAACGCCTGCTGCAGTCGCTGCAGGTCACCCTCCGCCAGCACGGCGTAAGGATCTTCTGCCACCATACCTAAACCGCCCTCTGCTGCGGGCGGCGTTGGTCGGCGCGCCAGACCGCTGGCACCGTTCGCGGCCATGACTTCGACTTCAAGCCAATAGAGCGGATCGGTGCGATCAAGACGGGCCTGGTCAATCAGACTGATTTCAGGTGCCTGGAGTTCATGACGATGAAAACATTCGGAGATCGCCGGCAGCGCCAGCAGCGACTGCGCCTCACTGACGCCGTAGTTGACGGCCGCGTTTCGCGCCAGTCCGACCAGCGCGCTGTAGAGGTGGAAAATTACGGCACCGCGCAACGCCAGCGCCTCGCCACGGGGCGCGCTCTGGGCAACGCGCTCAACCAGTTGTTTCAATAACACTTGCGCAAACCAGTGACGTTCACGCAGGCCACTGACCTGACTCTCGCGCACCATTCGCGACATCGACGACCTCCGGGTTATTTACCCTTTTTAGCCGCTGTCTTGCTGGCCGCCTTCTTTGCCGCCGGCTTCTTTTTTGCGGCGGCTTTTTTCTTCGCCGGTGCTTTTTTCTTGGCCACCGGTTTACGCGGCTTGTCTTCTATGTGCCAACTGCCGTCACGGTAAAACGCGGCCCATCCGGTGGGCTTACCGTCCACTTCGGTTTGCACATACTGCTCGCGGGTCTTGCGGCTGAAACGCAACAACGCCTTGTTGCCGTCCGAGTCGGCCACCGGTGCATCAGCCAGGTAGCGCAGTTTCGGATCAAGCTGATCCTTGACGGACGCCACCTCTTCCACCAACGGCGCACGGGTTTCGCGGTTTTTGGGAAACTGACTGGCCGCGAGAAACAGGCCCGATGCCCCGTCGCGCAGCAGATAATGATCATCCACTTTCTCGCACTTCAGGTGCGGCATAGGAATCGGGTCAGCGCGCGGCGGGGCCGGCTCGCCATTGCGCAACAACTTGCGGGTATTACCGCAGGCCTCGTTGGTGCACTTGAAATACTTGCCGAAACGGCCGGTGCGCAACTGCATCTCGCTGCTGCACTTTTCGCATTCCAGTACCGGGCCTTCATAACCCTTGATGCGAAACTCACCAGCTTCGACAACATAGCCACTGCAGTCAGGATTATTACCGCAGACATGCAACTTGCGTTTTTCATCAATCAGATAGCTGTCCATCGCCGTGGAGCAAATCGGGCAACGTTTCTTGCGACGCTGTTCCAACGCTTCCGCTTCGTCATCGTCGGTATCGGTCTTGACCGCCTCTTCACCGGGCGCCAGATTCATGGTCGCAGTGCAACGTTCCTTCGGCGGTAGCGCGTATCCGGAGCAACCCAGAAAGACCCCGGTGGAGCCGGTGCGGATTTGCATGGTGCGGCCGCATTGCGGGCAGGCAATATCAGTATCGGTGGGCAGATTGGCGCGCATGCCGCCTTCCGCCTGCTTGCCTTCCCCATCACCCTTGGCATGCTCAAGCTGCACCTGGAAGTCTTCGTAGAATTCGTCCAGTACCTTGCGCCAGCCGAGCTCGCCGGAAGCCACCTTGTCGAGGGTTTCTTCCATACGCGCGGTGAAGCCGTAATCCATCAGATTGGGAAAATTCTCCGCCAGTCGATCGGTGACGATGTCGCCCATCTTCTCGGCATAGAAGCGACGACTCTCTGTGCGGACGTAGCCACGGTCCTGAATTGTCGAGATAATCGCCGCGTAGGTGGAGGGACGACCGATTCCGCGCTTTTCCAGCTCCTTGACCAGGCTGGCTTCGGTATAACGGGCCGGCGGCTTGGTGAAATGCTGCTTGGCATCCACCTTTTTCAGCGACAGTTTCTCGCCAACTTCCAGTGCTGGCAGCTCCTCGTCCTCCGGATTCTTGCGCGACATTGGCGGCAGGATTCGGGTCCAGCCATCGAACTTCAGAATACGTCCCTTGGCCTTGAGCTCGTAATCCGCAGCGGTGGCGGTCAAGGTCGAACTCAGGTATTCCGCTGCCGGCATCTGGCAGGCGATAAACTGGCGCCGGATCAGGTCGTACAACCGCTGGGCGTCACGCTCCATATCCTTGAGCGAATCGCCCTCGCGGGCCACGTCGGAAGGACGAATGGCTTCGTGCGCTTCCTGCGCGCCCTCGCGACTGGAATAGGAGATCGGTTCTTTCGGCAAGTACTGCTTGCCGAGCTTGTTCTCGATCCAGACCCGACAAGCCTGCACAGCATCGGCGCTCAGGTTGGTGGAGTCCGTACGCATGTAGGTGATATGACCGGCCTCATACAGACGCTGCGCCAACATCATGGTTTTCTTGACGCCAAAACTCAGCCGCGTGCTGGCCGCCTGCTGCAAAGTCGAGGTGATAAAGGGTGCCGAAGGCTTGGAACGCGTGGGTCGGTCTTCACGCTGCGAAATCTGCAACGCCGCCTCGGCGTTGAGGGCCGCCTCATGCTTGCGCGCCTGCTCTTCGTTGACCGGTTTGAACGCTTCGCCCTTGTGACGCACCACCTGCATGCGCAGGTCGCCCTGCTTGTGCGCACCTTCGGCATGCAGTTCCCAGTACTCGTCCGGGATAAATGCGCGAATTTCACGCTCGCGCTCAACTATCAGCTCTACCGCGACCGACTGCACCCGTCCGGCCGACAGGCCGCGGGCGATCTTTTCCCACAGCAGAGGCGACAGCATGAAACCCACCAGACGATCGAGAAAACGGCGCGCCTGCTGCGCTTCGACCCGGTGCATATCGAGTTTGCCCGGGCGCGTAAACGCGTCCTGGATCGCCTTCTTGGTAATTTCGTTGAAAACCACCCGATCGAAGCGCTCATCACTGCCGCCAATCACTTCACGCAGGTGCCAGGCAATGGCCTCTCCCTCTCGGTCAAGGTCAGTGGCGAGGTAGATACGGTCCGCCTTCTCGGCCAACCGCTTGAGTTCATCGATCACCTTTTCCTTGCCGGGCAAGATCTCGTAGTCCGCTTCCCAGCCGCGCTCGGGGTTGATGCCCATGCGCGCCACCAACTGGTCACGCGCCTTGCGACGCTTGTGCTCGGCTCGCTCGGCGGGCGGCAGGGATCGGGTATAGGCCGCCTCCTTGGCACGCTCAGACGGCGTGGATTTGTTCTTGCCTGAGCCACTGACCGGCAGATCACGCACATGGCCGACACTGGACTTGACGATGAAGTCGT
>CAYMEY010000018.1:0-9711 GCA_964389795.1 uncultured Alcanivoracaceae bacterium
GAACAGCAGGCCGTTCAGCTCTTCAAACACCGGCAACACGGATTTACGTGATACCGAGGTCCAGCAGCCGAACACCACGTCGACTTTCTGTACAGCGAGCAGTTCGCGGGCTTTTTCCGCAAACAGCGGCCAGTTGGAAGCCGGGTCAACGACAACTGCTTCCAGCTTCTTGCCAAGCAGACCACCTTTCTTGTTCTGCTCCTCGATCATCATCAGCACGGTGTCTTTCAGTGTGGTTTCACTGATAGCCATGGTGCCGGACAACGAGTGCAGAACACCCACCTTGATGGTGTCCGCGGCTTGCGCCATTGCGGACCCCAATCCCATGGACAGGGCGAGAGCGCCTGCCGCCAGTGATTTAAGACCTTTTGCCTTGCTCATATCCAATCCCCTTTCCGATCAGAGTGTGTGGTTGTTGCCATGAATCTCCCTTTTCCCTGCAAATGCAGGGTTGGCGTACAACTGACTCGCCAAATCAAAGCCTTTCCGTGGCGTGATTGCCGCCTGACGCGGTCATTGCTCCTTGTTGTTGTCGTGACTGCAAAGCCGTTCAGGCGGCAGTGCACAACCTGGTCATGCGACGACAATGCGGGTATTGCATGCATTGCCATCACACGTTCTCCTGCCCCAGACGGGCCAAAAATTCTGATTCCGATTCCTGTCGCGCACTGTGCAGCATGTGCAGTGTGATTTTGCGTACTTCGGCGCGGCTCTCGTCGATATGTGCTTTCAGCAACATCTGTGCCTGATCAGGACGACGTTGCAGCACCGCGCGCAGGATCTTTCCATGTTCGAGATAGGTGGCCTCGATGCGTGGTGGCTTGGTGAAGTCGAGACGTCGGATGATGCGAATGCGCTCGCTGATGCCGGCGTGGATGCGCGCCATCTCGTCACTGCCGGCGGCTTGCACCAGTAGCAGATGAAATTCCTCATCCATGCCTGACAGCTTGCCCGGGTCGGAAAGCCGCTCGCCGTCTGGCACTAGCCAGGTTGACTTCAGTGTTTCCAGTTGTTCCGGGAAGTGCTCCAGCTCACACAGGCGCTTGACGGCGGCGGACTCGAGAATAGTGCGGACGTCATACAGGTCTTCAAAGTATTCGAAGTTAAATGGGCGCACGCGCCAGCCACTGCGGTACAGCACTTCCACATAGCTTTCGCGTTGCAGCCGGAACAATGCCTCGCGCACCGGCGTGCGGCTGACCCCCATACGCTGGGCGATCTCGGTTTCGCTGAAACGGTCACCCGGCAGCAAGCGGAAATAGAAAATTTCCTGCTTCAGCGCTTCGTAAATGCGTTCAGCGAGGTTCTCGCTACGCATCCGGCCTGAGGCCTTGCTGTTATCCGGACGTGACATCTCGACCATCATGTGCTCACACGGCTTCCGAGGTTTCAATCACGATCAAGGCTTCGCCAGCATTGACGATACTGCCTTGCTGACAGCGCACCGAGGAAATGCGTCCGGTTACGGAGGCATTGACGGCGAACTCCATTTTCATGGCTTCGACAATCAACAGCGGGTCACCGGCGCTGACTTCGTGGCCTTCTTCCACCAGCAGCTTCCAGACGTTGCCGCTGATATCTGCAGCCACCACGTGACCATCAATGTCCTCCAGATCAGTTGACTGTTGACGGTCCAGTGCATCCTTCAAAGCGCTGCTGTCTTCCTGCCAAAGTGCGACCTCGGCATCAAACGCAGTCTTCTGATTGGCTTTGAAGCGGGCGATATCGTCGGCGTTGTCTTCGAGGAATTTGTGGTGCTCGGCGAGGCTGAACACCTCTTCGGTGATATCCAGCGTCAGACGACCTTCGCGGAACTCATCGCGCATGCGCGTCAGTTCCTGTTCGCTGACCGGGTAGAAGCGCACCTGATCAAAGAACTTCAGCAACCACGGCTCGCCGTTGATAAAGGTCTTGTTCTTCAGGAACTTGTTCCAGATTGGCAGGGTGCGACCCACCAGTTGATAACCGCCAGGCGAGTCCATGCCATAGATACACATATAGACGCCGCCAATACCGACAGTGCCTTCCGCCGTGTAGGTACGTGCCGGGTTATATTTGGACGTCAGCAGGCGATGGCGTGGGTCTACCGGCACGGCACAGGGTGCACCGAGATACACATCACCGAGACCGAGCACCATATAGCTGGTTTCAAACAGGATATCGCGCACCTGCTCGATCGAGTCGAGACCATTGATGCGGCGCATGAATTCGGTGTTGCTCGGCAACCAGGGTGCGGAGTCGCGCACCGACTGGCGATAACGTGCCACCGCATCCAGCGTCGCTGAGTCTTCGAACGCCATCGGCAAATGTACGATACGTGTTGCCACTTCCATGGTGTCGACAGGCGGTAGCTTTTCTTCCGCGCCAAGCAGCGCAGCCATCATGTCGCGCTGGTGGATGATGCGGCTGTCATAATGAATCTGCAGCGAGCGCACACCCGGTGACATTTCCAGCAAGCCGTCCACCGGATTGGCGCGCAGTTCTTCCATCAGCGCGTGTACGCGGAAGCGGAAGCGCAAATCCAGCTCGTTCGGGCCGTATTCGATCAGAATGTATTTGTCGCCGGCCTGACGATAGGCCACCTTCGGGCGGTCTGGCTGTTCAGGCAACTCTGCCAGCACCGTTTCCGATACCGTACCTGCCATGATCGGTGCAGACGTTTGCGGTGTTTCAGGTGTAACCAGTGCCAGCGCTTCCACCGAGGCATCGACGGCATGCTCCAACGCCAGCGCCTGATCAAAACTGATGCGCTTGAAGCGGATCTTGTCGCCAGGTTTGACCTGGCCGACTTTCCACAGCTCTGCTTTACAGATCGTGACCGGGCAGACGAAACCGCCGAGGCTGGGTCCGTCACGGGTCAGAATCACCGGCATATCACCGGTAAAATTGATGCTACCGACAGCGTACTCGCAGTCGTGAATATTCGAAGGATGCAGGCCAGCCTCGCCGCCGTCGCTGCGTGTCCAGCTTGGCTTTGGACCATTCAGACGAATGCCGAGACGGTTGGAGTTGTAGTGCACTTCAAAGTCGGATTCGAAGAACGTCTTGATCGACTCTTCGGTGAAGAAATCCGGTGCACCATGGGGGCCATACAGCACCGCAATTTCCCAATGATTTTCGTAGGCTGGAATCATGGCTTCGGGCGCTGGCGCTGGACTGTAGGCCGGCGCAGGTGTCGGGCAGGCATATTTATCTGCCTGACAGATCGGCAACATATCGCCGCCACGCAAGGTGCGGCCAGCATGGCCACCAAACTGGCCCAGTGCGAACGTGGATTTACTGCCCAGGTATTCCGGCACATCAATGCCGCCGCGCACGGCCAGATAAATGCGACAGCCGGTGTCGGCCTTGCCAGTGGTCAGCAGTTGGCCGGCCTTGACGTTAATCGGTGCCCAGTAAGGCACCTCGATGCCATCAAGTTTGGCGGCGGTATGGGCACCGGTCAGCGCAATGACGGTGTCACTGTGAAAACGCACACTCGGGCCAACAATGGTGCACTCGATCGCCGCCGCAGCAGCATGGTTGCCGACAATGCGATTGGCGAGTCGGAACGCATAATCATCCATCGGCCCTGACGGCGGCACGCCGACATCCCAATAGCCGATGCGACCGGGATAATCCTGGATCGTGGTATAGGTGCCTGGCTCGACAATTTCCATCAGCACTGGGCGGTATTTGAAGCTGTCCAGATAGCGGGTGGAGAAATCGCCGCTGGCAAAATCGGCGTGATCAATAATCTGGCGCAGGTAATCCAGATTGGTGGCGATGCCGCATAGACGGGTATTGGCCAGCGCGGTTTTCATTTTGGCGATGGCATCTGCACGATCCACACCATGCACGATCAACTTGGCAATCATCGGATCGTAATAGGGTGATACTTCCGATCCGGTATCGACCCAGCCGTCAAGGCGCACGCCGTCGGGCCAGCTGACTTCGGTCAACACGCCGGGTGACGGCTGGAAATTCTTTACCGGGTCTTCGGCATAGATGCGCACTTCGATTGATGCGCCTTTGGGTGATATCGGCATATTGGCCAGATCCGGTGCCTCCCCGGCGGCGGTCAGGATCATCCACTCCACCAGATCCTTGCCGGTGACTTCCTCGGTAACGCAATGCTCCACCTGCAGGCGGGTATTGACCTCAAGGAAGTAGAATTCATCGCGTTTCTGGTCGTAGATATATTCGATCGTGCCGGCGGAACGGTAGCTCACTGATTCGCCCAGTCGCACCGCCGACTCCAGCAGTTTGGCTTGTGTCGCGGCGGGCAGGGTGGGGGCCGGTGTTTCTTCGACCACTTTCTGATTGCGGCGCTGCAGTGAGCAGTCGCGTTCGCCCAGCGCCAGCACCTTGCCTGCGCCGTCGCCAAAAATCTGCACTTCAATATGGCGCGCTTCGTCGATAAAGCGCTCGATAAAGACACCGGAATCACTGAAGAAATTCTGGCCCATGCGTTGTACGGACTCGAACGCGGCTTTCAGTTCGTCGGCGCTGTTACAGCGGGTCAGGCCGATGCCGCCGCCGCCGGCGGTGGACTTCAGCATGATCGGGTAGCCGATCTGCTCGGCGGCTCCGAGTGCCTCTGCCAGATCCTTGAGCAGGTCAGTGCCGGGGCTGAGCGGCACATCGGCTTCTTTTGCCAAGCGTCGCGCTTCATGCTTGAGACCGAAATCGCGCATCTGTTGCGGTGTCGGGCCACAGAAGGCAATGCCGACCTTTTCACAGGCTTCGGCGAAACCGGCATTTTCCGACAGGAAGCCATAACCGGGAATGATCGCGTCAGCGCCCACATCCTTGGCAACCTGAATAATCTTGTCACCGAGCAGATAACTTTCTGCCGGCGGTGCGGCGCCGATACACACCGCTTCGTCCGCGGCACTAACATGCAGGCTGTTGCGATCGGCTTCTGAATATACCGCCACGCTGCCGACGCCCATCTTTTTCAGCGTGCGCGCAATGCGAACGGCAATCTCTCCACGGTTGGCAATCAGTACTTTCTTGAACATGTGCTTATCCTCAATACCGCGGGTAGACAGTCAGACAGCCGGCGAGGCTGCGGCCCGTTGTTTCATGTATGCGCGCCAACCACCGAGCGCAGTGATGTCAGTGGCGCCCTCAATGGCATAGGGTTCGCAGATAAAACTTTTCACGCTGCGGCCATCCGCCAGTTGCAGGTTGCCGATACCCAGCGGCGCCGGGATTTCGGCAACGAATTCGCCAAAGCGGTGCAGGGGCATTTCCCAGATTTCAATTTCAATGGCGCCGCCGGCATCGGCCTTGACCAGACCCGGCTTCGGTGGCGTGGTGTTGGCCAGCGCATACAGGCGATAGCAGTCGGCGGTGTAGGTGCTTTCCACCAGCACCGCTTCGCGACTGGTCAGTTGAAAATTCAGCGGCATGCCGGTGAGGTGGGCGCCGACCACGGCAACGCGCACGGTCTGTTCCCGGGTTGCTGGCAGCGGCAGGGCTATCCGCGCAACATCGAGCAGTTTGCCGGTCGCGCCGCGCTTCCACGGTTGCGCCCGTTGCCAGCGCAGACCAAATTCGGCCAGAGCGTAGTCCTGCCAGGTGGGCGCAATCAGGGTGATGCCGCAGGGCAATTTGTCTTCCCGGAAGCCGCCCGGTAACGCCAATGCGCACCAGTCCAGCAAATTGACGAAATTGGTCCACAGGCCGAGCTGGCTGTTCAGTGCCACCGGTTCCTTTTCCACATCACTGATGCGGTGAATGGTGGGCGTGGTCGGCACCAGCAGCGCATCCACGCTGGCAATCAGGGTGTCGGCCTTGCGCTTCAGCGCGGCGCGTTGATATTCAGCGGTGAACACTTCCAGCGCGGTCATGTTTTCAGCCGGCGCGATAATATCGCGCACCACGCCGTTGATTTCGTCAGGCGCCTTGGCCAGCAGGTTTTTCACCACGCTGAAGCGCTCGGTCACCCAGGGTCCGGCGTAAAGCAGTTTTGCCGTGTCCTGCAGTGGGGAGAAGTCGAGCGTCACCAGTTCGACGTCCATTGCCGCCAGTTGCGCCAGATTTTCCAGCCAGGCTTTTTCCGCCAGCGTATCGCCATACCAGTCCAGCTGCGCCGGGATGCCGAGGCGTGGCTTGCTAGCAAAAACTTTCAGCGGCTGTCGTGGCGTCGGTTGGCGCGAGAACGGATCCTTCTCGTCGAATGCCGCCATGATGTCGTAAATGTGCCAGGCGTCTTCTACGCCCAAGGCAAACACCGACACGCAGTCCAGTGTTCGGCAGGCAGGCACCACACCGCGGGTGCTGCAGGCGCCGCGTGTCGGTTTCAGACCGACCAGATTGTTAAAGCCAGCGGGAACGCGCCCGGAGCCGGCGGTGTCAGTGCCCAGTGCAAAGGGCACCAGACCACGGGCGACCACGCTGGCCGAACCGGAGCTGGAGCCGCCGCTGATATAGTCGGGATTGAAGCTGTTCGGTACCACGCCAAACGGAGAGCGTGTGCCGACCAGACCGGTGGCGAACTGGTCGAGATTGGTCTTGCCCACCAGAATGGCACCGGCATCCAGCAGTCGCTGTACTGCCGGCGCTGTGCCCTGGGCGATGTAGGCAAACGCCGGACAGGCCGCCGTGGTGGTCTGGCCGGCGTAATCGATGTTGTCCTTAATCGCGAACGGCACCCCGTACAGCGGCAGGCGGCTGGCATCGGGCTGCTGCGTCAGGCGCTGCAGCTGTGCCTCGATGACCGGCCACTCGAACAGCAAGGTCCAGGCCGGGTCTCCCTCGGTGGCCAGCAGCGCGTCATGCAGGTCGGCAATCACCGTCTGCGGTTGTTTGCCTTGGTCGCGGTAGAGTGACCGCCATTCTTCTAATGTGAGTCCGTACACGATCTCGCACACCATCTTGTACACAAGTTTGTGTACCAATAGAGGCAAGCCCCGTGCCAGCCTTCACGCTAGCCTGATATATGTAAATAAATCTATCTAAAACAAAGGGATAAGAATGGCCATGGTAAAACGGCTGGCGAAGAATTGAGCGCCCTGTCAGGGGCGCACAAGGTGCGCTGCACAGCAATGAGGCGGCCTGCACGGTTTACGTGCCGAACCGCCATGGTGCTTGATTATTTTTTGTTCCGCTCGGCGCGCTCAAGCAGAGGGGGCAGGAACAGGAAGTCGAATGCCAGCGCGACGGCGATGGTGATCGCCACCAGCAGGCCCATGATGGCGTTGACCTGGAAGTGCGACTGCGCCAACACCATAAAGCCGGCGGCCAGCACGATTGAGGTGATTACCAGCGCGTTGCCGACGTTGGCAAAGGCATAGCGCACCGCCTCATCCGGCGACAGTCCCTTGTCACGCCGGGCACGCAGGTACTTGGAGATAAAGTGGACGGTATCGTCGACGACGATGCCCAGGGTAATGACAAAAATCAGTGCCACCGCAAGATTCAGCTCGCCATTGAGGTAGCCCCACAAGCCGACTGTGACCAGTGCCGGCAGTGCGTTGGGCAAGATGCTGATCAAGCCGTAGCGCAGGGACTTCAGTGCAATGATCAAAATCAGGGTAATCAGCACAATGGCAATGACGTTGCCGATCAGCATGCTGTCGATATTGCGTTGGCCCATATGCGCAAACATGATCGAAACGGATGAACCCGGTGTGGCGGTAATGTCCGGCAGTTCCTGCGCCAGCCAGTCACTGATGCGTGCTTCAAGCGCGATCACTTCATGCGGCTTCTGTTTGCGTACCCGCACATCCACACGCAGGGCGGACTTGTCGAGATTGAGCTGGGTGTTCAGGTCCAGCCCGTAGGGCAGCGACAATTCGTACAACAGTAGATACTGGCTGGCCAGTTCTCGGCTGTCGGGAACGCGATGCCAGTCCGGATCGTCGTCATGCAGATTGCGATTCAGTCGCTTGATCACGCGCGTGTAGGCATTGACGTGAGCGATGTGCGGTTGTGTTTCCAGCCAGCCAACAAAGCGGTCCACTTGCTTGAGAAAGTCCGGCTCGTTGATACAGCTGGCCTGTTCGCAACTCAGTGAATAGCTGATGGTATCGAAACCACTGAGGTTGTCCTCGAAATAATTGGCGGCGACGTAGAACGGCACCGTTTCATCGAAGTAGGTATAGGTGCTGTCATTGAGGGTGTTGCGCTGAATACCGAGCAGGGCGAACAGGGTAAAGGCGAGAGTGCCCCAGAAGTAGACCTTGCGCAGGCGCAACACATGATTGGCCAGCGCTTCCATCAGATGCGAGCGGCCGCTGACGGATGGGCGCGGTTTTAGCGGCATCCACATGGCCAGCGCCGGCAGCAGTGCCAACGCCAGAATATAGGCGGCGACAATGCCGATGGCAGTGAGTGTGCCGAGTGAGTGCATCGGCGGTGCATCACTGAAGTTCATCGCCAGAAAGCCGATCGCCGTGGTCAGGCTGGTAAGAAATACCGGCTGCATATTCAGGTCCAGGCTTTCTTCCATGGCGGCGACCTTGTCCTTGCCTGCACGCAGTCCATTCAGATAACTGAACAGAATGTGCACACAGTCCGCCACGGCGATGGTCAGGATAATGGTTGGCGCGACGGCATTGACGGCGTTGAAACCAAAGCCCAGCCAGCCGGCACTGCCCATGGCCATGATAGTGCTGAGCGTAATCACTATGATGACGGAGGTGGCGCTGAGCAAACTGCCAAGCACGGTGGAGCCCGCCACGGTAAACAGCAGCCACAACGCCAGGAACAGAATGGCCGTCATGATCGGTGTAAACACCGACATGTCGTGCTCGGTCATTTCATTAAAGGTGTTGTTGATGGTGATCTGCCCGAACACATGAATTTTCAGGTCCGGGTACTCGGCTTCATAGCGGTCACGCAGGTCGCGCCCCATATTCACCAGTCGACGATCACGCGCCCCGGCATCCAGTTCGTCGTCGTCAAATTGCAGCGTTACACTGACCAGCGTGACCGAGCCCGCCGGATTGATCAGGTTGTTGATCAGTACCGGTTCGTTCAGTGCGATGGCCTTGCGTCGCTGGATTTCCGCATCGTCCATGTCGGCGGCATTCTCGAACAGGTTCTCCACCACCAGCCCTTGCTCGTCGGCCCAGGTGTACTGGTAGTTGGTGAGCGAGTCGACGCGCATGGAGTAGGGGAAGGTCCAGCCTTCTTCGGTCAGGGTTTCAATTGCCTGAAGATTGTCCGGGGTGAACAGGTCACCGCTGCGCGACGTGACAATAAAAGCAATGCTGTCGCTCTTGGTGTAGGTGTCTTCGAGGTAGTCGTTGGCGATCAGGTAAGGGTTATCCGGCGCAAAGAAAATCCGGTAGCCGGTCTGGAAGAAGCTGTACTTGAGGCCGTAGCCGAGCAGCAGCGTAAGAATGATACTGGCCAGCGCCAGCCAGTTACGGTGCCGGGTCAGCCAGACTGCCAGTGTTTTGCCCATGGGTTCCTCCCTGAATCGCAAGCAGCATAGTGTCAGGCCTTTGCGATGAAGTGAACGTGGGCGTGAGACAAATCGGTGGGATTGATCGTGGACAATAAAAAAGGGCCTCGCGAGAGACCCATTTTCCTTTAATTGGCTCCGCCTGCTGGGCTCGAACCAGGCAAATCCACTGGATTTGCGCAATGAGTAACGCGGGCGCAGCCCGCCTTAATCATGGGCAACAAAAAAGGGCCTCCGAAGAGACCCTTTCCTTTAAATGGCTCCGCCTGCTGGGCTCGAACCAGCGACCCAATGATTAACAGTCATTTGCT
>CAYMEY010000019.1:0-8476 GCA_964389795.1 uncultured Alcanivoracaceae bacterium
ACCCAGCCGGATCCACAAACGTCTCCGGATCATAAGCCTGCCCAGGTCGATACTTTTCGTGCATGTTGTACTGCGCGTTGTGAGCTGAAACACACACATCAATATCCATTTTCTTTTGCGCGTTGTAGGTGGTGGCGAAGTCCACAGCAACATTGTCGTAGGTCGGATCGACTACTAGTCGTTTGCCACCATTCACTGTACCCATGTTGACGATGCCGACGTTGTAGTCTCTTTCGTTTTCATTGACAGTGAAGGTGTAGCTAGAGCTGCCTTCGGTGTGACCCGGGTGTTCGTGGACGGTGATGGTCAGATCGCCGAGCTGGATGATGTCGTCCTGTTCGATGATGCGATCGACTGATACGGGCGCGAAGGTCTCGCGGCCGCCGAAGTGGGCATCGGAGAAGCCGCCGTCTTCCAGCACGCGCGCATCTTCGGGCGTGGCCCAGACTTCGGCGCCGGTGAGTTGTTTGATCTCGGCCATGGCGGCGGTGTGATCCCAGTGCGCCTGCATGGTGAGCAGGATGCGGATGTCGTCGAAATCAAAACCCAGCGATTCGATGTTGGCGCGGATGTGTTCGGTGGAATCGGCCAGGCCGGTGTTGATGAGGATGTGGCCTTCGTCGGAGGTGATCAGGTAGACACTGAGATCGAGCATGCCTACGGCATAGAGCGGGCCGATAATGCGGAATGCCGGGAACGGGGTGACCCAGCCTTCCGGTGGATTGGATTGGGCGTTGGCCTGTGGGGAATAGCTTAAAGTTGCACTAGTGATGACTATCAGCGCCACTGCACAAAGGGCACGGTGAAGCGCAGGAAATAAGTTGATTGGGCGACGGTGTGAAGCATAAGTGTGGAGTGAGACTGGGGCGTTCATAGTGGCGTCCTCTTATTGGCTTTTCTTTGTGCTTGTTTCTTTTCTCGGATTTCTCAAGGTTCCCGAATTCGCCGACCTTCCCAATCTGCCGGGACAATCCGTAATCTACCTGCTTCTGGCGGCCGAGGACAGACCTAATTCGGGTGTTAGGCGGGTAACAGAGGGCCTCGGTCGAGCGAGTGTAATTGTCGCTGCCGGTTAGCGCGCTTCGACGAGTCGGGCGGCGCGGAATAGTGGGTCGGCCGCCTGCAAAATCTTCAAGCGCAATTGATAATTGTATTCCGGACGTTCAGCCAGAAAGTTACGTACAGTATCTACAGCGGATTGACTGCGGTAATTACCCAGGCTGGCACTGAGCCAGCGTGCCGGGAAAAAGATATCGCCAGTTTGCTGGATCTCAGCCAGCAGTTCCAGACTGGGCAGTAAGTACTTCTCTGACTGACTGATACGCAGCGGATGATGGAGTGCATTGAGGCCATCCAGTACCCACGGTTCACGAGCCCGGTTTTGTTCATCGCTGAGTGAGGCAAAGAAGGCATCGCGGGTGGCTTGCTCTGCGGCCAATGCCGGCATGAAGAATTCGAAACGGCGACGGCGGTCGTCGTTGTTAATCTTGGCCAGTTGCTCGCTGGTGATGCTGGCCGCTTGATCCGGGCGCTTGATCGCAAGGTTGGTGGCCAGATCAATGAAATCGTTCTCGGACAGGTTCAGCCCTTCGATCACCAGCTCGCCACTCCAGATGGCTTGCAGTTGATCGAGTGCTGGTGAGCTTAAGGCAATACTGCTGTGTGCATCGAAGTAGATTTTCTTCTGGCTACTATTACTAGTAGCTTCCATGGCCGCCCAGAGTGCTTGTTCCATCTCGGCGGTTAGTTCATTACGCTGAGTTGGAGTGAGCAATGTCCAATAGATGTTGTCTATCTGCCCGATGGCCAGATTGAGCAGTAACTGATTGTCTTCGGTAACAGCGATGTCCAGCAACTGTGTCGCGTAGGCTGCCGGCTCAATGCCGTTGCCTTCCAGCATGTTCTCGTAAAGCGAGATCAGTAACGCACCACGGGCAACGGGATTGAGCTGCGTCCAGTTTGCCAGCAACTGCGGCTGCACGGGAAACAGGCCATAACCAAAGCCATCGGCATTGAACAGGGTTTGCTCGTTTACGTTTGCAGGAACAGCTGTGGTGGTGGATAGACTCATCAGCGTTATTGTTTCACTGTCTGAGTTGGCTGTTGATGACAAAGCGAAGCGTTGCGGCCAGACGCGGCGGGCACCGGATGGGTCTTGCTGAATTAGTGCCGCGTTAGTTGTGACATCTGACGCTGCTATTGATTGTGCTGGCTGTAACTCAAAGTGTGGCCGGCCCGGTGTGTTCACCCACACCTGACTCCACTGATTCAGATCCTCGTCAGTTTTGCTGTCGAGGATGGCGATCAAGTCCGGCCAGGTGGCGTTGCCGTTGGCGTAACTGCGCAAGTATTCCTGCAAGCCTTCCTGAAACGGATTCTCGCCTACCAATGCTTCCAGCTGCCGCATCATGACCGGTGCTTTGTTATAGATGATGTTGCCGTATAAGGTGCCGGCTTCATTTAGATTGCCCAGATCCTGGCGAATGGGGTTGGCGCCCTCGGTGCGGTCGACGGCGTAGGCGCTGGGGTAGTGGCGCACCAGAAAGCCCAGGTCGTGATTGATCTCGGGGAAGCTCGGGTTCACCGCCTTGGCCGCCATAAAGTTGGCGAACACTTCTTTCATCCACACATCGTCGAACCATTCCATGGTGACCAGATCGCCGAACCACATGTGCGCGGTCTCATGGGCGATCAAACTGGCGCGGGAAAGTAATTGGCTCTGTGACGGTGACTCATCGAGGAAGATGCTGTCAGCACGGTACTGGATGGCGCCCACGTGCTCCATACCGCCGTACTGGAAGCCGGGAATGAGGGCGAAGTCGAATTTCTGAAACGGGTAGTCGATGCCGGTGTAGTCTTCGAGGAAGGTCAGCGCGGCGCCGTGTAGTTCGAACGCGGCATCCAGGTTACGTTCGACTTTCTCGGCGTCGCTCTCACGGTGTAGCAGGCTGATCTCGCGGCCGTTGATTTGTCGTGTGACCTTGTCGAATTCACCGGCGACAAACGAGAATAAATAGGAACTGATCAAATCTGAGCGCGCGAAGCGCAGCGTTTTGTTATCTCCTTGCTGCGTCTCGATGAGCAGCGGCGCATTACCGATGGCCTCCCAAGGATCGGGAATCACCAGAGTCAGTTCCCAGGTGGCTTTGAGATCCGGTTGATCGAAGAGCGGGAAGGCGGTGCGGGCGCGATCCGGTACGAACAATGTGTAGAGAAACGCCGGGTTGCGATTGAGTGAAGTATCACCGGCGGTGAAATCGATCTGCAGGGTGTTGCTGCCATTGACCAGTTCACTGGCGGGGATGATCAGGTGTTCTTGTTCGAAGCGGAAGTTTGATGCACTGCCGTTACTGATGACGTCATGAATCTTGTCGGCGCTTTCGCGAAAATCCAGCTGCAGTGGCTGGCTGGTGTCGCTCAGATTGAAGCTGATGGTGGCCGCAGCGCTGATCGGCGCACTCTCTTCGGCTGGAATCTCGAACTGCAGTGCGTAGTTGATGTCAGACAACACCGCCTTGCGCTGCGTTGCCAGCGCAAGGCTAACACCGGGCTCAATGGCCACAGTCTGCCCCATTGTCGGAGCGGCACTCAGGATCATCGTCGGCATCAATATCAGGCAAGCCAAAAGCGCTGGAGTGCATCGGATCATAGTGCTCGGCGAACTGACAAGCAGTCAGTAAAAATTCAGTTAAAAATAAAGACAGTCAAACTATAAGGGGTCGGCTGACTCTGTGACTGCAGGTAACGCATTACACCGAGTGCCAACTGAGTCGGCATCGCCGGGTGTCTCCGCGGCAATACCAATCCCGAGCCCTACACTACTTTATTTTTTCGCCCAGCTGAATCCTTAATCAACTTGCGCCGGCGATTTGTCACCGACCGAGCTCGCCGATCTCACTTACGCAGTGGCCGGCAATCCCTCTGGTTCGACCACCGGCTTGGGCCGCAAAGTGAGTCGGCACACGGCAGGGACGACCAATAAGGTCAGCACCGTACTGGCCAACAAGCCGGAGATGATGGCCCAGGCCATGGGCGGCCACAGCGTGGACGACGAAAACGCCAACGGCAACAGGCCGGTGACCGTGGTGGCGGTGGTCAGCAGGATCGGCCGCGTGCGGCGCTGTACTGCCTCGTCAACGGCGTCGTTTATGTTGGCACCCGCGTTCATGCTCTGGTCCATGCGGTCCACCAGCACGATGGCGTTGTTCACGACGATACCCACCAGAGCGATGATGCCCAGCAGTGGCTGAAAGCCGAACGGCGAATCTGTAAGCACCAGCCCGGGGAAGATACCGGCAGCGGCTAATGGCACGGTGAGCAGAATGATGCCGACCCGCTTGTAGCTGTTGAACTGCAATAACAGGAAGAATAACAGCAGCAGGATGCCCACCGGTGCCGTGGCGAGAATGGCACTGTTGGCCTCGCCGGAGCTTTCCTGATCGCCGCCGTATTCCAGTCGGGTACCCGGAGGCAGCGGCTCGTCGGCCAGGCGTTGATTGAGCACATCCAGTATCTGGCTGAAGCTGTAACCGTCAGCAAGGCCGGAGGTGATGCTCAGTACGCGCACGCCGTTGCGGTGGTTGATGCTGGCCACTTGCCAGTCGGCCTCGGTCTGGGCAATCAAGCTAAGGGGAATGGCATCACCATTGGCATTGAAGAGGTAACTGGAAAGCAGGCTTTCCACTTCCAGCTGTGTGCCGTCGTCACTGCGCAGCACTATCGGCAACGGATCGCGCTCCTGTCGATACTGCTCAATGGGCTGACCGAAACTGCGCGCGAACAGGGTCTGCGCCACATCGGCGCGGCTCAGGCCGTAGCGCTGGGCACTGGCGTCATCCACTTGCAGTCTGAGCAACGGCACGCCGGTATCGATGTCGTGGCGCACATCAACAGCGCCAGGTACCCCTTTCAAGAGACGGAAGATGTGTTCGGCGGCAGCCAAACGTTGTTCGTCATCGGCATTAAAGACGCGAATCTCCACCGGCGCGGCGCGCGGTGGCCCTTGCGCCAATGTGCCGGCAATGATGTCGTACTCGGGATGGTTGCTGGCGGTGTAGTCACGCACCCAGCTCATCAGGCCAGCGGTTTGCTCCAGTGCCTGCATGTTCACCACCAGTCGCGCGCGATTGGGTGCCTGGGTGGCATTGGGCAGGTTGTAATAGAAGCCCGGCCCGGTGGCGCCGACAAAGCGGTGGATGCTGGTGACGCCTGCCTGCTGGCGCAGTGCCTGCTCCAGATCCTGACTGAGCAGATGAGTCTGGCGAATGTCGCTGCCCTCGGGCAGGAACATTTCGATGACCACTTGCGGGCGGTCGGCATTGGGGAAGAACTGAAAATTCAGGTAAGGAAATAACGCCATGCTGCCAAGGGCCAGCAAGGTACCGCCGAGGATCACCGACTTCGGTGCCCAGCGGGTCAAGCGCGCTGCGCTGTTACCCATTCGGTCGATCCAGGCACTGCGCATGACCGGCGCCGGCTTGAGGAACCAGGCCGAGGCCAGTGGCGCCAGCGTCACAGCGAGAAAGAAGCTGACGGTCAGCGTCAGCATGATCATCACCGGAATGCCGCGGGTGAAGTCGGCTGTGCCACCGCTGGATAATAAGAGTGGTGTGAACGCCGCCAGCGTCGTGCCGGTGGAGGCACCCAGAGGCCCAGCCAGCTCGCCGATGGATGACAGCATGGCTTGCTGCCTTGTCGCGCCCTCGTTCAGGCGGTGCTGAATGTTTTCCACCATGACGATGGCGTTGTCGATGAGGATGCCCAGCGAGATCACCGCGCCGATGACGGCGATCTGGTGCAGCACGCCGCCGCCCATGTCGTAGATGCCGAGACTGAGCAGCGTCACCACCGGCAACATGCCCGCCACGGTCACGCCCATGCGCCAGCCCATGCCGAGGAACAGGATGACGGTGATGATGACCATGGAGAACATCAAACTGCCGAGCAGGTTATCGAGGCGGTCGGCCACCTGATCCGGTTGGAAGAACAGCTCGCGGATTTCCAGCGGGGCGTACTGCGGTTGCAATGCGGCGACGCGGGCGCGCACCGCCTCGCCAAACTGCAAGGCATCCACTTCATTCTTGATGGTAAACAACTCCAGCGCAACCACCTGTTCACCATCCTGGAACGTCGCCGGTTCCGGTGGTTCGGTTGCCGAACGCCAGACCTCCGCGACGGCAGACAGCGGCACGCTGCCACCACCGGACAAGGGAATCTGCGTGGCGCGAATGGCGTCGATGTCGAGGAATTCATTGTTGGATAAGAGGTTCAGGCGGCGATCGCCGACGACGATGAAACCTCCCGGGGAAACCTGATTTCGCTGCACGATGTACTGAGCCAGTTGATTCGGTGTCACCCCCAGCCTTACTAGCTCAGCATCATGCAGGGCGATGTTGATTTGTTCTCGCGTCTCGCCTTCCAATTCGATGCGCGACAAACCGGGCAGGTCCATGAGGTCGCGCTTGAGTTGTTCGGCAGCCAGTGACATCTCCACCACCGAGGCACTGCCGGCGACGGATAACACCACGGCTGGCAAGCCGATCAGGCGATCCTCTAATGTCATCTCCAACACGCCGTCGGGGAATTCGTTTTGCGCTCGCTCCATGGCGATACGCACACGTTCCCAACCGGTGTCGGTGTCATACAGGTTATCTTGCAGACTCAGGTTGACCAGTGCCACACCGGTACGGGCGGTGGCATCGTACTCCTGCACTTCTTCCACCTGGGCGATTTCTTCCTGCAAGGGTTCGAGAATCAAGCGCTCCATGGTTTCGGCGGTAGCGCCGGGATACAGCACCGTGATCAGGCCAACCCGATCAGGGAATGCTGGATCCTCTTGACGCGCCATGCCGGACAAGGAGCCCACCCCTGCCAAAACCAACATGGCGACGATCAAGAGAATGAGGCGTGGCTGCGTGACTACACGCGCCAGCGTTTGTGCAACGTTCATAACACCAGCTCCGCACTGTTGCCATGACTGTTTTCAAGAATCGTCACCCGGTCACCATCGGCCAGTCGCGTGAGGCCGGCGTAGACAATGCGATCTCCCGCTTGCAGGACCCCGGGGGCCAGTTGTACCTGATCACCGGTAATGCGTTTGACCGACACGGCAACGCGCTCGACACGCGCGTCTCTGTTGACCCGGAACACGGTCAGGCCCTGGGCAGAGCGCATCACCGCATTGAGAGGAATGGTTAACGAGTCTTCTTCACGGCGCGGCACGCCGACTTCCAGCGCTTCGCCGCTGCGCAGTTCGGCTTGTTGCAGGCTGACCACCAGCGGATAGAGGGCTGTGCCGCCGGAACTGCCCTCACCGATCTCGGTCACAGTGCCTTTGAAAGCGTCATCGCTCAAGCCATTCCACACGGTAAGTGAATCACCCAGCGCCAGATCGTAAAGAAAGCGAGGTGGCACTTGTACTTCCACTTCCAGACCATCAACCGCCGACATGCGCAGTACCGGTTGGCCGGGCTGGGCATATTCGCCGGGCTCCAGTAACACCTGTTCGATGCGCCCGGCAAAGGGCGCGCGCAGTTCACTCTCCTGACTGAGTTGGCGGGTCTGGGCGAGGTTGGCGCGGGCGCTGTCCATGGCCGAACGCACACTCTTCAGGGCAGTGCGCTGTTGTTCCACATCCTGACTGGCCAGCAAGCCACGGGCAAACAGTTGTTCCAGACGCGCCAGATCGCGCTCGGCCTGCTCGGCATCAGAGCGCAGCTGTTCCAGTCTCGCTGCGGCCGACTCCATGGCAGGTTGCAGCTGCGGGTTATAGAGTCGGGCAACGATCTCGTTGGCGGCCACCTGTTGGCCAATCTCGGCGAAGCGCACTTCGATGCTGCCGCCGACCTGGAAGCTGAGGTTGGCGCGTTGCCGCGGGCGGGCGACGCCGGCAAAGCGCAGCAGTTGTTCGCCGCTGCTATTGGCCACTTCGGTCACGCGGACGGGAACCGGCGTCGCCAGCAGGCCGGTTTGCTCACTGCGGCTGATAGCCTCCTGGCTCGACCTTTCTACATCTTCTTCTACTTCTCCTTCCACAGCAGCGCTGGCCTGCTGGACACAGGCCAATGAGAGCACCAGCAGCAACAAGGCTGCGAACAGGCGCGGATAGTAGTAACGGTAATCGTCATTGATGAGTCGGCGAGCTAGTATGACGTCACGGAACATGGCATGTTTCCCCTTGCCCGCGGGTCAGAGCGCGGGCCTGAAATGACAGCTAATGACTTCTATTTACGTATATTGACAACTTGTCAAAGTTTGACATAATGTCAGGGAGTTTTGACACTTTGTCAATAACTATTTTGCAAAGCCGGGTGAACGCCCGTTAAATGACGGTGAAGCACCGATTCAGGAGTGATTGCATTGCCCGCTACAGCACGCCGAACGCGCGAGAAGCAACAGCGCTACGACGATATCGTCGCCGCCGCCGAGACTATTTTCTTCAGCAAGGGCTACACCGAGTGCTCGATGGACGAGATCG